>CAYVIB010000006.1:0-183333 GCA_964451365.1 uncultured Cellvibrionaceae bacterium
TGGGACACGACGATGGCTTTACAACGTCATGTTCGCAGCGCACTTCTGTCCGGAATCGGTTGTAAAAGAAGGACAGAAGCTCCGGGATATTCGAAATTTCCTGATCTCAGAGAAAATTGAAAAATTATTGCCTTTCCAACCGGACAAGACCATCTCCTACCGCTATTAAGGTTCCGGTTGCAGGGTTAAAAGCCGCGCTTCGAAAGTGCTGGTTGGTATGGCTCGATAATTTTTGCCATGTTTTTCCCTGATCCACGGAGCGCAATATCAAACCGTCACGACCAACAATGACAGGATTCCCGGTATCGGGTTCCAACAGCGCCTTGCGCAGCTCCCCGGACTGAACTGGTGTTACCATTTGTTCCCAGCTTCTGCCCGTATCTGTCGAGCGCACCACGGTACCACCCTGGCCGAATGCCAACAGCGCGCCAGTTTCCGGTTCCGCTACAATACGTCGCAAAGTGTGCAGGGTATGCGACTCAACTTTTTGCCACTGATAACCCTCTTCGGAGCGCAAGATGATGCCGTTGTGCCCCACGGCGAACAATGTTCCGCTTTTGTCATCGGCAAACGCGCCATACAGATCATTTTTTACCGGCGTTTCCGCCATGTGCCAGTTATCGCCACCGTCGCGACTGATCGCGATAGCGCCCAACTGGCCAACTACCATCACCAGATCGTGTTTTCGGGAGACTGCACCGTGCCAGAGGTTACTGCCACCGGCATCAATAGCGGCCACCTTCCGCCAGCTGGCGCCGTCATCGGAAGAGCGGTAGACGGAGCGATAAAGCACTTCGCAGGTCAATAGCGTCCGCCTCTTTTCATCGACCAGTATTTGGGTAAAGGCCTCGCCTTTTGCAATAGCGCCCTGAAAAACCGGTTGCCAGGTCACGCCGTTGTCCGGCGAACGGATAATACTGCCCGCCGGTCCCGCGGCCAACAATACCCCACTTGTGGAACCCACGATAAGGTCGCGCAAATGCGGCGGTTGATTGGGATGCGGGTAATCCATTTCGACAAAATTCCAATCGCGTCCATCATTGTCGGAGCGCCAGATTCCGCCCAACTGGCCGACGGCGATAAACGTATCGTTATCGGGAATATGCACCACTTCGCGTATATACTGGTCAATGCCCGGTCGTACCAACTCCCAGCCGGACAAGGGTGTTTCCGCATTCTCCAGGCCATTCGCGGTCGCGATAAATCCGCCCAACCCGGTCAGCACAAACAAATCCTTTTCCGGCGCATGCAGTAATGTGGTTACGCTACGATTAAGCAGGGACTTCAGTGCACCGCCGTGCCAACTCGCGCCGCCATCCGTCGAGCGCAGAACGACACCAGAATTGCCAACGGCTAAAAAGGATTTGGATTCGTTGTCGTAAAGTACAGACGATAAAAGAGGAATATCATCTCCCGGCCAATTGGCGACGTTTGGTGTCGCCAATTGCCAGGTTTTACCACCGTCAGTGGAGCGTGCGATTTCTCCCATTTGGGTTGTAAGAACAAGCGCCTTATGCGCTGGATCGTAGGCACTGTCAGTAAAATAGCCCGCCGTTGGCAGCTTGTTCAGTTGCCAGGTTTTACCACCATTTTGCGAAACCAGAAGACGCCCCAGATCGGCCGTGGCAATTAATGTGTCGCCATGCTGGTGAAAACCGACAATATGTGGAATGTAATTGCCGGTGGTTTGCATATCGTGCCGGACAATGTGCCAGTTCGCTCCTCCATCATTGGAGCGCCCCGTTGTGCCGTGTTGCGCGGCAAATAAAATGTCCCCTGTCGAGCGTTCGTTAAATAGTGCAAGTATTTCCAGTTGTGCATCGCTGGTATTGTAGGAAACCAGTCGCCAGTTTTTCCCCTGGTCCACGGAGCGCAGGATGGCATTTTGCGTACCGGCCACCAACCATACATCTCCCTCGGCGGCGTGCATTACGGTTTTAAGCCGGGTGGCGGAAAAGTTTGAGCCTTCCGGCACATCGACTGCCGGCAATTGCCAGGAACCACCGTCGTCCACGGATCGCAATATTGTTCCCGCATCGCCAACCGCGATCAAAACCTTGCCTTCGGTATCCGAAGCGATGTCGTAAAGCGTATGCGTCAGGGGTGTTTGCGCGTAGGACCAATCGCTGCCGTTGCCTGATCGCGCAATGGAACCCTGTTCACCCACCAACAGGAAAGTACCGGAACCCGGAAGTACCGTGCCAGCCATCCATTTGGGATTGAAGACCTCAGCGGAATATTGCGGCACTGGAGGTGGTTTATCACAGGCATTTATTAGAATTGGTAGCAAGCCGATAATGACCAGACGAAAAAGCATTTTACTTTTTTACCTTATTTTGTTTGTTGCGCCCTGCTATTAAAAACGGCGGGTGGCGCCCGAAGTGTCGGGCCATCGCTTACCCGCCCCACGGGATTTTACAGAACGCCGCGCTCATCCACCTGTTTGCGCAGGTCCGCGATTAATTCCTGGAATTCGGTATTGGTGTAATTTTCCAGCAATGTGTATTGATCCATCGGGTAATTGTCGTGGTCCAGGTCCATGCGTATTTCCTGTAAAAAACCGTGCTTGTACCGCTGCGCTGCCATTTCGAGTTTCGACAGAAGTTCGTTGCGCTGCTCCCCGGTTAGTGGATAATCCTGGTCCAGACCGGAAGTGGCAAGGATTTCCTCGAACGCCTGTTTGTGTCGCAGCTTGGTAAATAAAAGCGATTCCTGTTGCGCCCGGTTGAGCGGAAACAAGCCGTTTACGCCGAGCGTATATTGATTAAAATGTTCCTGTTCCCTGTCCGAATCCTTTAACAGGGCGTAACGCTGGCTGTTATCGCCATCCAATAAATCCTGAATGCGTTGGTCTATCTCCTCCAGTTCATATTCCAGCTGTGAAATATCGCCCGGCGTCAGGCCGAGTTCGTCACCGTAGTCCTTTGCATCCTGTATTTTTAATGCCACCTCTTCCCTTTCCAGCATCAATTGATACAACGCCTCGCGGGTGGCGACGTCGAGCGCAAGATTGGAAAACAGGAAGCGGTACTTGCGGTTCACAATATCGTCCAGGCTTTCATCAAACCGTTCCAGTGCGGGTGGCTCGACTTGCACGGTTGGTTGCGTGGGAGCATCTTCCACCCTGGCGGTTGAAATGGGTTTGGTACCGCTGGGTGTTTGATGGCGAACGATACTGAATTGCAATTCATCCAGTTGCGCCTCGTAATTCTCCACCAGCCGCGATGTTTTATCAGCACATTGCCGATTGAGGTGGGCAAGCTGGCTTTTCAGCGAAGAGTGCTGAAGATAAATGGATGCTGTTATTGCTATCGCCACGACAGACGCGGCGCCAAGTACGACTGTGACTATGTTGGCGTTTTTCATGATTACAGCTCCCTCTCTTTAAGGAATTCGTAGCGGCTGTAATCCACGGTGTTTTGAAGTGTAGTCCGGATGTTATCTTCAACCGTCGCCAGTTGTTCCCGCAGTTTGGAACTGTCCGCCCCCTCCATCGAGTAACCGTCGGCCATAAGGTCCAACGCATTCGCCAGTTGTTCCCGCTTCAACAGCAAACGACGCAGATTTTTTTTCTCCCTGTTATCCAGCTGCGCTGTTTCCAGCAGGAATTCGTATTTGTGGGTTACCGCCCGGATGCGATGCCCGTGTGAAACGAGCTTGGTTAAATCTGTTTTCGTTCCGGGTGAAGTGGTGACCGAGGCGGGTTGGAACTGTTCTGGAAGAGTTTGCCTGAGCGCGTCGATTTTTTCCCGATATTGGCTCTCCAGCAGTGCGACACCCTGTTGGCATGTTGCCGTGTCGGCGGATAGTGCATCCTCGAGCCCACGGTTTTGTTGATGTAAAAAAGCAGCCGACCCTGCCATTGCGACAATTAAAATAATTAATACGGTTTGGATGTTCATTGTTCATCCCCCCAGTAAACATTGTTTACATGCGCGCAGCCGGGCCGTGCGCATGTTTTCACAAATGGGTTGGTATTACCGGCACATCCCTGTGCCAAAACCAAATTAAATCAGGCCTTACCCCAATTTAATAGTTGGTAATACCGGATGATGTACAGCTTTGCCAGTCGCCAATACAAATATCGCCTGCATTGTGCAAACGGCTGTTGGTAATGCGCGCCGTGCTGTTCGGGCTGTCGCTGCGGAAAATACCCTCGCCCATGTCGGCAATATCGCAATTGCTTACCTCGATATGCAACGGGAATGTGGTGCCGCCGTTTTGCCGCAGGAATTTACCCGCCCGCTTGACGATACAGTTATTCACTATCCAGGTCGCATCGTCGTTGGCCTGCAGGAATTTATCCGCTGAATCGTAGCCCTCAATATTACTTGCGGTCACGGTGGCGCCATTGGTTGGGTCTTTGATGGTCATGGCGTCCTCACCCACATCCGACCAGTAGATGTTATCCACGTCCCCACCGTTACGGGTATGAATACCATCTGCGCCGTTGCTGCCGATGTAGACGTTGCGAATCAGGCCCGGGCCGACGCGGAAGATCGGATCCTGCCCTTCCGACTGACTACCGTCACCCAGGTCGCCGCCACCATTGTAGGTTCGGCAACCGCCGTCGAAGGTGCCGCCATCTTCCTGCCGGATGGTGGCGGTGACAACCACCGTGCTGCCGCCAGAACAGGAAGAACCGGTAATACCACCGGAGCTGCTCGAAGAACTGGTTGAAGAGCTGGAGGAACTGGATGAAGAGCCACCACCCACCGCAACAAACTGCCAGTGCTGGTTGGTACCGCCGGTATCGGTGTACTGCCGGACGTCCGCTCCGTCACTGGTGTTCCATTCCCACACATCCAGCGGCATGCCGTTGTGACGCGAGACGATTTTGTAGTAGCCGTCGCCCACGCTGGTGATTTGCCACTGCTGGTTGTTGCCGCCCCAGTAATCCCACTGGACGATTTCACAGCCGGGCTCGGTGCAGAAGTTGTAGACGTCCATGGACTTGCCACTGTGCGCGGCGCGAATCGAGTAGTACCCGCTGCCCATACTGGCAACATCCCACTGCTGGTTGGTGCCACCGCTGTAACTCCACAGCTGGATATTGGCGCCATTGGCCGTGCTGGCACTGGCAACATCAATCGACTTGCCGCTTAAACGCGAAATAATCTGATAACGGCCGTTACCGCTGAAGCTTCCACCGCTGGTACTGGAAGAACTGGAACTGCTGCTACCGCCACTGGTTGATCCACCGCTGGTACTGGCGGCGTAGGAACAATAGCGGGGATCATCCACGCCGATTGACGGAAACAGGGAACGGTCACAGGTAATTGGTCCGGTCAGTGTCGCATAAACAAACTGATCGGACTTACCATAGGCCACGGAACGCGTGCCGCTAAACGAACATGTTTCTCCCTCTTTGGCGCATTTGGTATAACCATCTGGGTAGTCCTTGGCTGCGAAAGTGCTTGCGGACAAGCCCATCACCACCGCCAGAATGCCTAGCTTCAAACATGATTTTACAGACATGGGTTGTACCCCTCATTTTGAAATGTTATTGGGTAGATTTGGAAAGAACCTTTCTTTTCGCTCTAAGAAGCGATGACCAATGTCATTTTTCTTGACTGCAGCAGGCCGATTCTAGATCAGCCGGCCTGACATTAACAGACTATTGGCATTACCAAATTGATTTTGGCATCTGTTTTTCTGGTTAGGCCAATATTATCTGAACGACGTCACTTTCGCTGCACGCCCGCAGCCAATAACTGAATGCCGAAAGCTCGCGAATAGTCGATCTAGTACTGCTCCCCTGCGTTCAAAATTCACCGCAATTCCGTGGCCCGAGTGGGGCCAGCGCGCCCTCGAGTGCCTTACCAACGCCGCCAGGGCAAAAGGGAGCTTGGGAGGTTTTCGTTTGTCAACACCACCTCCGGTGTCCAGGCATAGCCCTGCTGGAGATAATTGCGATTACCCCGTGATCGCCGCGGAGCTGCCGCAACTCCTTTATGGGAACTGGAACAAGGTTGGTTCCCTCACAGTGCCGCCCCAGGACTGTTCGAGCAAGTATTCCTTGCCCAGGATTTCACTCAAATGGGCGAGAAATAACAGCAGCAGGAGAAAGCGTTTTGGCCGGAGCGAAAGGTACTGGCCTTCGCGCATTGCAATATTGGTGGGAGTAAACTTTCAAAATTAAAGCGGCGGTAAAACTTCACTGATATCGTTGGAAACTTACATGGTTGCATGAACATTCAGACCCACCAGTTCAATGCAGCGAAATTCATCCAGTATTTCGCAACTGCCCTATCGATCGATGAACCGACAACAGAACCGACAACATGACCGGATTTTCCGGAAGCGGCCTGCTTGACGTCCCGTGCCTGCGCCTGTTTCTCTGCCGAGTACCGCGATCCGAAAAAACATTCCGCCTGCCGTATCGAGCAAACATTAATGATCACGGTTACAGGAGACGCCGTTTCGCCTACAGCTTGCCCGGTAAGTGCCGGAGTCAGTGAAAGGATTAACAGGCCCGGAAGAAATTCAATGCAAATGAATATCCAGGATTGTGCCTTTTTTGAAAGTAAATTAGTATACCTTCATACAGCACAATTAAATTGCATTTAAAAGCAATCGTCTTACAAAAATGGCTTCAACTAACGAACATGATGATCGTTTTAATACACAGAACAGCTCCAGACACCGGCTGATATCTGAAAAAAATATTTCCAACAACAGCGTCGCAGACTCAACAGCCGGCTTTTAAGTATCCGCATTATTCTAAAATAATTGCCGAAAACCGCCAAAAGATAAAGGTGGCGGTGCGCTGTTGCTGGCGGGAGTAGCTGTATGAGTAAAAATTAATAAAAACGTTTGATAACTGCACACACTCATTTAAATATAAATTACCAAATGAAATCCATAATAGATTTTCTTGCATCTCAATCCCGCTTCAATCCGGAAAAAATCGCTTTTACTTTCATCGAGGACAGTGGTGAGGAAAACGGTATAAGTTATAACTGTCTGCACGATGAGACAGAACAGTTTGCTAAAAAAGTATTAACAGTATCCTCGCCCGGTGACACCGCTTTAATACTTTTGCCGCAGAGCCGGGAGTACGTAATTGCTTTTTTAGGCTGCCTTTATGCGGGAGTCATCGCCGTACCGCTCTATCCGCCCCTAAGTGCAAGCCAGTCTCCACGGGTTAGGAACGTCGCGCGCTGCGCGGAAGCATCCCTCGCTATTGTGAACGCTGAGGTCGCATCCCGGATTGACAAACAACTGGAATCGGTAACACTGCTTGAAGTCGGCGATGCCGGTGAGGAAAAAGAGCCTGTTGCCTTACGTTCTCCCGCTCCTTCTCAAATCGCGTTTCTGCAGTATACGTCCGGGTCAACCACCGATCCAAAAGGCGTGATGGTCTCGCACACTAACATCATGGCAAACCTGAAAGCCATTGAAGAAGCAATTTGCTGTTCGTCCGATGATGTTTTCTGTAATTGGCTTCCCCTCTTTCATGACCTTGGCCTGATAAATACGTTGTTGCTCCCGATATACCTTGGTGCGCATTCCGTTATTATGCCGCCGTCTCGCTTTATGAGACGGCCGAGAACCTGGCTTCAGGCCATTTCCGATTACAAGGGTACGGTCTGTGGTTCGCCGAATTTTGGCTACGATCATTGCACTCAACGAATCAAGGCGGCACAACTTCAAGGGCTGGACTTGTCTTCCTGGAGAGTGGCCTGCAACGCGGCGGAGCCAATCAACCCAAAGACACTCGAGCAGTTCTCAAATATGTTCGCAACGGCGGGTTTTAAACGGTCTGCTTTTTATCCTTGCTATGGCATGGCGGAGGCAACCGTTTTTATTACTGGTGTAAACCCGGCCGTCGATCCTGTTGTCACCGACTTTGACAAGAATCTGCTCGCGGAAAACATCGTCGCTGTTTCGAACAATTCTCAACAGGCGATATCCCTTGTCGGCTGCGGTACTACCGCGAGAAATCATCACGTTAAAATCGTCGATCCCGAAAAAGGGATAGAACTGGAAGCCGGCCGCGTTGGCGAAGTATGGTATTGCGGCCCAAGCGTATGCCAGGGGTATTGGGGAAATGACATAAAAACCAGGGAAACTTTCCTGAATACGCTGGCGGGAGATGATCGTACGTATCTGCGTACCGGCGATCTGGGGTTTACGCATGGTGGAGAACTTTATATTACAGGCAGGATAAAAGACATCCTCATCATTAACGGGAGGAATTATTACCCCCAGGACATTGAGCTTCTCGCACATGAAACCCAAAGCGGACTGGTAAAGGCTGGCGGTGTCGCGTTCGAGAACAATGGAAAAATAGTTTTAATCCAGGAAGTGGAGAAAAAGTCCATCAGGCTACTGGACTTTGCATCGGTAAGCAGAAAACTTCAAAGCGTCATATACGAACAGTTTGAACTATTGGTTGAAGATATTCTGTTTATTGAATCGAAAGGCCTGCACAAAACGTCCAGTGGGAAGTTGCAACGCAATTTGACAAAGCAGCTTTATTTATCGCAACAGATCCCCTTTATATTCGGCTCCAAGTCGGACCGCGCCGCCGCGAACCACTCCGATGTCCATTGTAACGAGATAGCGGGCGAACTGAAACAATGGATAAAAGAGGAACTTGAAACGGATCCCCTGGATGAGACCAAACCGCTCCTTGCCATCGGCGTAAATTCCCTTTTTCTCATCAAGCTTGTCGCCGCGGTGAAGGAAAAGTGGCAGATACAAATTACCGTCAGGGATGTGTTTGAACACCGATCCGTTCGCGAACTCGCGTTATTCATATCAAATTCTCAGTGCGATAGGCAGCAGCGGATTACCCGGCGGGAAGGCAATATTCCTCTCTCCCTTTCCAGCGCCCAACAGAGGTTGTGGTTGCTGGACAAACTTGAAGGTGGAAGCTCGCACTACCATCTCTCGGGCCTGGTTGAAATCGCCGGGGAACTCTCCGTGACCGCCCTGGACGGAACGTTGCGAAGCATTCTCGAGCGTCACGAAAGCCTGCGCACCTGCTTTGTGGAAGACGAGACGGGCCAACCGTGGCAAATGGTACAAAGCGCCGAGAATTTTGCGATACAGCAGTTCGATGTGTCGACGCTGGAAAACCAGGCTCAACAGGAGAGATTAGACGACCTTATCGCGCGGGAGACGCAGCGCCCGTTCGAGTTACATTGCGACCTTATGCTGCGGGTGAGCCTGATTCGGCGTGCAAGCAATTTTCATCTTCTGCTCATTACCATGCATCACATTGCGGCCGATGGCTGGTCGATGTCGATTCTGATCGACGAATTCAACGCGCTGTACGGTGCGTATAGCCAGGGTCGGGACAATCCCCTGCCGCCGCTGCCGATTCAGTATGCCGATTACGCCCACTGGCAACGCCAGAGCTTGCGAGGCGACCGTTTCGCCGAACAATTAAAGTACTGGCGGAGCCAACTTGCAGATATTCCGGCACTACACAAACTCCCGCTCGACCATCCCCGCCCGGCTACACCCCGATTTCGCGGCACCGTTCACCGCAGTCGCCTGCCCGACGCCCTTCGCGCGCGCCTGCGCGCGCAGTGTCAGTCGCGGGAAGCCACTCTTTTCATGGGCTTGCATGCGGCGTTTTCGGTGCTGTTATCGCGCTACAGCCAGCAACGCGATATCGTGGTAGGCAGCCCGATTGCCAACCGCGAACAAGCCGAAGTGGCCGGCCTGATCGGCTTTTTTGTCAACACGCTGGTTTTGCGCAGCGACCTGTCCGGTGAACCGAGCTTTAATCAGTTGCTGGCGCAGAGTAAAAACACGCTGCTGGACGGCTACGCGCATCAAGAAGTTCCCTTTGAATCGGTGGTAGAACATTTACAACCAGCGCGCAGTGCCAACCACAGCCCTCTTTTTCAGATTATGTTGGTGATGCAGAACAACGACGAAGCCGAGCTGTGTTTACCGGGCCTGCACTCGGGCCCGGTTAAAGCGGTGAGTTCGTCGGCCAAATACGATTTGATGCTCTCGGTGGCCGGGCGCGCTTCCGGCTTCGAGTTGGAGTGGGAATACGACCTGGATTTGTTCGAGCCGGCAACTGTTGCACGTATGGCCGGTCATTTTGAATGCCTGTTGGAAAATATGCTCGCGAGCGCGGATAAATCGGTATTCGAAGTACCTATGATGCCGGCGACGGAATATCGCCAGTTGCTTGAACAATGGAATGCAACCGAACAACCCTGGCCGACGGATAAATGTGTACACGAGCTGTTTGAAGCCAGGGCCGCGGGTACGCCAAACGCACCGGCACTTTTTTACGGAGAACAAATTTTAAGTTACGCGCAATTGAATCGGCAGGCCAATCGCCTGGCGCATTACCTGGTGGAGGAATGTGGACTAAGACCCGACACACTGGTGGGCGTTTATGTGCAGCGCTCAGCGGAAATGATCGTGGCCATCCTCGCGGTACTGAAAGCCGGTGGCGCCTACGTGCCGCTGGATCCCGAATATCCCCCTGCCCGTCTGGCCTATATGCTCGAGGATGCGGCGGTTTCGATCGTGCTGACGCAAGGCCATTTGCGGGAGGGACTGCCACCGACGGATGCCCGGAGGATAATAGAAGTCGGGGAGGCGACTTTCCAGACGAGGCTGGAGGCATACCCGACGGATAATCTCCCCGCCCACACACTGGGAATAAACCCGCAACACCTGGCCTATATCATTTACACCTCCGGCTCCACCGGGCAGCCCAAAGGGGTAATGCAAACTCACGCCACTGTAACTAACTTGCTCGCGATGCAGGCTGCAAATGTAGATCACCCCGATAAAGTTGTGCTTCAGCAATCCTCCATATCCTTCGATGTGTCGGTGCAGGAAATTTTTACCGCACTAACAACCGGCGGTGCGCTCATTCTTGTCAACAATGACACCAGGAAAGACATGACCGCGCTATCAAAAACAATTA
This sequence comes from uncultured Cellvibrionaceae bacterium, assembly GCA_964451365.1. GTDB lineage: Bacteria > Pseudomonadota > Gammaproteobacteria > Pseudomonadales > Cellvibrionaceae > CAYVIB01. Next base: position 10,913 of record CAYVIB010000006.1, read on the forward strand.
ACTCGCATTCGGTAACCACCTTATTCATTACGCCCGCCCTGCTTGACACACTCCTGGAATTTGGCGAAAAGCCGGAAGGCCTCAGGGAAATTATTGTCGCCGGAGAACAACTTAAGTTAACAGACAATATAAGGGCCTTTATTGAAGGTAACGACTGCAAGTTAATCAACCATTACGGTCCCACGGAGACTCACGTGGTCACTGAATATGTGGTCAATAGCCAAACCCCCGAAGGAGGCCCTCCAATAGGAAGACCTCTCGGCAATCACAAGCTTTACATTCTGTCCGACAACCTCGCACCTCAACCAACAGGTGTTATTGGTGAACTGTATGTTTCCGGACGAGGCTTATCGCGCGGGTACTGCAAGGACCCTCAACTGACGGCGCAAAAATTTATCTCTAATCCTTTCCATAATACGAATCATCCGGTGTTTTATAACCGCCTGTACAAAACGGGGGATCTGGCACGCTGGTTAGCGGATGGAAATATCGAATTTATCCGACGGAAAGACCAACAGGTAAAGCTGCGGGGATTTCGTATCGAACCCGCAGAGATTGAATATGCCCTGAGCAAAATACCTGAAGTTGCAGGTTCCGTGGTCACAATAAAACAGGCCACCGACCAAAGCGAACACCTGGTTGCCTACCTGAAAACCAAGTCAGGCAGTGCATTCACACAAAAGAATGAAACCTACTTCCGGAACATACTCAAGCAGAGTCTGCCCGAGCCGATGATCCCCTCATATTTCGTATTTCTGGATCAGTTTCCGCTTACCGCGAACGGAAAAATCAGTCTCGGGGATCTGCCGCCCCCGGATGTAAATACACGATCTAACGACTATCGGCCACCGGAAACTCCGACAGAATCGATTCTTTGTCAAATATGGTCGGAAATACTGGCGGTGGATAAGGTAGGAGCCAACGATAGCTTCTTCGCTCTCGGAGGGCATTCCCTGTCCAGCACCAGGCTTGTTTCACGAATCAACAGGCATTTTGGTATTTCGCTTCCGGTGGCCGAGGTCTTTAAGAACCCGCATTTATCGGATCTTGCCGCAATTATCGATTCCGCGATATCCATGGCTGGCTCTTCCTCCGCGAACAAGAATAATCATTATTCCGAAAATATAGTTGAGATTGAAATCTAACACACTGCACAAGGCAATTATGAATAAGTTCAAAATAACAGAAGGGAAAGACAACAACTTTAATTTAATAAGGCTTATTGCGGCATTTATGGTGCTGATCACGCACTCCTTCACTGTCGCTTACGGAGGCATGGAGCACGAACCTTTTAGGGATGTTTCATTAATGAGCATTGGAAATATCGCCGTCTACATATTTTTTGTTACCAGCGGATTCCTGGTCACGGGCAGCCTAATCAGAACCCAAAGCGTCGCCGACTATCTTGTCTCACGGGCGCTCCGCATATTTCCCGCATTAATAGTGATGCTGCTCATTACCGTGTTTTTAGTCTTTCCCTGGCTTTCCAGCCGTTCACTCGCGGATTATTTTTCGTCCCCGGATGTATATACCTATTTTCTCAAGTGCTCCATTCTGCTTCTAAATGTCGAATTCAGTCTGCCCGGCGTTTTTCTGGCCAACCCTTATGCCGATAACGTCAATGGTTCGCTATGGACACTGCCTGTCGAGCTGTATCTCTATATTGGTCTGGTCGTTTTCTGGATCACTATTTACTACCTTACCATGGAAAAAATTAGTTCCCGGGAATCTCTTCTAAGAAAGTGCATCCTCGTTGCTACCATTCTTCTGGCGATACTATTACTGCTCGGAGAGTTTCGCATACTCACCCCAAACGTGTTTACGTTGCTCACCTATCTGTTTTTTTCTGGGTCATCCCTTTTTTTGTTCAGGGAGCGCATCACTCTCTCCGCCTGGGCGTTTGGATTTTGCGTGGCACTAATGGTGGCTTCCGCTTTTATCAGTCCGATCGCATTTGCAATCGCCTTTGTAACGGTAATTCCATATGTTTTGATCTTTTTTGCCTATTTCCCGTCAACAGCTTTAAGGAAATTCAATAGTTTCGGAGATTACTCCTACGGAATATATATCTACTCATTTCCCATCCAGCAAACCATTGTTTATCTTTATCCCGATAGTACTGTTATGCAAATCACCGTATTCTCCGGAGTTGCTTCATTCCTGTTTGCGTATCTTTCATGGCATATCATTGAGAAACGTGCCCTCGCGTTGAAACGAACATTGTTGTCGCGACACGACGACCGGGCAGCCGATATCAACGCTCAAAAAGCCTGATTGGAGCCAAGAGATCAATCGCACCACAATGTACAGGGTGGACCGACCGGCCATAACGCGTTCGCGCGTAAAAACAGGCCGTTCGACCACTCACCATAAACGTCAGCATACAAACAGTACCATCGCCAATGTTTAAACTTCTTGAACGCCTGCTTAACCCCTTTCCGCCGGACGGCGGAGCACAACCACCGCAGTCCCTGTACCGTTTCTTCCTTTATCACACCAGGGACTCCCGGGCGATATTTGTTATTCTGGCAGCCACTTCGGCCGGAATCGCGCTTGCCGAAGTGGTGTTGTTTTCACAAATGGGGAAACTGATCGACGTTCTGAATACAAGCAACACAACAGCGTTCTGGCATGAGATCGGTCTCCAGCTCAAACTGGGAATTGCACTACTTCTGGTGGGAATTCCCCTGCTGGTGCTTGTCAGGTCGGCAATACTTTTTCAATGCCTGACGGGCAATTTTGCCATGGCGATAGGTTGGCGAACACACCGACACCTGTTGAAGCAAAGCGTTCAATACTTTAATAACGAGATGTCCGGCCGCATCAGCACCAAGCTAATGCAAACATCGGATTCGTTACGCGATTCCATGATAAAGCTACTGGACGCGATTGTTTATATCGGTATTTACTTTATCAGTATCATCTACCTGATGATGGCGCTCGACTACCGTCTTTCCATTCCCATGATTCTTTGGGTGATTTTGTACTTCGCAGTACTATTGTTCTTTTTGCCCAAAGTGGGAAAACTGGCAATCCGGCAGGCGGACGCCCGGTCTGAGATGATCGGCAGATTTGTCGACACTTACACAAATATTACAACTGTTAAACTGTTTTCCAACTCAAAGCGGGAACGAAGCTTTGTGCAAGCGGGAATGACTGGCTTCCTGGAATCGCTTCACCCGCAGATGCGGTTGATTACCGTGCTGAACGTACTGCTGTGGTCGCTAAACTCGCTATTGATTTTCTCTCTGGCAGCGGTATCCGTATGGCTCTGGTCCGATTCGCTTATTACAACCGGCGCCATCGGTGCTGCTCTTGCGCTGGCGCTGAGACTCAACGGAATGTCCCTGTGGATAATGGCGGAAATAGGCACCCTTTTTCAAAACATCGGGATAGTGAAGGACGGCATGCACACCTTATCGAGGCCCTGCAATATAGTTGACCGGAAGGATGCCCGGCCCCTGGTCGTCACTCGGGGAGAAATCCACTTTAGAAATATCCATTTTCACTACGGCAACGGAAAAGGTGTTATAGAAAATTTTCACCTCCGGATACAGCCCAGGGAAAAAATCGGGCTGATCGGCCAGTCGGGGTCCGGCAAGTCAACGCTTTTAAACCTTCTTATCCGGTTTTACGACACCGAGTCCGGAAGTATTGAAATAGACGGGCAGGATGTCAGGAGCGTTTCGCAGGAGAGCCTGCGCGAAAATATCAGCATGGTGAGCCAGGACGTGTATCTGATGCACAGATCGATCCGGGAAAACCTGCTATATGCCAAACCCGATGCGTCCGACGAAGCCATTATCGAGGCGTTAAAAAAATCGCAGGCATTTCATTTCGTGACAGAGCTGATCGATGAAGAAGGTCGCAGGGGGCTGGACGCACTGATAGGCGAACGCGGGGTGAAACTTTCAGGCGGGCAGCGGCAACGTTTAGCCATCGCCAGGGCGCTGTTAAAGGATTCGCCAATCCTGATTCTGGATGAGGCGACCTCCGCGCTGGACTCCACCGCGGAAGCGGAGATACAGGCGAGTTTATCCCAACTGATGCAAAACAAAACCGTCATAGCGGTGGCGCACAGGCTATCGACCATTTCTTCCATGGACAGGCTTATTGTGCTGGACCGGGGTCGAATCCGGGAAGAAGGAAAGCATTCGGCACTGCTCAAGAACAATGGTTTGTATGCTGAATTTTGGAACAAACAAAGCGGCGGTTTTATCGGGGAATAATTATGCCGTGCAGCAAATACATTTTGGTAGAATTCATTTGACATTCCGGGATATATGAAAACAGCAATAGAAATTTTAAAAGCGCTTGAACAAAAAGGTATTCAAATTGTTGTTAATGAAAACCACAACCTTACCATAAGAGGTGACAAGTCCAGCATTGACGCGGATTTAATCGACGCGATACGTTCAAACAAAGACCTCATCGTCTCATTTCTAAGAAAGCTTAACCGACCGGAAGCGATAGAAAGAATCGCAAGAACAGGGAAACCGGTCGCCGCCTCCTTCGCTCAGCAACGGCTATGGATGCTCGACAAACTCGACGGCCAAAGCGCGCATTATCACATTCCGGGGCTGATCGAAATGAAGGGAGCGCTTTTCGTGCCCGCCCTGGAACAAGCCCTGCTAAGCATTTTGCAGCGGCATGAAAGTTTGCGCACCTGTTTTGTGGAAAACGAAAGTGGCGAGCCACGGCAAACGGTGCGGGATGCAAAGGGCTTTGCAATACAACAGTTTGACGTATCCACGCTGGCGGACGATGTGCGACAGGAAGAGATCCGGCGTTTAATTGCTCTGGAAATTCAGCGTCCGTTCAATCTGCGTTGCGATCTTATGCTGCGCGCAAGCCTGGTTCGCCGGACAACCGACGAATATATTCTCCTGGTGGTCATGCATCACATTGCCGCCGATGGCTGGTCGCTATCGATTCTCATCAATGAGGTCAGCGCGCTATACAGCGCCTATATTCAAGGGCAGGCCAATCCGCTGCCGGCGCTGGAGATTCAGTACATCGATTACGCCCTTTGGCAGAGAAACTGGCTGCAGGGGGAGGTACTGGAAAGGAAATGGCACTACTGGGAAACCCAACTGCTGGATTTGCCGGAAGCGCACAGTCTGCCGCTGGACTATCCGCGCCCGGCGGTGCAGACCTTCCGGGGAGCCACGCTTCGCCGACAAATAGGCTCACCTGCCCGCGACCGGTTGCTCGATTTTTGCCGAAATCAGGGTGCGACGCTATTCATGGGCCTGCATGCGGCTTTTTCGGTACTGTTGTCGCGTTACAGTAATGAAAGCGATATTGTTGTGGGTAGCCCGATTGCAAATCGAGAGCAGGAGGAAGTTGCCAACCTGATCGGGCTTTTTGTCAATATCCTGGTGCTGCGCAGCGACCTGTCGGACAACCCGGACTTTATCACTCTGCTCCACCGCAGCAAACAATTGCTGCTGGATGCCAGCGCGCACCAACAGGTGCCGTTTGAATATATCGTCGAACGATTGCAACCGGAAAGAAACTTAAGCCACAGTCCCCTTTTCCAGATTATGCTGGTGTTGCAAAACAACGAAAAAGGAATCCTGGAGTTACCCAACCTGGAAATTCGCTCCATAAGCGGAGCGGATGACACCGTTGCAAAATATGACCTCACGCTCAATGTGACGGAAACACAAGCGGGGCTGTCCCTGGAATGGGAATACAACCGGGATCTGTTCCATGAAGCGAGCATTCTTCGTATGGCCGGGCATTTTGAAATATTGCTGAACGCTTTATTGGATGCCCCGACGGAGAATGTTTTCAAGGTCAATATGTTCAATAAAACCGAACACCATCAACTACTGACGGAATGGAACGATACATGTGTTGACTACCCGCGGGATGCGTGTATTCACGAGCTGATTGAAGCCCGGGCAACAGACAGCCCGGAAGCGGTCGCCGTTGTTTTTGAAAATCAACAATTAACCTATGGCGAATTAAACGTACGGGCCAACCGGTTAGCGCATTACCTTATCGAGGAAAAACAGATAGAGCCTGATACATTGATCGGTGTTTATATCGAACGCTCGCTCGATTTGATTATAGCCATTCTCGGCATCCTTAAAGCAGGCGCTGCCTATGTGCCGCTGGACCCGACCTATCCTGCCGCGCGCCTGGAATATATGCTTACCGATGCCAACCTTTGCACCGTAATCACGCACCGGAAACTGCTGGCAACGATGCCGATAAACCAGGCTCTGTGCCTGGACGATGAAGAACTAAAAAAACTGCTGGAAAAGAAATCGGGGCATAATCCGCCGTCCGGAAAGGTTTCGCCAGATAATCTGGCCTACGTTATTTACACTTCCGGCTCTACCGGGCGACCCAAGGGTGTATTGCTGGAGCATCGGGGCCTGGTGAATTTGGCTATCGCGCAGGCATCCGGTTTTCGGGTTCGCCCGGGCGATCGCATGTTGCAATTTGCCTCCATCGCATTTGATGCCGCCGTCTCGGAAATTATGGTGGCACTGATTTCCGGCGCCGAATTAATTCTACTCCGCGACGAGACGGTGAAATCACCGCAGGAAGTATCGAATGTTGTTAAGCGCCACTTGGTGACTCATGCCACGCTGCCGCCGGCACTGCTACCCGTATTGAATCCCGAGGATTGGTTATCCGTTACGACAATGGTGATTGCCGGCGAAGCCTGTTCACGAAAGCAGGCGGAAATCTGGTCGAAAGGACGCGTCTTTATCAATGCCTACGGGCCTTCCGAATCAACTGTATGCGCGACCATGGGAATATTCAGAAAAGAAGATGCATGTCTCCATATGGGTCGCCCAATTCAAAACGTCGTCGCCTATGTGATGAACAGCGCGGGCCAACTGTGCCCGGTGGGGACAGCGGGCGAACTGCATATCGGTGGTGCGGGCCTGGCCAGGGCGTACCTGAACCAGCCGGCGCTTACGCGGGAAAAATTCATCAGCAATCCATTTTTCGACAAAAGCAATCCTTACAGCAGCCGACGATTGTACAAAACAGGAGATCGGGTGCGCTGGACGGCGGAAGGCTACCTGGAATTTCTGGGTCGCCTGGATGACCAGATTAAGATACGTGGCTTCAGAGTTGAATTGGGGGAAATTGCAAACACTCTACGAAATATCGAGGGCGTGCGCGATGCCCTGGTACTGGCGCGCGCCGACACCCAGGGTGGCCGCCAATTGGCGGCCTATGTGGTGGCCCCCGATGCCGGGGTATCGCACCAGGTTTTAACGGACCGACTGCGCTCGCATTTGCGCAGGAATTTGCCGGAACAGTTGATTCCGGCAGCGTTTGCGATACTTGAAGCCCTGCCGCTGACGCCCAACGGCAAGATCGATCGCAAGGCGCTGCCCGCGCCGGATGTTACCTTGCAGCAAGCCGGCTATACACCTCCTGCAACAGACACAGAAAAATTGTTATGCACGGTTTGGGCGGACGTGCTGAAAGTTAAGCGGGTTGGTACCCACGATAATTTTTTTCACCTGGGCGGACACTCATTACTCGCTGTTGCAGTTATTTCAAAACTACAGCAAAACGGTTTTAGTCTGACCGCGCAACAGTTTTTTTCTTCGCCTACCGTCGCGGAACAGGCAAACGCGCTGACCCGATCGTCACCGCCGGATCGATTTATAGCGCCCGTCAATCGCATCCCGGAAAACTGCGCGCGACTCACGCCGGCAATGCTACCGCTGGTAAAACTAAGCGAAGAAGAACTTGATCGAATTATTGCCCGTGTCCCGGGTGGAGCCCCGAACATTCAGGATATTTATCCACTGGCACCGGTACAGGAGGGTATTCTGTTTCATCATATGATGAACAACGAACAAGATCCCTACGTACTATCGATGCTACTTCGGTTCGACAACACCAAAGCCGGCGAATCTTTTATCGCCGGCCTGCAAAATGTCATCGATCGCCACGACGCACTGCGCACGGCCGTACTATGGGACAATTTGACGGTACCGGTGCAAGTGGTTTATCGTCGGGCATCCCTGCGAATCGAGTCGGTCCCGCCGATAGCCGGCACGGACGTGCGTCAACAAATGCGGCAACTTTGCTCGCAAGCCGTGGCGATTGATTTGCAACAGGCGCCGCTCGTTTGTTTGACTGTTGCCCCGGATCCGGACACCGGCGAATGCTTCGTGCTGTGTCGTTGTCACCACATTATCGCCGATCATGTCGGTCTCTATACCATTGTGAGGGAAGTCCTGGCTTATCAGAAGCATGGACTTACGAGGCTTGCACCTCCCTCCTCCTATCGCGATTTTATCGCCTACGTTCAACAGCAGTCACCCGAAGAGGCGCAAGCATACTTTCAGTCGATGCTTGGCGACGTTGAAGAGAGTACCGCACCGTTTAACCTACGGGATGTTCGCGGTGATGGACAGGATATAGAAGAAGTTATCCAGCCCGTGGCGGAACAAACCGCGACCGCAATCAGAACCTTGGCCCGGCAGTTAAATGTAAGCCCGGCGACTCTGTTTCACGTTGCCTGGGCAAAAGTTATCAGTGCATGTTCCGCCCGCGAAGACGTAGTGTTTGGTACGGTATTGTCGGGGCGATTGCAGGCTGTAAAAAATATTGAGGACATGCTCGGTGCTTTTATCAATACCTTACCTATACGAATCCGGCTTGAAGAACAAAGCATTCAGGACGTAGTCCGGCAAGTGCATCAACGCCTGGTAGAGCTGCCACCCTACGAACAGATACCCCTGACTTTGGCCCAGCGGTGCAGCCCGCTGCCGAAAGATGTGCCGTTATTCAGCGCAATACTGAATTACCGCCACGGCATCGGAATGCATGAAGCAAGCCTTTCCGCCAGCCTGGGGGTTGAGGTGTTGATGGCTCACGAGCGTACCAACTATCCGCTGTGCCTGTGTGTCGATGACCTCGAAGACGGAAATTTTTCGCTGACAGTGCAAGCGGCCGCCTCCATCGGCGCACAAAGAATTGCCGTGTACATGCAAACGGCACTCGCCCGCTTGGTGCTACATTTACAATCGTCCCCGGAAATGAAAATCCGCCGCCTCGAAATATTGCCGAATACTGAACGCCACCAGCTACTTGCGCAGTGGAATGCAACGGCGCAATCCTACCCGCGGGATAAATGCATCCACGAGCTGTTTGAGGCACGGGTAGCCACGTCACCCGATGCGCCTGCTCTGGTGTATGAAGAACAAATGTTAAGTTACCTGGAGCTGAACAAACGGGCAAACCGGCTGGCCCGCTATCTGCTGGAAGAACATCGTTTGAATCCCGACGGATTGGTGGGAATATGTCTTGAGCGCTCGATAGAGATGGTAGTCGCTATTCTGGCGATTCAGAAAGCCGGTGGCGCGTACGTGCCGCTGGACCCCGACTATCCGACCGCGCGCCTGGCCTATATGCTTGAGGATGCGGAGGTGTCAACAGTACTGACTCAAGGATGCCTGCGCGAGCGATTGCCCCTGCACGGCATTCCGGTGATCGAATTGGATGATGTGCGTTTTCAGGCGGGATTGAACGACTACACCACCGATAATCTTTCCGCTGCCGACCTGGGCTTAACACCACAAAACCTGGCTTATGTCATTTACACCTCCGGCTCCACCGGGCAGCCAAAAGGGGTTATGATCGAACACCGTTCGCTGGTCAACCGTATCGTTTGGATGGACCGCTGTTACGGTGCCTCACCAAGTGACCGAATCCTGCAAAAAACCCCTTTTAGCTTTGATGTTTCCGTCTGGGAGTTTTTCTGGCCATTGACAGCCGGGGCGGTGCTTGTGATGGCACCTCCAGGCGTGCATAAAAATCCACTCGCGTTATCGAAAGTCATTCAAGCCCAGCGAATTACCAAACTGCATTTTGTACCGTCAATGCTAGGCAGTATGTTAACCTTGGGGGACCTGTCCAACTGCGAGAGCCTGCGCCAGGTATTTTGCAGTGGCGAAGCCCTGCCGCTCCATTGCGTGGAGCAATTTTATGACCGTTGCCACTGCGCGACACTGCATAACTTGTATGGCCCCACCGAGGCCGCGATCGATGTCAGCTACTGGCGCTGCTCCGACAAGGAAGCGACGCATGAATCGGTTCCAATCGGTCGCCCCATCGCAAACACCCAACTGTATGTGTTGGACTCTCACGGAAAGTTGTTACCGCCAGGTGTGGCCGGTGAACTTTACATTGGCGGCGTGGGATTGGCCCGTGGTTACCTGAACCGCCCTGCACTCACCCAGGAACGATTCATCCCCAACCCATTTTACGATGCGCGCGACCCTGCCAGCAGCACACGCCTGTACAAAACCGGTGATCTCGCGCGCTGGCTGTCGGGCGGCAACCTGCTTTTTCTGGGGCGCCTGGACCACCAGGTAAAGTTGCGCGGATTCCGTATCGAATTGGGAGAAATTGAAAATGCCCTGCTGAGTCTTGACCAAGTGCGCGAGGCCGTGGCGGTGGCGCGAGCCGAGGCCCCGGACAGGCAGCAACTGGTGGCATACGTGGTAGCAAGCGAGCAGATCGAACCTCAAGTGTCAACGGAAAACCTACGCGCGCGACTGTGTGAGAGCCTGCCTGAATACATGGTCCCGGCGGCCTTCGTGATGCTTAACGCCCTGCCCCTGACACCCAGCGGCAAGATCGACCGCAAAGCCTTGCCGACACCGGATTTTGCCGAACAACAACATTTGTACGTGCCTCCCGCAACAGAGACAGAAAAATTGTTGTGCACCATTTGGGCCGACGTATTGAAAGTGGAGCGCGTCGGCATTCACGACAATTTTTTCCATCTGGGAGGCGACTCGTTGCTCGTTATTAAACTAATGTCCCGGATGAACGAAAAAGGACACCGCTATCCACTAAAAACCATTATGGAAAATCCGACGATTTCCAAAATTTCCGCCATAGGTTCCGAAAGCCTGCAAAGCAGGAATGAATCGCACCAATCGCCGTTGAGCGGGCTTATTCCTCTCACCATGTCGCAAAAATGGCTGCTTAACAGTGGCTTATACTCCAACTCGCAGTGGCTGGGAATCTGGATATTTGATGTTTCCGCCGGCAGTATCGATTTTGATTTCCTTAAAATGGCCATTATCGCCATTCAAAACATGCACGATGCCCTTCGCGCCACATTCGTTAAAAAGAACGGCGAATGGCTCGCAAATATCGAACCGGAGTTTAGTGATATCGCGCTTCCGCAAATCGATTTATCCAACGAAAGCAGCCTGACCGACGCCAACTACCGGCTGACAGAATATGTAAAATCCCTGCGCAAGCGACTGGACATTTTTGCGGGCCCTACATTCATCGTGGCCCACGCCTCAATGCCGGAGGGCGTTCCGGATAAAATATGCATGCTGGCCCACCACCTGGTATACGACTTGTATTCACTGGATGTTATCCAAAGCGACTTCACCAGACTTTATCATTCCTATTGCGATACACGCAACCTGACCGTCAACAGACCACCGTCGTCCATAAAAGACGTGGCTGAGTGGGCAAATAACGAAGAGGAATCGCAAAAACTTTTCGGCGAGGTAAAGAAATGGTTGTCGGACTTCTCAATCCAACCCATCCCCAAGGATTTCGATGCCTCTGATGAGGAGAACCTTGTCTCGTCGACAGATGCTGTCAATAGATCGATTGAGCTTCCTGCCCGCGACAGGCGGACGAGTATCAGCATTGTCGACTACTGCTACATTTCGCTGATAAACGCAATCGCGCATTTTTCCGGAAGTGACAGCATTCAATTTATATCGGTGTCCGCCATCAGAAACGATATCTCGCTCGCCACGGGATTGGATTTATCCCGAACCGTCGGATATATAAACAGCGCAAAAATTATTGTCCTTAATAAATTTTCCGGGAGTACCGCGTTAGACCGCCTAAATTCACTGCACCATCAGCTTAACAACATTCCCTATGGAGGACTGTTCAATCGCGACATTCAGGAATATAAAAACCGGGATGGAAAACCGCTGGTAACCAACGAAATCAAATTTAACTATCTGGGTTCCGGGCTCAGCGAACCCCAGGAAAGCCTGTTAAAGTTCGATGAGGCTCTCTCGAAAAGTTTTATTTCCCGAGAAGTCGTCGACGGAATCCGCGATGGTCTATTATTCATCTATGCCGGAACTCAAAAAGGCAGGCTCGAAATCCGATTCGAGTACAGCACGAACTTCCATAAAAAATCCACACTGGAATCAATCGCCGATCGCTTTATCGAAGAGTTTGACTGGCTTATTGGGCACTAACGGATCTATCGCGGGTAACATCGATAACTGCCGGTGCGTATGACTACCCTTTTCGCGCACTTGTATTTATTTTTATTCAGTTCCTGACGGAATGCCCAGCCTGCTCACTGTTCGCGTTGAATAATTTCTTTTTTGGGGATTCATCCGGCTATTTCCGGGGAAATAGCCGGATCGACAAGTTGTTGAACAATCCTTTTTTCGATAATCTGGTTCCATTCAGAAATGTATTAGAGTTAAATTACACCCAACGCCAACATGGCTTCCGCCACGCGCCGGAAGCCGGCAATATTGGCGCCCACCACATAGTTATTCTTGAAACCGTACTCCTCCGCGGTTTGATAACAATCGTCGTGAATGCCGATCATAATTTTTTGCAGGCGTTGCTCCGTGTGTTCGAATGTCCATTTGTCGCGACTGGCATTTTGTTGCATCTCCAGCGCGGATGTCGCCACGCCTCCGGCGTTGGCCGCCTTTCCCGGTCCGTAAGCCACATTTGCCTCCTGGAACACCTTAATAGCGGCGGGAGTGGACGGCATATTCGCCCCCTCGCTTACCGCCATGCAGCCGTTTTTTATCAATGTTTTTGCCGAATCTTCATCAAGTTCGTTTTGCGTTGCGCAAGGCAGGGCAACATCGCAGGGAATGGTCCAGATATTGCCGTCCGAAAGATACTGTGCATTGGGATGCTCTTCAACATAGGCGGCAATACGCTCGCGTTTTTCCTCCTTCAGGTATTTCACCGTATCGATATTAATTCCGACGGAATCGAAAATAACGCCGTTGGAATCAGAGCAGGCAACCACCCTGGCGCCGAGTGCCTGTAACTTTTCCATTGCATAAATGGCGACATTGCCAGCGCCGGAGACAACGCAGGTTTTACCATCCAGATCCTCGCCCCGCACACGCAACATTTCCCGCGCAAAGAACACCGCGCCATAACCCGTCGCCTCGCGCCGTACCAGCGCGCCGCCCCATTGCGGACTCTTGCCGGTCAGCACGCCGGACTCGTAGCGGTTGGTAATTCTTTTGTACTGCCCGAAGAGATAACCAATTTCGCGCGCGCCAACACCGATATCGCCAGCCGGAACATCCGTCATCTCGCCGATGTGCCGATACAATTCTGTCATGAAACTCTGGCAAAAGCGCATGACTTCATCGTCCGTTTTCCCTTTCGGATCGAAATCGGAACCGCCCTTGGCGCCGCCGATGGGCATGCCGGAAAGCGCGTTTTTGAAGGTTTGCTCAAAACCGAGGAATTTGATCGTGCCAAGATAGACCGACGGATGAAAACGCAGACCGCCTTTGTATGGCCCCAGAGCGCTATTGAACCCGACGCGAAAACCACGATGGATCCGCACTTCACCGGTATCATCCTGCCAGGGCACGCGGAAAATAATCTGTCGTTCCGGCTCGCAAATGCGCTCGATAATCTTGTGCTCGGCGTATTCCGGGTGTTTGGTCAACACCGGTCCCAGCGTTTCAATGACCTCCTTCACCGCCTGATGAAATTCATGCTCTCCCTGGTTGCGCCTGACAACAACTTTAAAAATTTTTTCCAATCGTTCATTAACGTTCAACATTCACAATACCTTTGATAATCGTTTCCAGGGAAAAAACAGCATTTTCCATTTAGGTCATGGTACATGCCTTTGCATTGGTATAAGATGTATTTTATGCGCATCTTTTAAGCGAGTCCACACATTTTAAAATGTCAACACAAATCAAATGGACACGTTATGTATGGAAATGTTCATTGCGAGACCGGCCCTGATCCCGGGTTTTATAAATTTGACTTTCCCGGTTTCCAAGGTAAGATGTTGTAAGATTAAATTTTCCTCGACAATATTCATGGTCAAGAACAGCCAATTATTTATCTGGAGAACTTTCCCCGCCTTCCCCTTCTGATCCGGGTGCGCTTCGGGCACCCGGCCTCTCTGTTTTAGCCTCACTGAAACAAAACGCTTTATCGTCACAATCGCTCAAGCCGTTGAAAACGGCTTTGGGAATATTGGGCTTGTCGCGTCAGTTTTCAGCTTTGGGTCGCATCACCGGCATGCGTAAATACTCAATCCTTAACTTTACCAACCCGAGGATCGATATAGCTATGTCTAAAGAAAAAAAGAAGAAATCACCTCAGAAAAGCCTTAAAGAGAAGCGGAAAGAAAAAAAATTGAAAAAAACCGGGAAAGGCATTTCCGATTTGTAGGTGAAACCTGGGTGGCGGTATCTGCCGCTACCCGTTAATTCTTGGTAGTGAAACGTGTTTGAATCCAGCCATCACATCACATTACTTTGCGAAAGCGACTTTAAAATCCTAAACGCACTGGATTGGAAAATCGACCCGCGAGACAGGCTGTTCCGAGAACGACAAGCAAAACTGAAGCACGCGATAGTCCTGGAAGACCATCTCTACCCGGTTTATCTGGTTAGAACTGGAGCAGTGGTTAGCCTGAAGGATTTAGGCACCGGATCAATCAGCCGCTTCCGGCTAACAGGTGGCAGTGTCGTTCCCAACGATTTCGCTAATGCGTCTTCGGATATTCCCGCGACCTCAGCGTTGGGAGCCACCCTTCTCGGCATGCAAGTTGGCGAGGATATAATGTGGACTTTGCCGCTGGGGCATATTCGATACCTTCGCATTTGCAGGTTAACTGCGCCTGAAAATTTTAAACCCTAACGCAGATTGCGATATGATCCGATGCATTTTGTTCGATAGTGACGGGGTTGTCACAAACTGTGATAGCATTTGCAGCGAAGCACTTGCCATCGCTTTTTCCGACCTTCATATCTCACTTGATGCCGATGACATTAGGCAATTCAGGGGAAAAAGGCTGGAGGATACAATGAAATTTTTTTCGGAAAAACATGACATCCAGCTCCCCGGTTATTTCTCGGACCAGTATCAACAAATTGTTTGGGAATTACTGGAGCGTAATCTCAACCCTGTTTCGGGAGTTGCAACGTTTTTGCGATGCTGTTCATTTCCGGTGGCTGCCGTTTCCAACGGTTCAATAGCCAGACTCGAGAAAACATTAACCATTTGCCAGCTGGCCAGGTTCTTCGGCAAAAGAATTTACAGCGCATCTGATTTGGGAGTGTGGAAGCCAAATCCGGCGCTATACAGTCTTGCCGCGTTTGATATGGGTTTTAACATCAAGGATTGTGTTGTGGTCGAAAGTAGCTCCGTGGGCGTCGAAGCTGCTATAAAATCCGGTGCGAAAACGCTCTTTTACGATATTCATGGTGAATATCATGGTTGGCCCGGTGTCAGAAATTTCAGGCATATGGATGAACTCAACAACCTTGTTGAAGAAATCCGTGATTTATAGATCACCGCTAAAAATGCTTGCGCGGAGACCGCAAATCAATCATCAGAGGTGTCTATAGTTTAAATAGGTGTCGCGTCACCAAAGTTTCCACAAGAAAAACGCACTCATGGAAAAACCGATGACCGCCACTAATACCCGCACGGCAATCGCCGGTATCCAACGCGCCAAAGGTGCGCCGAGATAGCCGCCGACAGTAGCGAAAATCACCATAACGGCGGCAAGCTGCCAATCGATCAGCCCGGTAACACCAAACGCCGCGACCGATGCGCTGGACAAAGCCAGCGACATCGCGTTCTTAAGTCCATTCATGACGTTGACGTCCCGCATACCCCACAAGTTGAACACGGCCAGTAACACGATACCAAGACCTCCGTTAAAATAGCCTCCATAGATGCTCACGGCCAGCAATCCCGCTACGTTGGGGGAAAACCCATGGCCTTCACGGCGCGCAAACCGGCGATTCAGACTTTCGCCAAACAAAAAGATCAAACTGCCCGCGAGCAAAATAAACGGAACGACGGTCATGAACGCACGATTCGTTGATATCCAAAGCAGAAGCGCGCCGATAGTTCCACCTGTCACCCCAATGATCGTCAATCGGTACAATTGCCGGCGCGGAATGGTTTTCAGTTCCCTTCGGAATCCCAGCGTGCCGCCAAGATAACCAGGCAAAACCGCCACCGCTCCGGTTGCGTTGGCGATAACCGGCGGCACTCCCACCATCAACAGCGCGGGAAAAGTCAGGAAGGTTCCACCACCGGCGATGGTGTTAATAATGCCGGCAAAAAACGCCGCGGCGATAAGCAAAACAGTATCAGGCAAATAAAAAAACCACGCGCGTTTTTCATGGAGTGAAAATTTTAAGACCGATTATTCCGGCGAGAATGAAACCAATGCAAACCAGCCTCGCTATCGACAGGGATTCGCCGAATAAAAAAATACCGGCCACCACGGTTCCCATCGCACCGATACCGGTCCATACCGCGTACGCGGTACCCAGCGGCAACTGTTTCAATGCCAGCCCGAGCAAACCGATACTTACCGCCATCGCGCCGATGGTTGCCGCCGTTGGCCAGAACTTGCTAAAACCATTTGTGTACTTAAGGCCGACCGCCCAGGCGACTTCGAAAATTCCGGCAATGAGCAATATGATCCAGGCCATCCATTCCCCCTCCGCGGGACAAAACCCACACCTTAAAACGGTTCGTTAAATTCACGCAAGATGCCGGCCGCCTCATCAAGAATAGTATCGATTCGTTCGCGCGCGTCGGGGATGTTGGAAAATTGTCCGCAGGACTGGCCGCAGTACAGGGCCATATCGTCAACATCACCAGTGGCATCCGCCAGCGGTGAGTCGGTGGAATAGACGAATACCTCCTGGCCGTCCTGGCGACCGATCACCGTGTCGGGCCCCCTGCCCTCGTACTTGCCCGCGAGCGTGGCGTTGGGCAACACCCTCACCGGCGCGGGTTCATGCCAATTGCGTTTGAACAATGTGGTGTAAACCGTATCGTCCGCGTTGGCGCGTTGCACCCGCTGTTTGTGATGAATATGCGCATTGGCTTCGCGGGTGGCGAGAAATGCGGTGCCAAGGCTGACTCCGTGGGCGCCAAGCGCAAGCGCCGCAATCAGTGCGCGACCGCTCGCGATACCGCCAGAGGCAACCACCGGAACGGGGCTCTCTTTCGCGATTTGCGGCAGCAGGGAGAAAATACCCGTGGTGCCGCGAACATGGCCGCCCGCCTCATGCCCCTGCGCGATAAGCACATCGGCCCCGGCCGCCAGGGCGCTGTCGGCATCCTGTCGCGAACCCACCTGGTGAATTACCCGCACACCTTCGGATTTAAGGTAGTTGACCAATGCGCCGTCCACGGTCCAGAAAAGCACCATCACCGGAACATTAAGCGACAGGCAGGTTTTTACCTGCTCCTTTAATAATTTTGAATCGGTAGCGGCGGGGATCAGGTTGACACCAAATGGCGAGCCGGTGCGCTGCCGGAGCGCGTCGACTTCAAAGCGGATGCGCTCCAGCGGCTCCCGCACCATGCCCAGCACGCCAAAGCCGCCCGCATTGCATACCGCCGCCGCAAGTTCATGCCGCGCCACGCCCCCCATGCCCGCGAGCATTATGGGTAAGCGACAACTGAGGATATCCAGCAGTGGTGTTTTTAGCGCGGTCGGTAGCTCCATGCCTGTTAATGTTTCTGTCCGTGGTCGAGCTTTTCCAGGTACTCCCGTAAAACCAGCGCGTGATTGTGCGATTCGTCCCTGGCGGCGTAAAGCAGGGTCAACTTGCCATGCTTTTGCTCGAGCAACAACTTGTCGGCCAGCTCCCGGCTTTGTTTAAGTTCACCGAGATAGCGGTTTCTAAAATCCCGCCATTTTTCCGGGTCGTGATGAAACCATTTGCGCAGTTCCGTGCTGGGGGCTATTTCCTTGTACCATGCATCCATGGCCAGTTGATTCTTGCGGATGCCCCGCGGCCAGATTTTATCCACCAATACCCGCGCACCGTCCTGCTTGCCCGGTTCGTCGTAGACTCTCTTTATCGCGATATTCACCATAAAGAACCTCGTTAAATATTTCGTGCTACCAGTGCCAAACCTGGTCCGCGCCATCATACAGCGCCACCATATTGGATCGTTTGATGACCTCAATGCCCGGCAGAACCGGCAGGTCCGTGAGCCCGCGCTCTTCCAGATCCTCGTGCAATGCGTATACCGGCACGCCCTTCTCCGTCAACCGTCCGATATCCCGGGTCAGGTCCGCCGGCTGGCTCTGCCGCCAGTCGCCCAGGTCCAGGGATGGTTGGCGCTTCGTCTGCACCGCATAGTGAACGGCATGACCGCTCAGCAACACTTCCAGCTCCGCACCCGCGCCACGCATTGACTGGGTCAACCACAGAATGGTGTCATCCTGCTCTTCAACGGTGGTGCGAAATGCCTGATCCAAAACTTGTAATACTTTCATTGCCTGCCTCGCTCTTTTTACCGGGTGCCAATGGTTAGGGTGTTGTCGGAATCCGAGGCGTAACGCCAAAGGTCCGCCGGACTTCCACGGCCGCAGCCATCGATCACGTCGTTCACGCCGCGCTCGTCCACGCACAGGCCGCAATTCACCCAGTCGAATTCCAGGCCCTTGTTTTTGGCTTTGGCTTGCAGGGTCGTGATCCAGTCCTTGGTCAATGGATGGTTCTCCTCCTCGGTATCGCGCCCGTGAACGGCATTGCCGTGGGGTTGCTGCCGGGCAAATGCGAGGGCCACCGCGCCTTCATACGCAAACACCCGAACGTTGGCGCCTTTTTCAAGCGCGCAATCCAAAAGCCGGAAAAAGGTAACGGTGCGCTCGCTTTCAAAAGGTGGGTCCATGAAAGCGAAAGTCAGTGTTTTAGCCATGATGATTTCCTCCGCTGTTAATTCCAGATCACTTTGTGGCCGGCAAGCATGGCGTCGACCACCACATCCAGCGTGCAGACCTGAACATATTTTTTCAGTTGATGGGTTTCAATTTCCCGCTGGCGAAGCGCGAATTCATCGGCCAGCACCGCAACCGGGGAATCTGCCAGGGCATCGAATGGCGTGCAGTTCGCGCCCCGCCTGGCGGGGCTGACGCCGTTTTGGACCAACACCACACTCACCCGATTACCCGCCTGCGCGAGTCGGGCCGCCAGTTCGTATTGGCCGATGGCCCGCGTTTCTGTGAAAGGATCCTGACTCTGTATGAATAAATACTCTGACATGGTTTATTCCTCATCCAGTATTGTTAAACGTTCGCTTGCCGCAAAAGCCGGCTTCGCACCAGAAAATCGCCGAAGTGTTCGTTGAGATGACGTTGCGCCGCGTAGCGCGAAAAGAGCTCGTCCAGAATGCCGGTAATTTTTTCCTCATTCACGTTGGGCGCATACAATCTCGCCAACCGGTCGCCGTGAAAACTGCCACCCAGGTACAGGTTGTATAAACCGGGCGCACGGCCGGTAAGCGCGATTTCGGCAAGATACGGGCGAGCGCAGCCGTTGGGGCAGCCGGAAATTCGTAGTGTGACCGGCGTGTCGTCCAGCCCATGCCGGTGCTTGAGCTTGTTGAACAGATGCAAAAAATCGGGCGTGTAACGTTCCGCTTCCGCCATGGCCAGCCCGCAGGTGGGGAGCGATACGCAACTGATGGTATGCGCCGCCTGAATATCGGGCTGCAGTCGACTCTCGAGTCCCAGGTCCTGCAATCGCCATTGGGCCTGGGCCAGTTCGTAGTGGCCAATATGGGTTAACTGCAGGTTTTGATTGGTGGTCAGGCGGATTTTTCCCCCGAAGCTCTCGAAAAACGCCTGCAGCTGGCTTTGCAGCGCGCCATCGATACGGCCGTTTTCGATATTCAACGTCGCGGACCAAAGATCGTCGCTGCCCTGTCGCCAGCCGAAGCTGTCGGCGTTGCTGTCGAAGCTGACAGGGCGCCACTCCTGTAATGGGCGACCACGCCGTTGTTCCAGTTCCCGCAGAAACCATGGTGTGCCAAGCCGGTCGAGGGTGTATTTGAAGCGCGCGCGGTGGCGGTCCTTTCGGTCGCCGTAGTCGCGTTGGATGGACATCACAATTTCACTGAACCCGGGCGCCTCGTCGGGGGCGATAAAACCAATGGGTTCGGCCAGGCGGGGATAGCTGTCCTCGCGGCTGTCCAACTGGCCCATGCCGCCGCCCACGCACACGTTAAAGCCGGCGAGTCGGCCCGCTTCCACGACCGCGATAAAACCCAGGTCCTGGCCGTGGACATCGATATCGTTGATCGGCGGAATAACGTAACCGACCTTGAATTTGCGCGGCAGATACAGCGGCCCGTAAACGGGCTCCTCCTTGTCCGGCTGCTCCCGGTGCTCCTCGTACCATATCTCCGGATATGCGCTGGTGCGCGGAATCAATCTGTCACTGGTGGCTTTTGCAATGGCCGTCACTTGCTCGTCGATATGCGCCAGCGCGGGATTGGCGCCACAGACAACGCCACGGCTGTCATCGCCACACGCCGCCACGGTGTCCAGCCCCGCCGCCCTTATCGCCTGCATTGTCAAACGCAGGTCTTTTTTGCGCACGCCGTGAAGCTGGATCGTCTGGCGGGTGGTAATGCGCAACCCGCGCTCGGCGAAACGGTTGGCGGTATTGTCCAGTTGAATCCACTGGGCCGGTGTCAGCCGACCGCCGGGAATGCGCAACCGCACCATGAACTGGTAGTTGGGCTCCAGCTTGCGCCTGGCACGCTCGCCGCGCTTATCCCTGTCGTCTTGTTGGTAGATGCCGTGAAATTTCATCAGCAGCGGGTCGTCCCCCGGCACCGCGCCGGTGAGCGGATCGACAAGCCCTTCGGCGATTTCGCCGCGCAAGTAGCGGCTGCGTGCCTTCAATTGTTCATTGTCGTTGAGGTGGTTAACCGGTTGGCTTATATCACTGGAACGATCGATGGTGTCGGTACTCATACGCTTTCCTGGTGCCTGTTAACCCTAATTGAATTATCCCTGCCGGAGGTCATTTTTTTGTCCAGCAAGGCAGAGGGAGCGCGGTTTGGTTGCTCCAAATGAGCGACCGATAACGCCGCTGGGCGAAAAAATGGCCCCGGCCCTTCGGGTTGCGACTGAAAAGGCGCCACACTGCGTTGCTCATCATTTAGATTCATTAAACCTCTCTTTTCGCGTCCGAATGCCGCATCACTCGATTGGCGCCTTTTCAGCCGCAACAGGGACAATTCAATTAGTGTTAACAGGCCCTAATACAGGTTGCGGTGAATGCGTTTGTCGGCGATGGTTTGTTTCCACAGGTCCGGTTTTTCCATTCGTTCAACAAGTGTTTTGAGCTCGCTCTCGCAAGAGCCCAACACCTCCTTCTCGCCACAGAGGTACAAGTGCGCCTTCCGTGCCAGCCAGTCCAGCAACCGGTCCGCGCGCGTCTCAAAAATATCCTTTATCTCGCGCTTGGGATGATCGGCGGTAAAAAGCGTATCGACAAAGGGCAAAACGCCCCGCGCCGCCGCCTGCTGCAGATCCAGTTGGTACAGAAAGTCCTCCTCGGCGGAGGTCTCCTGGAACAGGAGCCAGCAATCCCGCTGGCGTCCCTGCCGGGCCAGGTGCTGTAAAAACGCTCGAAACGGTGCGACGCCGGTGCCGTTGGCCACCAGGATCAGGGGCGCGTTAGTGTCTTCCGGCAAACGGAAACGTTTGTTGTGGTGGGGATAGATTCTCAGACATTCGCCCGGCTGGGACTGCAACAGGTAGCGCGAGGCGGTGCCGGAAATTTCACGCCCGTTCATGCCATAGCGGAAATCCTTGACGGTCAGGTGCAGTTCGTCGGTCTCCGGTGTTATCTCGTTTGCCACATCGTACAGGCGCGGCTGAAGCGGCCGCAGGCTGTCGACAAACGCCTGGGCCCCGGCGGTGCCGGAATGTTCCCGCAGGATGTTGATCACTTGCACCGAACGCAGGAACTGTCGCTGCACAGCGGTATCCGCGTCGATAATCTCCCGCAGTTTTTCGCTGCCGCTGGCCTCGGCCCAGTATTTCAGGAAAGCCGCGCCGGGAATGGACAGATCCAGGTGTTCCCTCAACACTTCCACCAGTGGGGCCGCATGCTGATTGACGACGACCGGCTCGTCACCGGAAAAACCCGCCAGGTCCAGTATCGCCGCAACCAGCTCCGGAGGATTGTGTGGCAGAATACCAACGGCATCCCCCGGCATCAGCGATATGCTGCTTGGTTCGATCAACAACTCCAGGTGGTGGATTGCTTTGGGGCGCGCCCCGCCCGTCAGGCAAATATTGTCCAGCACCTCCACATTCAATGGATTGTTCCGGCTCGCCGCCTCGGTTTCTACGGGCTGTTTCAACGCATTTACCGCCTGTCGTGGCGATTGACTTCGATGGCTCGGCAGCAACGCCAGCACGCGTGTCATCCACTCCTTCGCCGGCTTTTCGAAATCCACATCGCAATCGGCACGCTCGATAAGCCTGCGACCGCCCAAAGCCTCAAGCCGTTCGTCAATACGCTTGCCGGCGGTGCAAAAATGCTCGTAGGAGCTGTCCCCCAGCGCCAGAACCGCGAAACGCAAACCGGCGAATTTCGGCGGCGCCAGCCCGGAAACAAGTGCATCGTAAAATCCCGTGGCCGGCTCCGGAGGATCACCGTCTCCGTGCGTGCTGCAAATAACAAACAGAAAGTCCAGCCGTGCCAGGGAACGCGGTTTCACATCCGCCAGGGAAACAACTTCATGCGCAACGTCCCGCCGGGAAAGCTCTTCACCCAGGCCGTGGGCCAGGGATTCGCAGTTTCCGGTTTCACTGCCATAGGCGATGCATATGCGCGCGGCCTCCTCGCCTGGTTGCTCCGGCGCGGAAAAAGGCTGCCCGCGCGCCGCCAGAAAACCGCTCAGCCACAGCGACTGCCGCTGGTCGAGTTTGTCCAGCAGAGCCTGTATATGTCGCCATTGCTCCTCCGAGAAGAGTTCGGTTGAAAACCGAGAGGGCGTTATTTGTTGGTGGTTTGTCGTCATGCCGGTAGTATGCGGCCGGAGGAAGTGCAATAAAAATGAAATATAATGCTGGTTATTATCAATAATTTTGAACTATCTTAATGGATATCGAACTGGCGCGTACTTTCCTGGAAATCGTTCGCTGTGGCAGCTTTCTGGCCGCCGCCGAGCGTCTTCATATCACTCAAACCACCGTTACCGCGCGAGTGCACAACCTGGAGGGCCTGCTGGGCTGCCGGCTGTTCGTGCGCAACCGCAGCGGAGCCCACCTCACCGACAACGGCCGGCATTTTCTTAAACATGCCAACCAACTGGTGCAAACCTGGGAGGCATCCCGCCGCGATCTGCCGTTGCCCGAGGGTCGGGAGCAGCTTGTTACACTCGGCTGCGAAACCAGCCTGTGGAATCCGCTCCTGTTGCGCTGGCTGTCGCGCCTGGCAGCCGAACATCCGGAACTGGCGGTGCGGGTTGAAGTGGGTGAGCGCCGTGTCCTGCACGAACGACTGCAACAGGGTGTTCTGAACGCCGCCATCGTGCACCAGCCGGAATACTGGCCGGGTGTTCAGGTCGAGCAGTTGTTGGAGGAAAAACTCATTATGGTGGCATCGGTTGAAACGGATGCGCCCTACATTTATGTGGATTGGGGCCCTGCCTTCCGGCACCAGCACGATGCGGCACTACCGGAACTGGCACGCGCCAGTATTACCATGAACCTGGGGCCGCTGGCGTTGCAGTATCTTCTGGAGAATGGCGGGCGGGGTTATTTTCGGACCCGCGTGATCCAAAAACATCTTGACCGGGGTGCGTTGGTGCGCGTTCCGGAATCCCCGGAGTTTTCCTATCCCGTTTTCCTTCTGTATCAGTTACCTTCACAAACGCAGGGGCTTGAACAGGGTCTGTCCAGCCTGCGTGTGGCGTTGAGGGAGGTGACCGAATGGACCTGACATGATCTTCATCAAAAACTGCGCAAGACATCTCAAAGCAACAAAAGAAAAAACATTACTGAGAGAAAAAATTTTTTAAGCTGGTCACTCCTGGTTTTTCATGCTATAACATCTACATGTCCACACTTCCACTATTTACCAACGTCATTTCTCTTCCGGCTACGCGGCGGATTGCTGCCGTTCGCGCCTTTCTCATTTAAGGGCGATTAAGAACCGCTTTTTTCTTAGTCGCCCACGAAAATTTTCCCCAAAAAAAACAGTTAATCGTCGTTGAATCAGTCCGTGCGTATCGCGGGCTGCGGCTTGTTATTTTGCGTAAAAATCCGCTCGGCTTTTTCCTTATCGGATTCCGCGAAATACGAATGGCATATGCGCTCAAAAAATGAATCGCTTCATGTTTGCCAAACCATTATCGAGGAAGCAGGTCATGGAAAATCAAATAGTCAATGTGTTGGTCACCCGGCCCCGAGACGGTCTGGGTAACGCGCTACACATGTTACCTTCGAACAGGTTTCAAGTTTGTCCATGCCCGACGATTACAATCCGTCCGGTCCCGCGCGATCCGCAACTGGATGAGATATTCAGTCGCATTGAGGAGTTTGATTTTCTGGTTTTTACATCCCAGGTTGCGGTGATTGAAACCCTGGAATACTTGCACCATGTCGGCATTAATCCCCGGCAACTCTACCGAATAAGTATATGCGCGGTCGGTCCTGTCGTGTCGCAACAACTAAACAGGTTCGGCCTGACAACCAATGTCATGCCCAACAAATACACGGCACAAGCACTGGTCGATCTCTTTCCCGTTATGCGTACCCATGCTCCAAAAGTTCTTTTTCCCAGGGGAAACAGATCCGCCCTGGTTCTGGAGAGTGAACTGAAACGAAAAGGCTATAAGGTGATATCGCCGGTGCTGTACGTGACCGATCCTCGCGCCTCTCTCGACGAAGAAGCAGAAAGATTAATTTATGCCGGGAAAGCTGACTGCGTTGCATTTACATCGCCTTCGTCCGTTACTGCAATGCGCTCACTTTTGGGGGCGGAAAATTTTAACCGTTTGTTGGAAGATGTCGCTATTGCGGCCATTGGCCCTGTTACATCCCTGGCCTGCACCAATGCAGGCTTATCCGTCAAAATCCAGCCTGCCGACTACACATTACAGACCATGGCGCGGGCCATAGCCCGCGACTTCGGATACGCAATATCATCGACCACTGTTAGCCGATCCCTCATGTCAAAAAAAGGTGATAGCCATGAATGCCAGTATTAAAACTCGTACAGAAACCAAGCCCAAAATCGTGGTGTCTTCAGATGACTACAAACGTCTTAACACAATGCTCGACAATATGCCGGACAGCGCGGCCATCGACCGACTGGTGGATGAACTTGAGCGGGCCGAGATTCTTGATTCACAAAACATGCCCGCCGATGTGGTGGCAATGCACTCCACCGTCACATTCACAGTGCTTTCCACGCGGAAAACTTTTACGTACACACTTGTATACCCGCATGAAGCCGATACGAGCGATCAATTATCTGTTCTCACGCCTGTCGGGAGTGCACTTCTCGGTTTGTCTGTTGGGCAGGAAATTGAATGGCCCCTGGACGATAACAGGATAACGCGGGTCCGGATCGACGCGATACTAAAATAAAATGCACAAGGATCCCTTCGCTCCTTACCCGACATCAACCTGACGCTTTTTTTTAAGATTTTTTTAAAATGTTTATTTGGTCATGGCGGTAGCCTTCAGGCAACCGGGCGGGTTATCATACACCAAGCCAGACAGGCCTGAAATTCGACCACTTTCGATTCCAGCACTGCCTCACCCGCCTTGACCTTATTGTTTATAAAACGGACTTTAAAACTTTGAAAGAACTTCGGCAGGTTAACGCTATGAAGTGTAGTATCGTTAACGACAAGCCCGCTACCCGGTTTTAAGGGTTAACATGCTTTCACTACTTCAGGATCGTCGTGCGTTGGCGCTATTGTTGACGGCGTCGTTAACAATTTTATCCAATACGCTTATCAGTCCGGCACTGCCGGGAATCGAGGCGGCTTTTCCCCATCAGCCCAACGCCGAGTTGCTGACGCGCCTGCTGGTTTCCGCGCCATCGCTTTTAGTGGCAATCTGTGCTCCGTTTGCCGGCGTCTTGGTTGATCGTTTCGGACGCCGCCGTCAACTCCTGTTGGGTGTAATTCTTTTTGCCTTTGCCGGCTGTGCTGGATTATTCATGCCCAGTCTCCCTCTAATCCTGGCAAGCCGGTTGGTACTCGGTGTAGCGGTTGCCATGATTATGACAGCGCAAACCGCGTTGATTGGAGATTACTTCGCCACTGCGGTTCGTGGACGGTTTATGGGTTTACAGATTGCCGCCACTAACTTCGGCGGCTTTATCTTCTTGTCGCTGGCGGGCTGGCTTGCAGGTATCTCTCCGCGTTTGCCTTTCGCCATCTACGCGGTTGCCCTGCTTTACCTGCCGCTGATGTGGGTCGCTTTAACCGACACCGACCGTCGTGGCACCAAAGCACATGCCAGTGCCCGGGCCGGAGAAACCGGGTGGCCTTTTACGCTTGCGGCGGTGGTTGCGCTGGCGGGGCTCAGCTTCATTAGTTTTTATTTGATTCCCACGCAGGCCCCCTATTATCTGAGCCGAATTGGCCATCCTGAACCCGCCGCCGCTGCAATTCTGCTGGCATCGGTCACACTTGCAGGCGGGGCTTCGTCGCTGGCTTTCGGTCGTATCCGTCCTCGTCTTGGCCGGGCTGGAACGCCCATGCTCGGCTATACAATTATGGCGGCCGGATTCGGCGTGCTCGCTTTAGCGAAAGGGTTTTCGGTTGCGATTCTGGGGGCTGTATTTGTGGGGATAGCAACGGGGTTCATTATGCCGACTTTTCTGGCTGTCGCACTCGATGTGGCACCCGCGCATCGCAGGGGCCTGGCCTCCGGGGCGGTCACCACCAGCATTTTCCTGGGGCAATTCCTTTCGCCGTTGATAAGCCAACCGTTGATCAAATCGGTGGGTTACGCGTCAACGTTCGGCCTGGCCGCGGGGCTATTGGCTATCCTGGGTGTGGTCGCATTGTTTGCATGTCGCGAGCAGGCATAATCGCTGTCACTGATTTGCGTCGCGCATCCGGTTTACGAATAAAGGTCGATGCGGCTTGTTCCGATGGCCTCTATTAATATCTGCATATCCCTGTATTCATTCATCCGCAACGCATGGAGTTCATGGCTGGCCAATAAGGTTGGCGGAAATGCCTGCAAAGCCAGGGAATAATTTTTCTCCGGGTCGGTCAGATCTTCTTCGCTGAAGTCTTCAACAGTTCCCTTTACCACTTTTTTTGTTGTTACCAGATGTTCACTGTCGTTGTCTTCCCGGTAGGCAACAACCGCGCCGTTGGAATTCACGTCAAGCGTTCTTGTAAGCGTTGCTGATTTATTAATTACTTCATACAAATAGGTTTGACCGCCGGGCTGGTTTTCGTCCGCCAGGTTAGCGTGCTCCACGCTGTCGCCGCCGATACCGAAATGCTGACTTACCCGCGATTCAAAACTATAACGCTGATTCAGTGTGGTGACATTGTTGCCAGCGTTCAGCGAGATGTCGGTCACCTGTTCCATATCCAGGGTCATTTGCGAAACTTCACCGGGCTTGGATGCGTTTGGCATAAAACGCGGCGTATTGAAACTGGCGAAAAAATCCGGCAAGCCGCTTAAGAACGCTTTCTCCACCGCGCTATCACTTATGTTGGCGTTGGCCGCATTGACACTTCCATCACCATGGCCGATGTCCTGCTCGGGCTCCAGTGGAGAAAAAGCCGCCTCCAGTCCATCGAGAAAAAATTCCAGGGCCTTGGAGTTTGAGACACCACCGGAAAATTCACCCGCCTTATACGAACGAGCTGTATCAATCAGAACCTGCCGATATTGCTGGTAAAGATCATTTTCCTGTAAAACAAAGCCGGATTGAGCAAGAAAATTTTCCGCGTTCAGCTCGTACTCATAGTCATTCTGATTGACGGCCAGGGTGTGGGTACCCGCATCGGCATCAAGAGTATAAGTAAGGCTCAGCGCTTTACCCTCCATGCCGGACACGCTCAGATCCAGGCCCGCAAGCTCACTTTTATCGAACGCATCCAGAAACTCAACATCCGCCCAGCCGTTTTCCCGATAAAGATGCGCCATATCGGCCAGGCGTGCCACCAATTTATCAACCGCGTCGCCTTCCTCTTCACTCAGTTCCCCGGCGATCGTAAAGGAAAAATTGATTTCATGATCCACGGAAATTCCGCCATTCTCCTGGCCATAAAAAACATCGGCGCCGATGGAGAATGTAATGGTGTCCCCTTCCCTGGTTTTGATGCTCAGTTCGAACATTTTGTCGTCCGGCGACCGGGAAAGCGTCGGGTCCTGTTCACCCGCATGTTGATAACGTGTAATCAATGCCTTGACGGCATTCATGCTTTCGAACCCCGCCGGACTCTCTGCCTGCAAATTCTCTGAAGAGGCGGTACTACCCTTGGAGGAGAGTTCGGTATGGCCGCGTTTGGCGGTCAACCCCATATCGGTGTAAGTCAACAAGGAGCGCGACGGACTGGTTGAATCCCTGGTTGCCGATGAAGTTGTCGTTAATCGTTCCGCATGGCGACTGGAAATCGCACGCGTTTGCTGCCCCTGGATTGCCTGGTTGGTACTGGCGAGGCGGTAAAATGAAGTGTTATTGACGTGAACCATGGGCCGCCCGAAAAAAATGGTGCTCGTTTGTCAGGATTATCACCGTTTTATCGGCCGGCCTCGCCCATTCTTGAGGCTTTGTACGGTATCTTGGTACCAACACAGCCGCCGAAGCCCACTTGGGGAACATTGATGGTTTTGGAAAACTCGAAAATTCGATGATTATTTTTGTAAAGGCAGCGATATTATTGCCGCTGCCTTTTACTCAATTAATTTAATAATCTTCCCGTCTGGCCTGCGGGGATGAACCCGAAACGCTCGCTACACTTCCGGTTGCGACCGGTCCACCCAGATCCCTGACCAAACCTTCGGTTGCGGTGGTTTCGATTTCGGTTTCGGTGTTGGTAAACAGCAGCCCTTTCACCACCTGCCAGGCCACCGCAACAGCACCGACGATAAACACCACGTCACCGAAAGTGCGGACCCAGCGCAGCATTTCCAGTAGCCCCTGCTGCATGAACGCCTCACTGCGCGCGTACCACATGCCTTCGGAAGCACTGGCGACAAACTGGATGATACCAATCGGTAGCACACTGGTGGCGAGCATCAATACCAGGCCTCCGTTGAGCCACCAGAACCCGGTTTTCATCAGTTTTTCATCGAACACCAGGTTCGGGCGAATGTAACGCAGAACCAGCAGTGAGAAACCCAGCGCCAGGAAGCCGTAGACTCCGAAGAGGGCCGCGTGCGCGTGAACCGGAGTGGTATTTAAACCCTGAATGTAATAGAGGGAAATGGGCGGGTTAATCATAAAGCCCAGGACACCCGCGCCGAGCATGTTCCAGAACGCAACCGCGACGAAGAAGATCAGCGGCCATTTGATTTTGACCATCCAGTCGGCACGTGTTTTGAGTCGCCAGTTCTCCCAGGCTTCATAACCCAGGACTACCAGCGGCACCACTTCCAGCGCACTGAAGGTGGCGCCCACTGCCATCACCGGTGTGGTGGTGCCGGCAAAATACAGGTGGTGGAAAGTGCCGGGAATGCCGCCGAGCATAAACAGCGAGGCGGAGGCAAGACTGGCAGCGGTGGCCGCGGTGCGGGACACCAGTCCCATGCTGCAGAAGATAAAGGCCAGCGCCGCGGTGGCGAACACCTCGAAGAAACCTTCCACCCACAGGTGAACGATCCACCAGCGCCAGTACTCCATTACCGATATGTGGGTGCGCTCGCCGTAGAAGAAACCGGCGCCATAGAACAAGCCGATGGCAACCACCGAGGCAGTGAGCAAAGCCAGCAGGTTTTTATCGCCCGGCTGGCGCAGCGCCGGTACGATGCCGCGCAGCATCAAGACCAACCAGAGGACGACGCCGGTGAACTTGCCGATCTGCCAGAGGCGGCCCAGATCCACATATTCGTAACCCTGGTGACCCAACCAGAAATTCAGATTAGTGGGCATGATCTGTGCGATGGCCAGATAATTGCCGACGAAGGAACCGGCCACCACCGCGATCAGTGCCCAGAACAGGATATCGACCCCCAGTTTTTGATACTTGGGGTCCTTGCCGCCGTTGATGATGGGCGCCAGGAACAGGCCGGCAGCCAAAAATCCGGTGGCGATCCAGAATAGCGCCGCCTGGATATGCCAGGTGCGGGTCAGGCTGTAGGGGAACCAGCGTGACAGGTCGATGCCGTAAAAATGCTGCCCTTCCACGGTGTAGTGCGCGGTTATACCACCCATCATTACCTGGAATATAAGCAGCGCGACCACCACGAACAGGTACTTGCCCAGAGCCCGTTGTGACGGTGTGAGATTAACCAGGGAAATGGGGTCGCGCCCCGGCGCGGCGGGCTCTTCTTCATCGTGCTTGCGCAGGAAGGACCAGGCCCATACCAGGCCACCGACGCCGGCGATCAGCAGCACGACGCTAACAATGGACCAGACGATATTTTCCGCCGAGGGCTTGTTGTCGATCAGGGGCTCGTGGGGCCAATTATTGGTGTAGGTGACGTTGCTGTCGGGACGCTCGGTGGCGGCTGCCCAGGCGGTCCAGAAGAAAAACTCCGCCATGCGCTCGCGCCGCTCCGGGTTCGGCAGAGTGTTTTCCTTCATCGCATAGCTTTCGCGGGTGCCCTGCAGTTCGGAAGCGTCACTGAACAGGGCGCTGTAGTATGCGGCAGTCTGCTTGATGGCTTCCACCCGGCGCGGTGACAGGACCACGGTGTCGGTGGCCTTCTCGTAAGTGCTGGTTCGGTACTCCTCCTTCAGTTCATGCAGTAACGCGGCCCGGTCCCGGCCACTCAACTCATCGTAGGAAGTCCCGACATCATCCTGTGCCGCCAGCTCAAGCCACGCCACCAGCTCCCGGTGCAGCCAGTCGGCGGTCCAATCCGGCGCCTGGTAGGCGCCGTGTCCCCAGATGGAGCCCAGTTGCATTCCCCCTACTGATTGCCAGGCGGTCTGGCCGTCGAGAATACCCTCTTCTGTCATTAGTGTGGCGCCGTCCTCGCTGACAAATTTGCCAGGAATGGGCGGCGCCTGCCGGTAAACCTCGGTGCCGAAATAACCGAGGATGCTAAAGGTAAAAGCCAGGATGGCAATTAACAGCCACCATAGTTTGCGGTACTGAGCCATGGGACGTTCTCCTCGTCTGATTAAAATGGCGGAACAGAACTTCTTTTAAGATGTAGTTTAAATGCATCTTTTAAAGATGTAAAATAAATACATGTTATAATTTTGGTAACGCGGCTGAGTAAGATCAGTAACCAGGAGAATCAAACGGTGAAGCCATTACCCGGTAATCAACTTTTTAACCGCCGGCTGGCGTGGCGGACACTCGCGTGGTGCGGTATCGCGCTGGGCGCGGCAGGCGCCGTATTGCCGCTTTTGCCCGCCACCCCGTTTTTGTTGCTGGCCGCCTGGGCCGCGCCCAAAGGGTCGCCGCAACTGGGTGTCTGGCTGCACCGGCATCGACTGTTGGGCCCGGTACTGCGGGCATGGCGCGAACAGAGGGCAGTTCCGGCGAAGGCAAAATGTGTCGCTATCGCACTGATGGCATCGAGCTGGACGATGCTGTGGTTCCTCCAGTCGAATACAGTTGAGCTGATGCTTACCGCCATTATTTTTCTTGCGGTTGCGGTTTTTCTTCTCTCCCGCCCCACTCCCAGGACATCCCCCCATGAATGAAACACGCAACAATCAAACACCCGCCCTGCTGGCCCACCCCTTTCGGCCTTTCTTCCTCTTAACGGGAATCTATGCGGTAGTGGCGGTTTTCGGCTGGGTGGCATTTCTATTTGGTGGCTGGCCCATTCCCTTGGGCTGGTCGCCGTTGCAATGGCACAGCCATGAGATGCTCTACGGTTTTGTCACGGCCGCCATTGGCGGTTTTATGCTGACCGCCATGACCAACTGGACCGGCGCCCGCCCCTTACAGGGCTTCGGGCTGCTGGCCTTGCTGCTTCTGTGGCTCGCGGGCCGGGTGGCCATGTGGTTTGCCGGCTGGTTGCCGGGCTGGCTGGTGGCGGTGGTGGACCTGGCGTTTCTACCGGTATTGGGAATTTATGTGGCGCGGGTGTTGATCGCCCATAACAACCGCCGCAATTTTGTCCTGGTGGCGGTGCTTGCGCTGCTCTTTGCAGGCAACCTGGTGATGCAGACCGGGTTTATGACCGGAAAAACAGGTCTGCTGCAACTGGGCCAGCAACAGGGTTTTAACCTGATAACCGTATTGATCGTAATTATCGCGGGCCGCATTACGCCGGCGTTTTCCGCAAACTGGCTGCGTTTGCATGGAAGAAATCCGGAAGCGGTCAAGATATATCGTGGACTGGAAACTTTGTCACTGGCCAGCGTGGTACTGGTGATGGCGGTGGACTGGTTTCCCCTGCCGGCGCAGGCGAAGGGGGCTGCCGCCCTGCTGGCCGGTATCGTCAACGGTTCACGACTTATCGGCTGGGCCGGCTGGAAGACCGCGCGCGAACCCCTATTGTGGATACTGCACCTGGCTTATTTGTGGGTAGTCATCTCACTGTTATTACGCGGTGCCTCCGCCTTCACCGATATAATCGGCCCCGGGGTATGGCAACATGCCCTGGGCGTGGGAGGAATCGCCACGCTTATTCTGGGCGTAATGACGCGGGTGGCAATGGGCCATACCGGCAGGCCATTAAAACTGCCGCGGTTTGGCCTGGTTGCCTATATCGCCATTATCATTGCGGCGATTCTGCGCCTTTTGGCGGCCACGGGTGCGATGGATTACCGATTCGGCGTATGCCTTTCCGCCCTCGCCTGGGTGGTGGCGTTCAGTGTTTTTGTTGTGCTCTACGGGCCGGTTCTGGCAAGCCCCCGCACGGACGGCAAACCGGGTTAACGGCGGGTGGCGCTGCGCTTACCCGCCCTACCGGCAGCGTTAACGCCGGTTAAAACAATTTTAGAGGATCTGGATCAATGCGAATAACCCGCTATACCGACTATTCCCTGCGCGTGCTGCTGTACGTTGCGTTAAAGGGCGATGCGCTTTCGACCATCGGTGAAATTGCTTCCGCCTACGACATTTCCAAAAACCATTTGATGAAAGTGGTGCAGGAGTTGGCCGCCAAGGGTTATTTGCTTGCCATTCGCGGCAAGAACGGCGGGATGCGGCTCAACCGCGCCCCCGAGGATATCAATATCGGCACGCTGGTGCGGGATACCGAACAGGACCTGGAGTTGGTGGAATGTTTCGGCAGTGCATCCAGTTGTGTTATCACACCCGTCTGTGAACTTAAGCAAGTGCTGCATAAAGCGCTTAATGCGTTTTTTACCACGCTGGACAACTACACCCTTGCCGACCTGCTGCCGCGGGCCAACCGACCGGAAATGGTTCGGCTGCTTGGGATGACGGAATTTATCGATGCCGCCGGGAATGAATAAACGCGGTGACTGAAATATTTGTAAGAATCGACAATGAAAACGACACCTTTGTTTAATCGACCGCTGCAATGGGATACGGATTTAATCCGCCGCTACGCAAAACAATTAAATACGTATGAGCAATTGATCGATGCCGGACAGTTACCTCTTATACGCGGCTTTACCCTCGGCAAGGAAAACAAGTTGCGCCAGTATGTCATCAATCAGATAATCTGCCATTTCCACCTGGATTTTGCCGATGTGGAAAAACAGTTTGGCATTTCAGTGGAAGATCACTTCGCGGCGGAACTGAGTCAACTAGTGTGGTGTAACAAATAGTATGCGCATTCGTTACACCACACTCGCACCGAGGGTGGAGGATAAACTGCTCACCCGGGACGCGGTTGGCATCCGTATACACAATACACAACGCCGGCCGTTTGCTGGTTCGTCGTATCTGCATGGTATTCGATGCCTATCTGCAAACCAACATGCAAACCAACAACGGTCAGGCCGGCAATCAAATTCGTTATTCAAGGATTATTTAGTCAATGTTGGAGTTTTATCCCGAAATCCGCATTACGCATATCACAGCGGTTTTAATCAGCGGCGGTTTGTTCGCGTTGCGCGGTCTTGGCCTGATGCTGGGCATGAAATGGCCGTTGGTCGCGCCGGTGCGCTACCTGACCTATACCGTTGACACCGTTTTGTTAACTGCCGCACTGATGCTGATGACAATCGTGCGGCAGTATCCCTTCGTCCATGGCTGGTTGACGGTCAAGGTAGTGCTGTTGGTTATATACATATTCCTTGGCGCCCTGGCATTTCGCCAGCGGAAACTCCATACGCGGTTCGGGTTTTGGCTGTCCGCGCTTTTGGTATACGCTTTCATTATTTCCGTGGCCAGGGCCCATCATCCATTGGGTATTTTTGCCGGCTAAAACGATTAACTTATCGCGCAAGCGCTTTCCCGCAGCTGCGCTCCTCAGTCTGCCGACTTTGGGAAATAGCCTTATTTACCGCATTGCATAGCGCCACGGCGACATACTCCTCAAAATTATCCGCGGGATCGAACGAGCCACGGTACATTACCTCGATGGTTTCCAGCTGTTCTTCGAGACGCGCCAACGCTGATTCCTTGGTCTCATCCGCCTGCCCGACGCTTGAAGCCATGGTGAAAAGCTGATTCCAGAATTGGTTGTTCATATAAACCTCTGCTTAACAGCGCACGACGTGCCGTGCCGAACGGTAAGGCAATGGCCGGTGCGAAAAACTTTTTAACGGATCGTTTGTTTGGCGGGCGATTAAGGCTAAAACTTAATCGCCCTTAAATGGGGAAGGCTGCTACAGCGAAGCTGCACTGTGCACCCGGTGATCGAAAAGGAGTTGGAAAACAGGAAATTTTTTGCATGGTGGTTTTATAGCACGAACAGCAGCCCCTGTTCCACTACCGCCAAAAGTTCCAGCCGGATTTATGAAACAGACCAAAAAACGCAACACCAGATGAAGCCTGTACCGGCAAATACCGGGTGCCTAATTTGCATGTCTCTTTTGCGGGACAACCAGAATTGAATGTTTATTGATTAAGCAGGAGTTTCCCATGCAGACATTTTTCAAGGTGATGACCCTGGCTATTACCGTGACCCTGTCCGACGGCCTTTGGGCACAAGGACAGACGCCGACCCGGAAACCGGAGCCGGAGTCTCCGATATATCGAAGGAGGAAGCGACGCAGATTGCACTGAGGCTTGTTCCGGGTGAGGTGGGTGGATGTCCAATTCATCATCCACAGTGATAACAAGAATACATTCTGCTGATTTGAGTGACGCACGTCCCGACCCCAATATAACCCACGCAAGGCGTGAAAGGATTCTAATAATTAGGAACCTGTCTTTAGCGGGATAAGTTCTAACACATTCGCGCCCCGAAACGTTTATTTTTTTGGGGAAGTGTCGTGAATACTCTCGTAACAAAAGCAACTGTTTTTATTGTTCTGCTGTCCCTGACAACCGTTGGCGGATACGCGGAAACACCACAAACAATCCGGGAAAAGGAAGTCTGGGCCTTTTCCATCGACAATGATTTATTTACGCCAGGAACATCCAAGGACGCGGATTTCACCGGCGGCCTGGCATTAACCTATGCGGGAGCGCGTGGGAAAAAATACTGGAATGTTCTGGATACCACACTGGCATCAATAGACAGCCTGAGCGGTACGGGTGATGAAGAATCATCTGTAACACCGTCAATCGAACTGGGTGTTTACGGGTTTACGCCCGAGGCAATCGATAGCGCCGAACTGTTGGAAAATGACAGGCCCTATGCCAGCCTGGTATATCTTTCCGCCAGTCGGATTTATCAAAAACAACCGTGGGGCGACGCGTGGTTTTCATCGCTCACCATTGGTGCGCTGGGGCTGGATGTATTCGGTGATATTCAAAACGATATTCATCGACTGGTAAACAATGAGCAGGCGGAAGGTTGGCACAACCAGATATCCGACGGCGGGGAAATTACATTTCGTTACCAACTCGCCTATCTGGATTACTGGGAACGCAACAGGAAAAATCCGTCCCGCCAGTTTAAAACCACGTATTTTGCCTCCGTGGGCTATCTTACCGAGGTGGGCGTTGCGGTTTCCACGCGGCAGGGGCTGATTTCCTCTCCCAGCAATCGCTTTAATCCGGAACTGATTTCCTACGGCGAGCGGGTTAACGAGGTGGTGGCCACGCCCACCGGGGGTGACGAAAACTATTTCTGGGGTGGTGTCGCCATTAAGGCGCGCCTGTATAACGCGTTTTTACAGGGGCAGTTCAAACACAGCGAACACACACTGGAACAGGACGAGTTGCGTCCTCTTCTGCTGGAAGCCTGGGCCGGGTACACACTTACGCTCGGTCGCGATTTTAAATTCAGCTATGTTATTCGCGGCCAGTCATCGGAAGTTCGATCTGGTGAGGGCGACCGCAATTTACTGTGGGGCGGTCTGGTTTTGAGCCAGACGATCTGATTGACTGTCGAAAGTTAGAATCCCAACAGGTTCAAGGTTGGGATTCTTTGCGTGTTCCCCAAATTCAATTCTTACATCAAGGTGGCAAGCTCTTCAGTTACATTTGACTGAATGCAAGCACAACATTTTTGTAACTGTCTATTCGCAATCACTTCCAGTTGTTCCCGCATCCAGGTCAATCCCGGGTCCCGGTCGTGTCGGGCGTGCCAGATCAGGTAAACAGGCGAAGGCTCCACTTCCACCGGAGGTTCCGTCAGCCATAAATCGGAACGGTATTGCGTACCGCCGGCAACAAACTGTGGCACCACGGCAATTAAATCGGTATTGATCAATAATTTTGGCGCGGCTGAAAAATGATTGACCGTTACCGCCACCCGCCGCCGCAAACCCTGGCGTTGCAAGGCCTGGTCGACAAACCCCGCCGTATTGCCGGAAGTAGTCACCAGCAGATGCCGCGCGGCCAGGAACTCCTCCAGCGTTACCTCACCTTTTTGTGCCAGCGGATGGTGTTTACCCATCGCCAGGATATAACGGGTTTCGAACAACACCGTCGAGTGCAGGCTGCGGTCGTGATGGGTCATCGGCCCCACCGCCAGATCGACCTGCGCTTCCCGCAGTTGGTCGACTGCGCCGAGCATGGTGAACGGCGCGGCATAAAGGTCCACCATTGGCGCCACCTCCGCCAGATGTTGTATCAACGGCAACCAAAACATATCCACGCCGGAGTCGCTCAGGGCGATGCGGAATTTGCGCCGCGACTCCGCCGGATCGAAGTCACTGGAATTCACCGCGTTGGCGAGATAATACATCGGCTCCTTTACCTGGTCCCACAGGCTCAGGGCAAAGGCTGTCGGTTCGATCTGGCGCCCGCTTTTTATAAACAGCGGATCTTTCCACACATCCCGCATGCGCGCCACCGCATTGGATACCGCCGGCTGCGTCATGGCAAGCCGGTTCGCGGCGCGGGTAACCGAGCCCTCCGTCATAATTGCATCGAAAATATAAAGTAGGTTCAACTCCTGGTTTTTCATTCTTCCGCCCCCAAAGCATCATCATGGGAAATGATGTCTTCTATATAAAATACGAATTGGAATTATGAGTCACGCGGACGTAATTTGGAACAGTTGCAACTTTCTTGTGAGGAAAAAGCATGAGTGACCAGATTGTTAATTTAAACCAAGGTGATTTCAAACAATATTTGGAAGCCGCCAGTAAACCGGTATTAGTGGATTTTTGGGCGGAATGGTGCGGGCCATGTCGTGCGGTTGCACCCGTGCTGGACCGGTTGGCCGGTGAAGGTGATATTCATGTCGCCAAAGTGAATGTTGATAATAACCCGGAACTGGTAAGTGAGTACGGCATTCGCGGCATACCCGCCGTGTTGTTGTTTAAAAACGGCCGGGCAAGTGCCCGGCGGGTTGGCACGGGAACGTATGGAGAACTGAAATCGTTTATTAATGAAAATATTTGAAGCTCTCTCGCATGCAAGGGACTGCATTTTTTTGCAATGATTAAACAACTTACTTCGACGGTTGTTTTACTTCGACGGTTGTTGCCGGTATTCCATATAGCTGGCCTTTGTCACAATGCCTACCGGGCCTGCATAAATGCCACCTTCTCCTCCGCTGTCGTGAACACGCACTGACAGCACATTCGACTCTTTCAGCAGAGACGGGGAGAATTCATATGCCCTGTCCAGTGCGTAATAGTCCGGATTATCCTTTCTATCCGAACTGTTAAGCCGGCCGGTGCGGCCAATACGTTCACCGTTGAGAAACACTTCATCCGTATCGTCGATTTTTCCCAGTAGGAGAATCAATTTTTCCTCATCGGCCACATCCAAACCAGGGAAGCGTTTTCGGTACCAGGCGTAACCATCGTAGTGGGCGTGGCCCTGGTTTTCCCAGATGGAAGGAACGTCCACGGTTTGGAATCCCGACTCGTCAACGTTCCCATCTTTCCATTCTGTTTCATCGCCGGTCCTGAAAAGCCACTCGCCCCGCAGGTCGAGCAGCGGCCGGGGTAACCGGGATGCGTAAATACCGATGTTTGAGTCGGTGATACCACCGCCCATTTGCGCGTCGTACACGCGCACAGCGATGACGTTGGTGCCTTCGTGAACCAGTGCCGGAGGGATCGCGTAGTCGCGGTATCTGTTCCAGGCGCTTACATAAGTGGGAGGAAATTGTCCGAGCCCCCCTATTCGCTCACCGTTGACATAGACTTCATCCGTATCGTCAATTCTTCCCAGCACCACATTCAGT
Source organism: uncultured Cellvibrionaceae bacterium (assembly GCA_964451365.1). Lineage (GTDB taxonomy): Bacteria > Pseudomonadota > Gammaproteobacteria > Pseudomonadales > Cellvibrionaceae > CAYVIB01. The sequence continues at coordinate 49,776 of CAYVIB010000006.1, forward strand.
GATCGGTTTAATGCCTGCCGGTCAACCTCGAACTCGCGCCGGTACCAGGCAAAGCCGTTGTACTCTCCGTAGCCCTGCCGCTCCCAATAAGAGGGCACGTGCAATTTATCCCAATCGGAATGATCGAAGCCCTCCTTCGCCCAGTCCGCGTTGTCGCCAGTGGAAAAAAACCAATCGCCGGTTAAACTCGCTATCCGGACCTGGGTCTCGCTTCCCGCGCCACCGGCAAATATCGGCTGCTTATGTTTCGCCAGCAAGCCCCAGAGATCGACCCAGGGGTTGTAACTGTCCTTCGGCCGAGTCAGGAATGCCGCCAGCATGATGACAGACAATCCGACCAGAATGGCAATAACATTTCTCTTGGCTTTCGCGTTATCCATGGGTTTGGCTTTATGGTTATACGGATGAAATAAAAATTGGCATCAACAGGTCGCATGCCAACGACGGGCGCATACGATCCAGTAGCCGTACAAATATTGCCATGACTGGAAGAATTTGTCACAGCTCCAGGCACCAAATAATGTGTAATGATTGTGCAAGTATGGGATAAGCCCGGTCAGCTCCGGCAGCTATACCAACCGCGATAGCCCACCCGCAGGCCCTGGTCGAGTTCAAAGATCAGGTTGGCCGGTCGGCGCCAGGCTCCCTGTGTTTGGCTGGCATCGTTATCCGGGTCGGGCGTGACCGTCAGTTGAATACCGTCCGCGGTAAAGACTACCCCGGACGTAAGCTCATCGAAGGTTTTTGCCTGCCGCGCGCTCAGCTCCACCAGTCGCCCGTGCAGTTTGACCACGCCCGCTACCCCACCCGCAGCTTTGTCATCCGTGCCGCCAGCCAATACCGGGAAACTTTCCGCCGTATAGGCAAAGCTGCATTGCGGGCCAGCCGGAATCACCTTGTGGATTTCCGCTTTATCCATGGTTGCCGGATCGATAATCGTAAGATCGGGCGTTTGCAACGCCTCGCGAGCGGATACCACTTCGGGCAACGGTTTCCTCGCCAGGGGTTTCTCCATCCCCTCGCCCGGTGCCGGATCGCCGCAGGCTGCCAAAGCCAGCAACAATGTACTCGCCGAGATGACGTTGACGGTAGAGCGAAAGCCGGATGAACAATCAGTGAAGGGCATCATTCGACTTTCCCGAGATCTTCGATAAGGTATTTCATTTCGGAAATTTCCCGCCGTTGCGCCTCGATAATTTCATCGGCCAATTTGCGCACGCGTGGATCGGAGATTTGCGCGCGTTCGCTGGTCATAATGGCAATGGAATGGTGCGGGATCATGGCCTTCATATATTCCGCATCGCCTATGGTCGCCTGGCTGCGAACCAGCCAGAGGGAAAGCGCAAATATCACCGCGGCACCGGCAAAAATGACCGTATTGAGAACTTTGTTCGGGTACATGCTCAACATAAAGCCCAGCATAACAATCGCCATCATGGCTCCCATTAACAGCGCCATCCACATTCGGGTTTCACTCCACAAAATGTGCTCGAATGCGTAAGTATTCAGATACATCAGACCGAGCATCAGTATGGTTGAAGTGGCAATCATTGCCGCGAAGCGCCAGTAGGACATGTGCATTTACGTTCCTCTCTGTCTCGTCAATATGGCCATGTGCATGTGTTATCGATGAAAGTCCCGTCAATGGTGATCGCTTGACTGCTCCCCGCCAATGGAAGCGTATTGTTCCCAGGGCCTGTTAGCACTAATTCAGCAATACCCGTGCCTATACATTGGGCGGCATGGTCCGCCTGTTGATAGCGCGCGGTGGAGTCCGTTGAAAACGGCTTTATTTCACACTACCGATATCAAAACTTGCCGGAAAACGAGATTCCCACGAAGTCGTGCCCGCCGTTATTGGGCGTAATGGAGCCGTTAGAGAAATGCCTGATAAATGCTTCAAACGTGTAATTTGAATGAGCGGATGCCAACGCAAGACGTTCACCAAAAGTAAATGCGCTGTCAATTCGATAGGAGGGTTTCTTCAGGTATCCTCCCAAAGCAAAAGTAACAGACAGGTATTTATTTTCCAGCAGGATTAACTGTTCCGAGATACCCGCAATCGGTGTGTCATAATGGTTTAACTGATATTGTTTCGCGCCGGCATCACAGATTTCCTTTTCGCAACCGCTACCGGCCATTCCACCAATTTCAAAACGTCGCCGGGTGCGTAAACCAAAGATCTCACTGGGAATTTGATAAGACACCGAAGCAAAATATAAATTTTCAAAATTTGATTTATGCCAGCTTAAGCCGGCTTCAACAATGTATTGCGCGCGATTGGTATTAAGGTTGAACAAACCGTTTTCGTTTTGCCTGCTTCCGCCATAAGAATGGGATACCCAGAAAAATGAAAACAGCAAACATATTATGGCCTTCATGATGAAATCCCTCTCGTTCGGAACAATCATTACGTTTTTTCGCGTCAGCACCAAAAAATGCTAAAAATTATGTACTTGAAACCGTGTGCTTGAAACGCGGTACTCCCCTGACTTTTCAGTGGATTTTTTCCGGAAATGCCAGAAGAAAATACATTATTTATGCCGGGGCTATATAATTGACGTCGTGCTCAGCCGCGCGATTTACAAAAAGATACAATGGAAGGATTTTAGCGGCAGGCCCGGACTGAATATCCAGAAAATGAAAAAACCGATGCCAGGAAAAAAGGGATGAGCCGAAAGACCCACCCCGAAGACGCGAAGCGCGACAACGCTATTGGGAATTACAGGTATTTATACCAATACAGCTTTGGTTATTTTCCCAGCCCCAACCACTATCTTGGTTTTGGCACAGCGGAAAAATCGTTCCATACCAATTACATGTTCCACCGGCGCCACCACTACTGCTGGAACTTGAGCTCGAGCTTGAACTGCTACTCGAACTACTGCTCGAACTGCCGGACACAGTGCCAAAACCGATGTAACCGTTACAATGCATCATCTCGCTATTACCATTGCCACCGCCGCAGGAACCGTTCTGGTACACGGCGGTATTGGTGCTCTGGTTTTCCGCCTGGCGGGTCTGGCCGTTCACCTGAATGTAGTCCACCTGTACATCACGACCGCTGGCGTCGTTGGTAAACGCCAGGGTAATTTCGCCCGAAGCGAAAGTGCTGGCGGTATAGTTCTGCATGCTGGTGGTCAGCGTCCAGGTCTGGATAGTGTTTCCGTTGATTCGCAGGCTGACGGACTCCTGGCCCGAAGTGCCGCGCGCGCGTACCACTATCGTGTTGCTTCCACCACCGGAGCTGCTGCTACTGCTTGACGACGAGCTGCTGCTGGAAGAGCTACTGCTGCTTGAACTCGAACTGCTTGTGCTGCCGGACACGGTGCCAAAATCAATGGAGCCGTTGCAATGCATCATTTCGCTGTAGCCGTTTCCGCCACCACAGGCGCCGTTCTGGTAAACAGCACTATTGCCACTTTGGTCTTCCGCCTGGCGGGTCTGGCCGTTCACCTGGATGTAATCCACCCGCACATCGCGGCCGCTGGTATCGTTGGTAAACGCAACGGTGATACTGCCGGAGGCATTGGTGCTGACCGTGTAGTTTTGCATGCTGGTGCTCAGTGTCCAGGTTTGTATCGTATTGCCGTTGATTCTGAGGGAAATGGATTCCTGGCCCGAAGTACCGCTTGCGCGGACAACAATGGTGTTACTTCCACCACCGCTGCTGGACGTCGACGAACTGCTGCTGGATGAACTCGATGAGGAAGACGTCGTTCCGGTTTCATCCAGGTTAAAAAACCGGATCACCGCGTCTTCGTCCACCGGGAGGTTATGGCTGACGCCCTGCAGGCTGATGGCTTCCACCGGTGCATTTTCACCACTGCCGCCGTAACGACGACGCGTGGCATTGGAAGAAGGTGAATCGGTATAGGTGGGGGTTTGCGACAGTCCGTGGACATTGGTCCACTGTTCAACTTCCTCATTAAAGTTGTTGTAGTTCAACGTTTCATCATTGGTGCCGTGCCACAACTGCATACGCGGGTATGCTCCGCCGTAACCGGGATAGGCATTCCTCACCCGATCACCCCATTCCTGCGCGCTACGGTTGATATTGCCGCTGGAACAGTCGCTATTCCACTCGGAACCGCCGCTGGTGGCAAAACAGGTAAACGGCACTCCGGCAAATGCGGCGCCGGCGCTGAAAACATCCGGATACAGCGCCAGCATCACGTTTGTCATCATTGCTCCGGATGAAACGCCGGTGGCGAAAATACGGTTGGAATCCACGTTGTAATTTGTCTGCACGTAATTGATCATTGAGCGCAACGCCACCGGATCACTGCCGCCGTTTCGTGTCAGTGCCGCCGATGAATAAACATCAAAGCACTTGGAGCTTCGCGTTGCGGTGGGATAGATAACGATAAAGCCGTATTGATCGGCCAGCGTTTTATAACTTGTATTCTGGTAAAAAGACGGACCGTCGCCGGTGCAGTAGTGAATGGCAAGCAATACCGGCGCATTGTTTTGCAGGTTGTCCGGCACGTACAAATGCATGGCCAGGTTACTGGGATTGGTGCCAAAATTGTTTATCTGGGTGAGTGATGCCGCCGACGCAATCGTGGACAGCAACAGCATGCCCGTTGTGAATGCCATGGCTTTACAGCCGTTAAGGATGCTCTTCTTCATGATGGTGTTCTCTGTTGTCTTTTTTTGTTTTCCGGCTCACCCGAGCGAGAACAACGAGCGCGACGACGCTCCTTGCCAGTAAGGAGCCGGCCTTGTGCGGACATACTTCGACCGCTGCTTTTTACAAGCAACGCGCTCTTACTTAACGCGTTAAACAATTGTTGTGACTTTTCTTTGCCAGAAAAGGAAAGCCAGAGTGCCCGGCTGAATCAGGCGGAGATGGATATCAAAGCAAACATACTTTTTAAGAATATTGTTATGGCCGTAAGTGTACGGGGAGCGCGAGCTTGAACTGTATTAGACCATGGTCGAAAGAGCGGCCGATTGGACCGACCGGAAAAACATTGACGCTATCTGTCGCCGCAATCAACCTTGAGCACGCGGGGCTCCGCCTGATAAGCATTTCAAGCATGGGTATGCAGTTGATTTTCGTGATACGGTATATAAAGCCAATCAATTGGCGCCCTTAAATTGGCTGAACGATAGCTAAATTTTTAACCGGGATTAGGAGATAGAAATGAATATTTTGGGTATCAGCGGCAGTCTTCGAAAAGCGTCATATAACCGACTTCTGTTAAAAACCGCCGGTATGCTGCTGGACAACCACGCCTCGCTGACCCTTTTCGATTTGGACGACATCCCCCTGTACAACGCCGAGCTGGATGGCACAGACAAACCGGAACCGGTGCAAAAACTTCTCAACGCGATATCGGCATCCGACGGTCTTTTATTCGCAACGCCGGAATACAACTACAGCATTCCCGGCGTATTGAAAAACGCCATTGACTGGGCGTCCCGACCGGCATTCAAATCGGTACTGGCCAACAAGCCCGCCGCCATTATCAGCGCATCACAGAGCGCCGCCGGCGGTGTCCGCGCCCAAGTGCATTTGCGGGATGTCCTTTCCTCCACACTCACCCCGGTATACCGGGCGCCGGATTACTTTCTGCCCTTAGCGCAAAGTGCCTTTGCCAACACCGGCGAATTGATTGACGACACCGCGCGGGAGCGCCTCAAGCGATATCTCGATGGATATGTGGAATGGCTGAATAAAAATTGACTGTGACATCGCCTGATTTATGAAGGACCTCGGACAAGCGATCAAAAGCGGCAAATTACCGCGGGCAATCGGTTTTGACGACGCTCCGTTCCATGCATCGCCGGGTACCGTGAATATATGCGGCGCCGTCTGCGCCGGAACACGCTTTGAAGGCATGTTGTGGGGCGACATTGTCCGGGACGGCAACAACGCGACGGATACTATCGGCGATATGGTGATGGCCAGCAAATTTTATCCGCAGTTGCATCTTGTGTTGCTGGACGGCATCGCGATGGGCGGATTCAATATCGTGAACTTAAAAAGCCTGTCGAGCCGGTTGCGGCTACCGTGCATTGCGGTAATGCGCAAAAAACCCGATATGGATGCAGTTTTCCGCGCGCTGGAAAATTTTTCCGATTGCGCCGTACGAATTGCAACCATTCGGGCAGCCGGTGAAATATTCGAAATAAACAACTTTGTTTTTCAAGCCGCCGGCTGCCGTCCCGATGACGCGGCACAGGCACTGGCCCTGCTGACCGACACGGGAAAAGTCCCCGAGGTTTTACGTCTCGCGCACCTTATCGGCGCAGCGGTAAAAACCGGGGAAAGCAGTTCAAGGGCGTGAAAATAATCCGCCACAACTCCGGATCATTGCCGTCTTCTTAATACTCGAATTTTACATTGCCGGTATACATTATCATCCAGTGGACACCGAATTTATCTTCGCACACGCCGAAAAGTTCGGCCCATTCTGTTTGTTGCGGCGGCATTTCCGTGGTGCCACCGGTTGCGAGCCCGTCAAACAAGGCTTTTGCCTCATCCACACTTTCTGTTTCAAGATGAATGTAAGCGTTGTTTCCCATCACCAACGGCTTCCGGGTCTCGAAGGTGTCCGTGCCCATCAGCACAGAGTCCCCGCAGAGGGGAAGCGCGATATTGGCGATTTTATTAAGTTTATCCTCGGGTACGCCCATGGCGTTGTCCGGAAAATCGCCGTAACGAACAACGCCCATATAATCACCTCCGAAGACGGATCGATAGAATTCGAATGCCTCTTCCGTGTTACCTGGAAAATTTAAATAAGGGCTTACTGCTTTCATGTCGCTTTCTCCTGCGTGTGATAGTTACATATCAGTCGAAGGAAACGGGTCAGGATCGACACGCAGGGGAAAATTTTTTTCCTAACCGAATACTCCGCTACGCTCGCCACGGTTTAAATCAACCTTACGCCGTAGGTTGGGGTGAGAACCCCAACACCGGCTTCTTGGTCAGCCCCCAACTACCAGGAGGTGAGCTTGGGATTCCTTTCGTCAAACCCGGTCTGGTGCCAGTAAGGATAAATTGGCGTTCGATGGCTCGCGTTGTCCAGCCGCGCAATTTGCTCCGGCGTCAGGTTAAACTCCACCGCCCCCAGGTTCTGGATCAGCTGGTTTTCATTTCTCGCGCCCACCACCACATTGGCAATACCCGGGCGGCTTAACAGCCAGTTGAGGGAGATTTGTGCAATTGTTTTTCCCGTCTCCTCGGCAATTTCCTCCAGCGCGTCGATCACGCCGAACAGGTATTCATCGTCCACCGCCGGCCCTCCCTCGGCGCCGCCGCTGGCGATGCGCCCTTCCGCCGCTTTCCGACCGCGGCGAATCTTGCCGGTCAGCCGGCCCAGCCGAGCGGGCTCCAGACCATCGTCGCCAGGCCCTGCTCAACCGCCAGCGGCATCAACTCCCATTCATAATCCCGGCCGATCAGGGAATAATAGCCCTGGTAGCAAACGTGCCGGTTCAGGCCGTACTTCTCCGATACCGCCAAGGACTTCATCACATGCCAGCCGGAAAAGTTTGAGCACCCGGTATAGCGGATTTTGCCCGCGCGCACCAGGTCGTCCGGCGTCCGCATGGTTTCCTCCATCGGAGTCAGCGCGTCATAGGCGTGCAGAAAATAGAGATCGATATAGTCGGTCTGCAGGCGTTTGAGGCTGGCGTCGACCGCGTTGATGATATGGTGTCGGGAGGAGCCTTTGTCATTGGGTCCGCCGCCGGTGGTAAACGTTCCCTTGGTTGAAATCAGCACCTTGTCGCGACGGCCTTTCAATGCCTGGCCGAGCACCTCCTCGGCGACTCCATTGGAATAAACATCGGCCGTGTCAAAAAAATCAAGTCCCGCATCCAGGCAGATATCGACCATGCGGCTGGCCTCCTCTTACACAATTGAAAATTATGGTATCGTTTGTCCCGACAAATAATCCACCTCTATAAAACAAGCCATATGGATACGGACAATAATCAACCAAAAATTAAAACCGATCGCGACAAACTGGAAAGCCGTTTATTTCTGCTGCTGCTATTTGTCGTATCGCTGCTGTTTATCTACCTGCTAAAACCGTTTTTCGGCGCCGTGTTCTGGGCCTGTGTTATCGCCTTGCTGTTCTATCCGTTACACTCCCGGCTTCGGGCCAAACTGGGCAACCGCGAAAATCTTGCCGCCTTGATTACACTGCTTATCTGCATGATCATCGGTGTGGTCCCGGCGCTGCTGGTACTCGGCTCGTTTTTTCAGGAAGGCGCGGCGCTTTACGTTAAACTGCAGAGCGGCGAACTGGATTTGGGTAAGGCATTAAGCCGCATCAGGGAATCCTTTCCCGTGGTGCTGGAAGCGTTCAACCACCTGAATATCGATCCGGACTCACTGGCGGAACGACTTTCAGGCACCGCGGTCGCGGTCAGTCGTTACATGGCGCAACATGTTCTGCAACTGGGTCAGGGAACGCTGCAGTTTTTCGTCAACCTCGGCATCATGCTCTACCTCACCTTTTTTATGTTCCGCGATGGCCCCCGCCTTATCGCGCTGCTGATTCACGCACTGCCGCTGGGGGACGAGCGCGAACGACTGCTGTTCGCCAAGTTCGCCGAAGTCACCCGCGCCACGATAAAAGGCAACCTGGTTATCGCCATTGCCCAGGGTACGCTGGGCGGATTGATTTTCTGGTTTCTCGGCATTCCCAGCGCCCTGCTCTGGGGTGTGGTGATGACTCTGCTGTCGCTGATTCCCGTCGTCGGTGCCAGCCTTATATGGGGCCCGGTGGCAATTTACCTGCTGGCGGTGGGCGACTGGAGCAAGGGACTGATACTGATACTTTTTGGCGCGGTTGTGATCGGACTGGTGGACAATATACTGCGCCCGATTCTGGTGGGACGCGACACCAAGCTGCCCGACTACATCGTGTTGCTGTCCACGCTGGGTGGTTTTGCGCTGTTCGGCATTAACGGTTTTGTTATGGGGCCGTTGATTGCGTCGTTGTTCGTCGCATTCTGGGAGATTTTTATCCGGGAATTTGATATTGCCGAGGTTGAACCCGCGAAGGCGCCACGCAAGCCAAGGCAGCGTAATAGAAAATCATGAGACAGGTTCTATTATTTTTCGCTTTCCCGTAATCCCGGGATCCAGGCTGGCCTCCATCAATAGGCCACTTCCAAACCGGTGCGAATGCCGGTTTCCTTTCGTCGGCAGTCTCAACGACCCCCGTAGCATGAGTCCGGATCACGCACCGGAACACCGCTCGGGATGGCGGTCATCGGATCCCGGCACGGCTTGACGAACTGCATCCGGAAGTTTCGCGCGCGCTGCACTGGGGGCGCCAGTTGGGCGCCGGGCAGTAATATCGAATTGGGGTAGTGTGCGACGGGCCAATAGCCGATACAATCGCCACCCATCTTCGGGAACAGTATTACAATAATTACACGATGACCCTGATGATGGCGGGCGCGGAGGTCCCGCGGCCGGACAAGTTTTTAGTAATGAATTGAAGATATCGGAGAAAAGTATGCAACCGCTTGTTGGTTTGATCATGGGATCGAACTCCGACTGGGAAACAATGGAGCACGCCGCGCAAATGCTCGACAGACTGGGAGCGCCCTATGAAGCGCAGGTAGTCTCCGCCCACCGTACACCCGACCGATTATTTGAATACGCGGCCACGGCGGAAAGCCGCGGTCTGGAAGTGATTATTGCCGGCGCCGGGGGCGCGGCCCACCTGCCGGGCATGGTAGCGGCCAAAACACCGCTGCCCGTGCTTGGGGTGCCGGTTCAGTCGAAAGCGCTCAACGGCATGGACTCGCTCCTGTCCATTGTCCAGATGCCGGCCGGCGTTCCGGTAGGCACCCTGGCCATCGGTCGTGCCGGTGCGGTCAATGCCGCGCTGCTGGCTGTCAGCATGTTGGGTAACAAATACCCCGAGTTTCGCAATGCGGTAAACGCCTATCGGCGGGAGCAGACCGAGACTGTCCTGGCCAATCCTGTTCCGGAAAAAAGCAAATGATTGTCGGAATTATAGGCGGTGGTCAACTTGCGAGAATGCTTGCCCTGGCAGGCGTGCCGATGGGTTTGCGCTTTGTGTTTCTGGATCCGGCGCCGGACGCTTGCGCCGCGCACCTGGGGCGCCACTTGTGTGGCGATTACAGCGATCCGGAACTGCTGGAACAGCTGGCGGACATCTCCGATGTGGTGACATACGAATTTGAGAACGTTCCGGAAAAAAGCACCGAGTTTCTTTCCGGACGCGTGGAGGTTTATCCGGGCACCCAAGCCTTGGCGACAACGCGCGATCGCCTGCTTGAAAAACGGATGTTTCGCCAACTGGGCATTCCGACCGCGACGTTTGCGCCGGTAAATTCCCTTGAGGATTTGCGCGATGCGGTATCCTCGATCGGACTTCCCGCCGTGCTCAAGACGCGTCTGATGGGGTATGACGGTAAAGGACAAATCGTCCTGCGCGCGCCCGAAGACCTGGAGCCGGCCTGGAACCAGCTCGGCGGCATGCCGTTGATCCTGGAAGAATTCGTCAGGTTCGAGCGGGAAGTCTCCGTGGTCGCGGTGCGGGGGAAAAACGGCAATACCGCCTTTTACCCGCTGAGTGAAAACGTCCACAGCGAAGGCATTCTCAGCGTAAGCCGTGGTCTGGTGGGCGATTCGTCTGAAAACATGGCGCGGGCTTACGCACAGCAAGTGCTTGATCAGCTGGATTACGTCGGTGTGATGGCGCTCGAGCTTTTCCAGGCGAACGGGCTTTTGGTGGCAAACGAAGTGGCGCCGCGAGTGCATAACTCCGGTCACTGGACTATTGAGGGCGCCGAAACCAGCCAGTTTGAAAATCATTTGCGGGCCATTCTCGGCCTGCCGCTGGGCAGCACCAACGCAGTGGGGCACACCGCGATGATTAACCTGATTGGTGAACTGCCCGACCAGGCAGACATACTGGCACTACCGGATACCCATCTGCACTTGTACGACAAACTTCCGAAAGCCGGCCGCAAGATCGGTCACGTTACGGTGAGATCGACCTCCGAACGGGAGTTGTCCGACAGGATTGCCCGGGTTCAGGCAAAACGCAGAATCAGGTAGGCGGTCAGCAACACCACCACCCAGGTTACCATGCCGCCGGTGGGCCAGGTTCGGGAGCCTGGCCCTTCCAGGCCGTGGTAGCGCGCCCATATCGATACCCACTTGTGACATGGACCCTGCAAAAAATTGTGAATCATGTCATTCACGCCGTTTTGCAGAATACGCAATTTGCCGCCAAACCAGGGCAAGCCGCGGCGATAAATATAATCAATATCCAGAACGATTGTGTCGGTGCGCTTCATCATCGGCAGCATTACAAAAAATGCCAGCCCGGCAAACAACAGCAACTGAAGCTGCGTGACCAAATGTTCAGCAGTGTAAGGTACATATTTCACCGGGTACGGCAGAAACTGGTAAAGCAGTTGTGGAAACACGCCCAGCACAATGCAGATGACAGAAAAAATAATCATGGCCGCCTGCATATTCCAGGCGGGATCTTTTGGCCGCAGGCCGGAATCCTTCTGGAAAAAAACAAACCAGGGAAACTTGATGCCCGCATGCAGGAACACGCCCGCCGACGCGGCCACCAGGCAAAACCAGACAAAGCCGAGTTCCCCGTAGGCGGCGCTTTGGCCGATCATGGACTTGGAAATAAAACCGGAGGTATAGGGAAAGGCTGAAATGGCAAACGCACCGATGGTACCGCAAACGGTTGTTACCGGCATGGTACGAAATAATCCGCCAAGTTCGGTGCACTTGCTTCGGCCGGTTTGATGCAGTACCGCACCCGCGCTCATCAACAACAGGGCCTTATAAATAATATGGGCGAAGGCGTGCGCGGCAACGCCATTCAGGGCCAGTTCGGTGCCGATACCGATACCGCATACCATGAACCCCACTTGGTTGACGATGGAATACGCGAGAATGCGCCGCATATCATTTTCCATCAGCGCGTAAATAATGCCGTAGAAAATCATGTATAGCCCGACCCAAACCAATAGTTTTTCGCCCGGAAACAACAGCATCAATGCCAGCACCGCCGTCTTGGTGGTGTAGGCGGAAAGAAAAACCGCGCCGGTTGCGCTGGATTCGGGATAAGCGTCGGCGAGCCAGGCGGAAAACGGCGGCGCGGCGGCGTTAATTAGCACCCCAATCATTACCATCCAGGTGGCAAAGCTGTTTAATTGCAGGGCCTGAATTTCAATGGAGCCAGTCTGTATCGCAATACCCTCGATACCGATTTTCAGAATAATCCCGCCAATCAGGTGCATGATGCCATAGCGTATGCCCGCCCTTCTCGCCTGCTCCGTACCGCCACTCCACACCACCAGCGTGGAAAACAAAGCCATGAATTCCCAGAACAGGAACATGGTGATGAGGTCGCCAGCAAAGGAAACACCCACCGCACCGGCGGAATAAGCCAGCGCGGCGGAAAGCTCGACAGTTTTCGCGTGCCTAAATGCAAACAGCCCACCAACCAGGGTCATCAGGGTAAAAACAGTAGCGAAAAGCCGCCGCAGTTTATCGGCCTGCACCAGTTCAATTTCATAACCGAGAAACGGCATGGTCAGTAGCACACCGTCGGCCAGCGACCAGATCAACCACAAGGCCAATACCGGCACGACAAAAAGAATAACCGGCCGGCCGCGATGGCCAAACAGCGGCAACAACAGCGCACCAGCAATCAGGATAAACGCGGGAGGCAAAATAAAATCAGGGCTCGTCATAAAACGTCGCCTTGCGTTTCAATAATAATCCCAGCAGTTTTGCCACCACCACCATGGCCAGGCAACTCAAAAAACCGAACATGGCGTGAAAGCCAAACGCTTCATCCACGAGAAAATAGCCGTGCACGGGCACGAAATACTGCGCGGCCAGGGTCACCAACAAGATAACGGAAAAAATCCGCCACAGCAGTTGTATGGTCTTCGGCCTTACCAGCCAGTGATCCAGCCTGTTGTTTTCGTCATTCATCGGGCATCTCCCACCAAAGTGGATTCCAGCTCCACCACCGGGCCATTCAACACGAAGAAAAGCAGTGTTAACAACGCTGTAAAACTCAATGCGACAACCATCGGCAAAGGAGCCTCTTTATGATCCTCTAGCGGCGGCTGATCTTCCGGCTTAAAAAACGCGTTGAAAATAATCGGCAGAAAATAAAAAGCGTTTAACGCGGTGGAAATAATCATTACCCCCAGGACAAAATAATTATGCAATTGAAATGCACCGGCGATGATATACCACTTGGAAACAAACCCCGCCGTGGGCGGCACACCGATCATGGAAAGCGCGCCGATGGCAAACGCCACCATGGTAAAGGGCATCCTCCGGCCGATGCCGTTAAGTTGCCCGATCTCGGTTTTTTTCGAGGCGATATAAATAGCGCCGGCGGTAAAAAACAACGTTATTTTGGCAACCGCATGGGCGGCAATATGTACAGCCGCGCCGATCTCCGAATATGGCGCCAGCGCCATGGCCGCCATCACAATATAACTTAGCTGACTGATGGTTGAGTACGCCAGCAGGCGTTTTATATTGGTCTGCTGCAGCGCAATTGCCGACGCCGCAACAATGGTAAAACCGGCCAGATAGATCGCCAGGCTTTCCAGCGGCACATTGATAAGAAATTCGGTACCGAAAACGTAGAGAACAATTTTTGTCAGTGTAAATACACCGGCTTTTACTACCGCCACCGCGTGCAACAGTGCCGACACGGGTGTGGGTGCCACCATCGCCGCCGGCAGCCATTTATGGAAAGGCATCACCGCCGCCTTGCCCACGCCGAAAATAAACAGCAATAACAAAACCGTCGACGCCACCGGGCCCACCGTGCCGACCATAATGCCGCCCAACTGAAAATCCAGCGTGCCGGTCAGGGCATAAGTCCAGATAATCGCCGGTAGAAAAAACAGGATGGACGTGGAAAGCAGTACGCCCAGATAAACCCTGCCACCCGCTTTTGCCTTGGCGTCGCCTTTATGCGCCACCAGCGGATACGTGGACAACGTCAATACTTCGTAAAAAATAAACAGTGTCAGCAGGTTTGCTGAAAAAGCCACGCCCATTGCGCCGAACAAGGCAATAGCAAAGCAGGTATAAAAACGCGTTTGGTTTTTTTCGCCGCCTCCGCGCATATAGCCGATGGCATAGATGGACGTGACGATCCACAAACCGCTGGCAATAATGGCAAACAGGATGGACAGCGGTTCGGTGCTGAAGCTGAGCGACAAGCCGCTGTAAAGCCTGAAAACCGTGAGGCCGATTGCCTCTCCGGAAGTGAGCCCCGCCAAGACCCGCAACACACAGGTGAAAAGACTTAGGGCGGTTACCAGCGTGGCACATTCGCGCCAGTTGGGCCACCGCCCCAACCGGCTGATTAGCAGCGCACCCAGCAGCGGAATCGCCAGCGTCAAAAGCAATGCGGTGTTCGCGTCAATCATATGGATCATGGTAACGCGCCTCCGCCGAGCAATTCCGTTGCCGCCAGCGAAGCAACCTTTTCGGTTAAAGACGTATCCAAACCAAAATACAGGTTTGCCAACACCAGCAGCCACAGGGGAACCAGAATTGTGGCCGGCGCTTCGCTCCGCTCACGTTGCCCGGGTTCTCCAAACCACCCTGCTTCAATCACGCGGCCGATATAAATCAACGCCAATAGCGATCCGAACAAAATCACAATCACCACCGGCCACCAGCCCAGCTCCACCGCCGCCAACACCAGGTACCATTTGCTGACAAAACCGACGGTGGGCGGCACACCGATCAAGCTTAAACCACCAATAACAAATCCCCAAAACGTCAGTGGCATGGTGTGCGCCAGCCCACGCATATTATTCAGTGTCGCGCCACCCAAACGATAAGCCACGGCGGCAAGCGCCATAAACAAGGCCGCTTTCATCAGTGCGTGGTTAAACACATGCAACAGCGCGGCGGTTACGCCCAGTGTTGTGCCCATCGCAATACCGAGAACGATATAACCAATTTGCGCAACGCTGGAATACGCCAGCATGCGCTTGATATCGTCCTGAAAAATGCTGCTGGTGGAGGCCGTTAATAACCCGATAATGGCCAGCGGCACCAGAATTTCCGTCAGCGGTTGCCGGCCAAAACTGAATTGTTCACCAAACACCGTCAAAATAAAACGCAACAACATATATACGGCCACTTTGGTGGCGGTGGCCGACAAAAATACGGTCACGATGGAAGGCGCATAGGCATAAGCGTTGGGCAACCACAGGTGCAACGGAAACAATGCGAGCTTCAGGCAAATTCCCACCACGATAAACGCGAATGCCGTCAGCACGGTGGGTGACTCCGACAGCGCCGGCAAACGCTGGGCGAGATCCTGCATGTTCAGCGTGCCGGTCATCATATACAAAAAACCGATACCGATAAGAATAAAAGTCGCGCCGATGGTGCCCATGATCAGATATTGGTAGGCGGACCAAAGCGCCCGCCGGTTTCGTCCCATGGCGATAAGCGCATAAGTGGAAAGCGAGGAGATTTCGAGAAACACGAAAACATTAAAGACATCACCGGTGGCGACAATGCCCAGCAAACCGGCCAGGCAAAGCAAATAGGTAACATAAAAAAGCGTGTGTTGTTCAGCGGGAATTTCACTTTCGATACTGGTCTGCGCGGAAAGCAGTACCACTGTGCTCATGGTACTGATAATAATCAACACAAATGCGTTAAGCAGATCGATACGGTATTCAATTCCCCAAGGCGCATCCCAGCCACCGAGAGCATAGCTGATGACGCCATTACTCAACACCTGCTGCAGCAAAGTCAGGCTGATAATCATCGTCGCCGCGCTGACGCACATGCTGAACAACCAGGCCAGCCGGCCGCGGTTGATAATCAGGCAGGAAGGCGCCGCCAGCAGTGGCAGAATCACTTGCAATATGGGTAAATGGTTCAGCACTCGTTATCCCGTTGCTGTATTTCCAGTTCGTCGATGGTACCGTACGCTTCCCTGATGCGCACCACCAGCGCCAGGGCCAGCGCGGTGGTGGCAATGCCAACAACGATGGCGGTGAGAATAAGAACATGCGGCAGCGGATTGGAATAAAGCGTGATGCCTTCCGCCAGAATCGGCGCCGTGCCGCCTTCCACCTTGCCGGTACTGATATAAAAGATAAACACCGATGTCTGGAAGATATTCAAACCAATTATCTTTTTAACCAGGTTGCTTTGTGCGATAACGATATAAAAGCCGATCATCATCAGGATGATAACGATCCAATAATTGTAGTGAGCGAAGATAAATGTCATGTCGCCTGCCCCCGACTGCCCGCCCGACCGGCGAAGGCGAAATAAATTGCGATCATCACGGCCGCGACGGTAATGCCCACGCCGAGTTCAATCAGTACGATACCGTAATGTTGCCCCTTCAAGGGGTCCCGCGCCAATACGCTGTAGTCGAGATAATTTTTCCCATCGAGCAATGAAATCACGCCGACAAGGCCATATATCAACAGCCCGACGGCGGCGCAAACCCTGACCACCGGAAAACCAATAATAATTCTGGCGGTACCGAGACCAAACAACATGGCATATAAAATGATGGCCGCGGCAAAAATAACACCCGCCTGAAAACCGCCTCCCGGCCCGTATTCGCCATGAAACTGTACATACAACGCAAACAATAAAATGGGGGGAATGAGCATTTTACTGACGACACGCAAAATAGTGTGGTCGCGCATGCTCGCCCGGCGCCCGGGCTCTTCGCGGGAGCGGCTGGAAACCGACACCATCAGCAGCGCCATAACGCCTATACCGGCGGTAAATATCACCGCCACTTCTCCCAGGGTGTCGTACGCCCGATAGCTTGCCAGCACCGAAGTAACAATATTGGGAATGCCTATTTCCTCGCCGGACTGTTGAATATAGCGCGGCGCAACGTGCTGATGCGCCGGCGCGTCGGCGGAACCGAAAGCCGGCATGTCGCGCGTTCCGGCAATCAGCAATGCGCCGGTCACACCAACCAGAACGAGCGCCACCAGCGGCCGGTTATGCGCGGAATTTCCCTTGCGACCGGTCATGGCCAGCGTCACCAGCATCAGAATGGGCGATATACCCGCACCTACCGCCGCTTCGGTAAAAGCCACATCCACCGCGTCCATGCTAACGAAAAAGCTGGCGGACAACAGGCCGTAAATACCGGCCAGCATTACCGAGGCAAACAAATCCCGCACCCACGCGATAACGAGTGCCGTGGTGACCATCAGGCACAGCAGCGTGATATCAAGTACGATGTCTATCGCTATCTCCTTTTATATTCAAAGCGGTTATTTACATTCAGCGTCGGGAGCCAGTTTGGGTTCCAGGCCGCTGTGCCGCGCGGCCTTTACCAGGGCATGGCTTGCGGTTGGGCTGGTGAGCAGGATAAATACAAGTATCATGATTAGTTTGAACAGCACCAGACTCCAGCCGGCGTGCAGCATCAGCCCGACCAGGATCAATGCGGTCGCGAGCGTTTCCGTCACACCGGCGGCGTGCATGCGGGTGTAAAAATCCGGAAACCGCAATACACCCACGGCACCGGATACAATCAGGAAACCGCCCAGGATAAAACACAATCCGCTGACAAATGCGATTACTCCGTCGATCATAAATTTTCCGCTTCCGTTTTTCTGTTGCTGTACTCAAAGTAACGCAACACGCCGATGACGCTGATAAAGTTGATAAGTGCATAAACGAGCGCGATATCGAGAAAATCCGGACGGCCGAACAAAAACCCGATAACCGCAATCAACAGCACTGTTTTAGTGCCAAATAAATTGACCGCCAGAATACGATCGTAAATGGTCGGCCCGGCAAAGGCTCGCACCAGCGCCAGGACCATCACCACCAGCAATGCCACTGTTGTTGCAGCTAACATCTATTTCTCCAGTCGCCTGACTCGCGAATCCATTTCGCCCTGTTTTAATTCATCGATTCCGCTTTTGCTAAGGGAGTGTACGGTAACGCTATCTGTTTCCAGGTCAACCACTACTGTGCCCGGTGTCAGGGTAATCGAGTTGGCATAAATGACCCTGCCCATATCGGTGACCTGGCTCAACGGCAGGGTTTCCATGCATGGGCTTATGGCGTGATTCCCGCGCCAGATCCGTATTACCACATCGATATTGCTACTGATCAGTTTTTTTGTCAGCCACCAATAATACGATGGAATGCGCAACGTAAGGTGAACAGGAGTGGATTCATGATCAACCACATCCATCCTGTGCGATATTGCAACAACAACAGCAATTGAGAGCGCGGCAAAAAAAAGCATCAACGCGGAATAATGACCGGAGTTAAGAAGCCAGATAAGGGCTAACAGAATTGCAATGCTGATGGTATGCCGCATAATTACCTCACATTTTAAAACCCGTTTTCATATTGTATCCAGGGAGCCTCTGATTAAGTCCCTGTGGTCTCTGCGCAACCTGGCACGACGCGATTTCAAGGCGGCAATCGCAGGTAATGGCCGTAGCCCTTGGCAAGATTGCCAAGCCTTCCGCTCCTGCTCACGACCCTCACCGACATCCATATAGGCGACGCGGAAAGTGCACGCGCCAGGCAGCGCCCTTCGGGGCGCAATCAGAGGCTCCCTAAACAATATGAAAATGAATTCCATACTGCAAATTCGCGAGGACGGTTTGCGAAACATTTTATAATCGGAGTATCGTCCCCTACCCCGTGTATTTTACAACTTCGATTCACTGTCCGGCGCTGTTCTTCCACACTGCTCCTGACATTGCTATTTTTTGCAGCGCTATTCATTGCAACGCTAATCATCGCAACGCTACCCATCACAACGATAGTGCCGCCGCAGTACCTGCCGGATAGCGTAATCAGCACCGCTGTTGTCACCGTAAGCATTTTCGTCATCCGCCAGTTTTTCAATAATGCTGTCGAGCGATTCGCCCGCCGGAAGGCAGTAAGGTCCCACCGTCAGCGCTTCCACCCGCTCCCGGCCTCCGTGCGCTTTGGTGCGCAGGGCGCGCTGCATAAACGGCGAAGGCAGGTCTTCTTCGTTGACCACTTGATTCGTTCCCGCCAGAAAACCCTGCAGGTAGGCTCTGCATATCGCGCCATTAATATTTTTGTCGTCCGCCGTCTCTTCGCTGGCAGTGTTCCGCGCGCGATACGCCTTGCAGGCTGCAACGAAATCAACCGCTTTCAACTGCTCCTGGGCAACACATGGCAGACTCAGCAGCACCGGCAAAACACTGCCCAGAATAACAAGATAACGAACCGATGCTACTGTTTTCATATCGAACTCCCACGATTACACCAAACACCGCCTGGCACCTTTGGCAATGCGACCGCCGTGAGGAATACTTTCTCATCGTTGATGTGAAAAACATTGTCGAAAGTGTAAAAAAGTATGGCGGCGGCGCACTCAACGTGTTTTTAGCGTGCGGATATTGTATCTTTCTGTTGCAAGCGCCCGTCCCGGCCCGTTTCGGCGTCACCTGCCGCTTCCGCTGAAGCCGCGGCTAATGGCTATTTCATTCGAATATAAGAGTTCACTATGTCTACAGCTCAAATGTGCGTAATTGTCGTGGACGACAATAAAGACATTCGCCAGCTGGTATCACAATTACTGGAGGCCGAGGGCTACCGAAGCCTAACCGCCAGCGATGGTGACGAAATGTTCGCTCGCCTGGCACAAACCCGGGCAGACCTGATATTGCTCGACGTGATGCTGCCGGGGCGCGATGGTTTCGAGCTGTGCCGCCAGTTGCGCGCCGACCCGGACATGCCGCCGGTGATCATGCTGACAGCCAAGGATGACGAAGTGGACCGGGTGGTAGGGCTGGAACTGGGCGCCGATGACTATGTAGTCAAACCCTTCAGCCGCCGGGAACTGCTGGCCAGGATCAAGGCGGTGCTCCGGCGTTCTCATATGAGCGCGTCCCGTATGAGCCGAGGTGTTTATCACTTTGCCAACTGGCGCTTCCAGCCGGCCCAGATGGAACTTTACGATACCGACTCGACGGTCGTTCCGCTTTCGTCAAGCGAAACGGAACTGTTGCTGGCCTTTGTCCAGAACCCGCAGATCCCCCTTTCCCGCGACCGCCTGCTGGACCTGACCAAAGGCCGCAACAGCTCCCCGTTCGATCGCAGTATCGACTCCCATGTCAGCCGTTTGCGCCGCAAGCTGGGCGATGACGCAAAAAAACCGGAAATTATCAAAACCGCCTGGGGCACCGGCTATATCTTTACCTATCGGGTGGAAGCGCTCTAAGTGAGACGTCGGGTATGAGGCAATGGTTTCCGCGAACGCTGAAGGCACAGGCGATCCTTGTATTATGCTGCATTTTTCTGGTATCCCACGCCGTAAGCCTGCTGATTTACGAAACCCACCGCAATCGCACGATTCTGCTGACCGAGGCGACTGATCTCGCCGCGCGCATTATTGGCATCGTCGACCTTTCCCGCGCCTTTCCCGCCGACGAGCGGCAACGGATTCTGGCGGCGGCGGAAACCCAGTTCCTCGCCCGGTTCCCTCAGACTGTCTCGCTGGAGAACGTCGCCTGCCAGGAGAACGATTTCGCCACCCACATGGCGAAGGACCTGCGGGAGACGTTTGCCGACCTGCCCGGACTGGACGCCGAGGTATGTGTGCGCAACCTGAATGCGGGACTGTCGGTACGAGGCTTCGATGTATTGGTTTCCGTCAGTTTTCCCGACAACGACCGAACCATATTCCACGCCGTCCTGCCCGCCGGCAATCCGCTGTGGCGGGACCCGGTACTGGTTTACCTGCTGGTGGTGGCGCTTGTCGCCCTGTTCCTGGCGGGCTACCTGATTCGCAAGGTGGTGGCCCCGCTGGAACGCCTCGCGCGCGCCGCCGACCAGTTCGGCGTGAACATCGATTCCCCGCCGCTCGACGAACAGGGATCGCGGGAGGTCGCCCTGGCCGCCCGCGCTTTCAATCGTATGCAGGCCCGCCTGGGCCGCCTGGTTCACGGCCAAACCGAAATGCTTGCCGCCATCTCCCACGACCTGCGCTCCGCCGTCACCCGTCTGCAACTGCGCGCGGAATTACTGAAAGACGACCACGAGCGCGAAGGCCTGCTGCGGGTGGTGGAAGATATGCGCCTGATGATCCAGTCGGTCATCGCATTCGTGCGCGGTTTTGATCCCAACGAGAAAACGCGCCGCACCAATATTACCGCGCTGGCGGAAAGCCTGTGCGACGACCTGCAGGAGGAAGGCTACCCTGTAACATTTGAATCCGATGACCATACGCATATTATGATGTGCCGGCCCACCGCCCTGCGCCGGAGTTTTCAGAACGTGATCGACAATGCCGTAAAATACGGCCGGGTGGCACACGTAAGTGTTGGAGCCAGGATGGACGAAATTATCATTCGTATCAGCGACGAAGGGCCGGGTATCCCCGAAGAACAACTGGAAAATGTATTGCGCCCGTTTTACCGGCTGGAAAAGTCCCGCAGCCAGGACACCGGCGGCGTGGGCCTTGGCCTCGCCATCACCCAGAACATCGTGCAGGGACACGGCGGCGTGTTTACCCTGAAAAACCGGAACGAGGGCGGACTCGAAGCGGAAATACGCCTGGTAAACTTCGACCGCCCTGAAGGCACTTAGGCCTGTTAACACTAATTCGGTTGTCGCTGTTGTGCCTAAAAAGCCGCTAATCCAGTGGTGCGGCACTCCGACGCGAGGAGTGTGGTTTGGTTATTCCAAATGAGCGACGAGCAACGACGAGTGGCGGCTTTTTAGGCACAACCCGAAGGGCTGGGGCCCCTGTTTTTAAAACAAAAGGTCCGCCCGGCGGCGTTATCAGTCGCTTATGTAGAATGACTACACTACGCTCCTTCTGTCCGGGCGGCGTACCGCTTGCCGGACGAAAAAATGGCCTCCAGCAGCGATAACCGAATCAGTGTTAACAAGGCTAAACAACCGTGACAAACCGATGATAAATACTCCCACCCTAAACCTTTGGTTCGCACAAACCGAAAAACTATCTTTTCCTGAAATATGGGAGACACACTCACCACTGTTACCACAGCGGGACAAGGAAAAAATTCTGGCGTACCGGTTCGACAAGGACAGAATCCTGAGCCTTGTCAGCCGGGTAATGGTTCGTCGCATGCTCTCATCCCTTGTGCCGGATAAGGCACCGGAAAGCTGGCATTTTTCAACCAAACGTTTCGGAAAACCGTTTATCGAGGGAACCGGCGATGAAACACAGCTGCAATTTAATTTGTCGCACACAAATGGTTTGGTGGCTTGCGCGGTTGCGCCTGATATCCCCATTGGTATCGATGTGGAAGTCATCAGCGACAAACTATCCACGCTGGAGATGGCCCCAACCGTATTTACAGCCAGCGAACTTGCCGACCTGCAGGCACTTGCCGGCAGACAGGAGCAGTTCCGCTACTTTTACCGGCTCTGGACACTCAAGGAGGCGTACCTCAAATGCGTGGGAGATGGATTGTCGATGCCGCTCCAGGGGTTCGAATTCAGTTTGCGGGAAGCAAAGATAAAATTTAAAACAACCAGCGAAAACCGCGAGCAACACCCTATAACTTTTTGCTCAACCCGATTCAACGCGGAACATATGTTGTCGATTGCGGTACAGACGGAAAATCGATTTGATATTGAAGCCAGGGATTTTTCGGATTTGCAGCATCCCTTGCCAACGGATATTTTCTTCGATTTTCCTTTCCGTTAACCGGCACTCATGGTCATCTTCCGTAGCGCACTACTGTCCGGAATAAAAATCGTCAAATGCGGGAAAAGGCCATTAACAGTGACTTACGACAGAACACAGGCGAAATTAGCTCAAAGTTTGTGTAAACCTGGTTTGTAGGATGCGAGGAAGTAGATTCCAATGGAAAATCCAGAAAAGGGTCATCTTCGCGCAGCGGAGATCCAAAGGTTTCGGGCGCTGTAGAGACTTTCAGCTGGATGTCCGCTGCGCGAACATGACATCCGTATTCCCTTCTATTAATCCGGCACTCGTGATCACCTAAAGAGGCTTACCTGCCAGCTTTTTTCCTCCTGTCCCGCAACCGGCGCACATGCTTGCTTTTCTCCTGGGCAATATCGAATTCACCAATTTCGCGAACATTCAACGGCCGCGCCGACACATTCATCCGTTTTTCTATAAATCCCAAGGCGTCGGAAGCGCTCAGCGGCGGCGCGATCAAATAACCCTGACCAAAATCACACCCGACCTCCATAAGGTAGTTCCGCTGGCCCGCTGTTTCAATTCCCTCTGCCACCACCTTCAGCTTCAACGCGTGCGCCAGTGAAATAGTTGCCTTGACAATTTCGAGTTTTCCATCGAGATTGCCTTCTTTTCCGGAAATCGCCGCCACAAACTGCCGATCTATTTTCAACACCTGCACCGGCAGTTGATCGAGATAACTCAATGAAGAATACCCGGTACCAAAGTCATCAATTGCCAGTTCAATACCCCGCGCCCGCAGAGCATCGAGCAATCGGTTTACCATCTCGCCATTTTCCATAATCACCGATTCCGTAATTTCCAGCTTCAATAAATTACTGTCGAGCCTGGATTCCTCCAGTATGTAATCAATGGAATCGATCAAATCCAACTGGTTTAACTGGAGTGAAGACATGTTAACGGCAATGCTTGGCGGGGTAACAAAATCAAACTGCATCAACCATCGGCCCAGCTGGTTACACGCTTCGCGCAATACCCACAGGCCGATCGAAACAATCAACCCGCACTCCTCGGCGAGCGGAATAAATTTGTCCGGAGATATAAACCCTTTTCCGGGATGGTGCCAGCGCAGCAGTGCCTCGAAACCCGTTAGCGTATCGGTTTGCAAATCGATAATAGGCTGGTAAACCACCCGAAACTGATTGCGTTCGATAGCTTCGTGTAAATCACTTTCCAGTGCCGCCATTTCCTGTGCCTGCTCGCGCATACGGGCATCGAACAATTCGCACATGCCGCGGCCATTGGCTTTGGCCCGATACATGGCGATATCGGCATCGCGCAATACATGTTCGGGTTTGGTGTGGGTTTCATCGCACAGAACCATTCCCATGCTGACTTTAAAGTGCAGGTGCTGTTGTTCAATAAAAAACGGCTCCTCGAACAAATCCACAACCTGTTGAGCCAAACTGAGCAGTTCTTCCTCGCCGGAAATCGTATCGATAAGCAGGTTAAATTCGTCTCCCCCGAGACGAATAGCATGATAATGCTCCGTATTGAAATGCCGCAGCCGATCGGCAACAGCAATAAGCAAACGGTCGCCAAGTAGATGCCCGTGCGTGTCGTTGACCTGCTTGAACCGGTCGCCGTCCAGAAACATTAATGCGAACGTACTGCCGCCGCTTTGCCGCTCCGCCATAAGCGTCTCCAGTTTTTGCAGCAGCCAGGCCCGATTGGGCAAACCTGTCAGGGCGTCGTGAAATGCCATATGATAGAGCTTGTCTTCCGCCAGTCTACGTTCACTCGCTTCCACCGTAAGTTGCTGCGTTCGCTGTTCAACACGCCGTTCCAGCTCCGCGTTTAAGTCCGTGGCATAGCGATTGGATTCTTCCAGTTCGCGGGTTTTTTCCGTTACCATGACGCGCAGCTGTTTTTGCTGGTGCTGCGTGGCTTTGAGGCGCCAATAAATGAAGGCGTACACCAACAGTCCGGCAATTCCCGCCATCAGTGTTCTGGCCCACCAGGTCATCCACCACGGCGACAGTACCGTCAGCCCCATACCGATGCCTTCCTCGTTCCACACACCTTCGTTGTTCGCCCCCAACACATGGAAATAATAATGACCGGGGTCGAGATTGGTATAGCGTGCCCGGCGTCGGTTGGCGTCGACTTCGGTCCAACCGGATTCCAATCCCTCCAGGCGATAACGGTAACGGTTTTTGGTGGGTGCGATAAAGTCAAGTGCGGAGAATTCAAAGGTGATATCGCGCATATGGTACGGCAGAATTATTTTTTTTATCGTGCCGTTTTCCCTTTCGATATATTTTTTTTCCGTCGAATTCAACACGGAATTCTGGAAAATATCAACATCGGTAAAGACAAGGCCGGGAACCGCTTTATTGCGCGGCAGCCTGCCCGGATCGAACACGGTTATTCCCTTTGGCCCGCCAAAATACATTACCCCGCCACGGGTGATTAAGTGGCTATAGTTGTTGAACTGTGAATCGCTTAAGCCGTCGCGCTCATCGAAGGTTTCAAATGTTTCGGTCGCCGGATCGAACCGGTTCAGGCCGGAACGGGTTCCCAGCCAGAAATGTCCACTGAGGTCCTGCTCAATGGATGAAACATAGTTGTCGCTGAGACCGTCCGCGCGCGTGTATCCCTTTAACTCCAGTGTCGTGGTGTTCAATCGGTAAAAACCCATGGAGGATGCGATCCACAGCATGTCATGCGCAACGAACAAGTCGTTGACGATGTGAATCGTCTCGCTAAACATTTTTTCCGACCGGTGGGTTTTCAGGTCCAGTCGCTCGATTCCTCGATATCCACCCACCCAGAGTTTCGAACCGTCAATACCGTATTCGACATCCTGCACCGAGGCACTGTACAGGCGCCACGCGTTGCCCGACTGATCGGGAAAATAAGGTGTAAATACACCACTTTCAGGATCGTAGTGCTGTATTCCCCGCCGCCACACGCTGATCCACATACCACCTTTACCGTCCGGTTCGAGCCGGAAGATATTGTCGTTGGCCAGCGATCGACTTTCATCCACGCCGGGTATCGATTTTATATGGCTAAACGAATTCGTTCGCGGGTTATATATATTGATCCCGCCGGCCCAGGTTCCGGCCCAGATTGTTCCGTCCACATTCTCCGCCAGCGAAATAACCGAATCGCTGCTCAGGCTCCCGGGATCGCGGGAGTTATTCCGGTAGTGGGTAAACGCCCCCGAAACCGGGTCGTAACGATTCAATCCACCGCCGTCAGTGGCGATCCAAATGCGGCCGTGGCGATCTTCCAGCAGGTCAAGTATGTTGTCGAAACTCAGCGTATTTTTATCGTCGCCCCGATACCGGATAGTGCGGAATTTTTCCAGGTGCTCCGAAATCCGGCGCACGCCATACTTGCGCACGCTAAACCAAAGCGAGCCTTTGGAATCTTCATAAATGCCGTCCACGGATGCCGGTGGGAAGGTATAGGGGTTTCTTTCGGAGGCGGGATAGTGGGCAAAAGAGTCAGTTTCCGGCAAGTATCTGTGCACGCCTTTTTTATCGGTCCCGATCCAGATCTGCCCCTTACTGTCCTGGAACACACTCCACAGCGCATTGGTGCTGAGACTGTCGGGTTGGTTCGGGTCGTGTCGGTAAATATTTGTATCGCGGGTCCGCGGGTCCAGCACCACAAGCCCCTGCTGGGTGGCCACCCAAACATCTCCTTTGTCATCGACAATCATTCCCGTCACGCCGTCCGTGCCGGCTTCAAACCGCCACGGCAGGGAAAAATATTCCCGCTCGCCCGTCAGCGAATTAAAGCGAAAAATTCCCTCGTTGGCCGCCACCCAGATAATTCCCTTCTCCTGGCCGTGGGAAAGCGCCGTGATAAAAAGCGCATTTTCCCCGCCCTGTTCCTTGTCGAAATACTGGTGCACCACCTTACCCTGCTTCGGGTCAAAGCCCCGCAGGCCAAAGCCCTCGCCACCCAGCCAGATAGTGCCGTCAACACCTTCCAGCATCGCCCAGATAATACCCCCATCGGATGCCTCGTAATGGCTGAAGGTTTCTGTTTCCGGATGAAACCGGTTGAGATTCCGGCCTCCCGCCCAAATGCTGCCATTGCTCTGGACCAATAGCGTGATGGCTATACTGGTACCGAGACTGGTGGGATCGTCCGGGTCGGGAACAAAATGCTTAAAACCGTAACCGTCGTAACGTTTGAGGCCGTTGTCCGTTCCCACCCACAGGTAATCCTGGTGGTCGCGTACCACATCGTAGGCGTGGTCATTGCCCGGCTCATTCTCCACATAAATTCCGCGCACCTTGACTTGCCCGATGTCGGGAGAAGCTGCCACGCTCAGGGAAAGTAGGCACCAAAGACCACAAAGTGGCAGGAACAAGAATCGCCGATAACAAACTGGCTTGGGAAATGGCACGGAAAATCCGTTGGTTAAATCAATGGGTTATCAAATCAGTTTAGAAGTGGCTGGCAAACCACGCCATTGCATGCATCAAATAGCTGGCGCGAAAAATCACTTATTAGCGCACAAGAATAAAATTTACCCAGTTTAAACAAAAAAACGGGCGCCACAGTAGGTTGCCTGTCTGGTCCGGATTGAAATTCAATCCGCTAAAATCACCCCAGACTAACATTTACCACCAGCGCCACCAGGGTTTATCTTTTCCTGGCAAGCGTCGGAATCGGCATTGCCGAATTGATACGCCAGCAGCTTTTTCCCGTTTGCAGTAACGGTCAATACGCCGTCGCTTGGCTTTTGATTAAGCTCCATTGCTTTATTATCGCTTTTCCCGCTGACCAATTCGTAGGTACGTACCAGTTCATCACCGGCCGGCAAAAGCCAATGCAAAACGGGATTTTTATCATCGACTATTTGCAAGGGAACCGGTTTTTTTCCCGCCCGTTTACCTCAACCAGTGAAAACGTCTGCGGCTTGGCATTCAACGAGTCGAGTTCTTGGAGTTTAGCGGGCACATACAGATGATTGGCCCGGGGCAGCATAACCTCAATGGTTGCCAGTGTCTCGGCAAAACCCGGTGACGACAACAAAAGGCAAGCGAAAAAAAGTCGTTTTAGCGGTTTCATTATCCAGCCCCACACATCGTTAGATTATCAGCCTGTGGCAAAAGGCTTCCCGCCCTTTTCAGTTCACGAAAAGGAAAAAATCATTGTTTTCTTTCCCCTCAAAATCAGGGAATTTAGCCGTCTTCGATTTCGCAATACACCCCTGTATCATTCATGCTGTCGAAAAACAGCGTTTTTATTTTGCGCATGTTCATTCCGTTCCTTCTTTATTCTGATCATCCGCCCAACACTCGGTATATCACGATACAGCGCCGGATACAGGCACTTTAGCGGTAAGAGTGCTCCACGCCGGAAATCCTTCGCAGATAGCAGCAGGAAATACCTGCGCACTCGGGTGTCGGGTGTCCATTTCTTAGGCTGGCTGCGCGAATTGCGTGCATCTCCCAGACTCTGTCCCTGAGCCTCCAGGGAAAAATTGTGGTTGGGTTAACAAATCGGCAAATACCGGATTTTTATCACCCGGTGGTAAATAAGCTTTAAAAACAACAACTTCCGGTTATTAATCGAACAATTCCGGATGCTGATTTTCATTCCGGAAAAAACCGGGAACAACCACTGAAACTTGTAAAAATTACACTTTATATCAAGTACTTAAAAAATCTATCTCAGGTGATTTACCAATTATGGTCGGCGGATTTGCGGTCAAGGTTTCGCCAATTGACACCCTCTTATGGCGAAGGCCTGAGTCCCGGATATACTTAAATAATTATCGCCTCACAAAAAATCAGCCGAAAGTATTGGAAAATTCGATCGAGCATTATTTTTAGTGGGAACTAAAATGAGTACTCATACTCTTTAACGCGGTGCGGCTATGGTATATTTTACAAAGCTCGTTTTCCGAGCGGATAACCAGGATGGTTCAAAAATATACTGGTTGCATGTAAGCGACCCCTGCTTTAAACCAGGGTGTTCACAATAAGGTCAGTAAGAAGGTAGATAGTATTTATGCGTATTCGTCAGACCGTATACGCTGTTGTTGTTCTGGTAACATTTTTGATTGCCAGCAACGCGAGCAGCGTTGTCGTTCCTCCCCTCACTTACACACAAACCCAATCAGAGACCCTGGTCGATGTAATCTCCAAACTTCATTCCCGACACTATCGCGATCAACGCTTCGATGATGAACTGTCGGCTCGATTCCTGGACGCCTATATCGATAATCTTGATCCGGCGCGTATGTTCTTTTACGACAAAGATGTCGCCGGCTTCAAGAAGAACGCGACCAAGTTCGATGATTTTTTTAAGTCTGGTGACCTGGACGCCGGTTACGAAATCTATTCGACCTATCGCCAACGCGTTATCTCCCACCTGGAGTTCTCGCTGGAAGTGGTAAAGGACCGCAAGGTGGACTTTACCTTCACCAGTGATGACGAATTGCTCCTGGATCGCGAGAATGTACCCTGGCCGACCACCCGCGCCGAAGCGGAAGATATCTGGTTCAAGCGGGTGAAGCTGAGCCTGCTGAACCTGAAGCTGGCGGGCAAAACCCTGGACGAAGCCCGCGAAACGGTGGAAAAACGTTACAAGAATCAACTGAACCGTATTCAGCAGCAAAACAGCACCGACGTGTTCGAAACCCTCGTCAACGCGCTGACACTGCTTTATGACCCGCATACCAACTACTGGTCTCCGCGTACATCGGAGAACTTCAACATCAATATGTCCCTTTCGTTGGAGGGCATTGGCGCGGTACTGCAGTCCGAAGACGAGTTCACCAAGGTTGTGCGACTGGTAACCGGTGGCCCGGCGGAGAAGCAGGGGCAACTCAAGCCCACGGACCGCATTGTTGGTGTGGCCCAGGGTGACGATGGTGAAATGGTCGACGTCATCGGCTGGCGCCTGGACGAAGTGGTGCAGCTGATTCGCGGACCGAAAGACACCGTTGTGAAACTGGAGGTTCTGCCCGCCGAAGCCGTTGAAGGCGCAACCAAAACCATCAAGATCGCCCGTGCCCGGGTAAAACTCGAGGACCAGGCGGCCCAGAAAGCGGTATTTGAACTGGCAACCGAAGAAAAACGCTACAAGATTGGCGTGATCAACCTGCCTACCTTCTACATCGATTTTGAAGCGTACAACAATCGCGATCCCAACTATAAAAGCAGCACCCGTGACGTGGAGCGCCTGCTGGAAGAACTTAAAAAGGAGAATGTCGACGGTATTGTCCTGGACCTGCGTAACAATGGCGGCGGCTCCCTGCGCGAAGCAACCCAACTGACCGACCTGTTCATCGACCAGGGCCCGGTGGTACAGATCCGCTCGCCGGACGGACGGGTGGCGCGCCACAATCGCTCGCTGAAAAAAGCGGTTTATCGCGGCCCGCTGATCGTCATGATCAACCGCCTGAGTGCCTCCGCATCGGAAATCTTTGCCGGCGCCATCCAGGATTATGGCCGTGGCCTGATTGTCGGCTCACAGTCGTTCGGTAAGGGTACCGTGCAGTCCGTTACACCGCTGAAGGAAGGCCGGCTGAAACTGACGGAATCCAAGTTCTACCGGGTTTCCGGCGACAGCACTCAGCACCGCGGCGTCATTCCGGATATTGCAATGCCGATTTTGATCGACACCGAAGAAGTGGGTGAATCCGCTTACGATAACGCCCTTCCCTGGGACCAAATCCATGCGGTAAACCATGATAGTTATTTCAGCATCGCTACAATGATTCCGCACCTGAAATCACAGCACGAAAAGCGCGCGGCCATCGACCCGGACTTCCGTTACCTGCTTGACCAGGCGGCGCTGATGGCGGAAAACAAGGATAAAAAGACCGTGTCGCTGAACGAGAAGAAGCGGCTGGCGGAAAAAGAAGAGATGGAGAAAAAAGCGGTACAGATCGAAAACAAGCGACGCATTGCCAAAAACCTGAAACCTTATACGACGCTGGAAGAATATCGCAAGGCGGAGAAGGAAGAAGAGGAAGCCGAGGCGGATGCCGCATCGCGCCAGGTTATTAAAGTTGACGGCGATGTGCTGTTGCAGGAAACCGGCCATATCATGGTGGACTTTATCCACCTGCTAAACCAGCCGGAAACCCAAACCGCATCCAACTTCTAACAACAAAAAAACAAGGACCGCCTTCACGCATATGAAATGCGTATCCTTCAACGTCAATAGTATTCGCACACGGCTTCATCAACTTGAAGCCGTTGTTGCGAAATACAACCCTGATTTCATCGGCCTACAGGAAACCAAGGTTGTCGACGGCGACTTCCCGGTTGCCGCTATCGAAAAGCTCGGCTATCACGTCGAATTTTTCGGCCAGCCCACCCACTACGGTGTGGCGCTGATGTCCAAAATCCCTTTTGCAGGTGTACAAAAAGGTTTTGCCGGTGACGACGATACCTGCCACAAACGTTTTATTTGCGGCGAGTTCAACCTGGAGAGCGGCCACCTGTTGACTGTGATCAACGGTTATTTTCCCCAGGGAGAAAGCCGCGACCACCCCACCAAGTTTCCCAACAAGCAGAAGTTTTACTCCGACCTGTTCGATCATCTGTGTGGCAACTGTTCACCGGATAAACCGCTGATCGTCATGGGGGATATGAATATTTCCCCGAACGATGATGATATTGGTATCGGCGAGGACAATCGCCTGCGGTGGATAAAACAGGGCAAGTGCAGCTTTCTGCCGGAAGAGCGCGAGTGGCTGAAAAAGGTGACCGACTGGGGCCTGTTGGATACTTACCGCCACCCTGCCCTGGCGCGCGGCGAAAATGAAGAAAAATATAGTTGGTTTGATTATCGCAGCAAGGGTTTTGAACGCGATCCCAAACGGGGCCTGCGTATTGATTTTGTTCTCGCCACCCAATGCCTCGCGGATAGATGTATCGCCGCCGGGATTGACTATGATATTCGCGCTATGGAGCGCCCCTCTGATCACTGTCCTGTTTGGGCTGAGTTTGACGGCGTCTGATTTTTGGACGCGCCACTAGCCGGAGCGGAACCGGGGAAAGGCAGGCTAGACGCGCCGTGAATCCATCCCTGGAGGCTCATCGTCGACTCCCTGTCTCCGATGGGCTGGCCCGCCTTTCCCCGGTTCCTCTGTGCCGAAAACAGCCTCCCAGCGCTGTAGCCCGTATCTATTAGCTATCTCCAAACGCTCATCAGTTGTTGAGCCGTACGAAACCTCCTTCGTTGTGGTAAAGTCAAAACCCAAAATTTTGCTATCGCATTATCCGCAAAAGAGGTCGTTATTTTGACTACCGCCTATATCACCCACCCCGACTGTATTAAACACGAGATGACCCAAGGCCACCCGGAGTCGCCGCAACGCCTTTGGGCGATTAACCATGCGCTGATCCAGGCCCGGGTGATGGATCTGCTTAAACCTTATCAAGCACCCAAGGCCAACCGGGAACAGCTGCTCCGGGTCCATTCACGGGAGCATCTGGATTTTATTTATCAAAGCGCGCCGGAAGAAGGGCTTTTCATGATTGACCCGGATACCAGCATGAACCCTTACAGCCTGGACGCCGCACTGCGCGCTGCCGGCGCAGTGGTAAATGCCTGCGATATGGTCATGGAGGGCAAGGCGGCAAATGCCTTCTGCGCCGTGCGGCCGCCAGGTCATCACGCTGAGCGGGACCGCGCGATGGGCTTTTGCTTCTTTAACAACATCGCGGTCGGCGCCGCCCACGCAATGGAAAAGTATCAGCTAAAACGTGTCGCTATCGTGGATTTCGACGTTCACCACGGCAATGGCACGGAGAATATTTTCAGGCACGACCCCCGCATACTGCTATGTTCTTCGTTCCAACATCCATTTTATCCCCACAGCGGCGATCCGTCCGTGGAGGGCCACCTGGCAAACGTTCCGCTTCCCGCCGGAACCGCCAGCGAGGCCTTTCGTGCCGCCATTGTCGAACAGTGGCTGCCGCAGCTTTACGATTTCGAGCCGGAAATTATTTTTATTTCCGCGGGGTTCGACGCCCATAAAAAAGATATGCTTGCCCAGTTGAATCTGGTCGAAGACGATTATGCCTGGATCACGGAAGAAGTTATGAAAGTCGCGGGCGCGTTTTCGAACCATAGAGTTATTTCGTCATTGGAGGGGGGATATCATCTGGAGGCGCTGGGCGCTTCCATGGTGGCGCACATCAAGGCCTTGCTGCGGGTGTAAAAAAAGCGCGTGTGGTGTCTTTACTACTGTTGCGACGACAGCACACCACACACGCCGGGTGGGTTAATCAGTAGCGGCTGATTCCTCCGCGTCAGTTTCCCCCAATACAACATCAAAAGTGGTTTCTGTGCCCTCTTCCACCGCTACCGTTGCGGTGCCGACAAAAGTCAGTTGATCCACCGCCTCCGGGTCGTCGATCGCGGCATCGCAGGTGTAGGCCAAGGTGTAATTACCCGCCGCCAAAAATCCCAATTCATAGCTGTATGCATCGCCCTCGTACCTGACAAGGGAGGTGGTCAGGGGGTCGGTTTCCGCACCACTGACATCCGCCGGCGTGATGCCCGCGCCTGTAAAGGCATAGACGGCGCCCAAATCCGCCGATGGGTCTGTGCACGCCTCGGCAATAATATTGCCGTCCACGGTGCCACTGATACTGCCGGCCGAGACATTATCGATCAGCCGCAGGACGGGTTTGAGCAGGATACTTTTTCCGGATGCCGCCGGAGGCGCGACAATGGATTTACGCAAATCAAAATCCACCGTGAAATCGGCGGTGCCGCCCGCAAGAACCGTAAACCCCCGAACCAGCTTCAAACCGGCCTGGCTACCGCTGGGAACCCGCAGTTCCAGCTGGGTGCCGGTTTCGGTTTCAATATAGCTGTCCAAAACATCATCCTGCTCCGCATTTACGTGCAGGCGTATCCATTCATACCGGCCGGCAGCCAGGGGAAAACCCGTTACGATGTTTTGCGACAATGTGCCCTGCAGGGCCAACAGATCGATGGTTTTGGGTTCATCAAAAAGAATTTCTATTGCTTCACCCTCGGCGGGCTTGATTGACACGCCCGAAAATTCGACAACCACACTGGCCGCGTCGTCCACCGGCGCATCGGTTATCGCCAGGCTAAAACTGCCATTGGTGCCGGTCTGGCCGGATGATGCCGAAGAGTCACCGCCTCCACCACAGGCCGCCAATATCGCTGCGCTCCCAAGGCCGACCAACATTGCCAAAACGGCTTTGGATTTTCCAGACTGCATAAATTTTCCCCGAATTTATCTGAATCATGTACGGGGTAAACGATTCGTCGACAAAGTTATTCCCCTCCAGCCGCAATATCAGCTATGGTTATGAACGGGATCACAAAATCAATCGTAGAATATAAAAAAGTACAGGTACTGTTTTTTGTTTCGTTTCCTTATTAATCACTTTCCGTTTCGACAACTTCTCTTACCACCACTGCTACTGATAACGGCCGGTATCCATGCCGCGGAAAACAAATTCAAACCGGGACTGGAACTGAGTGCCGGAGTTTCCCACGACAGCAGTCTGGTGGTGGAGGAAATCGACCTGAACCGCAAGACCGGCGACGAAGCAACCAATTTGGAAGCCCGGGTTTCACTTGAGGCGCAGGCCGGCGGGTTTACCGGGGATTTAAGTTACACGGTGGCGGATATTGATTACCGGGAGATGGACCAGTTTGACCTGAACACGCACTTGCTGATGTCGTCGCTGGGCTACGATATCGGCAAGGTCAACCTGGGTATCACCTACTACCGGGCAGCCTCAGCCCTGGACGGTGAGGATTACCTGACACTCTCCAGCGGTTCCCCAACCCTGAGCTTTTTTGCCACGCCACGTATCTTCCTGCAGCTGGGTGTTGCCAATATAGAAAAGGAGTTTGAACAGAATCCAGCGCATGATGCGCAAAGCCAGCGTATCTTTGCCAGCAGCTATTACTTTCTCAGTTCGATAAGGCACTACCTGGTGTTCACCTACGCCCAACGGGACGAGGACGCGAACGCCCTCGAATACGACTACACCGGCGACGAGATGGAATTGAGTTGGATAAAAGTGAGCGAGGTTTTCAACCGGGATCTGCGGCTAAGACTGGGCGCCAAGTTCGAGCGGCGCGACTACGCAATCTTGACCGTGGACGGGGTTACCAGCCAAGTTACCAGCCAAAGGCAGGATCGCCGCCGGGACGTTTATGGTGAGTTGACACTGGACCTGTCGAAACGAACATTTACAGGTTTTTCCTACCGTTATTCCCGGAACGACTCCAACGAAGATTTTGCGGAGTACGATCAACACAGCGCCGAACTCTACTTTGGTTTTAGAATTTAAACGCTAAAGCCGCGCATTGGCGGGCAACTGAAGGAACCCGCGGCCGTAGGTTTCATCGATACCCACCTCACCCAAATCCAGCGCATTGTCCAGTATCAGGTTGATCGCCTCTTCGTTGGAATAATTCGCCAGCAGATAGGCAAAAGCCGCCGCGACAAAAGGTGCCGCGAACGAGGTGCCCGACGACGAGGCGTAGAGGTGCTGATTGTCCGCATGAACAATGTTCACTCCCGGCGCGGCGATATCGATATACGGCCCCCGGTTAGCCCGGAAATAGGCATTCATTGCCTTGTTGACAGCCGTTACCGCGATGACACCGTCGTACGCGCCGGGATAGGCCGGGGGCGCGCCTGGGCCATTATTGCCAGCGGCGGCGATGACGATAATCCCCTTTTCTGTTGCGGTTTTTATAGCTTCTTTGAGCACGCCGTTGCCGGGGCCGGAAAGGCTCATATTAATAACCTTGACGTTGGACTGAACCATCCAGTCCAGGGCCAGTAACAGGCTCTTGACCGAGGCTGCCTGGCCCAGCTCCGGTGTCTGATAAAACACACTGGCGGCATACAACTCGCCCTGGGGCAGTATGCCGGCAAACCGGGACGATTCGCCTACCAGTATGGATGCGATGGCGGTGCCGTGATCCGTCGGAGCCACCAGCCCTTCCTCGATAAACGAACGGGAGCGGATCCTGGCCATGGCAACAGCATCGTGATCCAGGTTGACCTGCGAATCAATCAGCCCAATGGCTACCGGTGGAACGGTGGTCTGGTTCAAGGGTAAAGCTGTATGCGGCTCCCAGGCATCGTTGGAGAGTGTTTCCATCTCCGTGCCCGCTGCCTGGTATTGATAAAGATGATTGAAGTCGCCTTCCAACAGATCCCCCCGGGCATTGTCCGGTATATCGGCGGGGATACCTTCAAACTCCACCAGCACCCGGTCGAGCCCGGCCAGTTGGGTTTGGCTGAGAATTTTTAAACCCTTGTTTTCCAGCCTGGCCACCGATTTGCTGTCGGTGATTACCAGCCACTGGTTGCGCATCCGGTAAGAGCCATCCGGTTCGCGAACAATATCGTGGTAACGGCTTGCCGTGCGGGATTCTCCCTCGGCAGACTCTGCTTTATTTTTGCTCGCCGGTTTCTCCGACGCTTTGTCTTGCCCCCCTGCTCCATGGGCTTGCGCGTTTTCCGACCTGACCGCCAGAGCCCGCTCCTGTCCTGTTAACTTGTCGGCTTTCTGCTTCCGCAGGCCCGGGGCCTGTGCCATAGCCGAATGCGAAACACCTTTTTCGAGGCGGTTGTTCACCTGGTTCTCGGCCCGGTTTTCAATCTGGTCATCCACCCGCTTCCGCACTTGGCTGGCCACCTGGCGTCCCACCTGCTTTTCAAGCTGGCGCTCCACCTGTCTTTCAACCTGTTTCTCCGCCTGCTTTTCCGCCTGGCGTTCGGCCTGCCTTTCCATTTGTCGCTCAACCTGCCGTTCGGCCTGGCGTTCCGCTTGTCTCTCGGCCTGGCGTTCCGCTCTTTCCGCCTCGCGCTCAGCCTGCCTCTCGGCCTGGCGCTCGGCTTGTCTTTCCGCCTCCTCGGCTCGCCGCTCAGCACCTCTGTCACTCTGTGCTAGGCTGAATTCAGTTACACATAAAATTAGCAAAAAGGATGTGACCGAAAATACCCGCCACCCAAAACGCCGGTTCGGCAATGTTTTATAAGAAAAAGACACAGTGAGCATAGGAATAACCAGTTTTTTCAACCCTCGATACGAGGCGTTATGGCAAGAATACGTGTCAACCCGAATTTTTATTCCAGACAAGGGAATAAAACCCGCCCAGCGCACGTATACCTCACACCATACATGATAGGACCTATATGGAATCATCGCGAGAAGTTCTGAAAAGGGAACTGAACCGATTGAGAAAATTCGCATATTCACTTACGGGCAATAAACCCGACGCGGATGACCTGGTTCACGACCTGGCTGTCAAGGTGCTTGAAAAGGGGCTGCCTGAATACAGCGATCCTGTCCCATGGCTGATTACGCTTTGCAAGAACCTGTGGATCGATCAGCTCCGTTATCGTGAAGTGAGATCGCGTTCACAAGATTACGATTCACATCCCGAGGGTAATGTGATGACACCCGGCGCAGAAATACACCTGCTTCATACCGAGCGGGTTTTACGTGGTTTAAAACGCCTGCCAGAGCATCACAGGCTGGCGTTGTCACTGGTGGCAATCGATGGAATGAGTTACGCGGAAACAGCGAAGATTCTTGAAATCCCCATCGGCACCGTCATGAGCCGGGTGGCCAGGGCAAGGGAAATTTTGCTGGAACAGTTTAGCGAGCAGGCAGAAAAGGTGAAGGCATGAACAGCGTCGATATCCAAATACTTTCGGCATACATGGATTCCGAACTGACTCCGTTCGAGAAAGAAAATGTCGAGCAACGGCTTGCCGATGATCCCGTATTTTGGGATCTGTTGCAAAAATTGCGGCAACAGGATTTGTGCTTGCGCGACGCCGTATCCGAAATTGAAAAAACGCCCCTGCCCGCGTCGCTGGCAAACCTGCTCACTTCACCGGCCAATGACGATTCAAATCCCGACAATCCTGGCAATGTCGTATCGCTTCCCAAGGGACAAACCCGGCGCGCGAAATTTTTCTCCGCGCTTCGTTTTCCCGCTGTCGCGGCAGCCGTGGTACTGGCATCCCTGTTGGTAGTCAAGCAAACATCCGATGATACCGTGGATGTTTCTCCAAGCGTCGCGCAGAACCCGCAGGTGCCCATTCATATTTCCCAGGCGCTCAGCAGTATTGTCGCCGGCACGACCCTGCATCTGGAGAGCGGCAAAGTGACGGAAATCCTCGCTTATATGCGTAAGGACGGCACACTGTGCAAACACTATACAGAAAGAAACAAGAACGTTTCCTATGAGGCGGTTTCCTGCTACGAAAAAGGCAACTGGATCAATCCGGTGGCTACCGCCGCCGTATTTCCATCGTTATCCGGAGATCAGTACGCACCGGCAGCGGGTAGTAACTCAACCGTAAATAAATACATTGAGAATACAATCGACGGAACGTCCCTCACCATTGAGCAGGAACGGGTCATGATGGATTTGAAGTTGAAGTAAATGAAATTAGCCGGATTTTTAAAAGCGCGTTTTAATACGCGCTTTTTTTTACACTAAAGTTTTTAACCATACTGACCGTGCTTTTATTCCCGGGATTCGTTCCGGCACGACGGCTCCCTGGGTTATTGTGGCGACTACGCGATTTTTATTAACCGGTTCCCGCTAACCGGATTTTTGGTAGGTTCCCATCAATTGAGCTTCGGCGATAACGCTACCTTTCATCGCGGCCAGAACCTCTGCCTTGGTGAGCCGCTGCAGATCCCGCAGTGTTTTATCCAGTGCATAAAGCTTGTGGTAGTAACGGTGACGACCGATGGGGGGACAAGGGCCGCCGTAACCGGCCCGGTTCCAGTCATTGATGCCCTCTCCCACCCCGTCCGGTAGCGTTTCCGAATTGGCGCCTTCCGGCAACCCATCGATTTGCGGTGGGATGTTGAACAACACCCAATGAACCCAGGTTCTTTTGGGCTCAGCCGGGTCCGGAGCGTCCGGGTCGTCGACTATCAGCACCAGGCTTTTTGCGTTTTCCGGCACGCCCTGCCAGTTCAACGGTGGAGATACATTCTCTCCCTCGCAGGTGTACCTGGTGGGTATGGCTTTTCCCTCCTCAAATGCGGAAGATTTAATATTCAACGCCATGTGGACCCCCTTGCAAATTTTTCAACGTTTTTTACAACGCCAGTAAAAAATACCACGCTATCGTGCCCGCAATTGCGATTGAACCCCTGACCTGGCTCAAACTACCGTCAATGGGAATACGCGTTCGAGCCGATAAACCGATGCATTATTAACCAGGGTGCTTGAGTAAAGGCCAAATTCGGTGATTTCGATGGGGTCGAACGCCGGGACAGCCTGGTTGAAAAACCTTTCCTTTAGGCTATCCGACGGGCTTTTTTTACACCGGGCGAGCGTAAGGTGGGGGGTATAATCCGCTGCCGCACCCGTCTCTCCAGCGCTATTCAACGCAGCGGAAATCTGTTGATGAAGCGCGACAAGTCTCTCGTGCCGCTGCACCTCCAGCCAAAGAATCGACCCGCCACCTCGCTTGTCGAATTTTCCCGGTCCCCCTATCTGCAAATTAAAACGGGCCACGCGGATCGGTTCCAGCCTTGCCGCTACGTCATCCACATCCGCCCGGCCGATAAAAACCAGGGTTACATGCAACTGCCGCGCCTCCACACAGCGAACGCCGTCGCCCGTCTCCGGCTGCAGGGCAACCAGCCGGTCCGCGGTTTGTTCCGGAATTGCCAGTGCGGTAAATAATCTCTGCATTCGCCCCTCGTATTTCCAATAGCAAGCTTCATGATCCCTCCGCTTTTCAGAAACAGCCAGATTTATTTACAGACCATTTTTTGGCCCGCGCTCGGGCTTGTTTTTTGCTTACAAAATTTCCGAAATTTTAATAATTGAT
Source organism: uncultured Cellvibrionaceae bacterium (assembly GCA_964451365.1). Lineage (GTDB taxonomy): Bacteria > Pseudomonadota > Gammaproteobacteria > Pseudomonadales > Cellvibrionaceae > CAYVIB01. The sequence goes on from CAYVIB010000006.1 coordinate 89,310, forward strand.
CCGACGCTCCCCCATCCATCAAAGCGCTGTCCGAGAAAAGCCCCTCTGTTGCGTTGCTGGACTATCAAAAGAGCTGGTAATAGAAATAAACTGGAATGACTGACAAAACAAATTCAGCCGCCGACGCACCTGTTACACCTTCGATAGATTTTTCCATTGTGGGTATTGGCGCCTCTGCCGGGGGCCTTGAGTCACTCGAGCGTTTTTTTGCTGTGATGCCCGCCGAACCGGGCATGGCCTTTGTGATCATACAGCACCTCTCTCCCGATTTCCGGAGCATGATGAATGAGTTGTTGTCGCGCCACAGCCAGATACCGGTACAAACAGTGGAACACGACACCCCCATTCGGGCCAATCAAATCTACTTGCTGCCACCACGCAAGGAGATGACCATCGAGTCGGGCCGGCTGTTACTGGCGGATAAGGATTCCAGCCGCGCCATGACACTCCCCATCGACCTGTTTTTCCATTCGTTGGCCACCGAAGCCGGAAGCCAGGCAGTGGCTGTTGTGTTGTCCGGCAGCGGCACTGACGGCTCGCGAGGCATTAGCGAGATTAAGCGCAAAGGCGGCAAGGTCCTTACCGAAAGCGCCGAAAGCGCCAAATTCACTGGCATGCCGTTAAGTGCTTTGGCCACCGGCCTGGTGGATTTCACCGGTACCCCCGCGGAACTGGCGAATTATCTGGCAGGTGGCCAATCGACCCCGGGCAACGGACAGAATAATGCCGATAAAACCATATCGGAACTGCCCACCGATGGCATCCTTCACCTCCTGCGCAGTCAGTACGGCCTCGATTTTTCTCTCTATAAGCGCACTACGGTACACCGGCGCATTCTGCGGCGCATGGCGGTGTGCGAAACAGACAGCCTTGGCGACTACCTCGACAGGTTGCGTATCGATTCCAACGAACTCACCCTGCTTTATAACGATCTGCTGATCGGCGTCACCAGCTTCTTTCGCGATCCGGAGGCGTTCGATATTCTTGAGGAACGGGTGATCCCGGACCTGCTGGATGGGGTTCCGCCATCGGAGGAAATCCGCCTATGGGTAGCCGGCTGCGCCACCGGGGAAGAGGCCTACTCGCTCGCCATCCTCCTGTTTGAGCTACTGAGCAACGCCGACCGGCCGGTGAATTTCAAAATTCTCGCCACTGATGTACACCGCGAATCCCTGGAACTCGGGAGCATGGGCATCTACAGCGAGGAGCAGCTGCTTCATGTAAACACGCACCGCAGGGACCGCTTCTTTACCAGGCTTGCCGACAATCGCTACCAGATATCCACGGACCTGCGCCAGCGCATTGTGTTCGCGCCACACAATGCCACCCAGGACGCGCCGTTTACCAAAATGCATCTGATCACATGCCGGAATCTCCTGATTTACCTGACCCCGGACGCGCAGAAGACAGTGCTGTCCCTGTTCCACTTCGGCCTCGCCCCGTCGGGTATCCTTTTCCTCGGCTCCAGTGAAACCACCGGTGTATTCGCCCACGAATTCGACACGATCGACGAACACTGGAAAATCTACCGCAAGCGGCGCAACGTGCGCCTGCTTGACCCCCTGCGCCTGCCAATTGCCCGCAAGGCGATAGGCCACACAACCCGAACGCTGACCTCCAACCGATCGCCATCAATGGCCGACCCCCCGCAGTTGCTGGCGGTATACGACCAATTGCTCGACCGCTTTATGCCGCCCGGCTTTCTGATCGACGAAAGACACATGCTTATAGACAGCTTCAACGGCGCGGAACGATACCTGAGCATCAAGCGTCGGCGCCCCTCCAACAGTATCCACGAACTCCTGGTAGACGACCTGCGCATTGCCGTTACCAGCGCCCTGCAACGAGCGCTTGGGGGGGGAAACAAAATTCGCTATACCGGCATTCCGGTTGAATTTCCGGAGAACAAAGCGCTGGTGGCCATTGTCGCGGAAGCGCTGGCGGTACCCCGCGGCGGCAAACATATATTGATTACTATTGAAGAACAGCACGACCTGAAGCCCGCACTCGACAGTAACAACATTGAAGATTCATTTTCCACCTCGCGCGATCAGGCAGCCGAGCACTCCTACAATGTGATGAAGTCCGAACTGGCCTATACCCGCGAGTCCCTGCAATCGGTCATCGAGGAGCATCAAACCAGCAACGAAGAACTGCAGGCGGCCAATGAGGAACTGGTGGCCAGCAACGAGGAGCTGCAGAGCACCAACGAGGAACTGCACTCGGTCAACGAAGAGCTCTACACCGTTAACAGCGAGTACCAAAAGAAAATCCTCGAGTTGCGCGAGCTTAACAACGATATGCAACACCTGCTCGAAGGCTTGGATATAGGTATCCTGTTTCTCGACCGCAAGCTGCGCATTCGCAAGTTCACGCCCCGGATGGCCGATATCTTTCACATCCGGCCCGGGGATACGGGCCGCAATATCCAACATTTTTCCCACGAGTTGCAACGCCCCACACTGCTGGAAGAACTGGAGCGTGTAATTGGCGATGGCAAGACGGTGGAAGATGAAGTCTGCGATCGTTCCGGCACCACGTTCTTCCTTCGCATTATTCCCTACCGCCCCTTCTCCGACCCGGACGGCGGCATGGATTCTGAGCGCTCGTTGCCGGTGGAATCCAGGCGCGAGCCGGTCGAGGGGGTGATGCTCTCACTGACGGATATTTCCACCCTGGATCACGCCCGGGCTCGCATTCAGCAGCTGTCCGCCATTGTGGAGTCATCCAACGACGCCATTTTCCGCAAGGACCTGGACGGTGTGATTACCACCTGGAACCAAGGGGCGACGCGTCTATACGGCTATACGGCGGATGAAATCATAGGTCGCAACGTGCGCGTGCTCGCGCCACCGGGACTCGAGAGCCAGGTGGATATTTTTATGGCGTCCATCCGCCGGGGGGATCGCGTCGATGCAGTGGAAACCATACGCGCCCACAAAAACGGTCAGCTGCTGGATATCTCAGTCACCATCTCTCCGATTGTCAATCGCGATAACGTTATTACGGGCGCATCGGTTATCGCGCGCGATATCACGGCGCTGAAGAAAACCCAGCGCGAATTGCAGGAGCGCGAAGCACGTATTCGCCTGCTGCTGGATTCCACCGCCGAAGCCATCTACGGCGTGGACCCTCACGGTACTTGCACATTCTGTAATCCCGCCTGCGTCAAGATGCTCGGCTATAACTCGCCCGAGGAGTTGATTGGCCAGCGCATTCACCAACTCATCCACCACACCCAACGGGATGGCACTGCCTATCCCGAGGAGGAATGTCCCATTCAGAGGGTACTTAAAACAGGTATAGAGGCTTACTCGGATTCGGAAGTGCTTTTCCGGGCCGACGGTTCCAGCTTCCCGGTGGAATACTGGAGTCATCCGATCCGCCGCAACGGCGTGATTGAGGGCGCGGTGGTTACTTTCCTGGACGCCACACTGCGCAAGAAAACCGAAGAGGAGTTACGGGTGAGTGCGGAACGGCGGGAGCATTTTCTCGCCATGCTTTCGCACGAGTTGCGCAACCCGCTCTCCGCTGTTCTCAGCGCCGCCAACCTGATGCAAGTCGAATCGCAGAATGCCGAAACACTGGAAAAGGCACGGTCGGTAATCGAACGGCAGAGCGGCCATATGGCGCGGCTTCTCGACGACCTGCTGGACGTGGCCCGAATTACTCGCGGCGGCATTGAACTGTGCCGGGAAGACATGGACCTCCACGACCCCATTCAACTGGCGCTGGAAGCCGTCGAACCACTCCTGTCATTAAAGAAAACCTGCCTGCTGCTCGAGGTGGAAGATGGTCCCCTGCCGGTTCGCGGCGACCGGGCACGCCTGCAACAGGTTGTCGGCAACTTGCTGACCAATGCCATCAAATATTCACACGAAGGCAGCCGCGTTATTTTATCCGCCCAAACCGATGGTGACCGTATCGTTATTTCCGTCAAGGACCATGGCTTTGGCATCAGCGCCGAGCTGTTGCCGAAAATATTCGAGCTGTTTGTGCAGAACGAACAAGGCCTCGCCCGTTCGGACGGTGGGCTGGGCGTGGGCCTGGCGCTGGTACGCCAGTTGGTGGAAATGCACAGCGGCAGTGTGGAAGCCCATAGCGATGGCGAAAATAAGGGAAGCGAATTCCGGGTAATACTGCCACGCCACGAATTCATGCCCAAAGAATTGGATAAAGGCTCGCCTGAGCCCGGCGCAAACCCCGGTAGAATAGTTATCGTCGAAGACCAGGACGATGCCCGCGAAATACTCCAACACCTGCTCAAAGCCAAGGGCTACACCGTATTCGAAGCGAAAAACGGCGAGGAAGCGGTGGAGGTGATTGAACGGGTGAAACCGGACATGGCCCTTATCGACATCGGCCTGCCGGCGCTTGACGGTTTCGCCGTGGCGAAGCGCCTGCGCCAGAACCGGTCGCTTGACGACGTCGTATTAGTTGCACTGACCGGCTACGGTACCGCAACGGACATCGAAGCCGCGCGTCAGGCCGGGTTTAACGAACACCTGACCAAACCCGTTGACTTACGGCGAATAGAGATCGTGCTGGCACATCGGGGCGAATAAAAATACCTACCGCAAAACGCCGTCTTGTTTTGCCACTTCGCGTTTGTACCTCTAGAAAAAATGCGCCCCTAACAACAGTAAAGTGTTAACCGTGTGACCGGCTTGTACCTGGGCAATGAGGAGGGATAAATCAATGTAACGTCGCCCAGTATTTTACAATGGAAGACACGCTTTTAAAGGGGTTGGATATTTCCACATAGTCATCCAGCCCCACCTCGTAAACCGAGGGTCCGCGGGCCAGCAAACTGGTGGAACCGAAGCCCAGTATCGGCACAAACCCATCAACCACCTGGTCAATTTCATAGCCGCGAACCAGCGAAATAATATCGGTCATATCATCGTTGCTTTCGCAATCCAGTAATATCACGTCAGGTATGCCAACTTTGATGGCGTCCAGCAACTGCCTCTTGTCGGATACAAACGCCATCTTGAAATCCATGCCCTGCAGTTTTTGCAGAATTTTGCCTTCGGTATTGTCGTGCTGGCTGAACAGAATTAAATCCAGCTCCTGTGCCGGCCCGAAATCCGTCTCGCCCGACTGGGCTTTACCTTCCGTGTCAATCCCGTACACCTCGTGGAACGCCGACTCCAATTCAAACAGCCCGGAGGGCTTATCCACCAGGTGAACGCGCTCACTTATCTTAAAACCGATATCCTGCAACCGCGCCTGCTGCAGCCTGGAAGCGGCAACAAGTTGATGTACATAGCGCAACTCGGTATGTTCCATCAGCTGCAGGTGAAATTCCAGTGATTCGTCGTTACCGGATTCGACACTGTACAGCACGCTTTCGATAGGCTTGCCGGAGCGATAGCTGTTTAACAACACCTGCACTGCCCTGCGAAACTGGGTTTCCGTAATCACGTTAAAACCCAATGACTCCAGTTCCTGCCGCTTGACATCCACTATGCGGGGATTGTTGTGAATCAGTAAAACACTGTGCCCCCCGAACGAGTTCCGGTGAAAGTCCAGGCGACTGGACACACTGGTCAACTCCATTTTTGCACTGAAGCGAATCTGCGACCCATGGTTGGCAACGTCAACTATTTCCAGGTTGCCATCCATCAGTTCCGCCAGGCCCTTGGATACCACGAAAGCCATATTCGGTTTGGCATTTTGCAATTGATCGCGAATAAAGAAGCGCTTTCTCTGGCTATCGCCGATTCGCGACATATTGATGAAAATTTCCCCTGCTGTTTCATATTCGCGCAGGAACTCCACCTCCACCATGACCGCGCCGCTTTCCATATCGCGAAATATCAACTCCAGCATATTCTTAACAATTTGCGCAAACCGGGTGGCATCACCCCTGAGCCGCATTGGCAGCGTTGGCGACAATGAAGTTTCCACATAAATGCCACGGCTTTCCGATTCATCAACAAATTCCGCCACCAGGTATTGCAGTTCGTGGCGGACGTTGAACACGCGCTTTTCAAGTTGCATCTCCTTGGAAAGCAGGCGGTTGAAGTCGCTGACCTGATCGAACAGCGAAAATATCGCTTCACTGGTGAGTTCGCTGGAGCCGTTTTTATCTTCGACGACCTTGAGGAGGTCGGACTGCAAGTGCCATAAAAATTCAGAACTGAGTTTAACGCTCGCGCGGGTATCCTTTTTCTCTTCTTCCAGCGAGCGGGTTTTGCGTGAAAGCGCATAGGACGCTTCCAGTCCCTCCCAGTAGCTTTCCGACATCAACCGGCACTGATGGGATAAAACCAGGAAAAATACCAACAACAGTACGCCGTACAAATAACCATTGTAATTTGCGGTAAGTATCGCCGCCGCCGCCGCCGGCATCAGGCCAAAAAACTGGTAGTAGGCAAGAAATTTCTGGAATGGCGCAAAGGCATGCGCGGTGGTTGAGAAAAAAACCACGGTGTACAACCACAACAGCGGCGCTTCGTACTGCATTTCCAGTTCGAGCGTGACATTAAAAAGAATAACACCCCACCAGAACGCCCCTGTCAGCGTGGCAATAAAGTAGCGGTTGCGCCACTTGGCCGGTGCCCGTGGATACAAGTGATCGAACCGGAACAACAAAAACCCCCGGACCAGGGTTATGATCAACAACCCTCCCGTGAGAATCAGGGTCATGTCCCAGTTTTCCTCGACATACTTACCGCCAGTCAGGCAGGCGAGATAGGCTAAAAAATTAAATACCAGACCCCGGCGGCTGTACTTCGCCATGCGGTTATCGGTTACGCGCATGATTTTGCGGTCTTTCTGGACTTTGCTGACCGGGTCGAAAAATTTGATCATAAGGCAGCGCTTCCGTTAACGCGGCTGGGGATGAGACATAATAAAAAAGCGCGCGATAAACGCGCGCCTGTTTGATTCCTTACTTTAGATTTTTTCAGTCAGTTCGGGCAGGACTTCAAACAGATCCGCCACCAAACCGTAGTCCGCCACCTGGAAGATAGGCGCGTCCCCGTCCTTATTGATGGCGACAATCACTTTGGAATCCTTCATACCCGCCAGGTGCTGGATGGCTCCGGAAATTCCCACCGCGATGTACAGTTCCGGCGCAACAATTTTACCCGTCTGCCCCACCTGCATATCGTTGGGCACGAAACCGGCGTCCACCGCCGCGCGGGACGCACCCACCGCGCCGCCGAGCTTGTCGGCCAACTTGTACAACAGGGAAAAGTTTTCGCCGTTCTGCATGCCGCGCCCGCCGGACACCACTACCCGGGCCGCGGTCAGGTCCGGTCGGTCCGATTTCGCCAGCTCCTCGCCGACAAAAGAGGACACGCCGGCATCGTTCGCACTGGAGACATTTTCGATCGCGGCGCTGCCACCTTCCGCCGCAGCCGGATCGAAGGCAGTGCCGCGCACGGTTAACACCTTGATCCTGTCGCTGCTTTTTACCGTTGCGATCACATTGCCGGCGTAGATCGGACGCTCGAAGGTATCGGCACTCTCCACCCCCATCACATCGGAAATCGGCTGCACGTCGAGCAGCGCCCCAACCCGAGGCATAATATTTTTGCCGGTGGTCGTCGAAGGCGCGAGGATATGACTGTAATTATCCGCCAGTTCGGCAATGGCCGGCGCAACGTTTTCAGCCAGTTGATGTTCGTAAGCCGCATTGTCCAGCACGAGCACCTTGCTGACGCCGCGGACTTTTGCAGCCGCTTCCGCCACGCTGCCGCAATTGGCCCCAATCACCGCGACAACGACGTCACTATCCAGTTTCCCGGCCGCGGTAATCGTATTAAGGGTGGCACCCTTGAGAGAGTTGTTGTCGTGTTCCGCTATTACCAATACGCTCATCACACCACCTTCGCTTCGTTTTTCAGTTTATCGACCAGTTCCTCCACGCTGCCCACCTTGATACCACCGGCTCGCTCCGGCGGCAGGGCCACTCCGACAAGCTCCACTCTCGGTGCCGTGTCGACGCCAAGGTCCGTCAGCGGAATTGTTTCGAGCGGTTTTTTCTTTGCTTTCATGATATTGGGGAGGGAAGCGTAGCGCGGTTCATTCAAGCGCAGGTCCGTGGTGACGATCGCCGGCAGCTTAAGCAATACCGTTTGCAGACCACCATCGATTTCCCTTGTAACCTCCACCTTGCCATCGGTAATGCTCACCTTGGAGGCGAACGTGCCCTGTGGCAGGTTGCACAGCGCCGCCAGCATCTGGCCGGTCTGGTTGTTGTCACCGTCGATGGACTGCTTGCCGAGAATAACCAGGTCGGGAGATTCTTTTTCGTAAACCGCCTTCAGGCATTTGGCGATTGCCAGTGGTTGCGGCATTTCCTCGGTCTCGATCAGTATCCCGCGATCCGCGCCAAGGGCCATTGCCGCGCGAATCTGCTCCTGTGCCTTGCCCGGCCCGATGGATACGACAACCACTTCACTCGCGGTACCGGCCTCCTTCAATCGCACCGCTTCCTCCACGGCAATTTCACAAAACGGGTTGATGGACATTTTCACGTTGACCAGGTCCACACCGCTGCCGTCTGACTTGGGTCTCACCTTTACGTTGTAATCCACAACGCGCTTGATTGGCACTAGAATCTTCATACTGGAATAGGTCTCCTTGCTGCGTAATGTATGTTGCCGTTTATGCCGTCTGCCGGTTTTGGAACGCAAGTATAACCCGCGCGCCGCCTGAATTTATAACAAAAGTGACCTGCAATCCCAACTCAATGTCACGACACCCGGGCGATTTTTGCCAGCCGCATCAGCGGGAATTGCCATTGGTGTTGTCTGCCCGCTCCTTTTATACTCCTACCACTTCATTTTTCAGTTAACTGCCGCCACGGTTAATTTTTAATCGCCTGCCGACAATGGGAGTCATTAGTGGAAAACACAGTTGAAAGAGAATCAATGGAATACGATGTGGTTATCGTTGGCGCCGGCCCCGCCGGGCTGTCCGCCGCCTGCCGCCTTAAACAGATCAATGCCGACATTAATGTGTGTGTCGTTGAAAAAGGCTCGGAAGTCGGTGCCCATATTCTTTCCGGCGCCGTGTTCGAACCGACGGCACTGAACGAACTCTTTCCCGACTGGAAAACCCGCAACGCGCCAATCCACACCAACGTCAGCGATGACGAAGTTTTTCTGCTGCAAAATGCCACCGGCGGCCGCAAAATTCCCAACCTGTTCGTGCCTTTTACCATGCACAATAAAGGCAACCATATTATCAGTCTCGGCAACTTTTGCCGCTGGCTGGCGGAGCAGGCGGAAAACCTCGGGGTGGAAATTTTTCCCGGCTTCGCCGCGGCGGATATTCTCTACGACGAGAACAAAACCGTGCTCGGCGTACTGACGGGGGATATGGGGATAACAAAAAATGGCGAGCGGAAAGATGGCTACATACCAGGCATGGAACTGCGGGCGAAATACACTCTTCTTGCCGAAGGCTGTCACGGTCACATCGGCAAAAAACTGATTCGCGATTTTAAACTGAATAAAGGAAAGGAACCGCAACACTACGGCATCGGCATCAAGGAACTGTGGAAAATACCGGCGGAACAACACCGGCAGGGCCTGGTGGTGCACACGGCAGGTTGGCCCTTATCAGAAAGCGGCACTGCCGGTGGCGGTTTTCTCTATCACATCGAAGACAACCAGGTGGCGGTGGGACTGATTACCGACCTGTCCTATGCCAATCCGTACGTCGGGCCGTTCGAGGAATTCCAACGCTACAAACACCACCCGGAAATTAAGAAGTACCTGGAAAAAGGAGAGCGTATTGCCTACGGCGCGCGGGCAATCTGCAAAGGCGGTGTTCAATCGCAACCGAAGATGCATTTTCCCGGCGGGCTGCTGATTGGTGACGACGCCGGCACACTGAACTTCGCCAAAATCAAGGGTTCGCACACCGCCATGAAATCCGGCATGCTCGCCGCTGAAGTGGTGGCCGCCGCCCTCGCCGACGGCAAACAGAATACCGACCTTGCCGAATTCGGTACTGCCTACAAAAATTCCTGGGCCTATAAGGAGTTGCACACACAGCGCAACTTCGGCCCCGCCCAGCACAAGTGGGGGAATTTCTGGGGCTCGGCTTACGCTTTTATCGACCTGAATATCTTTCGCGGCGCCCTGCCCTGGACGTTGAGCGATCCGACACCGGATTACGCCACGATGAACAAGGCCGGCGAGAGCAAAAAAATCCGTTATCCCAAACCGGATGGAAAACTGAGTTTCGACAAACTGTCTTCCGTGTTTTTATCCAACACCAATCACGATGAAGACCAGCCAGTGCACTTGCAGTTAAAAGACTCGTCCATTCCCATCCGGCACAACCTGCCGGTTTACGACGAACCTGCACAGCGTTACTGCCCGGCGGCGGTCTATGAAGTGGTCGAAGAAGCCAACGGCGAAAAGCGTTTCCAGATCAACGCGCAAAACTGCGTGCACTGTAAAACCTGCGATATAAAAGACCCATCGCAGAATATTAACTGGACCGTGCCGGAAGGCGGCGGCGGACCGAATTACCCGAATATGTAAAAACCCGTAGGGTATATCTGAGTGAATTAAATTCGGGAACTTATGAATTTACCACCGCTAATTTGCTCCACATACGCCAAGGCGGCATAAGGAAGCAACGCGGTCGGCCCGTCATTTTCCAGAGTCAGCATTTTGCCGCGTGCGCTGACCAGGGCTGTATCGACAATATTACCGGTGGCAACATCCACCAAAACAACTTTGAAAGCCAGCTTGTCTGGCGCAAAGTATTTATCGGGATGAACGGTGGAGCCTTCGGATAATTCACGCAGGCTGTCGAATTCATCGCTCAGGGAAACAAGACTCGGATAAACCAGAATCTGCGCATCCGCAATGCGCGCTTCGGCCAGCGCGTTTAGCAGTGATTGCCGTTCAACGGCAACACCGGTGGCGGGAAACACCCGCGCCAGATTATGTGCAAGGGCATCGAACACCGCGCTGCTTAAACGCGGATAGGCATCCGCCTTCGCCGGATTGGAAAAAGCACCCCGCGCCAAATACAAGCGGGTATTCGGGTGGAGAGTCCACTCGGCACTGCGGTTGACCTCGCAGGCTTTCCGCAGCCGCATATCCGCCAGGATATCGCGTGCGACGTTAGCGGTGTATTGGGTTGTGCATGCATTCAGAACCAGGCATGACAACATTATTAACAACAGCCTGAACCGGCAACGAAATTTGCTTTTAAAAAACATACCCATCCACTTTGACGATAAACCTTATTGTTGGGTTATCGGCGGGGCCCGGCAGGATTTGAGGTTTTTATGACAGCATCGATACAACAACTACTCGACCTGGAACGACTGGACAACAACCTGTTTCGCAGCCGCTTTCACCGGGAAAATTTCCGCAAAACATTATTCGGCGGCCAAGTGCTGAGCCAGGCACTGATGGCAGCCTACCTGACGCGGGAAAAAGGTATGCCGCACTCCCTGCACGCCTATTTTTTGCGCGCCGGCAGCAGCGAGTCGCCGGTAATTTATGATGTGGAAAACGTGCGCGATGGACGCAGTCTCGCAAGCCGGCGCGCGGTGGCGCGACAATTCGGCCGACCGATTTTCAACCTCTCGGCCTCATTTCATGTTCAGGAACCGGGCTTCAGCCACCAGGAGCCGATACCCGCCGGCGTTCCGTCACCGGAAGAAATTCTTAAGCAACGAAAACTGTCCTCGGGACAGATGAACGTCCCAATAGGAACGAGAGAACCGGATCAGTCCGCCAGTCCATTCGATATGCTGCCAATTGATAAGGATTTGTTTGTGTCCCGGGACATCCGGCCACCCGACGCACTTTACTGGATGAAAACCTCCGAACCGCTTCCCGACGACCCGATTTATCACCTTTGCGCACTGGCCTTCGCGTCCGATATTGGCCTGCTGGCAACTGCCCTGCTGCCCCACGACGCAACTATTTTCGACTCCACCATCTTTGCCGCCAGTATCGATCACGCCATGTGGTTTCATTGGAACGACTTCCGCGCCGACGAATGGATACTGTGCCAAAGCCACAGCCCGTGGGCTGGTGGCGCCCGGGGTTTCTCGATCGCCAACATTTATACCCGCGAAGGCAAGCTGATCGCTTCCACCGCGCAGGAGGGACTTATCCGGCCTGTAAATTAATGATTTATATGATAAAAATTATCTTCTTATTCTTTGGATAAAAAACCGGCGGCACGGATATGAGAATTTGGTTTAAAAAAAGCCAATGCTCGCCTGGAAGTTTTTTGTTTATCTTCGATACTTAAAATACCGGTGAATACACATCCCCCCAAGTGTTCAAATCACCGGGAGAGCTAACCAAGCTCAATAGGATTAAAAAAGTCCTTAATGTTTCACTCCTAATGGTCCTAGCCCGACGCTCTCCCCCCGAAACGTCGGGCTTTTTTTTGTGCCTGCGTTTTAAAACGCTTTCATCTATTCCTGTCCACGCACCTGCCGGTACCATTGTGAAGGCTCCTTTAGTTCACCGTCCTCCCTCACTTCCGGGTAATCAATTCCCTTGCTATCGCAGTACGCGGCTATAGTGGGGTGCGCCCAGCGAAAAAAACGTGCGCGAAAAATCTTCTCCGATAACCGGCGCCGGTCGTACATTCCTTTTACCTCGCGTTGCCTTTGTGCTTCGCTCAGAATCAGCGCGCAGGCCACCGACACATTCAGCGATTCCACCATTCCCATCATCGGCAATATCACCTGGTGATTTACATTGGCAACCGTATAATTACTCAAGCCTTTCACCTCCGCACCAAGCACCAATGCGGTAGGCAGCGTGTAATCTACTTCACGAAACGGAACTGCCGAAGAGGAAAGGCTGGCAGCGACCAACTGGTAGCCTTGCCGCCTTAAAGATTCAACCGGCTCCAGAATGCTGGCATAGTGGTTAACATTAACCCATTTATCGGCGCTGGCAGAAGTACCATTAAATATCTGGTACCCCTCGGCAGGCACAACCGCATGTATGGAGTCGACGCCGACGGAATCGCAGGTGCGAATAATCGCGGACAGGTTTCGTCCTTTGTGGACTTCGTCCGTTATCACCGTCAAATCCGGTTGGCGGCGATTGAGGACATCACAAATGCGTTTAAATCGTTCAGGTGTCATGTTCGGACAAGTTATTTATGTTGGATAATAAGAAGTGAACTGATTACGTTAAAATAATCTAATAATTTTGAAAATAAATATTGCAGTTTTACGACAAAGCTCGTTTTTCCTTCAGCAATTTTTTTCCACATTTCCTGTGGATAACTTAGTGGATAGCGTTCCCGAAAAGCAGTAGAAGGCCTGCAATTGCTAGTGCCATGCTAGATTGTACAATTTTTATCCTGTTATATATTTCCATTATTTTTCAATAACTTATGCTAAATAAATAAAGTAATTTCTAGTGGTGATTGCAACTCTTATTAAAAAAACATGTTAAGTATTGACATTTCCGAGCGTGTGCATAACAAGTTAGCGGAAGCTAACCGCATACACGCTATAGAAACAATTTCGTCATAAATCAAGTTACTTTTACGAATTTAATTTTTCTGTAATCTTGCGACCGAAGCGACAATAAATTACTCCGGCTTATGATCTCCATGAAGCAACAAACCGCAATCCCGGTGGCAATCTCAAAACTGAATTCAGGCCGGTCACTGCTTTTGGCGGCCAACCAGCGCCTGTCGCGTTTTTTGGCCAGCACCCTCTACGCCGGCAACCTGCCCGCCAGGGGCCTCAAAATCCTCCCGCTGGAAAGCTGGATCGGCGAGTGCTGGCGTGAGGCCCAGGATCTCGCGGCACCCGGCGCCGATGTTGCCCTGCTCAATGGCGACCAGGAAACCCTGATATGGCAGCAATTGGCCAACATCCAACTTTCACACACCCAACTGATCAACCCGGAGGCAGTTACCGATGCCTTGGTCGATGCGCGTGCCATTATCGATGGCTGGAATCTTCCTGCCGAGGAAATAGCGCAATATCCGTCGCCGGAAACCCAGCTGCTCCAAACCTGCCTTGCCGAATTTCGAACCACCCTTGCCGGCAGGCGGCAAATTACCCGGGAGCAAGCTCTGCACCGGTTAACCGGCTACTTTGACAGCGGAATACTAAAACCGGTGGAAACACTTTATCTCTACGGCTTCACCGATCTCTCCCCACTGCTGCACACCCTTTTGCGAAAGGTTGCGCAGGCTGTGGAAATACTGCCGTTACTCCACCAGGGAGAAACACCATCATTTTGGTCAACCAGCGCATCGAATAAACAAAAGGAACTGGCCGCGGCAGCGTCCTGGTGCCGGCGGAAACTTGAGCAAAAACCCGACTGCCGTATTGGTATTATCGTGCCCGGACTCGAATCGCACCGGTCACAGGTGGAACAGGCTTTTATAGAAGAGTTCGATCCGGACTATTTTTCCAGCCCTGAAAAAACCGACACCCAGGCACCCTACGACATATCCATCGGCGTTCCATTAACCGATGTTCCCGTTATCGGCTCCGCATTCGACTTGTTCGGCCTGGCAAAGAACGAGCTGTCGCACCAACAGGTGCGGTCCCTGATGCTATCCCCCTTCTGGGGTAATGGGGTCGATCTCGCCCGCATGCGATTTCTCGATGAACTAAATCGCTGGCCGGAACGAAAATACCGACTGGCTTATCTTCGGGAAAAATATGCGGCTTTCGATGGGACCGGCGAACCTGGTTTGCAAAAGGCATCCGACAGGCTTGTCGAGAGCGTCACCTTGGTCCGGCGCAACGCAGGCAATCACGAACTCGCCCACTGGGTCACGGCGGTGAAGTCCTTCCTTAAAACCCTCGGCTGGCCGGGACCGCGCCCCCTGAACAGTGTTGAATACCAGGCAGTAAATCAGTTTTTCGACTGGCTCGACGCGCTCCCCGCTTACAACAATGTGATCCGCGAAAAATTTTCGTTTACCGGTGCCACCGCGCAAATGCGTTCGATGCTCAAGCGCAAAATCTTCCATCCGCAGACTCCGCCGGCACCCGTTCAGGTGATGGGATTGATGGAAGGCGCCGGCATGGCGTTTGACTGCTGCTGGCTGGTAGGTATGAGCGGCGATCAGATTCCCGCCGCACCCCGGCCCAACCCGTTTATTCCCATCCAGCTGCAAAAAAAATACAGGACTCCCCGCTGCTCCGCCGAGCGCGAGTTGGAATATGCGCAAAGCTTGATTGCGAACTACAAGGCCTGCGCCGGGGAAATTATTTTCAGCTATTCCAGCGAAGGCGAAAATGAAGGCACCCGCGTCAGTCCGCTGCTAAAGGATATTGAGTATCGCGACATCGATATATTGCACCGCGGCCAATCGGAAATCCTTGAATACCTGAACCGCTGCACCACTTCCAGAAACTACGAGTTCTATACGGACGATTCCGCTCCCGCGATGAAAGACAACGACCCGCGTTTCGGTAGCATTTCGCACATTAAACTGCACAACACCAACCCGCTGTACGCCGTTCTTTATTACCGTTTCGGCGCGGAGGATATTCAGGCTCCCGCATTGGGCATGGATCCCGCGACACGGGGCGTGATTGTGCATCTGGTCCTGGCCCGTTTTTGGAGTGAGACCAAAACGTCCGAGCGACTGATGCAGGATCTCGGTGACCTGGAAAACCGGTTGAGAAAAATGATTGATTCAATCGTTTCCACCTGTGACCTTCCAGCGCTTTCAAACGAGGAAATACACCAGGAAAAACAGCGCACATTCGAGATTGTCCACGACTGGCTGCGTTGGGAGGCAAGTCGCCCTCCCTTCACCGTCGTTGGTATTGAGGAGAAAAAGCACCTCGCCCTGCTGAACAAAAAAATCTCCGTGCGCATCGACCGCATTGATCAACTGGCCACCGGCGAGACGCTGGTGATCGATTACAAAACCGGTGCCACCAACCTGGCGGGCCTGCAAAAACTGCCACTGCAGGACCCTCAATTGCCGGTTTACGCTTTGTGTGCGGATCCGGATGTTCATGCAATTGCCTACGCGGAAATCAATCGTAAAAATAATCGCCTGAATGGCATCGGCGAATTGAGTGAAACCCAAGCGGGTATCCTCTCACCGGCGCAATTGAAAAGTGACGATGGACCGGACAACTGGACCGACCTGAAAGTGTGGTGGCAGACGGACCTGGAAGCCTCGCTGGAAGAAATCCGCTCCGGCCGCTGCCCCTGTGTAACCCTGAATCCGGCGGAAGCCGCTTATTATGACTTTTTGATGCCCATCACACGCGAACAGGAAGAGGCAACCGACTTTGAATAATATCGCTTCCATACTTCCCGCCGACCACGAGGCGCGTACCGCCGCGCTGGATATTGCCGGGTCCTTCGCCGTGTCCGCGCCGGCCGGTTCCGGCAAAACCGGTCTGCTTACCCTGCGCGTGCTGAAATTGCTGGCCCATTGCGAAAAGCCGGAAGAAATTCTCTGCATTACGTTTACCCGCAAAGCCGCCAATGAAATGCGCGAGCGTATATTCCATGCACTTGAGCTTGCCGAACAATCCGATAACCTGCCGGATGACCCGCATCAACAACAACTTATCGCAGTGGGCAAGGCGGCACTGGAAAACAACAAAAAACAAGGCTGGAAATTGCAGCAACTGCCCTACCGCCTGCAAATCCAGACCATCGATGGTTTTTGCAAAAGCCTCACCAATCAAATGCCGATTCTTACCGGCATCGGCGCCAACGCCGGAATCGAGGAGGATTTAACGTCCATTTACCGCCGCGCGGTGGAGTCGTTTCTCGACGACTTTTATAACGGCTCGCACACCGCGCCGATGCAGGTACTGCTAAAACATTTTGACAATAACCTGGAAAACCTTGCCAGGTTGTTGACGGAACTGCTCGCCTCGCGTGACCAGTGGATCAGCTTTGCCCTGGCCACGCGGAACGATGCCGCTACCGCACGCCGGTTTCTGGAAAACGCGGTAAAAAACTGGGCCGACGATATTGTCGTCAACCTCGCCGGCATGCTTTCAATTTATGCCGGCGAACTATGTGAATTGTTTAACTTTTCCCGACGGAATCTTACCGATAACAAATTTGAAGAGTGGTTGCCGCTGTCGGATTTGCCCCTGCCGGATTCTTCCGAGGACGCCATACGCAATTTCTGGCAGCCGCTTGCGCGACTTTGCCTCACCAACGATGACACCTGGCGCAAGCAATTGACCAAAAACAACGGCTTTCCCGCGGGCGCCAACGCGGCGGAGAAAAAGCATTTCAAACTTCAAAAAGAGCGCATGCTGCGAATGATTTCGGAACTGGCAGCCGTCGATGGCCTCCAGGATCTGCTTTCGGTAATCGGCCGCTTCCCACCGCAACGTTTCGACGAACCGCAGTGGCAGGTGACCCAGGCCCTGGTGGATATTCTGCCGGTCATCGTCGCGCACCTGCGTCTGGTATTTGCCCGCGAAGGCAAAACAGATTACACGGAAGTGACTTTGGCGGCCATACAATCCCTCGGCAGCGAAGAGTCCACCACCGACCTGGCGTTAAAACTGGATTACCAACTCAAGCACATTCTGGTGGACGAGTTTCAGGACACCTCCACATCACAACTGCAGCTGTTGGAAAAACTGACCGCCGGCTGGGGCGACACCGACAACCGCACACTGTTTGTCGTTGGCGACGGCATGCAGAGCTGTTACGGTTTCCGCAACGCCAACGTCGGCATTTTTTTGAATATTCGCCGGAATGGTTTACACAATGTGGTCGTGCAACCGCTGGATTTGACTGTGAATTTTCGCTCCCGGCAGGACATCGTCAACTGGGTCAATTCCACCTTCAGTTGCGCGTTTCCATCGTCGGATGATATCGGTCGCGGCGCGGTTTCCTTCCGCCCGGCGGTGGCGCACCACCCCGCAGCGGATGGGGGGCAGGCGGCAGTGGAATGCGCCGGGTTTGTCGAGGATACAGACCGGGAACAGGAAGCGGCCTATGTGATTCACTCGATCAACGAAATCCGCCGGCACTATCCTGAAGAAAGCATCGCGATACTTGTTCGCAGCCGACCCCACCTGGAAAACATGACAACGGCGCTGGCCAGGGACGGCATCGACTATGAAGCGGTGGAAATCGACCGGCTTTCCTCCCGCATGATTATTACGGATTTGCTGTCGCTGACACGCGCGCTGTTGAATCCGACCGACCGTGTCGCCTGGCTCGCAATTCTACGGGCACCCTGGTGCGGATTGGACCTGCAAGACCTTCACGCGCTGGTAAACGAGGTTTTCAACCCGAACGAAAACGTCTCATTTGCCCCGATTCCCGCACAGCTTGCGCGTTACGAATTAATTACCGGCTTGTCCGACACTGGCAGGCAGCGGCTTGCACGATTTGCGAAGGTGATTCTTGGCTGCCTGGAACACACACGTCGCAAACCCCTGGCGGCAACCATCAAATCCGCTTGGCTTGCCATCGGCGGTGCCGAATACCTGCGACACGTTTCCGAGATCGACGACACTGAAGTATTTTTCAACCTGCTCGCCCAGCATGAGAGTAACGGCACAATCGAAGACTGGGACAAGCTGTATACGGCACTGGGTAAACTGTACGCCCAACCCACACCCCGGGGAAATAATCCGGTACAGTTGATCACCATGCACAAGGCGAAGGGCCTGGAGTTCGACACTGTATTTGTCATCGGCCTCGACAGGCAGAACCGGGCGGACTCCACTCCCATCCTCTATTGGCATGAACGGATTAACCTGCAACAGGAAACCGACCTGGTTATCAGCCCGATTTCCTCCTTCGAATCGGAGGAAAAAGATCCGCTGTTTAATTTCCTGCGGGACGAGAAAAAAATCAAAAACCGCCTCGAGGACACGCGCCTGTTGTACGTCGCGTGCACCCGAGCGCGAAAGCGGTTGCGACTTACCGCCAGCCTGAAAACCACCGCCGATGGCAACATCAAGAATCCGGCATCAAATTGCATGCTCGCCCGCATTTGGGATCATGTGAAAGAGGCTTTTATAGCTTCACTCGCAAATAATCAGGCGGATACTACCGGAGAATCTGAAACACAGCCGATGCCTGAAAAGCGGTTCCGCCTGCTAAAAACCTGGACGCCGCCCTCTTTTTCCCGTTGCGAAATTCGCATGACGCCGCTACCGGAATTCGATAACACCGACATCGATCTTTTTTCCGACCTGTACCGTGAAAACCATATCGAACGCAGCAGCGGAACACTGCTCCACCGTATTCTACGGCGCGTTAGCCTGGACGGTATCGACAACTGGAATAAAGAAAAAATATCATCGCTGCAAAACCACTGGCGGGCACAGTTGTTCCAGGACGGATTGAGCGCGGAGAATGCCGATACAGTGCTGCGAAAAACAAATGACTGCCTGTTAAAACTGTTGGCAAGTGAACAGGCGCGCTGGATTTTGGACAACACCCATGAAGACAGCCAATGTGAATTGAAGATCCATCACGGTCAACGCCCCCGAATGAATGTGGTGGACCGGACATTTATTGACGACAAAACTCGCTGGATAATCGACTATAAATCCTCCATTCCCACGTCCGGAGAAACGATGGAGGATTTCCTGGCCCGCCAGCAGTCGCTGTATGCAAGCCAGTTGACCGGCTATGCGGAATTGTTTCGACAAATGGATAAACCCGCGCGCCGGATTCGCAAGGCGCTGTATTTTCCGTATCTGGATCACCTCCAGATGCTGGAGTAACCCACTGCCATCCGGAATAAATTGTAAAGAAGTACAGAAGCCGGACGCGCCAATTCCCACTTACGTACGCCATGTTCGCGCTTCGACAGGAACCTATCAAGCCACCCTGTTGACGCCGACCCAGGAGAATTTAACTTGGCTAATGCTCACCCGCATATTGACTTTCTCAATCAAGGCAATTGGGGAAAAGGCGACAAATCACCCAACCTTTTTGCCAATTATTCAAGTACAATAGCCGGACCTTTTTTAGTGATAACTAACCAGTTAGCAATATGTCACAAGTAGAAGATTTAAACGTGGTTTCCCAGGAAGTATTAATTACTCCCGCCGAATTGCAGGCGGAAATTCCCATTACCCCGACCGCCGCCCGGGTTGTGGAAGAAGGTCGCCAGACCGTCAGGAACATACTCGACCGCAAGGACCCCCGGCTTATCGTGGTAGTTGGCCCATGCTCCATTCACGATCCGAAAGCCGCCATCGACTACGCCAGGCGCCTGAAAAGCCTGGCGGAAAAAGTCCAGGAATCCCTTTATATAGTCATGCGGGTGTATTTTGAAAAGCCGCGCACTACCGTCGGCTGGAAGGGACTGATCAACGACCCCTATATGAACGATTCCTTCAAAATCCAGGACGGCCTGCACGTGGGCAGAAAGCTGTTGCTGGACATTGCCGAACTGGGCCTTCCAGCGGCAACCGAGGCACTGGATCCGATCTCGCCGCAATACCTGCAGGAGCTGATCTCCTGGTCGGCCATTGGCGCGCGCACCACCGAATCCCAAACACACCGTGAAATGGCCAGCGGCCTGTCGTCAGCGGTCGGTTTCAAAAACGGCACCGATGGCGGCCTGACGGTGGCGATCAATGCCCTTCAATCGGTATCAAGCCCGCATCGTTTCCTGGGTATCAACAAGGACGGCAAGGTCGCCATTATCCACACCCGGGGTAATGCGTACGGGCACGTGGTTCTGCGCGGCGGCAACGGCAAACCCAATTACGATTCGGTAAGTGTCGCCATGTGCGAAAAAGAGCTGGAAGCGGCGAAAGTCTCATCCAATATCATGATCGACTGCAGCCACGCCAACTCCAATAAGAACCATGAACTGCAGCCACTGGTGTTGAACAATGTGGTCAACCAGATTCTGGAAGGCAACCGTTCCATTATTGGCGCGATGATCGAAAGCAATATTGGCGCCGGTAACCAGAAGATTCCGGATAACCTGGCGGACCTGCAGTACGGCGTATCCGTTACCGATGCCTGTATCGACTGGTCAACCACCGAAAGCATGCTGCTGTCGGCTGCGGAAAAATTGCGCAACATTCTGCCAAACCGGTAACCTGCCAAACCGGTGACGACACAATTAAGAACATTTTTAAGTTAATCCCGTAACTGATTGATAGGAAAAATTTTTTATTTCTTCAGCTGCGGGATTTCCGCCAAATAAATGTTACTAAAGTTCACCGCTCTCTCCCCTCACTGCTACCTAACCACTCGCATGAAAGCTGCC
Organism: uncultured Cellvibrionaceae bacterium; assembly: GCA_964451365.1. Taxonomy (GTDB): domain Bacteria; phylum Pseudomonadota; class Gammaproteobacteria; order Pseudomonadales; family Cellvibrionaceae; genus CAYVIB01. The sequence goes on from CAYVIB010000006.1 coordinate 110,493, forward strand.
TATAATTAGATCGCACCAAAGTACTGGATTTTCATTATTGAGACTGGTATTTTTGCAGCACCTCATGATTCTGCCCCACGGATAAGGTTAACAATGTGGAGCGCCACAACTGGACATCCTGTTGGCCGGGCAAATAATCAAATCTACTGCACGGATAGCTGTACTTACGATGTTAAGGCAGTAGTTTATGAACGCATTGCAAAATACGGGAATCAACGAAGCCATTAGCCTCCCCATCGAAGGTCTCGAAATCTTCGGTGATATTTCCGACCCTTGCTCTGAATGGTACGACCTGAAAGTCGCTGAAATGTCGGGCTACGATTATATTTTTGCGCCGGCGGAGATGTATGCACAGCTAGCCGACCTGGCAACCCTGCAGGAGTTTTTACTGCATACCCAAACCCTCCTGGGCTCGGAACCACAGCGAACCATTCTGGTGGGCTACACCGCCAAAGCGGACGGCAGGAAGAGTTTCGAAAAATACAACATCGAGTGGGCGGACGATACCATTATCGATTCCGCGCGCTACCAGCTGGACAATACGCCACAGCTGGAATTTATCGAGATGCTGTACAAGCACAGCGAGAAGTTGCTGCTTCGGATCTGATGGTATGGATCAATAGTAAGCCTGCGTCCGGTCGCTGTGGTCGGTCATATCCTGAACCCCCTTAAGTTCGGGTATCCGCTCGACCAGCGTTTTCTCCACACCCTGCTTTAGCGTCAGGTCCACGGCGCTGCAACCCTGGCATCCGCCGCCAAATTTCAGCACGGCATATTTGTCACCGGTGATTTCGATCAGGCTTACGTTACCACCATGTGATGCCAGACCCGGGTTGATCTCGTTATACAGGTAGTAATTGACCTTGTCCTCCAGCGGGCTGTCGTCGGTCAGCTTGGGCATTTTTGAATTGGGTGCCCGAATGGTTAACTGCCCGCCCATTTTATCGGCCGCGTAATCCACCTTGGCTTCATCCAGGAACGGTACGCTTTTCTCCTCGAAAAACGCCTTGAAACCCTTCAGCTCAAGCACGATATCCGCTTCCTTCTCCTCGCCGGGACGGCAATAGGCAATACACGTCTCCGCCTGTGGTGTGCCGGGATTGGAAACAAACATCCGGATACCGATATCCGGCGTATCCTGCTTATCGAGCAAGCCTTTCAGATAGTCCTGCGCCGATTCGGTGATTTCAACGTTTAACATGAATAGTGCCTGTGTTTAATACCTTAGTGAAATTGTCGGATATTTTATAAGAACTGCCGCCCATTGGGAACCACCGCAAACTTCTGTAAACTCAGCGAACTCTGATACAATGCCTGCATCAAAATATTTTGATATAGCTATTTACAATCTAAAAAACGATGCTGATTAATTATGACACAAACGACTACCGACAGAATCGATTCGCTGAAGCGCGCCCTTAACGACCGGATACTGATCCTGGATGGGGCCATGGGCACGATGATACAAGGGTATAAGCTCAGGGAAAGTGACTATCGCGGTCAGCGCTTTGCCAATCATCCGCACGACCTGTCAGGTAACAATGACCTCCTGGCCCTCACCCAGCCAGAAATTTTGACCGAAATCCACACCCGCTACCTCGAGGCCGGAGCGGATATTATCGAAACCAATACCTTTAATTCCACCCGCCTGTCCCAATCCGATTACCATCTCGAGGAAGCCGTTTACGACCTGAACAAATTATCGGCGGAACTCGCCCGACGGGTGGCAGACGAGTTCAGCTTGAAAACCGCGGAAAAACCCCGCTGGGTGGCCGGAGTGCTCGGCCCCACCAGTCGCACCGCGTCCATCTCACCGGATGTAAATGACCCGGGCGCGCGCAACGTCACCTTCAACGAATTGGTGGAGAATTACACCGAAGCGGCGCAGGGGTTGATAGACGGCGGGGCCGATATCATTCTGATCGAAACCATTTTCGACACCCTGAACGCCAAGGCGGCTGTCTTTGCCGTTCGCCAGTTGCTCGATTCCCTGGGAGCCGAACTGCCGATCATGATCTCCGGCACCATTACCGATGCATCAGGACGCACCCTTTCCGGCCAGACGACAGAGGCATTCTACAACTCCCTGGCTCACGCCAACCCGCTCTCGATCGGGCTCAACTGCGCTCTCGGCGCCAAGGAACTGGAGCCCTACATAAAGGAATTGTCGCGGATTGCCCATTGCTTTGTCTCTGCCCACCCGAATGCCGGCCTACCCAACGAATTCGGTGAATACGACCAAAGCGCCGCGGAAATGGCGGAAATCGTCAGCAGTTTCGCCGGCAACGGCTATGTGAACATTATTGGTGGTTGCTGTGGCACGACGCCACAACACATCGAAGCGATCACCAAAGCCATGGAAAAACTTCCGCCTCGGGCAATACCGGAAATAGAACCGGCCTGCCGCCTGTCCGGCCTGGAGCCTTTCAACATCAAAAAGGACTCTCTGTTCGTCAATGTGGGCGAACGCTGTAATATAACCGGGTCTGCCCGCTTTAAAAAACTGATTCTCGACAACGACTACAACACCGCGCTGGAAGTGGCCCGGCAACAGGTGGAAGACGGCGCGCAGATAATCGATATCAACATGGACGAAGGCATGCTGGATGCGGAAGCGGCCATAGTGCGCTTTCTCAATCTGGTGGCGAGCGAACCGGACATCTCGCGCGTGCCGATTATGGTGGACTCCTCCAAGTGGGAAGTGATCCAAGCCGGCCTTAAATGCATCCAGGGTAAACCGATCGTCAACTCCATCAGCCTGAAGGAAGGCGAAGAGGAATTTATCGAAAAAGCGCGATTGTGCCGTCTTTACGGTGCCGCCGTGATCGTGATGGCTTTTGACGAGAACGGTCAGGCGGATACGGCCGCGCGAAAAATTGAAATTTGTTCCCGTTCCTACCGCATCCTGACGGAGCAGGTCCACTTTCCGCCGCAGGATATTATTTTCGACCCCAACATCTTCGCTATCGGCACCGGCATTGCCGAGCACAACAATTACGCGGTGGATTTTGTCGAGGCAACGAAATGGATTCGGGAAAACCTTCCCCACGCAGGCGTGTCCGGCGGAGTAAGTAACGTATCGTTTTCCTTCCGCGGCAACAATCCGGTCAGGGAAGCCATTCATTCAGTGTTTTTGTACCACGCCATCCAGGCAGGTATGAACATGGGTATCGTCAACGCGGGGCAACTGGCCATATACGACGAACTGCCGGCGGAGCTGAAGGATATTGTCGAAGATGTGGTGCTCAACCGCTCCGAAGGCGCCACCGAAACCCTGCTGGAAATCGCGGAGAAATATCGCGGTGACGGCAAGGCCCAGGACAAAACCGATAATCTCGAATGGCGCAACCAGAGCGTTAACAAACGCCTGGAGTACGCGCTTGTAAAAGGCATCTCCACTTTTATCGAGGCAGACACCGAGGAAGCCCGGCAAAACGCAAAGCGCCCTCTGGATGTTATTGAAGGGCCGCTAATGGATGGTATGAACGTGGTGGGCGATTTGTTCAGCGCGGGTAAAATGTTTCTGCCGCAAGTAGTAAAGTCCGCGCGGGTAATGAAGCAATCGGTTGCCTACCTGCAGCCTTTTATCGAAGCGGAAAAAACCGAAGCCACGAAACCCAACGGTAAAATTTTGATGGCCACGGTAAAGGGCGATGTACACGACATCGGCAAGAATATCGTGGGCGTGGTATTGCAATGTAATAACTTCGAAGTGGTCGACCTGGGCGTCATGGTCCCTTGCGAAAAAATTCTTGAAGTCGCACAAAAGGAAAAATGCGACATTATCGGCCTGTCAGGTTTGATCACGCCATCGCTGGATGAAATGGTCAACGTGGCGCGGGAAATGGAACGGCAGAAAATCAATTTGCCATTGCTTATCGGCGGCGCTACCACATCCAAAGCCCACACCGCGGTAAAAATCGATCCGCAGTTTTCACTGAACCAGACCGTGTACGTTGCCGACGCCTCGCGCGCCGTCGGTGTCGCTTCGCAGTTGCTTTCAGATAAGAACTATCCCACCTTGGTCAAGAAGGTTCGTGAGGAATACGAAGTGATTCGCCAGCGGCGGGCTTCCAGCCAAAACAAGCGACCGGCGGTTCCCTATAACGAAGCAGTGAAAAAGAAACTTGCACTGGACTGGACAAACTACCAGCCTCCAAAACCTTCTTTTACCGGCGTGGAAGTTATTAAGGATTATCCGCTGGAGAAATTAATCGAAAATATCGACTGGACGCCCTTCTTTATCAGTTGGGACCTCGTTGGAAAATATCCGAAAATCCTGTCTGATGAAGTAGTCGGGGAAGCGGCAACCCAGCTTTTCAATGATGCGCAAGAAATTCTCGATAAAATTGTTTCCGAGAAGTTACTTGCTGCCAATGCGGTACTGGGTTTCTGGCCGGCAAATACGGTTAACGATGACGACATCGCTCTCTTTGATGAGAGAGATGAACCGGTTGAAACGCTGCACCATATCCGCCAGCAAATCGTTAAAACCGACAAGGACGATACGCTTCTGTCGCTGGCGGATTTTATCGCACCGCGCGAATCCGGCGTGACCGATTATCTCGGTGGCTTTGTCGTCACTGCCGGCCTCGGCGCGGAGGAGCTTGCAAAGGCATTTGCAGCCAGGCACGACGATTACAATGCAATTATGGTGAAGGCTCTGGCGGATCGTCTGGCGGAAGCATTTGCCGAACACCTGCACCTGCGTGTACGCAGGGAGTTCTGGGGATACGACGCGGATGAGCAGTTGTCCAACGAGGACCTGATAGGTGAAAAGTATCGCGGCATTCGTCCGGCACCGGGCTATCCCGCCTGTCCGGATCATACGGAGAAAGCCACCCTTTTCCGCCTGCTGAACGCGGAGGAAAATATCGGCGTTAGCTTAACGGAACACTATGCCATGTATCCGGCGGCCGCCGTTTCCGGCTGGTATTTCTCCCACCCGCGGGCAAAGTATTTTAATACCGGTAAAATTGCCCGGGATCAGGTGGTGTCACTGGCGAAAAGGAAAAACATGCCGGTTGAAGAACTGGAGAAGTGGCTTCAGTCGAATCTTTATTATGATATTTAATTCTATGTTTATGACAAAAAATACTGACAACGAACAGGTGCCGCAAAAGCGGAAGCTGGGTTTTTGGCACTATATCAAAACCTCTCTCGCCGCCGCGGTGGGAGTGCAAAGTAACAAGAATCGGGAGGTGGATTTTTCCCAGGCCAGCATTGTGCCCTATGTGATCACCGGGGTGATCTTTACCGTGCTGTTCGTGTTGACACTGGTTTTTATCGTAAGCTTGATTGTCTAGCTTTGATGCGTAAAATCGCAGGCATAAAAAAGCCGCCTTATCTGGCCAGACAGGCGGCTTTTTTACGATACTGTACCTGTCGGTACGTCAGCTTGTTACTGCCCGCTGATCCAGAATACGCAGGTCGTAACAAATATCAAAATCAAGGCCACAGCTGCCACGGCATCGGCAATACTGTCACCCTGCTCCATCATTTGAATTTCGTCGTCCATCATCTCCTCCCGTGATTATTGTGTACTTTGTACTTAGAGTCAGAGATTGCGCTTTGGTCTCTAAAAAAAAGAATGAAATTTTCATTCGGGGAAGGGAATTCTTTCCCAAAACCGCTGGATAATCAACCCCTTTTTCGACTATCGCGGGAAAATGTGAAAAAGATTGCCGGCCTGATGCTTGGTTCGGGCCGATTTGATACCATATGTAACACTTGAGAGGCTCTTAGAGTCTCGCCCGGAGACGGAAATTGCTGTATTCTTTCGCCTCCTTTTTGGCTGGTTATGCGTACGCAAAAACGGCCCTTTATTTGGAAACGAACGCAGGTAATAAACACATGTACGTTTACGACGAACATGACCATCGGATCATCAACCAGCGGGTTGCCCAGTTTCGGGGGCAGACTGAGCGCTATCTGGCCGGCAAGCTGAAAGACGAGGAGTTCCTTCCCCTTCGGCTACAAAACGGCCTCTACATCCAGCGCCTCGCACCGATGATGCGAATCGCCGTTCCCTACGGCATGCTGAATACCACCCAATTGCGCAAGCTGGCCCATATCTGTCGCCATTACGATAAGGGCTATTGCCATGTCTCCACACGGCAGAACATCCAGCTCAATTGGCCGCACCTGGAGGACGTTCCGGATATTCTGCAGGAACTGGCGAGCGTTGAAATGCACGCGAACCAGACCAGCGGCAACTGTATCCGCAATGTCACTACCGACCAGTTCGCCGGTGTCGCTCCGGATGAAATCATCGACCCCCGCCCCTACTGTGAAATTATTCGCCAGTGGTCCACATTCCATCCGGAATTTGCCTTCCTGCCGCGCAAGTTCAAGATCGGTGTGTCCGGCAGCCGGAATGACCGGGCAGCCATCGCTTTCCACGATATTGGCTTGCAACTGCTGGTTAATGAGGCTGGCGCGGTGGGCTTTAAAGTCATCGTCGGCGGCGGCCTGGGACGAACCCCCGTGATTGGCAGCGTGATTCGCGAATTCCTGCCCGAGAAAGACATCCTGACATACCTGGAAGCCATTCTGCGCATCTACAACATGCTCGGCCGGCGGGATAACAAGTTCAAGGCCAGGATCAAAATCCTGGTACGGGCCCTTGGTCCCGAGGCGTTTGCCCAGAAGGTGGAGGAAGAGTGGGAACATCTGCGGGACTCCCAGACCCTGCTGACCGATAAGGAAATCAACCGGGCGAAAAGCTTCTTTACCGAGCCCGACTACCAGCCGCTGGACGAAGATGCGGTAATGCAGGCACTAAGGGACAGAGCCGGCGAAGACAAGGCATTCGCCAACTGGCTGGCCCGCAACACCATCACCCACAAGGTGCCAGGCTATCGAGCGGTGACTCTGTCATTAAAACCCGTCGGCGTACCACCCGGCGATATTACCGACAGGCAACTGGAAGTGGTGGCCAACCTGGCCGACCGCTATTCCTTCGGCGAGGTGCGAACCACCCACGAGCAGAATATCGTGCTGGCCGACGTTGCCGGTCACGACCTGTTCGAGCTCTGGCAGGAGCTTAAAACCCTCGGTTTCGCCACACCCAACATCGGCACCCTGACGGACATAATTTGCTGCCCCGGCGGCGACTATTGCTCGCTGGCCAACGCCAAATCCATCCCCATCGCCGAGGCGATCCAGCGCGAATTCGACGATCTCGATTACGTCTATGACCTGGGCAACCTGGACCTTAACATCTCCGGCTGTATGAATGCCTGTGGCCACCACCATGTGGGTCATATCGGCATTCTGGGTGTGGACAAAAAGGGCGAAGAGTTTTACCAGGTACAGTTGGGTGGAAATTCCGGCAACAACGCCGCATTGGGTAGCGTGCTCGGCCCTTCTTTCTCGCGCGCGGAGATGACTGGCGTCATCCGTAAAATCCTGGATGTTTACCTGGAAAATCGCCTTGAGGACGAGGAGTTTATCAATACCTACGGGCGCATTGGGATTGAGCCGTTTAAGGAGCGGGTATATGCCAAAGCTAATTAAATACCGGGAAGTTATCGCCGACGCCTGGAGACTGTTGAAGGAGGAGGCGGAAACGGTTCAATTGCATGAAGGTTTTTGGATACTGCCACTAGCACTCTATAAAAATATGAGCGAGGAAGGCCAGGATATGGGCCGCTTTGGTTTTTGGTTGAAAAACGACGTGTCGCTCGACGAGGTAAAACCTTTTATCAAGGATGTCCAGGTAATCGCCATCGAATTCCCCACCTTCACCGACGGCCGCGGCTTTTCCCTCGCCCGCAGCTTGCGTGATCGTTACGACTATGCCGGAGAGCTGCGCGCTTTTGGATACTTCCTTCCCGATCAACTCTATTATATGAACCGCTGCGGCTTTGACGCTTTTTCACTTGCCGATGACATCAGCGACGACGATGTCGCAGCCATGCTCAACCGGTTCAACGATTTTTCCGAAAGCTATCAGGGTGCCGTGGACGACCCTCAACCCCTGTTCAGGAAGCGCGCCTAGCAATCGCCAAGCGTTAAACATCGCCGCGCGTTAAACAAATAGTTACGTCACATGAAGTGCGCGTTGACATTGCCCCCGTCAATGCGCAACATAAATTACTTTTCCAACCAGGGCGGTAATAAAATAAAATTATGGAAGGGGCTATATTCCACGCGTTTTTTTTAATTTTTTGCGGTGCGGCCGCCATCGCATCCCTCGCACTTTATACCCGCCAGCCCCTACTTGTTGCCTATATCGCCATCGGTATTTTACTTGGTCCCCATGGGTTTAAAGTCATGTCGGACGTCGACCAGATTACCGAAATGTCCCACATCGGCATTATCTTCCTGCTGTTTTTACTGGGGCTGGATATGCAACCGCGCGCGCTGGTATCGGTTTTGCAAAAAGCCACTTCCATCGCGCTGATCAGTTCCGCTGTTTTTGGCGCGGCCGGTTTTTTATTTGGTCGGCTGACCGGTTTTTCACTGATGGAAAGTGTCGTTATTGGAATGGCCTCTCTTTTCTCCAGCACAATTATCGGTATTAAGCTGTTGCCAACAACGGTACTGCATCACCGCCATAACGGCGAGATGATGGTCGGCCTGTTACTACTGCAGGACTTCCTCGCCATTTTATGCTTGTTGGTTCTATTCAGCCGCGGCTCCGGAGAATTTGAAGCCGCGCAATTAGGCAGCGCCATTATCGCACTGCCGGTGCTGGTTACCGCTTCGTTCACCTTTGTTCGTTTTGTATTGATAAAACTGATCAGCAGGTTTGACCGCTTTCATGAATATATTTTCCTGCTGGCCATTGGTTGGTGTCTTGGTTTGGCGGAGTTGGCTGAACTGATGCACCTGTCCCCGGAAATCGGCGCATTTATTGCCGGGATCTCCATCGCCACCAGCCCCATATCGCAATATATTGCCTTGAACCTGCGCCCACTGAGAGACTTCTTCCTGATTCTGTTCTTCTTTTCCCTTGGAGCGCAGCTGAACATCATGCTGCTACCACAGGTACTCGTTAACGTTGTTCTCTTTGCGGCAATTATCCTGGCGATGAAACCGGTTGTTTTTTACTTTCTGCTACGTCGCCACAGCGAACGCCGTGAACTTGCCTGGGACATCAGCTTTCGTCTCGGGCAAATCAGCGAATTCTCCCTCCTTATAGTCTTTGTAGCGACAACCCAGGGGCTGATTGGGGAACGGGCATCCGTTCTCGTACAATCCGCGGCGATTCTCAGCTTTATCATCTCCAGCTATATCGTTGTCTTTAATTTCCCCAATCCGATCGCCATCGCCGACCGGCTGCGGCGGGACTAAGGCAAACCCCATTGTTTGCCAGCCCGCGCCCCTCGTGACGCCTGCATTAACATTCGCATAATTATTGAACTCATTTGGAGTTGGACTAGACTGAAATAAGATCAATTTTCCAGGGCTCCGAGTGGGTTCTTACCAGGACAAAGGTATCACTATGTCATTAAGCACGATCCAAAGCAGGATTCTCCAGCCGTTTATCGATGAAACACTGGCAAACCTACAGGCCATGGCGGGGATGCAGGGCCGCACCGACGGAGGGTTTATCGACCAGGCGGACAAATTCCGCTTTAAAGGTTACGCCATCTGCGCCGAAACCCACGGGTGTATTGACGGCGTTATGTTGATGCACCACTACATTGAAACGGCGGTTGCGATGGGCAACGCCATCCGTAAACATGTCCTGGACGAAGATGAGACCTATGACGAGGTAAACGGCCCCGTGGCGGATGCCCTGGCGGAATGGGGCAATACCGTTCTCGGTAGAGCCACCAAGGGGCTGAGTGGATACCGTCTCAATATCAATTTTGATCCCCCCTACTTCGTGTTCGACACCGACACAATGAGTTCGCTGCTTACCGGGGTAAATGACATCATTACGGTTCCAGTGCATGTCGATGGCGTGGGTCGTTTCTATTTCAATTATCTTATTCGTTCCGTCAACTCCGACCTGGCCGTTCTGGAAAATGCGACTACCGAGGCTGCGCCGGATTCGGAGCATTGCGTGGTGGTGGACCGGCGAGAATCCGGATCACTCGACATCGATAAAAAAATCATGATTGTCGACGATATGAAAATGGTGCGATCGTCACTGAAAATGTATCTACGGGAGCTCGGTTACAAAAGTTTTATTGAAGCGGAAAACGGCCACGAAGCGGTGGACAAACACCACAGCGAACGACCCGATTTTATTTTTATGGACATGGTAATGCCGGAGATGAACGGCATTGAAGCACTACGAATGATTCGGGCAAAATCCCTGGAAACGCCAATTGTTATGCTCACGTCCGTCGCCGATGACGAGGTCGTCAAGGAGTGCGAATCTCTCGGTATAGAAGGTTACGTTATCAAACCATTAACCCGGGAAACCGGACCCGAAGTGCTTGGACGTTTTCTGCGAAATTAAATCCAAAAATTAAAATACGAACCACCCGAACAGGCAGTAAGATCTATTCAGGTTGGGGGCAGTTCCACTTTGGCCGAAGGCGCTTCGCCGTTCTTGCCTTCGCCGAAATAAAGTGTGCGATGGGGAAATGGAATTTCAATATTGTTCGCATCAAAAATCTGTTTCATACGGCGATTGAACTCTCTTCCGACCTCCCACTGTTTTATCGGCCTCGTTTTGATTCTCGCTTTAATAATTACCGCGCTGTCGGCAAACTTGTCGACACCCAGAATATCAATTGGCTCGAGGATATTATCCTTGTACTTTTCGTCCTGCTGCATTTCGTCGGAAATCTCCCGCAGCAGTTTGATAACCTCATCGGTATTCTCTCGATAGGCAACACCAACATCCATCAGGTAATAACTGTAATCCTTGGTAAGGTTTTCAACGACGGTAATTTCACTGAAGGGAATGGTAAACACCGTGCCATCCAGGGCGCGCAGCTGCACCTTGCGGATAGTGATTTTTTCCACCAGGCCTGTTTTCCCGCCGACACCAGCCACGTCACCCACTTGAATCAGGTCTTCCACGATAATGATAAAACCGGTAATGATGTCCTTGATAAAGGCCTGCGCACCAAAGCCCACGGCAAAGCCCACCACGCCGGCACCCGCCAGCAACGGCATGATATTGACTCCGAGTTCAGAGAGAAGCGTAATCCCAAACAGCAACAGTAACGTGCCATTCATCACGTTGCGGGCTATAGGCAACAGAGTGAGCACCCGAGGACTACCATCCCGCGCCATGCGCGTAAAGAAATGCTCCAGGGCAGCGGTTACCAGCTCAAATACCACCACGGCGATAACAAGCAGTATCGCAATGCCGGCCATGCGGCCAAAAATAATACCTAACTGATCGCCACTCAGGAAGTTTTCCAGCGGATCACCCCAAACCACCAACAGTGTAATGATCGCAAGCAGCACAATGTACAGGCGGACAAAAACCAACAGTATCCTGCGGTAAAGTTGCAATCGCCCCTGGTGTAAGCCTATCGGGCTGCCAAAGGTTTCCAGCTTGCGCAGTAATCTTGTGATCAATAACCTGAAAACAAAGGAAAGCAATAATGCAACGAGAGCGATAATCAATGACGCAATCAACTTCCCCACCGAGGAGGTCGACAAACCGTAGTCATCCAATACTTCATTAAGCTGCCTCTCCCAGGATTCCAGCAGGCTCTCAGTATCAATCACTTCGGCAAACCCAAACGGAGAGTCGTTTGCGTCCTCACCATTCTCAGTCGAACCGTTTGCGCAATTCTCGCCTTCCGGGCATTCCTCCCCGGACGCGCTGTTTTCCTCTTGTTGCGGCGCTTCCGTTCCAGGCTCGGCGGTGGGAGGTGGAATTTGCGCATACGCAAAGAAGGAAAAAAATATGAGACAAATTAAAAGGAATTTAACTACGGCGAGATATGGGCGATATTTCATCTGCTTTTTTCTCGAGGTCTGAAAATTTTATGGTTCTTTTTCTATCATCCCGCCGGGCTGTACACACCGGGGCCAGCTGTTTCAGGCACTTAGCGGGATAAAAACAATAGTGCCCGGCAAAGCCGGGCGTATTAAAGATACTGGCTTTTAAGATTACCAGTGTGGTTTAACAAAAGTCCACCGGCCTACATGCTTCCGTGTAAACTCACTTTATCCATTTTCCGAGCCGTGGGTTGGGATTATCCCAACCTTCCATGAGGCGTCTCATGGCAACAATCGGCGATGAACTTTTTGAACCGCACTAGAACAGCTTTTGATCCCCCGAATCGAATCAGGCTATCGAAAAACAAAAGTTTTCGGCAAACGGCTAGTTGGTTTCGTCCGCGAGTTCGTCACCCGCTTCACCAAGCTCCTCCTGCGTTTCCTCGGTAGCCTCGCCTATCTCTTCCCCTGTTTCATCGACGGTTTCGTCAATATTTTCACCTGCCTCACCCAGGTTTTCCTCCATAGGCCCTTCGTCCGTGTCACAGGCATACAGTGGAAAGGCAAACATTAACACAATTAATAAACGTTTCAGCAATAGCATTGTCGTCTCCTTTTTGATTTAAATAAATGCCCGACGGGCTTTTACTTGGTGAAAAATGTTTATCAAAACGAATGCGGGTTCTATGCCAATTCGGCTTCGGCAGCCACGCCAACGCAGCAATCAACAGTGGGAGAGAAAAGTGTTCCTGAAGGTAACGAGGAATTGAAGGAATTACAAAAGCGCTTGCAGGATTTGTCAGGGCAATTTTCCCAGCGCCCGCTCAAGCTGGTCGATTGAAAACGGTTTTAGCAAGCCGGCGGAAATACCGGCCTGGGAGGCCCGATCCGCATCAATTTCCTCACCACTGGCAATTACCACTCTTACATCCGGCAGCACCATATGCAGTCGCGAGGCAACCTGATAGCCATCCATATCCGGTAAATGCAGGTCCACCAGTGCGACCGAAGGTTTGTGCCTGCGCGCTTCATCAACCGCTACGCTGGCGTCCGCCGCCGGTATGACGTTCCAGCCCAACAGATTCAACAGCCCGGATGTTGCCTGCAGAGCATCGGGGTCGTCTTCCACCAGCAGTACCACGTCCATTCCATTGGACAGAGATTTTTGCTTTGCTGAACGAGGCACCGGCCTATTTTCCTCGAGAGGCGTGAAATATCGCGCCAGGCAAGAATGGATCTGTTGCTGATCCACCGGTTTGCTCAGGTACGCGGTGAAACCGGAAGCCAGGCAAATATCCACATCCCCCTTCATGTGTGCGGCGGTAAGCGCAACGAGTGGTTTGGTAAACCCGGACTCCCGCAATTTACGCGCAGTTTCCAGGCCATCCCGCTCCGGCATATGTATATCCATCAGGATGACATCAAAATCCTTACCATGCCATTTTTCCTCTGTAATGATTCGCTCCGCCTCAAGGCCGTTATGGGCATATACCACCTCGACTCCGGTCGCTTCCACGAAATGGCCAATCAGCAACCTGATATCACGAAGGTCGTCCACCACCAGAACCCGGCCGTCAAAACGGGGCACGGAGGTGGTTTGGCTTTGGCTGATACTGCTAAAGTCCAAGGAAAATATTTCCCGCTCCACACCGGTAATATCGCCAGGATCAATGGTGAAAATGAATTCGCTGCCCTTTCCCGGCTGGCTGATCAATGAAATATTGCCGCCCAGCCGGTTAACCAGTTGCTTGCTGATGGCCAGCCCGAGTCCGGTACCGGCGCGTGGGTGGGCCCTGTCGCGTGCCTGGACAAATGGTTGGAACACCTCCTCCTGGACATCCGCCTTGATTCCCACACCGGTATCCTTCACGCTGAAGCGGATCTTTTCCCGCTCCGCCTGGGAGTCCATCGATACCAGCAGGGCCACTTCTCCCTGGTCGGTAAACTTGACCGCGTTTCCGATCAGGTTCAGCAACACCTGCCGCAACCGGGTGGGGTCGGTCAGTATCCGCGCAGGCAACGGCGTGGGTGTTTCGATCCGCAACAACAGGTTCTTGTCCATCGCCGAGCCGTGCATCAACGCGTAAATATCGCTCAGGAACGTTGCCAGGTGAGTCTCCTGCTTCTCCAGTTCCAGCTTGCCCGCTTCAATCTTGGACAAATCCAGGATGTCGTTCAGCAGCCCAAGCAGGTGCTTACCGTTGCGGTCCACTACACGCAGGTGGGCAAGCGTTTCCGCGTCCTTATTCTTATTCATCAGGAGTTCGGTGAAACCAAGAATCGCCGATAGCGGTGTTCGTAGTTCATGGCTCAGGTGAGCAAGAAATTCACTTTTCAGTCGGTTTTCGCTCTCCGCCCGAATTCGTTCCATCCGCTCGTGTTCCATTTCCCGTCGGCCCAGTGCATAGCGGATGGATCGGGCCAGTTGCTCGGCTGTCAGATTGGTTTTAACCAGGTAGTCCACCGCCCCCGCTTCCAGCGCCTCGCGGTCCAACTCGCTCTGATGCATGCCCGTTAATAAAATAATCGGGCCGGTAAAGCCAAATTCACCCGCTTTTTTCAGGAGTTTTATTCCGTCATCCGATCCCAACTGGTAATCCATCAGGCAGAGATGATGGATATTTTTCTTGAGCAGCGCTTCACCTTCCTCGAAAGTGGGCGCCCAATCAAGTGAATAGGGACCCGGAGCGATATCGTTCAACAACGCGCGCGCCAGGATAAAATCATCCTCGTCGTCGTCAACTATTAAAAGTCTGGTCTCTTGCATAGCAAAATTAGAAAGTCGTTTCACATCGTGGAAGTTCGACAAACTCCACCCAATACTTCCCAAGCGTTTGCATCAGTTCCACCAGTGCATCAAATGTAACAGGTTTGGTAATGTATGATGCCGCGCCCAGATCATAGCCTTTGAGCATATCCTCCTCCGCCCTGGAGGTGGTTAAAATAACCACGGGAATCCTGCGTAATACCTTGTCCTGCTTGATTTCCGCCAGTGCGGCGCGGCCATCCTTTTTTGGCATATTCAAGTCCAGCAAAATCAATCCCGGCAATGGATAAAGAACCCGGTCTTCGTATTTTTCGCTGCCGCGCAAATAGGCCATTAGCTGTACACCGTCCTCGACAAAATGCACCTCGTTGAGAATGCGCCCTTCCATCATTGCTTCCCGGGCCAGTAACCGGTCGTCTTCGTCGTCATCCGCCATTAGAATGGTAAGCGGTTTTTTTGCTGCAATCATAACGACACCTTAGGCGGTGAAGCCGTTGTCGGTTTGTTGAATCATTGGCAAACGCACTGTAAAAACAGTTCCCACACCCGGCGTGCTTTCAACGGAAATTGTCCCACCGTGACGACTGATCACCTTGCGACACAAAGCCAAACCTATCCCCGTTCCTTCATATTGGTCGCGGCCATGCAACCGCTGGAATAAATCAAATATTCTGTCTTCATACTGCGGATCAAATCCTATCCCGTTGTCGGCAAAACGCAAACGGTACCACTGCCGCTCATCCGGTGGTTCACCCTCGACATCCGTCTCCACGGTCACGGAAATTTCCACCTTCACTCCGCCCCGCCGAAACTTAAGACTATTACCGATAAGATTCATGAATACCTGCCTCAGTTGGGAGGCATCCGCATCAATTTGCGGTAACTTATCCACGTGGATTATTGCACCGGCTTCATCAATCGCGTACTCCAGATCATCCAGCACACTCTCTATCAACTGGTCCAGTTTCACACGCGTAAAAGGTTTCTTCTGAGTGGTAATTCTCGAAAAACTTAACAAGTCATCAATCATTTCCGACATGCGACGGGAGGCATTTTGCATTCGCACCAAGTAGTCGGAGCCACTTTCATCCAATTGGTTCCCGTTCTTTTGCAACAGGCGATCACCAAAGGCACGTATCTTTCTCAATGGTTCCTGCAGGTCGTGTGAAGCCACAAAAGCGAACTGTTCGAGGTCACGATTGCTGCGTTTAAGCTCCTCGGAGTATTGGCGCAGCGCCAGTGTTCTTTGCTGCACCTTGGATTCGAGCTCAGTGTTGACTTCTTCAATTTCCGCATACAGTGCCGCAATCTTCCGGGTGTTTCGGTATACAACAGCATAGAAACCAAGCGCCAGAATCAGTCCCACAACGTTGGTGACAATGAGCGCCGCCAGTATCAATTTTCGTGTCTGGTCTGCCCTGTTCCGGTTTTGCTCCAGTGCGGCGTGTTCATCTATTTCCATTTCTCTGATTAATGAAAGTACCGACCGCATCAGTTGAATACCGGTGTCAGTATTAATTTCAATGACAGCTGCGCGACTCAGGTCATTATGGACCAGTTGCACAACTTTCTGCATTTCATCGATAATTCGTTCCGTTTGGGTATAAAGCAGAGTGAAGCGAGCCTGTTGTCGCTGAAGTCGCGTTTCACTGCCACTAATTGCCGACAGCAGTTGATTAATTCTGCCCAGCGCTTCGTGATAGGGTTCCAGGTACTGAACATCCGCAGTAAGCAGGTAGCCGCGTTGGCCCGTTTCGGCGTTGAGGAGTTCGGTTTTCAGATCTTTAATCAGCGTAATCACCTGAAGGTTACCGGTAATTCGCTGATTGTTTTCGGCCAAGATGCCGATAGAACGGTAGGCGAGAGAAATACTGAATAAAAAAAAGATCACCACACTGACAAGGGCGATCAGCCAGGGCCAGCCCGGCAGTTTTTCATGCGTGGATTTTACCCCGCCAATCACCCATCATCGCTCCCCTGACATTCCGCCAGAAGAGAAGTTTTCAAGTGAGTCAGCATATCACTGCAGGAACGGCATTCCCTCAGGATTGAGGTAAAAATCTCTGCTGCCTTGTCCACATCCCCGGTGCGTTCCAGCGTCAGTTTGCCAAGCTCGGCACTCATCGAAATTGTGTTGAGGGGATTTCTTACATCGTGCAGTAAACGTCTTATATCACTACCCATACTTATATCACCACCCATAATGGATCCTCCGGCAATCAGGACTCGGCATAACTGTTGAGCCGGTTGTACAAAGTTTTAAGGCTGATACCCAATGTTTCGGCCGCCTTTTTCTTGTCGCCGGAAAAATGCTCCAGCGTGGTTTCAATTAGCTCCCGTTCAACATCTTCAACGGTTTTGCCCACGGTAATACCCGCGGAAGGCGGATTCTCGGCCTGCGAAAACGGCGACCCCAGATCATCCGGTAAACGCAACACCTGTTCATCCACGTCCGCCATGATAAACGCCCGGTGCACTACGTGGCGCAGCTCGCGAATATTTCCCGGCCAGTCGTACTCCAGAAGGCGCTTGAGGGATGAGTCGTCAAATTCAACGCGTGTTTTATATTGACGATTGAAGTTCGAGAGGAAGAAGCGCGTAAGAAGCGGAATATCCTCCTTGTGTTCACGCAGGGACGGCACGCGAATCGGAAATACCGCCAGACGGAAATAAAGATCCTCCCGCAGCCACCCTTGTTGGGCGATTTCGTTTTCACTTCTGTTGGTTGCCGACACCACTCGGCAATGCACATCAATCGGCGATGTCGCCCCCAGGCGAGTGACCTGGTTTGTTTCCAGCACCCGCAACAGGCTCGGTTGCAGGTCTATCGGCATCTCGGTAATTTCATCAAGAAACAATGTGCCCTTATTTGCAAGCTCAAATACACCGGCGCGGCGATGGGTTGCTCCGGTAAACGCACCCTTTTCATGGCCAAACAATTCGCTGTTTATCAGGTCCCGGGCAAACGCGCCACAGTTGGCCGGCACAAAAGCACCTTCGGGATTGCTGGCATGGTGAATGGCGGACGCGACAACCTCCTTGCCGACACCACTTTCGCCCAACAACATCACGTTGGCCTGGGCATCGGCCACACGCTCAATCATTTCGTACAAACGGTACATCGGTTCCGATTCGCCGACAAGGCAGTTGAAGTGAAGCTTGATGTCGCTTTCCGATTCGTTCTGGACAGGCTCGTCCAGCAACGACTGAAGCTGCGGCAGGTCGATGGGCTTGATCAGATAACTGATATTTGGGCCGTAAAAATTCATCACTATGGATTTAACGGCCGTGTGACCTGTTACCAACGCTATCTTCAGATCAAAATTTTCCTTCTGAAGAATTTCCAACACGTGTAATCCACTGCCATCAGGTAATATCAGGTCCAGTATGGCATGGGTAAACCGATGATCCTTTGCAATTGCGCAGGCTTCGGAAACCGTGGAAGCGGACATGACTGAGTGCCCGAGCATCTCCAGTATTTCTGTCGTTGCCCTTAAAAATTGTTCATCATCATCAACCAGTAAAATCACCGCCACCGGCAGAATCCTCTTATGTCGTCAAAAATTAGTTCTACTATTAAGTTATTATCCGATGAGGGGATATCATTTACGCCATCGACCGCCGGGAACATGAACAACTTCTATTGGCACGTTGTCACTCTCGGTAACCTTGGAGAAAATTCTGTTGTTTCAGCCACTCAGGGCCGCCCCCATTAGTCCGGATGCTGCAGCGTGAGTCTATACTATTCGGTGTCATACCACAATTTGCCCCAACCCCGCGGAAGCGGTCTCGAACCAGGCGCACTCCAATATCGCGCAGGTGTCTGACACCCGCAAGATAGTGTGTCTTTAAAAAGGACAACCGCGAACGACTTCGCAAAAAGGATGAGACCACAGGCGGAGTTATTAATTTTCAGCATTAATCGATAATACAAAAGAAATTTTTCAATCCAAGTCCAGGGAAAACCGATTCATATTTTAAAGTTTTAACTTTCGCCCCGTTCCCCAACCACCGATAAAACGAAGAGTATCAGGAAAACAAAAAACAGTGCTTTCGGGAGCAAGGTTGCCACACCTGCTATCCCGCCAAAACCAAATATTGCTGCGAGAATAGCAACGACCAAAAATAACAGCGAATAGCCGAACATGATTGTTCTCCTTTGCAAAGCAGCGTATTTTGAGTCCTCGGCACCAAGGCATCCAATATCCGTGCCAGACCTGTCGCCAGGCAGGTTATTTCAAAAAAGTCGCCTTTAATACCTGGCGGATTTTTACTGCCGCCAAACCGGCTGGATCGTCTTTCCCTATCTCGGGAACCCCGGGTTTGTTGCAGGTTTTTCAACGTACCGGCAGTTTTTACATGGGCCTCCTGCAGGCTTTTTCAACGACGGCATGTGGCTCAAGGTTTGCCTGCGGCGTTGAAAGTTTTTCCCGATGATGCAGGTAAGTTAGATACTAAATGAAAATTGTCCAACTAATCGGAATTGGCATAATTAACGCTACTGAGGACCGACGGCCCCGGCCGATGTACCAGCGGGATCGTTACCCGGTGTTAATCCGAATAAAATAAAAGGAGCTAATTGTGAATTCCCCCCTCTCGAAATACCTCCTTGCGCCGGCCACCCTGGCGATATTTTTTTCCGTCTCTTCCATTTTTGGCGATCAACCCGGCCGTGAAACAAAAGCGGAGACCAGCCAGGACGTCCTCTACGCCAATAAAAAACCCGCGAAAGAGTATTGGGCTCAATTCAAGCAGGACGATAACCAAGCCTGGAAAGACAGCAGGTCGGCGTTTCGCGATGGCTGGGTGGAAGGCAAACTTGACGCCGCACTGCGGATCAACGAATACCTCGGCCTGTACAACATTGGCATCAATGTCGATAAAGGCACTGCGGTTTTGACAGGCGAGGTCAGCTCCGAGATAGAGCGGGAACTGGCGGAAAGTATTGCCCTGGGCATAGAGGGAATTGATTTTGTTGACAACAGACTGGCGGTAAACAGCAGCCTCGCCAAAAAAACGGAAGAAGAAGATGAAGAAGAACCCTGGAAAGGACCGCGAAATTTTTCCCAGTATATGCTTGATGTCTCCACAACTGCCGCGGTAAAAAACGAGCTGCTAAAGTCGCCCAATGTCAACGGGATGGCGATTGACGTCGAGACGTATAACGACAGGGTTACGCTTAGCGGGACGGTAAAAACCCGTCAGGAACGCGAGGTGGCGGAAGCCATCGCGCACAAGCTCCAGGGAGTGAAAAAAGTCGTTAACAATCTTGAAGTAGCCACATGAGCTGTCGTCGGGAACAGGAGAGGAAAACGGCAGAGCGGGAGGAAGCTGCGTGACCCCGGCATTCCGGGGACACGCTTTTACGGATCAGGGAAACAGTCTGGTGTTAAGCTTCTGCCACCAGTTCAGGAGAAGCCTGTCCACCGCGGCCTCCGCATGCATGCCCAGTTTTTCCGGCAGGGATTTTTTGTGAATGTATTCCACCTCGTACAGATCGAATTCGTCCTTGCGGGAAAACAGGTATTCATCCGACGTCTGTATCTGGTCGATCAGCTTTTTATTCTCGGCCCGTTTGCCAAACCAGATCTCCCCCGTTGACACCTCGTCGACATTAACGACACCGCGATGCTCGGCAATAAATTCCTTGAACAGGACGTGGGTATCCTCCAGGTCCTCGACAAACTTCTTCCTGCCTTTCTCGGTATTTTCGCCAAACATCGTGAGCGTGCGTTTGTACTCCCCGGCGGTCAGCATCTCGTAGTCGATATCGTGCTTTTTCAGCAGGCGGTGAAAGTTCGGCAACTGGGCGACAACGCCGATAGATCCAATCACGGCGAAGGGCGCGGCGACAATTTTGTTGGCGACACACGCCATCATATAACCGCCGCTGGCAGCCACCTTGTCCACACAAACGGTCAGGGGAATCTTTCGCTCCGTAATGCGGCTGAGCTGACTGGCGGCGAGGCCATAGCCGTGCACCAGGCCTCCGGGGCTCTCCAGCCGGATAACCACCTCGTCATCCGGCGTGGCCAGTGACAGAACGGCGGTGATGACCTGGCGCAGGTTTTCGGTCTGGGATGCGCGAATATCACCCACGAAATCAGTGACATAGATGCGCTTTCGGCTCGACGTGCCGGTGTTATCCGCCTCGTCCCCCGCCTTTTTCTTTTTCGCGGCCCGCTTCCGCGCCTTCCTGAGTTGTTTTTCCTCCTTCCCGCGCTCTTTTTCCTGCTGCTTCACCACTTCCGGGTCCAACACAACGTGTTTGACTGTGTCGAGGAGGTCATCGTACCGGTCGTTGAGCTTTTTGACCGAGATATGTCCTTTCTCCTGGGTTTGCCCCCGCAGGCCGGCTGAAACAATCAGGATAATAATCACCGCGATCGCCGCGACAAAGGTAATGGTCTTGGCCAGAAACAGGCCGTATTCAAATAGGAACTCCAAGACAAGTCTCCGTTCGTGAAATGGGTGAGTGATGATATGTGAAGCTTACTGCCAGCGGCCAATTGCCTCTTCGGCCATGGCGTTCAACGGCTCGGCAACCAGGCCGCTGTTGGAAAGGGAAATCTCGTACAGGGCGCCGTCGGCCATCGGTAAAAACGTGGCACTGCCATAAGTCGCTTCGATTCCGGGAATCCGGTTATCGGTTTTCTTGGCCACTTTCCAAAAGTCCAGGCCATAGTCGCTTTTTTCCAGACTATAGACGGTGCGTTCGTTCCGCCGCTCGTCCTCCAGGGAGTAATAGCGGCCGGCGATTCTGTCCAGGCGGTACCCCGGCTTGGCGCCGAACAGGGATAACAGGCCTTTCCAGCGAATGATCCTGGCATCCACCTGCCACTGGTCGCCTTTCAGGTCGAATACCTGCTCTTCCCCCTCCAGCACATGCATCAGCGTCGCCTTGTACTGCTGTTTTCCGGTTTCCTGAAGACTTATGGTGGCGATCGGCGTATCTTCAAGCAGGCGCTTGTAACTGAGGAGATCCATGGCCACCAACACCAGCAGGATACTGACCCCCAGCAAAGCCAAACCCGCCATTCCCCGCAGCCAGCCCAGTATCCAACTGCGGCTGCCGAGAAAGCGCAAGCCGAAGTAGATGGTCACCAGGGCCATCAACACGATAATTGTGGATAACACGCCGATAAACATCAGCTCGGGTCTCCGCGGGTTTGGGAATGTATTTGCCTGGTAAATTGCATGATTAGTTGCCCGGAGATGGTCGACTCCGGCGGTACCAGCGGCAGACTGTCAGCCGCGAACCACCGGGCCTCGAGTATCTCCCGGCCATCCACCCGGATTTCACCGGCGTCATGCTCGGCGGTGAATCCTAACATTAATTGGCCGGGAAACGGCCACGGCTGGGAGCCAAAATAGCGAATATTTTTTATTCCGATACTGACTTCTTCCAGGATTTCCCGTCTCAAGGCCTGCTCCACCGACTCGCCGGGTTCGATAAAACCGGCCAGGGTGCTGTACATACCGGGAGGGTGCTTGACCGACCGGGCCAGCAGGCAGCTGTCGCCCCGGGTAACCAGGCAGATGATGCATGGCGAGATGCGCGGATAAAACCGCAGCTCACAATGTGTGCAAACGCGGGCCCGGTCACTGCGCGCATCGCGAGTCAAGGCGCCACAGCGGCCGCAATACTGGTGATCCCGGTACCAGCGGCTGATTTGCAGGGCTCTTCCGGCCAATTGGAACAGGTCATCGGGAATCGAACCCAACTGGGAGCGCAGCCCGGTCCATTCAAACACAGGGTCGTCCAGCGCTTCCATTTCACACTCGGCGACAAAACAGTGCCCGTTGTTGAAGGTGCCGAGATAATGGAGGTGGCTGATGGCGAGGCCGGTAGCGTTGTCAGCCTGCAGCGGAAACCACGTGCCACCGGCGGAAACCAACAGGCGGTTTTTGTGACACGGGATCAACCAATCGGGATCGGCCTCGCAGGTATGCGACTCAGCCGGGCTGAACATCAGGCCGCGCCGGAAACCGGATGGCCAAGCGCCTCGAGACTTTCCTCCGCCACCTGAAGCACCGAGTCATCCATCTGCATGGAGCCGGAGGCCGAATCCAGGTAGTACTCGACCGAGATAATGGCGTCGGCGAAGGTCTCCAGCAGTTCTTTCATCGCCGCCGGGTGGTCCTGGTCCATGAGTACCTCGTCGACGAATTCCGCGCAACGTTCAAGTACCGAGGCGGCGCGCTCGTTTTTGAGCATCTGCATGCCGCCGCGGATGGTGGTAAGCGTTTTACCGATATTGCGGATGTGGCCGGTATCGTAATTGGACTCGGAAAATGAGCTCAGGGCACGCTTGGTCAGCGACAGCCCCGCTTCACACTCCTCGATAACAATCCGCTTGGCTTCCGCCAGTTCGCTGGAGGCGATAACCTCCTGCTGGGCAATTTTATTGGCCTGGTCCAGTTTCTCATCGGACAACTTGGCATGCTCAAGTGAAAGAACGGTGCTCTCCAGGTAGAGCAGCGTGTTGGCCACTTCGTCCAGATCCTCGATATCCGGTCCGTCCGGCAGGTCCTTCCACTTCACTATGCGTTTGATTTCCGCCTTGAGAGTGTTACTGGGCGAAACAAGCCCCACCACCGCAAGAATCTCCGCCACCTTGTCGAGCGTCCCCACAAAGCCATTCAGGTCGTCGATTTTTTGGGTACTGGATTGCGCGGCGTTTTCCAGAACTTTCTTGGTGTTGGCCAATTCCAGCTGGAGCACCCGGGCCAACGAGCTGACGGTGTGGGCACTGGGGCCATTGAGGGCCTCCCGCTCGTGGGCCAGATCCTTATCACTGTACGGGAAGGCAGTTAAACCATAGGCCTCGCGTACTTTCGCCACATCCTCGGCATCGCTGCCTGAGAGCACCAGCAGGTAAACCAGTTCCTTGACCAGCCCCTTGGGAGGCTCCGCGGAGAGCGCACCGTCACCCGCCTTTTCCACCTGCCGAATCACTCTGTCGATGCGACTGAACAGCATCTTCCGGGTTTCGGTCACGGACATACCCTGGCGGATAAAAGCATCCAGTGTATGGTTGCCCAACCACCATAGAAGCGCCAGCGGTTTGGAGGAGCCACTTAACCGATGCAGGCGGATCAGGGCACGCCGCATCATCGCGAGGGAGTTTTTAATCTGCCGCTCCCGCAAAAATCCCAAAAGGCCGACTTGATACATATGCCGCAGTCGCCGCACCACGGCGGTAAGCGGTTGACCGGCCAGGTCCATTTTGTCCACCAGCGGTATTGTGATGCTGCTGACCAGGTTGAGCTGGAAAAAATGGCTCTCGGGGTAAACGGTTTCTCCGCGCACCTTCCGCAGTTCATTGATATACGGAATAAGCAGCACCGGCACCTTGCGTTCAACCTGTTTGACATACTCCAGATAGCGGGTCAGGACAAAGAACGCCCCACTCACCAGCTCCAGCCGCTTTTCGAACCTGGGCCCGCTGTTACCCGGGGAAATATCCATCGCCGTGGCCAGCAGCTCATCCGCCAGCATACTGGCGCCGCGAAACTGGATAAGCCGCAAAATGCCGACAATCTGCTTAATGCCGTCGATACAGGATTGCAGGCTTTCGCCATCGTCCTGCGAATTGACAAAAAGCTCGAGCTGGCGAGCGGAGTTTTCGATTGTTGCAACCAACTCGTCGCGCACCATGTTGAGCGACTGGAAGTTTACGGCATCCATTGAATTCACTACAAAACCCTGTTCTGCTGATTGTTATTTTGACGGCCGCTGAAGCCGACTGATAAGCGATGGTAATTGCTTTTAAGTATAATACGCTTTATTCAAAAATCTTTATGTTTCTGAGAGTTACCCGCGAACCTTAAGCAAATCT
The DNA here is from genome assembly GCA_964451365.1 of uncultured Cellvibrionaceae bacterium. GTDB lineage: Bacteria > Pseudomonadota > Gammaproteobacteria > Pseudomonadales > Cellvibrionaceae > CAYVIB01. The sequence continues at coordinate 134,967 of CAYVIB010000006.1, forward strand.
CTCGATTTTGTCACACCCTGTCGAATAATTGCTGAACATCCTGCCCAAGCTTTGCTCCCCGAGGTAAAAAAATTATCCATCAGCTTGTTTTTACTTGATTTTTGGTGATCTATACGTCATTTTTCCCACCGCCGCGCCACCAGCTCCGCGAGTACATTCAGTATGGCGGCAAATAAACGAGGTCGCCAAACTTCCACCGAACATTTTTTCAACTACCCTAATTACGTCAGCCATCAGCCGGAAAAGCTAAGGATCAACAACATGCCGCAAACGGTAATGAGTGCCTTTTGGCACAACTTTTTGGGTCAGTCCTCCACCTGGTATAAACAAACCATTCTTGCCTTCCTGGTAATCAACCCGATTATTTTTGCCATCAGCCCTTTTCTGGCCGGCTGGGTGCTGATTGTGGAATTTATTTTCACTCTCGCCATGGCCTTGAAATGCTATCCCCTGCAGCCGGGTGGACTGCTTGCTATCGAGGCGGTGATTTTGGGAATGACTTCGCCTGAATCGGTATTTCACGAAGTGGTGGCGAATTTCGAGGTAATTCTGCTGTTGATGTTCATGGTGGCGGGCATCTACTTTATGAAGGACCTGCTGCTGTTTGTCTTTACCAAAATACTCTTGGGAGTTCGCTCCAAATTATTGTTGTCACTGCTTTTTTCCCTTGTCGCGGCGGTGCTTTCCGCATTTTTGGACGCGCTGACCGTCACGGCGGTGCTGATCAGCGTCGCGGTCGGTTTTTACTCTGTCTACCACCGCTTTGCCTCCGGAGCCGGTCACGATCATGATCATTCGTCGGATGACAGCGTTCTGGAACTGCACCGCAATGACCTGGACCAGTTTCGCGCCTTTTTGCGAAGTCTGATTATGCACGGCGCCGTCGGCACGGCTCTCGGCGGCGTGTGCACCCTGGTGGGCGAACCGCAGAACCTGCTGATTGCGGAAAAAGCCGGCTGGGATTTCGTCGAGTTCTTCTACATGGTCGCACCGGTTTCCATGCCCGCGCTGGTGGCGGGCCTGGTTACGGCCGTGGCTTTGGAAAAACTGGGCTGGTTCGGCTATGGCGCGCAGTTGCCCGAAAAGGTCCGGGAAATCCTGGAAGCGTTCAATCGCGAGCAGATGGCGAAGCTTGGTCCCCACCATAAGGCGGAGCTGATTATCCAGGCGGCGGCCGCCGTCATCCTGGTTATCGGCCTCGCCCTGCACCTGGCGGCGGTGGGTTTGATCGGCCTGACGATTATCGTCCTGCTCACCGCGTTTAACGGTATTACGGAAGAACACCGGATAGGTCACGCCTTCGAGGAAGCCCTGCCCTTTACCGCTCTGCTGGTGGTATTTTTTGCGGTGGTGGCGGTGATTCACGACCAGCATCTGTTCCAGCCCATCACCAGGGCGGTGCTGGATATGGAAACGTCGGTCCAGGGGCCGATGTTTTTTATCGCCAACGGCATCCTGTCGATGATCAGCGACAATGTGTTTGTGGCCACGGTATATATCAACGAAGTGAAGGCGGCGCTTAACGCCGGGGAAATCACGCGCGAACATTTCGACCTGCTGGCGGTGGCCATCAATACCGGCACCAACCTGCCCAGCGTGGCGACACCCAATGGCCAGGCGGCCTTCCTGTTCCTGCTGACATCGGCGCTGGCGCCCCTGATACGCCTGTCTTACGGTCGAATGGTGTTGATGGCGCTGCCCTATACCATTGTGCTGGGTGCGGTGGGGCTATGGGCGGTGACGTATAACCTGTAGGACCTGATCCGGAGGTGATCAGGCGAGGTATTCTGAAACCGTAAAGTCAGGGACGACCGGACGGCGATCCGCTAACGGAGCCAGATGACGTATTCATGCGATTTCAGAATACCTCGCCCTGATCGCCGATCTCAGAGGCACTAACCCAGATGTAACTCAAGCAGAAGGCTGCTTCCAGACACAGTTGCCGCCGGACACCTTGTCTATTACCTCCAGCTTCTCCGCATGGCGCTGCAACTCCGCTTCCGAGGCCTGAATGACCTTCAGGCGGGGGCGATCCGAACTGACCCGGATAATGGCTTCCTGGCTATCGTCCCCATCGTAACCAACGCTCTGGCCGCCCAGGGCCAGGTGGGTCTGGCCACCGGTCATCATCAGGAATACATCGGCAAGAATCTCGGCATCCAGGAGAGCACCGTGCAGTTCCCGCTGGGAATTGTCCACCTCGTAGCGCTTGCACAAGGCATCCAGGTTGTTTTTCTGTCCTGGATGCTTTTTGCGCGCCAGGGCCAGGGTATCCAGAATCCGGCAGCGGTCTTCCACACAGCCGAAGTGTTTCCCCAGGCGTTCCAACTCGTGGTTAATGAAGCCCACGTCGAAGGGCGCGTTGTGGATAATCAGTTCGGCATCGCCGATAAAATCCAGGAAATCGCTGGCAATGTGCTCGAAAAGGGGTTTATCGGCCAGGAATTCGTTGGTGATACCGTGTACCTCTATCGCCCCCTCGTCAATTTCCCGATCCGGGCGAATATATTGATGGTAGTGACGACCGGTGAGTTTCCGGTTGAGCAATTCCACGCAGCCAATCTCGATAATACGGTGCCCCAGTTGGGGTTCAAGGCCGGTGGTTTCCGTATCCAGAACGATTTGTCTCATGTTTATCTTCTATCGGTTTATTAACTTTTATTCGTAATAGATTGAATAAAAAAGATTTAAACAAGCTCGTCTATCCCGCGATTGGCCAGTTGGTCCGCTATTTCATTCTCCCTGTGGCCACTGTGGCCCTTGACCCAGCGCCATTCAACCACATGCTTTTGGCTCATTTCATCGAGCTTTTGCCACAGATCGGCGTTTTTTACCGGCTTTTTCCCGGCGGTTTTCCAGCCATTCACCTTCCATTTGACCAACCACTCGGTAATTCCCTTGCGGACGTATTCGGAATCCGTGGTAATGATGACATCGCAACGCCGGTTAAGGGCTTTCAGGCCTTCAATGGCTGCCGTCAACTCCATGCGATTATTGGTGGTATTTTTCTCGCCTCCATACAGCGATTTCTCCTGCCCTTTGTAGCGCAGCAACGCGCCCCAGCCGCCCGGCCCAGGGTTGCCGCGACAGGCACCATCGGTAAATAATTCTATTTTTTTCAATTAGTTAAATACCCTTTTTTAAGTAATTTCTTCTTCTCAGGGGAAGTATTGTCGCACTTCTGCGCGCCGGTGCGGAGCTTTTGGGTATGGGAACCACATCCATAAACCGCTGGTGTTCCCAGGTTGGCTTGATCGGCGTCAGCCCCACTTTGTCCTTTCGCGCCACAAGGCAATAGATGCCCCCGAAGGGAAGGCCCCGGCCGACAAACATTCGCCGGACAAACCGGCTGTGGGCAAGATATTTTTTATTATTGATCGGCAGGTTGAATGAGGTGTACCTCACTTCCTGGCAGGTGAAGTCGAGAAATTCCAGCCAATCCTGTATCCGCCCCACTCTCAGGTTTTTGCGATGCCAGATGACGCTGGAACTAAAGAAATGCGCGAAGGGCTTAATCAGGCCGATGAGGCTGAGCGGGTTGAATCCCACCAACACGATATAGCCATTCGGAATCGTCACCCGGGCGGCTTCCTTGAGTACGTGTTGCGGGTTATCGGAAAACTCCAGCACGTGGTGCAACAGGGAAACGTCAATCACCTCGTCTTCAAACGGCAGGGCCTCGTAACCCGAAAGCGCCTGTACGCAACGGGATTCCACCCTGGGGGTTTCATGGGCATTTTTTTCGGGAACAATGGAACTGAGTTCTACCGGGCTCAGGGAAAAGCAGTGATTTATCCGGCTGGACGAATACAGTTTTTGGTTGGGCACCACGGATAGCTGCATCAGGTGGTAGCCGAACAGATAGCTCAACTGATCCGACAGGATACGCTTCTGCGAACGCAGGATGTCCTGCCCCAGGGGTGTGCTATACCACCGGGCCAACTGGCTGATGGTCTCCGGCAATGGATGAACGCGGGTTCTCTCTCTCAGGCTTTTCAACATCGATCCCATGGTACACTCTCCAAACTTTGACCTGGATCCGCCCTGTGAACTTGGCTTGCCTTGTGAATTTGGTGTGTTAACTGCTTTATGTACCGGTGTGATCCCGAGCATAAGGCAACGGACTAAATGATAACAAACTGGGAGCGATTTGGTATGCTCGCAATCAGCGCCATTCCCGCCTACTCCGACAACTATATTTGGGCAATACGCCACCCGCACCACTCTTCTGTTTATATTGTAGACCCCGGTGACAACACACCGGTGGAACAATTCCTTGAGGCAAACAGCCTCGAACTGGCCGGCATCCTGATTACCCACAGGCACTGGGACCATATCACCGGTGTCGAGGCACTTACAGGCAAATATCCTGCTCGGGTAAGCGGCCCGGCGTGCGAAGCCATCCCGCAGGTTACTCATACTGTGAAAGACGGGGATTCCGTAACGCTCTGGGGTGAATTACTGACAAAGGTTCTGGCTACACCTGGCCATATGCCGGAACATATCAGCTATCTGGTGGAGGATGCCGGCAATTTTCATTTATTTTGCGGCGATACGCTTTTTTCCGCCGGCTGTGGCCGCATTTTCAGCGGTACGCCCACCGACCTGAAATCCTCCCTGGATAAATTCAAGGCGCTGCCTCCACGGACCAGGGTGTATTGCGCACATGAATACACCCTGGCCAATCTCCGTTTTGCCCGGGCCGTGGAGGGAGACACCGAAGCCATCCGCCTGCGCCGCCGGGAAGTTGAAGCCGCATTGGCCGCTCAACAACCCAGCCTTCCATCCATCATCGAGACGGAAATGCAGTTCAATCCGTTTCTGCGTTGCCACGAGCCCGGTGTTATCGCCGCCGCTGAGCAACGCGCTCACCGTTCTTTGAAAAGCGAACTGGACGTATTTACTGTTTTGAGGGAGTGGAAGAACACATTTTAAAGTGGATTCCCGCTCTCTCATGGCACTTTTACAACAACGTTGTTGCTTTTGAGTTTTGGCCAAGTACACTTGGCGGCAAATAGAACCTATTCCCCAGTTGCCACTGCATAAGTTTTAACCCCACGAGTAAAGTTTTTCCGCATCCGGGGATATACCGAGACAGGTTCCAGCTTTTTGGCCAAAATTCCCGACTCCATCGCGACATCGGGCTACACTGAAAAAGAATCGAAAAGAAGTAACAGTTGAATAGAACAATGCCGAACCAGCCCCGACTTCACCTCACATCCCCTCTCCTCTTTTTTGCATTTATCGTTTTATTCCAGGGATGTTCCCAACTGGGGACGTCCCCTGAATCCACCAATCTCGACCCTGACGCAGACGACCATCTTCAGGCGACGACGATACTGATTGACGACCCCGAGTGCGTCGTTAGCGCCGATGACCTGGATGCCTTTCCTCCCCTGCCGGCGCCAAATATCTGGGACCGGATTCGGGCGGGCTATCAACTGCCAGCGGAAGAGCACAAGCGAATTGAGCAGGAATTAAACTGGTACGCGCGCCACCCGAACTATATGGAGCGGGTAACCGAGCGCGGGTCGCGCTATTTGTTCCATATCGTCGAGGAAATTGAAAAGCGCGGGCTGCCGACGGAGATCGCGTTGCTGCCCATCGTTGAAAGTGCATTTGACCCCTTTGCCTACTCCCATGGCCGCGCCTCGGGGATGTGGCAGATTATCCCCGGCACCGGCAAGATGCTCGGCCTAAAGCAGAACTGGTGGTACGACGGCCGCCGCGATGTGCTGGCCTCCACCGACGCGGCATTGAATTACCTGGAACAGCTCAACCAACGTTTCGACGGCAACTGGTTGTTGGCCCTGGCGGCCTATAACAGCGGCGCGGGCAATGTTAACAAGGCTCTGCGCAAGAACAAGAAGCGCGGCAGGCCGACCGATTTCTGGAGCCTGGACCTGCCGCGGGAAACCAAAGCCTACGTTCCCCGCCTGCTCGCCCTGAGCAAGCTGATTGCCGAGCCGGCGAAATACAACCTGACCCTGCACCCCATCGACAACACGCCGCATTTTTCGCCGGTCATGGTGGGTTCGCAGATCGACCTGGCCCAGGCGGCGGAACTGGCGGAAATTGAAATGGATATTCTCTACCACCTCAACCCTGCCTTTAACCGTTGGGCGACCGATCCAAAAGGGCCTCACACCCTGTTGATTCCCGTGGACAAAGCCGCCGCGTTCGAGGAAAAACTAAAAGGGATACCCGAGGGCGAACGCATCACATGGGATCGCTACACCATTCGCTCCGGCGATACACTGTCGACCATCGCGGACAAATACAACGTCAGTGTCGATACCATCAAGTCAATCAACCAGATACGCGGTTCGATGATCCGGGCCGGTAAAACACTGCTTGTTCCCGTGGCCGCGAAGGACAGCAAGCACTACAGCTACAGCGTGGTTCAGCGGCTGAGCAAGAAAATCGAAGCCGTCGATGAAAAGGAGTCTGGCCAGCGTATCGACTACATCGTGCAAAGTGGCGACAGCTTCTGGACCATCGGTCGGAAATATAAAGTCAGCGCCGCCAGAATCGCCAAATGGAACAATATGGCCCCGCGCGACCCGATCCACCCCGGCCAGAAACTGGCCATCTGGACAAAGCAACCCGCCAAGTCCAGCGCCAGCGGCGGGGTTATCCGCAAGGTCTCCTACAAGGTGCGCAAGGGGGATTCCCTGTACCGCATCGCCGACAAGTTCAGTGTGAGTGTGAATGATATTGTCAAATGGAACAGCGTCAACAAATCGAAATACCTGCAGCCGGGACAATCGTTGACACTGTTTGTCGATGTCACGGATATGTAGTTTGGGGACCCGCGCAGGGATACAGCGATTTCCCTACAGCGTCATGCCCGCGTAGCGCACTATTGTCCGGAATAACTCCCGGAAAAGAAAAAAGCTTGGATCACCTCAACCTTCTCGTACATAGGTCATGTTCGCGTAGCAAACATCCAGGAGGAAACTCTTAACAACACCCGAATCAGCGGGCGGCACTCCGCTTCCGCGCGGATGACCACATACTATCGTATAAGGCGGCAACGACCACGCAGGCCTCAACCTTTATTCACACTTTTCGATAACAGGTTCAGGTTAATCTGCGCCTGATTGGCGAAATGCTTGAAGCTTTCAAACTGGTCATCATTCAAACTGCCGCCGAAGTGCGACCTGTCGGCGTAAAACAGCGCAACCTTTCGATCGTTTATTTGCAGCACGTAAATAAACGCCGGCTTTTTGCCAATGATCCGAACCAGGTTTTCCGGGTAAAGATCGATTTTTTTTGAAATCATCTTCTCGGTTATCCAGTGCGCGCCACCGCGCTCAAGGAAATAAGTAAAAATATTCTCGCTGTAGGGACCGATGTCGAACAGAAAACCGGACCGCCAATGGTCGGTGCCTTCACCCAACATATACTTGGCCTTCAACTTATGGCCCTCTACAAATGCGATTACCGCTCTCTCCAGGCCCACACCCCGATGCATGCCTTCCAGTACCATCTGGAAGATGGTATTCACATCAATCCGGTCGTTGGTCGCGTTGGATAGTTCGCGCAGGATATTCAGTTGCAACCCCAGGTCCGCCTTGAGTATTTTCGACTTATAGTTTTCCTCCTGGTCGACCACCGAGGACAGCTTTTGAGTACCGGACGGAATTAACGGGCAAGCGTCCGGAACGCCGTAGGTCAGCGCCACTTCCGCAGCTTCATCCGCCGCGGATTTGACCATCGAAACAGCCTGCTCGACGCTTATACCCGTCAGTTCGGCTACCTCTTCCAGGGTTTCCTTTACATCGGGATGGTCCCAGCCGGACAGCGCCGCCCGGCTCAGGCGCTCACCGGTAATTACCGCCTTGACTCTCGGGCTGGGTTCCTTGCCCGGGAACAGGGCTGACTCCAGTGTTCCCCCCAGTTTCCAGTGACGGGCCAGCTCCCGGGTAATGGCTTTAAACGAGGTGCCGAGCTTGACTTCCATTGCTTCCTTGCGCACCGTTGCATCGTCGCTCATTAAATCAGCGTTTTCCGGGTCCAGTTCCTCGCAGGCCCAAAAGGCCATTTCCCCCAGGTTGTACAGCAATGCTGCGATAAACGCTTCCTCTTCATATTTTTCATCGATCTTGGATACCATGGCGCGCGCCTGAGTGGCGGCGTGAAAACCCTGGGCAATCAGCTCCAACACCCGTTGTTTTTGCGTACCGGACAACAGTGAGTCGATCAACAACAGGGACAGGCAAATGGAACGGACACCCTCGATACCAATCATTACCGCCGCCCGGCTGACAGTGTTAATGGGTGTCTTGGAATAGTTGTACTGCACACTGTTGGCCACGCGCAGAAGGTGCGCCGTCAGGTTCGGATCGCGCAGAATCACTTCGGCCAATTGATTGACGTTAGATTCATCATTACCGGTCACAATATTCAACTCGGTAATCACGGAACCCAATACTGGCATATTCTGGTGCTGAAGCTTGGATATCCAGGCGTTTAAGCCTTTCGATGCCATTGATTTCCCCGGTTATTTTTTGTTTACTTTCGCAGTGCCTTATCCAAACAAGTGTAGTTCACCGCCATGCAAATGGCGCTTGGGGCACAACGAAAAATAAAAGTGCATTTTTTGGTCCTTCCGTTGTCGAACCGCCTTGCGCGAAAACCAAGACAAAGCGCCACGATAAAATGCTTAAGTGACTCGAAGAAACCGGTAAATAGACTATGAAAATTTCTGCGTTTTTGTTTATTCCCGCCTTATTGCTTTTCGCCGGGTGTGGTGAAAAAACAATGACCAATGTCGAATACGGGAATGCAAACCAGATTCTTTTTGTCGCCAACGGCGATGAGCCCAAAGGCCTGGATCCATACCTCACCACTGGCAGCCCCGATCACAATGTAATGCTGGCGCTATTTGAGGGCCTGGTGGAACTCCACCCCAAAACCCTGGAGCCCATACCGGGCGTGGCGGAAAGTTGGACCGTTTCGGACGATAACAAAACCTATACGTTTAAGATTCGGGAAAATGCAAAGTGGTCAAATGGCGATCCGGTTACCGCTGACGATTTCGTATATTCCTGGCGCCGCGGGCTGACACCCACCCTGCCCAACCGCTATGCTTACCTGCTGTACTACGTGGCCAACGCGGAGGCCTACCACAAAGGTGAAATTACTGACTTTTCACAAGTGGGAATCAAAGCCAACAATCCTTATGAATTGGAAGTCCAGTTAAAAAACCCCACACCATTTTTCCTGCAAATGCTCAGTCACCATTCTTTTTATCCCGTGCAACAGGACACTGTCGAAAAGCATGGCGCGATGGACGATGCCCTGTCCAAGTGGACCTTGCCGGAGAATTTTGTCGGCAACGGCCCATTTACCCTAAAGAGCTGGGAAGTGAACAAGGAAATAGTGGTGGAAAAAAATCCGCACTATTGGGATGCGGAAAACGTGGTCCTGAAGGAAATTCATTTTTTCCCAATTACGGACCAGCAGAGCGAGGTGCGCGCTTTTCGTTCCGGCCAGGTTCACCTGACCTACACACCGCAAATGGCGATTGAAAAGATCGCTTACTTCCAGGAAAACCAACCGGAAGCGCTGCGCCTGGTTCCCACCTACTCCAGCTATTTTTACTATTTCAACACCACGTTAAAACCCCTTGATGATCCGCGCGTGCGCCGGGCCATTTCCATGGCGATTGACAGGCAATTGATTGTCGACAGGGTGACCAAGGCGGGAGAAGTGCCGGCCTACAGCATCGTGCCGCCCGACCCGCAGGGTTACAAGCCCGAACAGTATTTTGAATACGATGTGGAGATGGCACGAGCCCTGCTGGCGGAAGCTGGCTTTCCCGACGGGAAAGGGTTTCCCACGTTCGAAATTCTCTACAACACGCATGACAATCACCGCAAGGTGGCGCTGGCTGTTCAGCAGATGCTGAAAGAGAACCTGAATATTAATGTGCAGTTGGTGAACCAGGAGTGGAAGGTATATCTAGACACCATGAACAACATGCAACACGATATTGCGCGCGGTGGCTGGATTGCGGACTACGTGGACCCGACCAACTTTTTCACGCTCCTGCTTTCCGGCGGCGGCAACAACCGCACCGGCTGGTCCAACCCGGAATACGATCGCCTTTTGACAGCGATGGAGGAGGCCACAACCGAAGAGGAAAGGTTCGAACTCTTCGAAAAAGCCAACAAAATAATTATTGACGCAATGCCGTTGATGCCTGTTTATTATTATTCCGATGTCAATCTGGTGGCGCCCAATGTGGAAGGCTGGTATGACAATCCTATGCACTACCATCCTTTCCAACACGTTCGCCTGGGCAAGACTCCGAATAAATAATTGTCGATTGGGAAGTTCATACGATGCCGCGATATATCATTGTCAGGTTGCTGTCGGCCATTCCGGTATTATTCTTCGTTATCCTGATTACATTCACTCTGGTCCGCCTCGCACCCGGCGGACCGTTTTCCGAAGAACGTGAAGTTCCACCCCAGATACTGGAAAACCTCAACAAGCAGTACAACCTCGACGCCCCGATTTACAAACAGTTTTTCGATTACCTGTTCAATCTTGTTCAAGGGGATTTTGGTCCGTCTTTTAAATATCCAACCCGTTCCGTTACCGAAATTATTTCCGCCGGTATTCCGGTTACGATGGAACTTGGATTTTACGCGCTGTTGGTCGCGATTGTTATCGGCATTATTGCCGGCGTGACGGCATCGCTCAGGCCGAATACCGTACAGGACTATATTCCCATGTCAGCGGCCATGATCGGCATCTGCCTGCCCACTTTTGTACTCGGGCCGTTACTGATTCTCGCTCTCGGAATCTGGTTTGAAGTTTTACCGGTCGGCGGCTGGGGCGAAGCGCCGGGCGATAAAATTCTGCCGTCAATCACCCTCGGCGCGGCCTATGCCGCCTATGTGGCAAGGCTGACACGCGGCGGCATGCTGGAAGTACTGTCGCAGGACTATATTCGCACGGCGCGCGCCAAGGGCGTTCCACAATACAAAATTGTTACCCGCCATGCATTGCGCGGCGGTCTTGCGCCGGTAGTGTCATTTGCCGGGCCGGCGGCGGCGGGGCTGTTGTCCGGCTCATTTGTCGTAGAGACGATTTTCCGGATTCCCGGCCTCGGCCAGTTTTATTTGCACGCCGCGTTCAATCGCGATTATACGATGATTCTCGGTACCACGATTTTTTTCGCCACGTTGATTGTTTTATTCAACCTGGTGGCCGACATTATTCTGGTATGGCTCAACCCGAAACTGCGCAGATCGTTCGGTAAGGGAGCATAATCATGTCGAATATCGGTGATACTCCTTCTACCCTGGACCAGACCGCCTTGGACAAATACGAAAAAGGCCGCTCGCTCTGGCAGGACGCATTTGTCCGCCTGCGCAAGAACAAGCTGGCGATGCTGGGCCTGGTGATTATCATGTTCATGGTAGTGATTGCCATCCTGACACCCTGGATAGCACCCTATTCCTACGAGGAACAGGATTTAATACTTGGCGCGACACCGCCCTCGGCGGAACACTGGCTGGGCACCGACGTGTTCGGGCGCGATCAACTGACCCGCGTACTTTACGGCAGCCGCGTTTCACTAATGGTCGGGTTTATCGCCACCGCCGTTGCACTGCTGATCGGTGTCCTGTGGGGAACCGTCGCCGGTTATGTCGGCGGACGTGTCGATGCCATTATGATGCGTATTGTTGATGTGCTTTACGCGTTGCCTTTCGCGATTTTTATTATTCTGCTGACGGTGGTTTTCGGCCGCAGCTTACTGCTGTTGTTTCTGGCCATCGGTGCAGTGGAGTGGCTGACCATGGCGCGTATCGTGCGCGGCCAGGTACTCTCCCTGAAACAACAGGAATTTATCGAGGCCGCCGTGGCCATGGGGCTGTCACGCTGGCAAATTATGCGCCGGCATCTTATTCCCAACGTGCTGGGGCCGATTATTGTTTACACCACGCTGACCATCCCCAGCGTCATCCTGCTGGAGTCATTTTTAAGTTTCCTGGGGCTGGGTATCCAACCGCCGGAAAGCTCCTGGGGATCGCTGATCTCCTACGGCGTGGAGACCATAGAGGAGTACCCCTGGCTGCTGATTTTTCCCGGTCTTACACTTTCGATCACCCTGTTTTCCCTTAATTTTCTTGGCGACGGTTTGCGTGACGCACTGGACCCGCGCGTTTCCAGGGATTAATACCCAGGCCCGAATATGAGTTTGCTTTCGGTAAAAAACCTTAGAACAAGTTTTTATACGCGCGAAGGCGTGACCATCGCCGTGGATGATTTGAGTTTTGAATTGGAAGCGGGAAAAGTGCTGGGAATTGTCGGTGAATCCGGTTCCGGCAAATCCGTTTCCTGCTACAGCCTTCTCGGCCTGATTCCCTCGCCGCCGGGGAAAGTCGAAAACGGCTCAGCACATTTTGCCGGCGTGGATCTTTTGAAACTTTCGGAGAAGGAACTGCGAAAAATTCGCGGCAATAAAATCTCCATGATTTTCCAGGACCCGATGACCTCGCTCAACCCGTTTATGCGTATAGGCGACCAGTTGGTGGAAGCGCTGCAGTGCCACCGCAAAGTGAATAAAACCTCCGCCAGAAAACGCGCGATTGCCGCACTGGAAGAAGTGGGCATCCGCAATGCCGAAGCCAGAATCAATGCGTATCCCCATGAGTTTTCCGGCGGCATGCGCCAGCGTGTGATGATTGCCATGGCACTGATCACCGAGCCGGAGCTATTGATTGCCGACGAACCCACGACAGCACTCGATGTTACCGTACAGGCTCAAATACTCAACCTGATTAAAAAACTGCAGCAATCACACAACCTCACAGTCATTTTTATTACCCACGACCTGGGTGTGATTGCAAATATGGCCGATCACATTCTGGTAATGCAAAACGGCAAAGTGGTTGAGGAAGGCACGCCGAATAAAATTTTTTGCCACTGCACGCACCCTTATACCAAAAAACTGATTAATGCCATTCCCACAACCGGCAAACCGGAAGAGTATAAAGTCGTGGATAAAAACCAGTGTGTCCTGTCGGTTAAAAATCTGCATACCCACTTTCCGATCTACAGCAACGGCTTCTTCAAGCGGGTGGTGAGTCACGTTAAAGCAGTGGACGATATCAGTATCGAGATCCGGCAAGGAGAAATATTCGGCCTGGTGGGCGAATCCGGCTCAGGTAAATCCAGCTTTGGTCGCAGCGTTATCCGCCTGGTCAACAGCCAGTCGGGTTCCATCCTGTTTAACGGTGTGGATTTGAGGGCGCTTTCAGAAAACGCATTGAAACAGGCCCGTCGGGATTTTCAAATGATTTTCCAGGACCCTTATGCGTCGCTTAATCCACGGATGACCGTGTTTGACACACTGGCGGAGCCCCTGCTTACCCACGGCCTGGCGAACAAAAGCAACGTGCTGGAACAGGTGAATATTCTGATGGACGATGTGGGCCTGGAGCGCAAGCACATCCGGAAATATCCGCACGAGTTCTCCGGTGGCCAGCGCCAGCGCATTGCCATCGGCCGCGCCCTGGCTTTACGACCTAAATTTATTGTGGCGGATGAACCGGTCTCCGCCCTGGATGTAACTATTCAGGCGCAGATTCTGGAACTGCTCTTGGAGCTGACCACGAAGCACAACCTGACCATGCTGTTTATTTCCCACGATTTGGCAGTGGTGAGGCATATCTGCGACCGGGTTGCTGTAATGCAGAACGGGAAGATTGTGGAAACCGGAGAAACGGAGAACGTTTTCGCCAACCCCGAGCACCCCTACACGCAGAAGTTATTGGAAGCGATTCCGAAGCCTTTGAGTTGCGTCTAGCAATTCGTCGCCGGGTGGCGCCCGAAGTGTCGGACCATCGCTTACCCGGCCTACGATATTACGGCATATAGGAGGCTTTATGCTTCTCCCTTTATGTCATCGCCATTAGCTGCCAAACCCAATTCCCGCTTCCAGCCAAGGCGCTTTTCTATGGCTGAAATCAGCATCCCCGCCACATCCTTGCCGGTGGCCATCTCGATTCCCTCCAGCCCCGGAGACGAATTTACTTCCAGCAGCAGCGGCCCCTTGCCGGAACGGATGATGTCCACGCCCGCCACGCTCAAGTCGAGTGTTTTGGCCGCCTTGATCGCCAGCTTGCGCTCATCGGGTGTTATTTTTGCGATTGACGCCGTGCCCCCCTGGTGGATATTCGCGCGGAACTCCCCCGGCTTGGCCTTGCGTTCGATTGACGCTACCACCTTGCCATCGATGACGAAACACCGTAGGTCCTTGCCGTCGGCCTCCTTCACGAACTCCTGCACCAGCAGGTTGGCCTGCACGGATTTGAAGGCATTGATCACACTCTCGGCCGCCTTGCGGGTTTCCGCCAGAACCACTCCCCTGCCCTGGGCGCCTTCCAGCAACTTCACAATCAGTGGCGCACCGCCGACCATATCGATTACGTCGTCGGTATCGATAGGCGAGTTGGTAAAACCGGTAACCGGGATATCCAGGCCATTTTTTAGCAACAACTGCAGGGCAAACAGTTTATCCCGCGACTGGCTGACGGCGGCCGAGGTGTTGAGGACAAACACACCCATGCTTTCAAACTGCCGCACCAGCGCGCAGCCGTAGAAGGTCATGGACGGGCGGATGCGCGGGATAACCGCATCGAAATCCGTGAGTACCGTTCCACCCCGGTAATGGATTTCAGGATTTTCGGCATCGAGTTTCATAAAGCAGTGGCGGATATTCAGGAAACGCATGTCATGACCGCGCTCCTCCCCCGCTTCCATAATGCGCCGGTTACTGTACAGCTCCGGATTGTTTGCCAGTACGCCTATGCGCAGGCCCTCTGGCTGGGCCCTGGCCGCAATACCGTAAAACTCGCTGAGCTGCTGGGCGTCGTAGTCGTGAAAGTGGAATCCGGAGCCCGGGTCCACCAGCAGACGCCCCTTCATAGCCTCCCGGCCCAGCAGCATGCGGTAACCCATGGAATCGCGGTTGGTCAGGGTCAGGTCGATGTCCCAGGTGTTCTCGCCGAGGGTCATCGGCACCCGGATAACAGTGCGCTTTTCCGTCTCGCCACTGGAACTCTTGATCACCCGGCGGTCGATAATTTCCGCCTCGCAACGGATTACCGTTCTGCGATTATTCTGCAGGGGATGGACTTCAAAGCTAACCCAGCTTACACCGTGGCGCTTGAAGTGGGTGATATTTACCGCGTGAATGGAAGAGGTCTTTGCGCCGGAGTCTATCCTGGCCTTGATCGCCGGAATGCCGAGCGAAGGAAAACTGCACCATTCTTCACTGCCGATAACCTGTTTTGACACGTTAACCCCGTCTGTTCAAATTTTGCGTACGTTACAGTATCCTGGTTGGAGCATCAATATGGAGCATATGGCGGGCAACTGCAACGTTGTCCGCTATACAGGGGAAGCAAAATCCTGACCTATCGTGGAAAAAGCTTGCTTAGAATATATATTGAAGGTCGAAATACAGTTTCGCGCTTTTGTCTTCATCCGCGGTGATCGAAGAAACATTGTTGGTAAGCGGTTTGGCAAAGGACAGGTTACCGCGCATGGACTGCTTAAAGGAAAACTTAAAACCAAAACCGATATTTGAGAGTTCGGCCGTCACCTCATCGGATTCACCCAGTATGATGGGATGTTTGATACCGTATGCCGCATCGACAAACACAAAGGGCTGGGCTATATCCGCCAGGGTCCCATCAAACATTTCAATTTTATTAAATCCGGGGCCGTTGAATATCCAGTCCGCTCCAAAGTAAATCGCATCATCCGCGAAAAACCGGTTGACTTCGAACCCCCGCGCTCGCGTGGGGCCGGCGAGGGCCAACTGGTTTACCGGTGATAGCGCCGTACCCGAATACTGGCCCGCGCTTCTGGCCACAATTCGTGTTTCCGATTTCGCAAACGGCAATTTCAGGAATCTGAGCATGGAGTAGTTATAGGAAAATATTTCCATTTTTTGTTTCTGGCCCTCTTCCGCCCCGTCGGTCAGGTCGGCCGCGGTCAGGGTGACATAACCCTGATGTAATACACGTCTCTTCTCGTTAATCTGATCGAAGTTATAGATCAGTTTGTAATTCCTGACCGTGTCTTCCTGACTGAAAGGCTGACGATTACTGTTCACCGCGCTGAAGATGGTTTCGGTTTCGATTTCCGACACGGTAAAGTCAACGGATCGATTTCGTATCCGACTCCTGGCAATGGCGTAACTTGCACCGCCCTCCAAAACAAACGATTTACCGGAAATCCGCAAGTTACTGCTTATGGCCTCCTCGTCATCTTCGCCCAAAACAAAATCGTTGGTTGACGCACCGACAAACAGTTTGGTTCGTGGACTGATAATATTTGAGGAATAACGAATCGACCCGTATGTGGAATTATCCGGCTCAAAAGAGACCAGAACACCCAACTGAAGCTGGTCGCCAATGCGCAGCGGGTTATGAATAAATGCGTCCGCGTAGAGACGGTATTCACCGCTACTGGCCGAGCCGTGGTTATCGATTCGAATATTAGCGTCATACCATTTTTCATTCAGAACATTAATATTCATTCGGGTATCGCCCACCTGCGATCCAGGCTGAAAATATCCCTGCGCCGCAAGACCGGGTAGATCGTTGACCAGATACAAGCGCTCTTCAATATCGGATGTGGTGACGGGTTCACCCATCGCACTTTTAAAACCGCGTTCAAGCAAAGAACTGGAATAACGTTTGTTGTTTTGCACCTCGACTTCGCCAAGCTCCCCAAGAAGCAAGGTAAGCGTTACCACCCCATCCCTGACCTGCTGCTCGGGAATGTAGGCTTTGGCGAGAATAAATCCGCGCTCACGGTAATACCGGGTAATGGTATCGGCAACGGACTCAATCATCCCAAGTGTGATTCCGCGTCGTCGACGTTGTTCGCGAATAAGAAACACAAGCCGTTGAACCTCAACGGGCCCCACATGCTGATCTTTTGTTTCCTCTTCTATCTCTGCAATCAGGTCGGAAAGCTCACTTAATTCACCCAGGGTATAACCCGATTCCAGCAACTCGCCTTCTTCCATCAGGTCAAAGCGGATAGCCTCGACCCGCCGAATCAGTTCGTCGCGGGAAATTCCCCACTCGGGATACTCAACGATTCCCTGGATACGGAACTCGCGGACGTTCAGGCGTGGACCGGCTTCGGGGTCGGGATCGCGCTCGCGCACACTTGGGATATCAAGATCGAGCAACAGGGTTTCCGCTTCGTACTCGGGCACCTCCTGCGTGTCCGGCATCTCAAGGAAGCCGGCATTTGCCAGTGAGACAGAAAAAAACCAAGCTAAAAGCACACCAAATTGATGTAAAACTTTGGCGACTGTTTTATTTATTATCATAGATACCAGACAAACACTTAAATATTTAGTACGAAAAAATAACCACGGTCAGTCATTCTTGAAAAGAGTTCGCATACACGCAACGGTGGCGGGAACAATGCTTCCAACTATTTTTATTTTATCAACAACCATACTCATTTATTTCAAATTCGGAATTTAAACTATCTACCCTTGCCAACGAATCCGGTCGATCCGGCCGAAAGATTTCCTGAAAGCCCCACCGAATCGATCTACCACTTTTGCAAAACCGGCTTAAGTAAGCACCATTTAACTATAGCCCTACATTCAGTTCTTCCAGTTCATCCTCATACAGCTGATCGTTGGGCAGGCGTATGGAAATATCGTCGTAGAAGTAGTTTGTTACGGCTGTAAAGATCGCCGGATTGACATCTTCCAGTTCTTCCACCTCCACCAGCTGTTCGCCACCCAGGCTGATCAGGTCGAGCAAGTCCAATTGCAAGGACTGGTTGATAAATGTCTCTGGCTCAGTGTTAAAGCCCCAGAAGGGACGCAAGCTTCGAACGCCCTGGAATTCAAGGGTATCCCGAACGTATATAACAAGTGGCCGGCCGCCAAAGCCAATCTCACCGAAAGGTGCCAGCAGTACAGCATTGCGCCCGACAATATCCGGCTGGGTGGCATCCGGATTACCGGTGGCCAGAATGCTGCCGGTTACCGACTCAATGGTAATCAGGCCTTCATTATAATTCGCATTGCTCACTCCGCCTGCCAGCCTCGCATCAGCCTGGTTTCGGTCGTAGGCATTATCGGGTTCGTTATTAAATACGATATCGCCGGTATCATTACTGATGTAGATATCCCCGTTGTTCCGCAACCTGTCGATAAGAATTGCATCGGTATTATTGATCCTGACATTACCGTCGTTATTAACCACAAACAGTTCAGCAACATCGAGTTCGAACACCGCGCGATCATTCGTACCGCCAACTCCGTCATTACCCGTTATTTCAACGCGGTTTGCCACGATATCGGCGCTGCCTTCCAGCATGTCCGTTATTCTCGCCCCGGACTGCAGAGAAATAGTTCCCGTACCAGCGCTGATATCGGTCACGTCGATATTTCCGTCTGCAATATAACTTACCAGCCCATCAACCGAAGCCGTTTGGGCGGATGTACCCATGGCAATATTACCTGTTGTTTCCAACAAGATATCGCCGCCTGCTGAGCTAATCTGGCCATTATGTTGTATACCCGCGGAACCGGAACTCAGCGAAATCCCGCCGCCAGTACCGTTTAACGCTCCATCCAGATTGATTCCGCCGCTCTCGCTCGTCAACAGAATATCGTTGGCGGTGACACTGTTTTCGATGGCTATGTTGTTTGCCTGTACGTTTACCCCGCCGTTCACATTAATGACGTTGGCAATGGTCGCGGTACCACTTTGCGCATCAAGATTGACACCTCCCGCCTGGATCGCGCCGTTAATGACAAGGCCTGTTGAGCGGGTATTCAGGGTGCCGGAGCCATCAAAATTGGCGAGAATCAGCTGGTTGCTGTCCACCAGGGTAACGTCCGTTGCATCCACTACCGAAACACTGTTGAAATCGTTGCTGTTGTTATCCAACCCAATACTGGAAGTCGATTCAAGCGTGGCAAGCCCGTTGACAACGATTGGACCGGAATCCAGTATTTCGCCGGTGGATATCACGTTAAATGTTTGAGCCGAAACGCCTGCAAGATACGTTGTCGAATTATTCACTAACGCAATACTGTTGTTCGCCGCGTTCAGGCTGACAGGGCCCTCGAACGTATTCGATGGGTTTGCCAACTCGATGTTTCCGTTGTTTGCGGTAATGGAGACTGCACCTTGCGACGACAGCGCTGCGCTGGAAGATACCTGCCCCGCGGCAATCAGGTTAAACCTATTGGCGGTTGAGAGTTCACCGATATTAATACTGTCGCTGTTCTCCAGGTAAATATCGCCATTGGCGGCCCTGACCAGCAGGTTATCCACGTCCATCACCACGTTGTTATCCAGGCCTCCCACCTGCCCTGTCGCGCTGAAAAGAACGGTGTTCGCCACAACCATTGCGTCGTCATTCGCTGAAACCGCCGAGTTGCGGATAGAAAGTTGTTCCGGCACGTTGACAACCCCGTCTATCATCACCGTATCGTCGGCAGCACCCGCTATGATCAGATTATTCTTATTGTCGTAATCGATAGGGGCATGGTTTTCAATAGTTATCCTGTTGTTGCTCAGGGCAATATTTTCCGCGTTCACGCTGCCGTTAACAGTTAACAAACCGGCTGTCACATTATCCTGAATGACTTCGGCGGTACGATAACTGACAGTGTAAGCATTGGATGCGGAATCGCTGTAAACCAGGCGACTTTCGCCTGCCACGTCGGGCGAGTAGGCAACAGAATAAGTTTCGTTACCTCCCGATATAATCAACGTGTCATTCTGGTCCCCGCCGATAAAGTCGAGTTCTCCACGGGTCGCGGCGGCGATGGTAAGGTTAACGACATCATTGCCTCCCGCTCCGGTGATATCGCCGGTAACGGAGCCGCCGTTTACAGTGAAAACGTCTCGACCACTGCCGCCTACCAAATGATTAAAATCAGTAAAGATCAGGCCATTTAAAGTCCCATCGTTAACGCCGGAAAGAAGTTCCCACGTATTGGGCACATTATCCGCTATCAATGTGCTATTGCGATTATTACCGACAAACCGTTCAATCTCCCGCATGCTGTTGGCGCTGTTGCCCAGCCTGACGGATACCGTAGCCAGCAGGCTCATATCGACAACATCTTCGTTTGATTCGTCTCCGCCATCAAGATAACCGGTAATAGCACCCAGCAGGGAAAACTCGAAATAGTCGTTCGCATTATTGCCGACGAGGTTATCGAATCCGTCAAACATAATGATATCGTTCAACCGGCCTTCGTTTTCCGTTTCTATCGTCCAGGTATTGGATACGGAAACCAGGTTCGGATCATTGCCCGCAATAAGCGTATTGTTGTAGGCGGTATTTGCCGAGATTGTTTCAAACCGTATTGCATTCAGTTCGTTTTGTATGTTGTTGTCAACCGAATCCAGAACCACGGAAACATCCCGCGTCAAACCGGCCAGGCGAAGCTCGTCCGCCCCGCCGCCGCCGTCCAGCAAACCAGTTACATTGTCTTCACCATCAAAAACAAACAGGTCAGCGACACTGCCGCCGGACAGGTTGGCGAATCCGTCGAAAGCGGTAGTGGTTGCGGCAAGGATGTTGCCCGTGTGCTCGATGTTACCCTGATTTATACCGTTGATGTTCCAGGTGTTGGCTCTGTTGTCGGCTATTAATCGATTATTGTTGTTTTCGTTGGCGGTAACGTTTTCGATATTGGTGATATTGAGGTTATTGTTAACTGTTGAGCCTATCTGAACTGTAACGTCCACACCATCGTTCAGGCCGGAAAGATCCACCGAGTCACCCACGCCGGAGCCGCCGTCAATAAGGCCTGTTACAGATGCGGTTCCCTGAAGTTCAAAGCTGTCGACAACGGTATCACTGCCCGTCAGGTTGGTGAAGTTGGCAAAATCAATTCCATTGACCTCTCCACCGTTATCGGTATCTATTGTCCATGCGTGGCTGACTCCCAGGTTACCGGCAATCAAGGTATTGTTGTTACCTTCATTGGCAATAACACTGTGTATGTTAACCAGATTAAGGATATTGGCGAGACTGCCGTTAAGTTGTGCCACAAGATCCCGGCCGGTTGTCTCGGTTGCCCCGCTGTCGGCATCGACAACATTTCGACCGCCACGGCCATCAATCTCACCCGTTACATGGGCGCCGTCGTAAAATGTGAATGTATCGTCCAGGCTACCGCCAACCAGTCTGTCGAAATTGACAAAGGACACCACAGGGCCGGATATTCCTTCCTGGTATCGGCCATCATTAATTCCATCGGCCAGAACAACATCGCCATCGAAATTACTTATGGTCCAGATATTTCCGTCATAGTCACGGCCAACCAGTGTGCGCCGCTGGCCTTCTCCCACAGTGCCGGGACGGTAACCGGTAAAACCTTCAACACCTGTTATACCGTTAACACCGTCACCAATGTACACCGTGTGTGCCACTGGGATACCGGAGAAATCGACCGCATCAAAGGAATCGGCTGGCTGGCCCGCGCCATCAATCGTGCCATCCACCCCTGCCGCCGAGCCTACAAGCGTAAAGGTATCCGCGCCGTTACCACCGGTAATATTCTGGAAACCGATAAAGCGGGTCGTTGTTCCTGCGTCTATATCCTCCAGGGTACCGGTATTGCGACCATCAAACGTCCAGAAGTTGAGGCTGTTATTGCCGATAAGTTCATTGAATTCGCCGCTGGCGCCGGACGGTGCTTCAGCAACTTCAATCTGCTCTATTGCGACAAAATTGATATCGGAACTTCCGTTGCCCATAGTCACGGTTAACCCGCCACCGAGCTGGACTGCATCAATAGAGTCGCCAGCTATATGATTGCCGCCATCAATTACACCGCTCAGGCTTCCTGTGATACCGCCGGCGCTTACGAATGTGTAACTGTCATCGCCATTACCGCCGGTTAAGTTTTCAATTTCCAGAAAATCAATTGTGGCTCCGTTCGTCAGCGTGCCTTCGTCGGCGTCGGTAATACGCCACTGGTTTGTCACACTGGAATCGGCTCCGACAAGCATGTCGTTGTCATTACCACCATTTAACAGCAACGAGAGGCCTTCCGCTATCAGGGAAAACGTATCGTTACCATCGCCACCGAATATGCCGTTGGTTACGTTGGCGCCGACTGTAAACTGGTCCGACCCACCTCCGCCATTCACCTGCAATAAAGAAGCGGTGATCGTGAAATTATCGGCTCCATCACCGCCGGTGGCGGTCTCAATTCCTGAAAATCCTGTTTGACCTCCATCATTGTCGGTAAACCGGTTGTTCGCGCCATCGATTATCCATGTTCCACCGCCATTATGCGTCACCTCCATGGAATCCGCGCCGACGGTTCCTGAATCGGCAATCGTGGCGGTAACACCAGTTTCACCAACTAAATAGCGGTCTTCACCATCGCGACCGTCCACGGTACCATCAAAACTGCCGGCAATATTGACGGTATCCACTCCCGAGCCGCCCTGTACACTATCCACGCTTGAGAATGCTGTAACAGCGCCAGCTGCCGTTGCCGTGCCGCCCGTGGTGTCGGTGCCATCGAATGTCCACCAGGTGTCTTCCGAGTGCTCAATTCGCAGAATATCCAGTTCGCCATTGCCACCGTCGATTGAGTAGGCATAACCGGAAGCATTGATAATGAATTCGTCGTCGCCATCAGCACCGTTGATATCCCCTTCCAGGTTGGCGGAGAGAGTAAATCGATCCGTTCCGGTCCCACCTGTCAGGTTCTCAACTTCCTCAAAGTTAACCACAGCGTTGTTGGTCAGGGTGCCTTCATTAATCGCAACAATCTGCCAATCATTTACCGAAATGGAATCGGGACCGATTAACGTATCCCCGTCAGAACCGCCATTAAGCAGCAGTGTCAGGCCTTCAGCCAGCAGGGTGAAAACGTCCTCGCCGCCGTTACCGAAAACCCCATTTGTCACATCTGCGCCAAGGAAAAACCGGTCGGAACCGCCGCCGCCATTTACCTGACGTAATGAAGAAGCGATAGTGAAATTGTCCGCACCGTCACCACCCGTGGCAATTTCCACTCCGGAAAAAACCGTATTCCCGGCTGAATCGTCAGTAACGCTGCTGTCGCCACCAGCGATTGTCCATGTTGTATCCGTATCATGGGCAACAACAAGCGAATCGTTACCGGTCGCGCCACTATCGTTGATTTCCGTTTGTACACCCGCGTTAACTATTGTGTAAGTGTCTCCATTACCACGACCGTCAATAACGCCGGCGTAGTTAGTGTAAAAATTAACTGTATCGACACCCTCACCACCATTAATAACCTCTACCAATTGAAACTCAGTGGCTTCGCTTGCGCTCTCCGCTTGAACGGTTGAGCCATCATTATCAAAAATCCATTGGTTATTGTCCGCGTGTTCGACGTTTAGTGTATCGCCATCTCCACCTTCACCATTAATAGCATAGCTATACATACTACTGTTGATATTAAAGGTGTCATTGTCGTCACCGCCGTTAAGGCCTGCGCTTGCAGCAGCCGACAGATTGAAGATATCCTGCCCTCCCCGGCCATTCACGGAACTGGCGGAATCAAACGTACCGGTAACAACAAAAGTGTCCCGGGCACTTCCACCATTTAGTTCTCCCATATTGGAGAAGCTGATTAGTCCATCGTCCGTACTTACCTGCTCTTCACCACCATCAAGCGCCCAATTGCTTTCCGCGGCATGATTTATATTGAGAACCGTCGAGTCGCTGGAACCTATTAACGTGGCGTTTACCGCTGGCGCATCAATATTAAAAACATCAAAACCCGTATTACCTTCAAGGCGGCCAAACGATGCGCTGAGGTTGAAAATATCGTTACCCGCGCTTCCCTCACCGGTTTCCATCTCTGAAAAGGTAATCTGGCCAGGGCTATCGTCCTGATTTGTTATGGTGCCGGAGGTCAGACTGATGTCCCACTCGATATCTCCACCGTGTCCTATTGCCAGCGTATCCATATCATCACCACCGGTAAGAACGGTAACAACGCTTGCCGAGAGAATGTTAAATATATTGTCCCCCGCGCCGCCAGTTGCTCCGCCCACAATCGAAGCCTGAAGATTAAAAGTATCTCCGCCGTCACGGCCATTGACCGCGCCAGCGAACTCACCGGTAACATCAAACGTATCCGCTCCCAGACTGCCATTAACGATTTGAATATCGGAAAAGAACACCGAAGCTGATCCAACCGATACTTCCTCCCCGTCACCATTCAACGTCCAATCGGCGGGCTGGGAATGTGTGAGAGTTAATGTATCGTTGTCTGAATCCGCGCCGCCTGTCAGTCTTAAATCGCTATTGTAATAACTGACGTTAAAAGTATCCGCGCCTTCGCCACCGAGAACTTCCGAGTTGACAGCAGCGGCCAGATTGAAAATGTCATTCCCTTCCTCGCCGTTCAGAACACCTGAAAAGGCGGAGGTAACATGAAAGGTATCGCCGCTGTCGCCACCCATTATCCGATTGACGTTACCATCTATATGAAAAATATCCTGTCCGTCGCCACCCAGAATCTCCTCAATCATGGAAAATCCGCTTAGCAGAATAGAGTCGATGGTACCGCTCTCACTACTGTTAATTCTCCAAGTGGTCGATTCGTTTGGACCGGTAATGGAATCCGTGCCGGAACCTTCCCCACCGGATATTGTTCCGGTAAGTAAGCCACCTTCCAGAAAGTAAAAGTTATCATTTTGGTTGCCACCGGTTAACGACGAGAAACCGGTATAAATGCGCTCGTTAATCCGGACGGAATCTTCTCCAACGATGTACCAGTCACGGGTGACATTACCGCCCGAGAGCTCATTATTCACCTCGGCATCGACAAGAAAGACTTCGATATCTTGAGTATTAAACCCTTCAACACCCTCACCATCCAGGTTGACGACGGCGGGGCCGTAATCCCGCAAATCCAGGGTATCGTTTTCAGTTTCTTCGCCGCCATTGACTATTCCGGAAATATTTGCATTCAAACTTACATCAAAGTAATCATCCTCGTCATTTCCGGTAAGGTTTTCGATGCCGGTGAAATTTTCAACAAAGGTGGTTGAGCCATCGCTATTGGTGATATTTCCTGCGTCGTCACCAGTGATGTTCCACTTGTTAGCGACTTCGTTTAACGCAACGATAAAATCCTGCAAGCCTGACCCGCCGGTGATGCGATTGATAGACCCGCCACTACTACGTAAGTTAAAAGTATCCGAAGCGTCGCTGCCTTCTATGGTTTCGATGCCGGTGAAACCATTGTTTCCACCTCCGTTTAGCCAACTGATATCGCCACTTCCAGCACCGGTGATATCCCAGGTATTTGCGGAAGCATGCTCCGATTGCAGAACATCCAGTCCGCTTCCAGCACCGCCATCAAGGGTGCCACTCCAGATGCTTGCCGCCGGAAAGAAAAAACGATCGTTCGCGCTCCCGCCCTGCAACATGCGGATATTCAGGAAGCTGCTGATTAACGTGGTTGCGGGATCGCCGTCATCCGACAATTCACCCGAGGATTCTCCGGTGATACCCCAAGTGACATTCTGCTCCGGACCTGCCAAGGTGTTGATGCCAGTGCCGGCACCACCATCGATAAGCGTTATTGTTCCGGACCGATAGGAAAAATCATCCGTTCCCTGGTTACCGATAAGGCGATCCATTTCGGTAAAAGTCACGGTACTGTTTAGCGTGCTACTGGCGTCAATAATCCATTCATTGGACCGGTTGGCGGCGGTCAGCGTATTAACGCCCCCTCCTCCGTTAATGGACGAAATCACCAGATCCGATGTGGAGCCAATGGTGAAATTATCGTTGCCTTCGTTACCGTTTATCTCTCCGGAGACACTGCTTTCGATATCAAAAATATCGTTGCCGTCATCGCCATTCAGTGTACCGGCTATATTGGAAGTAATATTAAACTGGTCATTATTCCCGCCGGCATTCACGCTGCCTGAAACGTTGTCACCCAAGTTGAAAATATCAATACCTTCTCCCCCAGCCAGATTGGGGATTGACTCAAAATTAAATCCATCAACACTTCCCTGGTCAGCTTCAGTGATATTCCACGTTACGGTATCGCTATTTTGGCTTGAGACAAACAACCGGTCATTTCCGCCCCGCCCATCAATATTCCCTGCCGTAAACTCGCCTTGCGTGACGTTAAACGAATCGATACCGCTTCCGCCCTCCAACTGCTGAAAACGGGTGAAGGCGGCAACGCGAGTAAAAGACGCCCCATCGGTAATTGTTTGTGGAGAGTCAGAATCGACCGGACCACCATTAACAGTCCAGGTTGATGAAGCGTCCGGACCCCGCAGGGTATTGATGCCATCACCACCGTCTATCGAGCCCGTTATCGATGCACTGTTGGAACCGACATTCACTAGCGTAAACGAATCGCTTCCATTCCCGCCTTGCAGGCGGGCGAAATCGACAAACTCTATCGTACCGTTAATGATTCCGTCGTTCTCACCGTTGATGCGGGGGTCCTGATCTTCCGCGAGATAGGCTTCATCAAAATCGGAGATAACCCATATATCGCCGGTATTATTACCAATGAGGGTACTGCCTTCGCTACCGATCATTCGCTCGGCACTAGTTACCAGATTAGTGCCATCCTCAAGATTAACTTCGAACTCACCAGTAATATCGGAAAAATCCGCGATATCTGTCACGCCGTCGGCAGTACCTGCATGTATATCAATTCCGGTATCGCTGGCGTTGATCTTGAAGTAATCAATTTCCGAGTCCGAACCGAAAACAGCTTCAACCTCCGAAAAGGTAACTTCAACCGTGGAGTTTGTATTGGGGCCAATAATATTGGCCAGCACATTCACCCCCCCTCCATTGAGAGCCCAATAGTTGGCGCTACCTTCAAAACCGAAGATCCGATCTTCGCTGACGTCACTGCCGGCATCCGTCCCACCAACAATGTTTGTGGCTATATCAACCGCATTGATATTGAAGGTATCCGCACCTGCGCGGCCATTCACACCACCGGTAACATTGTGCCCGAGGTTAAAGGTATCGCTGCTGGAGCCACCAAAAAAGAAAGGAAAATCAAGGACCGTGATGGACTGAGTACCGCCACCGGCTAGGGCTATATCAATATCCGCGCTGTTAATAGCGGTAGTGGTCCATACAGTTGACAAGTTAGGAGCGGTAATACTTGTACCCGCAACATTATTCCCCGTGATGGTTTCGATCCCCTCCGCGCCGCCTACTGTGGACTCATCCACATCCAGGGTAATATTGAATGCTCCCGAAACATTACTGTAGTCAACCGAATCACCCAGTGAAGCACCAGCGACTAACGTCATTAATACGTCAGCAACCGCACCAAAGCTAAAATTGTCCGCCTGCGTATCGGAACCTTCCAATCGTTCCATCTCAGAAAAGGTTATTCTGGGACCTAAGTCCGCCGGTGCTTCCGTCCCATTGCTAAGTTCTCCGCCTTCAAGCGCATTGATATTCCAATAATTCGGCGAATCCTGGTATGCCGTTAAAATATCAATACTCGTATCAGTATCCTCTTCCCCGCCGTTTATGATTGCATCAATGCCCGCCGCCAAAATTGTAAAAATATCAGCACCATTATCTCCTGCTATAGTGCCAGTGACGTTGGAAGATATATTGAAAGTATCGCTGTCCTCGCCACCATTAATATCACCTCCAACATCAGCATTGATATTGAAGATATCCGCGCCGGCCCCGCCATTAACTAATCCGGTGACGTCGGCATTAAGAGTAAACGTATCGACATCCGTGCCGCCATCGAGAATATTAAAATCTGTAAAAATCAGATCTGAAGTGCCAGTTAGCATGCCGGAATTCACCGTGTCTACCAACCAGTCGCTTGAAATACTTCCCACTGATAACGTGCTGTTAGTGCTATTACCCGTAACCCGTTCAATATTGAATATAGTGGAAGTAACTGTCTCGGAGTCCGATGGGTCAATGGAAACCACAACCGGCCCGGCAAGCGCGGAATAGTTTACCGAGTCCCCACCGCCCGAGCCGACATCACTGTTCCCGCCTCCGTCCAAAAGACCGGTAAAGCTTGCGCCGGTGTTAAATACAAAAGTATCGTCACCGCTGTTACCGGTCAGGTTCTGAATATCGATAAATTCCGTGAGAGGAAGTGCGCCGGAAGATACCGAACCGTCGTTTACTCCATCCGCTGCATCACTCAAGTCTCCAATTGTCCAGGTATGGTCATCGGAGGCCGCCGACACGAGTGTTATTTCGGTCCCGTCGCCTGTATTTCCGATCACACGCTCCAGTCCGGTGGTATTGATATCACCAGAGGCTGTTTCTGAACCCAGCTCCACAGTGAGCTGTGCTCCCACAGTCTCTACTTCCAGTGTATCCCTTAAAGTCTGGAGGCCACCATCAATCAGTCCGTCAAAGAGTCCACCGTTACGGAAGATAAATCTGTCATCCCCCGCTCCGCCATCCAGACTTTCCATGTCTGAAAAATTTATACCGTTTAAAGTGTTAGACGCTCCATCGGCGCCGTCAATTATCCAACTGACATCCGTGGACTCTCCCCAGGCAAGAGTATCAGTGCCGATACCGCCATTGACTGTATCGATACCATTAAACGTTATCCTTGCATTTGAAGTATTGGCATCAACCGTGATTTCACTTTCGAGCGTGCTATCAGTGTCGAGAACGGTCCAGTAATTCATTAAATCCGGGCCGTTGAGAGTATCCGAACCTGAACCGCCATTAATGGAAGCGGTCATTTCTATAGTACCCGGATCTGGGTCAACCGCAGCAGCTAAAGCAGCTTCAGACACCTGAATATTAAAAGTATCGTTATTGCCACCGCCGTTTATAACTATATTGTCTGTTAAGGCGAGGATATTAAATGTATCGGTTCCGGCCCCGCCATTTAGAATGACATTATCAACAGCCGCTTCAATATCGAAAATATCATTACCGCTCTGACCGTTTATTGCAAAGTCCTGATCCGACATCCAGGCAGCATCGTTCCGCAATATAAAGGTATTTGCGGTACTTGAACCTCCGGTTGGTTCCCAGACCGTGAAAGAACCGTCCGTGCTACCGCCGTTATCATTTGCCGATGCGCTAACAACGCCTTCCAGTAGAAATTCATTTGTTACATAAACTTCGATATTGCCAGCGCTGTTGTCCGAGGCATTTGCGTTATTCGTCACAATCGAAGGTATTAAGGTTTCCGTTTCATCATGGTTAGCGAGGATATGCACATTATCTCCGGACAACGTTACATTGCCGCTCGCGGTCAGGCTGTCAGATTGTGTGCTGATATTGCTGATTTCGATAGTATCAGCCGATATATCGATGTCTCCGCCACTAGTATTGCTGATCTGGGTGTCGGCGAGTTGAGAAAACGTACCGGAGTTTAAAGCCACCCAGTAAAGGCCTGCACTCGCGCCGGCAATAGTTGAGTCAGCTGCGACAAAATCTTCCTGATCCCAAAATCTGGCCAGCCCCGCCCATACCCCAACTTGATAAAAGTCGTTCCCACTCTCTTCATCAAGCGCAACCGTATTGTCGAGCGCGGTAAACGTCGCCAAACCACTGACTTGTACAGATGAACCACCGGACTGAGTAATGTCGCCGCTGGCGCCAGCAGTAACAGTCAAATCTCCATTTACAACAGACTCTTGCACAAAGTTGACAGAATTGATGTCAGTCAGTTGAACATCGTTGGCTCGAACTATTTGTATATTTGTAAAGTTGTTATCGACATCATCCAGCGTGATATCTCCAGGCGCAAGTTCGTTCCCAGCGATAAATTCAGTATCACCTCCTACAACTATGCCTGTCGCTCCGGCATCAGAAATCGAGCCTCCGGAATCCGTTATAGAACCGCTTACGGTGGTAAGACTTAAGCCGTCATCAATGTCTACACTACCAAGATTGATATCGTTCGCATCCGTCAGCTCAAGATTGTCTGCCCTTGACACATTAAGCGTGCCGAAGTCGTTATTTTGGTTATAAAATAGAATATCACGCGTATTACTATCATCGGCGCCGATACTAAAATCGGTGTTGGATACAATTACTGCATCCTCAGCAACATCATCGTCAGCGGTGTCTCCAGTACTTCCCGCAATATCCGTGAGTGTGCCACTGTTTGATATGGCCAGCGTTCCATCGATGTCAGAACCGCCCAGCACAACATTTCCGCTATAGTTTGTTAACGAGACATCGCCCGCGCTGGAGAAGGCAAGAAAGCCATTAAAGTTGTTATCGTTACGATCCAAAGTGATCTCATTGAAAGCTGGGCCGTCGTTCGAGCCAACATCGAAATAACTGTCGCCGTGGATAGTCAGTGCAGCGTTATCAAATACACTAATTGCATCCGTATCGCTTCTTGCTAATACGATTAAATTTCCACATGAACCTGTCGAATTAAAATCGCATGTGGAAGTAATGATAGAAGCAAAATCGGCGAGACTTTCTCCTGTTTGGCCGAAGTGGGCAATACCTTCGTCTCCGTCGGTCTGGGTTTCTATTTCACCCAGCGCCAGATTCCGGGAGCTGCGTAGTACGACACTGCCTCCCGTTGAACGAATACTCCATGGATCCTGGCCGCTGCTTGCCCTATTAGTACTAACTACCACATAACCACTATTATCTTGGTTTTGAAAGTCCATTTCTCGCGCGGAAGCGATAACGTTACCATGGTTGGTATATATATCTGAATTAAAATCCAGCAAACCTTCGTTACCATCCAGACCATTGGCATTATTATCTGAATCAGCGATTAGAATAACGTTTAGCAAATCAATAAGTCCTGGTCCGCTATCGGATATTTCTCCATTAAGCGTAATATCATTAGCAGCACTTAGGAAAAGAGTGGGAACTTCCGCGCCTTCTGAAGGTAATTCATAAATATCGTCGTCATAATAGGCTGTACCGTTATAGTTAAAATCTGAATTAAGGATAATGCTGCCTGTTGTTGAGGTAGCGCTAACGACAGGAACACTGGAGCGGTTGGTTTCAAGCCCCTGTACGTTGATCACCCCTAAAGATATGTTACCTTCCGCAAAAATAGTAACGTCGCCGCCGCCATCGTTATAGCCTGTATCAAGTTCGCCGCTTGTAGTTGTTACACTGGCAGGAAGACGGTTATTCTCCGGACTATCAGGATCATAAACACCAATATTGATGTCACCGGCTTGTCCCACATCAAAGCCGTTCACTTCGGTCTCGTTTAACAAACTAAAATCGTCGACTTGGCCCGAATCGAGAATACCGGAGATGACTACCTCGCCTTCGGCTTGTATGTTGATATCACCGCCCAAGGTACGTATATCTTCGTAAATATTGACAGCACCTTCGCTATCGGCATTGAGAATAAAATCTCCATAGCCACTTGCACCGCTGGTGGTGATATAAGAACGGTTGGTTGTTGTAGCGGTACCAAACGTGAAATTTGAAGAGTTAATAGTGAACGTGCCGCCTTCCGTTTCTATACGCGCACCATTACTATTGCCTCCGCTATCAATACCTATATTGACTGACTGTGTAAAAGTTAAGTTGACGTCCCCTCCCGCTGTCATCAGGCTTGAACGGTCACCATTATTCCCGCCGTCCCCTGTCAGTCGAAAGCTCTCCCCACTGGCGGTGAAGTTTCCTCCATTAGTATAAATATCATTGCCTTGCGAAATTTCGATATTACCGCCGGCCTGAAAATCAAGGCTTAACGCACCATTACCACCCTGTGCATTAATCTCGACACTATCTGTCGTCATTAGAATATCGTTGTCTGCAATTAGGGTAAGAGTGCGATCACTGTTCAGTGAATCTAGGTTGAGAGAAGCTTCGAAACTAATATTACCGACTTCAGCTCCATCATCCTCGCCTGCACCGCGGTTTGGATTATCTGTTTGAATGATAACATTAGAGCCAGAATTGCCAGGACCAGTGCCCTGTAACGCATTACGAATATCCGCAACCCTAATATTTGCTCCGCTAGCATTAGGATCAAAAACAGGCCCGTTAGGATCATCAATTCTGAATGTTGCGTCATTGGTAATAGTTATGTTGTAGGGATCAATCAACCATTCACCACTTAGCCCGCCTGCGGATCTAGCCGATGCACTCGGGACGGAATCAATTTCAAAACCGCTACGACCAGAAGTTTCAATAAAACCGCCGCCGCCTCCATTTACACCTCCTCTAGCGTAAAGCTCACCGTAAATTCGTGCAGTATCTTCCGCAAAGGTGATAATTTTTCCTCCATTTCCCGCGTCATATGCATCCGCTGTTAAAGAGGTATCTTGTCCTAAATAAATAAAATCCGCGTTGCGAACCAAAGGGTTCGCACCGGTGCGATCACCACCCATTAATACATCACCACCGCCATGAACACCATCAGCGGAAATTCGGGCGTCACCAGTTAACCCAACATTAGCTCCCAAAAGTCGTATAGCGCCTCCCTGGCCCATATTCGTAGCGCTGGCGGAAACAACAGCTTCTCCTTCTATCAAAGTGGTATCAGTGGAATGAAGTTCAATATCTCCGCCCCCACCCTGTGCCAACACAGCTCCACTGGAAGTGATATTTTCTCCGATAACAACCACCCGACCGGCATCGCCAGACCCGTCACTCGAAACATCAATGCTGCCACTATTAACCACATCAGCTCCGGCTCCCAGGGTAAAACTACCGTCGTCATGCACCACCACGCTACGGGCCTGAGCTCCCGTATTTACGGCCTGGGAAAAAATATCCTCACTAACGCTGCCCGATAAGAGAACTTGACCGCTGGCCGCCTTGATATCGCCAGAATTAACTACTGCTTTTTCAATGCCCAGTTCGTTTTGCAGAATTTCCTTTGTTATTCGTACACCAATCAGTCCGGAGCTATCAAAAGTCATTATGGCTTCTTTTCCCGCAGCCAGATTAACCGCACCGAGATTCGCAACGATTAAACCGTTATTCTCAACCTGCTTGCCCACGAGAGAGATGGAACCACCGGTCGCCGCACTTATAAGGCCGGAATTAATGACTTTACCTTCCGCATCTTCCAACGCGGAGAAGACAAAATCACCGTTCATAAAGTCATTGGGGTTAATATCCAAACCGGAAGCCAGAATACCGCCTACATTGATCGTCGCATTTTCGCCAAAAACGATTCCGTTGGGGTTAACCAGAATTACCTGCCCGTTCGCATTGATCTGGCCATGGATTCTGGAACCATCGTTACTGAGGATACGATTCAGGGATAGGGAGGAGGAATCAGGCTGTATATAGTCGACACGCTCATTGGCATTGACGTTGTAACTGCGCCAGTCGATCGCCATCAGATCGGTTTGTTGATGAATGGTCGTGGTTGTACCGGCACGACCGATCGAACCAGCACCGCCAACAATATCTCCACCTTCAGGCCCCGCGACAATCGGACCTGAAAGCAAATATAATGTGGAGGCAAAGAAACATCCTGCTAAACGAGAAGCGATCCATCTAATATTTAAACTACTCACTTTCCACACCATGTTTTTATTATTAAATTATGAGAGAAAAAATCAATCTGATGGAGCACGATATAGAGACTTGGAAATTATCACCCGATCACCGCTAATCAGGTCTACTGCGAAAATTGCTTCAACGGCACCACAAGCCACCAACAGATACCCTAAGCTAGGATCTGTAGCCATCGCCAATTTCGCATCCAATATCATTACGGGATCATGGGAAGACAATATCGTTCTTTCGCCCGAATTCAGATCCACCGCAACAACAATAAACGAATCTCGTGAAGCAAGAAGTAAACGCTTTCGACCTTCCGCCGTGTCCAACACAACAGACGGAAGAGGATTCGATATATAGCCCGTATCTCCATTGTTCGCTTCGCCTTCTACGCTAAAGGGCGTACGCGCGCCTGTAAGGGCATCCAGCTCGATTACACGGGCTAAATCTGTGTCCGCTACAAAAAGGCGCTCTTCTTGCCGGTAGTATGCCAACCCCCACGGCTCGTCTAACTGGTTTTCACTGTTGGGGACGGGATCTGGCGTAGCGGCGGCATCAGAAAATATATTTAGCTCACTTAATTCCATATCGGACATATATACAAGATTTCGAGCTGGATTAGCCCATAGCAGTCTTGGCTCGTTTCCACTATGGTCTATTACAACACTGCCCATATAACCCTCTATTGCAACAGGAATGGTCAGCCGATTAAGGACCGCTCCAGTGTCCAGATCGAAAGAAATCACCTCCTGCTTTGTTAGATCGGTAGTCACACTTTGTGAATAGGCTATGCCCGTTTCAGTATCAAGGGTGATTGTATATATATCATCTACTTCATCTAGTCCTGATACGACAATCTTATTTCGCAAACCAGTGTCGAGATCAGTAACCGTTATAGCACTAGGTGAACCATCTTCTATATAAGAAACCGATAGCGCCTTCTTTTGTCCATCACGCAAATCCAACGCCATTCCGGTAATATTGTCATAGGTAACATCCTCATTAGGAAAGGCATCATCAAACCTGGTCCTTCTCACCGTAACAGACGTCACTTCATCCTGGTTACCACTGGAATCCAGCGCGGAAATGCTGATGGTATTATCTCCTTCTGCCAATGGAACCTGGCCGCTGGCTTCCCAGGTGGCAAAATCATCATTACTTTCGACTTCTACGCCACTGTCCACGCCATTGACCAGGATGGTAATGCTGTCCACCCCGCTATAATCATCCGAAGCGGTACCACGTACAAAAACACCTTCGTTTGCCGTCATGGATACCGGCGGGGGAAACGCAATGGTCCCCACGGGCGCGGCTGTATCGGCAAACGTGGTAATAGTAAACGTATCTGTAATCAGTCCTGTCGCTTCCTCGCCCACGGTTAAAATAACATCTACACCGCTCGAAACGGTGGACGCCGAGGTTCCACGCACCACAATGCTTTGACCCGGCTCGACAACCCCATCAGCATTGGTAAACTCCCCGCCATTGATGGAGTAATCCCCGCCTTCTATACTTACCGGCGTCGAATCGTTTATACCCTGGATCGTTACCGGATCGGATTCGGTTGCCGTATCCAAATTGACTCCCTCCTGATCCGCAAAACTGAATTGGTCTGGCGAGACGTCACGGGCTTCCGTGGTTACCGTGAAAGTCGCGCTCACACCACCGACAGTCAAAACCGTGCCAACCGAAGTTGCGAACTCGGAAGACGCCGTTGTACGAACCGTTATCTGCTCTCCACTAACTATTGTCCCCTCCTCGCTCGTGAAATCAGCCACGCCGATGCGGTATTCCCCGTTTTCAACCATGACCGAAGTCTCGGTGTTAATCCCCGTAATCGTAGTTACATCGGAAAGCACGGCGGCTCCCCGCTCAACCTCAGTAGCAGCCGCGAAGGAAAAGATCTCGGGAGTTGTATCCGGTTCCGGAGAAGGAGACGGCGTTGGGATCGGGGTCGGGCTAGGACTTGGTGTTGGAGTCGGTACCGGACTAGGGGTAGGCGTGGGATTATTCGGGGGATCATCATTGCCACCACCACCGCCACAAGCGGTTATAACTGCCAATATTGCCGCTACTGCGACCCACTTGATGAATGGCTGGGAGGAATGAGTCTTAGGCATGGTCGCTCCTTGAGTTAATACTTTTTTATGAGTTTTTCGTGAATTCGTGCGTCCGAAATTAAGCACGCATTTATAACATAATTACAGGATATAGGACAGGATGCCGGTCGCAAAAATTGATTAGTTATTGCTCTACATGGAGTGATGGGAAGTGCGGTACTTGGACACCCGCCACAGGGAAAATGGATGATGAGATGGACGCTCCTTGGTAACCGGCGTCGCAATGCGCCAAACTGATAGAGTCGTAAAACACATTTCAGTTAAACCGATACTGGGGAAGTCGGTGACTTTGCTTGTGGGACTGCCAACGTGCGGCCCCAACGTTGCGGGCCGGGTGCCAGGCCAGGTAGCGGGCAGGTATGCCGGTTCCGCTTTGGATGGTTTGTTGTTGCGCTCAAAGGTGTAGGCCCAGGCTTTGCCTTGGGCGAGATAGTCAATGAGCAATGTTTGGCTTTTTGCTGTTCTGCTTCGCTGTTGCCAAAATCTTCGTAACGATTTTGCGCGCCGCAGTCGGTCAGCGCGGCGTTGAGCAGGCCCGGTGTAAATTGAATGGCATTGACAAAAGCCTGAGCCTCGGCCACCGAGTTGAATATTTCCTTTTTTGCCTGAAAGGGAATATACGTGTTAGCAATGAAGGGCATAAAGCAGCATGATTGTGATGCGCTGAGAGGAACGTGGCTGACATTGTGCAAGCGGGCAGGCGGTAAAGTTGAATGACGCCTCGGATAATCAGCCGTGCCACCTGCCGGTACAGGGTGTGGTTATGATCACTTGGTTCATGCAGCCAAGGGCCAACTAATTGCGGCCATTGGTGTTCTTCCACGTTTAACCCAAGCACCAGTTGAAACGCGTAGACCTCGTCGTGCTGTTGGTAGCGTTGCAGGCGGCGGTCGCTGACACGCCGCTCCGGCACGACCAGTTCGTATAGTTCAATAAGGTCAGTCAGGATGGGGTCTTCACGCAGGTACATCAGCTTTATCCATTTTTAGCTCAGCCAGCAAAAAAAAACACCAAAAGCAAACAATGCCATGGCCACAACCGCATTAAAAAAAAAGCGCCAGTATTCTTTCGCATTTTATTGGGGATAAACTATCGGATAGGTACGGTAGTCCCCCATTATTTCTTCAATCGCCCCTGATACCGGTAGCAGGTTTCACTGATCGAAAACGCGCCACAAGCTTGTCGGATACTAATCCCATAGCTCTGCACTGCGGTCTTTGCCATATCTCGTCGCTGAGATGGCTTACCACTTTTTTGTCATTGCTTTTGAAGTGGTGCACATCTATCTGTAACATAATTCGCTATAGCTCGCCGCGATCGTATTTCTCGCCCAAGGTTTTGATCAGGTTTAGCAGGCCGCCTTCGTAGAGGAAGTTTTCGGGAAAACAAATTTCCATTGGACCATAATCGTTCAGCGATTTTATAAATCGATCTTCGCGGGAACGGTTCACAATATAATAGCCTCCTTGATTATTGCCGATGTCCATGGCTCGTTGGACACAAAGCATTTCGCCTCCTACGTCTTCATCCCGACTCGTCATCGCGCCGGGATGAAGGCCGCCCTGAGACGATGGCTTAACAAATTCTTCCAAGGCTCTAGGAAACCACCGTAGTAGCTCCAACGGTGCCTCAAATTGACTCACAGAAAATCTCTGATCTCCCTGCAGTGTTTCTTCACATATTTCGCAGAAAATGATGAAGTCGTCATACCTAAACAGAAACAAATAATCCCCATCATTTAAAGTATCTTTTAATCTTGAAAGTTCAATAAAGCCCTGAGGGTACGCAAGATCCTTTTCGAGCTTGGGGAGCAATGTCTCTTGTTTATATTTCGGTTTCATGTAGCTATCCTAATTTTTCTATTCGTATAGCATCAGCCTTGATTAGCTGATCAAGATCTACTTCTTTCCTCTCAAAATTAAATGTTTCCACTACGCCATTTTTTTGTGCCGGGTTCAAATCGGCTGTTAAACCATCACCCGTATAATATTGATTATTTCCCAACTTATTCTGCATTTTGTGCCGACTAACCATTTGCCTCTTTTTTGTATCACTAAGACTGGTCGACGCCAGATAATCATTAAACCTCTGATCCACGGATCGTTTGCTTTTCTTATTAAAGAACCCCTTATCCACCGCCGCCTCATAATGCTCCCTATACTCCCGCTGAAACTCATCACTCATAATCCCCTCGGTAATCTCCGGCGGAAAATCATCCGGCAGCTCCTCATTGGCAAAGGCTGATAGCTCCGAAAAAGTCGGCACAATGGATTTCACATCGGTGATCGGCGCGGCTTTTTCAGTATCGACAATCACCATCACGTATTCTTTCTTGGGGTCGTACTCCAGGCCAAGCTTGTTACAGATCAGCCGTTTGTCCATGTCCGCATCCTCGAGCTGGTCGAAGGTGGTGGACCAGTATTTGGCGCCCCGCCCGCTGCTGCCTTGCATGGGCGCACCCATAGCGCCGGCCTTGCCGTTACGTTCGGTGTAATCGTATTCCATAAAGCGCACATGATAACGTTCGTTGGCCACTTCACCACTTTCGGCCATAGCCAATAGTTCCGCGTCGGTATATTTGCACTGATAGCCGTTTTTGCGAATGTTCGTCTTCATACTGTGCAGGCGCTCTGCCGCATCGTCCAGCGATTTTGGCGGCACACCCTTGCGCTGGCTGAAGTCAGTCACTTTGCTTGTGAGGTTGCCATCGTGAGGCCCCAAGGTGGGGCGGCGGGTGCCGGGGCCGGTAACCGGCAGGGATTCGGGTTCGGCCGTCGGCGGTTTATTGTTGTGTTCAACGGTATAAACCCAAGCGTTGCCCTGAGCGAGGCAATTAATTAACCGCTCCCTGGCTTTTTGTTGTTCCGGCTCACTGTTGCCAACGCTTTCGTAGCGGTCTTGAGCACCGCAGTCGATCAACGCGGCATTAAGCATGCCCGGCGTAAACCGAATAGCATTGATGAAGGCCTGGGCCTTGGCCACGGAATTGAAAATTTCCTTTTTTACGCCGATGGGAATATGCGCATTAACGATGGATGGCATAAAGCAGCAGGCTTGCGATTTGT
This sequence comes from uncultured Cellvibrionaceae bacterium, assembly GCA_964451365.1. Classification (GTDB taxonomy): domain Bacteria; phylum Pseudomonadota; class Gammaproteobacteria; order Pseudomonadales; family Cellvibrionaceae; genus CAYVIB01. Next base: position 173,644 of record CAYVIB010000006.1, read on the forward strand.
TTAACGGAATGAGTGTAGCATTGTGCAAGCTGGACAGGCGATACAGTTTGATCGTACCCTGGATAATCAGCCGCGACACTTGTCGGTAAATAGTATCGTTACTGCCAGATTCGCGCAGCAGATGACCGAGAAATTGCTGCCACCAGTATTCATCAACAGTTAACCGGCCCACCAGTTGAAACGCAAAAACCTCGTCATTTGGATCGTAGAGTTCTAGACGGCGATCGCTGACAACGTTACCGGGAATAACCAATTCATAACGGTAAAGATGATCGGTGAGGATGGGGTTTTGCGGGTGGCGCATTAATTAAAAATCCATAGTTCGTTTAGCCAAGCCATGAAAAAGAATGGTTATTTTCTGTTGCAAAATTAGATGCCTTCACCATAGTCCGATCAGGCCCATGACCTGCATCCCTGTCCGGCACTGCAAGTGATAAAAGTAGTGTGCCCACCTGTCGCTGCTTTATAAGCCCCGAGTAATAACTTTGTCCTCCCCATCTTCCAGGGCGGAAAAGACGAAATCGCCATTCATAAAGTCGTGAGGATTAATATCCAAGCCGGAAGCCAAAATACCGCCCACATCAACGGTGGCATTTTCACCAAAAAAAACACCATTCGGATTGACTAAAATTACTTGACCATTAGCGTCGATATGACCATGAATTTGAGAGCCCGTATTACTAAGAATACGATTAAGAGAAATAGACGTGGAATCTGGCTGAATAAAATTTACCCGTTCACTGGCATCAACGTTGAAGCTCTGCCAGTCTATTGCCATTAAGTCGGTATTTTGATTAATCGTTGTCGTCTCGCCTACCTGACTTATACTGCCATTTCCTCCGACTACAACACCACCTTCAGGCCCGGCCTCAACCTGAACACCTAGCAATGAACATAAAATTATAGTTAAAATAATACCCGTGCAAGCGAGTTTTCTTACCTGCTTTTCTTGCGCATATTCATGAAACAACTTCTTCGACGAACTTCCCATAACGCGAACTCGTTATTATTTTAACTGGCAAGATACTAGCCACACTAGGTGCACACATCACTACCAAACTATGGTGTTAGAAATGTAAGGAATTACTTAGAATTATTCGCCTTCCAGTAACTAAATCAATCACGTAAAGGGAATCGCCGTTACGGTTAATGCCAGAAACGTACAGAATATCCTTGTTACTATCTACCGCCATTCCGGTTACGATGGAAACCGGATTGATCGCATTTGGCGTTTCAGCGTCAGCAAGGATAGTTCGAGCGCCAATTTCTTCGGGAGTCTCTTGATCAACGTTAACAGCGATTATGCTGCGGGCATCCGCAACTAAAAGTCGGTCTCGATCACGGTCTAGAACAATCTTACTTAGCTCAGAACTAAAAGGATTATTAGCGTCTGGAGTTGTAGCGTTAGACAGAACGGTTCGGAATCCATCAAACAAACTCACCGCATAGATGCCTAGAGACGAACTTCCAGTATCTGAAACATACGCCAAATCATTCTCATCATCTATCTCAACATAACCTGCTTTTTCAAATAGAACTCCTGAGCTTGGTTGCGCGTTGCTTGAGAGAACAGATTGTTCTCTAGTATTCGGATTTACCGAGATCAAAGAATTAGTTAGCGAATCCGAAACCAATATCATGCTTCCTTCTACGTCTATTGACGCGATCCTTTCAAAAAGATTAGTTACTCCGGGCAAGCCATCCCCTGAAAACAAAGTCCTACTTCCAGAAGCCAAATCAATACCGTACACTCCATTTTGCTCCTCTCCAACCTGCAATAGCTGTTCACCTGCAGGCTCCAATACTGTATCTGTTACCTCTTCCAAAAGCTGATCATTATTAGCTAAAGCCAAGGCAGAAATGCTTGACCTAAGCCCCGAATCGATCTGAACTTCAATAACTTCTAATTTATCGTCATCATAAGTCGTCAGGAGAATTCGGTCGCCATCTAAGACTAAAGACCGTGGTAGAGTAAAGCGGTCATTACTATCTATAAAATCAACATTAATATCGCCTTGAGTTACGTTAACAGAATCCGCATTTGTCGCCATATTTCCGTACTGGTCTGTCACGCTTACTGATATAGGATTAACGACACCCTCCGTTAAATTGACCTCTGCAGTCCATGTAGTAAATCCGTCATCAGACGTTGCCATTTCCCCGTTAACCAGAACACTTTCTATAGCGCTGTAGTCATCCGAGGCCGTTCCTCGCACAAGGATAGAGGTACCTTCCGTTAAGGAAACGGGTGTTGGAAAATGTATTTCCGCAATTGGTGCGGTCACATCTGGAAATGTCGTTATTGTAAATATTCCATCAACGTCACCAACAGTCAAAATAACATTCACATCTGTTAAAACTTCAGACGCTGACACACCTCGAACCACAATGCTTTCGCCGAACTCAATAGTGCCGTCAACATTTGTAAATTCCCCACCATCGATGGAGTAATACCCTCCTTCGATACTTACCGGCGCCGAATCATTTATACCTTGAATCGTTACCGGATCGGATTCGGTTTCCGTACCCAGATCGACTCCTTCCTGATCCGTAAAGCTGAATTGGTCTGGCGAGACATCACGGGCGTCTGTGGTTACCGTAAAAGTCGCGCTGACGCCACCAACAGTCAGGACTGTATCAACTGAAGTTGCAAACTCGGAAGATGCCGTTGTGCGAAGTGTTATTTGATCTCCACTACCTATGGTTCCTTCTTCGCTCGTAAAAGCAGCTCCTCCAATACTGTATTCGCCATTTTCAACCATGACCGAAGTCTCATTATCAATCCCTGTAATCGTAGCAGCCTCGGACAGTACAACAGCACCCCGCTCGACGTCAGTAACAGCCGTGAAGGAAAAGGTCTCGGGAGTCGTATCAGGTTCCGGCGTTGGCAAAGGTGTTGGTATCGGACTGGGAGTAGGCGTGGGATTATCCGGGGGATCATCATTGCCACCACCACCGCCACCACAAGCGGTTATAACTGCCAGTACTGCCGCTACTGCGACCCACTTGATGAATGGCTGGGAGGAATGAGTCTTAGGCATGGTCGCTCCTTGAGTTAATACTTTTTTATGAGTTTTTCGTGAATTCGTGCGTCCGAAATTAAGCACGCATTTATAACATAATTACAGGATAACGGACAGGATGCCGGTCCCAAAAATTAATTAGTTATTGCTCTGCCTGGAATGATGAAAGGTGCGGTATTAGGACACCAGCTACTGGGGACAGCGGAGGCCCAGCCGGCGATTGTGACCTTTTACAAAGTGCTACTACGTTCGGCAGATCCCGCCAGTGTTTGATTTTTACCGAGTCAATACCCATTTTCCGTCTTGACGACGAAAAACGAAATCGTAACTTAGCGAGCCAGAAAATGACTTAAAATTAAAGCCAATTGCACTAATATCACCACCACGAACCAAGCTAACCAGCTTATGATTATCCTCCACCGCAATATCGAGATAATCCAATGACAGCTCGGCCAACTCCATATCGGCATCTCCAATAGCATTCTCCAAAGAAGACCTAATCTTTTTTTCCGTCGTCCCATCGGCTTGATAAAATGCCATATCAATCTCTCGATTGCGTTCACCTATCATGGCAATAACTGAATCTACATCTTTACGGACCAAAGCATTCTGCAATTTTTCATACTCGATAAATAACTCGTCACGAGCCACCATATTTATCTTCAGGCATATTGTCATAATCAGGCAAATCATCACTATCGAAAAATGCCCATCGAGGAAGAGAACACGGAATTGATAATTCACGACTGTAAATAAGTACTCCATCAAAATCAGGACTAGTTGTTAACTTAATATCTTTAACTTCCACTTCCCCATCGGCATCCGCGCTGAATGAATTTGTTGGGCTAAACTTCCTAGCAGGAGAGCTTCTACTTATATAATCTTGCTCAGTCCCACCATTTCCGTGAAAACCAATTGACGAAACTTTTTACCCCGGACCATCATCGCCGTAATTTTGCACCCATAGTTCCATCTCAACGTAAGAGTTAGGATTGAGGGATTCTCCAGGTTCCTCAGGAATAAGATCAGTCCCATTAAGTTGGTTCCCGACTTCATCCAATGGTTAACTGGCAAAACTGTACTCACTTGACTAAAAGAATCCATCTCTTTAAAAATAGAAATATTATTTAACTCCAAATAATAACTAACGCCAAACGCCGAAATTTTGATCTCAAAAAAAGGTTTATCTACCAATATAGTCGTCATATCAAACTCTGTTACGCTCACCAGTCATGGACACATTTGAATCCACATTACCGGTGGAAGTGCGAGCCTTTTATCGTATAACTCCTTGTTGATTATTTTTCAAAACATACCGATGATTTATCAATATTATTGTTTCAATTATTCCAAAAAAATCAAAATAGAACCAAAATAAAGTCTTGACAGGACATTAAGCATTCTAGATTACCGTGCCACAATCCATTTGCCATTTTCCCGTCGAAAAATGAAGTCATAACTCTGGGACCCAGTGAACGATTTGAAGTTAAAGCCTACCGCACTGGTTTCTCCACCACGTATCAAACGAACAAGTCTCCGGTTATCTTCGACTCGTATACTAACGTAGTCAGGATGTAACTCAGCCAATTCCAAATTGTCATCCTGTACCGCACCTTTAAGTGATGCTCTTAGCCTTCTTTCAGTAGTCCCAGACTCCAAATAAAACGCTAAATCTGTTTCCAAACTGCGCTCTCTAGCCATAGACACTATTGACTCTACGTCTCCTACCGAAAGAGCATCCTGCACCTTCTTGTATTCCACAAACAACTGATCCAGCGCCGCAAAATAATCTTCATCCGACATTTCGTCGTAATCCGGCAGTTTTTCACTATCAAAAAATTTCCACAATGGCAGTGATGATGGAACAACCAGCTCTCTATTAAAAATTAGCACCCCTTCAAAATCTGGGGTAGTTTTTGTTGTAATTGCTTTAACATCAACGTCCCCATTCAAATCCTTTAAAAACCCTTTTTCAGAGGAAAGGGTACCTGAAGAGGAACTTTCCGAAGTAGCATCATCTTTTTCGATTCCCGCTCCACTGAAATTGATTGAAGCGATCATATGCCCAGCAGCAGCCCCACCTAAAGATTGAACCCATAGCTCCATCTTAACGTAGGAGTTTGGGTTAATTTTCTCACCCTCTTCATCAGGAAAAACAATTATACCAATTGAATTTTCCCCAGGCGTCATCCAGTGATTCACAGGCAAAGTAGTACTGATTTGACCAAAGGAGTCCATTTCCTTCATTATTGATACACCATTCACCTTTAAGTAAAAACTCACCCCAAAAGATTCTACTTTAATATCAAAAATTGGCTTGTTTTTGAGCATATTAGCATTCATTTTCTTACCGTTGAACCATTCCATTCCACCAGTATAAAAGCTATCGTGTCACAATCCATTTACCCTCTTCTCTGCGGAAAATAAAGTCATAGCTTTGGGAACCCTCAAAAGATTTGAAGTTGAAGCCGATAGCACCGGTTTCTCCTTCTCGAATCAGACGAACAAGCTTTTTATTATCTTCCCTTCTCAACCCTACAAACTCCGGGAACAATCTTGCAAGCTCGAGGTTATTATCATTCAGCGCTTGCTGAAGAGAAACCCGAAGCTTTGATTCAGTTGTACCTGGCTCCAAATAAAAAGCTGTATCGGTTTCCTGGCTGCGCTCTCTGGCCTTTGATAGAATAAAATCCACATCACCATTAGCGATGACGTTCTGCAGAGTTTCATACTCAGCGAACAACTCGTCTCTGGCTGAATAATACTGTACGTCCGGCAAGGCGTCATAGTTGGGTAGATTCTCACTGGAAAAGAATGACCACAAAGGCAAAGATGATGGTATTTCTATTTTCCGCTCAAATACCATAGCGCATTCATATTCTGGCACTCTAGCAATGGAAACATCAGAGACTGAGACATCTCCTTGGGGATGAGTAACGAACCCCATCGCAAATTGGAGCCATCCTGACGGCGTACTATCAGCAACAGGGCTATCAGCGGCTAGACCTTTTCCCTCAAAAGCAATTGAAGCCACCATATAGCCCGCATGCTCAACCATACTGTTTTACCCACAGTTCTGCAAAAATATAGGAGGCAGGATTAATTTCTTCTCCAGGGCTTACCGGAAGCACTTCTAATTTAATAGAGTTTACTCCATACTTCATCCAGAGGTTTAGCGGAATTATCGTATCCACCTGCCCGTAATTGTTAAACCCCAAAAATACTGATTTTCTATTTACCTTAAGAAAATAGCTTACTCCGAAAGCTTGAAGCCCTCAATTCAAAGAAAATTTTATTAAATGGGTCCATCTTATCTCGCCACTATCCATTGGCCATTCTGATGCCGAAAAATAAAATTATACCTTTGAGACCCGGAGAATGATTTATAACTAAACGCTATTGCGCTTGTATCTCGAGCACGAACCAGTCGAACCAATTTTTTATTATCTTCCAATCTAATCTGCACTCCCTCGGAGTTCAGCTCAACCAATTGCAAGTTATCATCATTAACCGATTTTTGTAGAGACTCTCTAAGTCTTCTTTCGGTGGTTCCGGGCTCCAGATAGAATGCTTTGTCAGTTTCTATACTTCGCTCGGAAGCCATTAGAACGACTGAATCGATATCCCCCATAACAAGAGAGTCCTGCATCTTCTTGTATAAGAGAAAAATCTTATCCCTAGCCGAGAAATATTCGTCGTCGGGCAGACTGTCGTAATCGGGCAAATCATCACTGTCGAAAAAAGCCCACAAAGGCAGTGAAGAAGGAACGCTCAGATCTCTTTCAAAGGCAAAAGCGCCATCATAATCTGACAGAGGAATCTCTCTCACTTCTGACACAGTCACATCGCCACTCTTGTTTTTAGCGAATCCTTCCGATGAAGAGAATACCCCTGAGGCGCAGCTACCCTCCACTGAACCGGATCCGCTATACACGATAGAAGATACCTTGTGTCTAATATTAGAACCGGATTGATTCACCCATAACTCTACGGAAATGCGCGCGTTAGGGTCTATTATTCCACCTTCTTCATCAGGTAAAACTTCCAATCTCAGTTTATTTTTATCAGGCCTCATCCATAGATTCAGTGGCATATCCAGAGATGACTTCCCGAACGAATCATATTCAAAAAATATCGTATTTCCGTTGAGTAAAACAAAAAAACTTACTCCGAAATAATCAATATTCAATTCAAAAACAGGTTGAGAAAACAAATTTAAAAATCCACACTATTCAGGCGGCTTCATACCAAGAAAGTTAAAATCTAAGTCATTCAGAGACGCTATACTTGCAAACAGCACCTACTCGTCCGAAAAAACTATCGCGTAACGATCCATTTCCCACCTTCACGACGAACGAAAAAATCATAGCTTAAAGATCCACCAAAGGATTTGAAATTGAACCCAATTGCACTGGATTCATCTCCTCTTACCAGCCGCACAAGTTTTCTGTTATCTTCAACCCTAATATCCACATAGTCAGGCAGCAGCTCTGCCAACTCCAGGTCAGCATCCTTTATCGAGCTTTCAAGAGATGTCTTGAGTTTGCTTTCAGTCGTTCCGGGCGTCAAATAAAACGCTTTGTCGGTTTCCCTGCTACGCTCGGATGCTAGTGCAACAACAGCATCTACATCTCCTTTTAAAATAAGTTGTTGCAATTTTTTATACTCTAAAAACAACTCATCTTTTGCCAGGAGGTAGTCATTGTCAGACATATGATCATAGTCAGGAAGAAGATCACTTGAAAAAAAAGCCCACTCAGGAAGTCCACAAGGGATACTTACACCTCTTTCGAAAAGTAAGCGCCCTTCATACTCGGGTATCTCTTTTAACGAAATATTTTCCACTTTCACATCCCCATCATCACTTTCGAAGAAGTTTCTACCCGAAGCAAATCTACCTGATGGGGTGCTATCGCTTACGGCGTTATTGCTCTCTAACAGCTTCCCCTTAAAATCAATAGAAGCGACTTTAAAGCCAGACTCATCTGTAGAAGTTCGCACCCATAACTCTACGTTAACATTTGAGCCCGGGTTAACCTCCTCACCGTCCTCTTCAGGAAGCACATATAAACCTAAAACGTTCTGCCCTGAACGAATCCACTGATTGACTGGCAATATTGTTTCGATCGAAGCAAAATTATCGTACTCTTTTAGCATTGATACGCCGTTCATTTCGAGAAAGAAAGACGCAGCAATAGCCTGTAGTCTTAGCTCAAAAATGGGTTGCCTGTCGAAAAAATTCATACCACTACGTTATCATTTATCCATTCTTTAGCTGATGTACGGCTTATCTGCATACACTACCTCCAAACCTTTCCCGCAACCAGAGAATCCTTCGATTGGACGACTAGCGCGTCAAAACCCACCCACCATTTTCACGACGAAAAATTAAGTGGTAGCTCTGCGATGCAGAGAAAGATTTATAGTTGAAACCAATGGCGCTCATCTCTTCTTCTCGGATTAAGCTTACCAATTTTTTATTTGATTCAACGCGAATATTCAAAAACTCGGACGACAACCTTGCCAATTCTAAATTCTCATCCTTGCACGCATTGACTAATGATGATCTCAATTTGTTTTCTGTTGTCCCCGGTTCCAGATAAAAAGCTGCATCTGTTTCTTTATTACGCTCCTCAAACATGGGAATAATTGAATCTACGCCCCCTTTTTCCAATGCGTCTTGGATTAATTTATATGGCATAAACAAGTCGTCGATTGCCTGGTAATATTCCTCATCCGGCATATTATCGTAATCGGGCAAAACATCACCACCAAAAAAACTCCAGAGTGGTAACGACGACGGTATATACATTTCCCTTTCATAGATATAAGCGCCGTCGAAATCGGAAATTTCTTTCGCTAAGATCTCCCCTATTACAACGTCACCACTTGCATTTTCCGCAAATTTACTAGACGAATCCAGCCTTATAAATGGTGTACTATCGCTAACAGCGGTCCCGTCTCCTTTAAAATTAATCGACGCCAATTGGTATTCAATAACGTTATTGTCAGCCGGTTTCACCCACAACTCTATCGAAACTTTTGAGTGAATTAATTCTCTCGCCTTCACCGTCAGGCATGACAACCAGTGTTAGTATGTTTTTTCCTGACCTCATCCAATGATTAACCGGAATAGTGGTAGTAATTTGACTAAATGAATCATATTCCTTTAATACAGATACGCCATTTAACCTAAGCAGGTAGCTTGTTCCACAGGCATTAATTCTTAGTTCAAAAACTGGCTTATTTGATAATATGTTCATGTTAAATTCCGTCACTTAAATTCCAACATCATTCAAATTGACTTTACTCAGAGAGGGCGCTCGCTTTGGCCATGTCCCAGCTTGTAGTAGTACAACCTTCCTTTCTTCTTGCTGCTTCAGCTTGGAATCTGAAGGTTTTTTTCGCTTCTGCGATAGCTCATCGCCACCACGCCTTCTGGATTCCGTCAACTGCTTAGACTCCGATCTATCAACCGACGCCTCAGCATAATAAGTATAATAAACCGCCACCCCAGTAAACTGAACATCCCCTCCAAGCGCCGGCTTGTCCTCCTTAGTCGTCGCAAACAGGCTGAACCCCACGCCAATACCTTCACCGCTGCTGTTGGCGCCCATTACCCCGACGGTGATGCCAATCGCGATTTTCACCATAAATATGCGTGTTG
>CAYVIB010000007.1:0-41637 GCA_964451365.1 uncultured Cellvibrionaceae bacterium
TTTGGGTATTTGATCATTTTCGACCGTCTCGCTGCCTCCCGCAGCCAATCAACAACTTTTTAAAGAACGTCGTCGCGAATCATCATTTTTTTTGAAATTGTTTTTAATGCTATGGGTGATGGGTGTCCATGTTGTGTTTCGTCAATATGATACTTGACCCCTTTTTTCATTAAACGGGCTTCATCGCGAATATAGCGATTTTTGTTCATGTGTCTTCTTTATTTTTTCTATCTTGGGTGTCCAAGTATTTTATTTTAAGGTGTCCGTCAACAAATATTTATTAAGATCATAATCACTGCCGGAAAAACAATAACTATAAAAACTAGAAAAATTCCTATAGCTCGGAAACGCTCTTTCATTGCATATTTGATTTCGGCGTCATTTTCCTTCAGGTTAACAATCTCGTTTGCCAGCGTAAAAGTAAACCAAAACTTTCTCCCAAGCTTCTGATTGAATAGCATAATAACGACCAAATGCTTGTAAAAAGCCCAAATAGCGGGGACTCCAAGAAATAGAGCAGCTGTAACAGCCAACCAATAAAAAAAATGTTCACACATAGCTCTGGCTACTCAAATCTAAAGACTTCCGAAAGTGGCCGCACAGGTCCTGCATGATGGGTTATATTTCCTTCGATACCACCAGTAATCGGCATAGGACTGACCCCAAACCCCATCTCAACTGTAAAAGCAGTAAAATTATAATCTACAACATCATAGCTGTTGCCTGTGCCGTATCCCGTCAAGATTGCGTTACCGCCAACGGTCAGCCCCTCACCGACAGATATATTTAAATCAACTCCTTCTCCGTGATACATAGCTAAGCGATCGGCTGGCGAATAACCTTCCGCCCAACCCACTCCCACTTCACCGACTATGCTAAATTCTGGCAAGGCAGCCCCGTAGCCCGAAGTAAAAGAATTTTGATAAAAAACACCGTCTTCAGAAATATCAACTATAGTATTTTGTGAAAAACTTAATTCAAAACCTGCGGCCCAGGTAACTTTCGGTCGAGCTATGATAATTTGCAGGCCTCTTTTTCTGTCTTTCTTGTCACTGTCACTCTCCTGCGCATTAAACAAATTTCCCATCGCCGCACTAAAAGCCCCATTGGCAAACTTCCCACCGGTAATCTTTGAAACCGTCCCACCAAGCACGCCAGCCATAATCGCCTGGTCCATATATTTACCACCCACTTCCCAGCCTTTCATGCTCGATAGTCCGGGTGTAAAAGCTTTGACTATGGCAGCACTGACAAATCCATGCTTGAATTCACCTCCCTGCAACTCAGCCAGGACACCGCCCACCAGTCCATGCGATGCGATATGCGCAAGCCCATTTTTCGCAAATATGCCTGACGTCCTGCCATTAAATGCATCTCCAATCCCCGAGAACGCAGCGGCGGAAAATGCGGTAAATACCGCCGATTTCACACCGTCACTCAGACTTCCTGTTGCCGAATAAGTAGCGCCGAACGCATAGCCCGAAGCCACGGCAATGCCCGCCAAACCCTCGCACGAACCAGCGGCAGCACAGCTTACTATTCCACCCACAACCGCCAACCAGGGCGCATCGAACGCAGTTGCGGCCTCCTGGAACATATAACCAATAACAGCGCCGATAACAAAGTTCGCTATATGCCCGGATGGGTCCGTGGCGTTAAGCGGGTTATTCATTACGTATGAGTAACGATTAATACTAGCAAGCAGATTGGGCGCTTGTACAATGCTATCCGCCTGCAGGAAGCGACCTAAATGAGCGTCGTATATTCGGCCATTCATATGGATGATCTCCATCTCATCCACCATTTCATGCCCGGTAAAACCCCGTGTGGTAATCGGCATCTGCTCCACAAAATAGTTCGCGGCGATGCTGGAACCATTCATGGGTCGCCATGTTGTGACTTCCCGTCTGGCGCCCCAGGGGTCAAAGAACATCACTTCCTCGATCATCTGTCCATTCTGGTCAGTAATCGCGTTAATGGAGCCCAGATGATCCTTGTGCAGATAGACCAATTCTTCACCGTCATAGGTGCCGGTGGTATGCGTGCTATCGTCGAAATTAAAAGTATGGGTAATTTGCGCTACGCCACCGATATTGCGTTTCCATTGCACTTTGTTATCGGGATAGTAGATCTTTTCTACGCTACCGATATAGAGCGTGGTAGTCACTTTATCCGGATTAGTCCCGAAATTATGATCGATACGCTTGTAGCGCGCGCGGCTTGTGCCGTAGAAAAACTCGGTGCGACGACTGCCTTTGTCGATCCGGCTGACCTTGTCGAAGGCCGTATACGTGAAGGTGCGCCCGCGCTCATCTGAAGTGAGGCTACCGTTATTGTTGTAATGATAAGCAACTCCGCCAGCGCTGGAAACGGCATGAGGGCCATAGTTGGCATAACTGTAAATACCCACATCGGACTTCTCGTGGATATTGCCCGTACCGTCAGTTTTGTAACGCACGTACATATCCTGTACAGCGTTGGTGCTGTGATTCGTCACACTATAATCATTGAGCCGATTAAGCTTATCGTAGGTAAATTTCTCCTCCAAGTTTCGCATCGAGCCATTAAGGTTTTTTCCGTAATCACTCCGCGATACCAGGTTACCCTGATGATCCCACTTCATTTCCAGGTCCTGAATCGTATTCAATCCAACGGATGACGTGGTGAGTCTTTCCATAAATCCAGTGCGGGCATTATAGCTTGTGCCAGTTTCGGTAACGCCATTAGCCAACCACGCCTGAGTGACATTACCCCTTTCGTCCATTTCTCTCACTTCGTAGTAAATCGTGCCGTTGGACGAAGCATTGTGGGCATCGCGGATACGCGCCAGATAGCCCCGGGAGTTGTATTCGTTCTGCATTGCACCGCGATTGAATTCAAATTTTTCGCGCGCCGCGTCAAAACTCTGGTACGGGCGCCCGTACTCATCGTAGTTCTGTGCGCTGTAGTGGTAAGTCAGATCATTTGAATCATCGGCGGGTATGACAGTCGTGGTTTGCACCGGCCGCCCGAGCGTATCGTAGCTGTAAACCACTCCATAACCGGAATCAAGATCCTGCTCGTCGCTCAGCTGGCCAAACCCGTTGTCGGCCACGTCATATTCCCACATCGCATGAGACTGCCGATTCGTGGGGCTGTCACAATCACCTCCAGTATAATCTCTGCGTTCGATCAGGCGACCACGGGCATCGTACGAATTCTTGATAACATTGCCCACTGCATCGATTTGGCAAAGCAGATCTCCAAATGCATTATATTGGTATTCCCAGCGCCCTTTATCCGGGTCTGTCATGGCAGTTTTTTGGCCCAAGACACCGTATTCCATAACGGTAACGTTGTTTCCCGTGGGATCAACCAACTGCACAAAGTTACCCTCGGCGTCGTAATAATAACGCGCGGTTACCGCCACTCCGCTTTCGTATTCAGTCACACTTTCCAGCTCGCCCAGGAGATTCTTCGCTTCGGTGCGGCTAATGGCGGTACCATCGTTACTATTGGAGGTTGTGGTAATACTGCGCCCGTTATATTCCAATGTTGCGAAAGCCGCAGTGCCTAGATCATCGCCATTAGCATTAGTTTGGTTAAACGGCAGCTCGGTATAAACTACCCGGTCAAGGATATCGTAACTGTTGGTTGTCCAGTACGACGCTGTCTGTTGCGAGACCGGGAAAGGCTCGCTCACCCGATACGGACGGTTCAAGGTGTCGTACTCCGTATCAATGGCGATCCAGCTGCCATCAAAACCAAGAGCAAGCGAACGACGTTTACGCCCAATCTTATCGAAACAAGTACGGCTCTCGCTGCCAAACGCATTTACGCTGGAAGTGGTATATCGGCTACCTGTAGGACAGTTTGTCACATCTTCACTGCCGAGGCTTTGCGTAAAACTCCCATCACTGCTCGCCGTGAAATACTGATTACCAAAAGCCGTGGTATACGACCTCTGGGTCGTATAACTATTCGAATCCACATAACTGCGGGCATGCGTAACAGTACCGTAATTATCCCGCGATAAAACCTCTTCCTTCTTCTGAACGGACATGCCCAGACTGTCCGCCGTACTTGTATAAGTTTCATCAGGCGGAACAGTTTGTGAGGCCAACGCACCATTAAACACGTTGTAGGTGCGTATAGGGTAACGTCCGTTACCATCATATTCGACGTAACCGGACAAGCGGTGTTCACCCTGGGAGCCCCAAGAGTGGCTCCAGGTTTCGTTACCAAACTGGTCGTAATAATGTCGAGTTGTTAATTGAACCGCGCCGTCCTCCCGGATTATTTCGTCACATAACATGCCTTTAAGGCCGGCAGCGCCAGTGCAGCTTCCATTTAGACCGTAGTAGGTAAATTCGGATGTTTTTGTAACAACGCTATCGGCTCCCTCTGGTACTGATGCGGGATCACGTTCTAAAGTGGAGGTGGCACTAATCAAACGGCCAAGGAACTTACCCTCTTCCGAACTGTAGTATGTGTTATCAATCGTTTTTCTAGAATAGAAAGAATAAACGGCATAGTTATCGCTGCCCGCCTCAAGACTGCCATCGCTATTGACACTACGACCGCCTTCCCGCGTTACAACAACCATACTATCCACATTACCCCAGGCATCCGGTGTATTGGTGGTTATCACTGAGCTGATCGGCTCGCCCTGAGTCGCACCATTATCAACAAGGTTATATTTGGTCGCTATCGAGCGTTTTGTAAATGGCTGTAGTGCCCCCAGCGTCTTGGTACCTTGAGTGGAAACAGCGGATTGATTAAGGCCACCATAGTTATAGATCTCGTTCTGACTTATCTCGCGATTAAGTATCATCCCCGCCTCCGAACGGGTAACAGTCTCAATCGGATGACCAATATAAGGCCAATCCTGGCGATAAGTCGTTTCGTTTGTTACTCCCTTTTGTAAATCCTTGGTAGCCACTTTTTTAAAGCCCAAAAACCCGCGCCCAGCCGCTTGGATGCGTCCCGTTTCGTAAAAATATGACAGGGTATTCATTTGGTTTGCGTCTTCAACGGTCGGTGCCGAACTTGCCGCATGCGCCACAATATACATCGGACCGCGAACTTCCATCACCGGAGCAGAGGAGTCAATGCGCTGTTGGAGACCGCTAAAGGGATCGTTGATGGCTCTATAAAATTTCGTGGCATCCGTTGCGTATTGAACCGCGGAATAGCAGAACTCGATTGCATTATTAAATGGCGAGGTACCACACAAGACTCTAGTGGTGCTTGAGAATGAAATGCCTTTGAGAGTAGTGTAATGCTCTGAGGTAGTGAGCGGTTCATAGCTAATTTGAGTCCGATTTTCCAGCCCGCTCCGCACGATATTTATAGCATCCACGCTACCAGGTTTCTGCTGGACGCTCATAACTCCATTATCAACTTCGATAGCGTCAAGCCACCCGTTACCCGAGATATCAATTAAAGCCGCCCCTTCCCCCATAAAATTTGCAAGTTTTTTATTGGGTGAGAATGATTCCGATACTGGATTCCAAGGCTTATAAAGAATCGAGTCGTGTAAATATGTTCCGGAGAATGTTCCTTGCAAATCGGACCGCCAATAAACATCCTGCGCACCATCCTGGTCTATATCGGCAAAGCGAATATCCAATCCGTCTAACCAATTTTCACCAAAACTGGAACCAGAATATATTTCTTCAAAGCCTTTAAAGCCATCACCTGTATTGATATTAAAATGCCACTTATTATTGTCCCCGCCTATCTTGGCTATCACTTCGCTCAAACCATCGCCATTAAGATCCACTGCCCGCAGTCCGAATGGATTTGTATCGGCGTGATCGAAGCCCAGATATTCTGTTACGTACAACGTTTCGGTAAGTTCAAAAGAAATTGCTTCGTCCGCACGTTGAGTGAATAGCTGTATCGCTAGGCGTGGCTCGTAAAACCGGGGGGTAAATATGCGCTCATAAGCAACCGCCAGCAGATCCAGTTGACCGTCCCCGTTAAAATCGCCCAGCTCTATTTCTTCCAGGAATCCATCCCAGTTCTCGCCGTTTTGATAGACATCCAATGTTACTTTGGTCGGCGATTTATATTCGTAAATCATGCTATCGCCGAGATCGTAGGAATTCTTCTTTTTCAGCCAGTAAATTTCAACTTCATTCGTTTCGTGGTTGAAGTAAACAGCATCGGTTAAACCGTCACTGTCCATATCGCCAAACAGCAGATTAAAGTTGTTATTAGAGCCGGAGCGCACGGGAAATGGCAGGCTGACTCCACTCGAAACCAACTTCCAATCTTCGGTTTCTGGGTCTGGCTGCGCGACAAGCAATCCCCAGCTTTGTGACGAATCGTCATATGTGATTAAGTCCGCCCTACCGTCTGCGTTTATGTCAACAGGATAAAGATCCGGGATGGCATTGTATGCCTTAACTGCTTCGGTAGCACCACCAGTAACGGAAATCCACACTGACACGCTATCATGTAAATTCACTTTTAAATAGGCAAAATCCTGTTTGCCGTCTCCGTTGATGTCAAGCACTTGATAACCCCGGAAGTCGTTACCATTTGCATCAAACCCGGCTTCGGCATAGTTTTGGAAAAGCTCATTATTCCTCAGCCATAGGAAGCTGGTTTGTGGCAAGCAACTACCACCAGGAATACATTCTTTTACCGAAAATAGGCGCGAAATATTATCAGTCGCATTGTAATAATAAGAAGGCACGGTGTCAGCGTCGTAGCTCAAGTCATAGTAGCGAAGCAGTTCTTCGCCACTGGAATACGAGTTAACCCGCGCTAAGCGTTGATTGTTGGTAAATCGATAACCGGCGATGTAAGCGGATATAACATCACTTCTAACTTCGTATTCAAACTCCACTCTGCCGCCATAGTTAAACGAGTTCGGACTTGCGCCGGCGCCAAAATAAATGTTCTTAATGTTAAAGCTAGAAGCAGACTGTGCATACTCAAATACGATGGCGTTGCCCACGTTGTCCTCAAATCGGCTTTTGCTCCACGAGAATACACGGCTGGATACCTGCTGCCCACTACTGTTGTAAGCGCTCCTCTCGGAATTGCTAGACCCACTTTCACCATATACGTTTTTCGAGCCGTCTTTCGCATACACTTCAAAGTAATCCGGATGCCCGACTGATCCACCCTTCGCCACAATTTTAATCTGGCTATCAACCTCTGTTTTATATTCACTGTTGGGTGACCCATAGGTGGCACTGCCTTGAACGAGCAGGCGCTGACCGTTATAACAAAAACGGTCGCCGGCACTCCAGGCAATCGGCAAGGCTTTTCCATCCTGCAACAGAGTTTGGCGGCAACGACTAATGGCATCAATTCCTCCTATACTCCAACCCTTGCCCACTGGCCCGTTGTTGCCATTGCTAGTGTAGTTGAGTGTTATTTGCGGTGTCACACTTGCGGTTCCTTCAACCACCTTAATCGGGATGGAGTATGTGGCAGCCCCGGACTCATTTACACGAAAAGCGCCTTCCACCGCCGAGATGGCGTCGAAGGCATCGAGATCGGCTTGCGATACCGTAGGCGCGGCCATTATCGGCACTCCTGGTGCCTCAATATTTTGCTCTGGCAGCTCAGCTATTGACGGATCGTTACCGCCTGTAGAAATTTCTATCTCCTGTGATGTGGTGAAGCCCGAACATGCAGTGTATCCGGACACGACACGGCAAACATTTACTCGAAAGCGCCAATAGCCATCCGACAGGCCGGTGACCTGCTGGTCGTTGCTTGAAGAGCCCTGATAAACGTCATCCCAGGAGTTGGCTCCCAGTTTTTGTTTATCAAGGTCATAGTAAGTTACCGAGCCAGTTACGGCGCTATAACCGACAGTTAATGTTGAACTATTGTGCTCTGTGGGCAAGGGTTTAAATACGGTTCCAGATGGGGGGATAGCAACTATTACCGATTTCTCACCGGACGGCAGACCACATGCAACCTGATTACACGCCCTCACCCGATAACTATACTTATTGTTGATCTTATTCAGACTGAAGGACAACTGACTGTTGTTTTGTACGGTTTGCCATTTACCTGACGCGGTTTTTTCTTCCAAGAGGTAAGAATTCGCTGCGCTTACTGTTCCCCAGGTTATGTTGACAGGAGAGCTTTGACTGGTAGGCGGCAGGAATACTCCGGAGGGGGTGGCAAAATTGACCACCTGTAGAACTTCAAGGTTTGAATCTTGGTCGAAATCTACAAGTTGAAACGAATTATTTCTATTTGACGGATCAAAGTTATTGTCCCAGGTGAGCGGATCACTGCCAAACTGAGGATAACCGTTGGTTGTCTGCATAGCGGTGAGAACAGCATAACCGTCATTCAGACCACGAATATAGTAATCCTCGTTACCGTCGTTATTTAGGTCAGCTACAAAATAATCCACTCCTTTTGATGCTTTCTGCAACTGTGCCAGCTCCGATTCACTCGCATCATATTCATAAGCTGAGGAGTAACCACCGCGATAAGGAGTACGATATGCAACAAACCCCTCCGGCCCATCAATATACAGCGGTATTGAGATATCTCCGGCAATTAGCACAAAAACATCGCGACCATGGAAATAGATATCTCCGTTTATGCCATCATTATTGAAATCACCGTAGAAAATGTCGAATGCTTTAAGATCCACATGTCCCGCAGGTGGTGTTGAAGGCGGAGGCAACGGAGCCAACACCGTGACACTGGCGTTATGTTCTAGACACCCACCGTTCATCTGTGAATATTGTCCACAAACACGAAGTAAATAAGAATAAATTCCTGGCTTTTTGTACATTGCCAGAAATTCTTCTCGTCCTGCCACAATATTGTATTCCTTTACGACAACCTCATTATTTATTGATGTATAGGTTTCCGTCAACGTACTCGTCGGGTCCCCATACGGTTCGAACGGTTCCCATACCGAATCGGAAAAGTAAATATAATAGGCTCCGTCGTCACTGGGGGATTCAGATATCGAAATACCGGCGTATGCATGGGAACCGCATAACAGAAAAATTATGGCCTTCGTTGCCTTCAAAGCAAAAAAAGGAAACTTGCTCAGGCACTTGAAAATAAATGACATGAATCCCCCAATGATCAAACTGATTCAAGAATATTTTTTATTTATCTTACTAACTTTAAAATAACACTCACTTGTTGGGTCGATTTTTCCGTTACATCACCCATATTTATTCCATCTCTACTGGCGATATTCATACTAAAGTAAATATTAGAGCCGCTTCCGACTTCAGATGAAGCCGGGGAATGAAAGGAATATTGATTTGGCATACAGAAATTTATTGAGCGCTTTGCGGAAGCTACCACATGATCGCATGGGCTATATCGAATTATCCGTGGAAGTACTGGTAAATTAGCGCAATTTTTATTTGGTAGTTCTCTACATGGCATCCTTGATACTCTCCGTCCAACGGACGTCTGCTCTGTCAAAGCGACGATAACTCCCGATTTACTGATAGCACGTACTTACGCTCGTTTATAACCAAATGTTATTTTCCATGGCCTGCGACTAGCCATATCTTAGCTCAGCGGTAGTGCCGAATGCGCGTCTCGAAAGTGGCTTTTATGCTTTATTTTGGAATGCCACCGACCAGCTTAGGAGGGGTAGCGTCTACAATAGCTGCAATTTACCTTATTTTCGGCCCCACGCCAACAAGGTATTCGTTGAACACCGGATCCGGGCCAATATCAGCAACTGCTCCGTACGTTGCTCTGCCACCGGTATGCATGCGGGTAATGATGGGATAGAAAATAAAAAAGCCCGGATAACCGGGCTGTGCGAAATCAACCCGCAGGAAAGAAATTCAACGTATAGTTGGTCGTCGTCGTCGACACCTGCATCGCGCCAAAATTTATCAGCATTATCCTGGCAACCAGTCGGCGCTCAAGATCCGCATCATTCAACTCGCTGGAAACAATATCCACCTTCGACACTTTTCCGGAAGCTTCAATAACAATTTTGAAAACAACACGGCCTTCCAAAGTTGGGTTGCGGCGAAGCGCGCGGTTGTAAACGTTAAATATCGCCGCTTTGCTTTGCTCCATGACTTTACGAATATCTTCCACGCTGCGCGAAGCGGTGCCGCCGGAGTTGAGGGATTTTCTCGTGCTGGTATTTCCCGTTCCGGATGTGGTGGCGATTTTACTTGCGACGCGAGTGGATTCCTTACCTGACAGCGCGATACCGCCGGTATCGCGACTGAGGTTTTGCGTGTTGATACCGCCGCTGCTTTTATTTGCCTGACTGGAAATAATCGCGCGGTCCAATTCGGCGGCTTCGCCGGTGGATTGCGTAAGATCGTCGTTGACATCAGACAAATCGAAGGAGTCGCGCATTTCAGAAAGCGCGTCCGCGAATTGGTTAATTTCCGCCTGTGCTTCCTCGCGTGCCTGTTCAACCAGCTTGGCCGGTTCAGGCTCCGGTTCGGGCTCTGGCTCGGGTTCGGGTTCGGGCTCCGGTTCTTTTTCTTCCGGCTCTTCCTCGGGTTCCGGTTCTGGCGGCGGTGTCGGTACCGGTGTTGGCAATTGCTGTTCTTCAATTACCACGCGTGCCAGTTGCGGTGGAAGTTTTTCCAGTTCCTCGCGCTTCGGTTCCGGTACGTCAATAAACGGTATTGCGATGCTCGCAATTAAAAAGGGAATGACGAGCCAGCCGAATATTTTCCAGTAACGGCGATCATCCTCCTGGGTGGAACTCCAGGGCAACAACAGATTGGGTGGGGCGATTAGAATTGCCATTAGCCCTCCCCAACTTTCGGCGCGTTTTCATCCGGTACCTGGGTGACCGCCAGGGCAATGTTGCGGTAATCCGCTTTGGCACTGGTGGTCATTATTTTTTTCAGTAGTGTGTAGGGGATTTCCTTGTCGCCCATAATAGTGATATCACGTCCCTTGGCGGCTTCCTCTTCGTTGCGATAGGGTTTGCGCGATGCGAGGTATTCGAGTTCTTTCAGCAGCGGCTGAATTTCCACTTCCTTGCTGTTCATTACCGTATCCACTTTCGCCACGGTGCGACCGCCGACAATAATGTTTTCCCCGTCCACCATGATCATCAGGGTATTCTCCGGTTTTTGTTCGGCGATGGATTCGGGCAATTTAATGTCTTTATTGGATTGCAGCACTTCCACTTCGGATGAGTTCACCAACAGGAAAAATACCAGGATGGTGAATATGTCCATCAAAGACACCAGGTTCAGACCGGCCTGTTTTTTCGAGCGTTTGTGGTGACGCGCCATGCGCTTTGCGTGAATCGACTGCTTCATTTCGCACCTCCCTTGCCTTTTGCCGGTGGTGGCGCATCGCCAAGGGAAATGGCCGGGAATAATTCAGCTTCGACAACGGAGGCGGCGACTACCGCTTTGAAGCTGCGCACGGTGTCCATGGATCTGACGATGGTCTGGTAGCTGGTATCCGGTTGCGACAAAATCAGAATATCTTTTTTCTCTATGCCTTTTTGCTGCAGCAGGCGTTTGACTTCCTGCAATACCGTGGAGAGCATTTTAAAATCATAAACCTGCTCGCCGGTTTCGTCGTCCTGGATTTTCGGCACTCTTTTTAATGGCGCGCCGGCGGGGTAATTAATTACCATCTGATCGTCTTCGATTACCAGTTCGAGTATTTCATCTTTTGGATCTTTGCTTGGCTCTGAATTGGAGGCGAGGTCAGGCAAGGTCAGATCGAGCACGGTGACGTGGGAGAACACCATACTCATCAAAAGCACCGGAACCAGGATGATCATCAGGTTCATAAAGGAAGTGATATCGAGATCCGCTTCCTGATTTCTGAGTCGTCGATTTCGCATAGCGACCGCCAGCTACTCCGTCTTTATCAATTTAAGTGTTTTAGCCTGCTGAAGAATCCGCCGCGCGCGAGCGGGTATTAAAAGCGTTTGCCGCGGACATAATGTTCAAACATTTGACTCCAGCCATTTCAAGACTGTCGACGATTTCAGTGGTTTTGCTTTGCAGGAACGCGTGAAGCAGCAACAATGGAATGGCTGACATCAGGCCGAACGCGGTGGTGTTCATCGCCACCGAGATACTTTGCGAAAGCAGGGATGCTTTTTCCGCCGGGTCGGCATTGGCCACCGCGGTAAACGCGGCGATCAAACCCATAATGGTGCCCAGCAGCCCCAGTAGTGTTGCGATGTTGGCGAGCGTTGCGAGATAGCCGGTGCGCTTTTCCAGGCGCGGCACGGCTTCCATCACGCCTTCTTCCATGGCGTATTCAATTTCCTCGCGCCGGGGAGTCTGTTGCAGACGGGCGATGCCCGCCGCCACAATGCGCCCCACCGGTGCACGGGTACTGCGGGCCAGATCGATCACGCCACCGAAATCCTTTTTGCGCAGCATCGGCAGCATGCGGTCGAAGGCGCGGCGGTTTGAGGTTTTGGACACACTCAAAAAGACCCAGCGCTCTATCCCCAGGGCCAGCCCTATCACCAGCACCAAGGCGATGGGGTACATAAACGGCCCACCGTTCTGGAAAAAACTCACTACAGTATTCATAAAGCAATTGCCTCCACGTTTTTGCTCTTAATGTAAAAGGGGTACAGAATTTTTTGCTTTCTTTGATCGAATTTGGTGTTGCCCTTTTTTCGCTTAATGGCGGGTGGTGCCCGAAGTGTCGGACCATTGCTTACCCGCCCTACAATAGTCAATGTATTTCTTATTTTGTGTTACAGTCGACAAACCCGTCTATTTAGACTAGTACATGTTTGACGAAACAGTGTTACCTGGTTCAAAAACTACAATCAAAAAGTGCGCAAGCCGCCAAATATTTATTCGTCCGTTGCCATCTGTGCCTGTTCTATTTTCTCCAGGAAGTCGATATGCCGTCGGTGCTCGCTGCGCTCCACATGGCCGAAGGTATCCCCAATCTGCCTGCTGAGGGGTTGATACAGAATGGCATCGTCCTGGGCGGCCTGCCAGGGCACAATATAAAGTACCTTGGGCTGCTCCTGGTTACCGGTGATGGTGTCGGTAATATTAACCTCATTCTGGGCCACCGCGCCGAATGCGCAGCTGCCGGCCAGAACTGCCAGCGCCAATTTCAGAAAAAATCTGTTCATCACTCTTCTCCCGCTTCGATACGGCGTTCAAGGTCAACGATCCAGCCTTCCAGTTTTTTGTCCTGTCCCGGCGCAATTCGCTGAGCCATTTTGTAGTGTTTCAATGCATCGGGTAATCGCCCCATATACAAATCGTAAAGCACGCCGATGTTTTTGTGGGATTCCAGATGGTGGGGCCATACTTCCAGCGCTTGCAGATATACTTTTTCCGCTTCAGCAAATTTCCCCTGCTCGCGCAATAAAATGCCCAACTGTGAATAGGCGTCCATATTGTACGGATTGGTTTCCATGGCGAAACGAAAAGCTTTTTCCGCTTCATCGAATTGTTGTTTGCGCCAATGAACCAAGCCGAGGTTCACATACGGACCGGACAACGTCGGATAGGTTTCGGTCATCAGCGTCAGAATACCTTCAGCCAGCTCCCAATTATTATTTTGCATCGCCTGCTGTGCGCGCACGAATTCCTGCTCGGCCCTGCCGGGTACGGAAACCTTGTTCGTTAAGTAAGGGTTGGGAATAAGCTCCAATGGCGGCTCTGCTGTGCCCTCACCCCCGGATTGCGTTTCTGCCACGGTTTCTTTTTTGGCTGGTTTTTTCCCTGTCGGCAAACTTTGGCAGCCTACGAGAAGAACGCCGGCCGTAATGACGCAGGCCAACTTAAACATCCACAATATACGGCCGGGGTTAGTAAATGCCATTACTTACCTCCAGCTTGCGCTCCTCTTTGCCATAACGGGCGGGCAACAGCCTTGCCAACGCAGCAAAACTTTGTTTTACCCAATCGTCGTAAATGCCGTCCCACGCGCGTTTGGCGTTGGCGGTGTGAATTTCTATGGCTTTTTCCTCGAAAGGATATGCCTGCTCTTCCAGCAGGATTTCATATTGCTCCAGCGCAAGGTCGTCGAGCCCCTTCGGCCGTTCGGAATCCATCAGGTCGCGACTGAGCTGGCCGTACAACATCCCGATGCGGCTGTTGGCCTCGGTGGCGAATTCGGCGATGCCGTAATCCAATACCATTTTGTAGGATGCGAGGGTTTTATCCATCGCCGATTTCTTTTTCTTTAAACTGTTTTTAAGCGGTAGAGTAAGTTTTACCGCGCGATAGCGCTCATATTCATTGTTGGCAAATTCGGTGGCCGCAAACGCGGCGAGGTATTTTGAGCGCTCGGTGCGTTTACCGCCGGCAGCCCTGTCTTCGTCAATTAATTTCTGCAGCCAATAATTGCGCTTGCCGCTGTCGCCGGTCTGGCCGTAGAGTTCCACCAGGTGATAACGCGCTTCGGTCGCCAGGTCGAACGGCTGCGGATAATTATTGGCGTAGGCGCGATATTGTTCGATAGCGTCGTTGATACGGCCGGTTTTCTCATAGAGTTCGGCGGAAAGGTACTGCGACTGCCGGCGCACTTCCGGGTCCGCACTGTTGGAAGCCATTTCCCCCAGCACACCCGCCGCTTTCGTCCACTGTTCGGATTCCTGGTAAATCACCGCCAGTTTCGGCGCAATGGTCGGTGTTAGCTTATGCTCGGGATAATTGCGGCGAAAATCCAGTAGCACCGCTTCAGCGCGCGACCAGTCTTTCAATTCCATCAAATGATTCGCCGCGTCGTATTGACCGCTGATGGCGATATCACTGCCCGGCGCAACCTCTTTCAGGCTTAGTAATTTTTCCACCGCGCCAGGCAGGTCGCCACCGGCCACCTGCAGTTCGGAGGAACGATAAATGGACGCGGCGATGCGCTCGACAATCTGCGGCCGGTCGGGATCGCTCGGTTCAATTAACGCCAGGGTTTTGCGATAGGCGAATTCCGCCCCGGCGTAATCCTGACCGTCGAAATAGCTGTGCGCCAAAATAAGCCACGCAGTTTTTTGCAGGGATTTTTCCGGCGCGGGCTGCCATTCCGTCATGCGTTTGGCAATGGTGGCGGCGCGCTGGGCATCACCCTTTTCAAACAATTCCTGCGCGGCTTTGGTCAGCACGGCGGGGGCGCGTTCGTCCTGCGGATAGTAATCGGCAAAACTGATGGCGCTGTTGATTTTACGCGTTTGCCAGTGGGCTCTTTCCGATTCCACCACGCGGTCCACCAGCATTTGCAACGTAACAATCGCGGCGTAACCGGCCTGCGGACCCTTGCCCTGATCCAGATATTGGTAAGCCACCGTTTCGTAAGCGTCCACCGCGTCCGGCAGGTTGCCCGCTTCAAAATACGCTTCACCCATCAGGAAGGCCATTTCCGGAGTTTTCTTGTCCTGCGGGAAAGTGGCAACAAATTGTTTGTAATAGGCGGCCGCTTCCAAATATTGTGGCAAGGGGTTGTCGGGTTTTTCCTTTGGCCGATTGCCGGCGGCAACAAGCCGGTCATATTCCTCGTTCAACGCTTTTAAAGTCTGGGCATCGGCATGGTAATAACTGGAAATCTCATCCAGGTATTGATGCAGGTACGGATATAAAGGCTTGCGCTCCTCTTCCGTGCGGGTGTCCCAGAATTTGCTGTAAACACCGTAGGTGTTTACGTACTCCTCCTTGGCCGGCAGGATCAGGCTGGGAAAATCGCCAAGCTTGTAAGTTTCGATGGCTTTTACACTGAACGACGGCGCCTGGTCGGTGGTGGGAAAATGTTTTACGTAGTGACGATAAGTTTCGGCGCTATCGCGGAAACGCTCCTTCTCCAGATACAGATCACCCAAATTCATGTACAGCAAATACTGGTAATGACGCACACCGATATTGGAATAAATATCGGTAATGGTTTGCGCGCCATCGAGGTAGGAGAAGGTAATGCTCATTACGCGCAGGGTGTCGGCCACCAGGTTTTTCTGCGTGTTGCTGAGTTCGTCGACACTCTGGCCTTCCACCAGTAAACCGTCGAGCACTTCGGTAAATGAATCGATAGAGGCGCGGTAGCGGTTGCGTTTAAACTGGGACCAACCTCGCATGTACACGGCGTTGGCATAAAAAGGTGTATCGCGCCCCACAGAAACAACCTTGCCATAAAGCTGTTCCGCCAGTGCGTAGTCGCCGGCGTTAAATGCCTGTTCCGCGCGACGGAATTCCGCTTCGGCGGAATATTTCGAATCCGGGAAACTGGCTATGAGTTCGCTCAGAACACGATTGGATTCCTCCAACCGGCCGTCCATCGCGTAAGCCTTGGATAGCTGGTAAAGCAGGCGCTCATTGTTGGCCTGCGGCAGTGCGCCCTGCTCGCTCATATCCACCAGTTCTTCGTACATGGTGATGGCGTCATCGAAATATTCGCCCTGCTCCGTTGCTTCCAGCTGTCGGTTTTCACTGTTGGCCATCTCGATGTCCGCCAGGCGCACCAGAATTTTCTGTCGCACTTCCGGGTCTTTCGCCACTTCCAGTGCCGCACGATAACTTTCCTCGATCTGGTCGAGCGCCACCTGCGGCACCGGCATTTCCTGCGCCTCGGGAACCTTGGCCGGTTCCAGATCGGCCAGTGTCGGGCCGTAATTGGGGCCGCCGTCTCCGGAAAACCACGCGCAGCCGGTCAGCGTCATTACACCAACCAGGGTTGATACACCAGGCAGCAGACTGAAAGACTTCATTGTTCCGTTTCCTCCGTTTTCGCATCTTCCGAAGGAATCATTTGCGTATCCGGTCCATCCACTGGCGGCCGGCCGGCGTTGGCCCGCGCTTTGTCGTAGATACGGGCAATGGCGAGGCGGCTTTGCGCCAGGTAACCGTTCAGGCGCTCTCGCTGCCGATTCAGCACAGCCACCACCTGATTGCGCAATTCGTTCTTGGTGTTTTCCACCGTGCGGTCGGTAGCAACTATTTGCCGCGAAAGGCGCTCTTGTGCCTGAGCCATTTTTGCGCGATAGGGATTGAGATCGGGCGCGTCGCCGACAATGCCACTGACTGTTTGGTAATTTTCTTTTACCTGCTTCAGGGTTTCATCCAGATTGTGCAGCGTCTTGAGCACGCGCCAGCGCCGCACGGAAAACTGCTCGCTGGTATTCCATAGCAGTAAGCCATGGTAACGGCGAACCGCTTCTTCATTTTCCTCGATAAAGGGGTCGCTTTCGCGCAACAGTTCAACTCTCTCTTTCGCTCGCGTTACACGCTCGACCAGATCCGCCTCGTCTTCATTGGCGAGGGCAAAATAGTCATTGCCGGCGGTGATATTCTCGATCCGTTCGGCCAGTTCAACACGTTGCGCTTCCATCGCGGCAATTTTCCGGCCCAGCTGTTGTTGCGCGAGCAGGTTGGTTTTTTCGGTGCGGTTGAATTCGCGCTCGTCCAGCATTTCGCTGTAAAAATTCAATTTTTCCTGCCACTGATACAAACTCTCCTGCACGGCCAGCAAATCACGCAGGGTCTGCGCCAGCTGCTGGAATTCCTCTTCGGAAAATAAATGGATCAGGTAACTCAACTGGGGCGACAGCTGGTTTTCCTCCGCGTACTTCAACCAGTTCAATTCCTTGTTGCTTTCAATGCGCAAGGCTTCCAGCAGGGAGTCGCCCTGCAGGTTGGCAATCACGTCGTCCAGTGTGGCGATTTCGGCAACAAATTTGGCTTCAGCGCTCTGGAATTTTTGCAGGGCGAGGCCCTCCGCACCGAGTTTTTCGTAAGCGTAAGGAACGGCGATTAATGATTCCTGGCTGTTTTCATCGATCAGCGAGCTGCGGCTTAAATACTCCCAGGGTTTCAATGCCTCCTCGAAATTTTCCATTTCCGCCGCGGCCCAACCATAGCCAAGCAATGCGCGGCCGGAAAGCGGGCTGTTCAGGCGCACTTTGGTAAATTGTGAAATTGCGTCCTCGTGGCGGCCGGAAAATAAATAACTGTAACCGGCGGCGGTCATCGCTTTGTCATACAGCGCTTTATGTTCGTCCCGCTTGTATTGTGTAACACCGAGCAGGTTAAAATAATTTATCGCCTTGTTGTAATTTTGTTGTCGCGCCCAGGCCGAACCGAGATTGAAATAAACATAGGGAAGCCAATTTTCGTCGGGCTTTTTATCATCCAGTATTTGTTCGGCCAGGTTGATTTGGTTTTGTTTGATGGCGAGATTGATACGCAGAACGATTAACTCGTTAAGCAGGTCTTCTTCCGGTTCTTCGCTGATATGTTCCAATGCGCTCTGGGCACCGGCCCAATCCTCGTGCAGGTAACGCAGGCGGGCGATGTAAAACCAGGCGGCGTCGCGCGCGTCAATCGAACGGTTAGCTTCCAGCACGCGGTCAAAAATATCGCCGGCATAATTTTCCATGCCGTAGGCCAGGGCGAATCCACCTTCCATAATTTCGGGATTGTCGCCGTGGCCCTGGACACCGCCGCGCTGTTTGGCCACCAGCAATTCGGCCAGCGCCTCCATATATTCACCCTGGTAGTACTCATAGAGGGCAACGCCATAACGCAAGTCCGCAACGGCGCTCAGCGGTTTGTCCGCCGGTTTTGCGGCTGACGAAACACTGAATAAAAGAACGGCTAAAAAAAGTGTTCCGGGTTTCACAACTGCCATTCTTTGAAGTCAAATTCCGGTTGCATATTGGCGGTGGAATCCATAATGCGCAGCTCGAGCATTTTCGGATCATCGTCCTTGTTGATGGTCACTGTCGCACCGCGTTTATATTCGCGGTTGTCGGGCCCTTCCCCGGTGAAGATCGCGGTGATCTCATGACTGCCGGTTTTCAGGTTGCCGATATACAGGCGCTGGATGCCGCCGCGACTCAGTGCGTCGTTCTGCGTGGGAGTGTAAAGGTGGCTGGCCACCAGTTGGTCGTCGATGGTGAGCTTGACGGCGTCCAGGCGAAAATATTCCCCCACATCCAACGACAGGAACACCACCAGTTGGGTGTTGGAGGGAAAAAGCAATTCTTCCTCAAGAATCAGCAAGTCGCGGTTCAATTCCAGCGCAGCCTGTTTTAGATCCTCCACTTCCTGGCTCAGCGGCGACTCGGTCCCCGCATCGGAGGTATCCGGCAGGTTTTCCCCGTCCTGTGCATGGACTGCGCTCGCCTGGAACGTCCACAGGGCCGCGCAAAAAATGAAAAAAGGTAAACGCAGGGAAAATCTTGCCAAAATTTGGCACAATTTAACACTCAAAGTCACTCTCCATTAACATGTTAACCATCTGCTTTTTACATAGCGCAATTATGGAAAAAGGCGCTTACATCTACTTAAACTACTTATTTTTAATGCGTTTTGTGACACAGGTTTAAAATGTAATGTTAGCCGGGACTAAAAAAAGGAGCGGCCTGGTCAAAATATCACCCCTTTTGCCTGTATTAACACGTTAACTGGAGGGCTCGGGAGGTGATAATCCGGTACTGAAATGTACCTTGCCTGAGCTGTCAATAATGACGCAGTCAATCCCTTGCAAACGATTGACCAACTCGAGTCCTTTTTCAACACCCAGCACAAAGACTGTCGTCGATAATGGATCAGTATCCACGCCTTTCGGTCCCAGGACCGTGACACTTATCACCCCCGTCGCGGAGCGGCCGGTTTTGGGATTGATAATATGGTGGATGCGTTCACCGCTGGAGTCGTCGATAAAATAGCGCTCGTAGTCCCCGGACGTGGACACTGCCGTGTCGGTCAGCGGCAGGCGAATGACCGGCGGCGAATCCTCATTTTCCGCCGCCCTGGGGTTTTTGATACCGACAATCCACGGGCGTCCCATCTTGTCACCCATGACGCGGCTGTCACCACCGGCGCTGACGGTGGCGTGCTCCACACCGTGGCTTTTCATTATTTCCACCGCGCGGTCCACCGCATAGCCCTTGGCAATGCCGCCCAGGTCGATGCGAATGTCGGGGTGGCCAAAGTACAGGGTATTCTTGTTTTTATCGAGTCGCAGCAGTTGGTAGTTAATGGCCGGCAACAGATTGCGGCGCTCTTCCTCGCTCGGTTGCTGTTTGTTGCGGTAATCGTACTTCCAGCCAACAGAGGCAAACGTGATATCAAAGGCGCCCTGGCTGATGCGACTGAACCAGAGGGATTTATCCACCAGCATGACGAATTCATCAGAAATGACCTGCGGCGTTTTCGCGGCCAGTCGGTTTACCCGATAAAGATCGCTGGTTTCTATGTAGGGGGAAAGAGTCCGGTCGATGCGGCGCATTTCCTCCATTACCGCGTCGATGGCCTCACGGCCGGTTTTATCGTTGGGATGGAAGAGGGTTACACTGACTTCGGTGCCCATAATGGCCTGGCTGTCCGCCTGCCAGTCGCCGAAGCAGCTCGCGCTCGCCAGCGCTAGCACTGTCGCGTATATCAAGGCCCTGCCGGGCATGGAGCGCCTCCTTAAACCGTTATGGCCAAATCAGTCTGTAAGTACCCGCTGACACTTCCTCGCCGATTATCTGGAGGCCTTCGATTATCTGTGGCGGCGTGGCGCCGGGCTTCGGTGTCACGGTTGCGTCCACGGTCCAGCCGTTGGCCGCGTGCCAATTGGCCACACCGTTAAGTTTAATCGGCCCGTCCAGATCAAAAACCTCGGCCCTGACGCCACCTTCACCATTTTCGGTAAGTTTTGCCGCGAAAGAGCCGAGACCCAGCCACTGATCGATGGCGAGAAAACGGGCGCCCTGCCAGCTAAGCTGGGCTTCCAGTTTTTTTACGTCGGCTTTGTCGAACACGCCACGCACTACTTGCAGCGAACCCCGCCCCTGTACTTCCACCGGCAACAACGGGTTAATCAGCCCCATGGACCCCTCGACGCTGACATCCCGCACATAGCTGTTGCCGCCCACCTGCTGGCACAGGTTTCCGGAAACGGTCTGGCCGGGCTGGCTGGCGTTAAAGGTCAGGCACGGTCGCAGGTAAATAAGCGAAAAGGCATTCAATTCCCACTCGACCTGGCCGAGTGGAATGGAGAATTCCTCGATATCGATTTGCGAGGCTTGCGCCTTGCCGGACCAGATCGTTCCGCTCACGCCTGTCAGCCACAGGTTGGGCATCGCCGAATGCAGCGCCGCCACACCATAGGCGGCCGGCACGCGCGAAATGACGAGATAGAGAAAGTAGGCGATCAGCACGACCGCGAGCAACAGCTTATACAGTTTTTTCATTCGATTTCGTCAGGCTTGATGTATTTTTTGCTTTTTTATTCGCGATGCAGGCGCATGTTGACCGACACCATGCCCGGCTCACCGGCGGTGGCAACGGACAGGTCCTTAATCTGCAAACCCTGGTTTACTTCCATTTCGTGCAGCCATGTCAGCAGGTTGTCGAACCGCGCCTGATCCAGGCGCAGGCGCACGTCGTTGAGTCCGCTCGGTTGCATGCCCGACAAACGGAGATTGTGGGCCCGCAGACTGGTATCGACAATCTCGACAATGGAACCCCCGGTCGCGCCCCGGTTCTGGTTCGCATCGCGGTTGGTCCACAGCGCCGCCATGTCGCGCACGTTTTTCAGGGAACTCAATGCGCTCTGGTTGTTGCGCAGTTGGGTTACGCGTTTGTCCTGAATAGGTTTGAGTATACCCATATAGAGAATAAACAGCAGGAAACAGATGCCGAGCGCGAGAAGCGCCAACTGGTCGCGGGACGAATTCTGGTCCCACCATTCCTTAAACGCGTTCACGATTTCACCTCCGTCACTCGCATGCTCGCCTGGGTGATATTGCCTTCGGCCGTCACACGCAACAGTTCAGCGGCAAAACCTTTTTGTTCCACCGCCGAGCGCAGGCTTTCCAGGTCGGAAAAGTTTTTTGCTTCCAGGTTGAAGCGCAGCTCTTTTTGATCGCCGTTGTATCGAAAACTGGACATGGTGATGTCGGACTTACCGGCCAGCGCGCTCGATACGCCGTCGAGTAAAAGCATAAGATTGCTCGACTCGGACTTCCCGTCGAGGCCTCTCACCATCGAACGCAACGCGCCTTCGGGGTCGCCCGGTCGGCCGTTGGGCACCGCTTCGAGGTAGACCGCGTTCATTTCCTCCACTATCGCCCGGTGCTCGCTTTTTGCCTGCAAATATTGACTAAAACTTGCGGTAAGCGCAAAAACATACGCCGCCGCCGCCACATAGACGGGGGTTTTCCAATTCTGCCACCAGCGTGCAACAGGCAGTTGCCGGGCGAATTTTCCGGTGCGGAAATTCAGTATCGCCTGCTCGACGACACCGTCCACCCACTCCCAATAGGCTCCGGTCTGCACGATAATTTCAGGGCCATTTTCCCCTTTCCATTTTTCCGGCAGCCAGGACGCAAGTATATTGGCGTTTTCTTCGGTTTCGGCAACCACGTTAATTGTCGAAGTAAACTCATAATTGGTGGTAATACCGGCAACCACCAGCGGCGCCAGGTCCGCCTCCACGGTAAAACCCAGGCCCCTGCCCAGGCTGGCGTAAACATAGTTGTCTTCCCACAAAATGGTGGCGCCATCGTTTTCGCGGATCAGCAACAAATAGTCCGGAAAACATTGGCCTACATCGCAATTGACGGATTCCAATTGGTCGAGCGCGTTCTTTACAGTTTCGACTTTGGCGTAAACAACCGTGACTTTATCGTCGTCTATTACCCCCAGCAGAAAATGCAGGTCGTCGACACTGTCGATGATCTGTTCTTCCATTTCGTAGGGAATGAGTTTCTGCAGTTGTTTCCGGTTGCCCACCTCGGCGTGCTGAACGGAACTGACCGCCACCTGGCCCGGCAGGATCAGGCAAACGGAGTGGACGGAAACATCGCGCAGCGAATCCGCCAGCGCCTCGTTATCGCCGGTATCGTAGTGATCCGTTACCCACTCCCCATCTGAAAGACGGCGCCATTGCCACAGGCCGTTCTCAAGTTGTCGGGCAAATAATTTGTCGCTCACGTTTAACTCTCTGTGCAAAAAATTTTTATTTTTAAATTACAACTTCAGTAATGGGCGTCCGTTCGGCGCACGGTCAATACATCCTGCGCGGTGCGGTACAGCAGCGCCTTGCCCCGGCGCAGATGGTCACCCACCATTGCCTCGCCGGTAAAGAGAAAGAAATCACTTTCCACCCCCAGGTAATCCGTCTGGACTTGCGAACCGGGCCCACCGCTGCCTTCACCCATGATCGTTGTCATGGGCACGCTGCTAAGAAACTCCTGCGGATTCTGGTAGCCAGCGAGGCCTCGATCCTCGACCACGGTCTGCGCGTCCTCTTCCGACATGACCGGCGCCATGTCATTTTCCCGCCCCACGCTTTGAATCAATTTCAGGGACATGGTATTTACGTTCATCTTCGCCTGATCCGACAGCGTGATCACGAGGGGCAGCAGCGCCTGGTAGAGCTCGGGCGTGATGCCTTTGATGATCATCAACTCGCTGACGCTTATCATCCGCCGGTTGGCGATCGTCATCGGCGGTTCCAACTGGGCATAATAATCCCTTTCGGCGCCGTTGAACCCGGTTGGGTTATCATCTTGATCAAGCCAGTCCATAACCGCTTCGGTAATGGCGACCGCTGTCGGCATATCCATCGGCCCCTCTTCCAGTTCGATAGTCTGCAATAGCCGGATAAAATGTTTTTGCGCGGCGGTAAAGCGCTGCCAGTCCTGTGGATTGGTTGGCGGGTTCTGGATCCTTGCCGCCAGCAAATTCAAATTAAACCGGCCCTGGGCATCCTCCAGCCGCGCCGCCACGTAACCCTCGTCGGTGGGGAAAGGTTCCGCCTGCTGCGCCCAGATTTCCTCCAGGCTGTCGATGCCCGGCGTTTCCTCTTTATCCGTCTTCAATACAATTTTGGCCAGGTTTTCCGCCCCTTCGATATAGGCCTGCGCCTGCATACCGTGCCACCGGTTGCCGCTACGCGTCATGCTCAGGTCGAAGCGCCAGGACAGTTCGACCGCAACCACCGTCACCATCGCCACCACCAGCAGGGCCACCACAAGGGCCATCCCGGTTTGTTTTTGCTGTCCAAACCTGGTCATTCTCACATCCCCTGAAGCAGGGTGAACAAACGCGTCAATTCCCGTTCATTTTCCAGGATCAGCGTAATCTCGATCGCCAGAGGCAACTGATCCGGCGTCTGCTGGGGCGGCCACTCGTCCGCCCAGGGACCGTCCTGCACCGACTGGGCATTCACCGGCAGCATTCTCAATTCCACGGCCTCCACACCCTCCAGCAGCTTTTGCTGAAAAGCCAGCTCCGGATCGGGATTCGCCGGGTCCCACCAGGAATCGCGCCAAAGCGCTTCTTCCTCAATACGGTAACCCACCCGCGTCAGTTCCGTGCGGGGAAAATAAAGCGGATTGGACCGCCCACCGCGAAATACCTGCAGCCAGTGAATCTCGTTAGCGTCGGCCTGCAGGGCCGGGACAATGTCACCATAGCTGTTAAAGTTTACGTAACCCAAGGCATTGCGCAGGTCATTTTCCAGCAGCACCCAGACCCGGTCCAGGCGCTCGATTTCCCTCAGCTTTTCCTCATTTGCTTCGCTGGAGCGATCGGCCACATCCAGGGACTGGAACGCCAGCACCGCCATAATGGCCATAATCGCCAGGGCAATCAGCACTTCCAGCAGCGAAAAGCCGGTCTGGCGTGTTTGTCTACTCATTGATAAAACCGGACAGGTTCGCCAACCACTCGTCGCGCTCCTTGCCCACCCGGATATCGAACCGGTACATTCCTTCCAGCGCGGTGTCTTCCACCTCCACTTCCCAGTGCCAATCTTCGCCGGCATATTCAACGGTGTCGTTCTGGCCGGCCTTGGGTACGATTTTCTGCAGGCGACGGGTCAGCACCAGTTCCTGCAGTTTGTTTTCCGCTATCCAGAAGGCGTAGGTTTTCTGCTCCATATGGGCGGTATGATCGACCGCGGACTGGATACGGAAAATGAGCGCCGGCAGCGCAACACCCACAATCATAATGGCGACCATTACCTCCATCAGGGTAAAGCCTTTGTTCGATCGCCTGTTCAACATTCCGCCTCGTCTCATTCGAACTGGTCCTTGAGTTCTTCCATCATTTCGGCTTTTTCCCGCCAGACCACATTACCCCACACATCCACTTCCACATGCTCGCTCAGCTCCGGCTCTTCCTTGTGGGTAAATTCGATTTCGAACGGGGTAATATCCCCGCCGGGATAGAACGCAATGATGGGAGTAATAATCTCGGGCTTCTCGTTGGGCTTAAAGGTCCACAACTGATCTTCGATGGTTACTCCCAGGTCGATTTCGGGGTCGAATTCGGTTGCGGGCATGCCCTCGATATCCGCCCAACCCTCATATGTCAGTTTCTGCCAACGGTAGCGCCAGCCTTCGGTTAACGGGTTATCCCGCCAGGCGGGGGGTTCGAATACCAGGCCCACCGCGTCTCCGCTGACAATGGCCATTTCCCGCGCGTATTCACTGAAGGCGGCAAAACGCTCTACTTCCTTGCCCATCTGTTTTTCCACGCCGCCCTGGCTTACCACCAGCATGGCACCACTGAGCGCCATGCCCACCACAAACAACACCGCCAGCAGCTCGATCAGGGTAAAGCCCCGGCTGGATCGCGACGGGTTGTCGGGTTTGTACACCATTAATTGGACGATTCGGGTTCGTCCCAGATTGAAATATCGGCGGCATCATCGGTACCGCCGTTAAGACCGTCCGCACCCAGCGTGTAAATGTCGTAGGGCTGGGCCTCACCGGGGCTGACGTAAAGGTATGGGTTTCCCCACGGATCCTTCGGCAGCTTGGAAAGGTAGCCGTCCTTGCGGTAATTTTTCGGTTCCGGCGCGGTGCCAGGTGGAGAAACCAGTGCTTCCAACCCCTGCTCTGTAGTCGGGTACACAAAGTTGTCCAGCTTGTACATTTTCAGCGCGGTTTCGATATTGGCGAAATCCGCCCGGGCCTTCTGTATCCGACCACCCGACAGCGCGTCCATCACATTGGGCGCGACGACCGCCGCCAGCAGACCCATGATGGCCAACACCACCATAATCTCGATCAAACTAAAACCCGTGTTTTTTCGTAACGTCCTCATAACCTCTCACCTAATTATTTTAAGAATTAAATACCAACCATCTGGTTCATCTGGAAGATCGGCAACAGAATTGCCATCACAATAAACATGACCAGCCCGGCCATAAACAACACCATCACCGGCTCCAGCAATCCGAGTCCGGTATTGACGGAAAATTCCAATTCGCGCTCCTGGTTTTTTGCCGCGTGCAGTAATTGCTCCGCCAGCTTGCCGTTGGCCTCGCCACTGGCCGCCATTTGCACCAGCAGCGGCGGGAATATCCGCGTCTGGTCCAGGGCGCGATGCAGGCTGCTGCCCTCCTGAACCGCCACCGCCACTTCCAGGCTGGCGCGCTGCATTTCGGTGTTGGACAACACCTGCGAGGCAATGCGCAGCGATTCCA
The DNA here is from genome assembly GCA_964451365.1 of uncultured Cellvibrionaceae bacterium. Taxonomy (GTDB): domain Bacteria; phylum Pseudomonadota; class Gammaproteobacteria; order Pseudomonadales; family Cellvibrionaceae; genus CAYVIB01. The sequence continues at coordinate 26,344 of CAYVIB010000007.1, forward strand.
GCAGCGGCACGCCGCTGTTGACCAGCAAGCCAAGGGTACTGGCGTAGCGCGCGGTTTCCGCCTGCAACACCAAACCGCCCACCAACGGTATTCTCAGCATGATGCGGTGCCACTGGCGCCGCCGGGATTCGGCTTTGAGCAGCCATTTCACCAGCACCGCGAGCGCAACAATGGCTAACAATAAAAACAAGCCGTAATTCACCATAAAGTGACTGATGGCGATCAGGATCTTGGTAATCATCGGCAGGTCTTGCTGGTTGCGATCGAACAGTTCGATCAGCTTGGGTACCACCTTGACCATCAGCAGGGTTACCACCGATAGGCTGACGAACAGCATAATGAGTGGATAGACCATCGCCATCTGCAATTTTTGCCGGGTTTCCTGGCTCCGTTCGGTGTAATCCGCCAGCTGCTCCAATACCGGCCCCAGATAACCGGATGACTCGCCGGCGCGCACCATTGCCCGATACAAGCTGTTGAACACGCGGGGAATTTCCGCCATTGCCTGGGCCAGGCTTAAACCTTCAAGCACCCGGGAACGCACTTGCAATAGTACGGATTTGACCGCCGGTTTGCGGCTCTGTCTCGCAGTAGCCTGGAGGACTTCATCCAGCGGCAGGCCGGACTGCACCAACGACGCCAGCTGCCGGGTTACCAGCGAAACATCGCGATAACCCAGGCGCGGGGTGCCGAGGGCGAGGCTGAAGCCCGACCTGCCGTCTTTTGCCGATTCGCGCCGGCTGGCTTTGACATCCAGGGGTTTAAGGTGGCGGGAGCGCAACTGGCTGCGCACGTGGCGTTCGGAGTCACCCTCCAGTACCCCCTTGATCTTCTTTCCCTTGGCGTCCAGTGCCTGGTAGGTATAGGCGCCCATTAGCTTCTTCTTGTTCTTTTCGCCGGCGCGGCTATCGTATCCGGCTGGGCCGCGCGGTTGATTTGATGAATGAATACCGCCATGACATTACGATGTCGCCGTTACGCGCAACACCTCCTCAACGCTGGTCATACCTTTCATGACCTTGTCCCGGCCGTCATGGTCGATGGATTTACAGGTTTTGCGCACATGGCCCAGCATGACCTGCTCGCCCGCGCCCTCGTGAATCAGTTGTCGCAACTCATCGTCCACCGGAATCAATTCGTAGATACCGGTCCGGCCGCGATAACCTGTGTGGTGGCAGCGGTCGCAACCCACCGGCGCGTGTACGGTGGTACCTTCCGGCAGCCCGATTCGCTCCGCTTCGCTGCGGCTGGCGGGATGGCTCTGCTTGCAGTCGTTACACAGCAAACGCACCAGGCGCTGGGCCATCAGGCCTTCAAGGCTGGACGACAACAGAAAGGGTTCCACCCCCATGTCCTGCAGACGGGTTACCGCACCGATAGCGGTGTTGGTGTGCAGGGTGGATAACACCAGGTGGCCCGTCAAACTCGCCTGCACCGCAATGGCCGCTGTTTCGCGGTCGCGGATCTCACCCACCATTACCACGTCCGGGTCCTGCCGCAGGATGGCGCGCAAGCCGCGGGCGAAAGTCATATCCACCTTGGCATTGACCTGGGTCTGGCCGACACCGGCCAGCAGGTATTCGATCGGATCTTCGATGGTCAGGATGTTGCGCGTGCGATTGTTCAAATAGCTCAGGCCGGCGTAAAGCGAGGTTGTCTTACCGGAACCGGTGGGCCCCGTCACAAGGATAATGCCGTGCGGCTTGCGTAGCGCCGATTCGAAATTGGCCTGGATGGTTTCCGGCATGTTGAGCTGGGCCAGCCCCAGTTGCCCCGCTGCCTGATCCAGCAGTCGCAACACCACCCGCTCACCGTGGGCGGAGGGAATAGTGGAAACCCGGATGTCCACTGCGTGGCCGGCCAGCTTAACGGTAATACGACCATCCTGCGGCACGCGTTTTTCCGCGATATCCAGCCGCGCCATTACCTTCAATCGCGATACCAGCACAGGTGCCAATACCGGCTTGGGAGACAGAACTTCGTTAAGCACGCCGTCCACACGGAAGCGGATCGATACCCGATCCTCGTAGGGTTCGACGTGAATATCCGACGCCTTTTCCTGCACGGCCTGGGACAGCACGGCATTGATCAGGCGGATCACCGGGGCGTCGCCATCGCCGGACAGCAGTTCGCCGTCATCCGGAATATCGTCCGCCAACTGGCTCAGATCGAATTCCGCGCCCATGTCTTCCACGGCCTGCTGGGCTTCGCCGTCATTACTTTGATACAGCTGGGTCAGCTTGGCTTTAAAGGCAGGCTCGTCCAACTGTTCCAGTTCGATCGGGCGACCGAGATGCCGCCGCAATTCCAGAACGGTTTTGGCGCTGATGCCGGGCCGATGCAATACGCGGCCATCTTCAAGCACCACACCATTGGAGGAGGCGAACGAAAAAGGCAGGCGTGTATGGGTTATTGCAACCTTAGTCATTATTGCTCTCCATTTACCTCATCACCGGAGTCGATTCTCAAATCTTCCTCCTTTAAGGCTTTTTCAATCTCTTGCAACTGGTCGGACGTGATGGGCGGCATAACCGGAACCAACTCGTCTTCCATCAGGCTCAAGCCTTTCTCTCTGTTGTACATCTGCAGGTCACGCATGTAGCGATATTTTTCGCCCGTTGCGCCATACATTTCCTCATCGTTGCGCATAATTTTGGCCCGCAGAAAAACCATAAGATTGCTTTTCTTAAAGGAATTCGACTGGAACTGGAACAGATGTCCGATTACCGGAATGCTGCCCAGCAAAGGAACCTTCTGTTTGGCTTCCGTGGCGTTCTCCTCAATCAATCCGCCCAGTACCAGGATTTCACCATCATCGGCAAGAATTTGAGTTTCGATCTTGCTCTGGTTGGTAATTGGCTGGCCACCCACGTCCTGCCCCGACAGACTGGAAACTTCCTGGGACACGTCCAGCAGCACTTTGTTGCTCTCGTTTACATGGGGAGTCACCGTCAACAAAATACCCACGTCCTCACGACGGGTGGTGGTAAACGGACTGGTGATACCGCCGCCACCCTGTACACTGGAGAATGACCCGGTCTGGAAAGGGACCTGTTGCCCGACGGAGATGCTGGCTTCGTGATTATCCATGGTCAACAGTGACGGCGTGGAAAGAATGTTTGCATCGTTACTGGATTTAAGTGCCCGCAACAGGGCGATAAAGTTTTCGTCACCGCTGGTTCCCGCCACGCCCAGAGCCTGACCGATATTACCCGCCAAAGCCGTGGCGATGCTTTGGATACCGCTTGAGGTATCATCATCATCGTCGCCGCCGTTTTCGCCTTCGAAGATTCCACTCGCCACGCCGCCAATGGTATTACTGCGCCCGTTGATGGAACTGCCCACGATACCCTTTTCGGAGTTGCTGAACATCCATTCGACACCCAGGTCCTTACCCGCTTCCGCGTTGACGGTGACAATGATAGCCTCCACCAGAACCTGAGCCCGGCGTATATCCAGGTGCTCCACAATGGTCATTAGTGAGTTGATAACATCGACATTACCGGTGATCAACAAGGCGTTGGTGTCCTCATCCGCTTCCACGGTGGCGCCGTTGTTGGGATTCTTCGCCTCACCCCCCGGCGAGGTCTTCTGCATGTTCTGCACAACCTTGGTCAGCACCGTCGCCACGTCTTTCGCTTTGGCATAATCAAGATAGATCACGCGCACATTGCCGGCCTGCTGCTGCGAGCGGTCCAACCGCCGGATCAGCCGCTTGGCGCGTTCGCGATGTACGTCCTCACCGCTTAACAAAATGGCGTTGTTGCGTGTATCCGCCACCATCTGCAGCTGGTTGGCCGCCGAGCCTTTCTGTTCGGCACGGCCGAGTTTGGTGATAGTCGCCACCAGCTCTTCCGCATCCGCGTATTTCAGGTCAATGACTTCCGTGGTCGGCAGCGCGGCGGTGTCGATCTTTTCGATGACTTCGCGCAGGCGCTTGATATTGGCATAGGTGTCGGAGACGACGATGGCGTTACTGTCCGGGTAGGAGGCCAGGTGAGAATGCTGTGGCACCAGTGGACGCAGCACCGGCAGCACCTTGGCCGCGTCGATATTTTTAAGTTGGATTACCTGGGTAATAAAACCTTCTTCCTCGGTATCGCCCTCTTCAGTCACCGGCACGGGGGAGTTGCGCGCATCCTTGAGCGGAATAATTCTCACCACTTCACCCACTTCCACCACCATGAAATCGTGGACTTCGAGCACCGAACGGAACAGTTCCATCAACCCGTCTTTATCCACCTGCCTGTTGGAAATCACTTTCACGCGCCCCTTCACGCGCGGGTCAACCACGATGGTTTTACCGGTCACATCGGCGACAAATTTGATGATTTCCTGAATGTCGGTGTCCTTGAAGTTAACCGTAAAAGTCGGCTCCCCTGTAACGGCGCCCTGATCTTGATTTTGCGCCCAGACACTGCCGCTCGTCGCAACAGCCAGAAAACCGGCCATGGCAATGGCTCTATAATTCTTAAACACTTATTTATCCACCTGTATCCAGACTTATGCTTATTGGTATTGATTGCCCATCGCGCAGAACCGTCAATTGCGCGGAGGTTGCTGTTTTCAGTTCCTGGTAAATGGCCCGTACCTGACGGGGATCGTCCACTGCGATACCGTTGACCGAGGTCACGACATCGTTGGTTTGCAATCCGACCTGGTCGAACAATTCGCGTTCGCGGCCGGGGCGAACCCGATACCCTATCATCTGCCCGTCTTCGCGATAAACACTGAAACGTACAACATCGTTGATCGAGCGCGGAATCTGCTCCGGGTTTACCGTTGTGGTAATGGGCTCCGGCTCTTCCACAATTTCCTGAGGGGCCTCTTGCTCAACGGGTGCGGGAATGCCGCGATACTGATTCTCTATCGGTTCACGATAACTTGTAAAAGAGCCGGAACCCTTGAAATCCTCCTCGGAATACAGCCACAGCGACTCATAGCGACCGTTATTGTCCAGGATGACTCTTTGCGGCATGATCTTGGCCAGCTTGACATTGTTACCCTGGGGCAGCTTTTCACCGATGCTGTACAAGGACTGGCTGTTACCGTCCGCAATGACCGCCCGCGCTTCGTCCTGATTCGTGCTGGAGATAACCCCCTGCAGTTTCAGGCTCAGGCTCGTGGTTACCGCCTGGTCTTCAATGCCCGGCAGGGTTACCTGCTGGGGCTGATCCTCGACTACCGCCACTTCCTCAGTCGCATTGCCAAACATATTCAGATCCTGGATACCGGCAACGTCGATATTCACCGTCGAACCGCCCGAATCCTCCACCAGGGGTTGGGCAAAACTCGGGGGCTGCGGTACATCCGGAACCGGTACAGCCACCCAAAAGAGAGTCGCCAGACTGTGACAAATCCAGAAAAGGGAAAGCACAATCACCAGGTTACGCCAAACCCCCAGTGGCAACTGGCGCAGATACTGATAAAACCGCTCCAGCCTCTCACCAGCTGATGCTAGAAATGGGCTGTCGGCAAACTGCCGGGCTGTCACTGTTATTGTCTCCTGGCTACCTCTAGTGGTGCTGATACCTGACTTTTAAGCACCTAAACCCGACCGCTTCCAATCATCAACTTCTGGAAGGGCGTGTGCATTTAATATGAGCGGATCCGGGCCATTCGTTATCTAAGGAACCTTTCGATCAGGCTCCATATTTATTCCAGATCCCGTAGGGCCGACTAGTTTATACAGACTTTCCGTAGATTGGTATGTTCCCCAGGCCCTGTATTTTGTTTTAAAGACGGAATTTTGAACGGTTTTGCATATGAACACCGTCTCAAACCGTGCTGATCAATCTTGTACTTGTTATCCCAGGTCCGGCTTTGTATGCTTGCGTCGATCTTTTTTCCCAGGCGATTGCTTTTTTATATGACGCAGGTATATCTCCTTAAAAACCAGAACGACGAATTTTTAGACAGATCGGGTGAATGGGTTAAATCCGGTGATGAAAAAACCCTGTTCAAGACCATTCACAAGGATGAAGCGATCAACCAGCGAGTGGAATACACAGTTAAAAACCCCGAACTGCGCATTTTTATAGAAACCGCGGCGGTTAACGATGACGGCAAGCTGGCACTCTGCCACAGCGCCCTGCCCTCGGGAACCGCCTGATGTTCGAACTGGAAAGGATACCAGCTGGGTTATCGAAAGCCAAAAACGCACCCCTGCTGACAGGCATACTCCGTGGAACGGAGCGGGAATGCCTGCGCGTGCAGCCGGATGCCAGGCTGGCATTGACACCCCACCCGCCGGGGCTCGGTTCGGCCCTGACCCACCCGCTGATAACCACGGACTTCAGCGAAGCCCTGTTGGAGTTTATTACGCCGCCCACCCATAGCGTTGACGACCTGTTGGCGAGCCTCAGGATTATTCAGCGCGTCGCAATCGACGAACTGGGCGATGAACTTCTGTGGACCAGCAGCATGCCCTGCCTTCTCGGCGATGACGAGGATATTCCCGTTGCCCGCTACGGCAGGTCCAACAACGGCATGATGAAAACCATCTACCGTGTCGGCCTGGGCTATCGCTACGGGCGGGCCATGCAAACGGTCTCCGGCGTTCACTATAACTTTTCACTACCGGACGCTTTTTTCGCTTACATGCTCAACGAGGATCACAGCCTCGACGACCTGCAAACGTTCCGGGACAAGTACTACTTCAATCTCATTCGCAACTTCCGCCGTCATTACTGGTTGCTGGTTTACCTTTTCGGCGCCTCGCCAGCCCTTTGTTCGACCTTTGTCAATAATCGGGAGCACGATCTTACCCCTCTGGGAGACGGCTGCACCCTGCACCACCCTTACGCGACATCGCTGCGGATGGGGGATCTCGGCTACCAGAGTACCGCCCAGGAATCCCTGTACGTGTGTTACGACAGCAAGCAGAGTTACGTCAGCTCGCTGTGTCAGGCCATTACCCGCCCCCACCCGGAATACGAAGGCATCGGGCTGAAAGACCAGCATGGCAATTACCTGCAGTTGAACACCAGCCTGCTGCAAATTGAAAATGAGTTCTACAACGCGATTCGCCCGAAGCGAACCACCCGCCCCGGGGAAACGGCACTGGCCGCGCTGGTGAACAGGGGGGTCGAGTATGTCGAAGTCAGGTGCCTCGATATCAACCCTTTCGATCCCCTGGGGCTGACACGGGAGCAGATTTATTTTCTCGACACTTTCCTGCTTTACTGCGCGCTGATGCCCAGCCCGCCCAGCTCCCCGGAAGAATCGGCCCTGATCCTGAAAAACCAGAAGCGCGCGGTGAACTCGGGCAGGCAGGCCGGTACCGAACTCGAACATATCTACTACGGCAAGGTGCCGCTGATCGAGTGGGGGAAGGACTTACTGCATGCGCTGAGGCCGGTAGCCACGCTGCTCGACAACGCCAATCACGGCAGTAAGCACCAGGCCAGCATTGAGTTGCAGTGGGGCAAGCTTATCGACAGCGAACGGACCCCCTCCGCAAGGCTGTTAAGGGAACTGAAGGAAAGCGGACGGGAATTCCCGTCTTATATACTGGAGCAATCCCACCGGCACCAGGAAGAGCTGAAAGCCATGCCGATACCGGAAAAGGAATATATTCGATTTGCCGAGTTGGCGAGAAAGTCCCTGCGGGAGCAGCGTACCCTGGAACAGAATGCATCTCCCCCCTTCGACGAATTCCTGGCAAATTACTACCAGCAGTACAAAAACTGTAAGCGTTGTTGAGTTTTACCGGCGATTATTTTTGCACGATAAAGGTATCGAAGTAGACGTCCACCACCCCTTCCCGGCCGTCTTCCTGCTTGATGATTTTGCGGATCTCGGCCAGGACCGCCTGGCGAAGCGCTTCCTTACCTTCCTGAGAACCCAGACTCTCGTCGGTCTGGCGGGCAAACAACATGACCAGATTGTTGCGAATGTAAGGCAGGTGGTGGCGGATGGAATTGGCGGCATCGGCGTTCTCGAGACGGACCGTCAGTTCGGTTTTTAAATAACGCAGGCGACCGGCGCCGCCGTAGTTGACCACGAAGGCCGGTTTGATCGGCAGGTACATCGCCGGGACGGAGGTGCCTTCCCCTTCCCGCGGTTCCTGTGGCTCCTCCTGTTCTTCCTGATCGTTCACTATCTCATCTGACTCCTGGGCGAAACCGTGGCCGGTACTTAACGCCAGGAGAAAAATAATGATTCCGATTAAGATTTTTGTCCGGTACATTTCGATATCGCTCCCCTATGTTCCCCTTATATTGTGGCACACGGCATAAATATATATCGGTCAGGTGGTTGAGTTCTTAAACCTTTTTATCTACTGTTCTTCGTCCGGAATTTAAAATTAGAGACACTATGAAATACCTGCCTTCCATTCGCATCACCTTCCTGCTGCTGGCTCTCGCCTGTACCTTTATGATGCTGGTTGCCATTTTCTATTTTCAAAAGGCGTTGGAACTGGACCCCTGCCCGCTGTGCATTACCCAGCGTATCTTCGTTATTCTGGTCGGACTCATCAGCCTGGCAGCTTTCTTTCATCACCCAGGTGTGGTCTGCCGACGGGTTTATGCCGGCCTGGCCACGCTGATGGCCGTGATCGGCGGCGGTGTGGCCGCCCGCCATGTATGGTTGCAGAACCTGCCGGAAGACCAGGTGCCGGCCTGCGGCCCGGGGCTTTCCTACATGTTCGAAACCTTTCCCCTGTCCGAAGCGTTACGTTTATTGTTCCAGGGCGATGGCAACTGCGCGGAGATCACCTGGTCACTTCTTGGACTAAGTATTCCGGGCTGGACGCTGGTGGGCTTTATCGGCCTGGCGGTGGTGGGACTCTTTCAGCTTGTGCGCAAAAGCTAAGGTATTCATTGCTGAAATATCCGGTTAGGCGCTCTTAATGCTTGCCCTCGGTTCTCATATCACCTATCTTGAGACCAAACTGTTATCGACGAAATGAAACTTCAGAAGGGTTGAATACATGCTTGAAAATTGCCGATCTGCGCAGGAACGTTGGGGAGGCGTCAGCGACATCATCGATCGCTGGCTGCGGGAACGACAACAAATGCTGGTAATTTATTGCGGCCTGTCCGAAATAAGCGACGACCCCGACAATGAGCAGCGGGGAAACCAGGTAAAAGAGCTGTGTCAGATAATGGTTGATTACGTCTCCGCCGGACACTTTGAAGTTTACGATCAACTTATGAAGGAAGGACTTGAGTTTGACGACGAGGAAGGTCTGAAGCAGGGTACCGAACTGATTAAATCCATCGATAAAACCACGGAATACGTTCTCGATTTCAATGACAAATATCAGGAGACGGACGACCTGGAAACCATAAACCAGGACCTTTCCAAACTTGGTGAAATCCTGGTTTCGCGTTTTGATGCCGAGGACAAAATGATCGACATCCTGCACATGGCCAACCGGAACAAGGTTGCCTGAATCCTCTCCCTTGCGACAGCGGATGGTTTCATCCGCTATCTATCCTCTCAACCTGAATAGTTCCGCTCCTATAGAAAACCTGCTTCGCAATTCCAGCCCCTCTCTGGTCATATCCGGACTATGCTTTTAACAAAGCAAATATATGTTTCGAGGTTTCCCTTATTTTTCGTTTAACATCCCGACAGCGAGCCTGCTTTTATTTTATCGCGGTACTGGCGTTGAACGCCTGCGACAAGCCGGCGGGCCCCGCCCGTTCCCTGGAAGTCGCCGCCAGGGGGCTGTATTCGGGCGCGATCAGCGACGATGGGAATTATGCGATCGCGGGTTCGATTTTCCACGGCGGCAGTCTGTGGCGATTGAATGACAACGCCCGGATATTTAACTGGAATCACGATAAGGACGAGCCCAGCACCCTGATCGCGACCGACTTTTCCAACAATGGCAAGTGGGCTCTAACTGCCACCGTCAACACACTGGTACTCTGGGATATCGAAACCGGCGAGGGGGTGCGCTATTGGGCCGCGCCGGATGAAATACTCGACGCCAAACTGGGGCCGGATGGACGCACGGCACTGCTGGGCCTGGCAAATCACACCGCGGTTTTATTCGATATCCGGCGTGGCGGTATACTCCAGGTATTTCCCCACCTGAACCGGGTGCGAAGCGTGGACGTGAGCGATGACGGAAAGTTAGCGCTCACCGGCTCGGAAGATTATTCGGCAGTGCTCTGGGATATGGAAACCGGAAAAGAACTGCGGCGAGTAACGCATGAAGACGATGTTCAACTGGTTCGACTGTCAACGGACGGCAAACTCGCGCTGTCGGCAGGTAAATACGATCGCGCCCTGGTATGGGAAACCGGAACAGGGAATATCGTCGGCGAGGTGCCACTCAAGGCGGAACATTTAAAACGCGGCTTGCGCTTCACCGCCGCCAGGTTCAGTGAAAATAACCAGTACTTACTGACCGGGCGACCTGATCAATGGGTGGAGCTCTGGTCGATCAGCCCCCCAATGACCCGCGTCGACCGCTGGAAACTACCAAAGCGCGACGCCTGGAAACCTACCAGCGCCGCCGTCGTCGACGTCGCATTTGCAAACAACAACACATTCCAGGCAATCGCATCCAACGGTTTTATTCACTTTCTTGGCAGCAATAAAAAACCCGGCCAGTGAACCTGACCGGGTTTTGTATGATAAAAACTTTTATTCCTGATTAGCTTCTTCGGTGCTTTCCGCTTCCGCACCAGCTTCATTTTCCTGATCAACAATTTCCAGCAACTCCATTTCAAAAATCAATGTGGAGTTGGGTGGAATGTTGGGTGTACCGCCGGGACCGTAGGCGAGATCAGCGGGCACATAAATTTCCCACTTACCACCCACTTTCATTAACTGCAGAGCTTCAACCCAACCCGGAATCAGGTTGCTGACCGGGAAAGTGGCAGGCTGACCGCGCCCATATGAACTGTCGAACTCAGTGCCGTCCAGCAAGCGCCCACGGTAGTGAACCTTCACTACGTCGTCAGCTGAGGGAGTTTCACCGGTACCTTCTTCAATAACTTTATACTGAAGTCCGCTCTCGGTTTGGGTAACGCCTTCTTTAGTGGCGTTTTCTTTCAGGAACTCCTGCCCCTTGGTCAGGTTTTCTTCCTGCGCCTTGTTCATTTCTTCCTGGCGCTTGGCCTGCTGTTCTGCCTGGAAGCTGGTCATGATTGCACGTACTTCTTCATCGCTGAGGCGTGATTCGGTGCCAGCCCTGACATCTTCCAGCGCCTGCACAAAAGCGTCGATGTCCAAGTCGAAATCCATCGCCTTGATACGACCGCCGATATCGGAACCCAGGATATAACTTACCTTCTGGTCCATGGTTTCCAACGTCACTTCTTTTTTCTCAGGTTCCTGCGCTTCCTGCTTACAGCCCGCGACAGCGATCAGCGTCACCGCGGACACGGCCACCATCAACTGCCTCTTCAATATTTTATTTATCATGGTTAGTCTCACTAATGGTTAGGGTTTTGTATTTTTGTATGGGTACCCGTACAGATACCGGAATGTCCAGCAGAACGAGACTATACAGCACTGTCGCGGAGTCCAGCAAACCAAACGGAGTCGATCGCCTGGTTTTGTCGCGCGAGTCGTGGCGCGGGTGTAGCAGCGGGCGTAGCAAGAGTCTCGATATGAAACCACCACAATCACCCGAACAGGGTATGACGACTATTTTTATCGATATACTGCACTGCATCGCGATTTGTAAAAATAACTTCAAGATCAGCGAATTTTCACTACACTACAGCAGGAAATCTATACATTTTTACTTGAAACAAGGGTATCATTTTTCGCACAATTTCCTCTAATAACTTTATTCTCCAACCAATCAGGAAAAAATCATGGCCGCCAAGAAAAAGCAATCGAAAGACCCAGTAGCAGATCTGGAAAAGCAAATTGCCAAGCTGTCCCTGCAACTCGACACCGCGCGCAACAAAAAAGTAGCCGCGGCAAAAAAAGCGGTTGCCACGGCAGAAAACAATCTTAAGAAAGCCAAGGCGAAGTTAACCAGCCTCCAGACCCGGGCCACGGCAGCGGCACAGGCAGCCAAATCCAAGGCTACCGCCGCCACCAAAGCCAAGGCCAAGAGCACCAACGCGGCCGCGGGCAAGCAGAAGGCGGAAGTTAAAGTGTTGAATGAGGCCCTGGCGGCGGCGAAGGACAACCTGGCCAGCGCGAACGCGGAAAAAGCGCACGCTGACAACCTTGCCAAAATCGCGGCAAAATCCGGCAAAAAAGCTGTACCAAAAGCTGGCAAGGCGAAGGCCAAGCGGAAGAAGAAGGCTACAAGCAAGAAAACACTGATGGAAACCACGCCGGCAGCGAGCGCTCAGGAACAGGCCCCGGCCAGGAAAAAGAAGGCTCCAGCGAAGAAGAAGGCGGGTAAAAAAGCCGCTCCGGCCAACAAAGCTGAATCCAAAACCAAAACCGCAACAACGATTGGGATTCCAACGCCCGCAGCGGAAAGCAAGCCGAAGGCGGAGAAGAAGGCCGCTGCACCGAAACCGGTGAAAGCGGAGATCAAAAAGCCGGAAGCCAAACAACCGGAGACCAAGCCCGCCGAAACCAAAGCCACAGGCAATGGGGAAGCTAAAAAAGCCGCTCCCGCACCGGAGCCCAAGCCTGCTTCCGACAGCCAGAACAAGCCCAACCTGTTGGTAGAACCCAAAATAGCTGCCGTGCTGGCCCCATCGCAAAAGCCGAAGGCAGCAGAACCCCCGGCGAGTGGTGGAAAGCCTTCAGCAAATAACGAAAAGCCGTCTGAGAGCAAGGAAAAGGAAAAAGCCAGGGAAGAAAACGATCAGTCAAAACCGGCCACGCCAAGTCTGTTCGACAACAAATAAGCGTTTGGTCACCGCGAATCCCTGAAGCTTTAAAAAGCTTCAGGGATTTTTATTACACCTGTTCGGGAATATTTTCCACCGCGCAAACCGCGCGGAAGTTTTCAACAACGCTTGCGGAAGAAGGAACATTAAGGTGTTCCAGATAATCCACCAGCCGTAACGGCGACTCGGAATCCGGCATAACTTCGATAAACCGCCTGGTAAGATCCTGCAGCCGGTGTAACAACACCTTCTCCACCATCAGTTCAGCGTTAAGGATATGCTTGCTGATCATCTCCGCCTGAACCCGGGTAAAACCACCAAGCTCTTTCAATTCGCGCCGGACATCCCGCAAACGCACCACGGTTTTTTGACTGACGGTATCGATAATTTCAAGTACATCGGGAAGCGCTTCCTTGGCAATATGAATGCTTTCCTCCTGCAACCATTGGCACCACAACAGCACGTTAACGTTCGCCTGATGGTTGTCCTGCAGAAACAGGCAGAGCTCCTCCACCCGTGGACTCGCGTAGGTTTTAACCGCGAAGTCCCAAAGAGATTGCTGCCAAACGGCATTGCTGGTCATGTGGATACTCCTTCGATCAAAGCCGAAACGGATATTAATATTGATCTTGCGCGGCAATTATTGTGTCGAAAAGCTTTATTTGGCGTCAGCGCCCGAGGCAGCTAATGTACCTGAATCCTAATTTAATATTGTGATGCAGTTAACATTATCCTCTGCGGGGCCGGGCTGTATTCGCGGTGAAGCCGGGTGCAGCGCTAACCTGTCTGTCGGAACGAAAATAACATATCGGCAGTGAACATCGCGTCGGCAACGGCCGGTGTCGAGTGATGAAAGACAACGTTGTCAGGAAAACCCAAAACGGAATCGCCGTGTTGGCTTGGGAGCAGAAAAGAGTGATTGATGCCGGGAAGGAGCGTGGGGATTATTAGAACGTCACCACTTCGCTGCGAAATTTACCGGATTGTAATCACAGCTTTTCAAAAAGGACGTCCGATACCGGATGACCCAATCGCTCTCCACGCACTTCAAATTTGGTGAGCGGACGGTACGCGGGGCGCTCCGCAAAAATATAATCCCCCGCAATGTTGGCAAAACCGGGAGCAAGCGTCATCACTTCCATCATATATTCAGCGTACTCAGGCCAATCCGTTGCCATATGAAACACACCGCCGACCTCCAGCTTTCGCCGCACCTGTTCCACAAAACGAGGTTGTACAATGCGCCGTTTGTTGTGCTTTTTCTTGTGCCAGGGATCCGGAAAGAACAACTGCAAACGATCAACCGATTCATCGGGAATACAGTCTTCCAATACATCCAGCGCATCGGCCATATAAACACGCAGGTTTTTTATATTTTCCTTGCCCGCGCAATTGATCAGGCGACCAACGCCCGGCGGATGCACTTCAATGCCGATATAATTTTTATCGCTTTGCTCTTTTGCCATGGCCAACAGTGAATCGCCCATACCGAAACCAATTTCCAATACCAGTGGATTGCGATTGCCAAAAACCAGCTCCGGCGCAATCCGCCCGTCAAACAAGCTCAAACCAAATTGTGGCCACCACTGATCGAATGCACGTTTCTGGCCGTCGGTGATCCGCCCGCCACGTATCACGTAACTGCGAATCGTTTTTTGCTTGTATTCAGGCGCAGTAACAACTTTTGATGAGGTATTCATGATCAACGGATTTAACTGCGAAGGATCGCCAAAATAAGTGTGAACCAGCCAAGAATCAGCAATGTGCCGCCCAGGGGCGTCACCGGCCCGAGCCACGAAGGCCCGCCCAGTGCAAGCCAATACAAACTGCCGGAAAAAAAGAGAATCCCGCCGATAAACAATCCGCCGCTGACCAGCAGGAATGCCTGGTTAAAGCCCTTGGTCAGCAATATGCCCACCGCCAGCAGCGCCAGCGTATGGTAAAAGTGGTACTGGACACCGGTCTGATACGCGGACAAGAGCGACTCGGTCAGGCGAGCCTTCAACGCATGCGCGCCGAACGCGCCAAACACCACAGCCAGAAGGCCACTGGTAGCGGCCGCGATTAATATGGATTTGATTGCGGGGAACATGAATATCTTATGTAATCGGCTGTAAGGCAGAGTTTGGCATCCTACCACACTGAACGCGCGGGACGAAGATAGTGATAAGCCTCAAGTTGTTAACAAATTGCAACGGGGTAAGGACATTCGTGTTTACGTAATCATTAGCGGCGGAGAACCGTTTGGCATTCCGATCCGCTGCGTGAATATGACATGGTAGAGAAATCGTAGTATCCCGCCGCGCCTACCTTCTTGCTGGAAATTATTGAGCGGTAGTGAGCAACAGAAAAACAACAGGCGCTTAAATTGAATTATATCAGCCATTATCGCAACCGGAATTTGGCAGCATAAATAACATTAGAGGCTTGCCATACCTATAAACGGTGTTACTCTAACCGCGCTTTCAGCGTCGAGGAAAAATCTATAAGCGACACTGTTTGTTAGTCATTAAAACCATTTGCT
>CAYVIB010000007.1:41737-162921 GCA_964451365.1 uncultured Cellvibrionaceae bacterium
CGTCGAGGAAAAATCTATAAGCGACACTGTTTGTTAGTCATTAAAACCATTTGCTTCTACGAATGGATGCGCATCAGCACATAACGCGCGGAATGACTACCAGGTCGGCCTGCTGTAAAGAATACCCAGGCACTGGGGCCTGTTAACACTAATTCGATCGCTCCTGTTGCGGCTGAAAGAAAGCCAATCAAGAAGCGAAGAGAGAAGTTTGGTAATCCAAATGAACGATGAGCGACGCAGAGTGGCTTTCTTTCAGCCGCAACCCGAAGGGCCGGGACCATTTTTCCGCCCGGCGACGTTAGAGTTCGCTCATTTGGAACAACCAAACCACGCTCGCTCTGCCTTGCCGGACGAAAAAATGACCTCCGGCAGGAGCAATCGAATTAGTGTTAACAGGCCTAAGACTGTTGCGCGCATTTTTCTGGCAGTACGCGCCCTTTCGCGCCAGGTTCATATTCACTCCGGCTTGACCAGCATTCCCTGATACTCAATTTATAAAAAAAACCATACACCAAAAATCATGTTCGGAGACAACTATGATCAAGAGATACTTTTTCTATTGGTTTGCGGCTCTGTTGGGTTCGCTTGCAGCGGTGAATACTCAAGCCGCCAACATTCTGGAAAACGGCAACTTCGATGAAGGCATATTTCCCTGGGAACCACCCGGCTGGTGGGCCGGTGGCGCCGGTGAGTCCGCGGTCGACGAGCGCGGCCGGTTTTGTACCACTGTCACCGCGCTGGGTACAGCCGACTGGGGCGCGCAATTGCGCCAGAACAACCTGACATTCGTCGCGGGCGAAACCTATGACGTCAGCCTTCGCGCCTGGTCGAGTGTTCCCGTCAGCATGCAGATGAGCGCGGCGGATGAGAGCGATGGCTTTGTCTGGATTTTTGGCAGTGACATCAGTATCGATTCACCCCTTGCGGGAGACGGCCAGCTTATCAATATGACTTTCACCGCAAGTGCCGCAAGCGAAACCGGAACATTTCGGTTTTTGATGGGCGGCGGCAATGTGCCGGTGAATGAAACCGTCTGTTTCGACGATATCGTGGTGGATGCCCCCGCCCCGAACCTGATTCAAAACAGCACCTTCGACGAAGGTTACGCGCCCTGGACCATCGGTGAGTTTGGCTCCATTGCCCACCCATCGACAGACGACGGCCGCTTCTGTCTTCTGGCGGAAGATCCGGGCACCGATCCATGGAGCCTGCAGGTTCGCGCTGACGGATTGAATTTTGTCGAAGGCGGCCAATATATTTTCAACGCTGACGCCTGGTCCAGTGCGCCGGTCAATATCCAGGTCAGCGGTGTCGATGAATCGGACGGTTTCGTCTGGCACTTCGGCCAGGACGTTGCCATTGATGCACCGCTTGAAGGCGAGCCGCAGCGACTGGAAATCAACTTCGTCAATACCGGTGGCGCCACCGAAAACGGTGCCTTCCGCTTCCTGCTGGGTAACGGCCATGTGTCCGCCGGCACCACTGTGTGCTTCGACAACGTGGAACTGCTCGATCCCTCCGGTTCCGAAACACCGGAAGAACCACCCGCCCCGCCGGTTCATGTCAACTCGCACGGCTACCTGACCGGCCTCAACAAAATCGCCACTTATGTGCCCCCTGTCGAAGCGGTGGACAGCGCCGCGCCGAGATCGTGGACTTTGTTCAGCGGCGAGGTTGCGGTGGCATCCGGCGTAACAACTTACCACGGGCTCGATGAGGGCTCCGGCGATCACGTACACCGCATCAACTTCAGTGATGTGCAAACCGAAGCGGACAACTACACGATCGTGGTTACCGAAGGTGATACCACCCACACCAGCGAAACCTTCGCCATCGGCGCCAATCTTTATGAATCACTGAAATACGACGCGCTGTCCTACTTCTACCACAACCGCGTCGGCACACCGATTCTGGCGGAAATCGTGGGCGAGACCTGGGCGCGCCCGGCGGGACACACGGGTGACAGTTCCGTGCAAACCATCGAGTGCCTGGAAGACGAAACTTCCGCGGCCTGTCGCACGCTGGACTCCAGCGGTGGCTGGTACGACGCCGGCGATCACGGCAAGTATGTGGTGAATGGCGGCATATCCGTATGGACCCTGTTGAACCAGTACGAACGCGCCGTGGCCCTGGGCAGCGACTTGAACGAATTCGCCGACGGCGCCATGGCCCTGCCAACGGAAGAAACCGGCAACGGCATTCCGGACCTGCTGGACGAAGCGCGTTGGGAAATCGAGTGGTTCCTGAAAATGCAGGTGCCGGCTGATTATCCGCTGGCGGGCATGGTGCATCACAAAATGCACAGCGAGTTCTGGACCGGCATTCCCACCGCGCCGCACGCCGACAGCGTCACCCGCTACGTGCATCCGCCGTCAACCGCGGCCACACTGAACTTCGCGGCGGTAACCGCTCAGTGTTACCGGGTGTTCAAGGACTTCGACGTTGCATTCGCCAATACCTGTCTTGAGGCGGCAAAAGTGGCGTACGCCGCGGCCGAAGCGAATGACTTTATCCCCGCCACCAACAACGGCAACGGCGGCGGTACTTACGGCGATAACAATGTGACGGACGAGTTCTATTGGGCCGCCAGCGAACTCTACCTGGCAACCGGTGAACAAGGTTACGCGACGGATATGCAGGCATCGTCCCATCACCTCAACCTGGATGACGTGCAGTACTCGCAAAGCATTATGGGTTGGGGAACCACCCAGGCGCTGGGCCTGATTTCCCTGTCCACCGTCGGGCCGCTTTATAACGCCGACGAAAGCTGGGTGCACCAGGCGCGACAGGAACTGGTCAGTGTGGCCGACCTGTACGCGGGACACACGGAAACACAAGGTTACGGTTTGCCGATGTGGACCGGCGGCATGTACTGGGGCTCCAACTCCAACGTCACCAATGACATGATCGTGCTGGGTCTGGCTCACGACTTTACCTGTGACGACCGCTACCTGGAGTCCATGCACTCCAATATGAATTACCTGCTGGGCAATAACCCGATTGGCGTTTCCTATGTGAGCGGTTACGGCGAGCGCGACCTGAACGAACCGCACCACCGTTTCTGGGCGAATGCCGTCAACGGCGGTTTCCCGCCACCGCCGCCCGGCGCCATCGCTGGTGGTCCCAACAGCCTGCTGGAGGACCCGATTGCCCAGGGCGCGCTGCAGGGTTGCGATCCGCTGGAGTGTTACATCGACCATTGGGAGTCCTACTCCACCAATGAGGTAACCATTAACTGGAACGCTCCGCTGGCCTGGGCCGCGGCTTACCTTGATCAATGGAACGATGCGCAATTGAAAGATGCCGCGCAATCGCGTTGCGCTCTGCGCAACCAGCACTTCTCCAGCTTCGAAGACGACAGTCGCAACTGGAGCAAGCGCGGTCCGGCGGAAATCAGCGTCGTTGAAGGTGGAACTCGGGGCGACAACGCGCTGGCAGTGGATGGCTGCGGCTACACCTATTTGGATTCACCGGAATTCAGCACGACTGAATTTGAAATCCTGGGGGATCGCATTGCCGTGGACATCCTGCTGCCGGAAACACAGGACAACTCATTCTGGCTTGGCGATATTGCCTTCCACTTAACACTGCCGGATGCGGAAATTCATAACGAATGGATTGGCGGCACCGGCCTGACCGGTAACACGTTGGAATCGTGGTTTACCACCAGCGTGGAGCTGCCGGCATTTGCCAAAGCGGCCCTGGCGGAAGAACATAACGGTTTTATTACTGTAGCGTTTAACACAAATAATTGCGCGGCGCCGTTAATACTGGATAATTTGCGCTTTACGGGAAATACTCACGGGCGTTAATTAAAAGCTTGTTCCGATTAAAAACCCCGGCGTAACGCCGGGGTTTTTGTTTGTGATCACGATTTTTCGTAGGTTGGGACGGCCCGCGTAGGGGCGCGCGATTAAAGTGTCGTGCACTCCCTCGTCGTCAACTCCAGCCAATTCAAATTAAAATTCCCGCCCTGAACATCGACACGCAACGTTCGCGCTCCGGCCTGTGTTGCAAATAACGCGGACCGCACTGTGACCCACGATTGCCAGCCGCCGGTGTTAGCCACGCTGTGCTGCGCCACCTGCTGTCCGTTCAGGCTCAGCGAAAATTGACCACCGCCGGTATCCGACGCAACGCGGCTGCAAATACGATACTGCCCGGCAAGCAATTCCACCGGATATTCCAGCCATTCGCCCGCCTGCGTCCAGCCGACATTGAAACCACCGTTGGTATCCGTGGACGCTTCAATATCCACATCGTCGCTGCGATAAGCGCCGCCGTTATTGCCGGCATCACTGTCGGCATAAGCGGCGTAATCTTCCGCTTCAATCCATAAAGCATCGGCAAGGTCAAAAGTATCAACCTGCACATCGGAAAAACTCGCGCTACCAAGCACACCATCGCTGTGGCTGGTGTGTGCGAGTCCCACATAAATAGTGTCGGGCATGGCGATAGTCGCTGATCCCACCATTGTCCAGTTCACACCATCCGCCGAAACGCTTGCGGTAAATACATCGCCTTCGCGTTGCAGGCGAACCCGGTAAGGCGCCGTTGCCACCGGCCCGGCGGTATGCGAACTTGATTCCGCATCGCTAACGCGATGCTGGAAAGCGCTGCCGTTGGAGCCGGAAATTGCCATTAATACGTGACGGCTGTTTGCATTCAGGCTGGCCCGCATCATTACACCGGCCTTGGCCCAGGCATCCGTTACTTCCAGCGACTGGACGCGCGCGGTAATTTGTCCGTCACCGGTCAATGTCTGGTAAACAAAATAAAAATTATCGCTCGTTCCCCAGATATCGCTGCCATTTGCACTTGTGGTGAATACTGAATTGTTGTGTTCGACCGCGCCCGGCACCGGACTGCCTATATCATTTGCAGACCAGTGCGCAGGTAACTCGCCGCTGCCATCACCGTTATGGGTGTAAACAAATTCCGACGTATCCTGAGCCAAACCTGTCTCGGGATTCTGGTAAGTAAACCAGTAATCAATTACGTCATCATCGTTCAGGCTGCTGACAATATATTCCTTGCGCCCGTTGGCCGCGCTCATTGCTACATTTAATTGCGGGCCGCCATTGAGATGGTAGTGAAGATCCGCAAACCCGTTGGTGTTCACAAAGAACAGCGCGCTGTCCGTATTCAATGTACTTGCGCCGTAATCGGCATTGCAGTTATCGCAACTTTGCGCCTGCGTTGTGAAACCGGCGCTTGCCGCGGCCGAATAATTGCCGGCGGCGTCGAAGGCACGAACCGATACGGTGTATTGAGTGTCGGGCAGTAAACCGCTCAGGCTGTATTGCGTTGCACTGGTGGTGAAGATGTTTGAACCGACAGCCACTTCGTAACCGCTGACCGCCACATTATCCGTTGATGCAACCCAACTCACACCGGCACCCGTCCCGGTCACTTCGCTTACCGTTGGTGTACCGGGAACAGTCGGTGCCTGTGTATCATCTTCACCGCCACTTTCAGAATCCGGTGTATCGCCGGTGCGCTTGATACCAAAACTGTTCGGTGCAACATTAATTGCCATGCCATCGGAAAACGTCACATGGCGAACACTGTTATCCATGTTGTAGGCGAGATAAGTAATCACACCATTTTTTTCGAACGCTGCCGCGGCAGGATAATCCGACATATATTCGCCGCTGCCGCTGGCCACGCTGCCGATGGCATCGAATACATGAATCCACTGATACGTGTGCGCCTTGGTTTCGCCTTCCTCGGGCGTGTAATTCAGATTAACCGAATTAAAGTCGTTGATCGCCCGTTGCGGGTCCGTCATTGCCAGAATATTCCACCAGATGTCCGTCCACTGCCCCGCCGGCAAGCCGGATGGTTGGCCGTTGGCGGATTCGCTCAGGCCCAGCGTTACGTAATCTTCCAGGTAGTCCGCATGCTGGCCGATATGCAACACCATGGGATTAAGCGGCAGCCCCTGAATACCGAGAATATGCGCGTACGCGGGGCTGAACCAGGTGGAAAACACGCCGCCCGCGCCCCAAATAATGGAGGTGGTCATTTTGCTGTAACCTTCGGGAAAGTTATCGTAATCCGGTCCCAAACCGCGATAGGCATCAAGGTTATTCCAGTATTCCCAATAAGCCGCAGTGGACGATGCGTGTAAATAAATTCCCCGCTCGACCATGGCCTGGTCGTCGGTCAGCAATCCGTAAAGTATGATTGCGCCGTACGCATTCGCGGCTTCGGACGTCGATTCGTTATTATTGCCGAGGGCAAAATTTGCGTGGCCGGATGCCCAGGAAAATCCATTGGCGGGATCGAAATTGCGCAAATACGGAAACATGGAATCGTCGCGCCCGCCGGCATAATCCCGGATCAACAATTCCACCATTGGTCCGTAGGCATTGTCGCCACACCAGCTTCGATCGACGCGGCAGATTTCCACGGCGGCGCGCACGAAATAGCCGTAGTGAAAGTGATGATCATTCAGTTGCTGGTGCGCACCGAAGGATTCATCGAAACCCAATAAGGTATTCCAGTCGCTGTCGTAAACAAAATATTTGGTATGGTCAAAACTGCCGCTGGTGTTGGCGGTAAACCAATCCTGCAGTTCGCCCTTAAGCCAATTGACCAGTTGATCCGCTTCGGCCGTCATACCGATACTTCGTGCAATCGCGGCAAGCTCCGCCACCTTGCCGTAATTTTTTCCGGACCAGTAGGTATCCAGCGCTGTATTCCAGTTGGCCGCGCCCTGGCTGATAAATTCGTTAATTAAATTGCGCAACAGGTTTTGATCCAGGTTCGCCAGCGCGGTGGGCAAGGTCGGCAGCACACCGACATAAGGCAGCTGATAGCTGACTTCGCTGCTCGGCGTAAATCGCACCACACCGCGCGAGCTTCGCGTTTGGTATGCGCCGAGCGCGTGCGTGGTGTTTTTCCACTGCAATGGCATCAGCCCCGCCAGGGTTGTGACCGGCACATTATTGCCGCCAAGATAGCGCTGCGTTACCGTCACATTTTGCGTTTGCGAATCCACGTCGTAATCAATGCGCACTTCGTCGATGCGATTAAGCGCGTACTGTGCAAAATCATCGATCATGGCCGTGGTCGGGCTTTGCGATCCCGATACCGGCAACCAGACGAGTGTAAAGCGATGGCTGCTGTTATTGATCGCCGTTTCCATTGCGTCTGGGTTACTGAAACTGGTTGCACCGTCACCCACCAGCAAATAATGATTGCGCTGCCCGGCCACATCGGTCCAGACACCAAGCTGGTTACCGCTGTTGTAAAACACACCCTTCTCCGGGCCGGTTACCGCTTTAGTTCGCAATTCCGCGGTGCCATTGAATACTTCAAAGAAAATATACGGCGAACCGTAAACCAGCGTCGCCTCCATCACTGGTGTACTGCCACTGCGCCATTCGATGGTGACGCTGCCGTCGCTGTAGTCCTTCATATATGCATCGAGATTTGAAAACTGGCTGTTTCCCACCGCGATGCCGTCAAACACCTCCGCCATTGGATCGGGAATCTGGTAGACAAACTCATTCTCGTTCGGCACCCGCAAGCCGTTGGGAATACCCAGCACGCGCAGGCCGCGCTCCGATACCCGCGCCATAATCGGGTCCGGCGTGATATAGGCCACGCCATCGCCGCGCATCTCCCCAAAAAAAGACACCGACCCCCACCAACGGTGAGTGCCGGTGTGCCTTGCCGCAGCATCGCCAGCCAATTGGGGATATAACTTCACCGGCGCGCCGACCGGCACGCCATTATAGTCACCACCGGTATCGCAACCGGCCACGCCGGGCTCCACTACACCGGCGTTAAAAATCCAGTTTCCGTTGTCGATAACACAACCGTAACTGTTGGGGTTGATGGTGTCGGAAATTGAACCCGCACCGTAGGGAATAATCGCCGCCAGGCATTGACTACCGAGGAATATCCCCGCCAAACATGACAATAGTTTTCGCATTGCGCGCTCCTCTCTCTGTTTTCTTATTTAGGGATGATCTGACGTTTCAGTAGCAGAATAGGAAGAGTTATGACAGGAAATCGCCGCAGTATCCGCGTTTTCGTAAAGTGGCACCCGGAAAACTTGCGCTGTGACACAAAAGAAAGTCTCGATCGGGAGAGATGGCCCTGATTTGAGCCTGGCGATTAGCTAAGGTGGTTGATTGCAATGCAGTAGCGATGAATTTGTTTGTGCGCCGGTTATTTTGAAGACGCGAAATTGCGGCATTCGCTAAAACACTGGGCAGGCCTTGATCCGCCGAGGCATGTCCGAATCAAGTAATGTTGAACACCTGCAATTCAAGTGGAAGGTGGAAAAGGAAGCCTGAGAGGCTTCCTTCAAGATGCAACTAATTGGACCATCGCCAGCCGCTACAACCGTTTGCATTACACGCCTTCACACGAAACGCAGTATACGGGGAACCAGTGTAGAGTGCGCCGGTGCCAGAACCGCTATAAATAGGCGTACCTCCGGACGTCTCCAATACATAGTAAGTTGCTCCGGGAACGGAAGGCCAATATACCACCACGGTCGTACTGCTGCTCTGGGCAATATTAATAGAATCCGGTCTTGCCGGTATGGAGGTAATTGTGACACTTGTGGTTTTTACGCTTGAGTAGGATGTGCAGCCAACGCTGTTGCAAGCTCGCACACGAAAAGAGTAGTTTCCGGTGTTTAAATTGGAGTTGGTATAGTTTGTATTGCTATTATTTTGCACTGTCGACCAACTGCCGGAATTGAGACGGCGTTGCAGTTGATATTTCGATGCACCTGGCACCGTTCCCCAACTTACAATAAACGTACCGTCGCCATCCGAAGCCGGCGCGGACAGGTAAGGTGTGCCCGAAGGCAACTCAGATACATATACATCGACATAAACAGTATTACCCCAGTATGAATACTGTGTGCCCTGCGGAGCTTGAGGGTTATACCAGCGGGAGCGGTAAGCGTAAAGACCATCGGAACTGACTGTATTGGTGTAGTCGTAGGAACCGTAACTAACACCGATCTGCGTCCAGGTTCCTCCCGGCGCCATGCGCCAAAACTCCGTTAAAAAGTATGGTGACTCCGGTTGGTTGGGTGATAGAGTCACCGTCCCATTATCACTCGTAACCGATGCGGATAGTGAAGGGCTACCTGCCAAAACTGTCCAGCTCGAAAAAAGAAGAATGAAAAATGCTATTGCTCTTATCATAAATCTAGCCTCACGTTTTTTGTGAATTAACTAAGGCAAATTACTAGCGATGACCGGTTGATGTAAGCCATTCAGCCAATCGCATTGCAAATCGCCCGATAGTGTTGGCTGGCGTCGCAATCAGCTCGAAAGTGCGAACTGATATACACAAACCAAAAAAAGTTACCGAACCACGATATTCACACTTGCAGTCTGGCGTGTTGAATTTTATTTATTTACGCATCTGGTTGCTTGGTTATAAGCGTCCGATAACTTTTCTGTAAGCGCACGAGAACTTTTTCAAAAGCAAACGCAACAATTTGTGCCAGTAATATTTGATATGCCCAGATTTAAACGATCGTATGACCATCATTAATCAAAACTCATCGTTTTGATCAAATAGGAAAGTGGTATGATGCAAAAAATGCATTCATAAAATACTAATAAATTGGTGTGTCGCTATTAATAGATGGATAACTTCCTTTTACAAAGCAAAACAGCGGTAACCTGGTCTACTGAAGGCATTAGCCGGCGAGAACGTTTCGACTACTGGTCTGATGTGGTCTGTCAGGGTATTTGCAAATTGGAATGCAGGCGTTTTGCGAATACGCCCTTTTATGGAAAACTCAGATACGCGCGGTTCGGTGAAATTGATTTACTGGAAATGGAGTCGGAACCGCAGATTTTTTTGCGAACAAAATCACACCTTTCTGAAATTACCGATCACACAATGGTGCTCTCCCTTCCGCTTACTCAACGAAGTGAAAAAGCCCTTAACACCAACGGCTTATGCACATCACGGGGAGACATTTCTTTTTATGATGCAACCAGACCACAGAAATTAGCTATAAACAGTCAGATTCAAGCTTTAATTATTCAAATACCGAAGCCTCTTCTCGAAAACCATTTAATCAATGTGGAAAGATATGACTCCAGCGTAATTTCCACCCACACATTACTGGGGCAACTTACTTCAAGTTTACTCCAGACGTTAGCGGCAAATCTTGATAGAGAATCGAGCAGAGGAACAGCCAGCGTCACATCGACATTGATGCAACTTATAGCTTTCGCGCTCACGGAACGCACGGAGCAGAGAGACATAATTCAGTATCGGGCAGCCGTTCACACATCCCTAAGGCAAACAATTGAGCAATTCATCAAAACCAATTGCTGCGATACAAACCTCTCCCCAAAATTAATTGCGGACCGATATCGGATCAGCCTTAGGTATTTACATCGTCTATTTGAAGACAGTGAATATTCCGTGGCTAAAACGATTCTGAATGCGCGATTGCAACAGGCGATGGAATTACTCTGCCGTTGTGATCAAAAATTCATGGTAACCCAAGTTGCATTTCAATGTGGGTTCAAGGATGTCTCACATTTCTCCAAGTCTTTTAAAGATAAATATGGAGTAAATCCACGGGATGTTAATAAAATGGATGCCTGCGTTATTGCGGCGAAACGGAAATCTTTAAAGGTTTGAACCTGCTGGAGTCAGCCAACACCGAGCCGGACTGCTTCGCCGAATGGCACACACAAAAAAGCCGCGATAAACGCGGCTTTTCAAATCAACTTACAACGCTGGAAACTCATGCTTCCATATAGGCTTTAACCTTTTTCATCGCATTCTTTTCCAACTGCCGGATTCGCTCGGCGGAAACGCCGTACTGGGCCGCCAGGTCGTGCAGGGTGGATTTGTCTTCGTCCAACCAGCGCTTCTGGATAATGTCCCGGCTTCGGTCGTCAAGTTTTTCCATCGCCAGTTCGAGGCCGGATACGCTGCTTTCGGTCCAGTCGGCGTTTTCCAGCATCACCGACGGGTCGTAGCGTTTGTCTTCCAGGTAGTTGGCCGGTGCCTGGTAGGCGACATCGTCGTCATCGTCCACGCCCGCGTCAAAACCGGCATCAAACGCGGCGAGGCGGCCTTCCATTTCGCGCACGTTTTTAACGTCCACATTCAGGTCTTCGGCCACGGCCTTGGCTTCATCATTGGTCAGCCAGGCCAGGCGTTTTTTCTGCGCCCGCAGGTTGAAGAACAGTTTGCGCTGGGCCTTGGTGGTGGCCACTTTGACGATACGCCAGTTGCGCAGGATAAATTCGTGCATTTCGGCCTTGATCCAGTGGACCGCGAACGATACCAGTCGCACACCCTTTTCCGGGTTGAAGCGCTTGACCGCCTTCATCAGGCCCACGTTGCCTTCCTGAATCAAGTCCGCCTGTGACAAACCATAACCGGCGTAGGACTTGGCGATATGGACAACAAACCGCAAATGGGCCAACACCAGGCGGCGCGCCGCTTCGAGGTCGTCACGGTAATACAGGTCCTCCGCCAGCTTTCTTTCCTCTTCGGCTGAAAGCACGGAAAAACTGTTAACCGTCTGAATGTATGCATTCAGGTTTTGTCCGGGAGCCAGTACATCAATAGGTTGTAGACTCGTTCCCATGGATTACCTCCGTTAAGTGAGCCGGCTGATTCTAGCACGGTGATTCGCTCGCTCCAATCGCCGGATATGGAGTATTTATAGGCCAAATTCAAGGGCATGCACTTGATTGGACCCCATAAAAATTCAAATTTTGTTGTTAGACCCTTGACGACATTGAACGTTCTGGCCGCCTTTTAAGCAATTTGGGAAATCTTACAGGCCGCCCTTTTGACCTGTCCGGATCATCGGGGTTCGATGCTGGACAAGTGCCGGCCCACCGCAATCCACGACCCCAGCCAGCCCAACAGGGTACTGACGCCCAACAGCATCAGATTGCCCTGCAGGCCCAGTCCTTGAAGGGCGAAACCACTTTGGTAAAGGTTCGCCAGGCGGTGAACGGAGCCGCTGACGGTGACATAGCCCAGCGCGACAATCAAACAGGCCAACAGGCCACCAATACATCCGTACCAACCCCCGGAATAAAGAAAGGGTCGCCGGACGAAGCCATTGGTGCCGCCCACCAGCTTGGTCACGACAATTTCCTCCCGCCGGTTTTCAATGGCCAGGCGAATGGTATTGCCAATGGCGAGCAACACGCCCAGCCCCAACAGGGCCGCCAGCGCGATAACGATTTTCTTGCCCAGGATCATCAACTCGCGCAGCCGGCGAACCCATTCCATATCGAGGGTTACTTCATCGACAATGGCCTCGGCCGCAATCCTGTCGCCCAGCAGCTTCAGGGCGGCGGGCTCGATGGCGGTTTTCGCTGGGGAGATAATCAGCGTTGCCGGCAACGGGTTTTCATCCAGGACGGACAACGCCTCGCCAAAACCGGAGAGCTGCTGGAAATCCGCCAGGGCTTCGTCCGCCGACAGGTATTCGACATTGGCCACGTCCGGCATCGCTTTGACTTTTTCCAGTAACTGCTCGATTGCCTGCCCCCTGGCGCGCACATCGATATAGGCGGAAATCTTCGGGTCCGCATCCCAGCTGTCCCCCAACTGTTGCAGGTTGGTCAGGGCCACGTACAGCGTCGCCGGCAGAGCCAGCGCAATGGCCACCACCAGGGAGGTCATCAAAGTCTGGACGGGTGTGCTCAGCAACCGGCCCAGGCTGCTTGTCGCCGAGGTACGGTGGTGGGCCCAATAGCTGCGTGAACGATCGACCAGGCTGGTTTTGGCCTGCACGGCGCCCTTGCCGCCAGCCGGATTCTCAGGCTTGCGGGGTGCCCTGCCGGGTTTGCGGGAAGCGCCGGCGCGACTCATGCGCTACCTCCCGCGGGTGCTCGGGGATAACCATCGGCGACTAAATTGCCGTGGGACAAAGCCAGCACCCTATGCCCCATACGCTTGATCAGTTCCAGGTCGTGGCTGGCGATCATCACCGTTACACCGACAGAGTTGAACTGCCGGAACAGGTTCATAATTTCAGCGGACAGCTCCGGGTCGAGGTTGCCGGTGGGCTCATCCGCCAGCAACAGCGGCGGCTTGTTGACCACCGCCCGCGCGATGCCGACGCGCTGCTGCTCACCGCCGGAAAGGGTAATGGGATTGTGCTTTTCCTTGTCCAGCAAATTCACCTTGTCGAGCGCCGCCCTCACCCGCCGGCCAACCTCTCGCGACTGGTAACCGGCGATTTGCAGCGGCAGGGCCACGTTTTCGAACACGTTGCGATCGAACAACAACTGGTGATTCTGGAATACCACGCCCACCTGGCGGCGATGAAACGGCACCTGGCTGTTGCGCAGGCGATTGAGGTTACGGCCGGCAATAACCACCTGCCCGACCGTGGCACGCTCCATCAACATAATCAATTTCATCAGTGTGCTTTTACCGGCACCGGAGTGACCGGTGAGGAAGACCATTTCGCCATCGTCGATATCGAACGAGACGCTGGACAACGCTTCCTGGCCACTCTCGTAGCGCTTGCTGACATTACTGAAGTGAATCATTTTTTATAGTTTTATCTGCGATACTCTGGCGGCTGTTAAACGGCTGCTATTAAACGTTACAACTTTTTACGCCCGCTGGCTGAAAAGCGCGTCGATAAATTTATCCGCTTCAAACGGCTGCAGGTCGTCGACACTCTCACCCACGCCAATATAGCGCACCGGAATGCCGTGTTTTTTGCTCAGGGCGAAAATAATGCCGCCCTTGGCGGTGCCGTCCAGCTTGGTCAACGCCAAGCCGGTAACACCCACCGACGACTTGAACTGGTCCGCCTGGCTCACCGCATTCTGCCCGGTGCCGGCATCCAGCACCAGCAATACTTCGTGCGGAGCGGAGGCGTCGAGCTTGCCCATGACGCGCTTGACCTTGGCAAGCTCTTCCATCAGGTTGCTTTTGGTGTGCAGCCGCCCGGCGGTATCGGCAATAACAACATCTATCTCGCGCGACTGGGCGGACTGGACCGCATCGAAAATAACCGATGCACTGTCGGCGCCAGTGTGCTGGGCAATCACGGGCACATTATTGCGCTCACCCCACACCTGCAACTGTTCGACCGCCGCCGCGCGGAAGGTATCCCCCGCCGCCAACATCACCGATTTGCCCTGGTTCTGAAAGCGTTTCGCCAATTTCCCGATTGTGGTGGTTTTGCCGACGCCATTGACACCCACCACCAGGATCACAAACGGCTTTGCCTGGCCCTCCACCAGCAGGGGCGCTTCAACTTTCTCCAGCATGCCGCGCAACGACTCCTTGAGCGCGCCGTACAAAGCCTCGGAATCCGCCAGTTCTTTGCGCGATACGCGCGCCGTCAGGTCGTCGATAATTTCCGTAGTGGCATCCACCCCCACATCCGCCGTCAGCAACACGGTTTCGAGTTCTTCCAGCAGTTCATCGTCGATGGCTTTTTTGCCAAGGAAAAGATTGCCAAGCCCGGCGGAGAACTGGTTACTGGTGCGCGAAAGCCCCTGTTTTATGAGGCTGAAAAAGCCAGCTTTGGCTTCCTCGGCAACGGGTTTGGGCTCGATTATCGGTTCGGGGCCGGCAACGGATTCGGGCACGGAGGCAGTTTCGGGAAGGGGTTCGAACTCGGGTTCCGCTATCGGCTGATCGGCCGGGTCCTGTTCCCCGGCGCGATCCTGTTCCGCCTTATCTTCGGGCTTCCCGTCTTCGGGCTTGTCTTTTTTTCGTCTGAAAAACATGTGCGTCAGAAACTTCCAAAAATGTTAAATTGAAATTAATCGTATCACTTAACCGGGAAAGAGTGTTTGCAACAGAAGACAATCAATCCATCGAAGCGATCCAAAAACCAGACCAAAAATCCGGCCGGTTCCAAGCCGACCCGGGTACGCATTATCGGCGGACAATGGCGCGGCCGCAAATTGCCCGTGGCAGACATCGATGGACTGCGGCCCACCGGTGACCGGATCCGGGAAACGCTGTTTAACTGGCTCGCTCCCTATATTCACGGCGCCCATTGCCTGGACCTCTACTCAGGCACCGGCGCGCTGGGGTTCGAAGCGCTTTCACGCGGCGCCGCTTCCGCGCAATTTATCGAATGGAATCAATCCGTGTGCCGGCAGATTGAAGCCAATATCCGGTTGCTCGGCGCCGACAACGCCCGGCTGGCCTGCAACGACGCCCTGCGCTGGCTTGCAGCGCAACCTTCCCCGCTCAATACCGACCTGATATTTATCGACCCGCCCTTTGCCCTGGACCTGTGGGACAAAACTGTTCAGGCACTCGCCGACCAGCTCAAACCCGACACACTGGTTTATATCGAAGCGCCCAGGAACCAGACCTACAGCGTTCCGGTTAACTGGCAGTGCCTGCGGGAAAAACAGGCGGGGCAGGTAGACTATCGTCTATTTCGGGTAGAACCGCTTGCATAGAGGCTGTGAAAAATGTCTAAATGATTGTCCCTGGCGTAAAACTCTCAAAACCATCGATCAGTCCTATGTCACACACCCCCACCCCCAAAAAAGTGGTTTATCCCGGCACGTTCGACCCTATCACCAATGGTCACGTGGACCTGGTGGAGCGCGCCGCCCATCTGTTTGACCATGTGGTGGTAGCCATCGCCTCAAGCAGCAAAAAACAGCCGCTGTTTAGCCTGAAAGAGCGGGTGGAACTGGCGCAACAGGTATTGAAGGATTTCGATAATGTGGAAGTCTGCGGTTTCGACTGCCTGTTGAAGGACCTGGTGGAGGAAAAAGGGGCCTATGGGGTGGTTCGGGGCCTGCGGGCGGTGTCGGATTTTGAATATGAATTCCAGCTGGCCAACATGAATCGTGCCCTGGCGCCGGCGATGGAAAGCCTGTTTCTGACTCCGGCGGAACATCTCTCCTATATTTCGTCGTCCTTGGTGAAGGAAATTGCGTCGTTTGGCGGAGATGTGAGCAAATTTGTTCCGCAGGAAGCCGAAGAAGCCCTGATAGAGAAATATCGCTCTCTCGGTGTGTTGACGTCCTGATTGCCAAATAGCTTAAAAACAGGCAAGCCTCAAACTAATTGCAATAAAAAATGTCATTTTTTATAACCGCGCCAAACGCCCTGCCTGCTAGAATTAATTGAGATCCGAATCACACCCCCCTTGTGACACAAGACCGTCACAAGCAGCGTTCCGGGTCGTGCGACGACAATATTCCAATACTTATAACTAACGAGAAACGAGCGGTAATCCAGTGACATGGAACGCGGCCGATAGAAACGAGGTTATCGAAGATGGGCTCGACCGACAAAACCTGACCCAGCTTCGGCAGCGATTTCTAACAATTAACAACGACCGTCTGGCCAGGCTGCGCGACGCCCTGAGCGAGCGCCAGCAGCTGTTCGTCAATGTCCTGCCGTTGCTTTTCCACACCAACCACCCGATGATGCCGGGCTATATCTCCGGCACCACGCCGGCGGGCGTGTCCAACTACCGGCCCGACAGCAATGACATCAAACTCGGGCGAGCCATTGCGCGCAGTTTTACCCACAGCCTGAACACCGCCAACGAAGATATCTATGGCATTTACATCATGGGCAGTGTCGGCACCATCGCCCAGAGCAACAACAGCGACCTCGATATCTGGCTGTGCTACCGCCCCGGCCTGCCGCCGTCCTCCATCTGCGAACTGAGCGCCAAGTGCCGCAGCATCGCCGCCTGGGCGGCAGAGCGCAAACTGGAGGTGCACTTCTTTTTGATGAATTGCGAGGAGTTCCGGCAGGGCAAACTGTCCGAACTCAACAATGAATCCAGCGGCAGCGCACAGCGGGTGCTGTTACTGGATGAGTTCTACCGCACCGCCATTTTTCTCGCCGGGCGCATGCCCCTGTGGTGGTTCGTTCCCACCAGTTGCGAGCAAGGTTACGCCGAACGCAGCGACACACTGCTGACCAATAAATACATCCAGAGCGACTCGGTCCTGGACTTTGGTGGTATCACGTCCATCCCGGACGGCGAATTTATCGGCGCCGGTATCTGGCAACTGTACAAAGCCATCGAATCGCCCTACAAGTCGGTACTCAAGCTGTTGCTGCTCGAAGCCTATGCCAGTGAGCATCCCCACATTCAACCGCTCTCGCTTACCTTTAAGCGCAACGTTTTTGAGGGCAAGATCGATATCGACGAACTCGACAGCTATATGATGATCTATCGCCGTATCGAAAGTTACCTGATGGGGAAGCAACAGGTGAAGCGGCTGGAACTGGCGCGCCGTTGTTTTTATTTCAAGGCCAACAAGCCGCTGTCCAAAGCTTCCACATCACCGCACAAATCCTGGCAGCGCGTCCTGCTGGAAAAGCTTACCGCCGAGTGGGGCTGGACCCACGACTATATCGCCATGCTGGATAAACGCAGCCAGTGGAAAGTCCCCGAAGTGGCGATTGAACGAAGTATCCTGGTAAACGAGCTCAACCTGGGTTACCGGTTTTTACAGGAATTTGCCAGCTCCACCCGGGCCAACCTGTCCATTTCCGCCGAGGAGCTGACCATACTGGGCCGCAAACTGCAGGCGGCTTTCGAACGCCGCCCGGGAAAAATCGAGTGGCTCAACCCCGGTATTTCCAACAATCTGGCGGAGAGCACGATTTCCATTTCCCAAGTTTACGACGACAACTCGAAAAGCCATGTGTGGACAGCATTTTCCCACGGCGATCCCGGCCAGATACAGGCGGGCGTGGCAATCAAGTCTTCTTCCAGCATTGTCGAGCTGCTGTTGTGGAATTACTACAACGGCGTGATCGACCTGAACACGCAGTTTGAATTGCCGCCGGATACGCCGATCAACATTTTTGAATTGAAGAAAATTTTGTCGATGTTCCAGCAGTGGCTGCCCTCCTCTCGATCGGCCATGCAGCACAACCACTTCAAGAAGACGGCGGTACCACTCGAGGTGTTAATGCTGGTCAATGTGGGCAAGCAGCCCATGCCGCACCTGCACGACCAGGGCGTCCAACGCTTGAGCGCCAGGGCCGACGCCTTCCGCTACAGCGGTTTTGAAGAAAACCTGGTGGTATCGATCGATGTCATTACCCGCAACAGCTGGAACGAAATCAACACCCGGCGTTTCGATAAAAATGCGGTACTGCTCGACGCGCTGAATGAATACCTGCAACTGTGCCTGCCAAGCACGCACCAGGCGCCGCCGAAGCTGACCATCGAATGTATTGGCGGCAGTTACGCCAATACCATCACCCAGCGCCTCACCACCTGGTTCAACGAAATTACCGAGTGCTACTACAGCGGCAAATACCCGCCCGCCACCCGTTACCTCTTTGAAATGGATAATGATTTTTACTGTCTTCAATTCAAGGGCATGCGCCTGAAAACCGAAAGGTTTCATTCGGAAAAAGCCCTGATCGAACACCTGGGCAAGGAACAGGCGAAGGAAAGCCCCATCGTTATCGACAGCCATGCCCTGCAACGCCACCCGTTGAAAGCCATCGTTAATCACTGCGGCCACGATGCGATTAATGTTTTTTACCGCGGCTTCGACATTGGCATGGAAATATACGTGATGGACGAAAAGGGCTCGCTGATCCGCACCGTGTTCCGGGGCAATACCGAATACAGCCCGCTGAAGCATCTGCACCGCTTCCTGCGCGCGGTGGTAAACCGGCAGGCGCAGTTCAATGACGCCATGGCCGGCGATTTCGGCATCTATCCCATCAACTTTTTTGAAATCCAGGTCGACACGCAAAAACGCTATCACTGCGTGGAAAAGAAGGTTCCAACCGACCGCCGGGTTCAGGCGCTGTTCGATTTCAAGGCGGTCGCCCACTCGGATATGAACGGCAAAATCTGTTTCGACTACTACTGCGACGACCAGGAGTTTTCCGGCATTTCCTTCGGCGAACAGCTGGAACTGGTGGTTGCACAGTTTGTGCTTTCCTGCCGTCAGTCGGGTGAACGCTATCCCATTCATATCACCGACCTGGACCTGAGCCTGTGCGCTAAAGAGCTGGCCGAGGATGGCAATCTGCAAACCAGCCATTACCTCAAAGCCAAGTCGCGGCTTGAAGCCAAGCTTAACCACGCCATCGGCATTCTCGCCAAGGACTAGTGTGGTTTTGACGGGCTGCAAGCAAACCTGTAGCCCTCGCGACCGCAAGGGCCGCCCTAAGCGTAGCCCTGGTAGGGCGGGCAGGAAAGCGCCACCCGCCGTTTGTTCCCGCAAATTCGGCGGGTAGCGCCCGAAGTGTCGGACCACCGCTTACCCGCCTACTATAGATAACCCTCCTCCTGAATCTGTATACTCCGCCCTCAACCGTGTATTTAGGACGCGAACCCATGACCCGACGTGCGGCGATACTGGCGCTGGCAATTTTTTTCTGCCTGGCGGGCTGCGGCCAAAAAGGTCCACTGAGACTTCCCGACGAAAAAGAAGCGGAGACAGTGGAAATCGAACCGGCGGAAGCCGAACAAAATGAAAACGAGCAGGAATAAACCTGTTCAAGCGTTGAGATGAAATGTAATGCAGGATTTTAGTTATCGCGGCAACGAGCTGTACGCCGAAGGTTGCAACCTGAATCAACTGGCCGACCACTACGGCACGCCGTGCTACGTATACAGCAGGGCGGCCATCACCCGCGCCTACCAGGCTTATGCCGACGCCCTCGGCGACCACCCCGGCAAAATATGTTACGCGGTAAAAGCCAATTCCAACCTGGCGGTGTTGCAACTGCTGGCAAACCTGGGCGCGGGTTTCGATATCGTCTCCGGCGGTGAACTGGAGCGCGTGCTGCGCGCCGGCGGCAGGCCGGAAAAAATTATCTTTTCCGGCGTGGGCAAAACACCGGCGGAAATGCGCCGTGCACTGGAAGTGGGCATTGCCTGCTTTAATGTGGAGTCGGAAGCGGAGCTGGAAGCCCTGGCCCGGGTGGCCGCGCAGCTTGAAATTCCGGCTAATGTTTCCCTGCGGGTTAATCCGGACGTGGATGCCGAAACGCATCCCTATATCTCCACCGGCCTGAAAGAAAACAAATTCGGTATCGATATCAATCGCTCGGTGGACGTGTACAAACGAGCGGGCGAACTGGATTTTATCAACGTCAGCGGAGTGGATTGCCATATCGGTTCACAGTTGACCCGGCTGGAACCGTTCCTGGACGCACTCGATCGCGTATTGAACCTGGTGGACCAGTTGCACGCGTTGGATATTCATGTGCGCCACCTGGACCTGGGCGGCGGCCTCGGCGTCAACTACAAAACCAGTGATTCACCGCCGGCGATCGGCGACTACATCGCCGCGCTGAAAGAACGCATTCGCGGCCGCAACTTGGAACTGATATTCGAACCGGGCCGTTCCATTGTCGCCAATGCCGGCGTATTGCTGACCAGCGTAATTTACCTCAAGCCCACGGAACACAAAAATTTTGCCGTGATCGACGCGGCAATGAACGACAATATCCGCCCGTCGCTCTACCAGGCATGGCAGGACGTCAAGCCCGTCACCGCCGACCGGTCAGATTCAAAGCAGTGGGACCTGGTTGGCCCGGTATGCGAAACCGCCGACTTTCTCGCCAAGGAGCGCGAACTGGCCCTGGCGCCGGGAGACCGACTGGCGCTGATGTCCAGCGGCGCCTATGGTTTTGTTATGAGTTCAAACTACAACAGTCGTGGACGGGCGGCGGAAGTAATGGTGGACGGCGAAAAACATTTTCCTGTTCGCGCGCGTGAACAATTCGACGATATTGTGCGCGGCGAACAATTGCTTCCCGACAGCGAATTCGGATCGTAACCATGCGCCTGCGCTTTACCAAAATGCACGGCCTGGGCAACGACTTTGTTATGGTCGACGCCGTCAGCCAGCGCGCCAATATCACACCTGAGCGGGCGCGCAAACTGGCGGACCGGCACTTCGGTGTCGGCTGCGACCAGGTGCTGGTGGTGGAGCCACCCCAGTCGCCCGATGCGGATTTTCGCTATCGCATATTCAACAACGACGGCAGCGAAGTGGAAAATTGCGGCAACGGCGCCCGCTGTTTCGCAATTTACGTTCGCCAGCGGGGGCTGACCACCAAAAAAACCATTCGCGTGGAAACCTGCGCCGGCGACATGATTCTGCAAATGCTGCCGGATAACCAGGTGCGCGTCGATATGGGAATTCCCGTTCTCGAACCGGCGAACATTCCTTTTACCGCGGACAGCCAGGCAAGCACCTATCCGCTGGATGTGGATGGCCAGGCACTGACTATTTCCGCCGTATCGATGGGCAACCCTCATGCGGTGACGGTGGTGGATAATACTGCGCAATTTCCCGTCGCCGATATCGGCCCCAAAATCGAAAAGCATGCGCGCTTTCCCGCGCGGGTGAATGCGGGCTTTATGCAAATCGTCTCGCCCACCGAAATAAACCTGCGGGTCTACGAGCGCGGCGCGGGCGAAACCCTGGCGTGTGGCACCGGCGCCTGCGCGGCGGTGGTGGCCGGCCATCTGCGTGACCTGCTGCAACAGCGCGTTGCCGTCAACCTGCCCGGTGGCCAGCTGACGGTGGAATGGGAGGGAGAGGGAAAGCCTGTTATGATGACCGGACCGGCGACGACAGTATTTCACGGGCAAATAAAAATATGAGTGACTCCAATATCAGGAAAAGCGGCGAATTGACGGAAGAACAGGTAGTTGCCTACCTGCGCAAGCATCTTGATTTTTTTACCCGGCAAAAAGAGTTACTGACCGAACTCGACCTTCCACACAACAGCGGCAAGGCGGTATCGCTGGTGGAACGGCAGGTGATTATTTTGCGCGAACGAAATATCGAAATGCGCCAGCGGCTCAGCAGTTTACTTGACAATGCACGCGACAATGACCGCCTGTTCGACAAAACCAAACGCCTGGTACTGGCGCTGCTTGAATGTCACGACCTGGGCGATCTGGTCGACGCGCTGTATTACAGTTTTGACAAGGAATTTAATGTTCACTACACGCGGCTGATTTTGTTCGGTCACAATATTCCACCCTCCGCCGCGCGGGTGGAATCCATCAGCAGCGCGCGCAACCACATCGGCAAACGGTTGAAATCCGCCCACGCGGTCAGCGGTGGCATCGATGTGAAGGAAACGGAATTTCTGTTCGATGACGACGCGCGAAACGTTGGTTCCGCCGCCATTGCCGTGCTCTCTCACGGTAATCCTCTCGGCGTACTCGCCATCGGCAACCAGGACCCGGCCTATTACCGTTCGAGCATGGGAACCCTGTTCCTGGCTTATATCGCCGAAGTGCTCAATCGCTTATTGCCTAAGTATCTGAACTGATGAAACATTATTTGAACTAGTGAATGAGTACGTCACCCAATGACAGTGTTGCCGTTCGAAAAAGAACTTCTCGCTTTTGAACGTTACCTGACCACGGAAAGACAACTCTCCCCGCATTCCACCAGTAATTACCTGCGCGACCTGGAAAAATTCCGACGGTTCTGCCAAAACCAAAACCTGGATCGACTGGAACAACTGAACAGCCACCATCTTCGCCAATGCATGGGGAGGCTGCGGCAAAAAGGTTTGTCCAGCAAAAGTATTCAGCGCTGGCTTTCCGCCGTGAAAGCCTTCTTTAACTTTTGCCTCAAAAACCACTGGCTGAAACGCAACCCAACTACCGGTGTGCAGGCCCCCAAGGCGGAAAAAAAACTGCCGAAAACACTGGATGTGGACCAGGTGGGGCAACTGGTGGAAATGGAAGGCGACGATTTTCTCGCCTGCCGCGACCGGGCCATGCTCGAGCTCACTTATTCCTCCGGACTGCGACTGGCGGAACTGGTGGGCCTGGATATGGGAGACATTGATTTAAGCGGGCGAACACTTCGCGTGACGGGAAAAGGCAACAAAATACGGGAACTGCCGATCGGCCGCCACGCACTGGCCGCGCTTAAAACCTGGCTGCAACACCGAACCCAACAGGGCCGGACAGAACTCGACAACAGGTCGCCGGTATTTATCAGCCAGCGTGGAAGCCGCATCAGCACCCGTAGCGTGCAGGAACGCTTTCGCCGCGCCGGCGTACTGCGGTTGATCCAGCAGCCCGTTCACCCCCACATGCTGCGCCACTCCTTCGCCAGCCATATGCTGGAGTCAAGCGGCGATTTGCGAGCCGTGCAGGAACTGCTCGGCCACGCCAATATCTCCACCACGCAAATTTATACACACCTGGATTTTCAACACCTGGCCAAGGTGTACGACCAGGCACATCCCCGGGCAAACCGAAAAACACCTCCGGAAAAGTAAAGAAATTATCACTTGCGTAGAGCAAGCATAGCGCCGCCAGCCGTTCTCTTTTCTCAAACGAGATGGGTTTGATGGGTGACCTTCACTTACGCGCCCCACGGATACAAAAAAGGCGGCTTTTAAAGCCGCCCTTTTTTCGGAAAACCAACAACCATTAAATGGGCTGGCCGCCATAATTGGATTCGGGTTTACGGGGAGGATCCGCCACCACGTTCGGCGGGATCTGGTTTATTTTTCCCCCGCTTGCGAGAAAGGCTTCCACTTCCGCCTGTAAACGCAAACGCTCTGCTTCCTTTGCTGTCAGTGACGAACAATCGTTAACATCCGACTCAGGCTCAATAACCACATCATCGTCCGGAGCGATCATCTCGTCGTCTTCGAATGTATCTTCTTCTTCGCTCATTTTTTAACCCTTCAAGTGTTGCCGGATTTGTTTGTTTCAAGTCGCTATTTTATAGCTCAGTAATTTTTTCTCGTCATGCTTTTAGAAAGTTTTTTTTTAGTCTTTTTTGTTCTAGCAAAGCGCCGTAAATTAATCGTCAGTTATGTTTGGCGAGGGCGGGAAAAAGGATGTGGCCGGTGCCCGAAAAGAAAAAAAGAAACGCACCGCTTGCTGCAACGAAGCACGATCCATTGGAAGGTAAAATGAATGAAAACCCATAACCGGACTGGGAAAGGCCAGCCCGGTTAGCGGTCCATTACATAGAAGGGAAATTAAACAGCGTCGGGGCCGGTCTCACCGGTTCGGATTCGGATAACTTCTTCGCAAGGGGTAATAAATATTTTTCCGTCACCGATTTTGCCGGTTTGCGCCGCCTTGGTGATCGCGTCTACCGCCTGATCCACCAGGTCATCCCCCAACACCAGTTCCAGCTTGACCTTGGGAAGAAAGTCGATGACATACTCAGCCCCGCGGTAGAGTTCCGTGTGCCCCTTTTGGCGACCAAAGCCCTTTACCTCTGTCACTGTCATGCCCTGCACACCAATTTCGGAAAGCGCGTTTCTGACATCATCCAGCTTGAACGGTTTGATAACTGCGGTAATTAATTTCATAGGAAGCCCTTATTGCACCTGAATACGTACCTATTAGTTAGTGATTATTATCGAAGGAAAATTCCCCAGCCGGGCCGTCACCCAACCGGTAGTACAGCTCATTTTGTTGGTCAGGAGGACAAATTTACACGCATCGACACTGAAACACAAAGCCCAAAAAGGTCCATTTCCCGGAATTTTCGCGCCGCTCGAAAAGACCGTCCGCAAAAAAATAGTTGACGCAACAATCAATTCAGTTATAGTGTATTACATATCTAGTACACTATTTATGTGTTCCTGGAAGCCCGCGGGAGGGGCAAACTTCCCCCGGGGAACGAAAGCGGAAACAGTCATTTCACGTTTAAGGAGGGCCTGAACGTGTTAACCATTCATTCACTCAGTCACTATTACCGGCGCCAGAAACCGGTAATCAACCGTATTACCACCCGCCTCGAGGCCGGCCGCATCGCAGGCCTGATGGGCGCCAACGGCGTGGGCAAGTCCACCCTCATGCGTATTATTATGGGCCTGCTGTACCCCAAGGATGGTTCGGTCGAAGTATTGGGGCACGACCCGGCCAGGCGGGAAGTCAACTTCCTCAACCAGATATACCTGGTTCCGGAGGAAACCTACCTGCCGGATATGACGTCGGATATGTTCGCCGCCCTGTACTCTCCCTTTTATCCCAAATTCGACAACGCGCTCTTTCTTAAGACCCTGGAGCGGTTCGAGCTGGCTCACCCGCACGCGCTGGCGGACTACTCCTTCGGGCAAAAGAAAAAGTTCCTGATTGCATTCGGCATCGCCACGCGAGCCAAACTGCTGGTGCTGGACGAGCCCACCAACGGCCTGGATATTCCGAGCAAGACGCAGTTTCGCCAGTTGTTGATTGAAAATATCAACGATGATCAAAGCGTGCTTATCTCCACTCATCAGGCGCGCGACCTGGAAAACCTGATCGACATGGTGATTTTGATGGACAATCAGGATGCCCAGGCCTGTGACCTGAACGAGGTGGCAAACAAACTTTCCATCGGTAAATACGAAGAAGAACCGGCGGATACGATCTTTTCCCAGAAGAATATCGGCGAGTATGTGTGCCTGACACCCTATCGGGAAAATTCGCGGCAGCACCTGGACCTGGAAATGCTGTTCAACGCTTTTCACAGTAATAAAGAAAAATTATTGAATGCCATCGGCGCCGCGGCTTAGGAGAGTTTAATGATCAGTTTTTCCCGAGTGTTGGACCTTATTAAATCACAGCACATGGTTCGCCCGCCGGCACTGGCAAAAAACTTGGGTACCGGGTTTGCCCTGATTCTGGCCGCGTTTGTTCTGCGCTACCTTGGCAGCGAGGAAGTAAAGACGGACGGTTTTATTATCGCGCCCATGCTGGTTGCCGCGCTGGTTTTTGCCGAACTGTACATGTTCAAACCTCTGAAAGAGCCGCGATCCACTATCTTTTACTTGTCCGTTCCGGCAAGTACCACGGAAAAATGGCTGGCGAACCTGATAAGCAGTTTCCTGCTGCTTCCCGTTTTGGTATTGATAGGCTGCTACCTTGCCAATTTCATGGCTTTTTTCCTGCTGGATCTCGTGGGCCTGGTAACCAACCTGCGTGCACCAAAATGGTGGGAAGCGCTGAAGATTTATTGGGAGTTTCATCCCCTGCTGTTTTTTGGTGCTATTTATTTCAGGACCGGCGTGCTGTTTAAAACCTTCGGCTCCCTTGCGGTATTGTTTTTCGCTTCCGCGCTGGTTTTTTTCTTCGCCGTTATTGTTGCCTCGCCGGAACTGGCTCATCTCAATGGAGAAGTGAATATCGCCGACGGTCATAATCCCCTGCCACCGTCCATTATTTCCTTTTTAGAAAGTGACCTGTTCCATTCCCTTATGACGCTGGTTTACTTTGGCTTCTTTTGGGGACTTTCCCTGCTGCGACTTCGCGAGGTGGAGGTTTAATGAACTTCGATGATTCACAAGCCATTTATATTCAGATAGCTGAGCATATGAGCGAGCAGATTCTGACAAAGAAGTGGGCGGAGGGGGATCGCATTCCCTCGGTGAGGGAGATTGCCAAAATGTTGGAGGTTAATCCAAACACTGTCATGCGATCCTTTGCTTATTTACAGGAAAAGGGGGTGATTACGAATCAGCGCGGGATCGGGTATTTTGTGTCGGAGAATGTGCTGGAAAATATTCGTAAGGAGAAGATGCGGGAGTTTGAGGAGAACGAGCTGCCCAAAATTTTCCACCAGGCGAAGCTGCTTGGTTACAGTGGCGAAAAGCTGAGTGCGCTGTACGATCGATATCTGGAGAAACATTGATGAAACTGTCGAATAAAATTTTGCTTTCCACTATTGCCGTTTGGTTTGTGTTGGTGTTTGGGGCCGGGATTTATTTTGGCGGTTGGCTTGGGGATTATGTTCGGATGGAGCAGTCGCTTAACCAGGATTGATTTAGTTCTGTCTTTGCTTCCACCACGCTCCAGATCTCCACCAATTGCACCCGGGACCGCCGTGGATACTTCCCTATAGGCTCCCTCACCGCCGTCCTGGCGGTGAGGGTTCCGGCCACAATCGCAGGGGATCTCTTCCGCTTTGTGCCACGCGTCAGGATGGCAGCTAAATTGCAGTAAGGGCATAGAAAGCAATTGGGGACATGTTATATAACCTGACTGTAGTTGATTTTGCTACTGATAGGCAGGAAAATCCAGTCAGGCCGAAAGCGATACGAGTTCACAGTCATACATTCTGTTTCGATCGGAGAATATCTATGAGCGCAAACTCCAAGATTGATGCATTTCTAAGTCAAGCGAAGCACTGGCGCACCGAAATGCAGGCGCTGAGATCCATCCTTCTCGAATGCGGCCTGGACGAGGAGTTGAAGTGGGGGAAACCATGTTTCACCTTCGAAGGAAAAAATATAGCGATCATTCAGCCTTTTAAAGCACATTGCTCATTGATGTTCTTCAAAGGAGCTTTAATATCCGACACGCACGGCCTGCTCCGTAGCCAGGGGGAGAACACGCAATCGGCGATGCGGCTGGAGTTCACCGGTAAGGACCAAATCAAGAAGACTGTGGTAAAGGCTTATGTGAAGCAGGCTATCGCTATGGAAAAAGCTGGACTAAAAGTTGACTTCAAAGCAAAGCGTGAGCTGGAGCTTCCCGAAGAGCTTATCCGGATATTGAATAAAGACAGCAAACTGGCCAAAGCCTTTCATGCGCTAACCCCGGGGCGACAGCGCGGTTACGTGCTACACTTTGCGGGAGCGAAACAGTCCAAAACTCGTATTGCGCGAATTGAAAAGTCTATTCCCAAAATTCTTGCGGGCAAGGGCATAAATGATCGCTAGCGGTTAGTTCAAAGCTATCCAACCAAGTCCTTTCAAAGTCCTGTCACGTTCCGGTGTAGTCTCCAGACTTTAGCGGATACTACAAACCAGAGGACCAGAACATACAAAAAAACCGGGGCCATGCCCCGGTTCATAAACAATAGGTTTTAACCTATCGGAGAGAGAGTCTTTTAATCCTTACTTAGCCGTTACAAATTCCGGATAAGCTTCCATTCCACATTCGGACAAGTCGACGCCATCGAACTCTTCTTCCTCGCTGACGCG
Organism: uncultured Cellvibrionaceae bacterium; assembly: GCA_964451365.1. Classification (GTDB taxonomy): domain Bacteria; phylum Pseudomonadota; class Gammaproteobacteria; order Pseudomonadales; family Cellvibrionaceae; genus CAYVIB01. The sequence continues at coordinate 69,626 of CAYVIB010000007.1, forward strand.
TAACCCGATAACTGCTTTGATAACCAGCCATACGATCAGGCTGGCAACGAAGACCCACACGAAGATGGTCAGTGCACCGATAAGTTGTCCCATAAAGGTGGCTTCCGCATCGGAGAGGAGGACGGCAAATATGCCCCAGATTCCGACTACGCCATGCACCGAGATGGCACCGACAGGGTCATCAATTTTCAGTTTGTCCAAACCGATAATACTGAAGACAACCAATGCACCACCAACGGCACCGATCAACGTTGAACCCAGGGCGGTGGGATCGGCCGGCTCGGCGGTAATGGCTACCAGCCCGGCGAGCGCGCCGTTGAGCGCCATGGTCAGGTCGGCTTTGCCGAACAGTATGCGGGCTACTACCAGCGCGGCAATCAAACCGCCGGCGGCGGCAGCGTTGGTGTTCATGAATACGTTGGCCACTTCGTTGGCTACCGCGATGCCACCCAGCTTCAGTGTTGAGCCGCCGTTAAAGCCGAACCAGCCCATCCACAGAATGAAGGTGCCCAGTGTGGCCAGCGGAAGGTTCGCACCGGGAATCGCGTTAATTTCACCGTTCTTGCCGTATTTGCCCAGGCGGGGCCCGAGCACGAGTACGCCCGCCAGAGCCGCGGTCGCACCAGCCAGGTGCACAATGCCGGAACCGGCGTAATCGCTGTAGCTCAATTCATACAGGCCGAAAACGGATTTACCGCCCCAGGTCCAACCGCCTTCCAGTGGGTAGATAACGCCGGTCATCACCACGGCAAACAGCAGGAATGCCCAGAGCCTCATTCTTTCGGCAACCGCACCGGAGACAATCGACATCGCGGTGGCAACGAAGACAACCTGGAAGAAGAAGTCGGCGGCACCGGAGTAAACGGAGTCCCCATCAAACCCATTTTCCGCCGACGCGGCCAACGCGGCCTGCACATCAAGGGTTGCCACGGTTTCAACGCCGGACAGGAACCAACCGCCGCCATACATGAAGTTGTAGCCGCAGATCATGTACATGGTGGAGGCAACAGCGAACAGCGAGATGTTTTTCGTTAATATTTCGGTTGTGTTTTTTGCGCGGACAAGACCGGATTCCAGCATGGCAAAGCCGGCGGCCATCCACATAACCAGTGCGCCCATGACAAGGAAATAAAACGTGTCGATGGCGTACTGCAATTCGAAAATTTGGTTTTCCATAGCAGTTCTCCAAGTAAAAGGATTCTACTTATAGTTAGTAAAAAGCTTTATGTTAATTGTTGTTGTTTAGGCTGTTACAGCGCGTCTTCTCCGGCTTCGCCGGTACGAATACGAATAACCTGTTCGAGCGATGAAACGAAAATTTTGCCGTCGCCGATTTTTCCACTGTGCGCCGCTCTGCTGATGGATTCGACAACCGATTCCACCTGGCCATCGGACACCGCAACTTCCAGCTTGGTTTTGGGCAGGAAATCCACAACATATTCCGCTCCGCGATACAACTCGGTATGTCCTTTCTGACGACCAAATCCTTTTACTTCGGTAACGGTAATACCCTGAACGCCTATTTCAGAAAGCGCTTCGCGAACGGCATCGAGTTTAAAAGGCTTGATAATGGCAGTAATTAATTTCATTAGCCTGCTCTCCTTTGTTTTTTGAATGCGGTGTTAGCCGCACCTGTTAAAAAGCCGAAGATTAAAAATCTCCGGCCTTCGCCGGTTTTACTCGATAGGCAGGGTGTAGGAAACTACAAACAGCGGATCTGCCTCATCGTCTTCCAAATCGGAATCAAGTATTGTGCTTACAGTAAACGCGAGATTGTCGTTGTAGTTGTAACTCGCATCAAAATGAGTTGCATCGCCGGCACCTTCATCATGCTGACCAACCAGGAAACCAAAGCTTCCCACTTCCGCGCTCAAGGTCATGTAGGTGTAGTCTTCGGAAGGAGCGTAACCACCAGTTTCACCGGCAATGTTGTCGTAATAGGAAAAGCTCACCGGACCGTAACCCAGCGAAACGATTGCCTCCATAAAATCACCTGGACCTTCCGTTTCTTTATAAGGACCGCTTGGGTAGATATAACTAACCAGAGTCACACCATAGGAAAAATCGCCCGCTTCACCGCTATAGCCGGCATAAAGGTCATACTCTGTTCCGGCAAAGGTATCGCCGGAGGAAGTCCATATACCTGCGGTAAACCCGTTCGCGCTAAAATTCAAATCACCCCAAACTGCAGGGTTTGCAAGGCTTCCGCTTTCCCCGTCGTCGCCTAAATTAAATCCACGCCACAAATACATATTGGCCACGCCAACCGACGCACTCACTTCAGCGTTAGCCACTGGCGCCAGCGCACTGAAGGCAATCGCCGATGCAGCGACAGAGCTAACCAGTAGTTTTTTAGAAAATTTCATAGCTTCCTCCAAGGTTATTTTTGTTTGTAGTTTTCAGCTTGGTCGACACCAATAACGACGAGCTTGCCAGGTTTTAGCACTTTCCACGCCAATATCGGTAATCTCTTTTATATCAAACACTTACTCAGTTTTACTCTCGTTTTTCGGATAAAAGAAATTGAGCTGCGCACCAAAACAATGCATCGACATCAAAATAGAACATGGTTTATGCACCAGAATCAGGCAATCGTTTCGGCGGGAAATTTATTTGGTTTTTGACGCGGAAAAATCAAGACAGAGAAAGGCCTCGCGGATGCATCCGCGAGGCCGGAAGTAAAAATTCAAACGTTTAAACAGTTAAATACTTACGTACTTCTTTCTCATTCATCGTGCTGATTTCGCCGGAAAGCATCACCAGGCCGCGATCCATTACCGCATAGCTGTCTCCTAGTTCGCAGGCAAAATCAAAATACTGCTCGACCAGGATAATGGCCATTTCGCCCTGTTGACGCAGAATAGTGAGGACATTGTGGATGTCCTTGATAATGGAAGGCTGAATCCCTTCGGTGGGTTCGTCGAGGATTAACAGCTTCGGTTGCGTAACCAACGCCCTGGCGATGGACAGTTGTTGCTGCTGACCGCCGGACAAATCACCGCCGCGCCGGCGCAGCATTTTCCTGAGCACTGGAAACAGATCGAAAATCTCATCCTTGATTTTTCGCTCGCCCCTGGGCAGTGCGGCAAATCCGGTTTGCAGGTTTTCCTTTACCGTCAGTTGGGAGAATATCTGCCTGCCCTGGGGAACATAAGCGATGCCCATGCGGGCGCGATCGGCGGCGGATATTTTGGTAATGTCTTTTTCATTCCAGACAATGGTGCCGGACTTGACCGGATGACGTCCGGTAATGGCCTGCACCAGACTGGTTTTGCCGACGCCGTTGCGACCGAGGATGCAGGCGATCCGGCCTTTTTGGGCCTGGAAGTTGACGGACTGCAGGGCCTGGCTGGCGCCGTAGAATAAGTTGATGTTTTCCGCGTTTAGCATTTTGTTTCTCGTATTTTCTCTGGAAAATGGCGGGTAACGCCCGAAGTGTCGGACCATCGCTTTCCCGCCGTACAATAACGGTTAGCGGCCGAGGTAAACCTCAATGACGCGCTGGTCGTTCGAGACGCGATCGAGTGGGCCTTCGGCAATCACACTGCCTTCGTGTAGCACCGTCACCTTGCAATTGAGGGCACGAACAAATTCCATATCGTGCTCCACCACGATAACCGAATGGTCTTTGCTGATCTCTTTCAGCAGGCGCGCGGTTTCCATGGTTTCGTAATCGGTCATGCCGCCGGCCGGTTCGTCCACCAGCAGTACCTCCGGTTCCTGAATAATCAGCATGCCGATTTCAAGCCACTGTTTCTGGCCGTGGGACAAACTTCCCGCCAGTTCGGATTTCTTTTCCAGTAATCCGATCAGCGTCATTATTTCGAGAATACGCCCGGCCTGTTCACTACTCAGTTTAGCGAGTAACGTCTGCCATATTCCGCGCTTGCCGGCCAATGCCAGTTCCAGGTTTTGAAAAACCGTCAGGCTCTCGATCACCGTCGGCTTCTGGAATTTGCGACCGATACCCATATTGGCGATATCGGCTTCGTCGTGGCGGGTAAGATCGATATTGTCCTTGAACCGCACTTCACCCGAATCCGGTTTGGTTTTACCGGTGACGATATCCATCATGGTGCTTTTGCCGGCACCGTTGGGGCCGATAATCGCGCGCAGTTCACCGGGCGCGATATCCAGGGACAAGTTATTGATGGCCTTGAAACCATCAAAGGATTTCACCACGCCGTTCAGGTACAGAATACTTTTGATTGCTTCGCTCATCGCGCTGCCTCCCCCTCTGCTTCCGGTTCGGTTTCCCTTTTCCTGAAACGCGACCGCCATTCGGGCAGTTTGTCGAGCAGCCCGACCACGCCTTGAGGCAGGAACATTGTGGTGAAGACAAACAGGCCACCGAGCATAAACAACCAGATTTCCGGAAAGGCACCGGTAAACCAGGTTTTGGCGTAGTTCACGATCAGCGCACCGATGATGGCACCGTACAACGTGCCGCGCCCCCCCAAAGCAACCCAGATAACAATTTCAATGGAGTTGATCGGGCTGAATTCGCCGGGATTGATAATGCCCACCTGCGGCACAAACAGCGCGCCCGCGATACCGGCGAGTACGGCGGAAAAAACAAAAACAAATAATTTGTAGTATTCAACGCGGTAACCCAGAAAACGCGAACGGCTTTCCGCATCGCGGATGGATATCAACACCCGGCCAAATTTACTTTGGGTAATAAAGCGACAGACAAGATAAGCCAGCACCACCATAATCGCGGAGAGAAAATACAACACCAGTCGCGTGCTGTCCGCCTGAATATCAAAACCCAGAATGTCCTTGAAATCGGTGAGACCGTTGTTGCCGCCAAAACCGAAATTATTCAGAAAAAACGCCTGCATCAATGCGAATGTAAGGGCTTGGGTGATAATGGAAAAATACACACCGGTCACCCGCGAGCGAAACGCCAGCCAGCCGAACAAGAAGGCCAGCAGGCCGGGTGCCAACATCACCATCAGCAGGGCAAATCCAAAACTGTCGAAGCCGGACCAGTACCAGGGCAGTTCCTTCCAACTCAAGAACACCATAAAGTCCGGCAGTTCCGGATGGCCATACACGCCGCGATCGCCAATCTGGCGCATCAGGTACATTCCCATCGCATAGCCGCCCAGCGCAAAAAAAGCGCCATGGCCGAGGCTTAAAATACCGCAATAGCCCCACACCAGATCCAGCGCCAACGCCAGCAGGGCATAGCAAAAATATTTACCCAGCAACGTGACCGTATAAGTGGGAACGTGGAAAAAAGAATCCGGCGGCATCACCAGGTTGAAAAACGGCACCAGGAAAGCGGCCGCCAAAATTGCCGACAGCACATAGCGGCCGACCTTATCACGGGTAATCAGTGTGTAGAGAAATGAATGTTTCAGCATACTGTCAGTCCTCCACAAACCGGCCCTTGAGGGCAAACAGTCCCCTTGGTCGCCACTGAATAAACAGAATGATAAATACCAGGATCAGGATTTTTGCCATCACCGCGCCGGCGTAAGGTTCGAGAAATTTATTCGCCACACCCAGGCTCATCGCGCCAAAAAAGGTGCCCAACAAATTGCCGACACCGCCAAATACCACCACCATAAACGAATCGATAATGTAAGCCTGGCCGAGGTTGGGCCCCACATTGGTGATCTGGCTTAGGGCCACACCGGCGATGCCCGCGATGCCGGAACCCAACCCGAATGTCAGCGCGTCCACCCAGTTCGATTTAATGCCCATGGAATTGGCCATCGCCCGATTTTGCGTTACCGCGCGCATCTGCAGGCCGATCAGCGTTTTTTTCAACAACAACGCCAGCATAACCAGCACAAACAAACTGAATATCAGGATGTAAACGCGGTTAAACGTAACGGCAAGCGCGCCGTTTATTTCCCAGGAACCGCTCATCCATTCCGGTGTAATAACCGGCACATTGTTGGAGCGATACATCCGCACGGCCTGCTGCAAAACCAGGCTGATGCCGAAGGTGGCAAGCAAAGTATCCAGCGGCCGACCGTAGAGGTGGCGGATAACGAGCCGCTCAATTAAAACACCAGCCATTCCCGACACCAGAAAAGCGGCGGGAATGGCGATAAAAAGTGACACGCCGATAAAATTGGGGAACAGCTGCTGAACCGCAAACGTGGTGTAGGCACCGAGCATGATCATTTCGCCGTGAGCCATATTGATCACGCCCATGACACCAAAGGTAATGGCAAGGCCAATTGCCGCCAGCAGCAAAACGGAACCGGCGCTTAAACCGAATAAAAGATTTTCACAAAACTGGTAAAAGCCGAGTTTGGTATCCACCAGTTTCAGCGCTTGCTCGGCGGCCATGGCGACTTCCTTGTTTTTTTCGACGTATTCGCCCTGCCCGTTTTTTTCGGCCAGACGCCTCAATACCGCCACCGCTTCCGGTTCAACGGTCGCCCCGAAATTTTCCACCGCCGCCAGGCGCAACGCCTGGTCGTCCGTGTTGATATCGATGCGCGCCACCGCAACCTTCAGCATTTCTTTAACTGAATTGCTTTCTTCCGCCTCTATCGCGGCGATCAGCTCATCACGCAGGCTGTCATCGGGAGATTTAATTAAATTGCGCGCGGACTCGAAGCGCGTTTTTTTGTCGTCCGCTGTCAGTTCCAGTACGGCAATGGCCGTTCGCAACTGGCCGCGTACGGCATTGTTAATTCTAACCTTTCGCGCATCCCGGCTACCGACGACTTCAAGAACCTGTCCATCCAGGACATCCGTCAACTCCAGTCCGTCCTCCACTTTTGTGGTGGACACAATGCGACCATCGGTCTTACGGTAATAAAGATCCCCTTCCACCATCAACTTGAGTATCGGCAAAACGCGCGGATCTTTCACTCGCGCGATATCATCAATTGCCTTGGATTTTGCATTAAAGGATGAAGCATTGAGGTTTTCAACAAGAGTGGAAAAATTTGGATTTTGATTCACAGTGTTTTCTGCTGTTTCCGTCTCCGTTTCAGATTGCGCTAAAACGGCTCCGGATATCAACAACACTATTAACAAGGCAGCTTTTAATAATTTCATTTTTATCCTGCTTGATAACTTCGGGCGATACCGCCCGCAATATTTAACGGCCCCGGTTTTCAGGGGCCGCTTCACTGCCGTTTATCCTTGCACCGGGAATAAAAGGCAGATGATCGGTAGGGCAGGTAGCGTCGGACCATTGCTTACCTGCCCTACGTCAGATTAATAGTTCTGTCCGGAACACTTCTTGGTTTCGGTGTTGTAATTGCCGCAGTTGACTTTCGCATCCTGCCAATCGGCGGTAATTTTTGCGCTTTCCGGCAGAAAGTCTGTCCAGGCATCACCAGGCACTTCGCCTTCTGTTGACCATACAACCTCGAACTGGCCGTCTTCCTGGATTTCCCCGATCAACACCGGTTTGGTGAAGTGGTGGTTCGGCAGCACTTCGGCTACGCCGCCGGTGAGGTTGGGTACCTTGATGCCGTACATGGCGGCACGCACTTTATCCACGTCGGTGGTTTTGGCTTTTTCCACGGCTTTTGCCCAGGCTTTAAAGCCAATGTAAGTCGCTTCCATCGGGTCGTTGGTTACGCGCTTGTTGTCCTTAATAAAGGTATGCCACTTTTTGATAAACTCGTCGTTCGCGTCCGCATCAACACTCATAAAGTAATTCCAGGCCGCCAGGTGGCCTACCAATGGTGACGTGTCGAAACCGGACAGTTCCTCTTCACCCACCGAGAAAGCGACAACGGGAATATCTTCGGCGGAAATACCGGCATTACCCAATTCCTTATAGAAGGGAACATTCGCGTCGCCATTGATGGTGGAAACCACGGCGGTCTTTTTGCCGGTGGAACCGAAAGCTTTAATTTCCGCCACACGGGTCTGCCAATCCGAATGGCCGAAGGGCGTGTAGTTAATGGAAATATCTTCCGGCTTGACGCCCTTGCTCAACAGATATTGTTCGAGAATTTTATTGGTCGTGCGGGGATAAACATAATCGGTACCCTCAAGTACCCAGCGCTTAACCGCACCGCCGTCCTCGCTCATCAGGTAATCCACCGCGGGAATCGCCTGCTGGTTTGGTGCCGCGCCGGTATAGAATACGTTTTTTGAACTTTCCTCACCCTCGTATTGCACCGGATAAAACAACAAGCCATTCAGCTCTTCCACAACCGGCAACACGGATTTACGCGATACGGATGTCCAGCAACCGAAAATCACATCCACTTTTTCTTTTTCCAGCAGTTCCTTGGTTTTTTCCGCGAATAATGGCCAATTGGATGCGGGGTCCACAACAATGGCCTGCAGCTTTTTACCCAAAAGTCCCCCGGCCTTATTCTGCTCTTCCACCATCATCAGGACGGTGTCTTTCAATGTGGTTTCACTGATTGCCATTGTCCCCGTTAAAGAATGCAGCACACCGACTTTAATCGTATCCGCTGCTTGCGTGGTTATTGCACCAAGGGATAGTGCGACCGCCCCTAACAGCACTCCCGTTTTTTTAATATATCGAATCATTGTTGGTCTCCTCTGCATGGCAGATTTTTTATGGTTTTGCGTAAAACGGAGACTGCAAACGCAGAAATAATGCCAACACCAATTATCAGACCAGCAATGGCCGATGTCGGTTACGTAAGATTATGATTTTTATTGATTATTTGTGCAGGGGTGTTTGCGTATGCATTTTTGACCCGCGCGGCAATTTTTTATTTGCACCAAAGCAGGTCACGCAGGGGAAGGAAATTTTTTGTCGACACCAAATTAGTGCATAACTCTCTAGCCAGCGGAAATCAGCAGATAAACTCCCAGCAAAAGGGAAAAAAGAGCCAGAACAACCTGTAAAACACTCTGCCAAACCGTATCAATCCGGTTTAATTGCCTGAAAGTGTGCATCATTGCGCCGCCAATAAACATCATGGCCAGCGCGACGCCCGCACTAAAAAATAGCACGTACATCAATCCCATCACCGGATGGCTCATTTGTGAAAGCGGAATAAGCGCCAGGAGTGGTGCCGAGCCGGCGGTGCCGTGAAGAAGCCCGACCAGCGGCGCGCCGTAGCCGACTTTGGGAGAAGCCGTCTTGGAAGGAACTGTCTTGGAAGGAATCATGTCCCGGCGATGGATTCGCCAAAGGGCGTGCAGGCCAATCGCCATCAGCACGACCGCGACACTCCGCTCTGCCACCGCACTCAATCGCTCCGGTATAACCGTGCCCACGACAAAAACACACAGCGCCACAACCAAAAGCGCCGCTCCGTGACCAAGCGACCAGTGCAGCGCGTAGCGCCAGGTTTTATCGCTGTTGACCGCCTTCACGTTTCCGCTGGTGATTCCACCCACCGCGGCCAGGTGATCCGGATCGAAAGCGTGCAGCATTCCCAGGCCCAGACCGACAGCAAAAAAGCTGCTTAAACTCAGGATTTCCATCAGTTGGCCTCCAACGCTTTTGCGGGTGCCAGCATACCCTGCTTTTTGACAAAGCTGACAATCTCTTTAACGCCTGTACCATTCTTGAGGTTGGCGAATACAAACGGTTTATCGCCTCGCATTTTTTTCGCGTCCCGGTCCATCACATCGAGGTCGGCCCCCACATGCGGTGCCAGGTCAATTTTATTGATAATCAGAAGATCCGACTTGGTGATGCCCGGCCCGCCCTTGCGGGGAATTTTATCGCCGGCGGAAACATCGATAACATAAAGGGTGAGGTCGGACAATTCAGGGCTGAAGGTTGCCGCCAGGTTATCGCCGCCGCTTTCAATAAAAATCACATCCAGGTCTTTGAAGCGTTGTTGCAGCTCAGCCACCGCCGCCAGGTTCATTGAGGCATCCTCGCGGATCGCGGTGTGGGGACAACCGCCGGTTTCCACCCCCAGAATACGGTCCGCCGCCAGGACGTTGTGGCGCAACAGAAACTCCGCATCCTCCCGCGTGTAAATGTCATTGGTGATTACCGCAATATTGAACTGGTCTTTCATTTCCGCGCAAAGGGTTTTTACCAGCGCGGTTTTACCGGAGCCCACCGGGCCGCCAATGCCTAGACGTAGTGTTGGTTTTTTCATGCTTAATAAGTTCTTAAAGTTTTTAATAAAAATGTACCCAGACCTGAGAAAGCCCTACCTTGAGCGCAAACCGGAAAATTAGTAAGTGCCAGCGAACCGGCCGATCTGGCGGACGCTGTCCAGAAACACGCCGTAAACCCATCCCTGGGGGCTCTACGGACAACATCCCTGTTGCCGAAGGTTTCTGGACAGCGTCCACCAACTCGACCTACCATTTTCATTTTTAGCAATATAGGCTTTAAGCAAAAATCCTTCTGTTACAAACCCTCAAGGGCTTCCTGCTTATTGCGGCATTTGTGCTTCCTTGCACGTCAGAGCTACAGGGATGTATTCATGCGTTTTCAAAATGTATCACCTCGCCGCCCGATTCTATCTGAGTGGCTCGACCCTATATCAAGAGCGAAACAATCGGGAATACTGCCTCTCATGCAGGGCCGACGCAATAGCCAGCCCCGGCAATCCCACCCCTATTTGATCATCGTCAATCGACACCGCGCGTTTGCACACCGGCGGTATCCGGTCCATCAGTTTTAGCAAAAGCCTTTGCGCCTGGGTTTGGCCCAGCGGTACCAGTTTGGTGGCGGCGGCCACCTGGTTTTCCAGCCAGCTCCAGCAAAACCCTTCCAGCAGTTTGTCCAGCGGAATATTCCATTCCACCCCCGCAAGGGCAAACAGTGTTACAAAACTGACCGGCGCATCCGCGGGCATTTCCGCGCGGAAAATTTCCAGTGACAAAAGCAGGCGCCGCAAGGCCAGGCCCAACTGCTCATCCTCCAACAGCAATTCACTGGTTTCCCGGTTCGCGCGCACGTAACTGTTCCAGTAATCCACGCCAGCCACATCGTTTTCCTTCCACGCCTGGTAAAGGCGAATCAACGCCGGCAAATCCAGCGCCCCGACAGAATGTTCAAGCACACCGTCAATCCACTCGCCCACCTGCTCCTCGTTTGCCAGCCAGCCACTATCCACCGCATATTCCAGGCCCTGCGAATAGGCATAGGCTCCCACCGGCAGTGCCGGGCTGACCAGGTACATCAGTTTCAGGTGCGGATCAGTGGTGGTGATGTTCATGCGAATGGCCGGATGAATGGTAGGCACCGGGTTCCGGGTCGAACGGTTTGTTTTGATGGGACACTTCCAGGTCCAGTCCGCGCACCATATCGTCCAGCACATGATCGTGCTGGTATCGCAAAAAATTTTCGCCAATCTGCAAAGCGACATGCCGGTTGCCGAGGTGGTAGGCGGCGCGTGTCAAAGCGTGAGGATCATTGCTGATAACTTCACTGACCGATTCCGGCGCCGCAACGACTTTAACCACAGTACCGTCCGAACAAAGCAAACCTTCGCCGTCCGCCAGCACATGACCGCGCTCCAAAAACCAGCCCAACGATTTACCACAAACGGTCTGCGTAAGGTGTCGGCTTTTTTTTCTCTCGTCGTAGGTCAGCACAACCTGCAGCGAGTCGGAATCAGCCCGAGGTATTTTTTTATACGCTTCCAACATTTCACCTGCCCGTATCAAAATAAAAAGTAACGCTGGGCCAATGGCAACACCTCGGCCGGTTCGCAAATAAGTAATTGACCGTCAGCCCGCACCTCGTACGTTTCCGGGTCCACTTCCATATGCGGCTGATAGCTGTTGTGCACCATGTCCGACTTGGTGACCGAACGGCAGTTTTTAACCGCCACCAGGCGCCGCTCCAGTTTCAAATAATCCTCGATGCCGGCGGTAATCGCCGCCTGGCTGACGAAGCTGACGGAAGTTTGCATCATCGCCCGACCGTACGCACCGAACATCGGTCGGTAGTGCACCGGTTGCGGCGTGGGGATCGACGCGTTGGGATCGCCCATGGGTGCTGCCGCAATGGCGCCGCCTTTAATAATCAGCGAGGGTTTTACACCGAAAAATGCCGGCTTCCACAACACCAGATCGGCAAGCTTGCCCACTTCCACCGAGCCGACTTCGTGCGCGATTCCATGAGTAATTGCGGGATTAATCGTGTACTTGGCGATAAAGCGTTTCACGCGGAAGTTATCATTGTTACCGCTTTCTTCCGGCAACGCCCCGCGTTGCACTTTCATTTTGTGCGCGGTCTGCCAGGTACGGCAGATGACCTCGCCCACGCGGCCCATCGCCTGCGAGTCCGATGAAATCATTGAGAACGCGCCCAGGTCGTGCAGGATATCCTCCGCCGCGATGGTTTCCTTGCGGATGCGCGAATCGGCAAAGGCCACGTCTTCCGGAATATTCGGGTCCAGGTGGTGACACACCATCAACATATCCAGGTGTTCATCGACGGTGTTGACCGTGTAGGGGCGCGTGGGGTTGGTGGACGACGGCAGCACATTGGGACTGCCGCAGGCTTTAATGATGTCGGGCGCATGACCACCGCCGGCGCCTTCGGTGTGATAGGTGTGAATGGTGCGGCCTTTAAACGCCGCGAGTGTGTCCTCGACAAAACCCGATTCATTTAATGTGTCGGTGTGAATCGCTACCTGCACATCGTACTTTTCCGCCACGTTTAAACAGTTGTCGATCGCGGCGGGCGTGGTACCCCAATCCTCGTGCAGCTTCAATCCCAGCGCGCCAGCGTCCAATTGTTCATTAAGCGCGGCAGGCAGGCTCGCATTGCCCTTGCCGAGAAAGCCCAGGTTCATCGGAAAACTTTCCGCCGTCTGCAGCATCTTGCCGATATGCCACGGCCCCGGCGTGCAGGTGGTGGCATTGGTGCCCGTTGCCGGGCCAGTGCCGCCACCAATCATGGTGGTGACGCCACTCATCAAGGCCTCTTCAATTTGTTGCGGGCAGATAAAATGAATATGCGCATCGATGGCGCCGGCGGTGAGTATCTGGCCCTCGCCGGCGATCACCTCCGTTCCCGGCCCAATAATGATATCCACCCCCGGTTGAATGTCGGGGTTGCCCGCCTTGCCGATGCCGGTGATGCGGCCGTTTTTTATTGCCACGTCCGCCTTGACGATGCCCCGGTGATCGAGAATCAGCGCATTGGTGATGACCGTGTCCGGTGTGTGCGCGGAGGTCTCCTGGCTCTGGCCCATGCCATCGCGAATTACCTTGCCGCCACCGAATTTCACCTCTTCACCATAAATGGTGTGATCCTTTTCCACCTCAATCCACAGTTCCGTATCGCCGAGACGCACCCGGTCGCCCACCGTGGGGCCGAACATATCCGCGTAGGCGCGGCGGTCTATTGTCGTCATCGTTAAACGCCCCCCATAATTTCGCCGCGAAAACCGTACACTTTTTTATTGCCGCTGATCTCCACCAGTTCCACCTCGCGGTCCTGCCCCGGCTCGAAGCGCACGGCGGTGCCGGCGGCGATATTCAGGCGATAGCCCCGGGTTTTTTCGCGGTCGAATTTCAGCGCGGGATTGGTTTCGTAAAAATGGTAGTGCGAGCCCACCTGTATCGGGCGATCACCGGCATTTTCCACCACAATGGTTTGGGTGTTGCGGCCGTCGTTCAACGCAATGCTGCCCGCCTTGATATCGTATTCACCGGGAATCATATTCTTTTCCTTTAAACGATGGGATTGTGGACGGTAACCAGCTTTGTGCCGTCGGGAAAGGTGGCTTCCACCTGCACTTCGGGAATCATTTCCGCAATGCCATCCATAACATCACCGCGTGTTAAAACGGTGCGACCGTGGTTCATTAGTTCAGCGACGGTCTTGCCTTCACGCGCGCCTTCCATAATTTCCGCGCTGATCAGGGCGATGGCTTCGGGGTAATTCAATTTTATGCCCTTGGCTTTGCGTCGTTCCGCCAACAGGGCGGCGGTGAAAATCAACAGCTTGTCTTTTTCGCGGGGGCTTAGCTCCATGGAACTTACCTATTATTTGTTTAATTAAAATTGGTATTTGGCAAACCGGAAACTTCGTTTTCGTCAGGGCCTGTAGGTTGGAGTGCAAATCCAACTTAGGCATACTCGGCCCGTGCTTCCTATGTATTCCAGATGCGAGGCTTTTCGGCAGGCCTGCCATTTAAATCCGGCCGGGTTTCCCGCCATAAAAATTCGAAACCCCTGCGGCAAGCGGACGCGGAGTTTCCCAGATAGCGCGCAATAAAAAGCTCCCCTTTTTGAGTCAGGCCCCACAGGTTGTTCTGTCCGGAAAGCTGCTCCAGTTCCGCCACCAACCAATCGACTTTTTCGCGCGGCAATTTCAACGTCGCAAATAACGTGCCCGTGGTATTTGCATTTTGCATACCCCACCCGGCGGTCATCAGGTCCGAACCCGCAAAAAATTTGTTTCGTTCGATAAATAGTGGGCGGCCGTTTTGCCAGATTTCAATCGACTGCCGGCACTTGCCGTGATTGAATTTTTCCCCACTCGCAGCTCGCCCCAGGCGGAGAATGTCCCAACCAAAAATTTTCGCATTGTCAGCCAGGCGAATGGTTGTCCGCAGCTCGCCATTGGCGCCGTTGAATACGATGGTTTCCTGCGGTAGCCATTCGAGACAGGCATCAGCTTCGATATTTAAATTAATTTTTTGTTGTTGACGCAGTGCCGAGCCTCGCGCGCCGTAAATCTTTCCGGCGGAAGGCGTTGTCAGCAACGCTGCCGCCATCGTGCCAACATCCGCATCGAGTTGCAGCGAATCACCAATCACCATACCACCGGGTGGATGCAGCAAATAAATGTGGCAACATCCATCCGGCTCGGGATAAAAAGGCCGCTGCACGCGCAAAGGGCCCACGTGCCGGGTCGTCGCCAGTACCGTTCGCGTATCGCGCTGTTGCAGGCCCAGACACAAATGCGCACGCCACTCACGCTCGGCGGAAGCGGCTTTCTGAACCGGCGAATTAAATGAATTCATTAATTGACAGTGGAGACTTTTATAAAGGTATGTGACGTTATAACAGTCATTCCCAGTTCTCAAGCCTCACGCTCCCTTTCATAAAAAAGCATTTAATATGGGCGAGGAAAGCACCAAAACGATGCACCAATGAGCCAAAATGGAGCACAATTTTTTCAAGCAATACGATACAATGATGCACTTTCGATGTATCAGGAGCAGGTGATGATCGATCAACTGGCAAGACAATTGGCTGATGACCTGAACCGGTTTTTCTCCCGTGGCGAAACCGACGACTCACCTTCCGAATCCCAGATCAAGGCATTGGTGGAGGCGGGACTGCGCAAGCTGAACCTGGTGACAAGGGAGGAATTTGACGCCCAGCAGGCGGTACTGAAACGAACGCGGCAAAAGGTGGACGAATTGCAGGACCAGTTGGCGGCGCTGGAAAAGAGCCTGCGCGACAATATCCCGGACAACAAGGCCCCGCACACCAACAAAGCCCCACGCAACAAAACTCCGCGCAACACTGACAAACCGGACTGATTTGCGTACAATTCCAGCCGATTGAATGAATCAACAACCACTGTCACAAGGACGCGACCTTTTATGTCACTCGCAGTCGTTTTTACACGGGCCCAACTCGGCGTCGATGCGCCCCTCGTTACCGTCGAAACCCACCTGTCCAACGGCCTTCCCGGTTTCACCATCGTCGGCCTGCCGGAAACGGCGGTCAGGGAGAGCAAGGACCGTGTTCGCAGCGCGCTGTTGAACAGCCACTTCGAATTCCCGCAAAAGCGCATTACCGTCAATCTCGCTCCCGCCGATTTGCCGAAGGAAGGCGGCCGCTACGACCTGGCTATTGCGCTGGGCATTCTCGCCGCCTCCGGGCAGGTTCCCAACGACAACATCGACCGCTACGAATTTATCGGTGAACTGGCCCTGTCCGGCGAGTTGCGCTGGGTAAAAGGCTGTATCTCCGCCGCCATTGCCAGCGCCAAAGCCCATCGCGCCCTGGTGCTGCCCTCGGTCAACGCCGCCGAGGCGGCTCTTTGCCACGACACGCAACTTTATTCCGCCTCCAACCTGCTGCGGGTATGCGCGCACCTGCACGACCGGGAAAAACTGCCGGCGCCGGAACCCCAGGTTCTGCGGGAACCGGTCTACAGTAAGGACTTAAGTGATGTGAAGGGGCAGGCACAGGCCCGGCGGGCACTGGAGATTGCCGCCACCGGTGGCCACAACCTGCTGTTTTTCGGCCCGCCGGGTACCGGTAAATCCATGCTCGCCAGTCGCCTGCCCACTATCATGCCGCCGCTGGAACAGCGCGAGGCTATCGAAGTGGCGGCGGTAAAATCCGCCGCCTCCGAGCGCGATGAAAACAACTGGTTGTGCCGCCCTTTCCGCTCGCCCCACCATACCTCGTCGGCCATTGCACTGGTGGGTGGTGGCAGTCATCCGAAACCGGGCGAAATTTCCCTGGCACATAAAGGCGTGTTATTTCTTGATGAGCTGCCGGAATTTCCCCGCCAGGTGCTGGAGGTTCTTCGGGAGCCGCTGGAAAGCGGCCACATCTGTATTTCCCGCGCCAATGCGCAAGTGGAATACCCGGCGGACTTTCTGCTGGTGGCGGCAATGAACCCCTGCCCTTGCGGCTACTACAATGATGGCACCGGGCGCTGCCGTTGCACGCCGCAGCAAATCAACCGTTACCGGGACAAAATTTCGGGACCATTGCTGGACCGGATTGACCTGCATATTCACATCAGCAGTATGCCGTTAAAGGAATTGCAGGAGCGTCCCGCCGGAGAACCGAGTGCGGAGGTGAGAAAACGTGTTGTCGATAATCGCGGGCAGCAACAAAAACGGCAGGGCAAACCCAACGCGGCATTGCAGGGAAAGGAACTGGCGAAGTTCTGCAAGCTCGGTAACAGTGAAAGCGATTTTCTCGCCACCGCCCTGACCAAATTGAACCTTTCGGCCAGGGCTTACGACCGGACGTTGCGTGTTGCCCGAACCATTGCCGATATGGAGCGCAGCGATGCTATTCTCGTGGGGCATTTAAGTGAAGCCCTGGGTTATCGGATGCTGGACAGGACAAGTGGAATGACGGGATGAAACCTGGAACTGCCATCACCCCAAATGGATTTTTTATTAATAAAAAAGGACAGCCCGATTCTGTTTAAGAAATACGGTTTTTGCGCTGACGTAATATTCCCCTCCTACAAGCCATTTCACCCCCATTAAAACCTTCCCGTTAATTTCTTACGGGTTGCGACCCAAAAAATTTAGCAAGCCGGTTGGTAACCGGTTAACCGTTATGTCAGGATCAAAAATGACGATCGGGCAGGAACTAAAGGCCTCATTGTCAACAAGCAAACAGTCGTTTAGGTTCCGGCTGTTTATATATAAAAAAGATTGGCTATTTCTACAACTGTTTTAACAGAAGGAAATACTTATGAAGAAAATCATTTTTGCGATATCCGTTTTCACAGCGTCTCTGTTCACCTCCCAGGCTTTCGCGCAAAACTGTGGTACGTGTAACTGGTACGGCAGTAGTATTCCGGCGTGCTGTAATCAAAGTACCGGCTGGGGTTGGGAAAACAGCCAAAGCTGCGTCGGGCCAACTGAATGTACCAACAATGGACAAACCCTTTCCGGCGGCGGGTCCTCCAGCAGCTCGTCGTCGAGCAGTTCCGGCGGCGGCCAGGTGTGTAACTGGTACGGCACGGAGTACCCCATGTGTAACAACCAGACCAGCGGTTGGGGCTGGGAAAACAATGAGAGCTGCATCGGTATTGACACCTGTAACTCCCAGGGAGGAAATTCCAGTAGTTCAAGCAGTAGCAGTTCCAGTAGCTCCAGTAGTTCGAGCAGCAGCTCGGGCTCCGGCAGCAACACCATTGTGGTTCGAGCGCGGGGAACCAACGGCAGCGAACATATCAACCTGCTGATCAACAATAATGTTGTCGCTGACTGGACCCTGACAACCAGTATGCAGAACTACACCCACAGTACCAACGCCAGCGGCACCGTTGCCGTCCAGTTTGACAACGACAACGGCAATCGCGATGTGCAGGTGGATTACGTCCAGGTAAATGGCCAGACCCGGCAGGCGGAAGACCAGAGTAACAATTCAGGCGTTTACCAGGATGGCGCCTGCGGTGGCGGCAACGGCTACAGCGAATGGCTGCACTGCAACGGCTCCATCGTTTTCGACAGCAGTTCCGGTAGCGGATCAAGTTCGAGCAGCTCAAGCAGTTCATCCGGCGGTATAACCGGCGCATCCTGTAGCCCCGGTGGTTCGACCATTGTTGTGCGGGAAACCATTCGCGTTGATGACGGCGGAACTTTCGATGGACAGTGCCAGACCTATACCGCTGGCCCGGAACTGGGCGACGGCAGCCAGAGTGAAAGCCAGCAACCGATATTCCGCGTGGAAAACGGGTCGACCCTAAGAAATGTTGTTATCGGCAACAACGGTGCCGACGGCATCCACCTGAGAAACAACGCCACCCTCGACAATATTTATTTCCAGGATGTGGGCGAGGATGCGATTTCCGTGAAGGCCACCGGTACATTTACCGTGCGCAACCTCGAAGGTTACAATGCGGACGATAAGTTTTTCCAGGTCAATGCCGAAAGCACATTAAACGTGGAGAACTGCATTATCCATAATGCCGGAAAAGTATTGCGGCAAAATGGCGGAACGACATTCCCCATCAATGTCACCATTGACCGCTGCGACATTGCGAATATGGGTGAGGGGGTTTTCCGTACGGACAGTTCATCGAGCACCGCCCGCTTGACAAACAGCCGCCTGCACGACGCGGGAGATATTTGCATCGGTAACTGGAGCAGTTGCAGCTCGTCCGGCATTACCTATTATTAATGCCTTGTCTATAGCAAATAACAATTGAACAAATTTTGAATTTTAATGGCAAGTACCGGTTTTAAACGGGTACTTGCCATTTTCCATTGCGGAACACCCACACCAATCAAACGTTTATAATTTCTACCTATATTTACTTTTCCCACTCTTTCGCCCGCACTACAAAAGCGCAAAGGCGCACTTGCCACGCATCAAACTCAGGCATTAACACATTTGGGTTTAGTCGACAAACAGGTTGATTTAACCGCGCGAAGTTTTTAAACGTGATTAACGAAATTAGCCGCACGGAATGGTCATTTCTTTTCGTTTTTCTGTCATGCAAAAAAACATTACCTCTCCTTTTTAAACCAACTGCAACAATTTTTTATAACGAAACCTTGTCTAAAAATATATTTCTCTTTTTTGAAAGACATGGTAACGAATTTGCTTTCTCGTGATCAACGCTTCGTATGTCAAAAAAAATATTAAGAGTAACTTTTTTGCATTTAATATCATGTAGACTCCCAACCCAAATAGCTAATACCCCAAAATCATGTTGGAGATAACCATGAAGTACTTTACAACATTAAAAATAAGTCTGGTTTTTTTTATTTTCTTTAACTGTTTCCCTGCATTTTCAGGTTCACTGGAACCGGTCGAATTTCAACTCACCCTTATTATCAATTGGGCCAATAATCCGGATAATGGCGCGGTTGAACTAGGCACTTACAATTCCAGCGATACATGGACTATGCGGGTAAAATTCTTTGATGTTCCTATCGCTGAACAGGGCAGCCATAATCCTGCCAGCCCGGCAGTCATATACACGTCCGAAATGGAAAACGAAAGTTTTTCGGTAATGATCAGTTCGACAACAAGCCCTGACGAAAACCACCCGGCAACATACCACGACGCTTTGCTAAGCTATGATATTTTTAGCTTCAAATCCGAAGCCGGCGGGGAAGGCTTCTCTTTTCGGGACCGCGAAAACGGTCTTTACGAGCCTGAAGCGGGTTCGGCGCTTCACACCTGGGTACTCGACCGGTATGTCAGCAGCCCCCAAGTAAGCGCCGGAACTATTACCCGAACCTCCCAGGGTTTCCTGGATTTTCTCTCCGGTTATGACGGCCTAAAAGTTGAAGAAATCTTTATTAACAACATTCACCAGATAAGCTATGGAAAAACCGGTGTGGCGACGGTGGCCGATATCCAGGTGGTTTCACCAAACAATAATCCGTTTCCTGCGGAATGTCACTATGAAGTTACACAGGAATGGAATGAAGGCTTCACCGCGAATGTGAGAATCAAGAACCTTGGCTCGCAGGCTATCGAAAATTGGCAAATGAATATTGAGTTCGACGATTTAATCCGCGTGGATAACTTCTGGAACACCTCACTCACCGGTATTCCGCCATTTTTTACGGCGAAAGATGAAACGTGGAACGGCCGGATATCGGCAAACAAGGAAGTCACTTTCGGGCTGGTGGCTTCGAAAGCGGCGGATCAGTCTTCATCAGCGAAAATCAAATCGATTATTTGCCGATAACAGCCGCTTTTATATACAGACAGAGTTATGTTAAAAGGAAAGCCTTCACACGGACGTGCCTTTATTTGGATATGACCATGCGTTAACACAAACGGGCGTTGGGGCCGTGAGTTATTGCCTGGGTTCGCCGGGTGAAATCCTGAATCTACGCACCGCACGCACACTGCCCGCACCCACCTTGTGATTGGTGCGCTGGGAGCCATCTTTAAAGCTTTGAATCCACGCGGCGTAAACCGATGACTGGGTGGAACTCCAATACCACGTAGTCTCCATCGCTTGTTCACCGGCAAGTTGAAAAGCTTCAACCTCGGTCTGAATAGGGCTGGCTGCGGTATATGGATACCCGGGCGGTTCACTACTGGGGTTTTCTCCATCACGGAATGAGGTTAAATTTACATCGTTGGAGGGTTTAAGATTCCGATAAATCAGTTCGAGTTCATCCCTGGCGGGAATATACCAGTCGCCGAACAAATCAATCCGCATTTGCAGAATTTCTTTTGCCGTATCATTACCGGCTTCAGCCATGGCCATGGTATTGGCTAAACCATCGATGTAACTGGATGAGTTTACGTCGATTCGATAACCTCCCCATACGATATCACTGAACTCACCCTGGTTCCCGGGCGAGGCAACCAATCCGTAGTGTTCACCCCCTAACAGGAACGTTCCTGCAAAGTAACCGCCATAGGCAACATCACCTGGTTGCAAGCCGGGTTTACTTCCCCAAACAATTCCCTTTTCTTTCGATAAACCATTTTGTTGGCAGTTGTTTTCGTAGTACATGCACGCACCGTATTTATAGATGTTTAGTTCTTTTGTTATTGTGCAAAGCCGGGTTCGCATATCCTTAGCGGGCTATTTATTACGCACCCGCGGTACAACAGTAAACGCCATCCCGGGCTTGCTTTGGACATTGTTTCGCACCGCATCCGGAATCTGGCGGTCAAAAACGGCAAATTCACTGCCCTAATCATTGGTTACGCTGCAGCCACATTGCAACGTCAGTGCGTTGTACGAGAAAAAGAGGTGACAGGTACACCAATGAGCCAGCCTGAGAATCCGGTCATCATAAGTTTGTCCTCTCGAGAAACATGATTTTTTATCAGCTGGAGGAACCTGTCGGGAATACAATAAACAAGCTGTATATTTTAATTCTTACTTCCCAGGACACAAACCGGCTCGATAGAGTCACTTTTACCAAAAGGTTAAGAAGTATTTTCTCCGCCACGGAGGCATGCGAGACTCGAACTGAGAGTATTGAAATTGAGATCGGGCAGATAACATTTTTAAGAAAAAAATCTCTCGATTTAATAAATGTTGAATTTTTTTTCTGAAAAGTGGCAACATCCGCAACATTGATGTTATCCGTAGAGTCCTCAAGGAGGGTTATTACCACCGCGCTTGACGGCCCGACAAATTCCTGAAGCTATGATTTGACAAGGCCCGCCGGAAACGGCGCTACGCAAGTTGCTTCAACGAAAGGCTGGAGCCCGACTCGAGATGTTTGCTACCATTCCCACTTTTGTCACACCAGAGGTTAAGTTCTGAACAGCCTGAATTCCCGTCAATCGGAAGCGGTGAAGTATATTGACGGGCCCTGCCTGGTATTGGCCGGCGCCGGCAGTGGAAAAACCAGCGTGATCACCCGCAAGATTGCTTACCTGATCCAGGAGTGCGGCCTGTCCGCCCGCCATATTGCCGCTGTCACCTTTACCAATAAAGCCGCCCGCGAAATGAAGGAACGGGTGGGTAAGCTGGTGCGCGGCAAGGCGTCCCACGGTCTCACCGTATCCACCTTTCACAACCTCGGCCTGAATATTATTCGGCGGGAACACAGGCGCCTCGGTTATAAATCCGGCTTTACCATTTTCGATGCGGAGGATTCGCGAGCGCTCCTTAAGGAATTGATGCTCCGGGACGGCGACCTGAACACAGACCTGCTGGACAGCGTGCAGAGCCAGATCTCCAACTGGAAAAGCGGATTGGTTTCACCGGCCGAGGCGCTGTCGCGGGCGCAGAGTCCCGGTGAGCAGACCTGGGCACTGGTGTACCAGAGCTACAACAAAGCGCTCAAGGCCTACAATGCGGTCGACTTTGACGACCTGATCCAACTGCCGTCCCAATTGTTCAGTGAAGACGAAGACGCACTGGGCCACTGGCGCTCGCGCATCCGCTATCTGCTGGTGGATGAATACCAGGATACCAACTCGAGTCAGTATCAGGTGGTAAAACAACTGATCGGCCACAAGGGCGCGTTGACGGTGGTGGGCGATGACGACCAGTCCATTTACGCCTGGCGCGGCGCGCGGCCGGAGAACCTGTCCGAGCTGCAACTGGATTTTCCCAACCTGCATGTGATCAAGCTGGAACAGAATTACCGCTCCACCGCCCGGATACTGAAGGTGGCCAACCAACTGATCCGCAACAACCCCCACGTATTCGAAAAAACCCTGTGGAGCGAACTGGGCCTGGGCGAACCGCTGCGACTGTTGCGCTGCACGAACGAAGACGCGGAGGCAGAGCGGGTCGCCACCGAAATCCTGACCCAGCGCCTGCGCCGCCAGTGCAAGTTCCGTGACTTTGCCGTGCTGTACCGGGGCAACCACCAGGCGAAGCTGATCGAGCTGAAACTGCAGCACCACCAGATTCCCTACAACATCAGCGGCGGCACCAGTTTTTTTGCCCGCGCGGAAATCAAGGACATCATGGCCTACCTGCGGCTGCTGATTAACCCGGACGATGACAATGCCTTCCTGCGGGTGATCAACACGCCGCGCCGCCAGATCGGCACCGGCACGCTGGAGGCGCTCGGTCGCTACGCCACCGAACGTGATATCAGCCTGATGGACGCCTGCGGCGAGGTAGGCCTGCAGGCCATTATTCCGAAAAAAGGCCTGGAGCGAATCCGCGCATTCGCCGACTGGATGGTGAGGGTGCGCAACAATTGCCACAATAACGAGCCGGTGGCGGCCATTCGCGAAATGATCAACGACATCAATTACGAGGGCTGGCTCCACCAGAATGCCAGCTCATCGAAGGTGGCGGAGAAGCGGATGGAAAACGTCTGGACACTGGTGGACTCGATCAAATCCAATATCGATCGCCACGAGGACGAGAACGCCGATGGCGAGGAACGGTTGAACAGCGCCATCTCCAAATTATTGTTGCAGGACCTGCTCGACCGGCAGGAGGAAGAGGACCTGACCGACCGGGTGCAACTGATGACCCTGCACGCATCGAAGGGACTGGAATTTCCCCATGTTTTTCTGATTGGCATGGAAGAGGAACTGCTGCCTCACCGCACCAGCATCGAGGAAAACAACATTGAGGAAGAGCGGCGGCTGACCTACGTGGGCATCACCCGCGCCCAGCGCACCCTCACCATGACACTGGCGGCATCGCGCAAACAGTTCGGGGAAAAATTCCAGACCACGCCGAGCCGGTTTCTCGATGAGTTGCCGGACGAGGACCTGGAACGCGAGGGATTTGGCGATGCAACGCCGGAGCAGATTGAAAAGAAGGGCGAGGAAACGCTCTCCAGCCTGCGCAGTATGTTTGACTGAAACCAGGGTCCTGAGCCGGAAGAGTCCGGTTATTCATTCCAAAACGGGTGATCCGTCGCCGCGGCTTGGCAGGGGCTGCACATAAACTCCCGGTACTCCGCCAGCGCTTCCGGCGGACGGCTCCACCATTCGCTCGCTAGTAATCGCTCACATACATCCTGCGGAAAGCGATAGCGCAGGACTTTCGCCGGATTGCCGGCAACAATGGCATAGGGAGGGACATCCTTGGTCACGACCGCCCCGGCGCCGATAATCGCGCCCGTTCCCACTTTTTTACAGCCGGGCAAAATAATCGCCCCCTGGCCTATCCATATATCGTGCTCGAACACAGTAGTCGCCGGCTCAAGCATATCCTGGCGAACGTAGCCGAATTTTTGCTCATAGAAGTATGGGTGGGTCGTCGCCCAGTCGAGTGGATGATTTTGGGTGAAAACCCTCACCCCCCGCCCGATGGAGACATAGCGACCGATTTTTACACTTGGAGCAAAAGCCCCCGGGACAAAGCATTCACCGTAGCTGTGAAGGCCCACCTCCACCTGGTAATCCCGGGCCAATAACTCCCTGGCGGTGGCAGAGCGATACGCTCCCCCCTCCAGGCGAAAGAAAAGATTCAAAAATCCGCTGGCGACGGACCGCCTGCGGCGGCCGCCCAGCCAGCCATACACTTTTTTCAGGAATGGAGACGCCGCATGAGTTCTGTGCTCAGGCTGTTTGTTCATGAATTTTTTACACCTGTTTGTTTAACTGGCTGGCACAAAGCACCCAGTACCCTTTTTTTAAGTTGATCAGAAACAGGAAAAACCTGCGAAAACACGGGATATTTCATGGTTCAGACGGGAACTTGGCAAACCGCATCACCTGTTGATTCGGATGGGCCCAAAAACTGCATGGGCTCACACCCGCGTTAGCTGCGACGTTTGTCCCGGCGCCCCAAGTCGTGCTCGACCCGGCTTATAATACGCCCACGTCCACGACGACTATAATGCGCGTCGGGCCGCTCCGGGCGACAACCCGGCTTGACGGCAATTGTACGTGAATTGAATAAAGGGCATAAACGGGTCTGCGGAAGGCAATCCCACTTAATCAGCTAAAAATTCGAAACGCTATCCTGGGAGTCATGGTGGCTATCAACCCCAAATTGTTCTGGTTTTTCTTTATCTCGGTTTTTCTGCCGACAGTTGTGGGTATCAGTGTAGGCTCTATGCGTCTGAGCCTTTACCGTATAGCGCTGATAATTTTTCTTCTAACATCAGCCAAATATGTACTGAACGCGTGCAAACCATCCTTAAAAAACCCCGCTTTTTTCATGCTCGCATATGGTCTTTGGGTATTTATCGCCCTGTCGGTAAATCATGGCATGGGCCAGGTGGTTGAAACCAGTGGAATCTATATTATCGAAACGGTAGGGCCGTTTGTTATCATCCTGGCATTTTGCACCACCACACAACGAATCAAGAAATTAGTTAACCTCTATATTCTGCTGGTATGCTTCAGCCTACTCATAACGATTCCCGAAAATCTCACCAATATAAACTGGTTAAAGAAACTCTTGGATCCGGTTTTCCCGAGCGCTCCACAGGGAATTGAAAAGCGTATGGGGTTGTACCGTGCCGCCGGCTCATTTGATCACCCAATCCTGCAGGGTGTGGTGGCTTCCACCGCCGCCGGACTTGCGTGGTTTTATGCGGGAATACCGCGCTTTATTCTGGTGGTGGCTGCAGCCTGCACCTCGGTTTCATCAGGTGCGATCGTTGCCCTTTATATTCAATTTATGGTGATGGGGTGGGACAGAATCACACGATCCCTAAACAACCGGTGGATGATTTTGGCGGGGCTGATAATCGTCGGTTATATTGCGGTTGACCTTATCTCCAATCGCTCGGCCATGCGGGCCATATTGGGCAACCTTACCATGAGCCCTCATACCGCCTATTGGCGCTTAACCATTTGGGACTACGGACTGCAAAACGCCAACGCCAACCCTGTTTTTGGAATAGGCTTCCACGACTGGGACCGACCCAGATGGATGTACAGCGGCAGTATGGATGCCTTTTGGCTGGTGTCCATGGTGAGATATGGTTACGTCGGGTTTTTCCTGTATGCTACCGCAATTCTTTTGGTCATCCGCCGCCTGTTCGCGCTCAAATTGAAAAACCCCGAGCTTGTTGCACTCAGGCGCGGCTGGCTTGTGGGCATGGTCGGTTTGATTATCGCGAGTTGCACCGTGCACCTGTGGAATAATGCTTACGTATTTTTTAACCTTTATGTGGGAATTGGCGCTGCCATGTATGTTGTATTTGTGAAGGAGCAAAAAATGGAAAGGAAGAAAAAAGAAGAAGCCATAAGTCCTAACGCGAGACTGGAGCTACCAAGATGACTGCTCTATCCATTGTTATTGTCAGTTGGAATACCAAAGACATTCTACGTGATTGCCTGGTGTCCGTTTACCAGGAAACAAAAGGAATCGAATTCGAAACTATCGTTGTTGACAATGCCTCTCACGACGGCTCGGTCGGGATGGTAAAGGCGGAATTTCCACAGGCCATCGTAATAGAAAATGAAAAAAACGTCGGCTTTGCCGCGGCAAATAATATCGGATTCAAAATCGCGAAGGGTGAATACGTCCTGCTGTTAAACAGTGATACCGTTGTATTGGACGGCGCACTTAATAAAACCCTCGACTACGCCCGACAACAGCCCGAACTGGGCGTTATATCGTGCCGTATTTTAAACAGCGACAGGACTATCCAACCCAATTGCTCCATGTACCCATCCCTGCTTAATAGCCTTTTTTTCGTCACCGGGTTGTACAAGCTCTTTCCCAGGAGCCGAGTTTTCGGCCGTGCTCAAATGACCTGGTGGGACTACTCCGACGAACGCGACGTGGAAGTTCTAAAAGGGTGCTTTATGCTCGTTAAAGCGCAAGCATTGCGTGAAGTGGGCGATATGGACGAGCAGTTTTTTATGTATTCCGAAGAAGTCGATTGGTGTGTCAGGTTCGCCAAGGCAGGCTGGAAACTGCGATTTTATCCAGGCGCAGAAATTATCCATCTGGGCGGTGCCAGCGCCGCTAAACTGGGAGGGGACAGGGCACTTATAAAAGACAGGTCCACCAAGCGGTATATGAGAAAGCACTGGAGCAAGCCGGCCTATGCTCTGGGCGTCACCTCCATGTTCCTGTTTTATATAACCCGTCTGCCAGGTGTAGCCGTTCTAAAGGCCATTTCGGAAAATCCCCGCTATCAAAAACAATACGAAAACCATTTGTCGGGATTGAAAGGCCTGTTCCAGTCAAGCCAAGCATGAAAAGCTTACCAAATTAAGTCGACTTAAATGAACAACAACAAACTCAATGTGTTATTTCTGGCACCGTTTTGTGACGGGAACGATGTTGGCGAATCATTCAACTCCCATCGGTGGGCGCACCGGCTGTCGGAACATGTCAACCTGACGGTGTTATCGCTACATCGAAAGAACCAGCGGCCCCTGTCGGAGCAACTACCAAATGCGAAAACCGTTGTCTGGAAGGAGCCCTACTACCCGGACTCCCTGGAGCGTTTCAATTCAATGCTGAAACCCGGGTATATAAAATATTATTTCGCCGCCAGGCGCTGGATAAAAAATTCCCTTAAAGCAGGGCAACGTTACGATGTTATTCATCAAATGACACCTGCTGCCATGCGCTATCCCAGCCCGGGTGCGGGGCTTGGTATTCCGAACATTCACGGACCAATGCAGGGAAGCCTGGACACACCAGAAGGACTGCGAGAGGAATGCGACCAGAACAGTCCCTGGTTTATGAAATTGCGGAACGTCGACAAATGGCGCCTGCAAAATGATCCTTTACTCCGATATTCATACCGGAATACCGATCTCTTGCTGGCGGGTGCGGAGTACGCACGCGGGCTCCTGATGCTTGCCAACCCCAAACGCGTGGAAATAATGGTTCACTTGAATATTGACGGCGTCATTGAACACCCTGAAAGGTCATCACCACAAGAACGGGGGACACTCAAACTGCTTCATGTCGGAAGAATCGTCCGCACAAAGGGTTTGAAAGAAGCAATAGCGGCCATGTCACTTGCAAAAAGCGAATTGCAACTTACATTGGATGTCATCGGAGAGGGACCCGAATTGGAAAACTGCAGACAATTCGCCGAGGACCTGGGCGTTTCCAATCTCATCACGTTCCATGGAAAGCTCGCCCGAAAAGAAGTGGAGAAATTTTACGCTTCTCACGATGTTCTGCTGTTCCCCAGTTTCAGGGAACCCGCTGGAGGTGTCGTATTGGAAGCAATGCGGCACGGCTTGCCCGTAATTACGACTACGGTTGGAGGCCCCGGGTTTTATGTTACCCCAAACTGTGGCTATACGGTGGCCGTTCACTCCCATGAACAGATGTCCCGGGATATTGCGCACTGCATAGAGGAAGTATCGTCAGGCCCGGAAGTTTATCTAAGTAAACAGCAAGGCGCTTTTGACCGGGTTAAGGAAATTGGCAACTTTGAAAAAAAATTGTCGTGGCTGTTATCCGAGTATAAGATGATGGCCAACTAAACCTACAGACAGCGAGGGCGATTGCAATGTCGGGCAGCAGGAAAAAGTCGTTAGATTTGATGAGGACCATCGCTTTTTTCTGTTTATTTCTCGCCCACTCCCACCCTCCCATCTGGCTATTCCAGATTCGCAATTTTGATGTTCCACTGCTTTTAATTGTTTCGGGTCTGGCCGCTTTTCTTTCACTCGGTTCGAAAGAGATCAAACCCATACCTTTTTATAAAAAAAGGTTACCCAAACTTATTTTTCCGGTATGGATATTTCTGGTATTTTTTTTCGGGTTTACCTACTTCACCTTTTCAATGTTGGGCAAGCCCTACCCGTTCGACCTGTCAACCATTATCAGCGCGTTTTTGTTCTATGAAGGATTTGGTTACGTCTGGATATTCAAGGTGTTTGTTATTGCGGCACTGATAACACCATGGGCCGTTATTTACTCTCGCAACGTTAGTAATACACGACATTTTTATCTGATACTTTTAATCATCTATATTTTTTTTGAGGGCTTTCTATCGCTCGCCCTGGCATATCGGTCGGAATCGTTTAGCGAGTTTACCAATACCGTTGCGCTAGTCATCGTTCCTTATTCTTTATTGTTTCTTTATGGGCTTAGGATAACAGAGTTATCCCACAAAACGCTTGTTATCAATGGGATTGCGGG
The DNA here is from genome assembly GCA_964451365.1 of uncultured Cellvibrionaceae bacterium. Classification (GTDB taxonomy): domain Bacteria; phylum Pseudomonadota; class Gammaproteobacteria; order Pseudomonadales; family Cellvibrionaceae; genus CAYVIB01. Next base: position 98,676 of record CAYVIB010000007.1, read on the forward strand.
CGGGTTAATATTCTTGCTTATAGCAGGCTACTTCCATGCAACCACCGGAAATTTCGTCGAAACCCAGCTCTACAAGTACCCACCACGACTCTACTATCTATCCTACGCTTTTTTCTGTTGCAACTTTGTCTACATATTAAGTGAATGGATAGATAACAAATTTAAAGTATGGAATGTGGTTACCTGGATCGCCACTCATTCCATGTGGCTGTATCTTTGGCATATTTTCGCGATTGCCATTTGGAACACCGCGGTAGATTTGCCCCGATACCAGCTCTACTCAAGCAGTATCAAATTCGCTTTTTTGGTGGGTGTTGCAGGAGGGATAACTGTTCTACAAGTACTCCTGGTCAACAGGTATTTGAAAAATCACCGCTCCAGCGCCATTCGCACCCTCGGGTACTACCTGGGTGGCTGAGACGCTTCCCGCGCCGAGCCAGTTGAAAGGCGTTTAAATTGCGCCACCAGGCACACCGATGTGCGCTACCTCCCATGTGCAAACCACATTCAGGCGCCTTAATAGATTTACCGATCAGCGCAAATGCGCGGAACCTGTACTCACCACTTATGTGATAGCATCAACATTTTATCGTGACGCAAATATCGTTTCTTACTATCGTCACCTAAACTCTTTTAATGTCATCTGATCAAAGTTTCTATTCCCCATGGAAATAAGGCCAGGCAAAAGTGAAGTGCGTCTAGTAATAAAGAAGTCATTGCAATATGCAATCTTAAAAGGTCTATTATGTTTTGAAAGAGCGGTTGAAATTACCGGGTCTCTTGCCGAAAATAAGTATGATTAGCTCTCGCAGCGCACCAGACAATGGATATAGGGAAATTCGCTGCCATTTCTTCGTAATCAACATGTTTAGCAGTAGTTGTTGTTTATTAACGGCAACCGACGGTATTGAGATTGGTGTCCCGGTAGTGCTGGCGTATGGATGGCCCTTAACCGCTCTTTAGTTGAACTAGTAATATAGTGTCTAAAACTAAATAGGATTTGAAAATAGGCATCAGAACGAACTCTAACGTGTAAAGCGGTGAAATAACGTGAAATCAATTAAGACTTTATTATTGACGGCAGCTTCCACGGCATGCTTCTATTCAAGTGGTGCTATGGCGGCGTGCGATTGCGGGTCGACCAACTCCAACAGCCCCTGCTCCGGGCGGGAAATCTCTGTAGAGGTGGGAGACAGTCGCACTGTAGGCTTTTCCTGGGAATTCAATTCCGGAGGTGGTGACGCCTACTGCGGGCAGTTTGCCAATGGGGATTACTGGATAGCCCCGCGCGGCTCAAACTCCAACGTCACTGTGACACGGGTCTCGGGCTCGGGTAGTGGCTCGATCAGCCTTGACGAAAACCCGCAACTGGAATCCATGGGCCTGCTCGGATCAGACGGATACGGAAACTACAGCGCCCAGGAAAACATCCTGGACGACCTTCCCTTGAGCTTTAACCGTTCCACTTCGCTGGTTGCGGCCATCCAGAGAAACGAATCAGCCCATGGCCAGTGCGGGACCCGCGCAATCGTTGGTAACTGTGCCGAAGCCTACCACGTCGTCACGGTGCTTGATGAGGTTCCACCCAATGCCGGCTCGACGGTACTGCGTCCCAGTATTGATGAAACATCCAAGGAGTTGCTCACTCTTTCGGATTTCGATCTCAGTCGAATTCCAGCCAAATCCTTCCTCAATGGTACGAGCAGCACGGGCCTGGAAAGAATCAGGCAGAAGTGGTCCCACAGCACTGAAATCCTCTCGCTTCTCGATAGCTCCGGCCGCTACTACTCCGAAGGTGGACGAGCCTTTCGGGCCAATTTGCTGGTGGATGATTATGCCGCCGGCGTGGCCTCCAGCTGGTATAGCGACTTGATGACGCTAATGTCAAACGATAATTCTCTCGCGGAAAAGCAGTCTGCCGTGGCCGCCATGATCACCTACGGTAAAGATCTGTATTTCTCAATGTACGACGGGGATCAACGAGTACGTAACTGGGGCGCCGGTGCCGGACAACACTTGGGTAAATTTCCCGCCGCCGTCCTGTTCGCCGCCTTGGCCAAGGATAGCCGCTACGGCGATAACCTCCAGAAAACCAGTTCCACCTTGCTTGGCTTCGCGGACCTGAGGGGCCCCCACGAACTGGAGCAAGTCAATAGCGGCGTGAACGGCCCGGTTTGGGGTGATTTTCCGGATGAAATGTCAACCACCGAAGTGGGCTCCTACTGGGCCAGCTTACTGCAGTCCCAGTGTTTCGACGGCGCTACCGGAAGCTGCAACCCGAATATTGGCAAGAAAACCCAACGTGACCCGTATGGCTATATAGATGGCCCACCAAACAAGCCAGGCACAAGCTATATGGCGGTATCCATTGGCGCCCAACGGGGCCTGGTGGCGACTATGTTCCTGATCCCTGAAGTCTGCGCAATCGTCGACAGTCCTGATTTGGTCAAATATGTCGATCGCGTTCACAACCATGGTATCCAAACAGCCAATGACCCGTGTGCTCCGCCCGATCCCCGAGAAGATCCGGACAGCTGTGATGCTTACCGCAGCCAGGGCTGCCGCTATTACGGCCTGAGCAATACCGGCACCGCAACATGGGGACCGGACCCGGCCAACCCGTCACAATGTATCCGGAACAGATCCGGCCAAAACGGCAGGTTTCCCGCTGATAACGGAAGAAGACTGAACTATCAGTTCACATCCTCACAAGTAGAGGATAGCTGGGACCAAATACGAGGCAATACCAGTTCAATCGACTGTGTTGTTGCCCGGATTATGCCCCCGTCGAATCTTCGGGTTACTCCGCAAGACGACTAAGTTTTCTCTCCGAGAAACACAAAAAGGCATCTGATACAAGCAGATGCCTTTTTTTATGCCCGATATTAATCCCTGCGCAGAGATCGACTCAGGTTGTGGAAGGCGAAGCGAACAAGCCGCCTCCGCGCATACACGCCGGTGTTTGGAATTAAAAGTAACATCCGCAGGCATAGCCTTCGGTATTGGACAAGGATAGACTCAATTGAAAAATCCGGAATGCCTGTGAGGACGTGAGCGTGGTGCGCATGTATAAAGTATTTTGCAGCTGCGCGGTCTCGCCTCTTCAAATTATTCCCGACTGTAGAGTGCCATTATCCGGAACCTCAATTACTGGTCATACGCCGGAAAAGTCTCACGGGTTTCAGATGGATTCACGGATTTGGTTTCTGCCCCCGTATTAAAAAATACGCCTGGCCGGAACCTATCTCATAGCTGAGTAGCAGAACCTTCTTTCATAGTGTCAATGATCGGGCCGCGCAGATTTACTATTAGGGCCTATTAACAGGCCCTAACAACGATGGATAAGAATCAGATAATCCTTAGCGATTACCCGTGCGCGCACTTGTTTAAGCGAAACTCTTTTTTATGACCGTGCCAACGATCCGGTCGATCCGGATTCGGCAATAGTAGTTAATTTTTTTGAACCTAAAAAAAAGCACCTGCGTGAACAGGTGCTTTTTGAGAACCGGTCGAAATGGGCCAGGCGCTTTTCTATTCTGATGCCGGTGGAACAGCTTCAACATCGACCTCCGTCGGAGGTTTTGGCCGCCGGGCAACAACTTCCGGCAAATCACCGGTAACCAGGGACACCGGTCCGATCCCCTGCATGACAACCTGGTTCCTCGCGGCCCTGTCGCGAGCGCGAGTGTAAAGCACTTCCCGATCACCGCTAACCCAGTCATTACCCACCAGCATTTCGTAAAGAAAACGGAAAAATACGGGGTCGGTGGTTTCCTCCGGATCAGGGGGAGTCCGGTCGCCCGCACCGTACGGCGCGTAATAATCATAGGCGTCGACAATGGATCCCCCGCTGGTGCCGGCAAAGGTCCAGTAGTTATCTCCTTTGTGAGTTTCCGCTATCTGCGCCACAAGCGTGAGCGCCCACAGACTGAAATGGCCATAGAACATTCCCTTGTGCTCGTCCGCCCTTACGCGTTGATCATAAACTTCACCACTTTCAGCAATTGCCCGGCCTATCTGAGCCTGAAAAAAGGAAGGGTTCGCGTAGGGGCCACTGTGCCCGTCATCGTATCTACCACCGGAAATCGCATAAGACCAGATCTCGTCATCATTCAATGCCGCCGCCACAGCCGCCAGACCAGCAAGGCCCCAACTCAGGTGGTTGTCGTTTCGATAGCGGGTGTAGGCGCTTGAGCCGGTATGCAAATCCGCCCAGCGTGTCCAGGCGTGAAAACCGGCATTGGTGGCCGGCAGCAATTCGTTGCGCAACCAATTTGCCAACTGCGACTGCTCCTGCGCATTTAACGAATAGCCGTTTCGGGTCAGGATGGCATACGTGTCACTAAAGTTAATCAGCCCGTAAGCCTGCCATATACTGTCCAGGGCCATGTTCCAGGAATTATTACAGAACCCCTCCTCGACACCGTCGAAACTGGCGGATTGGAAATTAATATTGAAGTCGTAGAAGTTAACCAGGGTCGACTGTTGCGCCCAGGCCAACATGTAGTCTTTCGCCTTGTCGGCATAAGCAGTATCACCGGACAACAGATACGCCACGGCGAGATTGCGCGCTTCGCTGGACTCCTGCCCAAGTTTATCGACAAGATCTTTAAGGGAATCGTCTTCCCCTCCGGACGCGCCACACCAACCAAAGCTTATGTTGGCTATGTTGTCCATCTGAAACGGATCCGGCTCGTCGTCCAGTAACGATGAAGCAACGCCTCTGAATGTGTTGTAAAAGGAAGCATAAGGCTCAATATCTTCCGCAATCCGGCGTTTGACTTCCACCAGATTGGCACGACTGACGAATAGCGACGGAGATAAATCACAGTTTGACGTGCCACCGCACTGGGCCAGGCTCGTTTGCGGCAGGACAAACACGGAGAAAGATAAACACAGTCCAAGCCGATAGCCGGCGGAGCGACGCAGGAATTTCATTCTTCAACCCTCTGTAAACGTTCAATTCCATTCTACGCCACACAGGTATTCCGGACTGAGAAGGCTACCTAATTTTATCTTTCACCGAGGAGATGATCTCCAGGTTTACCTTCGCGTTACTGCTGTCCAGTTCCTGGTCAAACGGAAAATCCGTTTCAATCAGGCTTTTGATCGGAGCGTTCCACCACTGGGAGCGCATCATCTCTTCTTTAGTTTGCTCGTCGAAACGATCACATATAAATTTGGCAGGGTTGCCGCCGATCACGGTAAACGGCTTGACATCCTTGGTCACCACGGCGCCCGCGCCAATAATGGCACCATCACCTATTTCCCCGCATCCCGGAAGAATGGTTACCCGTTGCCCAATCCACACGTCATTTCCAATCTTCAGGGGATTGTCGTGATGCAATTCAATCGTATCGGCTTCCACAAGTCCCAGGCGACGGTTGAAAAAGAAAGGGTGTTGCGAAAGGCGACGATAAGGATGGTTGCGACGCAGAATACAAAGCTCCGCAGCTATTGAACAATAATTGCCCATTGTGGCGCCCGGCGGCAGCAGGCCGGGAATAAAACAGCCGTAAGAATAAGCGCCAATTTCAACCTGGTGATAGTCCCGAAACAAACGTCGCAATGTGACAGAGAAGCAGTCACCACCTTCAATTTTCCTGCACAGCCGGATGATGAACTTCCTCAGCACCCGCACCCTGTACAACTGGTGTAACAATCCTGAAAGTGGTGACAGCGCGTTTCGTTCGTTATCCTCAGCCCAGGTAATGTTTCTTGGCGTATGCAAGTAACTATCGCTCATCTTGGTCGTTCATCTTGGTCGCTCATCTTGGTCGCTCATTTGTTTTGCCCATTGTTATTGAGCAACAGCTCATAAAATAGCGGTGGATTTCCACCCGCGTCCTTTTACCCGCAACTCTTTTATTTAACAAAGGCCGGCATGACGGAACAACCGAACGAATTTTTTGGAGGGTACGGTCTGAATTGCAGGCTTTGAACAGTAAAGACGTAACTAACCGGGTCGCCATTGCGCTGCCAGCTTGTGCAAATTTTACAACGCTTCTCATAAATGAATTTAAGACCTTAACGGTTCTCGAAGGATTATTGAGGCGACGAGATAATACCGCGGCCATCATATCGGCCCATACAACTTCCGTACCTAAAGCGGAAAAAAATCTTAAGGAAAATGTAACCATGTTTTTCCGTCGGGCGATATCAACATACAGCGATAAATGGAGCGATTTCAACGTGGGAATTGGTCGTCAGTTCACAATATTTCCAAAATCGTTCTTAATTACTGATTGACCGGAATAAAACCACAATAGCAGCGCAAGCTAGCGGGGAGGGATTATAAAGATGAATCGTTTCAAGACAAACCTTTCTCTACGCAAATAAACTGAAACCGTCGGTACTGGACAAGCATATATTGCCAAGCGCCCCGGTTTTGTAAGCTTTTCCCGGAAAATGACTCGATAGCCTTTTGTGCTTTAAATCACGCTTTGGGATCGCTTTAGTTTTTTGTTTTTAATTCGCTTGGCCGTTCCTGTTAACGATTGGATTTTTTCTTTTGCACTTAATTGGGTCAGCCAAAAGCGGAAAGTTTCCATTCCCAAATAACGGGGAACCGCCGCGCCCGCCAGCCGCAGTGCAAGCTGTCGCCCCCACAGGCCACCTCGTGTCTTCATCAAATTGGGCTGGGAGCGAGGTAACAGGGTGTTATCCCTGGTTTCAAGCACGATATATCCGGCATCGGCCGCGTCACGTAAAAATTTTAACCCTTTGGCTGTCCGGATGACAATTAACGACTTACCATGTTCGCCTGGTTGTATTTCCCTGTACCAGGGGTCACCTACCGCGATATCGGCGAATTCCCCGGTGTGGTCAGGGCAAATGTAGCACCGCCACTGGCGGTATTTCTGCAAAAAACCCCACGAATTTGCATAGGTGAGTTCGCGGGATTCGCTCTGTCCATCGTCACCGGAGGCGGTGGCACGCCACATGCCTGGCCAGCCTTCCCCGCGATATTTCAAACTTGTCAGCTTTTCGGCAGGCAAACCCTCGCGTTCAACCAGTGTTTTGTTGCCACGGGTGGAAGGAACGCCCGCGCAAAAGAAACCGATTTTAATAGCGATCTTTGCGGCAAGCACTTTATTGATTTTTTCAACATTGTTCAGGGCGGCCACATCACATGGTTTGCCGATGAACACTGAAGTGCCGTCACGATTTGTTATTTCATTCAGGCTTTCGCATGGGCTGGCCGGCGCATACCGCGAGCCGGTGCGCGACAGGAGGTCTTCTTTTGAAGCGCTGTAAACTGTTTTATTCAGGTAGGGAATATCTTTATCCGCACCGGTATGCAACACACCCGTTGCGCCCTCTTTTTCCAGTGCATAGAGAGCCAATGCCGTTGCCGCTCCGCCACTCGATCCGCGGAAACGGATTTCCTCGTCGGCGGCATAACCTTCCCAGACTTCGTAGACGGGACCCCATCCCGGCATCAGTTTCCTGTCGAGTTCCGGGTCGGCAGTGTCGAATGTGTGTTTAAGAGTGTGCCCGGGACAGACGCCGAAGGCGCTGCCGTCGGATTCGGCGGGGTTGCTTTTCAATTGCGGCCGACGGCCGATTTCTTCGAGATCCACCATTTTATAGCGGTTGGGCTCCACGCTTTCGCACGCCCCACAACCCGTACACAACTGATAGTTTACGACATCTTCTATCGTCTTTATTGGGATGCTCATCTATCCACCCGCTCCAAAACCAATCAAATAAATACGCCAAATGGTCATGATTATATATGTGCAAGAATATCCGCGAATTGTTCCATACTGCGCTTGCGCACAGCCGAAATGGTGGTTTGCAGTACCTTCGCTATTTCCCCGCGGTTTTCCCAGGACGCAACCAGATTTGAAATCATTCCGTCTGTCGTTTCAGCTCTTGCGTCATATGCCGCGGCTTCTTGCCCCGCACTTTCAAAAACCCCTTTGAACTTACCGCTGTATGCGATTGCCGCGGTGGGCACCGTGCTGGAAAGCGACGCAATAGTGGAGTGCATGCGGGTTCCGCAGAACCAGGAACAGCGGGATATCACACCTTTGATATCACATTGATCAAAATCCCCACCGATCACATGTATCCGGTGATGGAATTTTTCCGGCATCATGTTTTTAACCGTTTCACAGGCAAATATATCGGACTCGTAGTGTCCGGGAGGCGCAAGCACGTGGGGAACGAGCCACACCTGACCCTCCGAATTTGCCAGGATATGCTCCAGCGTTTGAATGATCACCTGCGGATAATCCAGGGAAATTTTATACTGCGATTTTGCCCGCTCCGGCTGATTAAAGATCAATCCACTGACGTTTATCCCGAATATTTCCCCGGCCGGTTCAGCTTGCGGCAAAATACCCCGGCGCACCAGGCTTTCTCCATCCGTGGCCGGCAGGATAAATGCCACGTCAACGGCCTGCTGGTGCCGCGAGGAATCATAATCGTCGCCCAGCAGTTCCTTGAGATACTCAAACGAATATTTGTCACGGGCGTAAGCGAGTGTCGAGCGCTTTACGATGTTCGCCGCGATTCCCTTGTACCGTGGGTTGTCGAACGGCCCGTATGTCTGGGGAAGAAGCACAAGCGGAATATTGTTTTGCAGCGCGATTTTTTTCGGAAAAACGATTGCATCAAACCGGCGCTTTTCATACAGGTCGGTAAAGCTGTCGCCCCCGCTGATATCGAGAATAGCCCGACTTTCACGAAATGTTTTGCCTTCCCGGGTCAGCGATGGCATTAAACGGGAAACCCAATAGATATTGGTAAACGAAGAGCTGTCGTAAAAGCGGTTGGAGTGTTTTGCGCCGAGCAGGTCGCAAGCCCCCTGCGCTCCCACTTGATATGCACCTGATTTCAGGCCCTTCCCATGGCTCAGAATCTTGATATTCAGTTTAGCGTTCTGGGACAACAGATTGGATACCACCGAATAACACAGCGCCGAAACCCCCAAGTTTCCCGTATCCGGCGCGGCACCCGCCAGAATAATGTCGTGACTCACGTAAAATCCTCAGATTATTTGTTATATCCGGTATTACCGGTAAGAATGATTATATGGAACCCAGTCCTCTAAAACCCAGTCCGGATTCCAGCAGGTCCGGCCGGCGTTTGCGCCGGCAAACGAACCTGCACAGCCCCTCAATATCCTCAATATACTCCGAATCGTGCCAGAAACTTGGACGCAAATATTCCAAGCGGCATGTAGAAAAAGTGAATAAACAGCAGTGTGGCGATTAAAGCAGCCACGACGAATGTCAGGGTGATTTTCAACCTCTTGCGAAAACTTAACCTCTCGCTTTCGTCGGCAATGTAAGGTGTCTCAACAATTGAAACATTACCCACTGATGTCACCAGCAATTCGCGGGTTCGGATTGTCTTATCCAGGAAACCGATCAACATCACTATCCCCAGAGGCAAACCGAACGCACCGGCAATGCCCATGGCCAACAGTTTTTTTCGGTCCGGCGCAACGGGGATTCTCGGCAGAATGGGCGGTTCGACAATGGAAAAACGTTCGGCTTTTCGGCCTTCTTCCAGACTCTCCGCCATGGAGGCCTCCATGGTTTTGGCTCGCATGGCATTGTACTGCTCAAGCTTGGCCTGGTAGTCGCGGTTCAGCGCAATCAGGCCCCGCTCCACAATGGGAATATTCAGTATCCGGCTTTCCAGGTCGGCCAGCTTGGTCTCGACTTCGGACCGCTCGCGCAACAGCGCGTCGACGGTACTGCGCAACGAGGCGACCTGCCTTTCTATGGTGAGTTCGGCATCCGAAAAGAGTGCCTCACCCGCGGGCGTTTTATCGGACTCCAGCAGTTCTATCTGCTCCCTGATCGCCACCAGGTCGGGATAGGTCGGTTTATAGATAAGCGACAGTTCGCGATAACGTGTTTTCAATTCCGCCAGCCTTTCCGCTTTTGAACCCACGGTTGCGGAATTCTGCGCGCGCAAAGCCAACTGCGTATTCAGTAATTCAATCTGGTCATTGGCGGAACGGATTTCGCGGTTAATATCCTCAAGCTGCCTGGTAGTCTGCTGCCGCATGTCCACATACAGGTTCAGGTGTTCCGGCAGCGAATCCTTGTTCTTTTGTTTGAATTCGGCCACCGCGGCTTCGGTCTGGTTGAGTTCCTCTTTTATTTTTTCTGCTTCATGCTGCAAAAAATCTGTCGTTTCACTCGCCCGCTCCGTTCTCGCCCTGACGTTCTCGCTTAAAAACAGGGTAACCAGGTCATTGGCAACCGCCTGGGCGATGAAAGGACTTTTCGAATTGAAGCCGACGGTAAAAGAGATAGCGGTTTCCGGCCCCCGGCGCGATTGCTGGGACTCGATTACGTCGATCTCGATCGCTTCCCGGATCTGGTCCAGCAACGCTTCGACCTCAATGGGTGTGCTCTCGTCCAGGGGAAAATAAGGATACTTTTCCACGATCTCAAGTAGCTTGTCGCGTGTCATCACCCTGGTGCGGATAACCTGGATACGTTCAGACGCCGCGCTGGTGACCGTGGAGCGAACCAGGTCGGCGGGAATTTGCTGCGTCTCCACCAGAACAACACCCTGTGAGAGATAGATTGGCGGCAGTGAGACAATGATTGCCATGGCCGCGGTGAAAAGCGGGATAATAGTTATGCACAAATGCCACTTATACCGCTTAAGCGCATAGAGAATATTGGGCACCGTGGTATTGTTTTCGTTGCCTTCTTCTTCGTACACAGTTAATTGACCTTTTTAGCTTTAATCAAGTATTTGTATTTTAATAGAAAGGAAGCCTGAACAATCCCGGACAACCTTGTCACCGCGTGCACCTTCAAGTGCATAATTCGAACCAGGCCCACATGATGTCGACAACACCGGCCAACCCACTGAATATAAAAGGATACAAAAAAAAGGGGCTATACGCCCCTCTTTTTTGATTGTAGCTTTCACAAAGCCAGTGTAAACAAGCCTGTTCAGGAATCTTTCTTTCCGGTGCCCATGTTGCCAATTGTCAGCAACGCCAAGCCAAACAGCAAGGCAGCACCTGAAAGCGAAAATGATTGACTTCCTCCCTGTACGGCGGACACGTCAGCACCATCTACAAAAATCATGGCATATGCACCTGCAGAAAGAGCAACAACCAAAAACGTAACAACAAGTTGTTTGACGAGTTTCACGAAACATCCCTCCATCTTCTTACTACTCACTTCTAAAAGCTCCTACCTTGTTGGTCCTATCCATTTCGCGACCGGTCAAGCCCATAAAACCAGCCACTCGTAGTGCAGTATTCAAATATCAAGCCAAAAGGAGAAGGGAAGCCGGAAAACTTGCTGCAATGCGTCAAAAAGAAGGTAAAATGCGCGGTTTGAAGGAGAAATGAACGTTATTTTTGCCGTTTGGGGCCATCCGGACAAGGCAAAGCCGGGCGACAAAAGAACGACCAACCGCACGAGTGTAAATTTGGCCGACACAAATTCGCGGGGTTCCGTTTGGTTTCAAACTAATTTTTCAGCCCCCTAGGGACCGCGCCTCTTCCGGGGATAATTTCCCGTTAAGGCACGAATTATTGGGGTTTCAGCCGTGAGGTAAGTTTTACAAATGGCTATGTCGGATCCCTATACACCAAGCTCCAGGTCGGTTTCCTATAGTTCCGCCAGGACCCTTTCCGCCTCCACTCCCCAGGAACTATCCGATGGAGCCAGGGAAAGGGCGCGTTTTAGCGTTTGCCGCGCCAAATCCGCTTCGCCTGCCCGAAAATAGGCCACGCCCAGATGGTATTGCACCTCGCCGGTATCCGGTAAACCATCCGCCGCTTCCCGAAGGAGAGGAACAGCCTGATCGTGCTGCGCGCGAAGGACATGAATCCAGCCAAGGGTATCCTTGAAATGCGGGATCTTTGAATTGCGAAAACGCTCGGCCAGACCGGCGGCACGGCGGAGATTCTCCTCTCCTCCCTTTTCCACCAGCAGCATCGCCAGGTTGTTCACCGCAAGATCCAGCTTGTCATTGCGTTTCACCAGGTTCTCATATACGGCGATGCTCGCGTCTGCATTGCCCATCAGCTTCTGGATTGAAGCATTGGAGATGTTCAACGACAGGTTGTCGGGAAATTTGTTAAGCCCCGCCTGAACGACCTCCAGCGCCCGGTCATATTTCTCCTGCCGCACCAGTACCCGGGTCAACCGCACATAGCCATCGAGCCGGCCGGGGTGTTTTTCCACCGCGGTGGAAAACTGCTTTTGCGCCTGCTCGTATTCGTGGTAGTAGGCGTGAAGCGATCCCTTGAGCAACAGCGCGAAAAAATTGTCGTGATCTGTTTCCAGTATTGCATTGAGAAAATTTTCAGCATCCTGTCGTTTGCCCGCACGGATATAGGCATCCACCAGGGTGGCCATCGGGCGGAGCGTATTGGGCGCCGACTGCTGGAATACAGTCAGGGATTCAATGGCTGAATCGAGTTCATTTTTGCCCGAATAAGCCAGCCCGCGAATTTGTGCACCAACGCCCTGCTCCGCGCCGATTTGGTCGAGCCGGTCGGCGACCTGTTGCGCTTCATCCCATTTACCGGTATTCAACTTCGCCTGCGCCGCCAGCTTGAGAATATGCTCGTTAACCGTGCCGGCCTCGACAACGGGGGATAACAGGTTGTCCGCCTGCTGCCAGCGCTTTTGCCGCATCAGGAAGCCGGCGTAGGCCGCCGTTTCAGCAACCCCGTGACCTTGGTTGGCGGCGCGCGCCAAGTAGTCGTTGGCCAAGCCGAGTTCTCCCTGTCGCTCGTGGGCTTTTCCCAATGCCACCATCAGCTCCGTAGACTCCGGCGCGTGACGGGTGGCAGCCCGCAAGCTACGCACGGCCTGTTCCACGTTGCCTTGGCCCATGGCCAGTTCCGCTCGCGTCACAACAGCGCTGACATTGCGCGGTTCCAGCTGCAGAACCTCGTTGACCAGGCCTTCAGCCTGCTCGTGCCTGCCCTGGACAAGATAAATTCTCGCCAATCGGTTTTTCGCCCTGAGGCTGACTGCCTTGTTATCCGAGACGGCTAACTGACTAATCAGTTCCTCCGCCTCGGCCATCTCTCCGGTGGCGATATACAAATCGGCCAGCGCAAACCGCAACTCCGGCAATTCCGGATATTGCTGTACATACTGGCGCAAGCGGGCGGTGGCGGCGGTCATCCCCTCAACCCGGTTTACGATCTCGATCACCCCGATCACCGCCCGTGGGTTCTGGGATTCCTTTGCGAAGGATTCAAGCACTTCCAGGGCTTTTTCCTCCTGGCCGGCGGCAAGATACTGCCTGGCCACCAGCTCAGGCAGCAAGACGTTGTCCGGGTGCAAATCGATCAGGTGGCGAAGCACCGCCACCGAACCTTCCAGATCCTTCATGCCACTGAGCGTGCGCACCTTGATAATGTTCAGGATCAGATTGTCCGGTTGTTCCGCGAGCGCAACGTTCAATAAATCCAGGGCTTTTTGATATTCGCCGGAGGACAGGTAATCATTCGCAAGCATGACCGTGGCATCGACATTATGTGGGTCTTCCTTCAGAATTCCGCGCGCTTCGGCCGCCGCCACTTCCGCGTTGCCTATACGATAGGACACCGCCGCATTAATTACCTTACCCTGCAGGTTGTCCGGCGCTAATTTGGCAATCGCCTTACTCTGCTCGAGCGCGGCATCGATACGGTTGGCGCCAAGATACAAATTGGCAAGCCGCACCCGGGCATCGATAAACCGCGGGTCCAGTTCAATCACCCTGGTCAGGAACCGCTCCACCTGAGACCAATTTTTTTCCTTCTCGACAATAAGCGCCAGGCCGTACAGCGCCTCGACATTGTCCTGTTCCTGCTTGACCGCGTTGTTGAACTCAATTTTGGCGGCCTCCAGATCACCGTTTTCCATATACTGCCGGCCGCTTTCAACAAAGCCGTTCGCCTTGTCTTCACTGGATTCACAAGCGGACAACAGTGCCAGTATCGCAACCACGACGAGTGCATTTTTATAACCAGGCAAGTGTCACCCCCTATTGCTTAATAGAATCGCTTCAACCATCAATTGGGCAGAAAGCGGTTTAATTCAGATGATATTTCTGTAATAAATTGTCGAATTTCCTGCTCGGCCTGTGCCTCGGATTGCATGCCGACAGGCGATATTACACGCAGCAACGTGCCGTCGGTTCGGTTTTGCATGACGGAACGAACCAGTAGCGATGTTCTCGCCGCCAGTTCGCTGGCAAAGTTTTTGCCCTGCTGGTTGACCCAGAAATACACCAGCAACGCGTCGTCTCCCTTGCGAATCAGCGCGCGATTGGCCCGGCCCGCCAAGCCCGTTCCCTCCAGACTGACCGGCGACAGCGACACGATTTCCCAACCACCGCCGGGCAGGCAATCCCTTGGCGAATGGATAACGCCGCCATCGGTTTGCGCGGCGTAATAAGCCATGTAAAGGTTGATCGGCGGAGCGCCGTCGGCAACATAATCCCCGATAAAGTAATCGTCCAGCTTCAGTACATTCAGTACCGACTGCGATAGTGTATCCGGATAGAGCTCCCTTTCACCCACCGTCAGGGGAAAATCAGTAAATGTTTCCCGATCGGGAATGACTTCGGTGGAGTGCATGCCGAGAGCGTACGATGATACTCCCCCCACCGCCAACACCAAAATAAGCGCATAAAAAACAAAACCCGGCCGAAATTGTGGTGCCGGTAAAGGCGAAGCTTTGTTATCCCCAGCGCCATCGTTGCCATTTTCCAAACGGTTCTCGTCAAAACTAAAGTAACTTAAAAAGGCGTTCTTTCTGTAAACCGCCAGCGATGCCAGCCATATCAATGCCAGCATCAACGCCAGCGCCACCATAAAAATCACCCAACCTTCAAAGTCGTGCAGGAAGCCCTCCGCCGTTTCGGAGCCGAAATGTTTGATCAGCCAGCCTGTAAGCGCAATTCGAAGACTGTTCATGAAAATGGTGACGGGAATCGCGGAAACCAGGACCACCAGTTTCATCCACCAGCTGCCGACATAAAAACAGGCCAGCATAAAACTGATACTCAACAGCGGATACAAATAGCGCAGCCCGGAACAGGCCTCTTCCACCAGCATGACAAAGCTGCCCATATCGATAACGTTGCCGTCCTGGTAAACCGACATGCCCATAAGCCGGATAAACCAGACGCCGATATCGGAAGAAATCAACTGCATTTCGGTGGTGAGCAGTTTGTTCACCAGATAAGGCAGGGGAATTGCCAGCAACAGTATCGCCAGGGGAAACAGGAACGGCCGCAGAAGCCGGATGCCGCCGATGGCCAACGGTACCGACACTAGCGCCATGATCATCGAATAGTGTTTTGCCGTTTCCATGTCCGCCATTGTCGCCGCGACATGGAGTAACTGGGCGAGACTCATCAGTAATACACCTGGCCAACCGAATGCCGGTTCCACGGCTGCGATTCGATCGCGTCGCCGCCAGATCAGGTAGCCGGCAATTAACGCCAGCAAAATTCCGTGGCCGTACTCATCGGAGTTCAGCCAAAAAATTACCAGTTCAACCAGGGTTGAACCGTAGGTAACAAGCACCAGCGCAAATACCGCTACGGTAACCGTAAAGGTATTTTGTAGCGCCAGGCTCCTAGTGGACTGAACATTCGCAAACAAGGTCAAGAACCATTTATAAAGTCTCTTATCCGGCTTATCAGTTTCGGCGAAGGTTCCAGCTTTACCGCACCCTGGGAAACTTTCGCACTGTCGGCGAGACTTTTTGATAGTCGCTCGCCTATTTCGGATTCCTTTTCGACGATTTCGATCAGGCTATGATGGCCAAATTTGCCCGCGGTTCCCAACTGGTGATCATTCCGGTGCTCACCCAGGGCCGCGCGCCGCGGCATCAGCACCAACGGCTTGGCATTTTCCAGGCCGGAAATAATCGTACCCATGCCCGCGTGACTGACGACAAGCTCTGCCTTGTCGAAATAATGCTTGTATTGATTGGGCTCGAGTTTCTCCACAAATTCCATGTGCCGCGGTTGGTATTTACCATTGCCGATCTGGGCAAATATTTCACGATCGGGGTGTTCGGCCGCCCATTCATCCACGGCGCGCACCAGACGGTCAAACGGCAGCTGGGTTCCGGTAGTGACAAATATCATATCACCGTCCCATAAAATTCAGGGCCGTTTTTCGCGTCAGCCAAATGCTCCCATTGGGTCATATAAAGATCCGCGTGTTTTGCTGCCTTCCTGCCCGCCAGGGAAAGCTCGTTAACATTGGCGATACTGTCGAGCCAGATGGTTTTGATTCCCAGTTTCCGGGCAAAAAACAAGGCGAAAAATCCGGGCGCCGCGCCTGTGGTGAGCACCACGTCGGGACGCAAACGGAGCAGTACATACAACACGGTGAACGCCTGCAAAATCAGTTTGAATTTGTCGGTTTGCGACGCCTCAACCACATGATAGAAGCGCCCTTCCGGTACATGCTGGCGATAGCTCTTTTCCGTGCAGGCGTAGTAGAGATCATGGCCCTCCAGCGCCGGAAGCAATCGGTTCATCTGCACCCAGTGACCACCGGATGATGAAATCAGAAGTATTTTTTTCATATCGTTCCCGATGATTCGTTCCCTATGATAAATAGCAGGAGCGTGAGGTTAGCGGGTGGATTCGTCTCTTTCCCAGGTGCCAAAATCCTGCTCCCGAAATTTTTTCCGGCTTTTTAACTTTGTAAGCCATTGCGTATAGACATATATTACCGCCGCTGGCAACAGGTAGGGTTTTTTCAAAATCAGTGCCACCAGAGACTTTAAACTGTTTTCCCCACCCAATTCACTGCCGGGAAACTGCCTGACCACCTGCATATTGCCGAACCTTGCGCGGGTTTTGATTTTAATCAGGCTGGCAAGGCTTTTGGGTGCGAAAATAGTGAAATGGCTGTCACCGACCGTTTTTCTTTCGCCGGGTTTAAACAAGGACCTGACATAACCATCATCGGAAATAATTTGCGGGAATTTACCGAACCGGGCCCGCCCGGCTTCCGACAAAATATAAATACCCGACCCCACCATATGGTTGGCCGCAAAATAGGGCAGCTTCAGCCAGACCGCGTAAAAGGCGTTAACAAAAATATTGGAACCGGAAAGATCCACCCGCAGTCGCGGCGCCACGACTTCCACGCCCGGAAGTTCCAGGCCTCGCATGGCTTTTTTCAAACTCTCACCACTCACCAGCACGTCGGCATCCAGGTATACGCGCGGGAATTGCGTCGCCAGGCGGTCACCTTCATTCAACGCGGCGATTTTCGACGCGGTGTCAATCGATACCGCCCGCACGCCGGCAAACTGCGAGGCAATTTCGGCGGTTTTGTCGGAGCAACCATTACATACCACAAAAATTTCCGCGCCTTCCAGCGCCGAATCAGCAGTGAGTTCTCTCAGACAACGGGCAATAACTTTCTCTTCATTGTGCGCTGGAATAATAATGCTTGGCATAGTGGATCCGGTGGGATATTCCCGGCTAACCTTTCCTGTTCCTGTTATCAGGTCCTGTTAATAGGCGTTTTTTGAAACCAGTGCGAGTGGTGTTTTAATCAGAATTTTCAGGTCGAGCGAGAACGACCAGTTCTTGATATATTCAAGGTCCAACTCGACGCGCTGCTCCATCGCTTCCAGGGTTTCGGTTTCGCCCCTGAAACCGTTGATCTGCGCCAGGCCGGTCATGCCCGGTTTAATCCGGTGCCTGGCCAGATATTCCTTTACCCTGCTGGAATAAAACTGATTGTGCGACACCGCGTGGGGGCGAGGCCCTACCAGCGACATGCTCCCTTCGAGTACATTAAAAAGTTGTGGTAACTCGTCGATACTGGTGCGCCGGATAAACCGGCCGATGGGAGTAATGCGGCTGTCGTGTTTGGTGGCCTGTTTGATAATTTCACCATCGTCGTGCAAATACATGCTGCGAAACTTGTAAACGTAAAATTGCTTACCGTCCCAACCGTCGCGTATTTGCTTGAATATCACCGGGCCTTTCGACGTTAACTTAATGATCATGGCGATGGCGAACAGCAAGGGGCTCAGCATAATCAGCGCAATCAGTGACACCACCTTGTCGAGCGTGTACTTCAGGAAGGCGGGGCCACCCGCCAGCAAAGGCGTTTCGTTCAGGTTTATCAGCGGCACGCCTCCCACTTCCCGCACGCTGTGGTTGAGCAGGTTAAGGGAGAAGATATCCGGCGCCCATATCAGGTCCACATGAATATGTTTCAACTGGGACTGGATTTCCTTCAGGCGCTGGGATTCGCTGAATGGAAGCGCCACGTATACGCGTTTTATCGAGCGCATTTTTACAATTTCGGCAATTTCGTGCACGCTGCCGAGAATGGGGAATTTATCCGCGCCGCTGTCGTCTTTTTTGGATTCGCCATCACTGTCAACCAACCCGACAACATCGTCCGGCAGCCATATATTGCTGGCCAGCCTTCCCGCCAAATGGCGTGCGATACTGCCGGTACCCACAACAATGGTTGGAATTTTCCGCCGAACAACCTTGCTGTACCAGGCGTGTAATTTATAGGTGGTGACAAAAATGACGATCTGAAAAACTATCGACAACACACCCCAATTGACAATCACATCCTTGGAATACACGTTGGACGAGATATCCATGACAAACGCCAGGACACCCAGGAGGATAACCACGACGCCCCAGGCGCGGCACAGATGGCGAACGCCGCCCATAACGCTGTCAAACCGCCGGTACACGCCGGACCCGCGATAAACCAGGATCATCAATAAGATAGTGAACGCGGCGAGAGATTTGTACGACGTGGAAATCAGCCCTTCGTCGTAATAGGCAAGCACAAACAAGGTAATAACCACGCAAAGGATATTCAGCGTATGTTGCACCCACTGAATAAACGTATCGTGATTTTGCAGTAATCGCTTTCGATTTATTTCAATCGCGATGGGTCCGCTCATGCCTGATTTTTTAACCTCTCGATCCACCGCTTGCCGGGGAAAATGTTTCAACTACTTTTGTCTGTATGACCCGTCCAAAATGCTTAACCACCAGGGCGAATTGTCCAGGTACCAGGCGACTGTTTTTTTAATGCCGGTTTCGAAGGACTCTTTCGGTGTATAACCGAGTTCGTTATTTGCCTTGGTGGGGTCGATGGCGTAACGCCTGTCGTGGCCCGGCCTGTCGGTCACGAAGGTGATAAGGGATTTTGCATCCCGGTTGATCGCCGCGGTGGCCTTCGGAAAACGCTCCTTCAGCTCCGGCCTGGTTTGGAAACTTTCATTCATTAAATCGCAAATCAAATTGACGATGTCGATATTCGCCCACTCGTTGATACCCCCGATATTGTAGGATTCGCCCACAACACCGTTGCGCAACACCCGGTCTATACCGCGCGCGTGATCTTCCACATACAGCCAGTCCCGTATCTGCAGGCCATCGCCATACACCGGCAGCGGCTTGTTGAACAGAATGTTGGTAATTACCAGCGGAATCAGTTTTTCCGGGAAATGATACGGCCCGTAATTGTTGGAACAGTTGGATGTGGTGACATTCATCCCATAGGTATGGTGATACGAGCGCACCAGATGGTCCGACGCCGCTTTGCTGGCGGAATAAGGCGAATTGGGCGCGTAGGGTGTGGTTTCAGAAAAAGGCGGATCGTCCGGCGCCAGCGTGCCGTACACTTCGTCCGTGGAAATGTGGTGGAAACGGTGCTGCTCCGGACAAGCGCCCTCATCCATCCAGACTTTTTTTGCCGCCTTCAACAGCGTGTGCGTGCCGACAATATTGGTTTCGATAAAGGCGTCCGGGCCGGTGATGGATCTGTCCACATGGGATTCGGCGGCAAAATGAACGAGGGTATCGATTTGCTCTTCGCGCAACAGGCTTTCCACCAGGTTCTGGTCCAGGATATTGCCGTGCACAAAACGAAACCGGCCGTTGTTTCCGACGGACTCCAGGCTGGCGACATTGCCGGCGTAAGTCAGCGCATCCAGCACCACCACTGTATCGGCGGGATATTCCCTCAACCAGTAATGCACAAAATTCGCGCCGATAAAACCCGCGCCACCAGTGACCAATAATTTTTTTTCCATGATAGTTTCCAGTTAACTCTTTTCCGCAGCCAGTTCCCGCAGCATCTTCTCGAGGCAGCTGCGCCAGTGGACGGGCACCAGGTCCGGCAATGCCTCGTGCAATCGCGAATTATCCAAAACACTGTAAGCCGGCCTGGTTGCCGGTGTGGGATATTTTTCCGTCGGAATAGGCGTGATCGGAATGGCTTTATCCAGCAGGTTATTTTCCAACCCCAGAGATTGAATTGCCACAGCAAAATCGTACCAGCTTGCAACACCGGCACCGGTAAAATGGAACGTGCCGGAAATGCTCGCTTCCAACGCCCGCCAGCAGGCGCGGGCCAACTCATGCGCCCAGGTGGGCGATCCGATCTGGTCGGCAATAATATTCAGGGCCGGCTTTTCCGCCATCAATCGCAACATGGTTTTGACGAAGTTCGAACCGTGGGATGAATATACCCATGCCGTACGAATAATAGCCCAGCGTCCGGCATTCATTTCTTTTACCGCGTCTTCTCCGGCCAGCTTACTGGCGCCGTACACGCCGAGCGGGCCGGTCGGCGCGTCAACTTTATAGGGTCTGCATGCCCGGCCATCGAAAACAAAATCCGTTGAGATGTGCAGCAGCCGGGCATTATGCGCCCCGCATGCCGCGGCCAGGTGGTGCGGGCCGTCGGCGTTTACTCGGAACGCCTGCTCCTCATCCTTCTCCGCGCCGTCGACTTGTGTGTAGGCCGCCGCGTTGATTACCGCATCCGGTTGCAGGTCCGCTATGGTATCGCCCACGGACCGCGCATCCGCGATATCGAGATCAGCGCGGGATAATATAACAGGTTCGATGTTAGCCGGGACTGTTCGACCGAGTTCCCAGGCCAATTGTCCACCACCACCGGTAATAACTACTTTCACGTCTTATTGAACCTATTCGAAAAACTCTGTTTCGTTCCATTGTTTTCCCTCCGCATCCTTGGCGGAGAGTTCGGGCGCCCGGCCGTTAACCAGAGGCCAGTCAATATTCACGGTCGGGTCATTCCACAACAGGGAGCGCTCGTACTCAGGCGCATAATAGTCCGTGCACTTGTAAACAAACTCGGCAGTGTCGCTGGTAACGTAGAAGCCGTGGGCGAAACCTTCGGGCACCCAAAGCTGCCGCTTGTTCTCCGCGCTCAGTTCGACGCCCACCCAGCGACCGAATGTGGGAGAGGATTTTCGCAAGTCCACCGCCACATCGTATACCGCACCTTTGACCACTCTCACCAATTTGCCCTGGGGCTGGTGAATCTGGTAATGCAGACCGCGCAGAATACCCTGCCGCGACGCGCTGTGGTTTTCCTGGACAAAATTGCGCGGCGCGCAGTGCTGCTCAAACTCACTCACGCGGAAGGTCTCCATAAAAAAACCGCGTTCATCGCCGAACACTTTCGGTTCCATTATCTTAACGTCTGGAATTGCTGTTTCGATAAATCGCATTAAAACACTCTTGTTTCCAGCAAACTGAGCAGATAGTCACCATAGCCGCTTTTACGCAGGGGTTCCGCAAGGGTACGCAACTGCTGCGCCGAAATGTAGTCGGAGCGGTAAGCCACTTCCTCCGGGCAATTTACCTTCAAGCCCTGCCGCTTTTCTATAGTGGAGATAAAGCTGGCCGCCTCCATCAATGAATCATGGGTACCGGTATCCAGCCAGGCAGTGCCCCGCCCCATGATTTCCACCTGCAGTTTGCCCGCTTTCAAATAAAACTCGATGACGTCGGTGATTTCCAGCTCGCCCCGCGCGGACGGTTTTACCTTCGCTGCAATATCCACAACATCTTTGTCAAAAAAATACAATCCCGGCACTGCATAGTTCGACTTGGGAACTTTCGGCTTCTCTTCTATCGAGAGTGCCATCCCATTTTCATCGAATTCAATCACACCGTAGGCGCGCGGGTTCGAGACGTGGTACCCGAATACGGTTGCGCTGTCACTTTTATTCGCGCGCTTTAACGAGTCGGTCAGTTGGTGGCCGTAGAACAGGTTGTCGCCAAGGATCAACGCCGCCGGGGAGCCAGCCAGGAATTCGCTGCCGATGATAAATGCCTGGGCCAACCCCTCCGGCGCGGGCTGGACGGCATACTTCAGGATGATTCCCCACTGGCTGCCGTCGCCGAGCAATTGTTCGAAACGGGGCAACTCTTCCGGTGTGCTGATAATAAGGATTTCCCTGATCCCTGCCTGCATCAATGTCGCGAGTGGATAGTAAATCATTGGCTTGTCGTAGACCGGCATCAGCTGCTTGCTGACAACCTGGGTGAGCGGATAAAGGCGTGTACCGCTGCCACCCGCCAGGATAATCCCCTTTCGCATGTTATTCCCCTAAAAATAAAGCAAGAACAAAAATTTAATTTAAAAGTATTTCTATTAACCGGTAGTAACGGGTGCCGGGTTAACAGTAGTACAGAGATGTACTGCCGCCGGCGATCGAATCGGCGCGAGCCCAGGAAATGCCGCAGTTTTGCATATCCGCGTCGCGAGCGTTGGATAAATTGATCAGGAAGATCTGTTTATCCGCCGGGTAATAGTAAAAAGTAAGCGCGGTTTTTGCAGACAAATATCGGGCCATAAATGCAAAAAGCTACCGGATGGTAGCTTTTTTGATCGTGGTGACGGGTTCAATTACTTGGAATTTTCCACCATGTAATCCACCGCTGCCTTGAGTTCCGCATCCGAGCAATCAAAGCACAATCCCTTGGCCGGCATACCGTTAAAGCCGTTAATAGCACTTTGGTAAAGGGTTTCAATTCCCTTCTCCAGGCGCGGGGCCCAGGCAGTGGCGTCTCCCAGTTTCGGTGCTCCGGCTGCACCCGTGGCATGACAGGTGGCACACTTGGTCTTGTAAATTTCGTCCCCGGAGCGGGCCGCGGCGGAAGCATCAGCCACCTGGACAGTGGATGGGGATGCGCAATCCTCGCCCGCCATGCAAAGTTCTCCGACAGGTTTAAGGCGATCCTCCAAGGTATCGCTGCTGGCCGCGAAAGCGGCATATGCGGATACAGCGAATGACAGCACCGCCAAGCCACCGAAATGTTTAACTGAAAAGCTCACTGGATTCTCCCATTTGTAGTCAGTACGAATAGTTTTAAAGTCTCGCCGGCGGTTGTTTCCGCCTGGGCGTGGCAAAGATGGACTTAAAGTCGCGGCATTATACATGAAACTCCAAGCCATTTAATTAAACCGGTGTGGGGCCTGATCCAGCGTCAGCAAATTTTACACTCGCCGCCAGTCATTCTCGCCGAAATCACTCTAAGTCATTGTAAAAAAAGGATTTTAAAATAATGGCTTGCTTATTGCTCTTGTGCTGGCAGGAATTAGCTTTAATACGCAAAGTATTTTTCGAGGGGACACAACAATGTTAAGAAAATTATTGGCTGTAGCGTTCGCTGCAAGCCTGGGGGCTTTTGCGGGACCGGCAAGCGCTATTCAAATTACGTTTGACTTGAATGACTACGATTCACGCGATGGCGAGCTGTTCAGCTTCTGGGGTGAAAGCGCCTACGCGAAGACATACAACTATGCTTCCGACGGCTTGAACCTGAGTATTACCGGCTGGTCGTACGGCCTGTTCAGTGACAATATCGAATCGTCCTACGTCGGCAACTGGGAACCTTATGGTCTGGGCGTGGAGCTTTCGCTGCTTTCTCCTGATCACGCCGTGGACAACTATCGCGGCGACTACGACATGCTGCTGCTTAGCTTCGATCAGGCCATTGAACTGGATGCCATTACGTCCGGATGGCAATACAACGACAGTGACACTTCGATTATGGCTTACACCGGCGGCCCGGTAGCGGACGTCACCGATGCTTTCGCTGGTAATCAATGGCAGGACCTGCTGCTGGAAGGCTGGTCGTTCGTAGGTGACTATTACAACATCGGCTCATCCAACACCAGCGTTAACTCAGGCGGCCTGACCTCGCAATATTGGTTGATCGGCGCTTACAACCAGCACCTGGGCGGACCTTCCGGTATCACCACCAGCAATGATTTCTTCAAGCTGAAATCCGCCACGGTAAGTGTTAACCCGGTTCCGCTACCTGGCTCACTGCTGCTGTTCGGTACCGCGCTGCTGTGGTTTGGATCGGTACGCAGGAAGCAAAAAGCGGCTAAATAGATCAAGCCGAAACAGGACTTGGAAAGGCGGGCTTCGGGCTCGCCTTTTTTATTTCCGGGTCTGGTATTGGTGAAGCGCGCCATACATTGAACCGACACATATCCGCAGGCATTATCAGAAATAAAAGGATAAAACTGGCCTGAGCCAAAAATAGCGGCTTACGTTAAAGCTAATATGGGCCGATTTATATAAAAGTCAAAATGCGGTCATCTTCGCGCCAGCGGAGATCCAGAAATTTAGGGCCTGATTAAATGGGAAGTAACCGGTGAGTGATGCCGGGAAACCATTCACACCTGTTCCCCCGCACTCTCAATAATGCGATTCCAGCTTCAGAAAAGAACATAAGAAAACGAGCAACCGGTGAATACCGTTTCGACATCATCGGGCTCGCGTTCAAATTCATCAAGCTCATAGCCACAGGTCATATCGAGGTTTCGGACCAGCGGCCGGCTGTACTGAAGCGAATAGGAATTCTGCTTCGTTTCCCCGGTCAGGTCCTCCCTCTCCACCGAACGCTCCAACCGTTGCACACCGGCGATAAAGCTGCCCCGCCCCACCCGCAGCGTCAACTCGATACCGGCACTTTCCGTTTCGATAACTTCCGGCTGTAGCTGGTTTTCGCTTTCGGTCATCGCTCCGTTAAGGCCCAGGCTAAGACGCTGGGGAATCAGCGTATAGTCGTAATCCAATCGCACGGATTCCGAAACATCCAGCCGGAAACGCTCCGCGCCCGAATCCAGAAACGAGGTGGGGACAGCGGTGCTCGCTCCCAGCCCCGTCGTTGATATCTCCTTTACACTTTCCAACAACAGTGTGCTGCGGTCTGCTTCCACGGTCAGAGCAACCTGGTATTCAAAATTGTCGGAAATTTCTATATCGGCGTTTTCTACTTCGGCATCCGCGTATCCGCCTTCCACCGATAACATGCCCCGGCGAAAGGTGCGGTCAAAGCGCAGGGCCGCGCGCTGCTCTTCTATCTCACCCACATCGGTACCGCTCTCGCCCACATTGGCAAATTCCGGCTCTGTCACCGTATAGTTGACCGATGTGCTGATTCCCAACAAGCGGGTGGCCTGGTGGTCCCAGATAATGCTGGCGGAATCCGAAGTGTTATCCGCCAGCGCATTTTCCGTCTTCACTTCCGTATGCGTTGCGGCGAAGACTAAATCGTCCCGCCCGGACAGCCGCAACTGAACCCTTGGGCCGGTGCTTAAGGTATTAATGCGCGTAAGGTTTTGCGGTACTTCCGCCTGCAGGACATCCAGCAGGCCATCCCGCACCCGGTTTTCCACTATCCAGCTGTAGGCGTTGTCGGCTGTTCTGACCGATAGAAAGCCGGTACCCAATATTGCGTTTCTCGCTTCAAACGAATCGTCGAGATATTCCTGGCGCGTGATGGAATAAGACAAGTCGGATACGAAATGCGTGCGATCCTCCAGGTAGGAAAAATCTGTTCCGTAGGTTAACGCCTCGTCGTCAATCTGCTCCTCGTTATCCGGCTGGCGGGTAATATTTTCCTGCCGTTCGAGCCCGGCATGTATCGACATGTCCACTTCCGAGAATGCAAAAGAAGCGTTCAGGAAAAACACCGGGAATAATGTGCTTTTACGCAACATAAGCCTTTTCACTCTGCTGTGTGGTCAAGAGAGACTGCCTGGGGGACAATCTCGCGACGCTTTCGTGTTCTATTTAGAGAATTTTTTCCGGAACCGCGACGATGTCGGAAGGCCGCAGAGTATAGTTGGACCGCAAGTCGCCCTTCTTCAGAATATCGTCCAGGTATACGTTGTGAACTTCCACCCCTGTCGGAGTGGTTCTATAGAGTTTTGCATTGTTGGCGTTGGCAAATTCATTTAATCCACCCGCCAGCAATATCAGATCAAGCACCGTCATTCCCTGGCTGTAAGGTGCGGATATGGGAGTGATAACAGCGCCGGTGACGCGCACGCGGTTCACAAATTCGGCATTGTTGGCGTTGATAACAATCACCGTCACCTCGGGGGAACGGACATAGGCCGCCAGCTTGCTTTCAATCTCCTGTTCCAGTTGGGGAACTTCCTTACCGGCGGCGAGAATATCGCCCACCAGCGGAGTGGAAATTTTTCCGTCAGGTCGAACCGGAACCTGCACCGACAACTCCTCATTACGCCAGACTCTTACATCCAACTGGTCGCCAACGCCGACTTTGTAGGGATTCGCGGCGGCGTAATTGATACTATCGCTCGACAAATCGGAGATTTTCCGTGAGCCGCACCCCCCGACAAAGGACGCCATCGCAAGAATCAATAAAAGCAGTTTAACTTTGGTCATTTTTTACCCCTTTTGAAGGTCTGGTTCCTTACTTTACATTGGCATATCGGCTAAATAACGGTTTTAACCCGTCCCGATAGCAAACCTGTTAGCTTATGCACAAATCGAGCCGGTGGAAAATCACGCCGGCCCCACGCCGTACCATCACCCTCGGCGCATACTACTATTCAGATGTTTCATGAAAATCAAAGATGAGCGCTGGGAGCAAAAACCCAGGCCAGTCTGAACCCCATCCAATGGACTAACGTATCATTCCCCCGCAACGGCCCAATAACTACCAAACCGCCGTTTGGCCATTCTATCCGCCTGTAAATGAAATTGCCAAGACAGCGGTCGCACTGCCTTATCCTGGTAGGCGCATCTGATTCCCTTGATTACGGCCGTACTTGCGTGACAATAAAAATACCCTTAGACCCTCCCAGTCGCGCGCGAGCTATTGTATAATCCCGCCCCTTCGCGGCAACGGCCCCTGGCGGAGGCTTCAGACCACTTGGTCGGGAGTTCGACAAAATCGTCTGGAACGATTTTGGGCACCCCTTAGGCTGGCCGAAGGCCGAACCGCAGGATGCGGTGAGTCAATCTCTCCGGGAAGGTGGAAGGCATATTTGCCAATAGCAAATATCATTCTTAGATTACAATCAGTTTTACGCACCCGTAGCTCAGCTGGATAGAGTAGGTGGCTTCGAACCACTTGGTCGGGAGTTCGAATCTCTCCGGGTGCGCCATAAATAAAAAAGCCCTCTTCGCGAGGGCTTTTTTATTTATGGTTCATCCGGAGAATTTGATTTGAACTCCCAGTTCGACGCGCAAGCGAATATCACATCAAAACCATTTCCCGGATATCCGCTGTGCGAACAGACATCGCTTACCGCCCCTACGATCCAGTTAAGGAATTAACTCCAGTTCCCTTTTAATTTCATCGCTGGTCGGTCGCAGTTGCATTCCGCCTTTGCGCAGGCGTCGTTCACCCAACAGCAGAACAATCGGCGCGGCGATAAAAATGGACGAACTGGTACCAACAACAATACCGAACAACATCGGCAACGCAAAACTCGCCACTGCGTCACCGCCGGCCACGGCCATTGGTACAATTGCCAAAAAGGTGGTTGCGGAGGTAAATACTGTTCGCGTTAATGTGGAGGTGATACTTTCGTTGAGTAGTTGCGCAAAAGGTTTGTCCGGTGTCAGCCGCAGGTTTTCGCGGATGCGGTCGAATACCACAACCTTGTCGTTAACCGAGTAACCGATCAACGCCAGCAGCGCGGCCACCGCTGTCAGGTTAAATTCAACGCCGGCCAGCACAAAAAAGCCGATGGTCTTGGTCAGGTCCAGCGCCAGGGTCAGCATTGCCGCCGTGGCAAAGTGCGATTCGAACCTTGCCCAAAGGTAAACCAGCATACCGCCGCCGGCCAACAGAATGGCGAGAATGGTCGCGTCGGCAAAATTACCACTTACTTTGGGGCCCACCATTTCCACGCGCGGGAACTCCGCTTCCGGGGCAACATTCTGCACGGCGAATTTCAACGCCTCCACTTGTGAGCCACTGGCAACCTGTTCGGCACCCTGCATCGGCAGGCGCACCAGGTAATTACCGTCTGCGCCGAATTCCTGAATTGCCGCCTGCGGGAATGCGTGCGAGTGCAAGCTTTCCCGCAAATCGGTAACGGATACGCCCGCCCGAACTTCCACAACGCTGCCGCCGCTGAAATCGATACCATATTCCAGCCCCGGTTTAAAAAACAACAGGATCGCCGCGATGGAAAGTACCGCCGAGGCAATCAGGCCGATATAGCGGCCGCGCATAAATTGAATGGTGTTGTCGCTCAAGCGGTTGAGCGCTTCTATACCCGAGATATTCAATGGCCGCCGGCCGAGGCGTCGCACGCTTCGTTCCATCAGCAAGCGGGTTACGGTGATGGCGGTAAACATCGATACCAGTATGCCGATCGCCATGGTCACGGCGAAACCGCGCACCGGCCCGCTGCCGAACAGGAAGAGCAGGCTGATGGCGATCAGCGAGGTGATGTTGGAATCAAGGATGGTGCCGTAGGCGAGCTTGAATCCCGAATCGAGCGCCTGATAAGGTTTTTGCCCGCGCCGCGTTTCCTCGCGAATCCGTTCGTTGATCAGGATATTGGCGTCCACCGCCATACCGATGCTGAGGATAAAACCGGCGATACCCGGCAATGTCAGCGTCGCGCCCAGCAGGCTGAGTATGCCAAACACCAGCCCGATATTCAGGGCAAGAGCCGTGCAGGCGATCAGCCCCCAGCGGCCATAAATTCCTACCATAAAAGCGAACACCAGCATGACGCCGATGATGCCGGTGGTAATGCCCATGGCGATGGCGTCGCTGCCCAAATCCGGGCCGACGGTGCGCTCCTCGATCACCTGCAGTGGCGCGGGCAAGGCACCGGCGCGCAACAGCAGCGCCAGGTCGCTCGCTTCGGCGGCGGTAAAGGAGCCGGTAATCTGGCCGCTGCCGCCGGTAATCGGGGTCTGGATAACCGGCGCCGTAATCACCGTTTCATCCAGCACAATGGCCAGTTGGCGGCCGACATTTTTACTGGTCATGTCGCCGAAGCGGCGGCCACCTTCGTTGTCCAGTTCGAAGGTGACAATGGGCTGCCCGGTGTCCTGGTCGTAGGCCAGTTGCGCGTCGCTGATATGCTTACCCTCCAGGGCCACACGCTGTTCGATTCGATAACTTTCTCCGGCAAACTGGCCCGGCACTGTGATCACACTGGTAGTCATACGGGAGTGGCTGTCCGGCGCCCAATGAAAGGTCATCTTGGCGGTGGTGCCCAGGAGTTGACGGATTTGCCGGGGATTATCCACGCCGGGTAACTGCACCAGAATTGCATCTTCCCCCTGGCGGGTGATGGTTGGGTCCACCAGGCCGGTTTCGTTGAGGCGTCGTCGCACCACTTCCAGGCTGCGTTCCACCGCATCGCGCTTGAGGTTTTCCGTATAGGTTTTGGTTGTCTTGATCAACAGTTGGCCATTGCGCTCCTCCAGGGAGTGGGAAGCAGGCGCGCCGGCTGCCGGCTTGATAGCGGCGCGAACCGTTTCGACCAGCTTCTCCATCTGTTCCGGTTTTTGCGGGCGGATCACGATGGATTGCTCGCTGACTTCGGGTTTGGCGTGATAAACGCGGGCATCGCGCAGGTTGTCGCTCAACTGCTCCGCCAGTTGGCTGTTTTCATCCAGTAGAAGTTGGTGAGTATCCACTTCCATTAGCAGGTGCGAACCGCCGCGTAGATCCAGCCCAAGGGTAAAGGTGTTATCGGCATACCAGGAGGGCAGCTTTTGCAAAACGGAGCCCGGCAGCAGGTTGGGCAGCGCGCTCAGCAGGCCCAACAGAATAATCAGGCTGTAAGCCACAGCCCGTTTGGTTAAAGGTTTCATGCGTCATCCTCGAAAAGGCTTTTCGTGTAATAAAGTGCTTGAGAGACTGAAGGATTACGCTATGGGTGGTGCGCGGGGAGCCTGGGGAGAATAGCGGATTGCGTGGCGGATCAGGGAACCGTCAGCAAGTGTCCGGATAAAGGCAGGAGATTGGATAGCGCCGGCGTGGGTGGAACTTTCAACAAGCCAAAACGGCCCATCGCCGCTGTCGTCCGGGCGCCGTTCGCTGTTTTTCTTGCCGCTGCCGGCTTGCTCGCTTTGAAGGCCGACACAGGGCTGGATACCCACGGCGGTTGCGCCGGAATTCCTGTCGCTGTCAGAAATCGAACGGCCCGTTGTCTGGCCGCAGACAATACCGCTTAACAACACCAATGCCAGCGAGAAGCGAAGCAGGTTGGTGATTTTCAGAGGTGGAAGAAAAGCAGTCATGGGAGGGGCCACGGGAAGGGTTTAACAGTATTGGGGTCGCAGTGGTGAATAGTCAATGGCGGCAGAAAAAATTTATTGGTTGGGGTGTGTTTTACGACGAAGTTGTCACCATTCTTGAGAAGCAAAGTATAAAAATCTGCCTATTCCTCGGACAGGCACCCTCCGGAAATGTAGTCATCTTCGCGTGGCGAAGATTCAGGAAACCTAAACGTGGCACTCCCACATCCCTGGCATTCAACCCAAAACCTGATTAAACTCACCGTCCCCGGCCGTTGGCCGGGCTTATTATTTTTCAACCATCACGAGGAAAGGCCATGAAAGTAGCCAAGAAAACAGCCGAGTACACCATTTTCGAACGCAACGACAAGCGCTACGCGGTTCGCGGCGAAGGCAGAAAGTGGATCAACGGCGAAGAGAAAATCAAAATCCTGGAAGCGGAAGGTCTGCGCAAAAAGCCCGAACCCAAGCCTCAGCCGGTAGAGGAAGTTGCCCAGGAAACGGGCGAAGCCACCGCCGAAGCAACGGAAGAAACCGCGAAAGAAGAAGGGAAAGCCGCGGAATAACACACAAGGGCGGCCTCGGCCGCCCTTATATAAAACCTGCCAATATCCCCACCAGCCAACCACACTTCCCGCGCTTCACAAACTTTCTGTTCCTGGGCTACACTTGACGCCGATTATCACATTTGCTGCTTTATGCGCTGAGCAAAAGGTACTTTGCGACAATAATACGGAGAGAAAAATGAAGCCTCTAAAGATATTTTGGAATTATTTTCTGGTCTTTTAGTTGTACAACCCTGGCATCATTCAGCGTGAAAGAATCGCATCGCATCGTTTCGCTGGGCTTGACGAAGAAAAGCAGAAGGAACTTGGCCTTAACCAGGATATTTAGTAAGGATCAAAATGAAAGACAAGGGCACCTGCGCGAAATGCAACCGTAAAATACAGCACTGTATTCGATAAATGCATGTATTGCGGACAACCCTTACCCGCAGCTCAGCGATTCTCCGCTGAGGAAAAGGAAATAATATCGGAAAGGCAAAAGAAAGCGCATGAAGATACTAAAGCAGGGATATCCGGATCCAACCGCACAGCTGATTCTGACACTTCACCAATAATAGATTTCGGCAATAGTAGTCTCGGTTTAAATACCTATTCCCAACCTCCGAATATCGCGAGCGTGTCATCGCGATTGAGGAAGAAGAATTTACCAAGACGGGAAATTGCACGAGATTGCAAAGTACCTGACGGCTTACTCTAAAGTAATCGCCATAAGGTTCAAAGATAATCTGCCGGCGCAACCGCCGGCGTTATTACAACTATTTCTGGCTGGTTTCCGCTGCCCAGGTCAATGCCGCCACGAGTAATGTTTCTCCTTCCTGTGACAGCACAGCCAGGTTCTCCTCGGTGACAAAGAATCCGACTCGGCGGCCGGGTGCGGCTTTACGGTCAACCAGACGGCTCCCCTGCTCATAGGCAAAGATGGCGGCTTTGTTTCCCCGGCCGGGCACAACAGCAACCACCTCGGCGGAGCGAGCGGGTTTGGCGAAGGCAGAAGGCGCACTTTTGTCGAATGGCATTACCTCTCCTGTTAATCCCGCCGCCAGGGGACTATCCGGATTTTTGATAATAAGTTTGTCGATAGGTTTGGACGTAACATTGCCACACCTCCGGCTTTTTTTTATCAGACTGAAATCATCGAAGAGGCCCGGATCAAGCACCAGCATGCCCGCTTTGGTGTACTTCCAGGCGGCGGCTTTCTCTGTTGCCGACGGCGCGACGATCAGCGCGAACCGTTCGGAAGAAAATTCGGGTGGCGGCGTGTCATCGTCAACAAATGAAAACTGGAAGCCGTGTCGGCGCAATATCTCCGCCAGCAGGTCTTCGAACGGCGTGGGAATAATCGGGTCGGCCACCAGAATAATAAATGGCGGAATCAAAATGGGAATACCCTGCCCCTCGTACGATCCAGCATCGCAGTCGGTACCGACCGGGCGGGAGACGCCGCGCTGGTCAACCGGCGCTATGCCCAATTCCGTCGTGCATTCGACAACAGGTACGATATTGAGTACACCGCTGCCCGCCGCCGGCTGGCGGACACGTGTGGAGCCACCGTGGTAGGCCAGCGGATTCAGGTCGGGATCACCACCGAAACTTATATCACCGGTGCCGAGTCCCAGCCCACAGGTACCATCGCCGGCAAAGTTATAACCCCGCGAATCCGCGCCGATACCGAGGCCGCAATCAGAGCCGCCGCCCTGCACATCGGCAAAGATGGAGGCAAATGTCCGCAGTTCGGTCAGCCCAAGGGCAAGCACGTTGTTTCCGACGTTGGAAACGATAGTGGAATGAATAGTTTCCACCAAGCCTTCATCCTCAACATGGATGCCAATACCGGAATTGTCGCTGACGGTGGAGTTAACCAGCCGTGCTTCGCGTCCATTAGTATCCACCACCAGGCCCGCACCGCCGGTTACGTTATTATTCGCGATGGTGGAACGCTCCATCACAAAGCGAAGTGGGTTCATTCCCGGGGCCTGCCCATCGGAATACTCAATAACACTGCCCCCGGTATTCGATTCGAATTCCGATTCAAGAATATAAACGTCGTTCGCATTACCCAAAAACAGGGCAGCGCCCATATTTGCCCCGTTACTAATGAATGACGAGCCTTCGATGTGGACATTCAAGGCAATGCCGATTGCCGCCGCGCCACCGATATCACCTTCGTTGTTCTGAAAGATAGAATCAATGATTACCACCGGATGCAGCGCCGATATTTCCAGACCTCCACCAGGCAGGCCGGACTCGTTGCCGTCAAAAACGGAACTGGTGATTGTAAGCGCGCCGTCATCCATCTGGACACCGCCCCCCGGATTCGCCCGCTTCGTTATTGGCGATGGTGGAGTTATTGATTTCCAGATCCCCCTCAACCATCCAAATGCCACCGCCAAAATCGGTAAGGCCCACATTGCCTCCGGTAATCGTGACGTCGTTCAACACCACCAAAGAGCCAACAGCATGGTTGTGAAAAATCCGGTCACCGGTGCAGGTTTGTTGGATTGTGGAGCCATTTCCCTGGACGGTGAGTTCGAACGCCTCCGTGTGATCAAGGTCGCCTGTGGCATTGGCATCGTCGAAGGTGCCGCAGGTTGTCAGCTCATAGGTTAAGCCCGACCCAAGAATAATGGTGGAATTTTCACTATCCGCATTGGCGGCGTTGATTGCATCTCTTAGCGACATATTCATGCCGCCAACCGTGTCGTTGACAGTGGTGACATTAAAGGTGGCGGAATGGCCGTATGCCGAAAACACAGACAGGAAAAAAAAATAAATTAACGTGCGAAAATAACCGTTCATGGCACAACCTCCATGGTAGAGCCAGGTTAAGAAGTAAGAGGCGCGTGGCGCCGTTGTTCCCCAAAGCGTAAACAGCCTAAAGGATACGCGGCAAAAGAGTGCCGTATCGACAACAGGAAAGATAGTAATGAAACTTGTCTGGAAGCCAATATTAGTGAGATTGGCAAAAGATGGAAACGGTAATATTACCCACGACGCCAGTTTTTTTTAGCTTTTATCCCACAACAGGTTTTCGCTTAAGCCTCACGGCGGTGCCATAGGCCAATAGTTCAGCCGCCCCCAAACTGGCGGCCGCCTCAATCATTCGGTCAAGAGTCTGCTCCCGTGATTCAGCCACTCCTGTTTCATAATTAACGGTTCCGCCTGGGGACTTTCCTTTTTGTCATAAAGTAGGCGCAGACAATACCAGAGATAGCGCCAAACAGGTGTGATTCAAAAGATACGTAATGGTCCTGAGGAAGCACACCATAAATCATCCCGCCGTAAAAGAATAAGACGAAAACCGCAATGGCAATATTGGCAAAGCTACGCTGGAAAAACGCTATGGCAATAGAAAGACTCCACAAGCCAAACACCCAGCCACTGGCACCGATATGAACGGCCTTGCGGGCGAAAAGCCACACGAGTAAACCTGTTAGTAAGATAATGATTAAACTGCTTACCAGGTAAAACTTCACGCCACGCAACAGGCATAAAAGACTGAAGATGATCAGGCCGAAAAGGTTATTTGCTAAATGCGTCCATGTGCCATGAACAAAAGGCGCGGTAACAATATGGGGAAGCGTATTGAGATCGCCTGGGCGGATGCCCAAGACAAACAAGCTGCCCTGGGTCACGACATTTAAAATATGGGCAATAATCAGAATCACGCAAACCACCGTGATTACTTTGATTTTCTTATGCAACGCCTGACTCCGCCCTGTTCAACCATTAGGTTTCAAATATTTTTGCAATTCGGTCTATGGCGATTGGCTCACTTCCTGTTTCATTTCCTCCGCCAGCGCCTGGAATTTAGGAATCAGCTTCTGCGCCATTGCCTGTGATATCTGCATAGTTTCCTGCATTAGTTGTGGCATTTTTTCTATCATCTTCTTCCCGGCCGGGGTTGAGTAGAATTCATTTATCGCTTTGAGTTCATCGACTGTATACACTCGGGCGTAGGCTTCCATCACCGGCTCTTTCATTTTCGACCATCCCATTTCCTCTCGCAGGAGGGCCTCCATCTTAACAAAGTACTTTTTAGCTGCCTCCTGCTCCTGCGCGGGAATATTTTGTTGTGCCACCATTTGTTCAAACATCGCTCCCATTTGCGCATACATACCATCCATCATGCTGTCCATGTTGGTCAAAGCGAACATTTTCTCCAGTTCGGCTCTTTTAGCGGAATCGTCAGCCGTAAAGGCGTATTGACTGATAATGAGTAACGGGACGAGTAACAATTTTTTCATAACTGACTTTCCTTTCATTAGAGAGTGATTGCTTTTCAGGTTCTTGTGCCCATTCCCGCTTTCGTGCCCGGGGATGGATTGATACTTTCTCAGGCATGGCGCAACATTGAGCACGCGTCGGCCACTCCCTGCAATATTCTACGATATAGTAATAAAAGTCGGCCCTGAATGAATTATCCATATCGGGATGCCTTATAATCCTTAACCACATTATAACCGGGTGAGATTCCAAAGCGTGAAGTATACGAATTGTCCCCATTTCGACCACAACACCCCCGAGCGAACGGGAGTTATCATTACCAATCTTGGTACACCGGCGGCGCCAACAGCCGGCGCATTGCGGCCCTATCTCAAACAATTTTTGTCGGACCCGCGGGTGGTGGAGTTTCCGAGATGGTTTTGGTGGGTGATCCTCAACGTTATTATTCTACGAGTGCGTCCCGCCCGCTCGGCAAAGGCGTATGCCAGTGTGTGGACGGACGCCGGCTCTCCCCTGACAATTTACACCAAAAAGCAGGCGGATGCGTTGCGGGATCGGTTAAAACCGGAATTGGGTAACAACCTGATAATCGACTGGGCGATGCGCTACGGCGAGCCCTCCATTGCCGACGCAATACAGTCGATGATGGACCAGGGCGTGCGCCGGCTGCTGGTGCTTCCTCTTTATCCCCAATATTCGGCGGCCACCACCGCGTCCACCTTCGATGCGCTGGCCGGGGACTTTACCCGCCGGCGCTGGATACCGGAATTGCGCTTTGTCAGCGGCTATCACACGCATCCTTTATATATAGACGCGCTGGCGGCGAGCATAAAACGGCACTGGGAGTCACACGGCCGGGCGGACAAACTGATATTTTCCTACCACGGCGTGCCCTTACGTTACCTTCACCAGGGCGACCCGTATCATTGCCAGTGTCACGCCACCACGCGCCTGGTGGCGGAGAAGCTGCAACTGGCGGAAAGGGATTACATGACGACATTCCAGTCGCGCTTCGGTCGTGAGGAATGGCTGCGGCCCTACACGGACGAAACCATGCGAAGCCTGCCATGTTCGGTAAAATCGGTGCAGGTGATTTGTCCCGGCTTTTCCTCCGACTGCCTGGAGACCATTGAGGAGATCGGCGTGGAAAACCGGGAGTATTTTCTGCACGCGGGCGGTGAGCGCTACGAGTATATTCCCGCGCTCAATGCCGATACGTTTCATATCGACTTGCTGGCCGACCTGGTTAAAACCCATCTGCAGGGATGGGATCTTAATCCGGAAGTGGATTACGCGAAACGGAAGGAGCGGTTCGGAATGCATCCCTACAATCAAAAAATTTCCCGGTAATTTAATCAGCAAGCAGACGAGGAGAAGCCCATGAAAACACGCGCAGCCGTCGCATTTCAGGCAGGCAAGCCATTGGAAATCGTCGAGGTCGACCTGGAAGGACCAAAGCAAGGTGAAGTCCTGGTGGAAATCAAGGCCACCGGCGTCTGCCATACCGATGCATTCACCTTGTCCGGCGACGACCCCGAGGGCGCTTTCCCCGCTATTCTCGGCCACGAAGGCGCCGGGATTGTTCAGGAAGTCGGGCCGGGTGTGAAATCACTAAAACCCGGCGATCATGTTATTCCGCTTTACACGCCGGAGTGCCGCGAGTGCGATTTTTGCCTGCACCCCAAAACCAATTTGTGTCAGGCAATCCGTTCCACCCAGGGCCAGGGAGTGATGCCGGACGGCACCAGCCGGTTTTCCTACGAAGGGAAAAAAGTATTGCACTATATGGGTTGCTCCACGTTTTCCAACTACACGGTAATGCCGGAAATCGCGCTGGCCAAGATTCGCGAGGACGCACCGTTCGATAAAGTCTGTTATATCGGCTGCGGCGTTACCACCGGCATCGGCGCGGTGATTTTCACCATGAAGGTAGAGCCGAACAGCACCGTTGCGGTGTTCGGTTTGGGCGGCATCGGATTGAATGTGATTCAGGGCGCGAAGATGGTGGGCGCATCGAGAATTATCGGTATCGATACCAACCCGGCAAAAAAGGTTCTCGGCGAACAGTTTGGCATGACGGATTTTATTAATCCCAGGGATGTCGATGACGTTACGGCCGCCATTATTGAAATGACCAACGGCGGGGTCGATTACAGTTTTGAATGTATCGGCAATGTGAAGGTTATGCGGCAGGCGCTCGAATGCTGCCACAAAGGCTGGGGGCAGAGTTGTATCATCGGTGTTGCCGGCGCGGGGCAGGAAATTTCCACCCGGCCGTTTCAACTGGTTACCGGGCGCTCCTGGCGCGGTAGTGCGTTCGGGGGTGCGCGCGGTCGAACGGATGTGCCGAAAATCGTCGATTGGTATATGGATGGGCGGATTAATATAGACGATTTGATTACCCATACGATGCCGCTGGAGAAAATCAATGACGCATTTGATTTGATGCACGAGGGTAAAAGTATTCGTTCGGTAGTGTTGTATTAATGAGGGGGCGAACATGGTGCTTGAGCAAATCGGCGAGAACAAATGTTTTGGCGGAAGACAACTGCGATACAAACATAATTCGCAAGCCAATCAATGCAGGATGACCTTTTCCATTTATCTGCCACCCGGCGCTTCCGAAGCCAGTCCGGTTCCGGTTGTTTACTGGCTTTCGGGGCTGACGTGCACGGATGAAAATTTTGTGCAGAAAGCCGGCGCACAACGATATGCAGCGGAAAATAATGTTGCCATTGTCACGCCGGATACCAGCCCTCGGGGCGAAGGCGTGCCGGATGACCCAGAGGCGGCGGATTTGGGTTGGGGAGCCGGTTTTTATGTGGATGCAACCGAATCGCCCTGGAACGCGCACTTTCATATGTATACCTATATTGCCGAGGAACTGCCCGCGTTGATCAACGCCAGCTTTCCGGTGATCAAAGACAGGCTGTCGATCATGGGCCACTCGATGGGTGGCCACGGAGCGCTTATCATCGCACTAAAAAATCCCGGAAAGTACTGCTCTGTTTCCGCCTTTGCACCGATAAGCGCACCCTCTCTCTGCCCCTGGGGCAATAAAACCCTGGGAAATTACCTCGGCGAAAACAAAGATAGCTGGGGGCAACACGATACCTGTGAATTGATTAAAACAGCTTCGCATAAAATACCTTTTCTGGTGGACCAGGGAGACAAAGACCCTTTCCTGCACAACCAGCTGATGCCGGAAAAACTTCGACAAGTCTGTACTGAATATGACTACCCACTGGAACTGCGAATGCGGGAAGGGTATGATCACAGCTATTTTTTTATCGCCAGCTTTATAGCAGATCATATTAAGTACCACGCAACCGCACTCAAATAAGATTCCAGTTTGCTCGACCTCCTCTGGTACCAATACCTGCTCGTCGGACTGATATTCGTCTGGGGTGGGTTCGTTCGCACAGGCCTCGGCTTTGGCGGCGCACTGTTTGCCCTGCCGCCCCTGTTGCTGGTGGATAACCGGCCTTTGGTTTATCTGCCGCTTATCGGGGCGCAACTTTTATTTTTTACGTTCATCACATTTATACAGGTCAGCCTGGAAAATAAGGCAAAGGGACTTGAGGGAAAATTTTTGGCGACGGTGGACTGGCCGTTTTTGAGAAGATCGCTGGCGATCATGATTGTGCCGAAGCTGATTGGTGTGTTCGGGCTGCTGACACTGCCCGCCTATATCATGAGCGCAATTATTTTTTTAATTGTGATCGCCTATTCCTTTTCCTACATTCTGAATAAACCATTTAAATCAAACAGCAGGCCTTTGGAATGGTTGTTTTTGATGTTGGGCGGTTATATCAGCGGCACATCCCTGATCGGTGCTCCATTGATTGTCGCGGTTTTTGCCCGTCACGTGGAAAAGCTCCGCCTGCGGGACACCCTGTTTGCCCTCTGGTTTATCCTCGTGATGATCAAAATGTCGGTTTTTGTTTATTCCGGCGTGGACCTGCAAATGGAAAACCATCTGTGGCTACTGCCCTGCGCGGGAATAGGCCACGTTATCGGCTTGAAAGCGCACGACCATCTGATGCGTACCGACACTAAAATATTTTATCGGGTGATCGGCATCGCCTTGCTGGTTACCAGTGTTATTGGCCTGGGCATGAGCCTGGCGTAGGGTGGGTAAGCGAGTTTCTGGTCAAGTGACAAAGCACTTCGATATGCGGCGTGTGAGGCGCCTGGTCGAGCGGCTGAACCTCCACAACTTTGTAACCCAGCTCCATCAGGTCTTTGACATCCCTGACAAACGTGGAAAGATTGCACGAAATATAAAAAACCTCCTTCAGGTGATTATTCTTTTTTAAAAACGGCTGCTTTATCTTCATCCCGTCCCGCGGGGGATCGAGGATCAGTATCTCCGCTTTCTTTCCGTGGTGATAGACGCGTTGCATACCCAGTTCGTCGTAAAGATTACAGGTAAGTGTTGTCACATTGGGAAGCTGCTTTCGGTTCAAAATATCCATTGCTTCGCTCGCGCCTTCCACAGCCAGGATTTCCCGAAATCCCCGCGCGGCGATCACTTCGGTGAAATTGCCCGAACCGCAAAATAATTCGATTACCCTGGAATTCGTTGGCAATGGAATCAACTTTTCGCTTAACCACTGTCTCATTCTTTCGTTCTGGCGACTGTTCGCCTGCCGGAACGGAAGGCGTTTATTTACGCTTAGCGACTCTGCGTTTACAGATTCATCAACGTCGAGCGTCGTCCAGCCATTTTTTCTTTTCGGCCGCCATTCGGCAACAGGCAGGCGGGCAACAATTTCCGCCAGCGTCTGGCGGTTTTTATCCGATAACACCAGGCAGTCTTCAATAGCCACCAGCCTGTTGGTACCGCCGCTAACGTAGCCGACCCGGGCGCCATTGCTTTTTAACTGAGTGCGGTTGCGATAACCGAATATTTGATCGGAAGGCCAGATGGTTTTTATCTGCTCGAAAACATCCGCCCGGGCGAGTTCTTTTTCAATTCGGCTCTGCTTGGCCATCAGCTGTTTGTCGTAAGCCATAAACTGCCAGGGACAACCGCCGCAGTGATGACTGGAGTGGCCGTGGTAGGGGCAGGGAGCATCCTGCCTTTTCGGAGAAACTGCTTCCAATTGCACAATGTCGGCAAAACCAATTCTCCCCTTCAAGCCGGTAACACGAAACTGGCCTTTCTCTCCCGGCCAGACGCCGTCAACAAAAAAGGTTCGGCCGGAAGGATGAGATACCACGCCACTACCCTCACTGGTAAGGTCGCGAACTTCGGAAGAAAAGATTTCACCCTGTTTGGGTTCGAAGGTCGCCATGAATATTAGTGC
Organism: uncultured Cellvibrionaceae bacterium; assembly: GCA_964451365.1. Taxonomy (GTDB): domain Bacteria; phylum Pseudomonadota; class Gammaproteobacteria; order Pseudomonadales; family Cellvibrionaceae; genus CAYVIB01. The sequence goes on from CAYVIB010000007.1 coordinate 139,104, forward strand.
GTAAACTGTTCCATGGTGGCATGCCTGGGGTGCGAGCGAACGCGGGCGAGCCAGTCATTGATCCGGGGATAACCGGAAAGATCAAACCCGCCTTCATGGGCGACGTGGGTATAACCGTAAAGCGAGATGTCCGCGATGGTGTACGTATTCCCGACGAAAAACGGCGCCGTTGCCAGATGTTGTTCCATTACTTTTAAGGCTTTGTACCCACCCGGATGCCTGTCATACTCCGCCTTTCTCTCGTCCGGCATGCCCTGATATTTGGCAATAAAACGGGCCACGGCAATATAGGGTTCATGACTGTACTGCTCGAAAAATTGCCATTGCAATACCTGCGCCCGCAGGTGTTTATTCTCTGGCAGATAGGGTGTCCCCTCCGCCAGAAAATTCAGAATGGCATTGGATTCCGATAGGTATTTTCCCGGTTCCATTTCCAATAAAGGAACCTTGCCGTTGGGCGCCTTTGCTAAAAACCCGGGCAGGCGGGCTTCACCCTTAACGATATCCACATGAACCCATTCATGCGGCTGGTCCAGCAGGCTAAGCAACAATTTAATTTTGTAGCAGTTACCGGAAATAATATCACCGTATACTTTCAACATATTCAGGTTATTCCTTTCTACATCCAGTTTTTCCAGCGGAATATAATCACCTGCAGCGTAACAATCACAATCAGTATGACTGAAAAAATGAAAAAGGATGAATCATTTTCCGCGCCGGGAATACCGCCTACGTTAATTCCGAGCAGCCCGGTCAGGAAACCCAATGGCAGGAAGATTGCGGCCACGAGGGACAACAGATACATCCTCTTGTTCATCTGCTCCGATAGCTGGTTGGCAAGTTCCTCATGCGCAACGGCAGCACGATCGCGCACCGCATCCAGATCTTCGATGTGCCGAATCAGCTTATCGGTTACTTCCCGCAAACTGATTCGGTCGGTATCGCTCAACCAAGTGATTTTTTCAGTGTAGAGTTTTGACAGCGCTTCCCGCTGGGGGGCGAGGTAACGACGCAGGATAATGGTTTCACGGCGAATGGCCAACAGCTCGTTGCGCAGGCGATAACTGGAATTGACTATTGCTTCCTCTTCAATCAGCGCGGCGCGCTCTTCGAGATCATCAACCGTTCCCTGCATCATTTCCGTCAGGTCGGAAGTCAATGTTGTGATAAACTCAGCGGCGCTTGCCGGTCCCCGGCCCTCCTCAATCGACTGGACCAGATTGGCGACCGACACGAGCTTTCGTTTACGCGTGCTGATAATACGCCTTTCATCCATATACAGGCGAATCGACACCATATCCTCGGCGTCCGACCCCGGATTCAGGTTAACGCCCCGCAAGGCAAGCAAAACGCCGTCGCCTATCACCGTGCAACGAGGGCGTGTTTCCTCGGTAACCAATGCTTCCGCGCACACATCGGCCAGGCCACTGTTTTCCAGCACCCATTGCCTGGCTATATTGCTGGTGTACTCAAAATGGAGCCAAAGGACTCCGTCTTCCGGTTTCCAGCTTTCTATATCCTTCGCTTCCAGTTTTTTTCCGCCGCCCGCGCCATCGAACAGGTAGGCATATATCAAGCCGTCCACTATTATGCCATCTCTTCCGTGTAAGCCTTTTTGCCAATCAGCGCCCGCTTGATGCGATCCAGCTTTTCGTGAGGCAAATCATATTTTTCAATTTCCTCCATTGCCTTTTCGTGAGCTTGCATACCTTTATTATATTGCCCCAGAGCAGCATAAACCGCCGCGAGTGTTTCGTAGTAGGTCAGCTTGTCTTGGTATTCCTTTAGCTCTATTTTTTTTACGTAATCGAGAGCCTTTTGCGCATCTCTGATTTTTTCGTTTTTATGAACCGCAAGTATCCAGGCATAGGTTAATTGCGCATGATTCAATCCGCCGTCCGCGGCTTTTTTCACCCACGCCAGCCCGCTCTTTTCGTCTTTCTGGTAACGGACACCGTTAATCAGTTCCATTCCCAGCATTAACTGTGCGTCAGTCACATTTTCCTGCGCGGCCTTTTCCAACCAATAGAATCCTTTTTTTGAATCGGCACCGCATTGCTGACCGTAGGTAATTATTCTTCCCAGTTCATATTTCGCAACAGAGAAACCATCCTGGGCGGATTTCACAAACCAGCGGTTCCGACTGTCGAGCGCATCGTCGTCGAAACCTTTCAAGCCTGAACCATAGGATTGCACCATGTCCAAGGTGTAGGCATATTTAAACTTTTCCCAGCCTCCCCCGGACAAAGCTGCTTCTTTGAGAGGTTCTACGAGGCTCGCAACTCTCTTCATGTCGGCTTTATCGCCATGCATCAGAAAGCTGTAACGCATTCTGCGACCGAATTCTTTAACAGGTTTTCCGTTTACCGTCGCCGGTTCAAATTGATCCCGTTTTAATGCCTTCAATGCGGCCCTCTTAAAATGTTTGTTAGTCGCGCTTAAAATGCTGTGATGTCGAGTTGTTCCATCCTCATCAACAATAAACTGAATATCCACAATACCCGTGCCACCTTCTTGTGCCATGACCGGTGGATAGTCAGGCTGGTTGCGTACTTTCAGCTTTGCTTCAACAAATCCCTCATTAAACTGCACCACTTCCGAAGGTAACAGGTTCCTCTCGATGGCTTCCTGACTATATTGTTTCTTTAAAATCAAAAACCGCTCTTCCGCTTTTTCCTTTTTTTCAGCCGTTAGTGCTTTTTCAATAGCGGTCTTAAATTTCTGGGAGGTATCGCCAGGTTCGGCAGCATGAGCCAGGGAAACCCACGCATAGGCCTCCACAAAGTTCTTTTCTACATATTCACCGCGTGCGTACATGGCACCAATATTTAACTGCGCCTGAACGTTGCCTATTTCCGCCAATTCCTTATAGGCCTGATAAGCTTTCTCGAAGTCTCCACCACTATACCAGGCAAACGCCTGCTCTATGGTTACCGCAGCGGATTCCCCCGCAATAAACAACGCCGCTGTCAATACCAACAAAAATTTTCGCGAAACCATATTCTTACTCCACTGCAAACCCGAATATCTCCACCGACCCAAACGATTCCATTTTAAGTTTTCGAAGCTTGGAAAACGTTTTAAACGAATGTGTTTCATTATTTATGGTCAGGGTATGAAGATAATCGCCATTTTCTTTATTGTTTATGTTCATGACAACTTCAGCCTCTTCCGGCCAGGGAAAAGCCTGTTTAAAATAGTGAATGTTATATGTTCGTTCCGTCGGGTTGAACTGCGCGCGTGAATGAAACTCGCCGGTGCACTCTTCGTCATCAATCCATACTTTGGATACCAGCCTTTCCCGGGAGTCTTCGAAGAAGAAGTGTAGCCAGGGGACGGACTCCTCGGAGGCGGGCATTTCCAATACTGTGGAAAATCGTATTTGCTGGGGTTTTCCCCGCAACTTGCGCTCGAAGGTTTGTTGGGTGGGGTCGCGACTGTTTAATATGAAATCTTTCGCTTCGGAATAACCTGACTGTGCCCAGATAACCAAAGCCACGGCTATCATCGCCATAAACTGCACTTTTCTCATTGCTCCCCCTCCCACGGGACGATATGGAGATCCCTTACATCAGTAAAACTCCGAGGATCGATTAACCTCATCCACCTGTCCATTCAGGGTCCACAGATCGTAAAGCCAGCCGATAAAAAACAGCCCGCCGGTCAGAAGATAAATAATCCCCGTGATCCATTTGCCCATGTACATGCGGTGCACGCCAAATATACCGAGGAATATCAACAATATCCACGCCAGTGAGTAATCGAGCTTGCCCGGTGTGTAGCGGAAGTCGGCCTCGCGGTCCATTGACGGGATAAGAAACAGGTCGATGATCCAGCCGATAAACAACAGGCCCAGGGTGAAAAACCAGATGGTGCCGGATATCGGCTTGCCGTAATAAAAGCGGTGGCAGCCCATAAAGCCGAATATCCAGGCGATGTAGCCGATCACGATGGAATGTGTATTTTCGCGTTGCATAGTCCTGTCCTCGTACGAAGTAATCCAAAAAAGTGGCCGACTTTTATATTACCCCCTGCCACGGCCGGGTTAAGCGCCGTACCTCAACTTGCCAGATTTTTTCTTAAATTCCTGTCATATGCGATTTGTGGGCGGAAGAGAACCGGGGCGCATGCCGCCTCACTCGTGCGTTTCACGCTTTTCCGCGCGCCGATGAACGACCGCCTGGAATACCTGAACACGACGATTTTCGTTCCCGCCGCGATGTTTGTTCTGGTGGGGATTGCCGGAAGAGATTCCTTTTATGGCAACGCTACCTGGTTATCTGGCTTCGTAAATATGTGGCGAGCGCGCGACGCTCATTTTCGGTAAGCTGGCCAAACGCCGGCATCTCGCGGTGTTCATCCGTGCCGGCAATCCAGTCCATCAGTTCCTGTTCCGAGCGGCGGGCCAGGAGCGTGGCCGGTATCCGCTTGAGATAATCTCCACGGCCGCTGCGTGGGTGACATTCGGTACAAAACTCACGGAACAGAACTTCTCCCTGGGCCACCAGTTCCGGATCCGGTTCGACACGCGGCTTTTCTTCCGAACAGGCAACGGTAAACAGCAAACCGGAGGCAAGCAATACTTTAAACCACTGCATTTTTATTCTCCCGATGGATTGGAATTCAGCATATCCCGGTAACCTTCCCTGTACGTCGGATACTTAAATACATAACCACTCGCCAGTAAACGCTGATTACTGCAACGTTTGTTCCCCGCCCGCCTGAGGGTTCCCACATCGCCGGACAGGACCAGCCCCATCTGCCGCGCAAGCCACTGACCGACCTGCCGCGCCGGCGCAGGCTCGCAATCGCTGGCCAACAATAAATCGGGCGATACACCCCCGGCAATATGTTGCAGGCAAATATGTTCAAGCACGCCCGCGCAGTCGTCAGCATGAATCCGGTTGGTGTAGTTTTCACCTCCCACGCGACCGGCTTTCACCTGCCCGATCAGATGATTTCGCCCCGGCCCGTAGATACCGGAAAAGCGGACCACACAGGTGTTTATTTCGCTTCGTTGCCACAGACGCTCCGCCTCCAGCAGGCGCCGGCCGGCGAAACCTTCCGGCTCCGTGCGGCTGTTTTCGTCGATCCACTCACCGCCGCTTTGCCCGTAAACACTGGTGCTGGAAACAAAGATAACCAGACCGGGCGCGTTGTTGTGCTCCCGCCACAACGCGATCAGGCGCCTGGAATTTTCCACATAGGTCTGCCGATAGGCCTCGTCGGATCGTTCACCCGGCGTTAGCGTGATAATCGCGATATCGAATTTGGCTTTCGCCAGTTGGTTTTGTAATTCCGGGTCAGCGACCGCGCCCTGCCAAAAATCACCTGCCTCCAGCGGTTTGGGCGTGCGCGCTATTGCAGTGACGCTTGCGCTGTTTTCAGCGAATCGTTTGGCACAACGCATTGCAATGTCACCGTAGCCAATTAGCAGTAGTTTTTTTTCACGCAAAATATACAATGCTCTCTATTGATTCCGGTTATTTAATAGATTTTATGACACTTACAGAACTGCGTTACATCGTAACCCTGGCTCAGGAACAACATTTCGGCCATGCCGCGGACCGCTGCAATGTCTCTCAACCCACGCTGAGTATCGCGGTAAAAAAACTGGAAGATGAGCTTGAAACTCCCATTTTCGAGCGCTCCAAAACCCGGGTCTATCCTACTCCGCTGGGCAGTAAAATTATTGAGCAGGCGCAAAAAGTGCTGGAACAGGCACACGCAATCAAGGACATCGCCAACGAGGGTAAGGACCAGCTTACCAGTCCCCTGCATATCGGCGCCATTCTCACGGTGGGCCCTTACCTGTTTCCGAAGTTGATTCCGCAACTGCAGAAAATCGCCAAGGACATGCCGCTGTACGTGGAAGAAAGCTACACCGCCACCCTGCGCCGGCGCATTCGCCAGGGTGACCTGGATGCGATTATTGTCGCCCTGCCCTTTACCGAAGCCGATGTCGTTACCCAGCCGCTATACGAAGAGCCCTTTGTCATCATGATGAACAAGGGCCACCCGCTGGAGAAGGAGGAAGCGATACAGCCGGACCAACTGGACGATTTCAATGTACTGCTGCTGGGCGAAGGCCACTGTTTTCGCGACCAGGTGCTGGAAGCCTGTCCCAACCTCAAACCTTCGGTCGCCGACCCGCGCGGCACAATTCGCACTGCGGCGGAAGGCAGCTCGCTTGAGACGTTAAAATACATGGTGGCCTCGGGGCTGGGAATTACCATCCTGCCGAAATCGGCAGCCATGGCCGGCCATTATTCCTCGAATTCCCTCGTTACGCGTCCCTTCGTAGAACCGGTCCCCAGGCGAACCGTGGCGCTGGCCTGGCGGGCCAGCTTCCCCAGGCTCAAAGCCATCGACGCCCTGCGCAAGGCCATCAGCGATTGCAAGATCGGGGTGTAACTCCCCTTGGTCCAGGCAAGCCCTCTTCAATCGCCCGATACCCTGCCGGTGACGGCGGTGAAAGGCGTGGGCGGCCGGCTGGCGTCTATCCTGGAGAAACTGGGTATCTCCACCGTACAGGACCTGTTGTTTCATCTGCCCCTGCGTTATCTGGACCGCACCCGTATCGTTCCCATCGGCCACCTGCAATTGAACACCAGCGTGGTTATACAGGGTCGCGTGCTATCCACCCAGATCATATTTGGCCGGCGCCGCAGCCTTGCCTGTGTTATTGAGGACGACACGGGCGCGGTTACCCTGCGCTTTTTTCACTTCAGCGCGGCGCAAAAAGACCGGCTCTCGCCGGGCACGCTGTTGCGCTGTTACGGCGAACCCCGGCTGGGTTCCACCGGGCTCGAGTTCTACCACCCGGAATACGATTTTGTCGAAGACGGAGCGCCCCAGCCCACAAATTCGAATTTAACGCCTGTCTACGGACTCACGGAGGGAATCACCCAGCAACGCCTGCGAAAACTGACGGAAACCGCGCTGGAATTCCTGCAAAACCATCCGCCGGTTGATTACCTCCCGCCGGAAGCAAACCGGCGGTTTGGCGTGGTGGATCTGGCTACGGCCATACGCTACGTGCACTACCCCCCGGCCAACGCCCCCGTCGAGCAACTGCTGGCGGGAATCCACCCGTACCAACAGCGCCTGGCATTCGAGGAGCTGCTCGCCCATTACCTGACGCGCCAGCAGGTGCGGGCGGGACTCCGGAGGGAAAAGGCACCCAAAGTGTCGCTGAGCGAAAATCGCCGGCAGGAATTTACCGGCGCGCTGCCCTTTCAACTGACCGGCGCGCAGCAACGGGCGGTAGCCGACATCTGCCGCGACCTGGCCAGGGGCACGCCGATGCTGCGCATGGTCCAGGGCGACGTGGGCTGCGGCAAAACCCTTGTGGCGGCGCTGGCCGCACTGGCAGTGGCCGACAGCGGGCGCCAGGTGGCTGTGGTGGCGCCTACGGAAATTCTGGCGGAGCAGCATTTTGCCAGTTTCAACCGTTGGTTCGAGCCCCTCGGAATTCGCATCGCATGGCTGGTGGGTAAGCTCACCGCCGCCAACCGCCGTCAGGCACTGGCACAGATTGCCACTGGCGAGGCCGGTATTGTTATTGGTACCCACGCGCTCTTTCAGGAGGGTGTCACTTTTGCCCGCCTGGGCCTGGCAATTATCGACGAGCAACACCGCTTTGGCGTGCACCAGCGCCTGACGCTCAAACAAAAAGGCACCGCCGGAGAAACGCCCCACCAATTAATCATGACCGCCACCCCCATTCCCAGAACGCTGGCCATGACATCCTATTCCGAGCTGGATTATTCGGTAATCGACGAGCTGCCGCCAGGGCGCACACCGGTTAACACGGTGCTGATCAGCCAAACAAGACGCCATGAGATTATCGAACGTATTCGCGCGGCCTGCGGCGAGGGACGGCAGGTCTATTGGGTCTGCACCCTGGTGGAGGACTCGGAAACCCTGGCCGCCGCCAACGCCGAGGAAACCGCCGGCCTGCTGCGGGAAACTCTCGGCGAGGTTCGAATCGGCCTGATCCACGGCCGCCTGAAACCGGCGGACAAGGAAGCGGCAATGAATGCCTTCAAGAACGGCGAAATTCAATTACTGGTCGCCACAACGGTAATCGAAGTGGGTGTGGACGTCCCCAACGCCAGCCTGATGGTGATCGAAAACCCGGAACGACTGGGCCTGGCTCAATTACATCAGCTTCGCGGGCGGGTGGGCCGCGGCAGTGTCGCGAGCCACTGCGTACTGCTGTACGGCGACAAGCTGTCGCAACAGGCCCGGGAGCGTTTGAAGATATTGAAAACATCCAATGACGGCTTCGTTATCGCCGAAAAAGATCTTGAGCTGCGCGGTCCGGGTGAATACCTGGGTACCCGCCAGGCCGGTGATATGCAGTTTCGTCTGGCGGATATGCAAAGGGATGCGCATTTATTACCGGCAATTCACGAAATTGGCGCTAAAATGATGAAAAAATATCCAGAACTGGTGTCCAAGCTGGTGAACAGGTGGTTTGGTAAAAACCAAAACTACGCGCAGGTGTAACCGGAAACAGACCGCGTGTAGTTAACGACGCCGCGGTAAGTGTAATGTGCGTCAATTTTTGCCAAACACTTGGCAGGTGGCATACTATCTGCCCCCAAAGACTAGAATTTAGCCCTATTGCGACTATATTGATAGGTAAAGCGCTCGTTTGATTGAAGGACCACCAAACCCGCCAGACACGCCAAAAAAAATCATGTTTGCTGTTGTTCCCAAGCTTTAATACGAGAGAATTTTGCCGTGCATGCACCAACTAGCGTTTTAGAAATATTGGATACCAAAAAAATCAGCTACAGCCTGACGGCCCGTGGGATAGCTAGCTGTATGCACGCATCCTGCAAGGGAGAGACCTGCTTTGTCAGGTCGGTACTCGTCCAGGACTCCCACGGTCGTGCCCAAATACTTATTCCCAATGGCTATATCGTTGACCTGGATGCGATTTACCGCCAGTTCGATCGGGATTTCGAGGGTATGCCCGGGAACCAGGTTACCGAGTTGATCGAGACCCAGAAACTTCATTCCCTGCCCGCCATTCCCAAGTGGCAAGGCATGCAAACCTTCATCGATACCCGCCTGCTAAAAAACGACAAGCTCTGGTTGCAGTCCGGCCATGAAGATCAAGTGATCGAAATCCACCAGGCCGACTTCCAGAGCATGATCGATGCCGCCAATGTGGGTGAAATCGCCATTGAGGCGCCGGAACTGGACATTGATCCAACTTCGGACGAAAGCCAGATCATGCGCTCGGTCGAACACTTCACCCAGCGCCGTATCAAACAGCGCCTGGACGAAGTACTGGAGCTGCCCCCACTGCCGGAAACGGCGCAGCGCATTATCAAGCTGCGCGCCGACCCCAACGCGGATATCAGCGACCTGGTCAACATCGTGGAAATTGATCCGAGTCTCGCTGCGCAGGTGGTAAGCTGGGCTGCCTCGCCCTACTATTCCGCGCCGGGCAAGATAAAATCCGTGCATGACGCCATTGTCCGGGTGTTGGGGTTCGACATGGTACTCAACCTCGCCCTGGGACTGGCGCTGGGTAAAACCATTTCCGGCTCGGAAATGAGCCATGAACAAATTACCGATTACTGGCGCGAATCCGCCTATGCCGCCGCAAGCGTGGAAGGCCTGGTCACCAGTATTTCGCGCGAGTATCGCCCCAGTTTCGGCATGGCCTACCTTTCCGGCCTGTTGAGCAATTTTGGTTACCTGGTGATTGCCCAGGTATTTCCGCCCTACTTCACCAGTATCAACCGCATGTGTGGTGCCAACCCGCATATCTCACGGGCCATTCTTGAGCAGAACACCCTGGGGGTGTCCGGCAACCAGATTTCCGCATGGCTGCTGGAAAGCTGGAACATGCCTCTCGAGGTGGTTACCGCGTTGCGGCAGCAGTACAACCCGAACTACAAAGGAACGCACGACGTTTACCCGAAATTGATTTACGTGGCGCGCCAGTTATTGGCCAAGAAGGGTTTTGGCCATCCGCTTGGCCCACCGGTCACACGAGAATTGTTTGAGGAATTGCACCTGGATTCCGACACCGCCGAAATCACCGTGGAGAATATCCTGGAATCCGGCGACGACCTGGATGCCATCGCGGATAAAATGCGAAATTGATTTCATGGCTTCCTTTCTGGAAAAACACCGGCAACTGCCGGTGTTTTTTATGCGGCGCTTTTATACAGCGTTTCCGGCCACCAACACGTTTTCTTCCCCTTCCGATTTTGCCACCACCACCGCGGCACAACTATCGCTGAATACGTTCACCGCCGTGCGGGCCATATCGAGAACCCGGTCGGTCACCAGCAACAAGCCAATTCCCTCCAATGGTAAACCAATGGCCGAAAGAATAACGGTAATGGCCACCAGACTCGCCGCCGGTATGCCCGCCACACCGACAGATGTCAGCAGCGCAATCACCACAATCGTAAACTGCGTGGCGAAAGTCAGTTCCAGGCCGTAGGCCTGGGCGATAAACATGGCGGCGACACATTCATACAACGCGGTTCCATCCATATTGATGGTAGCGCCGAGCGGCAATACAAACGAAGTGACTTTATTGGAAACCCCCGCGTTTTTTTCCACGCACTCCATGGTGACCGGCAGCGTTCCGGATGACGACGCGGTGGAAAAGGCAGTTAACAGCGCCGGCGCCATCGCCCGGTAGTGGCGCGAGGGTTTTACCCGGGCGACGTACTTGAGTATCAGCGGAAGTGTAATAAAAGTGTGGGCGACAAGCGCGGCCAATACCGTAAAGAAAAAGATGGCCAGCGGCTGGAAGGAAGCGAGCCCGGTTTCCGCCACCGTTACCGCCACCAGGCCGAAAACCCCCAGCGGAGCAAACTTCATAATAAACATGGTGATGCCCATCATGGTGTCGAATACCGCCTGCCAGAAATTTACCAGCGTCTCGCGCAACTTGCTGTCGATGCGCAGCATGAAATAACCGAATAACAACCCGAAACAGATCAGGCCGAGCATTTGCCCGTCGGCGGCGGCCTCAACAATGTTGGGCGGCACCATGCGCAGAAACACGGCGGCGATATCGCCCGTACCGCGATCACTCACCCGCTCCAGTTGCGAGGCCACCTCGGACTCCGAACTGAGGTTGAGCCGGTCCCCAGCCGGTTGGCCACCGATAACACCCGGCTCGGTTATATTGACGAACAGCAGGCCGACCAAAATAGCCAGCAGGCTGGACACCATATAAAAGGTGATGGTCTTGCCGCCCAGGCGGCCCAGGTCCTTGCCCGAACCCATCGACGCCACACCGCAAATTATCGAGGAGATAATCAGCGGCACGATGATCATTTTCAGGCCGTTAAGGAACAGTTCGCCAATAAATGCCAGGGTATTTTTTGAGTAACCGGCAAAGGTCGACTCGTCTCCCAGAACATTGAGCACCAGGCCAAACGCAATGGCGGCAACGATGGCAATAATGATTTGCCAGTGAAGCTTGAGCTTTAACATAACGGCTTTCCGGTTTTTTATTTTTACCGATGGACTGGCGGCATTAGACCAGACACGGGGACACTTGGCAAAAATGGAAGATTTCATTCGAATCCATTACTGTACCGTCATCTCCGGGTAGCGGACCACTGTCTGGAATGAAAACCGTCAATCGGGAAAGGCCATCAACAACGGCTTACGATTGAACATGAACCGGGCCTGCAAGATGAGGTTTTTGGAAAAGCCAGAACAGCGGTCATCTTCGCGCAACGGAGATCCAGGAATTTCAGGAGGTTGCGGCAAGATATGGGTCCTGGATGTCCGCTACGCGAACATGACGTACGTAAGAGGAAATTAAGAAGTGATCCAGCTTCTTTTCTTCTTTGACGGAATGTAAGTCACTCTACAACGGTGACCATTCTTCACCGGAAATCCGCCGCCTCCAACTGGCAGGCGCCGCGCAATAGCCTGTAAACTACCGGCACTTTTATCCACCGACCCAAACCACCCATGGCAAACTTCGCTTCAAAACTCGGCGCCTACGCCCGGCTGGTACGCCTTGACCGGCCGATTGGCACTTACCTGGTGCTGTGGCCCACCCTGTGGGCATTGTGGCTGGCCGCCGGCGGTTTTCCGGATGCCGATATCCTGTTCATTTTCGTCGCCGGCGTGGTGCTGATGCGCGCGGCCGGTTGCGCGATCAATGACTTTGCCGACAGAAAGGTGGACGGCCATGTGCGCCGCACCCGTCGCCGGCCGATGGTGACGGGCGAAGTGTCGCCCGCCGAAGCAGTGGCACTGTTCGTGGTGCTGTCTTTGGCGGCTTTTATCCTGGTGCTGTTCACCAACCAATTGACGATTATGCTGTCCTTCGGCGGTGTGGCGCTGGCGTTTTGCTATCCGTTTATGAAGCGCTACACCCATCTGCCGCAAGTCGTGTTGGGTGCGTCGTTCGCCTGGTCCATCCCAATGGCCTTCGCCGCCCAGGCCGGCGAACTGGACCCGCAAATATGGGTGCTGTACACCGCCGTGGTGCTGTGGACCGTCTCCTACGACACCTTTTACGCCATGGCCGACCGGGAAGACGACCTGAAAATTGGCGTGAAGTCCACGGCAATCCTGTTCGGCGAACAGGATCGAACCATCACCGGCATATTGCAGTTTATGTTTTTTATCGCCATGGCTATCGTCGGCCAGCGCTTCGAACTCGGCCTTATCTACCAGTGCTCACTGATTATTGCCGGGGGCCTGCTGGCCTATGAGCAATACCTGATACGAAACCGCAATCCCGACGCCTGTTTCCGCGCCTTCCTGAACAACAACTGGGTGGGCATGGTCATTTTTATCGGTATCTTCCTGGATTACCAATTCGGATAGAAATGGACCGAAAGTACATAAATCCGCAATAAATCCAACGCAGACGCTCCGCTGTAATAAAATGGAAACAAAAGCTTTAAATAATCTGCGTGGCTTTTAAATCAGCAACTCCTTTTTTAGCGGGCGAAGCAAGGCAACACATGGCGGATAAGACAATACTGGTAGTAGACGACGAATCACCCATCCGCGACATGCTGCGCGTAGCGCTGGAAATGGCGGAGTACGCGGTATTGGAAGCGGCCGATGCGCAGCAGGCCCACGGCATCATCATCGACAAGCGGCCGGATCTGGTGCTACTTGACTGGATGTTGCCGGGCACCAGCGGTATTGAACTGGCCCGGCGCCTCAAGCGCGAGGAAGTCACCAGCGAAATCCCCATCATCATGTTGACGGCCAAGGGCGAGGAGGACAACAAGGTCCAGGGCCTGAACGTGGGCGCCGACGACTACATCACCAAGCCCTTCTCGCCCCGCGAACTGGTCGCGCGCCTGAAGGCGGTACTGCGCCGCACCGATTCACTCACTTCCAGCGACCCCATCCAGGTGGACGGTTTGTGCCTGGATCCCACCAGCCACCGTGTCACCATCAACGATATTCCGGTGCAGATGGGCCCCACGGAATACCGCCTGCTGGAGTTTTTCCTCACCCACAAGGAGCGTGTCTACACCCGCAGCCAATTGTTGGATCATGTCTGGGGCGGCAATGTCTATGTGGAAGAGCGCACGGTGGATGTCCACATCCGTCGCCTGCGCAAGGCCCTGGCCCTTGAAGGGCACGACCGATTTATTCAAACTGTGCGTGGCGCTGGTTACCGCTTCTCGAATAAAATCGCGGTCAAATCCTAATTCAACACAATTTACTCTATGTTTCGGAGAGGAGTTACCACCGAAATCTGGTGGTTTGTTTTCTGGCTCTCGGTCGCGGCCATTGTGGGTGCCGCCGTTGGCGCCTTCACCAAAGTGATCATCGTATCGCTGGTCCTTTATATCGCCTGGATTTTTTTCAACCTGACCAAACTGGAAGCCTGGGTCATCGAAACCCGCCGACGGGGCGAGCCGGAAAACACCCTGGGCGGCATGTGGGGCGAAATCGTGGACGATATCGTCCTGCTCGGCAACCGCTACCAAAAAGACAAATCGCGCCTGCAGGCGGTAGTAACGCGGGTGCAGGATATGACTTCCGCCCTGACCGACGGCGTTATTTTGCTCGACAAAAGAAGCCACATGGAATGGTGGAATGCCGCTGCCCACCAACTGTTCGATTTTCGCTCCGTCGATCTGGGTCACCGCCTGACCAACCTTATCCGCCATCCCAGATTCGTCTCCTATTTTGAAAAAGGCAAATATGACGAGCCGCTGGACCTTGAATCGGTAAAACAACCGGGACAGCACCTGCAATTTCAGATACACCCTTTCGGTCAGGGCGAAAAACTGGTGATCGTGCGCGACGTGACCCGCGTTCACAAACTGGAACAGATGCGCAAGGATTTCGTCGCCAATGTCTCCCACGAACTGCGCACACCCTTAACCGTGATTCAAGGTTATCTGGAGACGCTTGCCGACAGCGGAAACCTGCCGCCGGTATGGAAAAAGGGCATCGACCAGATGCAGGGCCAGGCCCAGCGCATGACCGCACTCGTGAACGATTTGATTACGCTGACCACGCTGGAAACAGAAGATCGGGAAATCGCGCAGGAACCAGTGGCCATCGGCAACCTTATTCGAACCATTTTTAACGACGCCAAAGTCTTGAGCGGCGACCGTGAACATATATTCGAACTCGACGGGGATGAAAAACTGAAACTGCGCGGTAACGGGCGGGAATTGCGCAGCGCCTTTTCCAACCTGATCTTCAACGCGGTGAATTACTCGCCAAAAGGTTGCAAAATAAACGTTAAATTTCGCGAGACGGAAACAGACGTCACCGTCAGCGTTACCGACAATGGTATTGGCATAGATTCCAAACACATCCCGCGCCTGACTGAGCGTTTTTATCGCGTCGACAGCGGGCGCACCACCGCACTGGGCGGCACCGGCCTCGGCCTGGCGATTGTTAAACATGTATTGTTGCGACACGACGCCGACCTGAAAATATCCAGCAAATTGAACATGGGAAGCACATTTTCCTGCCATTTCCCAAAACAGCGGCTGATTAAAACAGCGGTTTAGGGTACGCTGGGCGGAAAATTCTCCGCCGCGTTTTTGCCGTGAAATCCCGATTCCTGAATTCCATTTTTGACATCGAAGAAAGCGCCTGGGATCAACTCTGGGCAACGGATTACCCGTTTATCCAGCACCGTTTCCTGGCCGCGCTGGAATCCACCGGCTGCACAACCAGGGAATCGGGCTGGCAGCCTTCGCACCTGATTGTGCAGGACGGCGACACACCCGTTGCCGCCATGCCCCTCTACCAAAAATTTCATTCCTACGGCGAATACGTTTTCGACTGGGGCTGGGCCGACGCTTACCGGCAAACGGGATTGCCTTATTACCCGAAACTCCTGAGCGCCGTTCCGTTTACACCCGCCACGGGGCCACGAGTCGGTTTTGAAAAAAAAGTAAGTGATAAAAAAGAAATATTCTCACTTATTTTTTCAGCCGTAAAAGATTACCTGAATACAATTGAAGGCTCGGGTGTACATATACTTTTTCCCGATGCCGAAAATCGAAATTCCCTCGAGCATTTGCCATTGGCGGAACGTCAGGGTTATCAGTTCCACTGGTTCAACAATCACTTTTCCTCCTTTGATGATTTTTTGTCGACATTTAATTCCCGCAAGCGCAAAACATTAAAGCGCGAACGCAGCAAAGTGGCGGAACAGAACGTGGTAATTGAAATGAAACCGGCAAGGGATTTGACCGAAAAAGACTGGGAGACTTTTTATACCCTCTACCACCTCACTTATATAAAGCGCAGTGGCAGCTATGGTTATCTCACCCGGGAATTTTTTGCCGAAGTGGCTCGCGCTTTTCCCGATCAACTTCTGCTTGCGCGCGCGTTTCTCAATGGCGAGATGATCGCCGGCGCGCTTTATTTTCGCGACAGTAAAACCCTCTACGGCCGTTACTGGGGCAGCCGGGTGGAACTCGACGGCCTGCATTTTGAAGCCTGCTACTACCAGGGAATTGAATACGCAATTCAGCAAGGGCTGGAGCGATTCGACCCCGGCGCGCAGGGTGAGCACAAAATTCAGCGCGGGTTCACGCCCGTCAAAACCTGTTCCTATCACTGGCTTGCGCATGCGGGTTTTAATGCGGCGGTGAAGGATTTTGTCCGGAAGGAGCGGCATCATGTGGACGCTTACATAAAAGATGCGCGCGGTTACCTGCCGTTCAAGGAAGGCACGCCGCTCGTCAACCAAAACACATTGCTGGCGTAGGCGAACCCACCTATCCGCCCTTGTAGGTAACCGTTGCGGTTACACTGGGCAGCCGCAAGGGCTGCCCTACGGGCGCGAACTATTATTACGGAAATGCTCGACAATAATCGTCGCCAATGCCTCCGCCGCCGGGCCGGCATGGTGCTGCGCGGTCTTCACCAGGTACAGCGGGATATCGCGCTCTGCGCCGGAAGCCATTGCTAACTGCACAACCTCCCCCGACGCCAACTCTTCCCGAATCAGTTCCACCGGAATATTGGCGAAACCCAACCCCGCCTTTACCGCTTCGACACTGGAGGCAAAATGGGAGACAGTCCAGCGCTGCTCCGCGCCCAGCCAACCGGAATCGCGGTTGCGCTTGATGCCGGAGTCGCGAACGACAATCTGCCGGTAGGTTTTTAAATCCTCCACATGCAACGGCCGACCGAGTTGAGCCAGCGGGTGGGACGGATCGACCACATAACGCATATGGGCGGTTGACAGCGGGATCCCCAAAAATCCCGGCACGATTTCGGCGCTCAACACGATGTCCGCCTGGCGGAACAAAATCGCCTCGCTGGTACCCGACATCGTCGTCTCCAGAATGCGGATGCGCGTCACCGGGCTCTGCTCTGAAAACCGGTGCAGCGCGCAAAAAAGCGTGTCCATCGGCACCAGCGCGTCGGCCGCCAGGGTTACCTCGGTTTCCCAGCCGCTGGCGAGATAACCGGCAACCTTCTCAATCTCGCCCGCCTGGGCCAGCAGACTGCTCGCGTAACGGTACAGCAAGGTACCCGCCTCGGTCAGCACCGCCTTGCGGCCTTCCTGCTTCAGCGCCGGTGTGGGCAACTGCTCCTCCAGACGGGCAATCGTATAGCTCACGCTCGACTGGCTTTTATTCAGCACTTCGGCGGCCCTGGCGAACGAACCCTCATCCACCACCGCCTTAAATGTTGCCCATTGCTCAAGGGAAATTTTTGGAATCATCGCCAATTCATCAGTTTTTTCGATAGTTAACACCAAATATATCGTACATTTAATCAATAAATAAGGTTTATTCTACTTTTCATGGTGAACAACCCCCACAAACAATTAAAGGAGCAAAACCATGAGCAAGCGCATTCTGCATATCCAATCCAGCCTCTTCGGTGACAAAGGCGTGTCCAACACCATTGCGAAACAATTGGTGGACAAACTGGCGAAGAAAACCGGCGCCGGGGTCACCTCCCGCGATGTAAGCGGAGATGATTTCCCCCACTTCACCGCCAGTACCATCGCAGCTATCAGTGAAGGCAATGCGACACTGGCGGACCAACTGATCCGCGAGATTCAGGAAGCCGACATTATTGTCGTCGGGGTCCCGATGTACAATTTCGGCATTCCGTCGCAGCTGAAATCCTGGTTTGACCATATCGCCCGCGCCGGCACCACATTTAAATACACGGACAAGGGTCCGATTGGACTGTTGGAAGACAAAAAGGTCTATGTAGTAACAACGCGAGGCGGCATTCATAAGGATCAGGCAACCGATATCCAGACGCCTTACATAAAAACCATGCTTGCCTTTCTCGGCATCACCGATGTGGAATTTATTTTCGCCGAGGGCTTGAATATGGGTGGCGACGCGAGAACAAAAGGTATCCAGGAGGCGGAAAGCGTTTTACAGTCCCTGGTTCAGGTGACGCAGGCGGCTTGAGGGCCGACAATCCGGAGGCAATATGAGCAATCGAAAAGTCGTTGAACAGTTAAGAGCGCAAGCCGCTTCGGACGGCGACGGCGTCAAATTAAAAAGGGTTTTCGGTGGACCGCGTCCCGAACGCTTCGACCCGTTCCTGATGCTCGATGAGTTCGGCTCCGAGGAAGCTTCCGATTATATCGGTGGCTTCCCGCCGCACCCCCATCGCGGTTTTGAAACCGTCACCTACATGCTGCAGGGAAAAATGGAACACCGCGATCATATGAACAACATCGGTTTACTGAACGATGGCGACGTGCAGTGGATGACGGCGGGCCGCGGTATTATCCATTCGGAAATGCCGAGACAGACGGAAGGCCGGATGCGCGGATTCCAGCTGTGGGTGAACCTGCCGGCGGAGCGCAAGATGACGCAAGCGAAATACCAGGATATTGCCGGGAATAAAATTCCGCACTACGAGCTGCCATTCGGAACGGTAAAAGCGATTGCCGGCAATACCACCGTCAGTGGTCACGAAATCGAAGGCTTTTTTACGGTGGAGGATACGGAAGTGCTTTACCTGGATATTCATCTGCTCGCCAACGCCGAAATCGCGGTAAATATTCCCGACGGTTTGACCAGCCTGGCGTACGTCTATGACGGAGACGCCCGTTTGAGCGAAGAAAAAGTTGCATCGCCGGCGCAAACATTAACCCGCTTTTCCGGTGATGGCGACCTGTTGATCAGCAACCCGACGGACGGCATTATCCGGCTTCTGGTGTTGGGGGGCAAACCGCTGAAGGAGCCCATCGCGCAGTACGGGCCGTTTGTGATGAATACGCCGGAGGAAGTGCAGCAGGCAATCAGGGATTATCAGGCCGGAGCGTTCACCGCGTAGGGGGTGGGGCTTGCCCACCCGGGCGACCGCAAGGGTCGCCCCTACAGAAAGAAACGGGTGAAGCGATTTACTTCTTCGCGCGGCGTGCGGTATTGGTTAACTGGCGCACTTTCGTCTTCGTAACCCAATGCCATACCACACAACAGCGTGAAATTATCCTGGTATCCCAGTTCCTTTCGAACCAATTGCGGATACTGTCCGAGCGCCGCCTGCGGGCAGGTCGCCAAACCTTCCTCCACCGCGGCAAGCATAATGGATTGCAGGAACATGCCATAATCCATGTACGAACCGATTTCCATCACGTCCTCCAAAAAGAAAAACATCACCACCGGCGCGTCGAAAGCCCGGTAATTTGCCGCCCATTGCTCAACGCGCTTCTCCTTGTCTTCCCTGCCGATATTCACCGCTGAATAAAGCTGTAAGCCGCAGGCCTTGCGCCGGCTTTTGTAAGGCTCCTTCCATTCAACGGGATAATAGTTGTACGGCATCCTGCCCTCGCCCCTGGTGCGAAATTCATTTTCCAATTGTGCGTCCAGCCGGCGTTTTTCTTCTCCCATTACCACGGCTACATTCCAGGGTTGCGTGTTAGTGCCCGAGGGCGCATGCCGGGCGGCATGGAGAATACGAATAATGGCATCTTTTCCCACAGGTTTGTCGAGAAAGGCGCGGACGGATTTTCGCTGTTCAAGCGCTTCGCTGACTTTCATAAATTTCCTTAATCATGTATGGGTGGCGCGAAATATGTCTGGCGTTTAGTTGATTTAACTCAAATTTCCATCGGTTTCTTGGTATTCCAACAATTTTTCCCCTGAAAAACCGTTATCCGGCATTTATACTTGCCAAATAATAAAACATCGATCGTTGAGATGACATGGAAACACCAGAACAATCGTCAAACTCCCCTTCAGTTCCCGATAAAAAACAGGAGCTGAAAATGTTTCTCTTTATCACTGTTTTCCTGTTCCCAATTCTGTCCGTGTGCGTCGTGGGTGGTTATGGCCTGTTGGTCTGGATCAGCCAGATGATTTTTGGTCCACCGACTGGAGTATAAATTCGTGCGGGAAGTTCATATCACTAGCTTGATAGTCCAGGTCCATCCAGCAACTGTCGCGGAAGTGGCGGAACAACTGAATGCGCAACCTGAAATGGAAGTTGCCCATGTGGAAGCAGCGACGGGAAAAATTATTGCCGTTATCGAAGCGGATTCGCTGCGCAATATCGAGCAATATATCAACTGCATCAACGAGATCAATGGGGTTGTTTTCACCACCATGGTTTATCAACACAGTGAATCCGATTCCGCGCTGGACGAGGTATTGGCATGAGTATTACCCGCAGGGATTTTATCAAGCACCAGGCAATTACCACCGCCGCCGCCGCGGCCGGCGTCACGTTACCAGCCACGGCGACCAACCTGATTACCACCCGCGACCAAACCGAGCTCACATGGTCGAAAGCGCCCTGCCGCTTCTGCGGCACCGGTTGCAGTGTGAATGTGGCAACCAAGCAGGGCCAGGTGGTGGCGACTCACGGCGATATTAATTCACCGGTCAATCGCGGCCTTAACTGCGTCAAAGGTTATTTTCTGTCGAAGATCATGTACGGCGAGGATCGCCTTACCACCCCGCTGCTGCGCAAGAAGAATGGCAAGTTCGACAAGAACGGCGACTTTGAACCGGTAAGCTGGGATGAAGCCTTCGACATCATGGCGGAGAAATTCAAGCAGGTGTTGAAAACCAAAGGGCCCGAGGCTATCGGTATGTTCGGTTCCGGACAGTGGACCGTGTGGGAAGGTTACGCGGCGCTGAAGCTGATGAAAGCCGGCTTCCGCTCCAACAATATCGACCCCAACGCGCGCCACTGCATGGCATCGGCCGTGGGCGGTTTTATGCGCACCTTCGGCATGGACGAGCCGATGGGTTGTTACGACGATATCGAAAACGCGGATGTGTTCGTGCTGTGGGGTTCAAACATGGCGGAGATGCATCCGATACTTTGGACACGCATTACCGACCGGCGCTTCAGCATGCCAGGCACGCAAGTGGTGGTAATGTCCACCTACGAACACCGCTGTTTCGACCTGGCCGACCTGCCCGTTATTTTCAAGCCGCAGACGGACCTGGCCATTGCCAACTTTATTGCCCATTACATTATTCAAAATAATAAAGTGAACAAGGAATTCGTGGCGAAACACACCAATTTTAAAGCGGGTGTAACGGATATCGGTTATGGACTACGTGCAACACACCCACTGCAGAAAGCAGCGGAAAATGCCGATGACCCCAACGCCGCGTCACCGATTACTTTTGAAGAATTTTCAAAATTTGTCAGCGATTACAGTGTGGAGAAGGTAAGCAATCTCAGCGGCGTGCCGGAAAAGCAGCTGATTGAGTTGGCGAAACTGTATGCCGACCCGAACAAAAAAGTGATGTCGTTCTGGACCATGGGCGTTAACCAGCACACACGCGGTGTGTGGATGAATAACCTGATCTACAACCTCCACCTTTTAACAGGAAAAATTGCCGAGCCGGGCAACAGTCCGTTTTCGCTGACTGGTCAGCCTTCCGCCTGCGGCACCACGCGCGAAGTGGGTACCTTCGCTCACCGCCTGCCCGCTGACATGGTGGTGACAAACCCGAAACATCGCGAAGCAGCGGAAAAAACCTGGAAACTGCCGGAGGGCACCATTGTCGCGAAACCCGGCGCCCACGCAGTGGAGCAAACCCGCAAGTTAAAGGACGGCGAGATCAATGCCTATTGGGTGCAGGTGAACAACAACATGCAGGCGGCGGCCAATATGAACGAGGAAGGCCTGCCCGGTTATCGCAATCCGGAAAATTTTATCGTTGTCTCGGACGCTTACCCGACCGTGACAGCGCAGGCGGCGGATTTAATTCTGCCCGCCGCCATGTGGGTGGAAAAGGAAGGCGCCTACGGCAACGCGGAACGACGCACACAGTTCTGGCACCAATTGGTAAAAGCGCCGGGCGATGCCCGATCCGACTTATGGCAACTGGTGGAATTTTCCAAGCGCTTTAAAGTAAGCGAAGTGTGGCCGGAAGAACTCATTGCGAAGAAACCGGAATACAAAGATAAAACACTTTACCAGGTGCTATTCGAGAACGGCAATGTCAACAAATTTCCGCTAAGCGAAATCGACAAAGGTTACGATAACTCCGAAGCCGAAGCTTTCGGCTTTTACATTCAAAAAGGCTTGTTTGAGGAATATGCGCAATTCGGTCGCGGGCACGCGCACGACCTGGCCAGCTTTGAAAGCTACCACGAGACACGCGGTCTGCGTTGGCCAGTGGTGAACGGGCAGGAAACGCGCTGGCGTTATCGGGAGGAGTTCGATCCCTATGTGGAAAAAGGCAAGGGCGTGCAGTTTTACGGCCACCCCGACGGGCGGGCCATTATTTTTGCCCTGCCTTACGAGGCGCCGCCCGAATCGCCGGACAGCGAGTACCCCTTCTGGTTGTGTACCGGTCGCGTGCTGGAGCACTGGCATTCCGGTTCCATGACACAGCGGGTGCCGGAACTTTACCGTGCTTTTCCCGACGCTGTGTGCTTTATGCACCCGCGGGATGCGCGCGAGCGCGACCTGCGCCGGGGCGACAAAGTTAAAATCCGATCGCGCCGTGGTTATATTGTATCGCGGGTGGAAACCCAAGGTCGCAACCAAGTGCCTTCGGGCACGGTGTTCGTGCCCTGGTTCGATTCCCGCCAGTTGATCAACCGGGTTACGCTGGATGCAACCGATCCAATCTCCAAGCAAACGGACTTCAAAAAGTGCGCCGTTAAAATCGAGAAGGTGTAGATGATGAAAATAGCCGGCGTTTTAGTTCTTATATTAATTTGCGGCCTGTCATTTGCCGATACGGACAAACAAATTGCCACGTTGCGAAAAGGGATACCACTGGATGTCGTATCGGAAGATCCCGCGCCGCTACAGCATGCATCCAATAAGGATATTAAACGCGAACGAGCCTATCCCATGCAGCCACCCACTATTCCACACAAGATCGACAACTATCAAGTGGACCTGCGGGCAAATAAATGCCTGTCCTGTCACGCGCGCACCAAAACCCAGCAGTCACAGGCGCCCATGATCAGCGTGACCCATTTTATGGACCGGGACGGCAACTTTCTGGCGGACGTTTCGCCACGTCGCTACTTCTGCACTCAATGCCATGTAACGCAAACCGAGCAGGTGCCGCTGGTGGAAAATAAATTTATCGCGGTAGATGAATTAATTAGCGACGAAGAAAAAAAGGATTAATGGGTGAAGGCATTTATTCTTTATTACTGGAAGCTGTTTAACCGGCCCAGCGTTCACTTCAGTATCGGCTTTCTAACCCTGGGTGGTTTTATTGCCGGCATTATTTTCTGGGGTGGATTCAACACCGCGCTGGAAGCTACCAACACAGAAACCTTTTGTATCTCCTGCCACGAAATGCACGATAACGTGTACCAAGAATTGCAGACCACCATTCACTTTTCAAATCGCTCCGGCGTGCGTGCCACCTGTCCCGACTGCCATGTGCCGCACGAGTGGACAAATAAAATCGCCCGCAAAATGCAGGCGTCCAAGGAAGTGTGGGGGAAAATTTTCGGTACCATCAATACGCCGGAGAAATTCGAGGAAAAGCGGCTTGAACTGGCGCAACACGAATGGGCACGCCTGAAAGCGAACGATTCGCTGGAATGTCGCAACTGCCACAACTTTGATTATATGGATTTTACCCGCCAGAGTCCGCGGGCGGCGGTGCAACACAGCACCGCGCTGGCGTCGGGAGAGAAAACCTGTATCGATTGCCACAAGGGCATCGCGCACCAATTGCCGGATATGTCCAAGGTCGAAGGCTGGGAATAAGCCGTAGGTTGGAATGAGCTTTGCGAATCCCAACCTGCGACTACTGAAAACAGTTTGGCCGTAGAGGCAGCCCCCGTAAAACAAGGGCGGACACGTGGGTCCGCCCTTACAGACGGATTGCTTTTGCTTTTTCGACGGATTCGAATGCGGCACGCACGATGCGAATATCACGCA
>CAYVIB010000008.1:0-161565 GCA_964451365.1 uncultured Cellvibrionaceae bacterium
AATAATTAATAACCCTGCTCTTCTAATCACATTTCTCCTAAAATATAACGCCTCGCATTTGTTGCATTTGGGTTGGTGCTGCTTTTCAAGCGCCGACCCAAATGTCGGCAAGATGCGATTGTTATGGCTGCGATCTTCCTTGGTGCTATTACTGCGTTGCGTAGCGCCAGTGAAGCCGCTGCCAGATTAAGATGACCGCAAGAATAAACGACTTGCGGACGCTTTTCTATTTCTTAGTGGCACACCACGCAGAATGGCGTGGTATTGCCGAAAATGCTTTATTTACGAATGGCACCAGGAACGAAGCTGCATGCCGAAAATTTACTGCATTATTCTTAAACACTTCTGGCACTTTCTCTCAGAAAAACTGAAACCCACTACCAATTTGCAGAGCACCATAACGCCGTGCACACCTGAGACAACGTGGTAGCAAAGCGGACGCGTTGGCGTCAGGTGGTGCACCTTGTTATGTGGCGACACACTGCCTTTTGAAAATTGCGCAGTTGCGGAGCGGTAGCGAAGCCAATGCCCGAAAACTGCGACGGAAAAAAGCAACACGACTGCCGCCACAAAATTTACCTTAGTGGCACCCCATAAAGAATGCACCACACCTATTTTTAATCCGATGCCCAACGAAAGCACCAGGAACAAAACTACCGGCATGTGAACAACCGGTGATGCTTAATGCTGAATTGCCAACTACGAAGCACCCAACAATTTTTAAAATATTTAAACCCAAAAAGCAGAGCCTACATAACGTCCGGCTATGGCGCCGGAGTGCAGTTGGAGTTTTTTGTGGTTATTACCACCAAAAACTCCAACGGAACGTAGGTCGCGCATGAGCCGCTTGTTAAGTGACTGCTATTTTTCAATGATAATTCCGATTGGCACCTTGACCTTCATAACTTGACAAGCTTCGACAACCTGATCGTATTCCAGTTGAGAAATGCCAATTTTCTCTTCTATTAGCGTGTATACTAGATGCTCAATTCCGATCTCCCACTCTGCGTACTGGTGAATGTACTCCTCCACCTGCGTCTTGTCTTTCGCTGGCAACTTAGACCCAATTGCGTCACATACTTTGCTCGCTAAAAATTTGCATTCCTTGAGTTTCGATCTTTTCGTTGGTTTCACTTGGTGGCCACTTAACATTTGATTCAGCGACATCAGGCCGCTATATCCATGTCGCCTATTTATTGTTTGAATTTTGCGCAAAATAACCCCAAGCCTCTGTTATGTCAATGTTTTATACAGGTGTATACCAGTTGTCACGAAGGGCATTGCGACCTCATGTCATCTATCATCGGATATAAATTATCCTTAACGGTTTGATTTAATTTAATTTTTTTATCCACACCCAAATAACCGGCATAATGTCGCTTTTTACGGAGGTGGCGCCGAAATCGTTTCAAATCTGTGAGCAAGGCTTCCAAAAATTAATCCCGGTTTTATTAATTTGACTCGGGCACATCCCAGCTCACCCAGCGCTCACGATCAATTGTGAAGTCCCCATCGGTTTTCATCACCTCCGTATTCCCGCTTCCACCTCCCACCAAAAACTTCTCCACATAAGCGCGCAGCTCAGACAATTGCGCATCCGGAAACTGGCAGTGGGGATAACCGCCCAATTGGCTCATGCCATATGATCAGCCAACCCCATCGCCTGCCAAATTGTATGCGCGGCCACAGCGGCGGTATAGGTACTGACGTTGCCGAGCCATTCCATCGAGGTATTTTCCGTTACCAGTAACGCGCGTGGGGCGATCATGCCCATTGGCTGATGATGATCGAAAGGTAACTTGGTGGCGGTGTGACTGAATTGGGCGAGCGATTCGGTGAGCCAGACATTTTCGGTAACGATCTGGCTGAGGGTCTGCACATTTTGGTCGGTGGCTTTTTGCGCATCCGATATGCGCCAGTTGCCGCGCCGCCGGAGCCGGATTCCTGCGGAATGGTCAGCGCAATTCGCTCGTCGAACGCGCCGGCCACCAGTGCGCCCTTGCCGTTGCGGGAGCATCCTGTTACGCCCAGTCTGCCGGAATCGAGTGGTACCGGGTGTGGTTTCAAGCGCGTCGATCAGACGGCTGACGCCCCAGGCCCAGGCCATCTTTGCGCTGGCAGTGTGGTCCTTGCCGTAGAGTTGATAAAATTTCCCTTGCCTCGCGAGTCGGCATTTTTCTGTTCTTCCACATCGCCGTTGGGAAAATTAATTACCGCCACCCCGAGTTTGGAAAGCTCGGCATTGTTAAGGACCCGCGTTATGTTCGCGCAAGCGGAATGCCGCCCAGCCGGCATCAGGTTTCAATATCTTTTGGATTTCCGCCTGGGAGCGCACCGCCACGCGAAGATGACCATGTTCTGGCTTTTTCCGGACAGTGACAGGCAAAGGATCTGCAAAACCTTAAACCCTTAACGACCCCCGAAACCCCCTGGCAGCGTAATAAGACTCAGCCCCGTTGTGATACAGAAAAACCGTATCGTAACGTCGATCACAGAAAAGCGCGCCACCGAGCTTTCGGATATCGGAAGGTGTTTTCACCCAGCTTGATGTTTTTAAATCAAATTCTCCCAACTTCTGCAACTGGCGGTACTGCTCTTCGGTTAAAATGTCTATTCCCATGGCGGCGGCCATATCGAGGGCGCTGTTCT
Organism: uncultured Cellvibrionaceae bacterium; assembly: GCA_964451365.1. GTDB lineage: Bacteria > Pseudomonadota > Gammaproteobacteria > Pseudomonadales > Cellvibrionaceae > CAYVIB01. The sequence goes on from CAYVIB010000008.1 coordinate 2,650, forward strand.
TCGGTTTGTTCTGCTTTCGTGACTCGAGCGCTTCGCGGTCGTAGCAAACACTTCTTCTGCCTTTGGGGCTTTCCGCGCAACAGTCGAAAAAAATAAATTCGCCTGTCTTTTTGTCGAATCCGACAACGTCCGGTTCGCCGCCGGTTTCCTCCATTTCGTGAAGTGAGTTTAACTTTTTGGTATTGGCTTCCAGTTTTGCTTTTACTTTGTCCCAGTCCAGGCCTTTGTGCCGGCTCATGTTTTTGTCGAAGCGGATTTTTAATGTCTCGAGTAGTTCTTCGCGCTGTTGTTTATTCATCGGATTACCCCACTATTCATCGAGTTGTTCCATTTTAGATAATGAATTGGCTCAATCCAATTACCTCCTTTTAAAACCTTAATTGCAAATCGGGATGCGTTTTTCGAATTACTCATTGCAATGTGTTTCCAGGCGGGATGCGGTTGCCTATTGTTCAAATAGCGACAGGTCAATAACTTCCGCCATGGCGCGATAACCTTTTTCGCTCAGGTGCAAACCGTCACCACTGTCGTATTCCGGTTTGAGGTGGCCAGGGTTCTCCGGGTCGCTGACCGCCGCGGCAAAATCAATGACGGCATCAAATTGGCCGCTATGGCGTATCCAATGGTTGATTTTTTTAACAGCCTCAAGACTGCCTGGGCTCTCGTACCCCGAACCTTTAATCGGTGTGAGGGTGGCGCCATAGACTTTGATGCCCGCGGCGTGCGATTGGTGGATCATATCCTGGTACGCCGAAATAATCGCTTCGGCTTTTTCGGTGGTGCCGTGACCACCAATATCGTTGATGCCTTCCAGGATGATCAGCCACTTAACTCCCTTTTGCTTGAGGACATCACGCTCAAACCGATCCACGCCGGCAGGTCCCAGGCAGGGTCGGGTTATACAGTTTCCGCCGATGCCTTGATTGAGAACACTTACCTGCCGGGTGGTTTGATGCTGTTGTAGCCGGTTGGCAAGCTCATCCGGCCAGCGATTCTGTCGGTTGGTGCCAGAGCCGCGACCGTCGGTAATGGAGTCTCCCAAAATGGCGATGGCGGCGGCATTTCGCGGCGCTCTGACCTCAAGGCCCGCCACGATGTACCAGTGATCGACGGTTGTGGCTTGTGCCACGGAGGGAGCGTTGACCTGCTCGCCCGGCAGAATGTAGGACGTGGTTCTCGACCCCGGATGGCCGGTGATGCCCTCGGGCACCTGGCCAAAGGCGATGGTAACCGTCAATTCCGATAGCGCCTCAACCGAAAATGCCACAGCGTCGCTGTATACAGCACTGCCGGGCGCAATGGTTACGGAGGGGTTGCCGTTAAACGTTAGCGGGGTTTTGGACGTTGTGTCTATTTTGTTTGCCAAGGCTCGCGGACCTTGCCAGAGAGACCCGTTTGATTGTGACAGGCGAATTGCTGAATTGGTTGGAGAAACGCATGCGCAGTTCATCCCCGCCCATGGATACCCGAAACACCTGGCGCAGGGTGTTGCCCTCCAATCCCGGCGCGGGAGGGTTGTTTCCGGGTTCTGTAAGCTGGGGCGCTGTGGACCAGCTACCCACCCAATGCGTCTCCGCCAAGGCCACGGTATCGGCGGCGTTTTGTTCACTACCGCTGAATGAACAGCCGGTACCCAGAAAGGCGAGCACTGTAATGGCAATGATTAAATAGCGGATTGAATCGAGAGTGGGTTTCATCGCTACCACCTTATTATTGCGATTGATTTATAAGTATCCGGACAGCCGGGCAGTATTACATTCACCTGCGGAAGGCCGTGTTGCTGTTGGTAGTTCGGCCTTTTAGGTATTTTGTGCCGCGCAATAGCGATTGATATAGTCCTGATGACGCGGCAGAGCGGCCGCTGTTTTCCGGACAGCGTCTTTCAGCAGCTGCATATTTTGGATAAGCGCCTTCTCGGGAACACGATCAACCAAAGCGTCGTAGTTTCGCGGGCTGATCCCTTGGCCCAGCATCACCGCCAACCAGCTGTGAGGCGTGAACAGATCCTCCGGGCTGGAAATAACCCGGCCGCTGGCGCGAAAGATTTCGAGCTTCGATGCCAGCGTTTCCGGAATGGTCATGTTACCGACGTAGCACCAAAACTCGGTATCATCGCGCCGCGTGGCGTTGTAGTGCAGCACGATAAAATCCCGAAGTCGCTCGTAGTCTGCTGTCATGGACTGGTTGTAATGCGCAATCTCGGCGGTATTGAAGCCGCGGCCGGGCCACAAATTGATAAGCCGCTGGACGCCCATCTGCGCCAGGTGGATGCTGGTCGATTCCAGCGGCTCGATAAAGCCGCCGGCAAGACCGATTGCAACGCAGTTTTTTTCCCAGAAGGCACGGCGATGGCCGGTGCGAAAACACAGCGGCAGCGGATCCGCCAGCGGCTCTCCTTCGGCGCCTTCGATGAGCCGCCGATGGGCCTCATCCTGCTCGATAAAAGCGCTCGAATAAACGTAACCGTTACCCATCCGCTTCTGCAGGGGGATGCGCCAGCGCCAACCGGCGCTGTCCGCTGTCGCCCTTGTATAGGGGACCGGCGGTCCGGAAAGGGTTGTCGGCATGGCGAGCGCACGATCGCATGGCAGGTAATGACTCCAGTCGATAAAGTCACTCGCCATGGCGCCCTCGATCAGCAACGACTTGAAGCCGCTGCAGTCGATAAACAGGTCACCCTCGAGAACCTGGCCATCGCTCAAGGATACCGACCGGATCAGGCCGTGGTCCGGGTCCTGTTCGACGCTGACGACCAACCCTTCCACCCGGCGAACGCCTTTTTGCTCGGCATAGCGGCGCAGCAACTGGCCATAGCGCATGGAGTCGAAATGGTAGGCATGGCGCATGGTCGACAAAATGGTGTGGGCCCCGCCCTGCGGTGGGGAAAAGCGACCGAGACGCATGGCGGCGGCACAAAGGTTGTAGTCATTGATATCGCCCGCGGCATCGGGTGGTGCCGCGCCTTTTGCCGATAGTTCCCGCAGACGCAGCCACAACTGGTGAAAAGGGAACTCCGGGGTATCACGGCCATAAAAGCCGAATGGATGAAAATAACTTTCTCCCATTCTGACCCAATCGACGAATTCAATACCGAGCTTATAGGTTCCCTGACACTCGCGAAGAATGTCATTCTCGTTCAACCCGAGGAACTGGTTGAATTCGAGCAGTGGAGGGATGGTGGCTTCGCCCACGCCAATCACGCCGATTTCCTCGGATTCCACCAATGTGACGGACAACTGGGGTGGTGCCATGCGCGCGATCGCCGCGGCGCACATCCATCCGGAGGTGCCGCCGCCGACGATAACGACGTTCCCGACCGAGGCTGCGCACCCGGACGCCGGCTCCGGTCTCATCCCCGAGCGCGCCGCCTGGCGGGACGGAAACCACCCGCCACAACTTCGTTCACCAGATCGCGGTGGGTCGGCACGGCGGTCATGGCGTTTTCGCTCTGTTGGCGGATGCTCTCGAATTCGCGCTTGGCGTCTTCGTAAAAACGCAGCGCACCGGCGCGGGCCGTGATGTCGGTTTTGAATTCCATGCCGTAAAGGATGTATTGCCAGCTGTTCTCGTCGAAGATGTCGTGGCTGGCATCGATATCGAGAAAGGACGGAGGCCGGTGCCGCCATTGTTCCAGTTTCCCCGTCAGATAATCGGAGATCGAAGATGGCGCCCGGTTATCGCGCCAGAAGTCGGTGTCGGTCCGCCGGCTCAAGAAATAGTGAAGCTTGATGAAATCAATGACATGCTCGAAGCGTTTTATCATCGCCTCGTTGAACTGCCTGGCCGAGCGCTCGTAATCACCCGACCAGGGGAAAAGATTGCAAAGAATGAGTGCGGCAACCTCGGCAAAGCTGATGCCGGTGGCCTCCAGCGGCTCGATAAAACCGACCGACAGGCCGATGCCCACACAGTTCTTGTGCCACTGGACCTTTCGGAACCCGGCCTCGAACGACAGCTGCCGGTGCTGCAGATCGTTCGCGGCGGGGCCGATATATCGCTTCAAGGCTTCCAGCGCCGCATCGTCGCTGCAGTGATCGGAAGAATAGACGTAACCAATGCCGCGACGGGTATGCAGGCCGATATCCCAGGTCCATCCGGCCTCTTGCGCGGTGGCATAGGTGCAGGAGGGGATGGGTGCATCGGGCCGGTCATAGGGAATTTGCATGGCCACGGCGCGGTCGCAGAATAGCTGATCCTTGTAGGGTGTGAATTCCGATCCCAGTGTTTCTCCGATCAATCGCGCGCGGAATCCGGTGCAATCGATGTACAGGTCGGCTTTGAGTTCGCCATGGGCACGGCCCTGCACGGAAGCGATAGCACCGTTCTCGCCGACCTTGACATCATCGATGGTGTCGATCAGCCGCTTCACCCCCATCTCCATCGCGCGACGGCGCACCACCTGGGCAAGCTTGCCCGCGTCGAAATGATAGGCGTAGTTCAGCGGCGCGTCGTAATTAGGATGGGTAATGAGTTTTGGTGCAAGCTTCGCGTCCACGACGCGCTGCTGCACGGTACAGGCCTCGGCCCACGGCACATCCCCGGCAACGCCGAGCAGCCAGTACGGCAGAAGGTCCATATCCGTGTGCTGGGAGGCAACCTGGAAGGGATGAAAATAGGTGTCACCCGGATCATCGGCCGGATTTTTTTTCCAGTTATTGAACCGGATGCCTTGTTTGAAAGTGGCATCCGCATCCCGGATCAATTCGCTTTCATCAAGGCCGATCCGGCTCATGGTCTTGCGGATAATGGGAAAGGTACCCTCGCCCACGCCGAGGATACCGATTTCGTCCGATTCAACCAGGGTGATGGAAACGCCGCCCGGGGTGTCCGCGGCCAGCATCCGCGCCATGTAGGCCGCACTGATCCATCCCGCGGTTCCACCCCCGACGATAAGGACGCTCTTGCTCATTCAGGTCCTCATACTACCCAGGCAAGTTGGTGAAAAGCGTCTCTTGGGCTTGTTTAACAGGCCCTGGCGCACTTAGAAATCCAATCCCAAGTGTAGACTGATACGGCGGTCCGTGACGAAGACCCCGCGATCAACATACCGTCCGTCCAGGATTTCCATCTCGGTTCGCTGGTCCTCGTCGGTGATATTCTGCACGTTCAGCTTGATATTGACTCTTTCGGTCAACTGATAAGAGATGCTGCCATCGAGCCGACCGGACGCCGCCGCGTAGACCGGCAATCCAAACTGAACTTCCTCCCCGCTAAACGGATCGGTATAGACGTTGGTCGTGCCCGAATCGTTGGTGGTCGTAAGATACCGATCACGCCAGTTGTAAGCCAGACGCGCGCTGATCTTGTCGAGGTCGTAGAGCAGCGTTGCCGAGTAGGCCCACTCCGACAGGCCGATGACCGGCACGTTGAGTTCGTCCCCGTTGATATCCAGGGCAAACGCGTCCGGCGAGTCGTTGTCGATATAGGTGACGTTCGCATCGACACCGAACCCGCTCAACCAACCCGGGAGTGTGTCGAAATAGGTCCGCCCACCGAATTCGAAGCCTTGAATGATCGTATCCTCGTCGGCATTGAAGTTGGTCCGACTCGAGACGGGTCCATCAAGGAACACGCTACCGCTGCCGTCGGCGGCCGCCGATTGCGGGTAATCCGCTTCGGGGAAGAAGTCATTCGCGGGCGCCGCGAAGTTGTTGAAAGTAATGTAGTTGTCGATCGTCTTGTGGAATAGCGAGAGGAACATCGTTGAACCCCGACGCGGATACCACTCGAGCGAGATATCGTGGTTCAACGAGATTTCAGGCTCGAGGAACGGGTTGCCCGTGGTGTTGGTGTAGCCGGAGAAAATTTCGGGGATGCTCGTGTCGTCATCCTCGGTCTCCGGAGTCGTCGCATAGTAATCCGCCAACTCGTCATTGATGGGGTTGACGACCGTCGCTGCGGCCGCCGTCCCTTGCGCCCGGATATCGGGATACAGCGGCGGAGTGAGCGTTCTGGTCAAGGCGTAGCGGACGATCCAGTCTTCGGCCGGCTCGAACTTGATATTGAACGACGGCAGGAAATAATCCTCTTCGAAACTTCCAGCACGGTCGTTCTCATAGCCAACGCTCTCCCGGGTAAGCGGGGGATCGTCATTCGCGGCTAAGTAGGCCGCCACATTCTCGATGCCGCCCATCGCCTCGACTGACGCCTGGGCATCGGCCAGGCTCGCATAGTAGCGCGCGCCGCCATTGTAGGTGAAGTTCCCCTGGCTTTCGATGTCGTAGTTGACCCAGCGCACACCGAAATTACCGCTGAAAGTCAGGAACGGCGAGTCGCTCTCGTTCTCGAAGCCCACCATCGCATAAACCGATTGCGTCTTGTGGTTTGTCTCGTAGATGGCTGGCAACTGGTCAAAGTTTCGATTACGCAGCGTGTCTTCGTTACTGTAGAGGTAGGTGGTCGCCTCAGGATTACTACACTGGTAATGGAGATCGGGACCGCAGGCCAGGTAGGTATCGTAAACGCGGTCGAACTGGTCGGACGAATTCACCTGATCGGTTCCCACCCAGACGCCACCGAGCGCCGGAACGTCGCCTTTGAAGAAATCCGAGAATTCTTCAAGGTAGAAATCGCCTTCCGGCGCCGTGTTTACGAAAGGCCGTGGCACGCCGTTCCAGCCGCGGCCGGTTGCAGACCACCAGGTTCCGACAAAATTATCGGATTCTTCACGGTCCGCGACGCGTCCGCCGATGGCCACCTTCTTGAAGAAGCCGTCACCGATGTCAAAGCTCGCATCCAGTTGGGCCGCATGCGCTTCGCCTTCATTCGTGTCATCCAACCAGTTGATCCGGGAAAGTCCGGTGTCCGCCGGATCCGTCGAAAGCGGGGTTTCGAAGCTGACCGTCGGCCGGTCGCCGGTCATGTCCATATTGGTTTGGACGATCGCCGGAATAACGGTGCCGCCAAGACTGTACTTGCCCATACGCGACTCGGCCTTAACGTATTGGTAGCTACCGCTCAGGTTCCAGCCTTCGTCCTCGTACTTGAAGCCGGTGCTGTAGTCTTCAGTCCGGCTGAAGGATGGCGTGAAGCTCGAGTTGGGGGACACAGCAAGGCCGGACGTTAAATTTGTACTGGAGATCGCACCGCTGACGAACACGCCATCATTGAATACAGCGCCGGGCATAACGCCGACGGGCGCTTCGGCCAGTGACAGGATCTGGCTGTGACGGTCGCTCTCACGCTCCGAGATGAACGTGGTGTGGAAGAGCTCCAGATTATCGGTCGGCCTCCATTGGATGGCGCCGTAATAGCCTTCCCGCACGCGTTCGAATTGGTCCTGGGTGTAGCGCACGCCGCCAGGGGCGTAGACCCGCTCATCGTTACCATCGCCATCAAGATCATACCGGGTCGCATAATAGGGCGGAATGATGATGTTGCTGTCGTGGGATGCAATTTTGGAGTAAGCCACATCAAGCAGAACGCCGACTTCGCCGAGACCGGTGTCGAAGCGATTCGATATCATGCCCGAAGCTGCCGGCGTGACCTCCTCGGAGAAATCGCCATAATCGGCGGCCAGGGCCGCATTGGCTTTAAAGCCATCGAAGTTGAACGGCATGTGCGTCACCAGATTGACGGTGCCGGCCACGCCGCCTTCGATCAAATCCGCCCGGCTCGCCTTGTAAACGGTAACGGCCTTCAGAAGCTCAGGCCCGACATCCGCCCAACTGAGGCCGGAACCGCCATTCGCGGAGAAAACTTCACGCCCATTGATAAGCGTCTTGGTCTTATTCAGACCGCGGACCTGAACGCCCGAGCCTTCGAAAGCAAAACCGTCCGGCGAGCCTTCACTGCCAGCGCGAATCCGGTTCATGGTAACGCCAGGCGAGCGTTCCAGAATCTCGAGGAGCGAAGTGCTGGGCACCTTACCGGCCTCATCCAGAACAATTGAATCGCCGATAGTGTTCGATGCACGTTTCAATTGTGCCGCGCTTTCGAGCGCGCTTCGCTGGCCGGTAACCACCACTTCTTCAATGCTTACATCATCGTTGTTCTGAGCCTCCTCGTCTCCGGCATTCTGTGCCCAGGCCGGTGAGGTGCAGGTCATAATGGCTACTGCCAGCAGCGAGCGCCGGAAAGCCGGGATCGTTCGACTGGTGGTGGTTTGGTGAATACGGGAATGGAACGGGTTCGTTTTCATTTATTTTCTAAAGCCACCGCTTCCGGCGGCCCCTCCACTTATTGTTATTGCCACTGAGCGCCCCTGCGATATGCCTGAAAGACGACTTGGCGGCGTAATACCATGCTTATTATAAAAATGGATATAAAGTATACATGTATACAAGAATGCAACATGCGCATGTATACAAGATAAAAAAAATGCTGTCAATTGCAACCTTAAGCCTATGGCCATTGAAAACTAACAAGCGGCGATCGATATGAAGAGAAAAAGGCGATATAAAACGCCCCTTAAATTCGTATGATTGGCGGGCGTTATGATGGAAGAAAAAGCAGGATTACTTTAAACAAATAAAAATTTGAAGTTTTTCTGCGGATAGTTGAAGGGAAATAGCTCTAACGGAACAACCAAACCGCACTCACTCTGCCTTGGGCGAAAAAATAGCCTCCAGCAGCGATAACCAAATTAGTGTTAACAGGCTCTAGTGTGGTGTAACGATAGTATTAACGGGTTTATGTCGTACCTGTCATGAACAAAAACATATCAATCCTTTCAACGGCGGGACTGGCTGATCAACCCCATCAATTCACCGAGGTCAATCGGCTTCACCAGGTGGCTGTCGAACCCGGCCTCGGCGGATTTGCGGCGATCCTCATCCTGGCCCCAACCCGTTAACGCGATAATGAGAATATCCTCCGCCCATGGGTTTTGGCGAATACACCGGCAGACATCGAAACCATTTAATTTGGGTAAACCGATGTCCAGCAGTATTACTTCGGGGTGGTGATTTTTCGCCGCTTCGATCGCCTCCTCGCCGTTATAGGCAACGTAGGTTTCGTTCCCGGTCATGCTCAGCAGCGTGGCCAGAGTCTCCGCGCTGTCCCGGTTATCATCGACGACAAGAATGCGGTGTTTCCCTCCGGATTTCATGTCACTTTTTGGTTTTTCCGGCAGTGGGAAGGCGCGATCGACGGTGACGGGTAAACGGACCACGAATTCGCTCCCCTTCCCGAGTCCCTCGCTACGGGCTTCGATACTGCCACCATGGAGTTCGACCAACCGTCTCGCCAGTGTCAGGCCGATACCCAGCCCGCCATGCGACCGATCCAACGATTGATCGACCTGCGAGAACATTTCGAAGATCGAGTCGAGCTTGTCGGGCGGAATACCCAAACCGTTATCCTTCACGGTTATCACCAGATCACTATCCTGCCGGTCCGCCGTCAAGTTGATCCGTCCGCGCCGGCCGGCAAACTTGCAGGCGTTGTTGAGCAGGTTGCTTACCACCTGACACAGTCGAACCGGATCGGCATCCAGATAAGTCGGTTGTCGCGGAAGCGCCACCGTCACTTCCTGACCGGCGAACTCCGCCATCGAACGGGAGGTTTCAACGGCCTGATGGATTGCCGGGGCCAATTCAAAACGCTCGCGGCGAAGCTCCAGTTTCCCTCGACTGATGCGGCTGAGATCGAGTAGATCGTCTATAAGCCGGACCAGATGGGTCAACTGCCGATCGATCGTCTCCGTGGCCCGCTCAAATGTTTCGCGATCGTTATAGGCGAGCTTCAATACTGATGTGGCGTTGCGGATCGGGGCGAGAGGATTGCGCAACTCGTGGGCCAACGTTGCGAGAAACTCGTCCTTGCGCCGATCGGCCTCGCGCTCATGCTGTTCGCGGCGGCGCAGTGCCAGTAATGCAATCCACATTAGCCCAACCACACAGAGAATAAGCATGGCGGCGCTCAGTGCGCGACTGGTGCCAAGATCAAACAATTCGAGTTCGTACCCCCTGCCGCGAAGCCAGATTATCAATGGAATTATGACGATCAGGATCGGCAGAACAGTTCGCGCCATTGTCCCGGCACTGGAGCGCTCACACAACAAGAGCATGGGTTGATGTTCGGGCACATTGACGAGCAGGCCCAAAGCCAACGCAAGTAACATGGTCGTGGTCGGGAAGGCAATGGCCGAAAGCCAGGGAATGGCGTAGAAATCACGCGCCCCGAACAAATAGCCCAGCAGCGAGAACATCATAAACAGCACGACAAACAGGGCCAGGCTTGGAACACAGCGTCGCAGATCGGCATCGCGAAGACTTAGCAACACCAGCGACATACCGACCAAAATGAACGAAATGGATGCCGGCGGGCCAAAACGACCCGGCGTCACTGTGGCGGCCCGGCCCCAACGTCTACCAAAAAGCAGTTGATCGTTAAAGCCAAGATCCACATCCATCACGTATTGCAGCAGATTTAGCCCGCCCACGACAGCAACCAATCCGCCGAGAACCAGCGTTAGCCATCTGTGCCTCGTTTGAAGAAGGAGCACTGCCACGCCGGCCAGCGCAATCAGGACGGCAGTGTTCGGTTGAATGGAGATGCCATCGTTAAACCAATCCGTGAGTTGCGGAGCGTCGAACACCCAACCGCCCAGGGAAATTGCACCCGCGATAAGCGCATATAGCCCCAGCGCTACCGACAGCCTTCGTTGCCAACGCAAATCGGCAACAGCTACTTTGGTCTGCATGCCATCGCCCCGCCACGTGCACTGCCACCCGAAGTCACGGAGGTGATTTTAACTGCTTCGAAAAGAAGGCAACTCATGCCGCCCTTCCCAACACCATCGGAATCGTCATACATGCCGGCAACTGGCTGACTGAACCAGTTTCATGCGCAAGTAAAAGAATACCTGATTCAAAAAAACTTCCCAAAAACAACATTTGGACCGTGAGTGACTTGATTAATCACATTGAAAGTGGTTACAGTCCGCTATCGAAAATTCAGATAGCCGGATTAACCATCGCTTATAAATATAACATTGACGTCTTCGCCTAATCCATCTTCCAGCTTTTCCCAAACCCTGCGCTTTTTCCCAAACTTGAGTCGGGGCATCAATTGGCCGAAGCGCAAAAACCAAGCAGAAAAGTTACGCTCATTGTCATCCCGAATATCGATGCGTGCCGCGACATTAAGAGAAACACCACGTTAGCCGAAAGCTACCGCCTTGAATCCGGCTTCAATTTTATCTCGCGCCAACGAGGAACAAGACGTTGAGGTGTACATCAGATATTCATTTTTCTCCCTTGGCATATGGAATTTCCGGCACTCCGGCGCAACTGGCGAGCAATATTAAAATACGTTAATCTTCACGCTGAGTCCTATCCTTTCTCATACGATAATAAGTGCTTTTGTCCTCCAGGTTAAAAGGGTGAAAGCAGGAACTGCCATTGCAATATCAGATTGGCCAATACATTCTCGATACCGATGAACGCATTCTGCTCAGGGAAAGCGATCACTCGGCCGTCTCCAACCACGACAGGATAATTGAGGTACTGATTATTCTGGCAAGGGAGCATCCACGAGTCGTTCCCAGGGCCGAGTTGCTGGAAGCGGTCTGGCCGACGAAGGAAGTGACCGATTGGGCCCTGTCACGGTTGATCGCCGATATTAGACGGCTGTTCGAAGAAAATGGGGAAAAAGAACAGATACTGAAAACCGTGCACGGTGTAGGTTTTCGGCTGGCCGTTCCGGTAGTCGCCCTTACCGCCGGGGAGCGCGTTGAAAAATCGACTCCGGCGCCGGTCAATACCGCACGCCGGGCTATCATTTTGAGCGCAATTCCGGTTTTAGTCGTAGTTATCGCATTTGTCGTTTTTATCATAAGCAAACCAGAAAGCCCGACAGTCGAAGACGCCCTTGCACCCGAGCAGGACCCGCGACTAAACCTGCAGGGACAACGACGGGACAGAACGGAAAAAATTGAGGTGCTTCCATTTTCCGACGGCTGGTCCACTACCAATCATTTACCCATGGACTTTAACGGTGGTGTCAGTTTCTCTCCAACCGCTTTCGGGCAGAAACTGGGATATCAGTATTTCGGTCCCGTTAATTTAAATCACGCTGTTGTGCAATTCGACATCAGTGTCAGCCAGGAATATATAGATTCAGGCGCGGCCGTACAGCCCTACGCGATAGTGCTTTTTGGTAACTGGCGCGGGGAGTGGGACTGCGTAATCGAAAACAGCGAGCTTTCGACAGAAAGAAAAACCTACGAGTGCAAACTCAATGAACCTGGCGCGATTTTCAATATTGCAGCGGATAAAAGTATGCGCATTGGCGTGCAATCGCTGGCACCAGGATCTATTGCAGGAACCGTCACCGTTCACCAGGTAAGAGTTAAACACGCACCATCCTTTGTCGACCAGGGATGGGTGGCTTCGGACAATTTACCGGTCGTCTATGATGGTGGCGTGCAGTACATGCCAAAGGACGGCGGCCAGCGACTGGAGTTCAAATACAGCGGTCCGGAAAACCTTCAGGGGGCAACAATTGTCTTCACCATCGAAGCGAGCCAGGAATACATTGATTCAGGCGCGACACTCTTGCCTTTCGCACAAAATCCAGGCGAAGGCTGGTGGGGCGAGTGGAACTGCTGGGTACCCAATTCAGCCTTGTCGCCTGTTGGTTCCCGCATCGAGTGCAAATTGGACGAACCCGACAATATTTTTAATCTCGATGAAAATGAAAGTTTGTTGATTGGGGTAATGGCCCAGCGAGGCGAGCAACAAATGGGCGGCTCGATAAAAGTCAAGAATGTGGAAATTATTTTTCCCGATGAATAGTCCTGCCCGTCCATGGACAATATTCCCATACTACTCCCGATACCACGATCCATCCGCATTGCGCCGGATAAACATGTGCGAATACCAGTAGTACCGACCGTTACCCGCATTGGCGGTGCAGTTATATCGGCTTCGCCCCACCGGCAACGGTCGATTCGCCTTGACCACCATACTGCCGCCAAGCACTTTGGTATCGATGCGCCCCTGTCCGGAGGCATAGCAATTGAAATTCTTAATGTATCGGGCCAACGGTGTGGTGATTCTCAACACCGGAATTTCCACATCCAATGGCAACTCCACATCGCGCAATGCCCTGCCGTCCTCGCTTTCCGTCACAACACTGGTCAACAGCAGTGGCAGGCTGAACAATTTATTGGCAAAATCGTCTCCCTGCCCGTACTCACCCCCGAAAGGAAAGCGCGGTATTGCCTGCGGCTCGCTGGTGGATGCGACCGGGCCCGACTGCTGGCCAAAAGCCAGGTAGCCTTTTCGCTCAAGCATTTGCTGCAGTGCCCTGTCATACTCGCCGAAGGGGTAGGCAAATAACTTATGGCTTTTGCCAATTTCCTTTTTAATTCGCTTTTCCGCAAAATCGATTTGCCGCCCTCGCCAATCCTCCCAGGCTTTTGCTGTTTCGTCCTTGCCCCGACGGATCATATGCGGATGTGTATCGCTGTGGTTGGCGATGGTCGCGCCGTTTTTTGCCATCTCGCGCAATTCGTCCCACTGAATATACCGCGGATTTTTTTCATCGTGGGGCTGGGTGTTGATAAACACGGTGAAGGGCCATTTGCGTTTTTTCAGGCGCGGATAGGCCTCCGTGTAAATGGAACGGTAACCGTCGTCGAAGGTGATTATCACCGTCCCGCCCGGCACGCTACCTTTCTTCAGGTAATCCCGCAGTTCGGTAATGCTGACTACCTTGAAATTGTTCCGCTCGATAAAATCCAGGTGCGCTTCGAAAAGCTCCGGCGAAACGCTGGTGGATTTCGGTGTGGAGTCATCAACATGGTGGTATTGCAGGATCACCAGCGCCCGGACCGGGCCGGACAACAGCAGCATACAAGTTAGCAGCGGCAGTGATTTCAGGAACCGGTTTTTCAAAAGCATGAAAATCTCCGTAAGAGACGACAATCAAACAAGCTTAAGCTTTACAAATCGCGAATGGATTCTCTATTATTGGCCAGGTTTTTCAGGCATAACTATAACAGTTCATGGTCAGCGAGACAGTTAAATGGATCGTGCTCTTCAACTGAAGATATCGCAGCTGTTTATCAACCCCGTCAGCCTGGGGTTTTACGACCCCGCTTTCTATCTGGTCAACAAGTATACCTGGCGCTGTTCGAACGAGAAAATCCGCAACCACTACCGCAGGCATCTCGGCTTCAACCACTTGGAGATTAGCCCCGGCACCGGCAAAATGCTCGACTTGCTGAATATCCCGGCAACAAACCTGCGCCTGTCACTGCTCGACATCAACATGGCCTGCCTGCGAAAGAGCAAAACCCGCCTCGGCCGATACAACCCCAATGTGTTCCAGTGCAACTATCTTGAGCCGCTCACCCTGATCAGCGAACGCTTTGACTCCATTTGCATAAACCATATGTTGCACTGTGTTCCGCGCGGCTTTCACACCAAAGGCATTGTTTTCTATCACCTCAAACGCCTGTTGAAAGCGGATGGCACCCTGTTCGGCTCCACGGTGGTCAGCAAGGGCGTCAACCAGAACCTGTTGTCTTATCCGCTCAACCGCCTGCTTAATATGATCGGGCTGTACAACAATAATGATGACAGCGTTATTGAACTGGAACGGGCGCTGAAAACCTATTTCCGCGATGTATCGATGGAAGTCCACGGCACCACAGTACTGTTCGCCGCCCGCGACGCAAAGTAAAACCTGTTTTGTTTGAGACAGCGAATGTCGATCTGACTTTGCCAGTAATCACGATGTCGGGCGCCTGAGTGAATTTATCAAACAAGCCAACCCCAATGCCGACGACAACGAAATTCTCGCGCGGCTAAGACTGGCGAACGCGATTTTATTCTTTAGCCGTGGCGTTCCGGTTATTTACTACGGCGACGAACAGGGGTTTATCAGCAACGGCGACGACGCTCACGCCCGCGAGGATATGATGCCGAGCCAGGTGGCCAGCTATAACGACAATGATCTGATTGGAACGGAGGCAACCACGGTGGACGCCAATTTTGATAAGGCACATCCGCTGTATCGCGATATTGCCGAAAAAGCGAAGCTGCTAAAGGAGCATCCGACGTTACGGCGCGGCGAGCAGGTAGTTCACTACAGCCGCGAAGAACCCGGATTATTTGTTTTTTCCAGGCAGGATAAAAAGCAGCGATACTGAGTGCTGCTTAATACCTCGGAGTCGGAAAAAGCCGACACTCTTCCCTCCCTCTCTGACAGAGCCCATGTTGTTTATCCCTCGAAGGAAGCGCCCGGGAATGACAGCGGACAAATCACTGTGCCGCCGCTTGATGTAAAGGTAGTGTTGCCGTAAGTTGGGATGCCAATCCCAACACCGGTGTTGGGATTCAGGCTCTCCCCAACCTACAACCGCTTCCGCGCAACCAAAAGCAGTTAAAGGTAGACCGCCAACGGAAACGTCTCGGTCACCTGAATCACCGGCCGATGCCCCATCACAATCCGGTAGGTGCGCCAGATCGCACGGTTCCACATTAAATTCCCGTCATCCGCCTTACATCTCCCCACGTCCAGGATTTCGCGATAGGTTTCCAGGCCGCACTCCCGCAGCAGTTCGCCGATCCCCATCTTGCCCTCCTCGAGTTCCCGGGCGATATGGGGCTCCAGCATTTCGATACAAATCAGCGATGAAGCTTTCGCATAGACCTTGCCACTGTTCGCGCCCCGCAATTCGATATTTCTCTGCAACACCTGCTGCCCGGCCCTGCGCTCGATAAGATCTTCGTTGGCGGGCAGCGAGATCCGCCGCTGTCCGCGGTTTTCCACTTTTACCGGCTCCCAGAAAAAGGATTCCAGGCTCTTGGTCACGGTGCCGTCGGTGGTCAACAGGGTTCGAAGAAACGGTGGCAGGCGGCGCAGGTCCAGCTTTTCGCCGGAGCGGGAGGTAAGCACGCCGTGTTCGATATAGCCACTCGAAGTAAAAAGTCGATGAGTATCCAAAAAAGCTCCTCTGGAAAATTGCTTGATTTGTACGCTCTATTTATTCGGCCGCGCGAATCGGTATAATCTGCCGGCCCGGCATTGTAACCTGGACTATTGCGACCTGGACCTCAGCAACCTGTGATCAGTCCCAGCGTTACCTGGAATGCCACTTCTTTATTATCACAGTCAGCCCATGCAAAACCCATCCGGCGGCACAAACCCGCCAGGCAACGTATGGCCGGAGGAGTAACTCTTGAACTTATCTGAAGCGTCTACCGAACAATTGCAACAGTGGGAAAAATCTCTCACATCAGTCTACGAAGAGATCCGCTCTCGCGGCCTGAATCTCGATCTCACACGGGGCAAGCCGTCGACGGAACAGCTTTCTCTCTCCGATGGCATGGATGGCATTCTGGCGGGCAACTATATCACCGAATCCGGCGTCGACACCCGCAACTACGGCGGTCTCGACGGTATTCCCGAAGCCCGCAAGCTGGGCAGCATTATACTCGACATACCGGCGGATAATGTGCTGGCGGGTGGCAACAGCAGCCTTACCCTGATGCATCAGGCCATGACTGTCGCCTACCACTTCGGGCTGGCCGGGCCGGAGTCAGCCTGGAAAAATGAAGGTAAAGTTAAATTCCTGTGCCCCGTGCCCGGTTATGACCGTCACTACGCCATCTGCGAGCACCTGGGTATCGAGATGGTGATGGTACCGATGACTTCCGCCGGACCGGATATGGATGTGGTGGAAAAACTCGTGCGCGAGGATTCCAGTATCAAAGGCATGTGGTGCGTGCCCAAATATTCCAATCCCACCGGCGTGGTTTACAGCCACGAAACGGTGGAACGCATTGCGAAACTGGGTCGCATCGCGGGCGATCATTTCCGCGTGTTCTGGGACAACGCCTACGCCATTCACGACCTGACCGATACACCCGCCAAACTGACCAGTATTTTTTACGCCTGCCGCGCGGCCGGCACGGAAGACAGTGTTATCCAGTTTGCCTCCACGTCCAAAGTGACTCATGCCGGCGCCGGCGTTGCCTTTATGGGCGCCAGCGAGGCAAACCTGGCGGGCTTTAAACACTCGCTCGGTTTTATGACCATCGGCCCGGACAAAATCAATCAACTGCGACACGTAAAGTTTTTTGCGCGCGAACACTCCCTGGAAAAACATATGCGCAAGCATGCGGAAATTATCAAGCCGCGCTTTGCCAGTGTTTTACGACACCTGGAAAATGCTTTCGGCGATAACGACCTGGGCAGTTGGGAGTCCGCCGAAGGCGGTTATTTTATTTCTTTCGACACGCGACCGGGCCTGGCAAAACAGGTGGTAAAACTGGCGGCGGATGCCGGCGTTAAACTGACCCCGGCGGGGGCGACTTTTCCTTACGGTAAAGATCCGAACGATAGCAATATCCGCATCGCGCCGACGGTGCCGACCGTCGAACAGGTCGACCAGGCGATGGAAGTGTTTGTGTTATGCGTGAAGTTGACTTCCGTGCGGCAGGCACTGTCAAAGTAAATATTTTGGCGGCTGTCATTATGGCAGCCGCTCTTCTTTTCTTCCTGACTTAAAACCGTCACCAAGAATTCATATTAACGTCGGTTGGCTGTCAAGCCCCCGGATACCCTCCCTACGCATCATCGTTCCGCAAATAAATTTTGTAGTTCTCGATGTAGTCTTCCAGGTTGGATGCAAACTGCTTTTTAAACTCCCGTGCCACCTGGGCGATGGCGTCATCCTTGTCTTCGATTAAATCCTTGCGGCTTTCGGAGCTGCCGGCCACATAAAACGCACTGTAGCGGGACGCGGCCTGCAACAAAGCGGAACTTACCAGCCCCGGCTCAAATTCCTCGGCGCGCTTGTTGGCCAGTTCAACAATTTCCTCGACCAGTTGCCAGTACGTTTCTTCCGCCTGTTTTTCCGAATCGCTTGAGTTCATTTTCCGCCTGAAAAAGTTAATCGTTGATAAAACGGGTAATAATGCCGGCAACCAATTCCGGCTTTTCCGCGTGCAACCAATGGCCGGTACCGGGAACCACTTTCACCCCCGCCTTTGGGAAACGCGACAGAATGGCTTCACGGTGTTTTTCCTGAATATACTTCGAATCACCGGCCTTGATAAACAGGACATCACCGTCAAACTGCCCGCCGTCCGAATTGGCCGACAGAATTTGATCATAGTGCTGCCGCAGAACAGGCAGGTTCATGCGCCAGCCAAAACCATCGCCATTTTTGACAAGGTTTTTTAACAGAAAACTGCGAACGGCAATTTCCGGCACATGACTTTTTAATATTGCGTCCGCCTCGCTTCGCGTTTTCAAACTTTTGGGATCAACCGCTGCCAATCCGGCGAAGACATCATCATGATGAGGCGGATAATTAACCGGCGCGATATCCATTACCGCCAGCTTCCCGACCCTATCGGGTTCGGAAAGTGCCAGTTCCATTCCCACCTTACCACCCAGCGAATGTCCCACCAGGTTCACCCGTTCGAGCTGGCGCGAATCCAGCCAGTTCGCCACCGCCCCGGCCATGGATCGCAGGCTCAGGGAGTCGGAGTGGGGGGAACGACCGTGGTTGGGAAGGTCGATGGAGTAAACGGAAAACTGTTTGGCCAGCAGGCGGGCGATGCCGCCGAGGTTTTCCAGCGAGCCGAACAGGCCGTGAATCAGCAACAGCGGCGGACCTTCGCCCGCCTGACTGAAATTCAATTCCATCAACCGTCGGTTTTTGGTTTGGGCGTTGGCGCGGTAAAGGGAAATTGAGCAACTTTATCGACGCCTTTGAGTTCGGTGACCTTGACCACACCTTCCTTTTCCACCTCGTCGATGCGAACAATGCTGTGCATGGGAATATAGGAACGGGTCACGCCGGTGAATTCGCTTTTCAGCTTCTCCTCGCCGGGGTCCACCACCAATTGGGTGCGCTTGCCGAAAACGAATTCCTCGACCTCGATAAAGCCGTACATTTCGCTTTGGTATATGGCGCGGGCATACACCTCGTAGACCTGGTTCTGGTTATAAAAGATGACTTTATAAATCGGTGCGTTAGACATGACGACAGTGTAGAGCCTCTGTACGGAAAACTTGGTAGCCGGAAACGAAGTAACGATAGCACAATATGCGGACGCGCAGGCCAAATGCAAGCGGCCCCTAGGGCGAGTAAGCGACGGTCCGACACGTCGGGCGCCACCCGCCTTTGCCAACCCCTCAACGGCGGCACTTACCCCATACCCCTATGGGCAAGGCGGCGGCGGATCGTTATAATGCACGCCCGCTTTTTAAGCATGCCTCCTTTTTACTTACGAGCAGGCATTTTACGCAGGTTTAAATCAGAGTCATGTCTCAATCCAATCTCCAGCCCCAGTTAGAGCAAGAGGGCAAGCCCCGGAAAAAACTGTTCATCCAGACCCACGGCTGCCAGATGAACGAGTACGATTCCGCACGCATGCAGGACCTGCTGGGCGTGTCGCACAACATGGTCGCCACCGACGACCCGGAAGAGGCCGACGTGCTGCTGGTCAATACCTGCTCCATCCGCGAAAAAGCCCAGGAAAAGCTGTTCCACCAATTGGGCCGCTGGAAGCGCCTGAAAGAGAACAAGCCGGACCTGGTAATCGGCGTCGGCGGCTGCGTGGCCAGCCAGGAAGGCGATGCGATTGCCAAACGCGCGCCTTTTGTTGACCTGATCTTCGGCCCGCAAACCCTGCACCGCCTGCCGGAAATGCTGGAAACCCGGCGCGACAACGGCGTTGTGGTGGTGGATATCAGCTTTCCCGAAATCGAAAAGTTCGACAACCTGCCCGCCCCCGAGGCAGATGGCGCCACCGCTTTTGTCTCGGTGATGGAAGGTTGCTCCAAGTACTGCACGTTTTGCGTGGTGCCCTACACCCGGGGCGAGGAAGTGAGCCGCCCGGTGGAGGATGTAATGCGCGAAGTCCGCCACTTGGCCGGCCAGGGCGTGCGCGAAATCAACCTGCTGGGCCAGAACGTCAATGCCTACCGGGCGGAAGGCCCCAACGGCCTTACCGACCTGGCGGAACTGATTTACCTGGTGGCGGCGGTGGAGGGTATCGACCGCATCCGCTTTACCACGTCTCATCCCGTGGAGTTTGGAGACAGTCTGATCCAGGCCTTTGCCGACGTGCCGGAGCTGGTAAGCCATATCCACCTGCCGGTGCAGAGCGGTTCCGACCGCATCCTGGCGGCCATGAAGCGCGGCCACACGGCGCTGGAATACAAGTCCAAACTGCGCAAGCTCAAGAAGGTGCGGCCGGATATCAGCTTCTCCTCGGACTTTATTATCGGCTTCCCCGGCGAAACCGACGCCGATTTCGAGGCCACCATGAACCTGATCCAGGACATCGGCTTCGATACCTCCTTCAGCTTTATCTACAGCCCCCGACCCGGCACGCCCGCCGCCGATTTACCGGACGACACACCGGAAGCGGTGAAAAAGGAACGACTGAAAATCCTCCAGGAACGCATCGTGCAACAAGCCCAGGCCATCAGCCGCCGCATGGTGGGTAATACCGAGCGCGTGCTGGTGACCGGCTACAGCAAGAAGGACCCCGGTCAGCTCTCCGGCCGCACCGCCAACAACCGGGTGGTGAATTTCCGTTGCGATACCCCGGAACTGATCGGCAAATTTGCTGACATACTGATTGAAGAGGCCCTGCCCAACTCCCTGCGGGGCGTGTTGTTGGGCTCGGAGCTGGATGATTAGCCCACTTGTCCATGTTCGACAAAAAGCCGATGGGTGGCGCCCGAAGTGTCGGACAATCGCTTACCCGCTCAGCGGCACAACTATCCACGCCATTTTCGCTGTTTACCCTATTGGCTACTTCCCCGCTCCGGTCTAATCAGTTAGGCTAACCCCAAGTTTATTTACGAGGTTTAATCTCCCCTTTGGAAAGTCATTCGACCCCCAGTAATCCGGCACCGAATACGGAGCAGTTAACACTGGAACCCAACGACGCGCGGCGTCTCGCCAATCTCTGCGGCCAGTTCGACGGTCACCTGAAACAGATCGAAAAGCGCCTGGATATCGAAATCCGCAACCGCGGCAACAACTTCTCCATTCACGGCGATTCGGACAAGGCCAAGGCAGCCACCAAAGTCCTGTCCAAGCTGTATGAAGAAACGTCCGATGGCCGGGAACTGACCCCGGACGAAGTGCATCTGGCGATCCAGGAGTCGCGCATGGAATCCCCTGTTGCCGAAGATATCGACGAAGCCATCAATGTCGCGAGCATCATCCGCACCAAAAAGTGCACGGTGAAACCGCGTGGCAGTAATCAGCAGGCTTATGTCGCCGCCATCCGTGTAAATGACATCAACTTCGGCATCGGCCCCGCGGGAACCGGCAAGACCTACTTGGCCGTGGCCTGCGCGGTGGAAGCGCTGCTGAAGGACGAAATCGAACGCATACTATTGGTACGTCCGGCGGTGGAAGCGGGCGAAAAACTTGGCTTCCTGCCCGGCGACCTGGCCCAGAAGGTGGACCCGTACCTGCGTCCACTCTACGACGCCCTGTACGAAATGCTCGGCTTCGAGAGTGTCGCCAAGCTGATTGAACGCAATGTGATCGAAGTGGCGCCACTGGCCTACATGCGTGGGCGCACCCTGAACAATTCCTTTGTGATTCTGGATGAAAGCCAGAACACTACACGTGAACAGATGAAAATGTTCCTGACCCGCATCGGCTTCGGCTCCACGGCCGTCATTACCGGCGACCCGTCGCAAATCGACCTGCCGCGCGGCCAGGCATCGGGCTTGAAACACGCGATCGCCATCCTCAATAACGTTGAAGGAATCAGTTTCACCCATTTCAGCGCGCGGGACGTGGTCCGCCACCCGATCGTGCAGCGCATTGTTGAAGCCTATGACCGGGCCGAGGAAAAAACCCGCAAAGACGATGAGCTCAATCACGATTGATTTGCAGGTGGCGCCCGAGGCGGACAAGAACAGGGTTCCAAAAAAAGCAGCCATAAAACGTTGGGTCGCCGCCGCGCTGGCGGAGCAAAAACAAACCGCTGAGATGTGTATTCGCGTGGTGGGCGACGGCGAAAGCCAAGCGTTGAATTCGCAATACCGGGGCAAGGACAAACCGACCAATGTTCTTTCGTTCCCCTGTGAGCTGCCGCCCGGCGTGGACCTGCCGGTATTGGGCGACCTGGTGATCTGCGAGCCGGTGGTCAGCCGTGAGGCGCGGGAACAGGACAAAACGCCGGAGGCCCACTGGGCGCATATGGTGATTCACGGCACGTTGCACCTGCTGGGCTACGACCACATGGAGGACGATGAAGCCCGGGAGATGGAGGCGCTGGAAACAAACCTGTTAACACAGCTGGGTTACCCTGCTCCTTATGAGCAGCCGGTATTTAACCAATGACAATAACTATTTCGTTTATTTATTTCGATACACTGCAAGCGGGAAAGAAGCTATCGCCAGTCGGTCGAATCATTAAGCACAACCGGAGCTTGGTATAACCATGTCGGACGATCCCTCGAGTAGTTACGCAAACCACGGTCGAAGATCGCGTTCCTGGGTGGAACGGGTCTTTCCGGGGTTTGGCGTCGAACCCAGGTCCCGCGAGGAATTGCTGGACATTGTCAAGGAAGCGGTAAACAACAAAGTTGTCGATCAGGAAGCGGCAAGCATTATTGAAGGCGCACTGGATGTGGCCAACCTGCAGGTGCGGGAGATCATGATTCCGCGCTCGCAAATGGTGTCGGTAAAAGTGGACGAAGCGCCGGCCGAATTTTTACCTAAAGTGATCGAATCCGGTCACTCCCGCTTTCCGGTCATTGGCGAGTCCAGCGACGACATCAAGGGTATTCTGCTGGCCAAGGATCTGTTGCCGCTGATTCTGAACGGCCAGGACAATTTCAATCTCGAGGAAATACTGCGCCCGGCCAACATCATCCCCGAAAGCAAACGCCTGAACGTGCTGCTGAAGGAGTTCCGCGAGAAGCGCTACCACATGGCGCTGGTGATCGACGAGTACGGCGGTATTTCCGGCCTGGTCACCATCGAGGATATCCTTGAGGAAATCGTCGGCGATATCGAGGACGAAACCGATGAGGACAGCGAAGACTTTATTCGTCAGGTGTCGGACAACGAATATATTCTCAAGGCCCTGACCCCCATCGAGGAATTTAACGATTATTTTCGCGCAAAGTTCAGCGACGAGGAATTCGACACCATCGGCGGCATCGTCACCCAGGCCTTCGGCCACATGCCCTGCCGTAACGAAGTGGTCACCATAAAAGGGTTTACTTTCCGCGTACTTTATTCGGACAGCCGCCAGATTCACCTACTGCGCCTGACCCGAAAATCGAAAGAAAAGAAACCGGCCACGATGGACGACTCCGGCTGAACAGTCACTGATTCCAAGCAGGGCCTGTTAACACTAATTGAATTGTCCCTGTTGCGGCTGAAAAGGCGCCAATCGAGTGATGCGGCATTCCGACGCGAAGTGAGAAACTTAGTGAATCTAAATGAACGATGAGCAACACGGAGTGGCGCCTTTTCAGCCACAACCCGAAGGGCCGGGACTATTTTTTCGCCCAGCGGCGTTATCAGTCGCTCATTTGGAGCAACCAAACCGCGCTCCCTCTGTCTTGCTGGACAAAAAAATAGCTTCCGGCAGGGATAATTCAATTAGTGTTAACAGGCCCTAATGAATATCCCCGTTCGACATACCGCCGGATGGCGCGGCGACCTGGCGGCCCTGTTTGCCGGCGCACTGATACCCTTCTCCCTCGCGCCTTACGATTTCTGGTGGCTCGGCATGCTGTCCGCGGCGGTGCTGGCTGTTTTGCTGGCGGGGCTGTGTGCGCGGCGTAGCCTGATCCGCTGCATGATGTTTGGCATCGGCATGTACGGCGCCGGCGCCTCCTGGGTGTATGTAAGCATTCACAACTTCGGTTTTGCCTCCGCGCCACTGGCCGCCTTTCTCACCTCCGTGCTGGTCGTTGGCCTGGCGTTGGTGTTCGCGCTGCCGTTTTATCTCTACTCCCTGTTTTTCTCCCGCACCCGCGCCGGGTTTGTTCTGGGGTTTACCGCCTTCTGGGTGTTGGGTGAGTGGTTTCGCAGCTGGTTTCTGACCGGCTTTCCCTGGCTCTACCTGGGTTACGGCCATATCGATACCTGGCTGTCCGGCTGGGCGCCGGTGACCGGGGTATTCGGGCTAACCTTTATCGCGGTTTTCTCGGCCGTCAGCCTCGCCACCGTATTTTACGAAATCATTCGCTGCCTCAGGAAAAGCAATACCGCCCCCGCCTGCAGCCCGGCATCCGCCGCCACGCTGGTGCTTTTTGTCGCAGGCCTGTGGCTGACGGGTTTCGCCCTGCAGGAAAAAAGCTGGACCCATTACAGCGGGGAGGACAAAGTCACGGTGACGCTGGTGCAGCCGAATATTCCGCAGGAGCTGAAATGGCAGCCGCTGTACCAGCCGTACATCATGCAGACACTGCGCGATCTGACCAGCGACAAGTGGAGCGAAAGCGACATCGTTATCTGGCCGGAAGCCTCCATCCCGCTGATGTACCACGACGCCGGCGGCTTTCTGGAAGAGATCGAACTGCGCGCTGACGCCAGCGGCACCGCGTTGATCTCGGGCATCCTTTACGATCAACACGCACCGGAAAATGACCCGCCCTACACCTACTACAACAGTATCATCGGCCTGGGCGAAGCCAGCGGTATCTATTTCAAGCAGCGCCTGGTGCCCTTTGGCGAGTACGTGCCGCTGGAAAAATGGCTGCGCGGGCTGATCGCCTTTTTTGACCTGCCCACGTCGATAATCAGCGCCGGCCAGAAAGGCCAGGCCATGCTGGAAAACGATCACTACCAGATTGCTACATTTATCTGCTACGAGGTCGTCTACCCCGACCTGGTGCAGGGTTACGCCAAGGATGCGGAAATACTGGTGACCATCAGCAACGACGCCTGGTTCGGCGACTCCATCGGCCCGCTCCAACACTTCCAGATGGCGCAGATGCGCGCCCTGGAAAACGGCCGCTATATGTTGCGGGGTACCAACACCGGCCTGAGCAGTATTATTTCCGAGCGCGGCGAGTCGCTGATGCCGATGACGCGCTTTGAAAAAACCAGCGCAACCGGCACGGCTTACCTCACCCACGGTACTACGCCCTTCGGCCGAACCGGCTCCTATCCCATTATTTCTCTTTGCCTGATAATTGTCGCGCTATTGGCCCTGACGAACTTGCGGAGAAAACAGCGTGAGTAAGGTGTCACATTCAACTGGCAACCGAACTCAGGCCTCCCAGGTATAACCAATAAAAGGTAAAGCTTTTCCAGGACTTATGAAAACAATTCAGGTTATTTGTAAACGCGTCGTTTTGTTGTTGTGCTGCATCGGCCTGCTGTACGGCTGTTCAACCAAAACCGCCTATCACTTTCTCGACTGGGGAATTAAGTGGTATATCGGCAAGTATGTCAGCCTCACAAATGAACAAAAAGCATTTACCGAAAAAGCCCTTGATGAATTTCACGAATGGCATCGGCACACCCAACTGGTGCCTTATGCGGAATACCTTACGGAACTGCAAAAAAAACTGAACAGCGGCAACGTGACCGGCGAAATGCTGCACACGGAAGTCGATCAGGTCCAGGTAATGGTCGACCGGTCCATCGACCAGTTGCTTCCGCTGTTTATCAAATTGGCGCGCTCCCTCAGCGATGCACAGGTTGAAGAACTGCTCGATAATCTGGCGGAAAAACGGGAGGAATACGAAGAAGATCATGTGACTGCAAAGCAGGAAAGAGTGATCGAGGAGCGTATCAATGACCTGAAGGATCACCTCACGCCTTATTTCGGCCGCCTCACCGAGACACAAAAACAGTGGCTGAAAGAGTGGGCAACTTCACTGGTGCCGTTTGAGGAAGTGACTTTAGAACAGCAGGAAATCTGGGCCGACAATGTAAAAACGCTGCTTGCCAATCGGCAGGATGAAAAGTTGTTAAAGCGAGACCTGCGAAAATTAATCGTTACCAGCACCGACGACTGGCCGGAAGAGGCGCAGGCAATTTTCGACCAAAATCAGGAGCTGACTTACGATTTCCTCGCCCGGCTGGTCAACAACCTGACGCCGAAACAAAAGGAACGGATGAACAGGAAGTTCGATGGTTATATTAAGGATCTTTACGACCTGGCCAAGCACGACGAAGTCGACAAATAAGCTCACGTACAGCGGGTAAGCGATGGTCCGACACTCCGGCTAAAGCCTCAACCAGTTCTCCAGATCCTCCTCGTGCCATTTGCGCACGAGGCCAAGCCCTTCGTTAACCACCGCCCAGTAAACATCAATAAACTCGGTGGCGAGTTTAAAAAGCTGATGGCTGCTGGCGGTAATTTCCCGGCCGGACAAAACATCCCGCTCCACTACATTCAGAAAATAAATCAGCTTCAACTCAAGGTTCTTTAATTCCACCAGCCCCTTGATTTTGCCGTTGAGAATGCCCTCGAGCCTTTCCGCCTGGTGCCGGAGCTTTTCACTTTGCTGGCGGGAACACTGCAATAGAAAACGCAATTTGCGGTCGTTGTGATAATGCACCTCTCCCGTTGCCGCCGCGTAGGTGGAAAGCCCGCGTATTTTCGCAATTTGCTCGATCATGTCCGGCAGTTGCCTGGCGACAAAATTAAGTAGTTCAATCTGCTTGAACATGCGTGGGTAAACCACCCCGTCGGTACTCAATTGGGTCGAACCGGCGGATTCGGCCAGATCAGCCGTTAACGGCTGTTCCAGTTGCTTTGCCAGGGAAAAGATCATACCGTGCAACTGCTCGACAAAGTGGGAATGCAGCTCGAAGTTATCACTCACATCGTCGTCCTGCCAATTGTGGCGGATGGTTTCCCAGGCCAGGTGAAGGTTTTCCTTGTCCCGCTGGTTGAGCAGGCCGTCGGTTTCGCGCGCGAAGGTTTCCAGCGTCGCCAGCCGCCGTTCCAACTGGCGCTGGAGAATGTCGAAGTCACCGACAAAGGCCACATTGCCGGCCAGCAGCGCCGTGCTCATACCGCGATGTTTTTGTACTGCCTTGACCATCTGGTTGAGCTGATACACCAGCGTCAAGGTGTCCTCCCGCTGACGATATGCCGCGCAGAAAGCTTCGTAAGTATTTGGACCGTTGTCGGGCTCGCCGGGAGAAGGCGGGCTATTAGTGGTAATCATTTATTTGAAGAATGTTCTTCGTGGCCAAATGGGAACCATCCGAAGGAGCAACGTTTGTACCAGTTGATTTGACAGGAGAGGCTATTCGCCAACCAATATGGATTTGGCGCGAACGTCATCAATCATTTACCACTACAGGGAGTATTTTGTTGCCACTCAAGCCGCTATAGTAGGCACCGGCGCAAATAAACACGCCAGATAAACCAAACGGAGGAGATATATGTCACCAAAACGTACCGCTTTTTTTGTTTTTTGCACCATATTGGTGCTTTCGGCGACTCATGTTAACGCCCTTCCACCGAGTAAAGCCGACCCGAAAGCCAAAGTATTTTTTATCGAGCCCACTGACGGTGCTGTCGTGACCAGTCCCGTCACAGTCAAATTCGGCCTGGAAAATATGATCGTGATCCCCGCCGGCGTGGCCCACCCCAATAGCGGGCACCACCACCTGCTGGTGGATCTTGAAAAGATGCCGGACCTGACCAAACCTATCCCCGCGGATACGCACCATATTCACTTCGGCAAGGGCCAGAAGGAAACCACTATTGAATTAACACCCGGTACCCACACGTTGCAATTGCTGCTGGGCGATCACCTCCACCGACCACACGATCAACCGGTGTTGTCGGAAAAGATTACTATTACCGTCAAGGCTGCCGAAACCGCGAAAGCCAGCGAATAAAGTTCCCGCAAGCAGAAAATGACCCTGGTAGGAGGGTTCGGCGGCAGAAACCTCCGGCAACATGAACGTAGTCCGTAGAGCCCCGGATGGGTTTACAGCGTGTTTCCGGAGCGCCGCCGCCGAATCGACCGGATTCGTTGGCACTGTTACAAAAATAAACTTCTATTGATGTAAGTGCCATTCGGGCCACATCCCTTACACTAGGCAGCGCCAGCCCCTATAATGTGGCCCTTTTCCACAATCAAAACTCCAAAACGATTCTTAACCTACAGTCATATTTGCGGACCATTCGTGCCAACATCAAATTCAATGAAACCCACATATCACCCCGAAGAGATAGAACAGAAGGCCCAACAGTACTGGGACGAGCACCATAGCTTTGAAGTCACCGAGGACCCCACCAGGCAAAAGTTTTACTGCCTGGCGATGTTCCCCTACCCGAGCGGCCGGCTGCACATGGGCCACGTGCGCAACTACACCATTACCGATGTTATCGCCCGCTACCAGAAAATGCAGGGCAAGAACGTGCTCCACCCAATGGGATGGGATGCCTTCGGTCTGCCGGCGGAAAACGCGGCCATTAAAAACCAGACCGCGCCGGCCAAATGGACCTACGCCAACACGGATTACATGCGCAAGCAATTGAAAGCCCTGGGCTTCGGGTTCGACTGGTCCCGCGAAGTAACCACTTGCAAACCCGACTATTATAAGTGGGAGCAGTGGTTCTTCACCCGTCTGTACGAAAAAGGCCTGGCCTACAAAAAGGTCTCCGCCGTGAACTGGTGCCCCAATGACCAGACAGTATTGGCCAATGAACAGGTGGTAGAGGGGCGGTGCTGGCGTTGCGACACATTGGTGGAACGGAAAGAAATTCCGCAGTGGTTTATTAAAATCACCACCTACGCCGAGGAACTGCTGAACGACCTGGACAAGCTGCCCAACTGGCCAGAGCAGGTCAAAACCATGCAGCGCAACTGGATCGGCAAGAGCCGTGGAGTTGAGATGCGCTTCGACCTGGCGGCACCGGTCGGCGGCCATACCGGTTTTGAGGTTTACACCACCCGACCCGACACGTTAATGGGTGTCACTTATGTCAGCCTGGCGGCAGAGCACCCGATCGCCGCCGCCCTGGCGGCAAACAATCCCGCGCTGGCATCTTTTATCAAAGAGTGTAAAACGCAGTCCATAGCCGAGGCCGATATGGCCAATATGGAGAAAAAGGGTATCGACACCGGCATAAAGGCACTGCACCCGATTACCGGTAATGAAGTGCCTGTGTGGATCGCCAATTACGTATTGATGGATTACGGCTCCGGCGCGGTGATGGCGGTGCCGGCGCACGATCAGCGCGACTGGGAATTTGCTACCAGGTACGGGCTGGATATCGAGCAGGTGATCGCGCCGGCCGACGGCAGCGATATTGACCTGAGTAGGGAAGCCTTTGTGGAAAAAGGTGTGCTGGTAAATTCCGGCGAGTATGACGGCCTGGACTTCAACGCCGCGTTCGAGGCGATCTCCCAGACATTGGAAGCAGCCGGCAAGGGCCGGGTAACCACCAACTATCGCCTGCGCGACTGGGGCGTTTCCCGCCAGCGCTACTGGGGTGCACCGATTCCCATTTTTAACCTGCCGGACGGCGGCGAGATTCCCGTGCCGGCCGATCGTCTGCCGGTACTGCTGCCGGAAGAGGTGGTGATGGACGGCGTGCAGTCGCCGATCAAGGCCGACGTCAACTGGAAGAAAGACGAATTGAACGGCCAGGCGGTGGAGCGGGAAACCGACACCTTCGACACCTTTATGGAATCTTCCTGGTACTACGCCCGCTACACCTGCCCCGGCGCGGAGACCATGCTGGACCGGAAAAAGGCCGACTACTGGCTGCCAGTGGACCAGTACGTGGGCGGTATTGAACATGCCATCCTGCACCTGCTGTACGCGCGCTTTTTCCACAAGCTGATGCGTGACGAGGGCCTGGTTAAATGCGACGAGCCGTTCGAACGGCTGCTTTGCCAGGGCATGGTGCTGAAGGACGGCAGCAAGATGTCCAAATCCAAGGGCAACACGGTGGACCCGGAGGACCTGATTAACCAGTACGGCGCCGACACCGTGCGGCTGTTTTCCATGTTCGCCGCGCCGCCGGAACAATCGCTGGAGTGGACGGAAAGCGGCGTCGAAGGCGCCTACCGTTTCCTGAAAAAATTGTGGAAAGCCGTGGCCGGTCACCTGCAGGCCGGCGCGCCCGGCGTATTAAAGGCGGAGACGCTGAGCGACGAGCAGCGCGACCTGCGGCGCAAGGTCCACGAAACCATCCAGAAAGTCAGCGACGACTACGGCCGCCGCCAGACCTTCAACACCGCCATTGCCGCAGTGATGGAACTGCTGAATGAGGTAAACCGCCACGCCGACCGAAGCACGCCTATCGGCCTGGCGGTGGAACGCGAGGCGCTGGAGGCATCCGTGCTGTTGCTTGCGCCGATCGTGCCCCACATCTGCCACGAACTGTGGCAACAATTCGGTCACAAAAAACCGGTGCTGGAGGAAACCTGGCCGGTGGCGGACGAAGCCGCGCTGGTGCGCAGCACGATTCCCGTGGTCGCGCAGGTGAATGGCAAAGTGCGCGCGCAACTGGAAGCCCCGGCCGATGCGGATAAAGATCAACTGGAAAAACTTGCCCTGTCGCACGATAACGTGCAGAAATTTATCAGCGGCAAAGTAATTCGCAAAGTTATTGTGGTGCCGGGCAAACTGGTGAATATCGTCGCGACATGATTAAAAAAATTTTTCTCTTTAGCTGTTTAACCGCCAGTGTGATTTTGCTCACGGCCTGCGGCTGGCAATTGCGAGGCGTGGGCACCAACGCCGGTTATTTCGCCAAATCAAAAGCCATCACCGGCAGCGCCGAACTGGATATCGATTTCGCCGAGAGAAACGTCGAGCTGCGTTCAATATTCAATAAAATTCTCAAGCAAAACAAAATCGACCTTGCCGACAACGCACCGACCACACTGGTAATTCACAACGAAAATCTCGACCGCCGGCCGCTGGCCGTGACCGACACCGGCGTCACCGCGCAATACCAGTTGGTGCTGACCATCAGCTTCAGCTACACCGGCGAGCTTCTGATGGAGCCGACGCAGGTCTCCACCTGGCGCAATTACGATTTCGACCCCAAACTGATTTCCGCAAAATCCCAGGAGGAACAGGCACTGATGGCGGAAATGCGCGAGGAACTGGCTGTGCGCATTCTGGCGGCAGCCAGTTAGGTATCGCCGCCGTGAGTCGCCTGACGCCTGAAACACTTCCCTCCGCGGTCAAAAAACGCCTGGCGCCAGTTTACGTGATAACCGGCGACGAACCCTTGCTGGTGCAGGAAAGTTGCGACGCCATTCGCGCGCAGGCAAAAAAAATGGGATTTACCGAGCGGGAAATCTACCACGCCGAAGGCAATTTTAACTGGGATAATTTATTGCACAGCGCCAACAGCCTTTCGCTGTTTGCCGATAAAAAAATTCTCGAACTGCGCATTCCCAACGGCAAACCGAATGACAGCGGAAATGCGATTGTCGAATACTGTGAAGGGCTCAGCGAAGATAATTTGTTGATAGTGATCTGCCCCAAACTCGACAAGCGCACGCAGTCGTCGAAGTGGTATCAGGCGCTGGATAAATCCGGCGATGTCGTCACCGTCTGGCCGGTAACAATCCAACAACTGCCGCGCTGGGTGGATCAGCGCTTAAAAGCCGCGGGATTGCAGGCGGATTCAAATGCCATCGATATTTTGTGTGCAAAAGTCGAAGGTAACCTGCTCGCCGCCGCCCAGGAAATAGAAAAGCTGAAACTGCTCGCACGGAACAATTTGGTCGACGCCAATTTGATGGCGGCCGCGGTAATGGATTCCGCCCGCTTCGATGTTTTCGGCCTGGTGGACAAAGCCCTCGCCGGCGACAGCCGCGCCGCTGCCAATACGCTACAGGGACTCAAATCCGAAGGTACGGAAGCAACAGTGGTTCTCTGGGCGCTTACCCGCGAAATAAGAATCCTGGCAACAATCAAGGACGCAATGGAGCTGGGCACCAGCTTTGACCTGGCCGCCAAGCAAAATGGGGTGTGGGATAAACGCAAGCCGACCGTGCGCCACGCGCTGAACCGGATGAAGCCGAACCACTTGCACGGCCTGATCCGAAAGGCCAGTCTGACCGACCAGGCGGTTAAAGGCATGGCGAAAGGCGATGTTTGGAATTTGTTGCTGGACATTACTTTAAGCCTTTCCGGCACGAATACGTTTAGCGCAAAAACCCAGAAGACGTTGTTGCAGTTTTCCTGATATCACTCAACGAACTTACAAATAATCCCGCTCAATAACCTTGTACCAGTTATTGGAATAAATTCGGATATTGTTTTCGTAAGCGTCGAGTTCCGCTCGCAAATAAATTTTTTCCTCATCGGATGTGAGCACTGTTCGGGTCAAACCCGAACAAGCCAATCCCCACGCTTGAATCCCCTGACGGCGCGCCTCTCTCCCTGAACGGACCGATATCGTTATTGCGTGACCGGTACCATTCGTAAGTAGCATTTTCGATTTCAGGGCCGGTTTCACAAATCAACCGCATACCGTTGTCAGGATCATTCAAGACTAAAGCTCCTCTTTGTATTTTCGTAATAACGCCCGTAGTTGATGGTAAGTCAACCCAAGCATTTCAGCGGTGTTCTTTTGATGATGCCGGCATTCGGCAAGCGCCTCCTTGAGAAGCGCCAGTTCAAAATTTTTTACGCGCGATTCGAAAGAGATTTTTTCGCACGGCTCCGTCTGTTGTTTTGGCTTTTGCACGACAGGATTTTTATCCTCTTCCTCGTCATCCGCTGCCTCAACCAGAGGTTGGGCTTGCGAACGGAACGGATCAATAATCACCGCAGCCACGGGTTCATCCTTGTTGCCCCAGCGATAAAGGCTTCTTTCAACTACATTTTTCAGCTCGCGAATGTTTCCCGGCCAATGGTAGGCGCAAAGCTCCTCCAGCGCCTCATCGGAAAACCCCGAGTAGTAGCCCCAACCCAGTTCGTGGGACATGCGGGTGGCGAAATGGTCCGCTAATTCAGGAATGTCGTCCAACCGCCGACGCAGGGGCGGCACGTTAATAACGTCGAACGCCAGCCGATCCAGAAGATCCTCGCGAAACTCATTCCTGGCGGCCATCGCTTTCAGATCGGCATTGGTGGCGGCGACGATACGAATGTCGACGGACAGTGTTTTCTGCCCTCCCAGGCGCTCGAACTCGCCGTACTCAATCAACCGCAGCAGTTTTTCCTGGATTCGTATGGACATGGCTCCCAGTTCGTCCAGGAACAGGGTACCGCCATCCGCCCGCTCAAACCTGCCGTAATGCACCCGCGTGGCGCCGGTAAAAGCTCCCGGCTCATGCCCGAACAGCTCGCTGTCCAGCAAGGAATCGCTGATCGCCGCGCAATTGACCTTGTGCAGTTCCCGCTCCCAGCGCGGCGACAGGTAGTGCAGGCGCTCCGCGATCAACTCTTTACCACTGCCCCGCTCGCCCAGCACCAGCACCGGGCGGTTGAGCGGGGCCACCGCGGATACCTGATCCAGGGCCTCGAACAGGGTCGAGGATTCCCCCACGATGCGTTGAAGGTCTCTGCTACTGGTCATACGCCTACTCTTATTTGAACTGGTTTATTTAACCATACAACACGTTATTTTGACTATTAAATAGCTTATAAAGCCATTTAATCAAGGAAAAAATTATTGATATCAAAATAAATATAATAAAATCAATTAGTTACAGATCTGGCACACTCTGTGTAATACATGAAGAAAAACAAGCAGAATCGCCGCAGGAAGATAGAGGGACTGGTTATGACACACAAGACAAAAGAGATATTGGTCAACGGGGTAAACACCGTTTGCTACGCACTGATAATCGCTTTCTGCTGTACCGTGATTACCGTGGCATCCGCTTTAGTGAGTTTTGCGTCAATCGCACAGGTTTTATAAACCCCGGGCCATTAGCCCGGGAGAATTCAGGTAAAAGTTTCAATTAACAATGCTCAAGTAAATTAAGGAGAGATATCATGACCACTTATTCATTCACACAAAAAAAAGAACTCCCCGGCCCGTGGCAACGCCTCTGGGGTGAGGACTGGGAAAGCCACGCCCTGACAGCCATCGCCTTGTGCAGCGTATTTACAGTAGCCGTGGCATTAATAACCCTTTAAACCTTGTCGCTCCCCACGCGGGAGCACAAGTCGTCAGGCTCTTTGGAAGCCAATCATTTTGAGGAGAGACACCATGGGAATTTTTTCTCGCTTTACCGACATCATCAACTCCAACATCAATGCGCTGCTTGACCAGGCCGAAGACCCGAAAAAGATGATTCGCCTGATCATCCAGGAAATGGAGGAAACGCTGGTGGAGGTGCGCAGTTCCTGTGCGAGAATTATCGCCGACAAGAAAGAAGCCACCCGCCGCCTGCACCGTTTGCAAAACGAAGCCGGGGAGTGGGAAAACAAGGCCAAGCTGGCATTAAGCAAATCCCGGGATGATCTCGCCCGAGCCGCCATCGCCGAAAAATCCGAAGTGGAAGAGGAAGTCGCGGCCACGGAAGCCGAACTGGAGATGCTGGAATCGCACCTGGATACCTTGAACGACGAGATCGCGCAGCTTCAGGTCAAGCTCGACGACGCCAAGGCCAAGCAGAAAGCACTTCTGTTGCGTGCCAATACCGCCAAGTCGCGCTATAAAATGAAAAGCCAGCTGCGCAGGGAAAGCCTGGACAACGCTTTCAACAAATTCGAGGCTTTTGAAAGACGCATGGACGAACTGGAAGGTCATGTGGAATCCATGGACATTGGCCGTCATAATCTGGCTTCCGAAATTGACAGCCTTGCCGAGGACGACAAAATCAACAGCGAGTTGGAGCGGTTGAAAAAGGAAATGAATCAGCAGTAAGGCGTAAGCAAAAGGAAGCCTGGGGCTTCCTTCGTCAGAACTCTACTTTACCAAGGCAGAACGGATATGGATTTTTTATTTGTACCCACGGTCCTTTTTCTCACCATAGTCGCGCCCATCTGGATCATTATGCACTATGTGTTCAAAGGCAGATCAAGCAAGGGTATTACCGACGACGAACGCACACAACTCGAAGAGATGCTGGCAATGTTCGACAAGCTGGATGAGCGAATAAACACACTGGAAGAGATCCTCGAAGCGGATCATCCGGATTGGCGGGCGGCAAATCGCCGACGAGAGAAGGAGTAAGATCATGTCATACCGAGACAGACACAGTGATAGAGAAAGCGCCAGAGGCCGCACCCACTACCACTTCCATTACCACGAACGTTACAGAAACTACAGCGCCAACCGCCGGCAGGGTTACGGAATAAACCTGTACCGCAACACCCGGGATAAAAAAATCGGCGGCGTCTGCGCAGGGCTGGCGGACCATTTTGAAATAAGCCATTGGGTAATGCGGGTATTGTTTATCACGGCATTGATTTTCATCGGCACTGTCGCGATTTGGGCCTACGTTATTGCCTGGGTTCTGTTGACCCCCAAAACGCCGGAAAGCCCGGAAACGCTCGAGTACGATGAAAACCGGCGAAGCTACCGCAAGAAAAATGTTTTTCGTTACAGCGAACCTACCGGCGACCGGATCAAACGGGCAAAACAACGAATGGAAGAAATGTCACAGCGGGTTGGCGCGATGGAAGAATATATCACGTCCAAACGTTACAAACTGGACACGGAGTTTTCCAAATTGCAGGATGACGGTATTTAAGCCAGGGAGGCAATGAGCAGCGAGATGTTTTTGGTTTTGGTCACCGTGTTTTACACGCGGTAGATATCAGGCTTGTGGATTTCCATGAAAATAGTCTGGTCCGATAGCGGCTTAAAACCGTATTTATCGTAAAGCCCATGAGCGTCGCGTGTCGCCAGCAGGAACCGGCGGAGCCCTTGCAACTCCGGATGCGACAGGACACACTCCACAAGCCATTTGGACAACCCCCGACCACGAAAGGTTTCAACGATAAAAACATCCGCCAGGTAGGCAAAAGTAGCTTTATCGGTAATTGTCCTGGCAAAACCGATTTGTTCAAAGCTCCCGTTTTCGTCACTGAAAAGTGCGAAACAAAGCGAGTGATCAATCGCTTTTCGCGCAACCTCCCTGGGCACGCCCCGACACCAATAAGCCTGTCGGGACAAAAAAGTGTAAATAACATCAAAATCGAACTCATCAACCGCGGTTGTAACCCGGTAGTGATCTTTAATCCATTCCATTTTTGTTCTACTTGAAGGAGATTATTTTCAGCGCACCACAGGGTTTGTGTCGATGGCAATCGGCAAGATGGTCATTCACCATGCCCACCGCCTGCATAAAAGCGTACACAATGGTTGGGCCGACAAAGTTAAACCCGGCCTTTTTCAGCGCCTTGCTCATGGCTTCCGCCTCGGGAGTCGATGCCGGAACTTCCTTCATACTCGTCCATTTGTTTTGAATGGGTTTGCCATCGACAAACCTCCATAAAAATTCGGCAAAGGTTTCATTGCCTTCCATGATTTTCAAATAGGCTCTTGCATTCTGACGGGCACTTTCTATTTTAAGGCGGTTGCGAACGATGTTGGGGTTCTGCATCAGCTTCTCTATTTTCTTGTCCGAATAGCGCGCCATTTTGTCCGGATCGAAATTGTCGAAGGCTTTGATATAGCCTTCGCGTTTGCGCAGTATCGTAATCCAGGACAAACCCGCCTGGGCGCCATCCAGAATAAGCTTCGCCAGCAGGTCGCGATTGTCCGTTATTGGCACGCCCCACTCTTCATCGTGGTAGCTGACGTAAAGCGGATCACTGCCGCACCAGTTGCACCGTGTTATCACGGAGAACTCTTTGGGTTTCCCTGATTTCGTTATTTTCGGTTTTGGATCTGTTTTCATTTTTTTCTCTGCCACACCCTTCGTCCATTCGTCGTCGTTCAAGTTCGAGATAGTGATCCAGCGACCTTTCGCGTTCCGGCTTGAAATAGCGACCGGTTTGCTTGAACCGGCTGATACGGTCCAGCCGGAACACACGATAATCTCCCCGCAACTCGCACCAGGCCACCAGGGTCCAGGTACTCCCCCAAAAGAACAGCCCCAGGCACCACACGTTGCGCCAGGTGGTTTCATCCTTCACGTCGCGATACTCCAGTTCGAGAACCTCGCGGTCGCGAATGGCCTTTCTTATAGCCTCACTGTACACGCTGGCGACAGTCTGCTGCTGGAAGCGTGGCACCTTTATTGGAGAGGTTTCCTCCAGCGCGCGCAGTTGCGGCGGCAACACGGCAAGAATTTTATTGAGCGCGCTGCTGGCCGACGCGGCGAGTTGGCGGTCGCTCCAGGAACGCACCATGCGCGCACCCAGCAGCAGGGCTTCCACCTCGTCGTGATCAAACATCAGCGGTGGCATCTCAAAATGGCGTTGCAGGCGGTAACCCACCCCCGCCTCGCCTTCAATCGGTACTCCCGACAGGCTCAGGGCCTGAACATCCCGATAAATGGTTCGCTCGGAAACTTCCAGTTCTTTCGCCATATCCCTCGCGGTCAGGACCGTGCGGCGGTTTCGGAGCATGTTGAGTATCTGGAACAGACGTTCTGCTTTGCGCATATAGGTGATCTTTTTCATGCTGATCGCCACCAATACAGCCAGGACGCTGCTGCCACGGACGGCGAAGTGTAAATTGACGCTACTGACAGCATGCTGTCAGCAAGTTTGCATGATAAGCTTGTTTGATCCGGTAACAAAGCGGTTTAGCCCGGATTTTGCAGAAGCGAACCGGAGTTTTTCCTGACCAACCTGAACCGATCAACCACCACACGAGACTGGGAAAGCCATGCAGATACTGTATCCGGAAATAAAACCTTACGCCCGCCACGACCTGGCGGTGGACGACACCCATGTGCTGTACCTGGAAGAGTGCGGGGAGCCGGATGGTATTCCGGTATTGTTCGTCCATGGCGGGCCGGGCGCCGGTTGCAGCCAGCACGACCGCCGTTATTTCAA
The DNA here is from genome assembly GCA_964451365.1 of uncultured Cellvibrionaceae bacterium. Classification (GTDB taxonomy): domain Bacteria; phylum Pseudomonadota; class Gammaproteobacteria; order Pseudomonadales; family Cellvibrionaceae; genus CAYVIB01. The sequence goes on from CAYVIB010000008.1 coordinate 40,472, forward strand.
CCCGGAGAAATACCGCATTATCCTGTTTGACCAACGCGGCGCCGGCCGCTCGCAGCCGCATGCGGAGTTGAAAAACAACACCACGCCTCACCTTATCGAGGACATGGAGAAAATCCGCGAATTTCTCAACATAGACAAATGGATATTGTTCGGCGGTTCGTGGGGCTCCACACTGAGCCTGCTTTACGCCCAAGCCTATCCCGAGCGGGTACATGGCCTGATATTGCGCGGTATATTTCTGTGCCGAAAGGAAGACCTGAGCTGGTTTTACCAGGCTGGCGCGGACCGGATTTTTCCTGACTATTGGGAGGATTTCATCCATCCCATCCCGCCGGAAGAACGGCACGATATGATCGCCGCCTATTATCGCCGGCTGACGGGGGAAAACGAGCTGGCAAAAGTGGCGGCGGCCAAGGCCTGGTCACTGTGGGAAGGGCGTTGTGCCACGCTCAGGCCGAACCCGGAGGTGGTCAGCCATTTTTCCGATTTCCACTTTGCCGTTTCCCTGGCGCGAATTGAAGCGCACTATTTTATGAACGATATCTTCGTGGGCAAAAACCAGATCATAGAGCAGGCCGACAAGCTGCAGGGAATCCCGGGAGTAATTGTTCACGGCCGTTACGATATCGTCTGCCCGTTGGATAACGCCACCCTCTTACACCAGGTGTGGCCGGATTCAACCCTGAATATTATCCGCGACGCCGGCCACTCCTCCCGCGAGCCAAGTATCATCGACGCCTTGATCAAGGCGACGGATGAAATGGCGAAGGAGATTTCCGGCGATGGCGACAACCTCAGTTAAAAGCCGGTATCGGTACTGTGGGCAGCCCTCGCGGCTGCCCTACCCAGGTCAATCAGATATTCTGGTAGACGTACCGGGAAAGCATCAGAAGACAGACAGTCACAATCAATGCGCGTAAAAAACGCGGGCTGATACGGAGCAGTGAATGGGCGCCCAACCAGGCCCCCAACAGTTGACCCGCCATCATTACCAGTCCGGCTTTAATCACAACCTGGCCGTAAACGGAAAAAACCGCAAGCGCGGCAACGTTTGCCGCAAAGTTCATTACTTTCGCCCGCGCCGTCGCTTCGATTAACCCCTGGCCGCGCAACATCACACCCGCCAGCGAAAAAAAAGAGCCGGTTCCCGGGCCAAACATTCCGTCGTACCCGCCGATAAGCGGTACGATAGCCACCCGGTACGTTCGATCGGACAGTCTCGCCTGCCGCTGGCCGGGGCCGATATTGGGAGTGAGTAAAAAATACAATGCGATGCCGGCCAACACCACAGGGATGAGAATACCCAGTGCCGTCGCATCAATAAACTGCACGGTAATCGTGCCCATCACCGCGCCGAAAAAAGCGGAAATCATCAGGCCCTTTGCTTCGGGCCACGAGATCATTTTCTTGCGGAACATCACCCAACTTGAGGTTGCCGTGCCCACGCATCCCTAAAGCTTATTCGTCCCCAGCGCCATCACCGGTGGCATTCCGGTCAGCACCAGCGCGGGCAAGGCAATCAGGCCTCCGCCACCGGCCATCGCATCAATAAAACCGGCAAAGGTCGCCGCCAGGAAAAGCAGCGCCAGTACTTCGGCTGATAGGTTGATAAACTCCAAATTATTTTCCGGATTTATTGTATTGTTCTGGCAGCGGCCAGACGAGAGTAAACCGGGCACCGCCCAGGCCCGAGCGATCGGCGCGGGCCTCTCCCTGGTGCCATTTCATGATCCGCTTTACGATGGCCAGGCCAAGCCCAAAGCCGCTTTTCTCCTTGTTGGTCTCGGTGCGCAGGCGAACAAAGGAGTTGAATATTCGCGCGCGCTCTTCTTCGGGTACGCCGACGCCGTCATCCTCGACATCGACATAAAAATGATTATCAAAAAACGAAATGGTAATTTTTACCTGCGAATTGGTATAACGCTTGGCGTTCTGGATCAGGTTGTGAAGTGCCCGCTCCATTAAATACCATTCGCAGTATACTGCCTGCTCTCCCAGCTTGTTTTCCACGCTGAAATGCAGGTTATCGGCGCCCTCTCCCGATTCAAGCAAACCGTTTATCAGTGCTTCCAGATCGCCGGGTTGAAAGTCCAGGCTCTGGTCTTCCTGCTCAAAGCCGGCATAGGCCAACAGTTCGTTGATCAGGCCGTCCATTTCCGTCACATCCTTTTTTATACTGTTCAGTTGCTTGCTTACTTTTTCCCTGTCATTGGTATCGTTGGCCATCTGCAGGGCGAATTTCATTCGCGCCAACGGAGTTCGCAATTCGTGGGAGACCGCGTATGTCATTTCCTTGTGCGAGGAGATCAACTCACGAATACGGTCAGCCATGCGATTAAATGCCGCGGCAAGATGGCTGACATTGGAGCGGGGGCCCAGTTGCACGCGGTCGGCCACCCCGTCGCGCCCCACATTGCGGGTTTGCCGTTCAAGCACTTTTAAATCCCTGGATAGCGGCCACACCCAGAAATAAACCACCACCGCGATACCGAGGTAGAAAACAATCAGCAGTACCTCGTACAGAATATCGTTTTCCGATTCCGGGTAAGGCTGGGTGACTGACATCACCCGGTCGGTATCCGACAGGAGCTTGTAGGAAATGCGCTTGCCGCTTTCATCGAATATGGTGACGACCTCGCCTTCGCGAATTTTTTCACCCAGTGACGACTGGGCCAACTCATCGAGCGTGTACAGGTCCACTTCAATATTGAGCAACTGCGCAACCCGGTTCAGTTCGGGTTCCCACCCGGCTTCGTCCAAACCCGCAATGCGGTCCTCCACCAGCGAAAAAAAATGATTTTCGTAGGGCGTAACCTGCGACTGCGGGGTATAGGCCTGCCACAATTGATCAATGCCCCAGCCGATAGCGACAACGGAAATGACAATAATCAGGTACAGGGAAAGGAATGCGCGATTCATGACCGACCGGTATTAGTGGATCATTTTGAATCGAAGAATATACAACAAAGCGCGGCTTACCAAGGCAAGTATATAAAGAAGAGGCATTTCAAGGGCAGGTAGTTTAATGGCAGGTAGTTTAATGGCTTGCAGTTCAAGGGCAAAGTCACCAGGCCTCCGCAACAAATAAATAGCCCCGCCCCCAGACGGTTTTAATACGGGCCGGGTTGTCCGAGCTGTCACCGAGCTTTTTCCGCAGCTGGGAGATCCGCACGTCCACAGTGCGATCAAGGCCATCGTAGGGACGACCGTAGATGGTGTTGAACAGGTATTCCCGGCTCAGCACCTTGCCGGCCTGCCGGGCAAACGTGGTCAGCAAATCGAATTCGTGGCTCGACAGTGAAACGTCCTCGTTATCCAGCATCACCTTGCGCGCCGATATCTGGATAAACAGGGAGCCGAACCGCATTTCCGACACATCCGTTTTCTCCGGCTGCTGATAGCGTCGCAACAGCGCCCGGATACGTGCCAGCAGTACACGCGGTTCAGCCGGTTTTATCACATAGTCATCGGCGCCGAATTCCAGGCCCAGCACCTGGTCCATATCCGAATCGCGGGCGGTCAACATCAGGATCGGGCCGTTGTATTTGGGCCGCACTTCCCTGCATACGGTCAGGCCGTCCTTGCCGGGCAACATGATATCGAGGATGACGATGTCCGGGTCCAGGTCCTGGATGCAGCGGGGTACGTTATGACCCACTTCCTCCACAACCACCTTGAACTCGTGGTTTTCCAGGTAATCCTTCACCAACTCAGCCAGTCGCTTGTCATCCTCCGCAAGTAGAACCAGGCTCATCAAAAAAAGCTCCAGGGGTTGCGCCGGCGCCGGCGATATTGGGTATTATCGTGAACCACCTCGAAAGCCTGGCTGACCAGCAGCATGTCGTCATCCGCTTCGCGCAAGTGAAAGTCCACATCGTTGGCCACTTCAATGGCGAACCGATGTGAACCGGAGAAAGTATCCTCCCAGCAACGTATGGGCACCTCATTATCGCTGCGAAACAGGCACAGCGACCGTGGTGTCTCCGATGTCCAGACAATTTCCAGCTCATCCTGACACATTTCCTCGCCTTCGGACAGCACGCACAGGCGCGGTTTAATAGTAAATTCGATAAAAGGCACGCTATTGGAGGCCACGGCCGGCAGTACCGTCGCACCGGCGGCAAACAATGTCATCAGCCGCTGAACCCAGATACCGAATACAAACCTAAAAATGGTACACCCCCCCGATAAAAACGGTACCTACCGCGTCGTCCTCCACAATCGGACTGTCGGTAATTTCCTGGCCCAGCCATTTATAGTGGAGCGTGGCCTGGAATGACCATTTCTTGGACAACTTGCGTCGCCAGTCGGTGCGGATAAATGGGGTTATTTCGCTGTCGGCGACATAGACACCGGTATCCGGCGATACCTCGTGCTCGTCGACGCCATAGTAATAGTCGAGCAGGTCCTCGCTCTGCCAGATAACGCCCGCGGCGATATCGAAGTAGTTCCCGCCGACGCGAAAACCGCGTGCAAGGGAGGCGCGCACCTCCTGGCCGTGGTGAACGCCGGTAAAGTCTTGCAACAACAGCAGACCGACACTCCAGGGGCCTTTGAAGTAGCCGTACTCGAACCCCGCCAGACCGGCCATATGACGCGAATCGACATCATACGCCGGCGCCACGATATCGGAGTCGGGGGATTCGGTGGCGGAGTCGCCAGGCGGTGCCATAAAATCGGGGCTGAAATCCGGCTCCTGGTCCGAACGTGTGGGCGACCCGGTTACTACAGGTGCGTCATCGGGACCGGACGGCTCCCCCGTCGGCTCCGGCGTCACCACAACAGGCGGATCGTTGGACAGCGTGTTGAATCCCCCGTTCTCGATGGTAAAGTTGCCAAGCCCCCAGTCCTGGAAATACACCTGATCATAACTGGCGGTGATAATAGCGTTGAACGCGTGATGCTCGGTGTCCAGCAAGGTAAAACCGAGTTGGTAGTCGTCCAGGAAAAAACGTTTGCCGTAGTAACTGAAATCAGGCAATAGCACGATGGGCACTTCGTCGCCGTCAATCAGAGGGTTGGTGTGCACACCCAGCCCCACCCCCAGGGAAACCTCCCATTCACCGATGGGCGCGCAGTGAACACTGGCGGCCTGACAGCCTTCACTGCCTGTGTCTATATCAGCGTGGACGAACGCGGGCCAGAGCGCCGCAAGGAATATTGGGAGGGGGGTAAATCGTTTCACGTTTTAATTCTGTTCTTGGTGATAAACAACGGGAGTCAACCAGCCATACTGTGACGAGTCCCGGTGACATTCCAGAATTATCTGGTTAAAAACTGTAAGGAATTGTAACTTGGTCGAGGTATCGTAATGCCCCGGACGGCCTGGCCTGTTAACACTCCTGGGCAACCCATATGCTATTGCGATAGTATTCTCCGCGCAAGCCGTACCCTACTGAACCGGTTACCCGAGAATCAATGAAAACTCTTATTCAACGCGTGGCTCACGCCAGTGTCGCGGTCGATGGTGTCAGGATCGGCTCCATTCAGCAAGGCATCCTGTTGTTCATCGGTTTTGAACCCGAAGATACGAGCGACGTACTTGAACGCATGGCGGCAAGGGTGCTCGCCTACCGATTGTTTCCGGACAGCGAGGGGAAAATGAACCTGAGCGTGTCGGATATCGGCGGCGGTGTTCTGATAGTTTCCCAATTCACCCTCGCCGCGGACACCCGAAAGGGGTTGCGGCCAAGTTTTTCCCCGGCCGCGCCGCCTGCCCGGGCGGAAGCGCTGTACGAACAGTTTGTGGCCAACATTAAAGCCTCCCACGGTGCGGTGGAAACCGGCAGCTTCGGCGCGGATATGAAAGTATCGCTGTTGAATGACGGGCCGGTAACGTTTTTGCTGGAGATGTGACTTACCAAACGCTTCTGTTAAACTGGCAAGCTGTTGGCATAACAAAAACAAAACCTAACTTGAAGGAACCTCTGGTCAAGTCCCAGGCATTTCTGCGTGACCAGTAGCATTTCCAAGGTTCCCTATACCAAAGGAGCAAACAATGGACCCTATTTCCGCCGCTTTTTTAATGTTTGGTCTTATCCTGCTGCTGGCCAGTTGGATTCAGTTGATAATCATTTCCTTCAACGATGACTTTTCCTGGGGCCTGACGTCGGTTTTTTTGCCGCCGCTTTCCTACATTTACGGCCTGTTTGCCTGGGACAAAGCGAAGTCCGCGATGGTCATGGTATTTATCGGATGGGTATTGATTCTGCTAAGCCTGGCCGGCTGATACGCATGAAATGAAACTCAACTGCGACCTCGGCGAAGGCATGGATGAAATCGACGCCCGGGTGATTCCCCATATCGATATGGCGAGTATTGCCTGTGGCGGCCATGCCGGCGACGACAGTTCCATGTTGCGCACAATTACCCTTTGCCAGCGTTACCAAACTGCCATTGGCGCACACCCCTCCTACCCCGACAGAGAACATTTCGGACGCCGCAGCCTCACTATTGCGCCGCCGGAATTAGCGGCCAGCCTGTCCGGCCAAATACTGCACCTGCGGCAGCACTGCCACTCACTCGGTACGGAGCTGTCCTACGTAAAACCTCACGGCGCACTTTATAACGACGCGATGTCTTCTCCCGAACTGTTCGACATATTGCTCACAGTAATAAAGCGAACAACGCCCGACCTGCCGCTTTTGATCCTGGCAACCCCGCGCAACGGCGCCCTGGAAAAACACGCGCGCGAATCAGGCGTCCGACTGTGGTTTGAGGCCTTCGCTGATCGCCTCTACACTGACGATGGCAAGCTGGTATCGCGCAAGCATACGCGGGCGGTTCATTCTGATATTGAACTCATCGCCGAACAGGCCTGGCTTATTGCAAACCATCATTACGCCCTGTCGGAAAACGGGAACAAAATTCCGGTTCATGCGCAAAGCCTGTGTGTGCACAGCGACAGCCCCAACGCAATAGAAGCGATAGCGGCAATAAGGAAAAAACTACCGAACCCAAAATGAAAACCCGTATTGAGCAGGTAAATGAAAATTCATTGCTGATCCGATTCGGCGATTCAATCGACAACAGCCTGCCACCGATGATCGCCTCGGCAAATTCATTTTTATTACATTCTTTTGCAGAGCTTGTCACGGACACCATACCCGCCTATACAACCCTGCTTGTCATTTTCGACGATAACGCTATTGAACTGGAAAGTTTTATTTTCAAAACCAAAAACCTGCTTGCCGAATGGCAGGAGAGTCGTGACACACACGATATTATTTCCCACACAAAAAACAGCACCGAGGTTGTAATTCCGGTTTATTATGCTCCCGAAGTGGCGCCGGACCTGGAAAACCTGGCGCGAGAAAAACAACTTTCCATCGATCAGGTAATTCAAATTCACAGTGACAGAACCTACACCGTCTATGCCATCGGTTTTGCCCCCGGCTTTGCCTTTCTTGGCGATGTCGACCAGCGTATTGCCACGCCGCGCCTGGACACACCGCGACAGAATATTGCAAAAGGCAGTGTCGGTATTGCCGGCCTGCAAACAGGCATCTACCCACGCCCGTCGCCAGGTGGCTGGAATATTATTGGCAGAACGCCAAAAGAAATGTTTTTTCCGGATGTAACAACGGAGAACCTGTGTGCGCTCAAGATCGGAGACCGCGTCAGGTTTAATCCTGTATCGAAAAATGAATTTATCGCCTTGGGAGGATGCCTGGATTCATGTCCCGACTGACAACTATTAATGCGGGACCGTTGTCTCTTGTCCAGGATTTGGGCCGCTTTCGCCACCAGCATCTCGGCTTGGCACAAGGTGGCGCCGCGGACGGTTATTCTTTTTTTTGGGCAAATTATTTATTGGGCAATCACGCCAACGCGGCCATTATTGAAATCACTTTGGGACCGTTCGAAGGACAGTTCGATGAAGACACTGTAATCTCAATTTGCGGCGCGGAAATGGATCCCACAATAAATGGCAAGTCCGTGCCCAATTGGAGCACGCACCGCATCGCGGCCGGCGATACCATCAGGTTCAACCGTGCACGCGAAGGGCTTCGTGGATACCTGGGGATCAGGGGCGGATTTCAAACACCGGAACAATTCGGCAGTCGCTCCACGGTATTACGTGAAAAATTAACCGGCTTTTACTCACAACCTCTGGCGAAAGACGACATCGTGAATTTTTCGCCACAGCAATTTAATTCCGGCTGGATAAATAAATCCGTGCCGTGGCATTACATTCCCGACTATAAGAATGATCTTGAACTGCGAATTATTCCAGGCTACCAGTACCGCGATTTTTCCGACGCCTCGATAAAAAAATTAACATCCGGCCGTTATCGCATTACACCGCAAAGTAATCGAATGGGGTATCGACTGCAGGGCGATGCCGTTGATTGGCTAAAAGGTAATATCATATCCGAAGGGATCGCCTACGGCAGCGTGCAGATTCCTCCCGACGGGCAACCCATTGTGTTACTCAACGACAGGCAAACCATCGGAGGCTATCCAAAAGTCGGATGTATTCGCCGCGGAGATTGCTATCAGCTGGCGCAAAGAAAACCGGGAGACAAAGTCGCGTTCCGTGTTGTTGAAAGCGAAAAATAAATTATCAGGTCCGGTTTAATCGGGCCTACAAAAAAATATTCAAGAAAACAGGGAAAACGCCGCGGGCGCGGGCGCGTAAATACTTTCCAGAAGATAAATTTGGGAATAAAAACCGTAGGAATATGGCGCAAGATCCGCAGGCGTTCCGGCAAGCTCCACTGTTGTAGGAGACATCCTTGCGGCGAAAGGGTTAACGGGTGATTCGGTTTTTTCCGCCACGGGCCAATTAGTGTAGTCGCTCTTGGTATAGTCGTTTTTGGTGTAGTCACTCTGACAATGTTGGCTGCCCGGGAGCGCGGAGAGACTGATAAAAAGGGAGAAGACAACAACAACGGTCAAAACAACCGTTTTATTTTCGCCTTGCAATTGCTGGTATACAACGTTTTTCACAATCCAGAATGCCCGAGGAAGATTTGAATCGGGCGCTATACTGACACAATGCCATCGGCTAATCAATAATCAATGTTGTGACAGATTCACGCTTCCAAAGAACTTTTTTCTTTATTTTTTATATCCATAATTATTTCTTATTAAAGTTTACTTAACGGGTTAAATTAAACCTCACACTTTTTAATGACAGCTTTTTTGAAAGGGCTTTCAAACCGGTTTCATCAATTATTCTCGATTCGCGATGTCATTATTCGTTTTCTCGGCTCGCTTCAATCCATTCAACTTCTCCGGTCTCCACCACCCGGGCCTGAACCCGAATCGGCTGGCAGCAAATGTGGCAATCTTCCACATAATCCACTTCGCTTATCGACGGATCGAGCAACAGTGTGAGTGACTGCCAGCAATAAGGGCAGCACACCTGGGCTTCCACCAGCTCCATCAGCGCGCCTCCGATTGTTTTAACAGGGACTCCGCCGATCTCCAATCCGGCATAAAGCGATCGAGAAGCTGCCAGAACCGCTTGTTGTGCAGCCGCTCCAAAAGGTGCGTCATCTCATGCACGATCACATAATCCAGGCATACCGGCAGCATTTTTACCAGCTCCAGGTTTAACCATATCCGCCGGTCGGTGATGTTGCAGGTTCCCCAGCGGGTTTTCATCTGCCTTACACCCCAGCCCTCGACCGTCACGCCGACCACCGGCTGCCATTTGGCGATAAACCCCGGAATAACCTTCTTCATTTCCGCGCGATACCAGGCATCAAGCACCTTGCGTCGCTCGGCCGGGCTGGAACCAGGCTTTACCTTCAACACCAGCTGTTTTTCCCATTCGCTCCCAAGCAGGGAGGCGCCGTGACGGGAGGGTCGTTCAACAACCTCCAGCGGGATGTCCTGCCCCCAAAAGCCGATACACTCGCCGGAAACAAGCTGTTGGAATACGGGCTGGGGCTGGGCCAGGAAGTGCGCCCGCTGGTCCTTGATCCAATCCAGGCGTTCCAGGATAAACTGTTCAACCAGGAAGTTGGACACGTAACCGGGCACTGAAACCCGGACGTCACCGGATGGGGGATGCACCGCAACCCGCAACGACCTGGTTTTTCGACGGGTGATGCGCATCGACACGCCACCGATCTCTATCTGCTTGATTTTTGCTCGCACGGGTTGATTGAAGCGCCTAAAAAGATGGGGGAAATTAATGAAGCGAGTGAAAAAGATAACACAAAAATCCCTGCAGCCGATGTATTGCCGGGCGCTGCCTTCGCGTCGCCCCACCGACTGCCCCCTCCGTGGATCCTCCTTTACCCGCTAAATGTTCCACCTGCCGGGTTGAATCCGGAGCGACAACACTTCCCCGGTACGGCTGGTTTCACAGAGGATCTTGACAGATGACTTTTCGTTGTCCTTGCGCTCGGTAGCATTGATCCAGTGCTTAAAAAGGTCGCTTTTAACGGAAGTCGCGGTTTTGCGGCTAAAGGCATATTCCGATCCACCGGCGTCCGCCAATATAGCGTTCTTGCAGCGTTCCAGCGACTCCTTGCTGTTAATCCGATCCGCTTCCGCCCAGAGGCTTTGGCAAAACAAGGCGAGCAGAACAAGTACGACATGACTTTTCATAATTTACTCCTTATGCTCCGGTTTTCCCGGAATAGATTTTTGACAAATAAGTTTTAAAAAGAGACTAAAATATAGCTTTATCAGTCCTTAAAAACAACTAAATTTGCGCGAGGCTTAATCTTTTGAAAGACAAACCAATAACAAAAATAGAATTAAAGTGTTCTGTCGCTATCGCACTTAACTTTATCGGCGACACCTGGTCGCTACTCATTCTTCGGGATTTCATGGTTTTTGGCGGCACTCGGCGGTTTGAGCAGTTGCGCGAAGCATTGGGCATTTCCCGCAACGTACTGACGGAAAGACTCCGTACCCTGTTGGAGCAGGAAATCATCCGCAAAAAGCCAGTTGAGGAAGGAGCGCGGCGGATGGAGTACAAGCTCAGCCGCAAGGGCTGGGAGTTGATGCCTCTTTTGATTGGCATCAACCAGTGGTATGAGCGCTGGCGCGATGATCCGGTGGAATCGGCGTTTCAGTTTGTCGACAAGGCCAGTCATCAGGGAATTGCGCCGTTAACCGTCCACGCGCAGGATGGACGGGCTCTGGGGCCGCCCGATATCTATGCCGCCCCCAAAACGGAAGCCGCGCGGATCTATATGGACACCTTTAAGACAGAACCGAAGAAATAAATCTACAGCGGTGGAGTCGGTCCGGCATCGCGGAGCCCAAGGTCCCGGGGCGGCGAGTCATGAGTTAAGTTCCTGATCCAGATACGCTTTTTGACCCGCTTCCACACGGGGAAGAATTTCAGGAACTCTTCAAGATAAATCAGGCAAAACAGCACCAGGAAAGGCAGCTTGAAGATGAAAACCGCGATAACGTAACCCGGGATACCAAAAACCCACATCACGATAACGTCGGTTACCAGGCAGAAGCGAATATCACCTCCCGCGCGCAACACGCCAATAATCCGCATCAAGTTGAGCACTTTCAGCCACATCAGCAGGCAGAATATGGTCAGGGTATGAAACAGGAGCACGGCTGTGTCGTGTCCGGTCTGGCCGAATACATCCACGATATACGACCGGCCCAACCACACGGAAACGCTGAACAGAATAATCAGCGCAATTGACAGCCGGTCGAAAAATACATGCAGCTGCCACGCTTCCTCTGTATTGTCCCGCCCCAGTTCCCGGCCGATCAAAACGGCGGACGCATTTGCCAGGCCGATAAACAGGGAGAAAACCGCCAGCTCCACCGGCACGATCACCCCCATCACCGCCAGCGCATCGGTTCCCGCATAGCCGGTAATGATATGGTAAGCGGCGTTACCGATTGCCCAGGCGCCGTAGTTGATAACCAGCGGGTAGGCGAAAACGATGTAGCGACCGAAGTTTTTCGACTGAACTGCAGCCCGAATGTCACCGATCCCGAAAGCAAACGGATTGCGCGTCCAAAATACCCAGCCCAAGACCACAACCATCTGGACGATGCGTGAAATCAGTGTTCCCCAGGCCGCGCCCGCCACGCCCAGGGCGGGAAACCCCCAGTGGCCGAAGATAAGCGCGTAGTTCAGCAGCACATTCAATACCGCCGAAATGATGGAAGCCACCAGTGGCAGTGTGGTATCCCCGATTGCCCGCAGACCACCTTCAAAAACCGCGATCACCTGTGCCGCGATAAGTACCAGCGCGGTTATCGCCAGGTACTGTCCGGCCAGCGCCACAACCTGGGAATCCGGGTTTATCCAGGCGATCCAGGCATCGGCAAAAAGACCGAAAGCCAGTGTAAAAGGCAACATGGCTACCAAGCCGACAATCAATGCAGTAATCAGCGTGTTGCGATACTGGTCGGTTTTGCCTGCGCCGTAATATTGCGCTACCAGGATACTGCAGGCGGTGGCAACTCCCAGCATGACCACCAACAGCAGAAAATGCAGTTTTGCCGACAGGCCGACCGCAGCCACCGCCGTCTCGCCCAGGGAACTGACCATGACAACATCGGCCATTCCCAAAAAGGATTGCAGGAAGGTCTGGCCGGCCACCGGCAGTGCCAGGTTGGAGACGCTCAGCCAGAACTGTCGCGAACGGGATTTGAGCACGTTATCCTCTGGAGCCGGAATTAATGGTCGCGCTGGCTGCGTCGGGGGCGAATATAGTCGTTGTGAACCTTGATAAACAGAATGACCAGCGCGAGCACAATGGTTACCAGGTTGGCCACCACAATGGCAAAGTCGTCCCGCAACATACCGTAAAGCAACCAAAGCGCGACGCCCGCAGTAAACACGATATACATCAACAGTGACAAAGATTCGGTGTTACGTGTTTTAACAACTTTAATTGCCTGCGGCAAAAAGGAACTGGTGGTGCAAAACGCGGCGGTCAGGCCGAGTATTTCTATCACGGTCATAACGTTAACTCTAAATGTCGGGTCGACTTGGTACCGGCGGCTTTGCCTTCCAGGAGAGAAGTCAAGCATTTGATCACTTCGGTAGATACCGGAGTGCAAAAGGCACGGACAGGGAAGTTTGCGAGGCCGATGATATTACGCTAATTAGCGCGTCAATCCAATTGCCCGGCTAAATTAATCGGACACCGCGATGCGCGAAAGCTCAGCCGAGACAAACGCGATTGCGTCCAGTGGCTTTGGCCTCCAGCAGTGCTTTATCCGCCCGGTCAAACAATTCCTCCAAACCATCGCCTTCCTTAATTTGGGCGATACCAAAGCTGACTGTCACGCGCAGGTTATTGCCAAAATCCTGGCCGGCGATAACTTCCCGTATTTTTTCCGCGAGTTCACGGCCCTGCTCAATGGTACAGTCGGAGCAGACAATAATAAATTCCTCTCCACCCCAGCGCGCGAATTTATCGGACTTACGCAAATTTGCCTTTACGGCTTTCGACAGGTTAACCAAAACATCGTCACCTGTCTTGTGACCGTAAGTGTCGTTAACGGATTTAAAGTGATCGACATCAAAAATAATTAATGTCAGCGGGACTTTATCCCTGTTCCACTTGTGCAGCCCGTCGTACATAACGCCATCCAGTCCTAGGCGGTTAAAAGCACCGGTCAAAGGATCTATTTTGGATTTTTCTTCCAGGGTTTTACTTCGCTTGTCGAGGATGGCGTTTATCTGGGACAGCTCTTTCTGCTTTAACTTGCCTATTTTCACTTCCATATTCAATGCAACCGTGCGGTAACCGAGAAAAGCCACTATTACGGATATCCAGAATACTATTATCGTAAAATACCACTGCTCCCTGGATATCCATTGGCCCTCAAACCGAACGCCGCGGAATTTGAAGCGGTGTACGCCGGTGGTGGTTCCCGAACCGGTTTGAAATTCAATCATGGAAATGTTGTCGAACTCCGGCAGGGAGTGGCGCACCGGAATTTCAAACATCAACAGCCACCAGTCCGCCACCCGAAAGTTTTCAAAAGGTACGCGGGTTTTCTTGTTGAGTTCATCCACATTGAGTTCAACGGTATTGAACTTGGCGGTGCGCAATTCGTCGGGAGTGGTGTAGGCCGGGTTACTGTTGCGCAAAAACACCCTGATGGTTTTTCCCGGCCCCTCGTAGTCGAGCCAAAAAACCATCTCGTCATAATCACCGAGGTCGACACCTTCCAGGTAATTCCCTGTCAGGAAAAGCTGGAAGGAACAGAACGGGTATTCGTAGGCGTTCTTCAATTCGCACCGCCATTCGAAATTTTCCCGGTCGATCCACTCCACCACCGAATTGCCGTTATCCAGCTGGTCAGTGTCCAATTTGACGATCAGCTTGTCCCCGGGCTTGAACTCAAGCGTTTTCCTTAAAATCAATGGGCTAAATACCAGTGCGCCTATGGTAACGAAAACCAGCGCCAGCAATATTTTTTCGAGTTTCAGGTGATGCATATCTTTTTTGAGTCACATCCTTGCGGATTTCTTATGACAATTATTTTTTATCCGTCGCCCAAACAGCCTGAGACCACCGAAGCAAGCCCCATGGCTCTCGCCCAACAAACGCGACCGTAAAATGCCTGTTTTCACCTATTAAGGTTAGCCCTGTCGGCCGAAAAAGCGAACATTTTCCGCGCCACGGCAGGCGCACCTGTACTTTCAGTCATAGCAAAAAGGCCATCTGGAACGGGCCCAACAGTGATATAATCCGCCGCCGCGCCACCCACGCCACTGCAATCGTTCATCCAATACAGGACAAGCCATGCACGTCGAACAAAACAAAGTCGTCACCTTTAATTACCGGCTGAATGAGGAAGGCGGACCGGAGCTGGAGAATAACTACGACTCGCTGCCTATCGTTTACCTGCACGGGCACAGCAATCTTCTGTCCGGCCTGGAAGAGGCCTTGTCCGGAATGGCGGTGGGCGAATCAAAAACTGTTACTTTGCCACCGGAAAAGGCATATGGCCAGCGCCGGGAAAATGCCTTTCAGCGCATTCCCATCAAACATATCGCCAGCAAACACAAACGGCTGCTGCCGGGAACCCTGGTGAAGGTAAGTACGGAGAACGGCCTGAAGAACGCCATAGTGGTCAAACCGGGGAAGTTCATGGTTGAGGTGGACACGAACCATCCGTTTGCGGGCAAGACACTGGTGTTCGAAGTCCGGATTACAGATATTCGCGATGCCACTGGGGAGGAGATTGCGCACGGGCATGCGCACGGCCCCGGTGGCCACCACCACTAATCGATGAGTTAGGGCTTTATTTTTTCCTGAACTTGAGCGTCCAGCGGTCGGTCTGCCCGGTGACTGATTCGTGGCCCACCTCCAGGTCCAGCCTGTCCACTGGCCGATAGTGAAGAGTGGAAAAATCCACCAGCTCAAAACCGGCATCCTGGATTTCCTTAATGGCCAGCACCGGGTCGAGCCGGCGGCGGTTTTCGTCGCTATCCGGCTCCATATGCCGCCGGGTGTGGTCTACCACCGCATAGATACCGCCTTTTTTCAGCGCCTTGTGCGCTGCTTCGTTCATCGCCCGGCGACCTTCTTCATCAAAATTGTGGTAATTGCGGAAGGTCAGCACCATGTCCACGTTCTTCACCCCCAGGTCCGCATTTTCCAGAACGTAAAACCGCTCGCCCTCGGGGCGATATACCCTGGATTTCGGCGCCAGGATTTTTCCATGCCGGAAGCCCTCCTGTTTCAGCAGGTCCTCGATCCGGCCGGTGCCGTAGGCCGCATAGTATTTCCCGTTTTCCCCGACCACCGGCGCCAGTATCCGGGTGTACCAGCCACCGCCGGGAATCAGTTCGACGATGGTCATGTCGTCCTTCAACCCAAAAAATTCCAATGTTTCCACCGGCTTGCGGTTGGCGTCGCGGGCTTTGTCACCAGCCGGGCGATCCCCGGCCGTCATTGCCGCCTTTATTTTGGCTTCCACGGCGGAACCGTCGCCTGCCAGGCAAACGGTTCCCGCAGTCACCAGCACTGCGATCACCATGATTTTTGCATTCATTATTCGTCGCATAACCCGTCCTCGTGTTTGAATTATCTTATTCTTGTTCCGCCCAAAGGGCCCCCACGCAGTTCAACACTATCACCATTGCGTGATTTTTGAGTGAGGTATTTGAAGAATTAACCCGGTGATACTTAAAGAAATGGCTCTTCCTAATCCCTGAAATTGGTGAACTGGAAAGGTTGCCCAAGATCGGCCTCGCGCACCAGCGCCATAACCGCCTGGAGGTCGTCGCGTTTTTTGCCGGTGACCCTGATCTGCTCGCCCTGGATAGCCGCCTGCACCTTGATTTTGCTGTCCTTGATCAACTTGACGATTTTTTTTGCGGTGGGCGCATCGATGCCTTCCTTGAAAGTGACTTTGAGACTGAAGGTTTTCCCCGAATGCTCGGGCTCACCCACGTCCATCGTGGCGGGGTCGACATCGCGCTTAACCAGCTTGTTGCGCAGGATATCCATCATCTGTTGCAGCTGAAAATCCGCCTCCGCCGACAGGGTCGTCTCCTTCGCAGCCCATTCGAACCCGGCTTCAACACCGCGAAAATCAAAACGAGTGTCCAGTTCGCGGCTGGCATTTTCCACCGCGTTGCGGACTTCCTGCTGGTTAATTTCGGAAACAATATCGAATGACGGCATGGCTGGTCCTCGGATACTTAGCGGTTTTTGTGTTTTTTGGGAAAGTCCAATTCTAACAATTCGGCAAAACCGTAGTCGATAGAATCCCAGGACGAGGAATGAACGGCTATTTCCGCCACCGCGCAGGTAGGCATGTCGGCAATATTCGCATTCGTCATTTGAGCGACAAATTCGCTGATGTCCGGGTTGTGGGAAACGCACAGGACAGTGTGAAAATGATTATCGAACTGGCGAACCAGTTCGAGGATGGCATCGACGCCACAAAAGTACAGGGAATCATTCTCGACAATCCGGTCACTCGGGAAATTGATCTCCCCGGCAATTAAACGCGCCGTCATGCGTGCCCGCTCAGCGGGGCTCACCACTATCAGGCCCGGCCGCGCCTTTTTTTTGAACAAACGTTTTCCCATCTCCGGCGCATCGCGCAATCCCCGTTTGTTCAACGGGCGTTGCCTGTCGGCCAGCATCGGTTCATCCCATGAGGACTTGGCGTGACGGATACAGTAAAGCCGCTTTTCGATACCCTTCTCGTTCATTTTTAGCCAGCCCGGCAAATAATGATCTAAATCAGCCTAACAGCGTCGCGGACGAGTATATACTTAAAATGAATCCTGGAAATCAGGTTCCAGTTCATTTACTTCGACAACAGGAACAGCCTATGCAAATCAACATCGCCGGCCACCACGTTGACGTTACCGATGGTATTCGCGAATCCGTAAACAACAAATTTTATAAAATCGCTTCCCACTACCCCAGCCTGGACAGCATCTCCGTCACCCTGACCGTGGAACGCAATGAGCAAAAGGTTGAAGTTCATTCTTTGTTCAAAGGCGGCCCTGTTTCAGTCAACGCCTCCAATGCCGACCTGTATGTCGCCATCGCCGACGCCGCGCGTAAATTCGATGCCAGCCTGGAAACCCGCAAGGGCACATCCGCCGCCCAACGCTACAACCGGCCAGTGGTGGATTAACTCCGGCATTAGTGGTTTACAGTTTTCCGGCTCCGCAATAGACTGCAGGTTCGCGGAGCCGTTGAACCGCGATTCAGCGGCGTTAACCCTGAACCACAACAATGGGCGATATGTATGGATAACGAGAAAATCCAGGCGCTTCTGACACGACTTAAACAGGAATTGGAAAGCACCGGATACGTCGACTCGGACACCCTCGAGCTGATTGATACACTGGAAAGAAAACTGAACGGCCTGCCTGCGGAGGGCGTGCCGGAAAGCGAGGAAGACAGCCTGATTGATTACCTGCAATCGCTCGAAGCGGATTTTGCGGTAAAACACCCGGTGGCGGAAAGTACTTTCAGGGAAATTATCGCCATACTGGGTAGAATAGGTATTTGACAACAGAAGCCGGAGCGCCGGTTGGCGCTGCGGCGGTACCCTTATTTAAATGGCCTGGCTAAAAGCAATAATTTCGGCAATAACAGCAATGCGCCGAGCAGTGCGGCAAACATGGCAATACCTGTCAGCAAACCAAAGTAAATGGTCGGAATAAACTTCGACAGCACCATAATTGAAAAGCCGAAAATAATAATGACCGAGGTGTAGTACATGGCCCTGCCAATAGACGCATGCGAGCGATGCATGGCGGCAATATAATCCGAATTGCCGGCGACTTCCTTCCGAAAGCGATAGATATAGTGAATAGTGTTATCCACGCCAATGCCGACCGTAATCGCCGCCACGGTAATGGTCATCATGTCCAGCGGCAGGCCAATCAGCCCCATAAAACCGAGAATGGAAATCGCCGCCAATGCGGTGGGGATAATTGCCAACAGCGAAACGGGTACTGACTGGAACAACACGACGAACATCACCAGGATACACAGAAACACCAGCCCCAGGGTTTTGATTTGCGAACTAAACAGGCTCTGCAGCATATTGTTGTAAAGAACCAGCAAGCCGGTAAAACGCACATTCTCCGGTTCAAAACCATTTTCGTCCCGAATATGATTTTTAATCCGCTCCACCAGTTCCGCCCTTTTCAAACCCGGGTAGAGATCCTTCACCCGCATGGTGATGCGGGTCATATTGTCTTCCGGCGAAATATAAGGCGAATATAAAACAATCTTCACGTCCTCCGGCAGAGAGCGCTCCATCAACTTAAGTTCAAAATTGTTGAGGCCGCCGTTAATATCCCTGCCCACCTCGTACAAAGTTGCGAGCGACTGAACCACGCCAATTTCCGGCTGCGCTTCGAGATATTTGTGCAACTCCTGAATCCGCTCCAGCCCCGCCACCGTCATCCAATAGTTGGTTTTTCCGCCCAGCGCGCCGGCCTCGCCTTCGACGGCAAAGGGGTCATCGGCGGCAAAGGGGTCGTCTTCAAAGGGGTCGTCTTCACCATTTTCCAACTCGGGCAGCTCACCGCTGACCAGTGCAATATCCTCCTCATCCGCCCTGATCACGATATCCAGTATTGTGGTGCCGCCGAGCTTTTTATCGATAACCGACAGGCCCTGGTAGATTTCCGTGTCCTCGTGGAAGTAATCGATAAAACGGTTTTCCACTTGCAGGCGGGTGATGCCGAAAATACTCAGGCCCGCCACCACCAGCGCACCGACAATGACAACGTTACCGTGATTTTCCACGAAGCGGGAAAAATAGAGCGTCATCGGTCGCAAACGACCCGGTTGGGATTGCTCACGCGCATCACTTTTATCTTCGGCTTTTTGTTCACGCTGCAACAACATCAGGCTCGCCGGCATAATCAGGAAAGCAAGGAAAAAAGCCACCATCAGGCCAATGGTCATCATCCAGCCGAAATCGATTACCGGACGTATATCACTGACCACCAGCGAGGCAAAGGCCACCATTGTAGTCAGCACCGTGTACAAAATCGGCCGCGCCATGAACTTTACGGTTTCCGTCACCAGTTGCTTCTGGTCCCACTCCGGCTCGCTTGCGGCAAACTCCCGGTAACGCACAATCAGGTGAATGATCATCGCCAGGGAAATAATCAACAGCAGGGCGACAAAGTTCGACGAGATAACGGTTAACCGCCAGTCCACCCAACTGATATAACCAAGCATCATCACCACCGCGGTCATGCAGGTCATCATCGGAATCACGATAAAGGCCAGGCGGCGGAAGATGATTGCCAGAATAATAATCATGAACACCACCACGGCAGCGCCGAAAACCACCAGATCGCTTTGGATAAAGCGGATCATATCGGCGGTAATCATGCTCACACCACCAACGAAAATCTGCGCATCGTCTTGGTACTTTTCTGTAATTTCCCGCACCTGGGCCACCCGCGCGCGCGATCGCTCATCCGCCCGGGTGCGATATTTCAGAAATGTCTCGCTGACCTCTCCCAGCCTCGCTTCTTCTTCACTGGTCAGTCCTTCGGTGTCGCGCTTCAAGCGCAGTGCATCGCGCTCCTGCACCAACTCGATGTATCGCTTGTCGACCTCCAGATTCAACAGCAACGCCGTCGTTTGCCCGTCGGGGCTTAGAATCATGTCTTCGTATATCGGGCTTTCCAAAAACTCCTGCTTTGCCATCTGCTTGTCCACGCCGGGAGTTTCCAGTGTGCGTACACCGGACAAGGTTTCGGTAAGGTTCTGCTTGGGACTGTACAGCAGTGGAACGTTAAGAATGCTGTTGACACCCGTCACGCCCTGGACCTGGGCAAGGTCTTTTTGAAGATTGCGTAAAATCGCCAGTGATTCCTCACTAAAAAGATCACTGTGGGGCTGGAAGGTGACCACGAGAAAATCACCACTTTCAAACATTTTTGTGGTTTCGCGGAAGAAATTCAGGTCTTCGTCATGTTCGAGAGTCAATGAATCGGATGAGGCATCGAGCTTGAACCTGGGCAAACCCGCCGCCAGCGCCAGCGTCACCAGCGCAATCGCCAGCAGGACAATTTTGGGATGGTGGATTACAGCGGAAAAATAACGGTTGTAAAAGCGATCCATCATAAGCCGTGCCTTAGTTAAATTGTTTAATATTTTTCTGGATTTTATTGTTCGTTGTTTGTATTTAACTTACAAAAGCCGTCATAGCCGTCAGCGGTCGACATGGCCCAGCGACGCCTCCGGAAAAACAACGGCCTTCACTTTCTGCTTTAACTCCCTGGGACCGGGAAAGCCGCCGTCGCGTTTCCTTTCCCATACCAGTTGCGAATCAACCCATATTTCGAAGACACCGCCCGTTCCGGGCCGCAGTGTCACTTCATAAAGATGGTCGGAGAAAGTCTGCAACAGCTCCTGCGCCATCCAGGCGGCCCGCAGCTGCCATTGGCAAAGGGTGCAGTAATGAATAACAACGCTGGGTTTCATGTCCAAAGCTTCCAACCCCGGTTACAAAAGGCGCGATCGCGCCGCATTTTACCCCAGCCGGTTTAATTTTTTGTAATTTGTTGTATAAAATGCTCGATCCCGCGCGTGCAATACCCTCCATCCGACGACCGGCGCTGGAAGGTCCGGGACCAGATCCCAACGACCCCGGAATAACGTTGATGCCTAAATAATCACCAAGGCCACTGTGACAACATGCTCAAAGTTCAGTTCAGGGACAAAAGACAAGATCCTTTTTGGGTAATGGAAAAAAACTTTTCCATTGGCTCGGGTGACGAAAACAACCTGACCATACAGGATGAAAGCGTCAGTAACGTGCACGCAAAACTCATTAATAATGGCGACACGTTTACCCTTCGCGATATGGGCAGCCAAACGGGTACCTATGTTAACGGCAAGCGCATAAACGAAAAGGACGTCGCCTGTGGCGATGTGATAACCGTAGGCGCGGTTGAACTGGAAATCGTCGATCCGCTGGATGAAACCCAGGGCGGGCAAGAGGATCGCACCTACTGGTCCCTTATCGCGGACTCAAGCTGGTTGTCCGGCCAGGAATTCCCCATTATCGCTGAGGAAAATGACTCGGTTATTGTGGGTCGTGGTACCCACTGTGACATCGTTTTTCCGGGGACGCATCTGTCGAGGCAGCACGCGAAATTTACCGTAAAATCGGACCACCTTGTGCTGCGCGACCTGGGTTCCGCAAACGGGACCTTCCTGAACGATAAAAAAGTTGACCGGGCGGAAGTGCGCGCGGGAGATCGCATTCGCTTCGATGTGTACAGCTTTCGCGTGTTTGGCCCCGGTATTGAACTGCCACAATCGGCAACCACGCGTTTTCCAGCAATCGATGAGAAAAAGCTGGCGCTGTCCGACAGTCACGGTCCAAAGCAGTGGAAGGTCAAACCCACCTCACCCGGAAACCGGCAGGAACCTACCTACTCCACCCGGGAAAAAGCCACCGCCTGGATCGCCGCCATCGCGGTAATCGGCTTTTTTATCGCCGTCGCCTATGCGGTAGTTCGACCGTAATAACCGTTTCCCGCTGACCGGCGGCCAAGCCAGCGACTATATCCGGCAGCTATATTCGATAGCTACATTCAGCAACTACATTCAGCAACTACATCCAGCAACTACATCATATTGCTTTTGGCGATCCCGATTGCATCGTGGATACTTCTGGAAAACTCCAGCAGGCCTTCCTTTTTTCGCGCGCCCAGGTGACGCAATTTCAAGATCAGGCGGGGCTGCAAGTTATTGATCACCAGTCCGATACCCTGTTTCTGTAAACTGCTTACAATCGCTTCCATCACAATAATCGCGCTCATATCGAGCATGTTGACATCGCCCATGTCAAGGATGATGACTTTCACTTCCGGATTGAGCGTGGTAATACTTTTCAGGGCCTTTTGCGCGGAACCGAAAAACAAAGGGCCGTTAATATCGTAAATAGCAATTCCCCCGGGCAGGTTTTGCAGGTGCGGATGCTCCTCGCGGTTTTCCAGTTGTACAACTTCCGTCAACTGAATGCTGCGCCGGATAAACAACATCGCCGCCAGTCCCATGCCAACGCCAACGGCGATCACCATATCGAAAATCACCGTTAACAAAAAGCAGGTTAACAAGGTAATAACATCTTCACGCGGAGCGATTTTTATCGTCCTGATGAAATGTTTCGCTTCACTCATGTTCCACGCAACCATCAGCAATAACGCCGCCAACGCGGCCATCGGGAGATAAGAGAGGTACGGTGCGAAAAAAACGATAGCCAGCAGAATGAACACACCGTGGACCACCGAAGCGAGCGGAGAAGTCGCCCCCGCACGAACACTGGCGGCTGTTCTGGCGATGGCCGCCGTGGCCGGAATGCCGCCAAAAAAGGGGGCGATAATATTGCCCAGGCCCTGCCCCACCAGTTCATCATTGGGATCGTGTTTTTTACCGGACATGCCGTCCGCGATCACGGCGCAAAGTAACGACTCTATCGCGCCCAGCATGGCGATCGTAAAGGCGGCACCAACTAGGCTGTGAAAAAGCTCAAAGCTCAAAACCAGGGGCTCGCCACCCGGCCCCGCCTGTTGCCACGGCCAGCTAAACCGAGGTAGCAGTTGTGGCACACCGTCGCCGCTGACATCACCGACTGTATAGTGAAACCGCGTACCGATAGTGGCAAATGTGGTATCCGGGCTAACCGCTTCGATCAAAACTACCGCGAAAGTCCCCACGGCCAAGGCAACAAGGTGCCCCGGAATCCGCGTTTTTACCTTTGACCACGCAACCAATACCAGCAACGTCAATACGCCGATAAACGTTTCATGCCATTGGATTGCCGGCAGAGCCCGGGCTATTGCAAGCAGTTTTTCCAGGTAATGACCGCTCAGCGAATCAATTGGCAGACCGAAAAAATCCTTTATTTGCAATGTACCGATTACCACGGCAATACCGGCGGTAAACCCCACCGTCACCGGATAGGGAACTACCTCGATAAAACGTCCGAGCCTGGCCAGCCCCATTGCAACCAATATCACACCGGCCATCAAACCACTTACCAGCAGACCTCCCAGGCCGTACTGATGAACGATCGGCAACAGCACGACGACGAACGCGGCTGTGGGGCCGGAAATATTTACCTTCGAACCACCCGAAACAGCAATTACCACGCCCGCAATTATGGCCGTATAAAGCCCGTGTTGAGGAGGAACACCGCTGGCGATCGCCAACGCCATGGATAATGGCAGGGCGATAATACCAACGGTTAAACCGGCCAAAACGTCGGCGCGAAAACCAGTGCCGGAGTAGCCGGTGAGATAGGACTTTCTTACCGCAGAAAACATGCCGTAGAACTCAAGTGAGGGAAGCGCGAAAAATTCCGGATATATTATAGCCGCTTTGCGGTCGATCCTGCAGGCGACAGGAAAATTTTCGGACAACCTCCCGGTAAGCCGGCAACCCGGGGCAGGCGGTTTATGACGTGCCAGGATTAGCTGAAGCCGCCGAAAGTTTTTTAACAGGCATAAAAATCAGGCGCCAAACCACTTGCTCCGAAAAACAAAAAAAACCGCGCCGAGAATACACAAACTCGCCCAAAGGTAATCCAGCTTTAACGGTTCCTTCAAATAGAAAATGGCGAACGGCACGAACACCGACAACGTGATAATTTCCTGCAGCATTTTAAGTTGGCCGACACCCAGGGCGGTATAACCGATACGGTTGGCCGGCACCTGGAAAAGATATTCAAACAACGCTATTCCCCAACTTACCAGAGCCGCAATTATCCAGGGTTTGGAATTCATTTCCTTCAAGTGCGCGTACCAGGCAAAAGTCATGAATACGTTACTGACCAGAAGAAGAGACACAGCAATTACAATCGGATGCATAGGAGGAAATCCAGAAGATTATTCGCCCCACCTGGGCAGCAGATGTTGATCCAGTTCCAGGTGGTCCAGAATACGCGCAACAACAAAATCAATCAGGTCTTCAATTTTTTCCGGCTTCTGATAAAAGCCGGGACTGGCCGGCAGCACAACCGCACCCATGCGCGTTAACCTGAGCATATTTTCCAGGTGAATTTCAGAATACGGTGTTTCGCGCGGAACGAGTATCAGCTTGCGTCTTTCCTTCAACGCCACATCCGCACCGCGTTCGATTAAATTGTTACTCGCGCCGGTGGCGATTGCCGATAATGTGCCACCACTCGCGGGGCAGATAACCATACTCGAAGGTGAGCTGGAACCGGAAGCGATCGGGGAGAACCAGTCATCCTTTTCAAAAATTTTGATCTGGTTTTCTTCGGCCTTGCTATAGCGGGAAAGAAATTCCTGCCTGGCGGCAAGCCCGTCCGGCAGATCGACTTTCGTTTCTGTTTTCATAACGATTCCGGCCGCGCTGGAAATCACCAGATACACCTCGCACCGCGCCGCCACCAGGCACTGCAACAGGCGCAATCCGTATTGCGCGCCGGAGGCGCCCGTCATCGCCAGGGTTACAGTTCTGTTTGTACTCATTCAGTTTCCTTGCCTGTCAGGCGGTTGAGTAGTCTACCGTGAATACCTTCGAAACCGCCGTTGCTCATAATTACGATATGCCCACCCTGTTCAGCCCAGGAGCAAACGGTATCAATAATTTTCCCGGTAGTGTCCAGCACGCTGGACTTGTCCGATTCCAGCCAGCTTGTTAAATCCCACTCCAAGCCCGCCGGTTGATACCACAGAACTTTATCCGCGCTGGCAACGGACGTTAAAAGTTGCTCCTTGTGAATACCTTTTTTCATGGTATTGGAGCGCGGCTCGATAACGGCAAATATTTTTTCGTTCCCCACCTTCGCCCGCAAGCCTTCCAAAGTTGTCTGGATCGCCGTGGGATGGTGGGCAAAGTCGTCGTAAACAAAGGTATCGCCCACCGTGCCGATTAATTCCATGCGCCGCTTGACGCCTGCAAATTTAGCGAGGGCTTCACAGGCGATATCCGGAGTGACTCCCACATGACGCGCGGCCGCCACTGCGGCAAGCGCATTAAAAATATTGTGCGTACCGGTCAATCGCCAGGCAACCTGTCCCACTTCTTCGTTTGCGAGAAAGATTTTAAACGCCTGCCCGCCAGGCAGTATACCGACCTGCCACTGGGCCGGATCGGCCTCACCGGACTGCTGGCCCGCGGGCGCAAGTTTTTGTACCTGGCTCCAGCAGCCCTGTGCCAGAACGTCGTCGATTGCAGGTACACTCGCCGGACAGATGATCATTCCCTGGGACGGCACGGTACGAATCAAGTGATGGAACTGCTTTTGGATCACCGCCAGGTTTTCGAAAATATCGGCGTGATCGAATTCGAGATTGTTGATGATCAGCGTTCGCGGCCGGTAGTGAACGAACTTGGAGCGTTTATCAAAAAACGCCGTATCGTATTCGTCTGCTTCAATAACAAAAAAATCGGATTTTCCCAAGCTGGCCGAGGAGGAAAAATTACCTGGCACGCCGCCAATCAGGTAGCCGGGATACATGTTGGCGTACCCCAGTATCCAGGTCAGCATACTGGCGGTGGTGGTTTTTCCGTGCGTGCCGGAAACCGCCAGCACCCAACGATCGCTCAGGACGTTTTCCGCCAGCCACTGCGGTCCCGAGGTATAAGGCAGCCCCAAATCCAAAACCGCTTCCATCGCCGGATTTCCCCGGCTGACAACATTGCCCACCACCACAATGTCCGGCCGCGGGGAAAGCTGCTCCGGCCCGAAACCTTCCACCAGGCCGATGCCCGCCGCTTCCAGTTGGGTACTCATGGGAGGATAGACGTTTTGATCGGAACCGGTCACCCGATGACCCATGGCTTGGGCCAGTTGGGCAATGGAGCCCATGAACGTGCCACAAATTCCCAGGATGTGAATATGCATCGCCTACAAATCTCGAATCGCGAAAAATTTATAGGCGTGAGCTTAGCACGAAGCAACGTTTTTCTCTTTCAGAAACAGGGAGGGTAAAAGGGCGGACTGTGCCCGCCCGACAAGAAACCGGTTAAAGCAAAGGCGCAATAACCAGGCTGACAATTGCCATCACATTGATAAGGATGTTCATGGAGGGGCCGGATGTGTCCTTGAACGGGTCGCCCACGGTATCACCCACCACGGCGGCCGCGTGAACAGGTGAGCCTTTGCCGCCCAGGTTGCCTTTCTCGACATACTTTTTGGCGTTGTCCCAGCTGCCGCCGGCGTTAGCCATCATCAGGGCAAGCAGTACACAGCAGATCAGCGCGCCGCCCAACATGCCACCGAGGGCCTCAGGGCTGATCACGAAGCCCACTACCACCGGTGCGGAAACAGCCAGCACACCGGGCGCAATCATTCTGCGCAGAGCGGCGCGGGTGGCGATATCCACACAGCGGGCGGTATCAGGCTTGGCCTTGCCCTCAAGCAGGCCCGGAATCTCCTTAAACTGGCGGCGGATTTCCTTGATCATGTCAAACGCGGCATCACCCACGGCCCGCATGGTGAGTGCGCTGACCAGAAAGGGAAAAATCGCGCCAAGGAACATCCCCATCAACACCTCGGGGTTGCTGATGTTCAACGCAAAGCCTTCGATGTGATGAGAGACGGTTTCGATATAGGCAGCGATGATCGCCAGCGCCGCCAGACCGGCGGCGCCGATGGCAAAACCTTTACCAATGGCGGCCGTGGTATTACCCACTTCATCCAGACCGTCGGTGATTTTGCGGGTTTCCTCGCCAAGGCCGCCCATCTCGGCAATGCCGCCGGCGTTATCCGCCACCGGACCGTAAGCGTCGATGGCCATGGTAATGCCGACCGTGGAAAGCATACCCACCGCGCCGATGCCCACGCCATAAACACCGGCGCCATCAGGCAGCAAAACGCTGGCGATGTAGATAATGGCCGCGATTGCCAATACCGGCACCACCACCGACTCCATGCCGGTTGCCAGCCCCGAGATCATCACTGTCGCCGGACCGGTCTCGCCGTCTTTGGCAATTTTCTGCACGGGCTTACCGCCGGTGTAGTACTCAGTTACCAGGCCGATGGTGATACCGCCCACCGCACCTGAAACCACACACCACCACACGTTGGTGGAAATATCCATCTGGTTTATCAGCACAAAGGCCACCGCCATAAAAATCACTGTCGCGCCGATGGTGCCAATCCGCAGGGCCACGTCCGGCGCCTTGGACGACATCATCTTGACCAGGATAATGCCGGCAATCGAACAGAGCAGGCCAACCGACGCCAGCGCCAGCGGCAGGAACATCAACTGCCCGCGGTCCGCCGCCATGGTGGTTACCGCCGCCAGGCTCATGGTTGAGGCAATCGCTATCGACGCAATCATCGAGCCGCAATAGGATTCGAAAATATCCGAGCCCATGCCGGCAACATCACCCACATTATCGCCAACATTGTCCGCGATCACACCGGGGTTACGCGGATCATCCTCGGGAATACCCGCTTCCACTTTACCGACCAGGTCCGCGCCCACATCGGCGCTCTTGGTGTAAATACCGCCCCCAACACGGGAAAACAGCGCAACCGAGGAGGCGCCCATGCCAAAACCGTGAATGGCCTCCGCATGCGTCGGATCGGAACCAAAAAGAAAGTACAGCCCGCCCAGGCCCAGCAGCCCCATGGAAGCGACCGTCAACCCCATGATCGAACCGCCGTAAAAAGCCACGCTCAGGGCAGTTGCCGACCCCTTGGTACTGGCGGCCACGGTGGTGCGCACATTCGCCCTGGTAGCCGCAAACATGCCCACATAGCCGGCCGTACCCGAGCATAAAGCGCCGACGACAAACGCCAGCGGCGTGTGCCACGACTGGAATCCGATAAAAAGCAGTACGGTAATTACAACCGCGAAAATGGCAAGAATGGAATACTCGCGACGCATAAACACCATTGCGCCATGATGAATTTCCGCGGCTATTTCCGCCACCAAGCCTTCGCCGGCCGGGTATTTGGAAACGATAAGATAGACTACAAAAGCGACTACAAGGCCCAGCACGCCCAATAAGGGCGGTAACATCAGTACATCCATAAACTCCCCCGGTAGATGATTATCTTTAGTTATTTTGTAACAAAAAATGAAGTTGCCTGACGGCGGGGATAACGAAATGTGCCGTGCCGACGGATTCTACGGGAGGGATTACCAAGCGTAAACAGCTGAGGCTAAAGCGTATCGGCCCAAGGGCAACATAAACGATGTGGGCACATATTCCCTTATGTTACAATCTGGCCCCTTTATGCCTGCCAGCACCCGGATTTGTCACTTTCGGTAACCGATTTTTTAACTTTAACCTTAACTTAATACTTTCAGGAACGCAGTAAATGAGCCTTCATCTTGTGCCAACAGGAAAAAACATTCCCGACGAAGTCAATGTAATTATTGAAATTCCGATGGGGGGAGAACCCATTAAATACGAAGTCGACAAGGAGTCAGGCGCTCTTTTCGTCGACAGGATTCTGGGCACATCCATGCGCTACCCCTGTAACTACGGCTATATTCCGCACACGCTGTGCGGTGACGGTGATCCCGCCGACGTGCTGGTATTCATGAACCGCCAGTTACTGCCGGGTTCCGTTGTGGCCTGCCGCCCCATCGGCATGTTGCGGATGACCGACGAGTCGGGCGAGGATGCAAAAATTATTGCCGTGCCGGTCAATAAAATCAGCAAGTACTACGACAATGTCAACACCATCAACGATATCCCCAAGATCAAGCTTGAGCAGATCGCCCACTTCTTTGAACATTACAAGGATCTGGAAGAGGGCAAGTGGGTAAAGATTGAAGGCTGGGAAGGCCACGAAGCCGCGAAAAAGGAAATCCTGGACTCGGTGGAAAACTATAAAAGCGAAGCCAAGCCGCCCCGGTTCTAGCTTTCATCCACCAGCGACAGACTACTCACATCCGGCGCCCTTGGTGGTTCCGGTTTTGGCGGAGCCAGGCGCACGCCCGGTTCCGCCAGTGACAGTCCCGAGGTATCCACGTCCGCCACCACATCCGGTTTTCTTTCATCTTCAGTCAACACATCCGCACCCGCCGGCGCCAGGTCGATATCCGAAATTTCCACGGCAAAAGGCAGGTCCGCCGCGTACTCCTCCGGATTCAATAAGGTGCCGCCCTCCGGCTTCAGCGTGTAGCTGGAGACGTCGATATCGGGCGCGGGCACAACTTTTTTCTCCGACGCAGAAAGCAACTCGGCGCCGGCCGGTGCCAGGCTGAACGTTGCAGGACCGGATTGAACCCGGGCAACATTCGGCACCGGCTTTTCTTCCTGAACGACCTTTTTTTCCGGACCTGCCGGTACTGGTTTTACCGGTGCGGTATATTCGATTGTGTCCGATTGGGGCCTGGTCTCCTCAGGTTCCCCCTGTGACGTCGGCGAATCGATATCCCGCGCCATAAACACAGCCTTGCCGCGCGGTTGCTCAGGCTGCTTTTTTTCGGGAGGTTTTGATAGCACCAGGTCCACCAGCGCGCCGGCTTTCTTGATCGCCACCCGATATTTGTTGGCGGCATCCGCATCCAGGTTTCTTTTCAGCACCACTGGCTTACCGGAGAAAAGTGCTTCGGTTTTTTCCGGAGTGATTTTGAACAAAGCGGCCAGATTGCGCTTGGCAACATTTAATTCGACGGACTTAACGAGCTGGCCCTTGAACACCAGGTCATACTTTTCTTCGCTCATGACGTTCGCTCAGTTTGGCTGACATTAAAACAAGTATAAACACGCATTCCCCGGTTGGCCCGTCAAATGAGCCCTTTCCGTTTATTTGAACGTTCGTTAGAAAAATTTTTTGCGCCAACAATTAACCGTTTATCGCTCAGGGCGCGCATTTGTCGCGCTCCTGCTGATTATTGGTTGAGAATCATTCAAGCTAGGAAGCGGTATTTTTAACCAGCGATGTAGCGCACCCGCAAAGTTGGTGAGGCAAAGTTGGTGACAAAGTTAGTGAAAGGGAACATCAAATGAACATCGCACTTCAGCTAACACTGGCCAGATCATACTAAGGAAAGCCGCATGAACATACAGTCCGTCAAAGACAAGGGCGCCCGCCTGGCCAGAAGCCATCACCGAATCAATTTCTCCGCCGAAACCCTTAAACTGATGGAAGAGATCAATTTCCTGCGCGACCGGGTAAACAAGATAAAAGCGTTCAAATCACCCAACCCGGGCATGCTGGAGATTTATCAAACCATGCTGGACGACCGGGAATCCATCCTGTCACGCCTGCGGGAACGCTGCTGAGCGGAAACGGATTCACGACCCGGTCAAACCAGGCCCAACAGCCCCGGCAACTCCTCCATTCCGGTAAACACTTTCGCGCGGGCGTCCACCTCCACACCACCTTCTGGTATATACATCAACGGCCGCATAGCTGCCTCCAGGGCGGCTTCCAGCCCGGCGAGTGAATCCTCCACCACAGTCGTGAACGCGCTCGGCACCCCCATGGCCTCCGCCGCATGAAGATACAGGTCAGGTGCCGGCTTGCCCCGCGCCACATCTTCGGCGCTGAAGCGCCGGTTATCAAACAGTGGCAACAGACCGGTCACTTCCAGTGAATTCCTGATTTTGGCGTGACTGCCATTGGACGCGACGCAGTATGGCACGTGCGCGTTGTCGAGCAGTTCCAGCACGGCCCGCACGCCCGGCACCGGCTGCAACTGGCGGGAAAAAGCGGTGTTGGTCGCCCGCTCAAGGGCCGGTATGAACTCCGACGATAACTTTCTGCCATAACGCGTTTCGAGCCAGTCGATACAGTAAGCCAGCGAATGGCCGCGAAAGTTCCTGTGGCAATCGTCCGCCGACATGGGAATATCCCACTGTGCCAGCGATTCGGAAAACACCTGGGCAGCCAATGATTCCGAATCAACCAGCACACCATCGCAATCAAAAATAATTAACATGATCTGTTCCCGCCACCGGCATTCATCACGAAACGATCGAAGATAACGTCAAAGTTATCCAAAATAGTGGCTTTCAAATTGATTTCAGCGCTTCCGATAATCCGGAAAAGCCGCTCCCTGGAAATCAGTGCAACGAAGGTTTCGGCCAGTGGACGATAGCTGAGGTGCCAGGGCTCAGGAGCAATACCGCCGCTGTCAAACGCGTAGGGACGAAAAAATCCTTCCGGTGAAGCTGCCAGATAATGGTCCAGCCAGCGATGGAACGCGGCGAACGGTCCACAGCCACAGGTTTCCGCGACCGTCAGTTGAAGTTTATAGTTTTCGTCGATGGCCGATGCATCGTATACATCAATATCGGTTCCCCAGTGATGCCGCGAGCCACCCGGCAGGGCTGACCAGCGCAAAATAGCAAAAACCTTCTCCGCTTCTGAAAGGTCATTCATCTTCAGGGGAATTCCGTCGCCGCCGAGCACCGCGGCCTGCCCGCCGGCTTTTCTGTTCCAGATGGCCAACTGCCGATCAAACCCGCGAAAACCACTGGCAATGCGCAAGTCAAAACCCTGCGCGGCGGCGTCCTTTTTCAAGCGCAGGATCGGCGCCACGAGTTCTTTATGCACGGGAGCTTCCAGAGGCTTGTAGGCGATGTGGCTGTCGCTTTTCCCGGTGGCGTTATCGAGGATCATAGTGCATTCATACGTCTTGTGCGGTGAAGCAAAAATTTGTCGGCCAGACAATTGCGCTAAAGGTATAAGTCTGTATTATATCCGTACGTTTTGT
Source organism: uncultured Cellvibrionaceae bacterium (assembly GCA_964451365.1). Lineage (GTDB taxonomy): Bacteria > Pseudomonadota > Gammaproteobacteria > Pseudomonadales > Cellvibrionaceae > CAYVIB01. Next base: position 72,555 of record CAYVIB010000008.1, read on the forward strand.
AATAAAAGGTTGTCCCGCTTTGGCTATCCAGACAATTTTCAAAGACATTACCTTAAGAAACGTATCGATTGAAAGCCCACAGTCCCGGCATATTCTAATAATAATGATCTAGGAGATCAGGCCTATGGCGTCGAGCAATACGGATCTATTGGAATTAAAGAACCTTGGTGCGGCATCCGTTAACATCCTGCACGCAATCGGTGTTAACAGTTACGATGACCTGAAAAAAATTGGTGCGGTCGAGGCCTACTGCCGAATAAAGGGCCGCGGAATCCACGTGTCCAAAGTTATGCTCTATGCCCTGCAAGGGGCTCTGATGGATGTTCACTGGAACGATCTGTCACCGGATCTCAAGGCTCAATTGGTAGAGGAAGCCGAGCACGCGGAAGCCTCCGACGTCTATTGAAGCGAATACGGCTTTCAGAGCCTCCAGGATACGTGATTACACTTTGCCACATCGACGATATTGCCGAAGGTCGCGCCAAGGGTTTTGAAATCAACGAAACCCGCTATTTCGCGGTCAAACGGGACGATCAATTATTTGTCTACAAAAACGCCTGCCCCCACCTGGGTATTCCGCTTGAATGGCATGAAGACAGCTTTCTGGACGCGGACGGAGATCTTATCCAGTGTGCCACCCACGGTGCACTCTTCCTTATAGAAACCGGTGAATGCGTCTCCGGCCCCTGCATGGGAGAGCGTCTCACAGCGATAGAAATATTGGTGGAAAACGGTGCGGTAATGATCGCCGCTTAAAGCACAACTGGAATTCTTTCCACCAATGCTATTTCCGTTTCACCGATATCCGCCCGATAAGCAATAACGTCCACTCCCTGCTCGGCCGCCTCGCGCAAAACCCGCCCATACGCTGGATCGATCAGGTCCGCGGGCGACACCACTTCCACGCCTGTGTGCTGCACGCAAAAAAACAGCACTGCCCGGTGTCCGTCCCGCTGCATCCCCATCAACTCCCGCACATGACGCGATGCCCGGTCACTCACCGCGTCAGGAAAAAGACCGCATCCCCCGGTTTCCGCCAATGTCACACTCTTCACCTCGATAAACGTTTCCCGTTTCCCGTGCCGAAGCCAGATATCGATGCGGCTGTTTTCACTGCCGTAGCGTCGCTCGGTTTTCATTTCGTCGAAACCGTTAAATTCGGCGGCGACGCCCGAGGTGATTGCCTCAACCACCAGCTTGTTGGCGCGGCCGGTATTGATGCCCGCAATGTGGCTGGATTCGGTGGTGGCCAGCTCCCAGGTATAGCGGTACTTGCGCTTGGTGTTGCCGGAGTCGGAAATCCAGCAGCGGGCGCCAGGCACGACACAGCCTTTCATGCTGCCGGTATTAGGGCAATGGACAGTCAGTACCGTCCCGTCCGCCAACTCCACGTCGGCGAGGAAACGCTTGTAGCGCCGATGCAAGATGGCAGGAACGAGCTGCGGGTCAAATTTCACTTTTTGTCTCCCTTGGAGGGTTAAAAAAACTAGCGCGATATAGCGACTTCTGGTAGGTTGCACGCTTCGCTTTTTCGAGGCAACAACCACGGCACCGGAATTTTTATATGGCGGTGTCCTCTAAGGCAAATCGAACGACGTAAAGGCGAATTTAAAGCGATAGCCAGCATCACCTTGAAATGGGCACAAAGTGTCCCAAACTTGTGTGCGATTGTTTATCTAATGAGGCGCAGACAGAACATGCCTGAATCACAAACTACTGCCAGCTTTGCTCTTCGAGACTTCTCGCCTTACAAGGAGAAGAAAGGCGAAGAGTACATGAACGCCGATCAAAAGGCGCATTTTAGAGACCTTCTCGTTTCCTGGAAAAAGGAATTGATGGAAGAAGTTGACAGAACCGTCAGCCATATGAAAGACGAAGCCGCCAACTTCCCCGATCCGGCCGATCGGGCCAGCCAGGAAGAGGAATTCAGCCTGGAGCTTCGGGCGCGCGACCGGGAGCGCAAGCTGATCAAGAAGATTGACGCTACCCTGGAATTGCTCGAAACCGACGAATACGGTTATTGCGAAGCCTGTGGCGTGGAGATCGGCATTCGCCGCCTGGAAGCCCGGCCGACAGCAACCTTGTGCGTCGACTGTAAAACCCTCGCTGAAATCAAAGAAAAGCAGACCACCGGTTAAACCGGCTGTCTTCGCCTCGCCCGGGTGGTTACCCGGGCGACTGGAATAAGGCTTGCATATGCACCGTTCGGCAAGCTCTCCCGCTCACACTCCAGATATTGCCAGCCCCCCCGGGTCAAAACGCTACATTGGCCGTTTTGCGCCCTCTCCTTCGGGGCCCCTGCACTTCGGCTCGCTGGTTTGCGCCCTGGCGAGCTACCTGGATGCCAGGGCCAATCGGGGACAGTGGCTGGTGCGGATTGAAGATATCGACCCGCCGCGCGAACAACCCGGCGCGACCGATGCCATCCTCCAGTACCTGGAGCTTCACCATTTGCACTGGGACGGCGAAGTGATTTACCAAAGCCAGCGCAGCGAAATTTACCTCGACACCCTTCAGCAACTGGACGGCCGTTCGCTCAGTTATCGGTGCGACTGCAGCCGCAAGCGACTTGCGGGCCTGAGCGGTTGCTATGACGGGTATTGTCAGTCACGGAAAATCAGCGCTTCCATTCCCGCCGCCATTCGCCTGAGTGTCCGCCGAAGCCTGGAAGAATTGCGCGGTTTCACAAATCCGGTGACTTTTCTTGATGGCATTCAGGGAGCACAGGCCGAGGACTTATTAATGGGCGGCGATTTTATTATCCATCGCAAGGACGGCCTGTTTGCCTACCAACTGGCCGTGGTGGTGGACGACATTCTGCAAAACATCACTCACGTTGTCAGAGGCGCGGATTTACTCGATACTACCGCCCGACAGATTCTTCTTTTTCATGTGCTGGGAAAACCCGCACCGCATTATTCGCATGTTCCCGTCATGGCGGATGCTCAAGGCAACAAGCTGAGCAAGCAAAATCGCGCGCCGGCAATCGATCCCGCCAGAGCGGGAAAAAACCTTTACGCGGCGATGCGGGTGCTGGGACTGAATCCCGGCGCGGAGCAGGAGAGCGAATCCCCAGAAAACCTGATCGAATGGGCAGTGGCCCGGTGGCATCCCGGCAAGGTGGGGAAGAAACAAAGTATTATCGTAACCGAACAATAATCTTAATCATCCATAACTCATGACATCACAGCGCCCCCTGATATTGATCGTGTTGGTCATCTACATATTTTCCCCCACCCTGTTCAGTTGGGTGGTCAATCCTAATGGCGCCTGGTATCGCCCCTATATGATCTGGCTGCTTGTTGTACTGGTCGCCTACGTACTGCAGGGAAGAAAGAAATCGAATGACGTTTAGTTTTCTTCAAGTCGCCTCGATCTGTCTTACCTATCTGATCGTCCTTTTTAGTATTGCCTACGCCACGGAAAGGGGCTGGATCGGCAGCAAAGTCGTCAGCCACCCGGTCACCTATATTTTTTCGCTGGGGATTTTCGCCAGTGCGTGGGCAACTTATGGGGTTATTGACCTCGCAGGCAAGTATGGTTACGGCGCTCTCGCCTACTACCTCGGCACGGGCGCATTGTTCCTGTTCGCACCGGTTGCGCTCAAACCCCTGATTGAACTGGCTCGACGCTTCCAGATCAATTCGATGGCGGATCTGCTGACCTTTCGCTACCACAGTCATTCGATCGGCGGCTTTGTCACGCTGTTTATGTTCATGGCCATGGCGCCGCTGATGGCACTACAGATACAGGCGGTGGCGGACACCATCCATATCCTTACCCGCAACAACGGCAGTTATATCACCGAGCCCACCGCCACATTCGGCACGCGGGAGATGCTGGCGCTGATCTACTGCAGCGTGATCGCGTTCTTCGCAATGATGTTCGGCTCCAATCGCGAACATCACAAAGGTTTGATCACCGCGATGGCTTTTGAGTCGCTGGTCAAGCTGTTTGGTTTGTGCGCTATCGGCCTGTTCTCCGTTATTCATGTATTTGGTGGCCTGGAGGGACTGGATAACTGGCTGCTTGCCCACCCGGAAAATATCAATCGCCTCTATTCGCCAATCACAGACTCATCTTCCCACACCTTGCTATTGGCATTTGTCGCGACCGCGGTAGCCATGCCGCATATTTTTCATATGGCGGTGGTGGAAAACCCGGTAAAAAACACCACCAATACGGTCAGTTGGGCCTTTCCGCTGTTTTTGCTGTTTATGGCCCTGCCGGTGTTCCCGATTCTGTGGGCAGGGATTGAACTGGGTTCACTGATACCGACCCAGTATTTTCCTCTGGCGGTGCCCATCGCCTCCGGCAGCCGGCTTTTTACGATTATTGCGTTTATTGCCGGGCTCTCCGCCGCCACCGGCGCCATTATCGCCATCGCCCTGGCAATCGCGACCATGATCCTGAACCACTGGATTCTGCCGGCAACGCCGTTGAGTACCAAGCAGGAAATCTACGGCCAACTGGTGTGGATGCGCCGCATTTTAATTGCGGTGGTGATTCTCGCCGGTTATATGTTCTATCTACTGCTGAATAACCAGTTCAGCCTTGCTGAACTGGCACTCACCGCCTTTATCGCCACCCTGCAGTTCCTGCCGGGGGTTATCGCCGTGGTTCATTGGAGCCGGGGCAATCGGGCGGGACTGTACATGGGGCTGTTTGGCGGCATGTTTATCTGGACCGCCGGCCTGTTTATCCCCATGTTGTCGGGGCTCGGTTCCTATGTGATTCCGGGCACGCAATACAGCATTGGCATCGATCACTGGAGTGAAATTACCCTTCTGTCGCTGGGCGTCAATACCCTGACCTTCGTCATCGTGTCGCTCTTCAGCGAGCAGTCCGACGCGGAGCGCTATAGTGCCGAGCTGTGCTCCGAGGACGAAGTCAGCCACCCCATCCGCATGACACTCGATATTCGCTCGCCGGAGGAAATTATCGAGCGCCTTTCCAAGCGAATAGGTGCCTCAACGGCGAGAACCGAAGTGACCCGCGCGCTTGCCAAGCTCGGGCTGAACCCGAATGAAAGCCGCCCTTATGCCTTGCGCCGCCTGCGCGACGAGATAGAGGCCAACCTGTCGGGGCTGATGGGCATTTCCATGGCCAGTGAGATCATGGACAACCAGATTCCCTATCGCGTACCCGAGACCGAAGGAGTTACGGATATCAACCTGATAGAAAGCCGCCTGAGCCAGTACCGCGACCACATGACCGGCCTGGCGGCCGAGCTGAACAATCTGCGCCTGTACCACCGCCGCACCCTGGAGGAGCTACCGCTTTCGGTCTGTTCAGTGGGCAAGGATATGGAAATCCTGATGTGGAACAGCGCCATGGAGACTCTGACCGGTATCGACAGCGAAACCGTCACCGGCTCACACCTGCGGGAAGTGCTGGACCCCTGGGGCGAGCTTCTCAGCCGGTTTGCCGAATCCAGCGAATCGCATTTTTACAAGCAGGAAATCGAGCTGGCGGGGCATACCCACTGGATCAACCTGCACAAAGCGGCCATCCCCTCCTCCCTCGCGCACAAAATCGATGGCCAGGTGATCCTGCTGGAGGACGTCACGGAGCTGCAACTGCTGGAGACCGAACTGGTGCACAGCGAGCGGCTGGCCTCCGTGGGCCGCCTGGCGGCGGGTGTTGCGCATGAAATCGGCAACCCGGTCACCGGCATCGCCTGCCTCGCCCAAAACATGAAGTATGAAACCGAGGATCCCGAGCTGCTGGAAACCGCCCAGCAGATTCTCTCCCAGACAGAGCGGGTAAGCCGCATCGTGCAGTCGCTGGTGAGCTTTTCCCACGCAGGCCAGCAAAAATCGGCGGAATTCCAGAGCGTTAACCTGAGCGAATGCGCGCAGGAAGCCATCAACCTGCTGGCGCTGCAAAAGGACAAGCACCAGGTGAACTTCCACAACGAACTGGACCCGACGCATGTCATTCGAGGCGACAGCCAGCGGTTGATCCAGGTATTCATCAACCTGCTGTCCAATTCCCGGGACGCCAGCCCGCCGGACTCCGACGTTACCGTGGCCGGCCATGCCGACCGACGCTTTGTTACCGTTACCGTTACTGACGAGGGTTCCGGTATCCCGCCGGAGATCCACGACCGGATATTCGAACCTTTTTTCACCACCAAGGACCCCGGAGAAGGCACTGGACTTGGGCTGGCAATGGTCTACAGTATTATCGAAGACCACAAGGGCACGCTTGAGATCATCAGCCCGGCCGACCTGGTGTTACAGAAAGGCACAAAATTTGTGATCAGACTACCCATCTATCTTGAATCTGTTTCCACAAAAGGTAACACTAGCGTCCTGTCCGGGTAACCCGCATAATTTCAGCGTGCCCCAACGGTTTATGGCAAGGCGCGATTCGCAATGAGCGGCATTCTTTTACGAGAGCCGCAATACCACCAAAGGCCTTGTAGCGCGCCCAGCGGGTGCCCTGTCTGACACTATGCGGGTTACCCGGACAGGACACTCGGCACCTAGAGTAAACACTGCATTTATTTGTTTTAAATGCCCCTCTGCAGTTTTGACAGGCTATTGAGTATGTTTCCCAGCTTTACTTCTCGTCTTCAGGTCAGGAGCGTATGAGCAAAATCCTTATCGTTGAAGACGAAGTGATAATTCGTACCGCACTGCGGAAATTATTAAGTCGCAATAAACACGAAGTTAAGGAGGCCTCCTCCGTCAACGAGGCGACCGGCAAATACAAGCTCGACACCTTCGACCTGATCATAAGCGACCTGCGCCTGCCCGGCGCTCCCGGTACCGACCTGATCCAACTGGCGGGCGAAGTACCCGTGCTGATCATGACGAGCTACGCCAGCCTGCGCTCGGCTGTGGATTCCATGCGCATGGGGGCCGTCGATTACATCGCCAAACCCTTCGATCACGACGAAATGCTGGCGGCGGTAAAACGCGTGATCGGCAAATCCGCCACCCGCACCGTGCCACAGCTACAGCCCGGTGAAAACGACCAGGCGGTGGAAGGCATGATCGGCAGCAGCGCCGTAATGAAGGAACTTTATACCCGTATTCACAAAGTCGCGCCCACCAATGCCACCGTACTGGTATTGGGCGAGACCGGCACCGGCAAGGAACTGGTGGCCAACGCCATCCACCGGGAAAGCCCGCGCGCCGGCAAGCCCATCATCTCTGTCAACTGCGCCGCCATTCCCGAAACCCTGATTGAAGCCGAGCTGTTCGGCCACGAGAAAGGCGCCTTCACCGGTGCGGCTTCAATGCGCGAAGGCCTGGTGGCGGCGGCTGATGGCGGAACACTCTTTCTTGATGAGATCGGCGAACTGCCACTGGAAGCACAGGCAAGACTATTGCGAGTACTACAGGAAGGCGAAGTGCGTCCGATCGGCTCCACTGAATCACGCAAAGTGGATGTGCGACTGGTGGCGGCAACTCATCGCGACCTCGGTAAACTGGCTCGTGACGGCAAGTTTCGCGAGGATCTCTACTTCCGTATCAACGTGGTACAGATCAAGCTGCCACCCCTGCGCGAGCGCGGCAAGGACATCCTGGCCCTGGCCGAAACCTTCGTCAAACGCTATTGCTCCGAGATGCGTAAACCGCCGTTGTCATTGACGCCGGAAGCCATCCAGGCCATCACCACCTACACTTGGCCGGGCAATATCCGGGAACTCGAGAACGCTATTCAACGCTCGGTGATTCTTTGTGACAACGACCGGGAAATCGACCACACTCAACTGGCCATCGACTTGGATCTGGTGAAGGTCGACGATGACGATGACAGCCGCGCACCCGGTCGAACGTCAGCCCTGCAGCGCAAAACCGACCCCAATGAAGATCTTTCGCTCGAGGACTACTTCCAGCGGTTTGTTCTGGAACACCAGGACACCATGAGCGAAACCGAACTGGCCAGAAAGCTTGGAGTCAGCCGCAAATGCCTGTGGGAGCGACGCCAACGCCTTGGCATTCCCCGCAACAAATCCCCCCATTCAAGCACCAGCTCGGGCAAATAAGTTCATTCGTCCGTTTGAATTTGTGCGCGACAGCGCCGTTATGTAACACCACGCGACCTGTTACCAGAGCCCGCCGGATGTAACAAAAGCCGCCACATAAAGTAACGGTTTTCCATAATTTTTCGTAATAACCAAGCATTATAACGATGTAACTTTTTGTTTTTTAAGAAGTTTTTTGTTTTGGCACATTGAGTGCAGTGATGTGCGTCACAATAACAACAAGAAAGAATAATAAGAAGCAAATAAATAGCGAATAACAACAACAAACAATAAAAATTGAATAAAATACAAAAAATAATAACAACAAGAAATAATAAGAACAGAAGCGTATAAACTGACTTATGTACCTTGGAGAGGGCTTGCTGAGAGCAGCATTGAAGGACAAGGATGTGTCCTGTGATACTGAGCTGCCGTAGCAGTACCCAGTACACGTACAGCCAAAGAAAAAATAATAAATTCAATACGGGAAAGCCAAGGCTTTCCCGTTTTGGTTTTGGCGGTCATGAACCGCCAACCCTTCCCGGTTTTAAGCATCCCTATGTAACAGCTCCGCTGAATCGTGCGGCTGATTCTGTGTTAGACTGCCGCCCCATCCAGAACAACCCCACAACCCCGACGCCCTATGCTGACCAAGCTGTTTAAACTATTTGAATCGGCGGATACCCGCGACAAATTTAAAACAGTGTCCGAAAACCAACACGGCATCGCCCGCGAAGACATCAGTGCCGGCGCGCTCAGCGTTATCACCCGTCTGCAGCGTTTTGGCTACGCCGCATTCCTGGTGGGGGGCAGCGTCCGGGACCTGCTGCTGCACAATCACCCCAAGGATTTCGATGTCGCCACAAACGCCACGCCCGAGCAGGTCAAAGCGGTGTTCCGACAGGCGAGAGTTATCGGCCGCCGGTTCCAGATTGTGCATGTGCGCCAGGGTCGCGAAATCATCGAGGTAACGACTTTCCGCGGCAGCCACACCGATTCACAGGGTAACGGCGAGGCAGAGCAGTCCGACCACGGCGTGCTGTTGCGGGACAACGTTTACAGTCACGATATAGAAGAAGACGCCCTGCGGCGGGACTTTACCGTCAACGCCCTCTACTACAACCCCACCTCGGCGGAGGTTCTGGATTTCAGCACCGGCCTGGAAGATCTACACAAACGGCAGATCCGCATATTGGGCGACCCTGACAGCCGCTACAAGGAAGACCCCGTCCGCCTGTTGCGCGCGGTGCGTTTTGCCGCCAAGCTGGGGTTCAGTATCGAGCCGTCCACCGAAAAACCCATTCGCGAGCATGCCGATTACCTTGACCATGTGCCGCCGGCACGTCGCTTCGAGGAAGTACTCAAACTCTTTATGAACGGCTCCGCCACGGCAACCTTCACCCTGCTGCGCGACTACGGCCTGTTGAAATATCTGTTTCCACCCACGGACCATTGCCTGGACAAGGCCAGCGAACGGGATCGAAACCTTGTTTCCCAGGCGCTGATCAATACCGACAAACGAATCCGGCAGGGCAAGCGGGTAACTCCCGCGTTTTTGTACGCGGTTTTTCTCTGGTTACCGTTGCGCGCGAATATGCGTTACCTGGTGGAAGATAAAAAAATGTCCGCGCACGAGGCGATGCAGAACGCCGCCCACAGCGTTATCAGCCAGCAGCTGGCCTCCACCGCCATTCCCAAGCGTTTCCTGATCCCGATGCGGGAGATCTGGAGCTTGCAATTACGCCTGCCGCGCAGGGACGGAAAGAAAGCGTTTATCGTCAGTGAACATCCCCGCTTTCGCGCCGCATATGATTTCCTGTTGCTGCGCGAGCAGGCGGGTGAAAATATGAACGGCCTCGGCAGTTGGTGGACCCAGTTCCAGGAAGCCGGCGAAGAAGAGAAATACAAGATGGCGCAGGCCTTGTCGTCTTCCAAACCGCGCAGGAAGCGCAAGCGTCCATCATCCGCCCGCTCCGATGAATCCTGACGGAACACCGACAGTCATTTACATCGGGCTCGGCAGTAATCTGGACAACCCTCTTGCGCAGGTAAGCAAGGCGTCCGGGGTACTCAAAGCGCATCCGGCAATGGATTCCGTTGTGGTTTCGCCCTGGTACCGCAGCGACCCCGTGGGGCCCGGCCCACAACCTGACTACATCAATGGCGTTGTTAAAGCGACCTGCAAGCTGCAACCGGAATCGCTGCTGGATCTGCTGCAGCAAATTGAAAATTCCCAATACCGGGAGCGCACCGTGCGCTGGGGAGCGCGGACACTGGACCTGGATATTCTTCTTTACGGCGAACGAATTATTCATACCGATCGTTTGCAAATACCGCATCCACGCCTTTGCCAGAGGAATTTTGTCGTCCGCCCTATGTATGATATTTCACCGGAATTGATACTTCCCAACGGGGTATCAATTGAGTCATTATTAACGGCGCTGGGAGACGCCGGTCTCAACAGGTTGTAAATTGGGGAGCGCATCTTGAGTGATTTAAAAGACTGGATGATCGATCTGAGAGGCAGGGACGTTCCCCGTTATATCGCCGTCGAAGGACCGATCGGCGTCGGCAAAACCAGCCTGGCAAAACGCCTGGCGCAAACATTCAACTACGAAGCCCTGCTCGAACGCGCCGACGAAAACCCCTTTTTAGAACGGTTTTACGCCAACGAACACAACGCCGCCCTGCCCACCCAATTGTTTTTTCTCTTCCAGCGCGCACAGCAGATTAACGCCCTGCGCCAGACGGATATGTTCGAGCCGGTCCGCGTCGCGGACTTCCTGATAGAAAAGGATCAACTGTTCGCCCAGGTCACGCTCGATGAGGAAGAACTGAAACTTTATCAGCAGGTCTACGACCACCTGACCATCGACGCACCGGCACCGGACCTGGTCATTTACCTGCAGGCGCCCGCAAGCACATTACTGGAGCGCATACAGAATCGCGGTATTGCGTCCGAACAGTCCATCAATGCCAAATACCTGGAATTGCTGAACGCTGCCTACACCCGGTTTTTCCACTACTACGAAAATTCGCCGCTGTTAATCGTCAATGCCGCCGGCATCGACTGGGTGAATAATCCGGATGACTACAAAAACCTGGTGGACTACATGCTCAACATTAAAAACGGGCGGCACTATTACAATCCCCAACCCATTATCAAAGGAATGTAACCATGGTTTACGCAGGCGATTTCGACCCCAGTGGCGGTTTACAAAAACGCGTCACCATCAAAACCATCCAGGCCATGAAAACCCGTAGCGAAAAATTCGTGACGGTATCACTCTACGACGCCCCCATGGCCGCCATGGCGCAAAAATGCGGCGTTGAAGTGGTTCTGATAGGCGACAGCCTGGGCATGACCGTGCTCGGTTATGAGAGTACTATTCCCGTTACCATGGAGCAGATGATTTACCACATCGAGGCTGTCAGCCGCGGCAACGGCAAATCGCTGATCATCGGTGATCTGCCGTTTATGACCTATGCCACACCGGAACAGGCCATGCACAACGCCACCCGTGTGATGCAGGCGGGCGCGCACGTGGTAAAACTCGAAGGCGGCGAATGGCTTGCGCCCACCATCAAAATGTTGAGCGAACGCGGCATCCCGGTATGCGCGCATCTCGGGCTCACGCCCCAATCGGTAAACAAATTCGGCGGCTTTCGCGTGCAGGGGCGCGATGAAAAGCAGGCGCGGGACATTCTGAAGGATGCCAAAATGCTGGAGGATGCCGGCGCCGACACAATAGTGCTCGAATGTATTCCGGCGGCACTGGCAAAAAAAATCACCGATGAACTGTCCATTCCCACCATTGGCATCGGCGCCGGGCGGGACACTGACGCACAGGTACTGGTAATCAACGACATTCTCGGCCTGACAGAAACTCCGCCAAAATTTTCAAAAAACTTTTTGACCGAAACTATCGGGATACCCGGCGCGCTGCAAAAGTACGTGCGGGATGTAAAGAGCGGCGTCTTTCCCGCCGATGAAAACATCTTTTGCTAGGGCGCCTGTTAACAATAATTCGGCTATCGCTGCTGGAGGCCATTTTTTCGTCCGGCAAGCGGTACGCCGCCCGGACAGAGGGAGCGTAGTGTAGTCATTCTACATAAGCGACTGATAACGCCGCCGGGCGGACATTTTTGTTTTAAAAACGAGCCCCAGCCCTTCGGGTTGCGCCTAAAAAGCCGCCACTCGTCGTCGCCTACATGGATGTAGTGATGCGGCACTGCGATGAGGAGCGTAAGCAGGAGCGGTAAGCTTTGCTCGTCGCTCATTTGGAATGACCAAACCACACTCCTCGCGTCGGAATGCCGCATCACTCGATTGGCGACTTTTTAGGCACAACAGCGACAACCGAATTAGTGTTAACAGACCCCAGGGAAGATCAGCCGCGCGCGGCCACCTCATCCATAAACTTCCGCAACATCGCATTGACCTTGTCCGCCTCCATTAACAGCAGCAGATGCCCCGCGTCGGGAAGACGTTTTACCACCACGCGATTTTGCGTCTCCAGGTGCTCGGCAAAGTCCGCATTGCGTGGATCAACCAGCGCATCCTTCTCTCCCTGGATCACCAGCAGCGGTACCGACAGGCTTTCCCAGTCCGGCCTCATGGCGTCCAGGTTATCGGGCAGGGCAACAACTTCATCGTTGGCAAAACACAGGTCCTTGGGCAACAAGGCATGCACCGGGCCGACTGATGCAAGCTTGTTGTACCATTTTGGTTCGGCAAAGGCGGAACTCAAATCGCCGGCGATGGCCACCACGCCATCGACCAACTGCGGATACTGCATGGCGATGAAGGTCGCCAATGTGGCTCCGAGCGAATGACCGACCAATACGACAGCACTCTCCCCATTTTGCTCACGCAGCTTCACCAGCAGATAGGAAATATATTTCGCCTGTTCGGAAAAATCCGTTTCGATATGGGTTTCGCCCTTGGGTATGGTTGAGCCTCCCCAGCCGGGCCTGTCCAGCGCAACCAGTTGAGCACTCCCGGCCAGTGCCGGGTTTTCCAGTTGCCGCGCGAATATGCGCCAGTCGCCAGGCGTTCCGTGGATAAATACTAATATTGAGTCATGCATACCGTCCCGGCTGATGTAGTGAATGGTGTAGTCGTCGCCAAACAATTGGCGCGACTTAAGCATACCGCCGGATAACAGCGCATCCGCGCGCTGCTCTGCCTGGACAATCGCTTCCGGCATGCAGGCGGAAAGAGTAACCGCCACAACCAGGCCACACACCATTTCCAGCATGCGGCGAAGCTGCAAGTGTATATTTCGGGACTGCTTCCTATCGATAGAAACTCCGCTGGGGTTGCACCCCAACCCACGGTATTTCCCAACGCCTACGGGGTTGTGGTGATGCGGCATTCCGACACTTCACCCTTCTTTTACGGATTATTCCGGACAGAGTCCTTTTACTGGGCGCACCCGGTTACCACATCGATACAGTACGCGTGCACCGCACCCGAATTTGGCACGGCCGCATCGGTCGGAATAAAACTGCCGATACCCGTTGCACCGGTGGCATCCAGGGGAGCGGCGACCGTCACAATATTCCCGCTTATTGCCAGCGTTTGCGCAAAATTTCCAATTTGCGCTGGAATGCTGTTGATGGGCGTAAAAAGATTCTCCTGGTTCAGGCGGTTGATAAACACTTCGCCGTCCAGTGTGGCGGTGACCATCAGATTGTTATCCATGGCGATGGAATCACTATATATAACCTGCGTTCCCTGCGTCCAAACACCGTTTTGCTGCTCATAAATGCGGTAGCCCATGCCATTTTCCGCATCGGAACGGTCAGCAATGGCAAGGTGGGTTCCATCAATCGCAACATCCAGTCCCATCTGGATATCGGAAAAGTTGTTTGGATGCTTGATGTAATAATTCAGGTTCCAGGTACTGTCTACCCTCTCGAAAATATACACAGCGCCAGAGTCGGTCGCATTGTTGTCAGGGTCGTCAGTGCTGAAAATACCTGAAAGCGAGCTGTCCTCCGAGGGAGCGCCAACCACAATCGTATCGCCCTCCATCGCCAACGCCTCGCCGAAACCATCGTCGGCTTCGCTATTGGGCGGTAACAATGTGTCTTCATGAGCCCAGGACAAGCCGTCAAAGCGATAAACGTAGACTGACGGCAATGGAGTCTGGTCCAGGCTGGGTGCGGAAACGGCAAGTACGTCGCCCACGTCGTTCAACACAATACTGCTGCCAAAACCGAGTACACCCGCCATGGGAGGAAGCACTTGATTCGAGAAGGCCCATGTGCCCGACCCGGTGTCGAAGCGATAGATATAAACAGCACCTTCGCTATTGGCAAAGGGCGCGCCGACCGCGACAACCCCGCCGGCGACGGCAACATCGTGGCCAAAGCCATCGAAGGGAAGCCCGCTGGGCGCCTTGAGGAAGCTTTCCCGCAGCCACTGCCCGGTCGACTGCCGCCGATAGACATAGGCCGCGCCGGAGTCTGTCGCGCTGTTATCTTCTTCCACTGGTTCTTGTTGGAACAGGCTGTCCTCAGAGGCCGCGCCCGCAACCAACACGTCGCTATCGAAATCCATTCCCCTGTTACCGATGGAGCCGCCGAACTGGTCACCCTCATCAGTAAATTCAGCCTTGATGTAGGCTTCGAGAAACGGCGTGTTGCTTTCCAAAACGGTGAGTTCATAGACGGCGGAGCTTGCCGCGTAAACCCCGTCTGATTCCACAGTGGCGGTGATGGTTGCCGTACCCATTTGGACAGCGGTGACAATACCCGAGCCATCAACACTTGCAATGAGAGGGTCGGAGGATTCATATGTAACGGCGCCGGTGGATTCCTGCAGGCTCGACTCGGCCAGCGGGTTGCTTGCAAACCCTTGCAGGCCAACCGTCATATCCGGCTGGACAAAAAACACCTCCAGAGGCAGCAGGCCCTGAACGGTAAGCTCGTAACTCGCGGTCGCCTCGCCGTAGAGATTGTCCGCCGCCTTGGTGGCGGTAATGGTAGCCGTTCCCGCCGACAGTCCCGTGGCGAAACCCTGCGCATCCACAGTAGCGACCAGGGGATTCGAACTGTTGTAAGTCACCAGGCCGGATCCCGGAGACGCCACGGAGGTATCCAGCCCGTTGCGACTGGTTTCGCCGGTATTGATCGTGAGCGTCGGGCTAACGAAGGCAATCTCCTGCGGCAATAGCGACACTGTCAGGTTGTAACTGACTGTCGCACTGGCGTATTCCAGGTCCGCCGCCTTGGTGGCGGTAATGATTGTCGAGCCGGCACTCACGGGAACCACTGTGCCATTGGCATCGACCATGGCAACCGTTTCGTTGTTGGAGGAATATGTGATTGCGCCGGTACCTGGCGCCAGTTCGGGATCTTCCACAATCGGGTTGGAGGCAACCGCGTCGATCAACACATCCAGTGGCCCCGCGTTCTGGAACTGAATAATTTGACCAAACAGGAAATCATCATCGTTAATAACCGCAACGCCGCTGTTCGAAAACGCTGTTCCGACCGAGGTGTGAGTGATCTGAAGTCCAAATATTTCCGACTCTTCCGCTCCACTATCGTCCACCACGCTAACCGGGACTTCCTGTTCTTGATCCCCCGCTTCGAATATGAGCGTACCCTCCACTGGCATAAAATCCGACTCCGCCAAGGCAGTCCCCTCGACGGTGCGGTACAACATAATAATCTGCTCGGTCGTCGGCGCGTTTAAACGAATCCTGAACACAACCTCGCCATCGGCTTCATTTACCACTGCTCCAACCACGCGGGCAAACACCGGTTGGGGAACCACCACCACCGAGGTGGTGGCGGAATTAACGCGGCCCTCGCTGTCTTCCGCTATCAGGCGAAATTCCAGTTGCGCCGAATCGACTACATCGGGAATAACAATCATGGTGCGGGTGGAGGTGGGATCGGCAATCTCGACCGGTGTACCGCCGGTCTGAACCCAAAGTGTCCGCGCGATCTCGGCGCCCTCCGCCGCTTCGGCAATCCCGTTTAGTGTGACCAGTACATTGGCATCGGCAAACTGCCGGGCGCCGACTTCAACCGTTGGCAATTGACTAAGTTCATCCCCCGTTACGGCCGGCCCGGAGGGCAAAGTCGGAGAATCGTCCGGTTGTTCGGTTGGGTCCGGCTGGTTTTCGGCTTCAGAAACCGAACCGCCGCAGGCGTACAGGTTAATTAATACCGCGACATGCAGGACGGCCAGCAGCAGTTTTTTTAGAGAAGAAATATTGTCAATCTTTTTAAAGCTCATAACGCAGCCCCGCCTGAACCTGACAGGAACTCAGGTTTTCATATCCCAGCAACTGTTGATATTCCAAAAATGCGGACAGCCCTCCCTTGAACACCGCCGAGGTACCGACGCCGATTTGATAATAGGTTTTATCATTTACGTTACCCTGCAACCAATAGTTGTTGTTGGGGTCCGGATCGTAGGCAAAGCGGGCAAAAACCGCGTCGCGTTCGGAATCGAGTTCGCTGTAAAGGGCAAGTTTCACCATTGGCACCAACACGCCCCAGTTGTTGGTCATCGCGTAGGTGGCCTGTAAACCGGTCGAAAATGTGGTTTGGGTAATGTTCTGGTCACCGATAATCATCTGCATACCGCCGGAGCCCGTTTCGCCGTAGCCGTCTATCTCGCTCTCCAGGTAATCCAGCCGGCCGAAGGGGTAGAGCGTCAATCCGCCCCTGTGCCATTCCCATTGCAACTGGGAATTGAAAAGCAATTGGCTTCCCTCGGTGGAACTTTCGATTGTCTGGTTAACAGTGCTGTCACCGGCCTCGTAGGCAACCCTGCGGCTGGAATCGAATGCCAGTCCGGCATAGCCCGCCTGCAGGTCCAGCGTGAAGCGGTTGCGCATATAGGAGCCGAACATAATAAGCGAGCCGATATCGGTGTCCAGGCCTCCGCGATCGTCGGTGTAGGCGAGGTCGCTCCGGGTGTAACCGAAGGCGGCGCCGACAATCCACTGGTCGTTGACAAAGTAATCCGCGCCGACGGTCAGTGAGTTGGCATCCGAGTCGTAACCATTCTCCCATTCGGTCTGGTCACGCTCGGTATTTTCAAACTGGAAACTCGCGAACACACCAAAGCGCGACAGCAATCCGCTGTAGTCATCGGCGCTGGCGCCGCCACCCCTCACATGGTCGCCTGTAGGCCGGATAGCGATACCGTTGACGGTTAATGCGGACGACGAAGAAGCGCGCAACTGGGAAATTCGCTGGGTGACGGCGCGGGTTTGCGACCGACCGGCTTCCGCCGATACTTGCATCTGCGTCATCGCTTCCTCCGGCGCAACCTGGCGGAGAGCGTTGTCCACCGCATCGGGGTTGGCCGCCGCCATTTCTTCCAATTCCCGGCATCGATTCAGCAATGCCCTGCCGTTATCACCCAATTCGGCATCGCTACGGCGGCGCAACGAATCACAGGCACTGCTCAAGGCCTCCGCCAGGCTGTTGGTGTTGTCGGTTTGGGAGTAGGGCCTGAATTCGCTGTCCCGCACATTGATCGTAACTGTGGCGGTAGCCGTCAGCATCTCCTCCGTCCCCTCTTCCTGGATCGTGTAGGTAAAGGTATCCACGCCGGAAAAATCCCTGGCGGCAACGTAAAACACGCTGCCATCGGGGTTAATGGAGATACTGCCGTTTTGCGGCTCGGATGCCTCGATCAGCGAAATTGGATCGCCGTCGGAATCGGAGTCGTTGGCAAGCAGGTTCAGGGTAATACTGCTGTTGACCGGAATAATTCGCGAGTCATTCATCGCTTCCGGAGGAGCGGCGAATGCACCGGACGCGAATACTAACAACAGCAAGGGCGTAAGTGAGATTACCGCTTTGCGGGACGGCGCGGTTTCGGGGTTTGAAATTATCATTGGGTTCCGTTCCATTTTTATTGAAACTTATTATTGGGCTTGGGCGAGGGCCGGGCAGCGAAAGAAAGCCTGATTTCGCTCGAGCACGATGTCGCCACGATAGAGCCTGAATCTCCCGGCGCATCAACTACCTGTTTTGTTCACCGGCATTGATGCTTTCATAGCGGAGACGGATAAGGATGTTATGACAAAACAGGGGGGATTTCACGTCAATTTGTCACAAGGTATGGCAAACAAATACGACGCCCGCGCGGGGTAAAGTATACGTCGCCTGTGGTTCGGATAACTCATCCAAGCTTTTACTTGTTTATACGGTTGAGCGCGGCAAACCCTTGCCAAAATCCTATCAATAAACTGTCATCAAAGTTTCAATGTCGCGACAAAATGAGGGCTTAAGAATTGCAGCGTCTGAATCATGCGCCCCTCACTCAACCTCAGAAATAACCTACCTGTTTCAGGAGCTTATAAACAATGGCGACGGATTCAGGTTCCGCAACGCTCCAGACAATGATACTCTCACGCGCCCACTCCACTGCTGGTACCGAAGCTGACCGATGATTTCCATTATTACCGCCGACTTGTCCACCGAACACCACGCCGCCGCCCTGATTGAACTGATGAATGTTTACGCCTCCGGCATTATGGGCGGCGGTCGCGGCCTGTCCGCGTTTACCAAAACCCACCTCGCCGGCGAGTTGCGCAAGCGCAATTACCTGTTCACCCTGCTGGCGTTCGATGAAGAAAAACCGGTGGCGCTGGCAAACTGCGTGGAAGGCTTTTCCACCTTCACCTGTAAACCGTTGGTGAATATTCACGACATTGTCGTGGCGGAGGAATATCGCGGCCGGGGCATTGGCTACAAACTGTTGAAAGCCGTCGAGGATGAAGCGACCAGGCGGGGCTGCTGTAAAATCACGCTGGAAGTGCTGGAAGGCAACGCCCCCGCGCAGCGCCTTTATCGCAAATTCGGCTTCTCCTCCTATTCCCTTAACCCCGAAACCGGCCACGCCCTGTTCTGGGAAAAGCCACTTAACCAGTAAATGATCCGATCGTGCCGTCTTGGCCCTGATACTTCGCCAAAGCACTCCACTGGCTGAAATGTGCTGCCGGTGTGGGATGCAGGCTGGGACGGGCCGCGCGGGCTGAGCAGATTGAATCCCAATATTTTCCGGCACCGTGTTGGGATTCACTTTGCTCATCCCAACCTACTTGTTAAGACGCCAGTCGTGAGCATGCGCAAGACCTCGGCCAAGTGCCAGAAGTCGGCATTGGTGAAATATCCGGGTTAGGCGCGTGTCCGCTGTCGAACATTCCATCACACCACATTTGATGGTATGTTAGCGCCCCCCGAAAGTGGGGCAGCAAATTAACCGCTGATCGCCCAGAGCTCAAATTTCACGAGAATCCAACTTAAGGCAGCCTAAGCAGATTATGAAGACGTTATCAGATATTGGCCTGGTCGGCCTCGCCGTTATGGGGGAAAACCTCATCCTCAATATGGAAAGCAAGGGTTACACGGTAACCGCCTACAACCGCTCCGTCGACAAGGTGAACAAGTTCATCGCCGGCCGCGCCGAAGGCAAGAATATCCGTGGCGCCAGCAGTATCGAAGAACTGGTTCAGTCGCTGGAAAAACCGCGCAAAATCATGCTGATGGTTAAAGCCGGGCAGCCCGTCGACGACATGATCGAGCAGTTGATCCCGCACCTGGAGCCGGGCGATATCATTATCGACGGCGGCAACTCCCACTTCCCCGACACCAACCGCCGCACCAAATACCTGGAAAGCAAGGGCCTGCTGTTTATCGGCACCGGCGTTTCCGGCGGCGAAGAGGGCGCGCTGACCGGTCCATCCATTATGCCCGGCGGCTCCAAGGCAGCCTGGCCCGCAGTAAAGCCCATCTTCCAGGGCATTGCCGCCAAAGTGGAAGACGGCACGCCCTGCTGCGACTGGGTGGGTGAGGACGGCGCCGGCCATTTCGTGAAGATGGTGCACAACGGCATCG
The DNA here is from genome assembly GCA_964451365.1 of uncultured Cellvibrionaceae bacterium. Lineage (GTDB taxonomy): Bacteria > Pseudomonadota > Gammaproteobacteria > Pseudomonadales > Cellvibrionaceae > CAYVIB01. The sequence goes on from CAYVIB010000008.1 coordinate 92,416, forward strand.
AATACGGCGATATGCAATTGATCTGCGAGGCCTACCAGATTATGAAGGATCTGCTGGGCATGTCCGCCGACGAGATGCACGAGGTATTTGCCGAGTGGAATGAAGGCGAGTTGAACAGCTACCTGATCGAAATCAGCCGCGACATCCTGGCGTACCGTGAGAACGGCGAACCGCTGGTGGAGAAAATTCTCGACACCGCCGGCCAGAAAGGCACCGGCAAATGGACCGGCGTTATCGCGCTGGACCTGGGTATTCCGCTGACGCTGATCGGCGAAGCGGTATTCGCCCGCTGCCTGTCCGCGCAGAAAGACGAACGCGTTGCCGCCTCCAAGGTCCTGTCCGGTCCCACCGCAAAATTCGATGGCGACAAAAAGGCATTCGTCGAAGACCTGCGCCAGGCATTGCTGGCTTCGAAAATCGTCTCCTATGCCCAGGGTTACGTGCTGATGCGCGAAGCCGCGAAGGAATACAACTGGGAATTAAACTACGGCGGCATCGCCCTGATGTGGCGCGGCGGCTGTATTATCCGCTCGTCGTTCCTGGGCAAGATCAAGGACGCCTTCGACAATAATCCAGCGCTCAACAACCTGCTGGTCGACCCCTACTTTGTCGACAAGGTTCACCAGGCACAAGCCGGCTGGCGCCGGGTAGTGGCCGCTGCGGCTGTCAATGGCGTGCCCGCGCCGACACTGACCTCCGCACTGAGTTACTTCGACGGTTACCGTTCCGCGCGCCTGCCCGCCAACCTGCTGCAGGCCCAACGGGATTTCTTTGGTGCGCACACCTACGAAAGAATTGACCGCCCGCGTGGGGAGTTTTTCCACACCAACTGGACCGGGCGTGGCGGGGATACTTCGTCCTCTACTTACAACGTGTAGCTTTTGAGCGGGTCAGCTGACGCAGGCCCGCTTTCCTTTCCCTACTATCGACTTTTTCCGGTCTCCAACACAATTTTCCGGTCTCCAACACAATGATGACGCCATCGCACATTTGCGCGCGTCAATCAAAACCGATATTTGTTCCAGTTGGGCTCAATAGTCGTAATCTGGATATTGTTCTGGGTTGACGCCAGTAGACTCGATCAACACCGGATATCTTACGCCTTTTTCCGGGGATAGTTTTTTTCGTGATTTTACTATCTGAAACAACCAGCAATCTCCAAAATCAAAAAGGTAGTACAGCTTTAATCCGGTAAGCGGGTAAATTTCATTTAATTTAGCACTATCGGGTATTTCACTTACGCGTTTTCCCGGATTTTTGCCGATAAAAAATTCGTGTAAGTGATCATTATTAAATTCGACCAGTTTTTGAATATAGTTATATAAGTCGTAAAGCTTAAAGTTCTCCTTAACATCAATGGTCCTTGACCACGGCTCTTCCTCGGAATCGTAGGGAAAGGTAATTTTTTAATCTATATATTTCCATAGTTCGTTTTACCCTAATCTCAACCGAATTTTTATTAAACAAGTAACAACCGTAGTCGACACAATTCTTGTTCGTTGCAACCAAGGCGACGAACAAATTCTCGGACGCATCATTACCCTCTGACGTTCTAAAAGGATTTTAAAAGGAATACCGCATTGAAAAGAACAACGCCCTGCTTATCGCAGGGCGCTGATTTGCGGATCACACGGACCGGAAGACTCTCCTAGAACCGACTGAAGAAGTTCCAGACACCGGAGGAGTAGTAAGACGGTGTGTGGTGATCGCCATTAAACGGACACCAGACAACCGGATACCCCGCGGCGCAACCTTGATATTCAACACACTCTCCCGGCTGTACGGGAACGGTGTTGGTCGAGCAGTTGTTCTCCGCAACGAAGAGATCCCGCGCGGTGACGCCGTTGCTGAAACCGACAACACTGTCGCTTCTTCCATGGGTGATCCATGCAGCCATCGGCAATCCGCTTTCGTTGTATGGGGTCCAGAGCGCGCCGGACGCCGGAGCGATGGCACGGAAGGTGTCGGCCATTTCACGACCCACGGCGAAGGACATCATGCCGCCGTAACTCCATCCCAGCGAGAAAATCCGGTCTTCGTCGATGCACAGAGAGTTCCTGAACTGGTCGAGCATGGACCGCAGGAAGTTCATGTCGCGACCGCCGTCATTCGTCCACCCGTCGGTACCGTCGGCGCGGTTGGGCGCAACGAAAATGGCGGTGCCGTTCGACAGACCTTTCAGGCCGTAATATTGCTCGTTGGCGACATTGTCGGCGCTTCCGCCACGCCAGTGCCACGCGAAGACCAACCGATACGGATTGTTGCTGTTGTAATTGCTGGGAATATCGAGGATGTACTGGCGGTTCAGCCCGTTGACATTGATGCTATGCCGGCCGCTGCCAAGCCCAGGGGCCGATCCACATCCCGCCGACCCGTTACCGCCGGAACTCGATGTTGAACTACTTGAACTGGAACTGGAACTCGAGCTGGAGCTTGAACTGGACCCGCCGTCGACGCTGCCGAAATTGATGTAGCCGTTACAGTGCAGCCATTCGCTGTTCGAACCGCCGCCGCATTGGTTGTTGCCCCACGCGCCGGTGTTCTCGCTTTGATCCTCGGCCTGGCGAACCACGCCGTTAACGATGGCATAGTCGACCTGCACATCGGCATCGCCGTCATTATCGTTGGTGAACTCCACATGGATATCGCCATCCAGATCGGTGTCGACGCTGTAGTCCATCATTGCTGTGCTCAGCGTCCAGCTCTGCAAATCCGTGCCGCCCACGCTCAAGGTAATCGATTCCGTGCCGGTTGTGCCTCGTGCGCGCACCGAGATGCTGTTGCTGCCGCCACTGCTGGAGCTGGAAGAGCTGCTTGAACTGCTCGAACTTGAGCTCGATGAAGAGGAACTGGAGCTGGACGACGAACTGCTTGACCCGCCGCCAGCCGAGCATTCGGGCACCACAAAGTTGCCGCTATGCGTACCCTGGATACCGAATCCGGTGCTTTGTCCGGCAGCCAGGTTGCCATTCCACGAGCCGTTGGTTGCCGTGACGGTATTACCGGACGTTGTGAGTTGGGCGTTCCAGGAATTGGTGATGTTGGGACTCTGGTTAAAATTCAGCGTCACCTGCCAACCATTGATCGCCGAGCCACCGTCGTTGGTTACGGTTACGTTCAGCACATAGCCATTGTTCCAGGTATCGGCGGTGGCCGAACAGCTGAGTGAATAGACGTTACTTGAGATTAACGGCACAAAAAACAACATTGCCGATGCAAACATGATTAATCTTGAATTGAACATATAGTTCTCCTCAGAAATTGTTGATTTTATGTACCTGGGGAGAAAGATCCGTTTACCTGATACTTGTCGCCCTCAGGTACCTGTTTTACGCAGCCAACAACATAATAGTAATATTATTATATGGTATGTCGATTATATCCGAGCGAAACAGGATCGACTACAGTGTGAACAGCTGTGTGAGAAAAGTAGGCGCCTGATCACACATCGCTACAGAAACGTTTTAGACGCAATGCCCAGGCATTCCGAAAAAAGACTAAAAAGGGAGGGAGCTTCGCATCTATAGGCCTATAGTTCTATCTGCGAAGCTCTAGTTGCATTTGTAAGGTGATTTAATTCTTTCTTTGTTTATATCGCGACATCCGGACCGCAGTTTAAATGGACTCCATTTCCGACAGTACCAACTGCCAATCAAGGAGCGCCTAGTGGATCAAGAGTGTTCGGCAGGTGGCGCATGATGGGGATTACAAGTTGAATACAAAGGCTTGGCGCCACTTCTGTTACTCGTGAAATGCACCCGTACCCCTGTAAATAAAAAACGCGCCCGGAATTCATTCCGTAGCGCGTTTTTTTCAAAAATTTATGACGTTGTAATACTACTCGCCAACAATTTCCACAAGCACAACTACCCCCAGTTCCTCTGGATCAGCACCAGTGTCTGCATAACGCGATTCAAAAATGCCAAGACTCCCATCGTGGCTGAAGTAGCCGTTCAGTGTTGTCGCACCCTCGAGATCGTTGACAACGATGCTTGTTTCGCCGTTGGCCGCAAGGCTGATCGTTGCATTCTGAGTCACCGGCTCGTCGTCCCCCGCAACCACTTCAGCGGTGGATGTTGTCTTCGCAACATCAAGTATCTCCGTGGTCACGCTCGCTGCCAGGCCATCGTTGCTGACAGTCATGGTTGAGTCAAAGCGCGTGGTTGCCAGCGAGGTGCTGTCTTGCGCCAGCGAGAGCCCCATAAAAAATATTCGATAGACCCTATTGCTGATATTCAGTTGACTACCCGGCAGTTTCACGGCCAGCGTTGTTCCGCTTTGTACCTCGTTTACCACGTTATCTTCCGTGTTCGCGTCGTCGGTAGCGTCGGCAGTGTGGATCACTAAAAAGTCGAAGGTGTCATTAAAAACACTGTTCTCATCACCGCCTTCAACTGTAAACACGCTACCATTGCCCGAGACACTGTAGGCAAGGTCTGCCTCGGCCTCATCTACCGATTCGCTATAACCGGACCTGCTGAGCTCGGCAATTGCCATTTCGTTCACGTCGAGAGAACCCGCGCCATCAAAATTGAGGGTGCCATGCTCCACCCTGACATTTGCAAAGCCATTCGAATTGACCAGAGCTTCATAATAAACGCGCCCGAAATCACCACTCAGATCGCTCGTCGCCATGGCATCCGGTTTTTCCGCGAGCAATAGCAGGCTTTTAGAAACTTCGTCGCCTTCACGCGCATTGGGATTGATGGCATCCTTGATCTGGTCGTCGTTGGTATCCACCGTTTGGTAACGCACGCTGGCATCAACAGCGGTGCCGATAAAAACATTCGTATTTAACGCTTTTTGTAGTCTCAAGAAGCTCGCCGGAGAACGCCAGCCAAAGTCACCATCTATCTCTTCTTCAAATTCAGATTCTATGCTGACCACGCCGGCATCGTCGAGAACGGCAGCCTCGGACCCACCGGTTTCAGTATCAATCTCCGCGTCGAAACTGAGCGTGACAGTGGAACCGCTTTCGAAGAAGGTCTGATTTGACCAGTAATCTTCTTCCATACTGAAGGTCAGACCTACATTGCCATTGCTTTCGTCGGACAAGGCGAACTCGAACAGAGCACCATCGACACTCAAGGTCCCAACACCGTATTGCTGATCGTCGTCGTGCAGACCAAAACCAAATTCGACACCTCGATAGTTGCCGGCGATGGTGGCGCCACTGCCGGGAGTGGATTCGATAACAGAAATCTGGTCTTCAACGAAATTGCCGGTTTCCGCCTCCAATGCGGCCAGCATCGCTTCCATGTCAGCACCGACGGTGAGATCGAATTCCTCCACCTGGCCTACCAGTTTCACGACCGATTCGGTGGTTAAGGCGTTCAGGTCAGCGCCGTTATCAATGAACTTTTGCAACACGAATTCAGACACCGGGTTAATGTTGACTTCCTGACTCACCACCTGAGCTCGCATTTCAGCGCCACCCATGCCGCTAATGCGCACAACCAGATCGCCAGACAGGTCGGTTCCCGCAGGTACCGTCAACGTGTAATCACCGGTGATCGACGTAGCGGTGGAGGCCAACACATTGCCGACTTGCGTACCCGTATTGTCAACGCGGATTAACTCAACAGTCGCGCCTTCTACTGGCTCCAGTCCCTTAATGTCGGCGTACGCGGATGGGAACATAAAATCCACGATGGCAACGAGAACAGGTTTTTGCTCTCCGAGGAAAGCCACTGTGCCACCGGGGGCGGTTACCGTGCCACTGATATCAATGGCGGTTGTGCCGCCGCTTGAACTCGACGAACTGCTAGAGCTTGATGAACTGCTACTTGAACTTGATGAAGAACTACTGGAAGTATTGTCATTTTGCGAAGAATTACCCGAATCGCCTCCGCAAGCACTTAATAAAGTTATTGTTAAAAGCAAAGGCAAGGCCGATAGCCATGATTTCATGATCTTATTTCCTAATGTTATATTGATTTGAAAATTTCTCTAAGTGTGTTTGGAAAAAATATCTCAAATATATATAGAGTAGAAGTAAGGACCTAAGAGTCAAGGAAAGCGCTATAAAAAGCAGTCAAACAATCTTCACTTGCTCGGGTTGGCACTGAACCTCCGATATCCTTAACGTCCTGCTCCCCCGCACATACTGTGGAGAACGTTTTATGTATAGTGCCACGTAGCGACACACACAAAAACGAGCGTAGTAGTATGTGTCGGTGTGCAACTGGAAAATTTGAAAAATTGATTAGCGCACGTTATTCCGAAATCAACGGATTATTTAACTCGGCTTAAGTGTAACTTAACAAACGATCAATTTAGCCAAAACCATTTTAAAATACCTGATGTCCGTATGATTTTAACTGGTTTTGTTCTGATGGCGGCAAGCAACTTGTTGAGCATAACGTCTCACTCACCAGGTCGCACGGGGTGCAACGAATTTGCAACAAAAGAGCGTGGTGAGTAGCAAATTTGAGGAACGTAGTTTGGGTCTGGTGACGCGACGAGTTCGGACAACCAATCTAACTACTCTTAGGGTGGGTGTCATGGTCGCGCCAACCGCGACCCGCTTACAACTCACGCTCCATGACTGTCATAAATTTCCTGGGCCGTTTTTTCGTTCTTCGTATTACCTACCCGTTACACACTTAATGGTGGACCGGTTTGTTTACTACCGTTTACTTAGAGCCTGTTAACCGGCCCTAAGTAAATTAAAGGAAATTAAAAGTGTGCTAGTGCCCACCATCGCCAGCGGCATCCCTGCTCCCTGGTGCTGTCGGCTTCAGCATGCCGTGCATCCCGAGCCAGCGCACAAAGGCATCAAACCAACCGGTGCTCGTAGTTTCCTTCGGGTACATTCCGAAACCATGCCCGCCCTGTTCATAAAGATGGAATTCAACGGGACGATTTGCCGCCCTCCAACTATCGATAAGCCCATAGCCGCCGTTCCCGAAGAAGGGATCGTCGGCAGCAAGGGCGACGAACAGCGGTGGCGCATCGGCCGGCACGGCGACCGATGCGAGAGGCCCGTAAATGTTACCGATGAAGGCTGGCTTGGCATCCTCGCCGGCAAGTGTAGTCGCCATTGTCAGCATCGCGCCTGCGGAAAAGCCAACCATGCCGATCCGGTTGGTATCGACATGCCACTCGGCAGCACGCTTTCGGATAAGGTTAAACGCCGCACGGGCGTCGGCAATCTGCGGAGCAAGGCCCGCCATCGCCTTTTCGGGGTCAGGGCGCTGCCGCTTCGCTGTTGCCGAAAACATTTCCCGCATGGATTTTTCAAACTCCGGCATGCGCGCCGGCGTCTGATTCAGGCGATATTTAAGGACAAATGCGGCAACACCTTTTTCCGCCAGCGCCTGAGCGACTTCCCAGCCTTCATTATCCATGGAAAGAGTGCGGAAACCGCCTCCGGGCGCGACAACTACAGCGGCACCACTTGCCTTGGCGGGATCGGGAAGAAAGGGTGTCAGTGTCGCCACCGTTACATTGCGTGCGAACCGACTGCCGTACTGCTTATGCCAGGATTCCGGGTTCTTCGCCTCCGGCAGCGGACCGGTCCCGAGCTCGATTGCATTGGGCTGCGAAGGCACGGCAATGGGTTTCATCTTATCGTTTTGCGCATGTGTCGGTGATGTAAGCATGGCGACCAGTACAAGACCAGTCGCCAAACGAGAATGGATTGCGCCCGCAAAAACCCGCTTCGCCCATAGATTCGACATTTTTCTCACGCCAGTTTCTCCTTCAGTTTTAGTGATTTGTAATCAAGGTATATTGCCTTGCAGATCGAGAAGTGTCACGTATAAATTAAAACAACGGAAAACGCGTCGATTTGACGACTTCGTTAGGAGCCTGATTAATCTTGGCAAAACGCATCATTAACAACACCATCTTTAATTGTACTAATGCAATCGAAAGAATCGCGCTCGCTAGATTGGCATACTCCTTGGGTTAACGTACCAATCTTGAGAATCGTAGGAATAAAGCAAAGTCCGTGGCATTGAGAATTATCTGTGCAGCGTTTTCCGCCATCGGCGTAATAAGCAACGCATGAAGAAACTCCAAATATTCCAACACCCTCAACCTTGCCACCTGACGCAAGACAAGCCTCAATATCAATTTCTTTTCTCGCATCATCTCTCATCTTTTTTAAAGAACGCTCAAAACGCCAATCACTCCACGTACTACAAGCGCACACTTGGAAAAGGATTATTAACATCAAAAAAGTACGAATGCTCAAAACTCTTAGACGTCGTTATGCGGCATTTTGTGTGTAGTAGCGCTTTGAAGTAAAGTGGCGTAGCCACTCCAAAGCAGAACGAAGCACAAAATGTCCACATGATAGCCCTGTTAGGATTCCGTGGTAAATTGATCTATATGGACTTGAAGTAGCTTTTTAATAATTCCTTCTATCTTTTGTGTTTTCCGTCTAAATCCGTATCTATAGCACGTTCATGTAAATTTTACTTTTAAGACTATAAGCTTCTTCCACTGCGTCTATTGCCATATCATCCTCTGGCAACATAGATTCCAAAGTTTCTGGCATATATTATCCCTGTCCTAACGCCCTGCTCGCCGGTCCATACGTGGAGCATATTTTTGTATAAAATGGCGCGTAGCGACATACAAAAAACTGCGAAGCAGTATAGGTCCGCGTGCAGCAATTTGTTATGCATAGTTTAACTTTCGATTCTTACGTGATAAAGCTGGTAATCTGGACTAGAAAAATCTTGCCAATTTCCCTTGTTGCATGAAGTATTTGTATCATTATGAAAGTAAAGACGTAGTTTTTTTTGAGCCATTTTAGCAGCCAAGGCTAGACTTAGCACGCCTTTGCAGCTTTCAGGTTCATAACCTCCCCTAGACTGCGTGATCGAACAAAGCAAATTACCTTCCCCAATGCCATCAATTTTCACGTAAACATTTCCAGCTGCATTAATGTCCACTGCGGTTACTTCCCCAGTGCAATTATGATTTGCATTCGCTGCTAAGGTTAATAGCGATAATGTAATTAACAAAAATATTTTCATTTTTTCTCCGTATTTTGATACATAACGCTTAATTCACCGGCAGCAAAACACAGAGCGAAGTACGAGCGGCGCGTTTTTATGTCCGGTGCAATTACTTGTTAAGTATGCTCGAGAGTGTAATATTCTCTTTGAATAGCTTTCCGATAGCATACTCATAGAATTCCTGGTTTCTTTGCGCACCGCAAATCGTTACCAGTTCTTTCCTGCCTGGGTAAACAGGGTTTTACCTACCTTTATTTCATTGTCCTTTTCTTTCGAAAACTCAATGAGCGCAGGCTGTCCAAAGCAAAAAATAACTGCTTGTTTTCCAAATCCATATTTTTTGCAACCTGACGTTGACTCGAAAGAGATAAGACCAATGGAATCAAGATACTTAAGGGATGTGAAATTTATATCGTTCTTGGTATATATCTCATCACTCGCATCGAAAACGAGTGGCGCAGGCTCTCCGATCATCCATGTAAATTGGCAAAATTTCGTAAACAATTATGCATCTTTCCTATCCATTACTGCAACAAAATCAACCGTGCGCTTGGAGTAGGTTCCAGGCGTGGTTGCTTCTCCAGCCAACAGTCTCGACCAAAGTGATTGCATCTCTTTGTTCGAGACTTTTTCGCACTTATCAAAAAAGTGGGCAATCCAATCTTCTTCAAGGGCCTATGTATTCGCATTTAGCGGTAACTGACTAGCTGCTTGAGCGATGATGCTTTCAATATTTCTTTGCTTCCTGGCTTCCTGCTGAATCATCCTCTCGATTCCGCGCTGCTGAATCTCAGTGAGCTCAATACCCGCAAGGGTCTTTATTTTTTCAGCCTCCGCTTCTGCCTCCGCCTTTTTTCTAATCCTTCTAGGCTCATATAGAACTCCAATCGCATTAGAAACTTCTTGATAAGCACGGTTGCTGGTTTGGCAAGGTCGCCGAGATTAATGATTGAATTTCCGTCTCCCATATGACTCTCTTTCTACTTAACAATCTTATTATCTGGAAAAATTCCGCCTTTCACATTCCGCTTAATCCTTTGAAGCCCCCGCCATATCTCGCTCCAAAACTCCTTCGCTGAAAACCACCTGCAGGAAAATACGGAATTTTTCCGGATAATACCGATTCGCCATAGAATACGTGCCGTGAAGGCAAACGAAAGGCGGATTCTGGAAAGAAGGGGTTTAATCATCAATATCAAGGCACAGCCTTTTATTTTTATCGGGTCCGTCTATTTGTGGCTTCCCGCCATTTTAATCCGTTCACTGATCAATGCCTACCCGAACAATACTTTAGATGCCAGCAATATTCGTTCGATATTGAGCGCGGACGAGCCTGACTTCTCTAGAGCCCCCACCGGATCGACCGGATTCGTTGGCACGATCATATAAAAGAATTTTTCGCCAAAGTACCTGCCTCCACTCCAAACCCCAATTGACCACCATCAACACCCACCCCCACATTTACCTATATCAATCCCCAAAACAACAAATCCAGGCCAGAGAACAATTATTGCTTCCATTTCCCCTGGCTCGCTTTTTCGCTTAAAACAAGGAGGAAGAATGCGGAGCACTCCAACCATAGCCAATAAAGCTTTTTATCCATTCCACTACCTTATTCCGTATCTCCTCGCCTGGTGGCTGCTCAGCGGCAACCAGGGCTGGGCCTTTGGATTGCCCGCGGCCGTTATCGCCACGGCGCTGGCGGTGTGGCTGGGTTTGAAACCCTGGCATATTCGTTTGCGTTTTTTACCATCGTTCGTCTTCTTTTTTTTCCGCGAGATGTTCGTCGGCGCCTGGGATGTGGCGCTGCGCACGCTTAAACCTCACCTGCCTGTTAACCCCGGCTGGGAGGCGTATGAACTTACGGTTACCCAATTGCGCGTGCGGTTGTTGTGTTCGTCGCTTATGGGTTTGATGCCGGGCACGCTGGCGTCGCGCATCGAGGGGGACCGGCTTTGGATTCACGCGCTCGATAAGGAGCACGGATGGCGGGACACGGTGAAACAACTGGAAAAACAACTCGACCGCCTGATTGCGTCCTGACAAAGGAGACGCCCCTGAAATAAGGAGACAAATCGTGGCTTTTGTATTTTTGGTTTTGCTGGCAACACTGATGACCGGTGCATGGCGGGTGGTAAGCGGCCCTTCCGGCGCCGATCGCATGCTGGGCATTCAAATGGCCGGCACCACCGGCATTGCCTTGTTGATTGTGTTGTCGGAGTGGCAACAACAGCGTTCTTTCCTGGATGTGGCCCTGGTGGTGGCCTTGCTGGCCGCTGTGGCGCCGGCCTCGCTGGTGCAACTATTACGGGATGAAGAACGTGAGTGAACTGCTGAATATTATTAGCTGGATATTGATAGCCGGCGGGCTGTTCTTTTTTTTCACCGGCTCGGTGGGGCTGTTGCGGTTTCCGGATACCGCCTGCCGTTTGCACGCAATAACCAAGGCGGATACCCTCGGCCTGGGTCTGGTGGCCATGGGGGTGGCGTGCCGGGCCGACGACTGGCACACACCGCTGGCGCTGTTGTTTATCTGGGGCCTGGCGATGGCCTCGAGCGCTGTTACCTGTCAATTACTCGCGCGTTACGCGCGCGACGGACTTTTTCCCGACGAGCACATTCCCGATCAAAACAAACCGAACAACGAATGATGATCGACCTGTTGCTGGATATCGTTATCGCATTGCTGCTGCTGTCACTCGCGGCCGGCGCACTGTTCAGCCCCACGCTGTTTGGCGGTATTGCCCTGTTTGTGGCTTTTGGCGTGCTGATGGCGCTGGCCTGGGTGCGGATGAACGCGCCGGACCTCGCCCTGACGGAAGCGGCCATCGGCGCGGGGCTGACGGGGGCGCTGTTACTGATTGCCCTGGAGGAAAGCCACCAGGCGGCGGTGCAAACCCCTCATCCCAAACATTGGTTGCCGGCCACTTTCGCCGCTATTTTACTGGTTACATTACTGGTAACAAGTGCCTGGCCAGCGCTGGATTTGCGCTCGCCACTGGCGGTCATGGTGGAGGAAAACATCGGCGAGAGCGGGGTTTCGCACCCGGTCACCGCCGTGCTGTTGAACTTGCGCGGCTGGGACACCCTGCTGGAACTGGTGGTATTGTTGCTGGCCTTTCTGGGGATAAAGCAACTGCTGCCCACCCATCAATACGACCTGCAACCATGGCGCCTGTTGCTTTCCTGGAGCAAACACCTGGCGCCGCTGCTGGTGATTACCGGTTGTTACGAATTGTGGCGCGGGGCCGCCGAACCGGGCGGAGCGTTCCAGGCCGGCGCGTTGCTGGCCTCCGGCGCGGTGATGTTGCGGCTGGCCCAGGTACTGCCGCCGTTGCGCTGGTCGCAATGGCCATTGCGGGCGCTGGTGGTGGTGTCGGTTGTGGTATTTATAAGCGTGGCCGGTGCCACTGCCTGGTTGGGCGATGGCTGGCTGGCTTATCCTCGGGGCTGGGCCAAGACGCTTATTGTGCTAATTGAAGTCATGGCCACGCTGTCCATCGCCACCGTTCTCACCCTGCTGGTGGTGGGCGAGGGGGAGGAGATTCACTCGTGACCTCGGCCCACATTTACCTGATCACCGGTATCGTCCTTTGGGCGCTGGGGCTGTTCGGCTTTGTGCTGATCGTCAACCGGCTGCGGCGCATTATCGCCCTCAACATTATGAGCAGTGGCGTATTTATGTTAATGGTGGCCATCGCGGCGCGCTCCTCACCCACCGACCCGGTACTGCAGGCCCTGGTACTGACCGGGCTGGTGGTGGCCATCAGTGCCACCGCCTTCGCGCTGCGCCTGGGCAGTGCCCACACAAGACACGGACCACCGAGCCGTAAAAAAGACAAGGATGTCCACGGGTGAACTGGGCGCTGCTGGGTCTGCTTCTTCCTTTTGCCATTGCGCTGTTGCTGCTTGTAATCGGGCCGCGAGCAGGACATCGAACCGCCGGCGGTATCGTGGTCGCCAGCAGCGCCATTACCCTCACCGCCGCCTGGCTGGCGATGCAGGAAGCCAGCACCGGCGAACAACTGCTGCGCATCGGCGGCTGGAATACGCCGCTGGCAATCCGCTTTCAACTGACCCCGCTGGTGGCCCTGCTGATGGGGTTCGTCTCGCTGATTCATTTGTTGGTGGGGATTTACACGCTGCACAGTCCCCATAATTTAAGGTCTGATTACTGGCCGCTGTCCTCCTTGCTGCACGGCACATTGATTGCCCTGCTGCTGTCGGCGGATATTTTCAACCTGTATGTCACCCTTGAGCTATTGAGCCTGGTGGCAGTGGCCCTGGTGACGCTCGCCGGCCCCCGCGCGTATAAACCCGCCCTGCATTACCTGCTGCTTTCCCTTTGCGCATCGCTGTGTTACCTGCTGGGGGTGGCCTTGTTGTATGGCCAGTACGGAGTGCTGGATATCCTCAGCCTGCAACAGCTTACGCGGGACGACCGCGCCACGGGTATAGCACTGCTGTTGATGACTGTGGGCCTGATGCTAAAGGGCGCCCTTTGGCCACTGCACTGGTGGCTGCCGCCGGCCCACGCCAGTGCGCCGACGGCGGTAAGTGCGCTACTTTCCGCCCTGGTAGTGAAGGGGCCGCTGTTTATTCTGTGGGTGCTGTGGAGCCAGGTGGCGCCGGCCTCCCTGAGCCAGCAGGTGGGCGCATGGTTTGCGCTGGCCGGGGTTATCGCACTGGTTTCCGGTGGCTGGTCGTCGTTGCGGGCGCCCTTTGTCAAAAGCATGGTGGCCTATTCGACCGTGGCGCAACTGGGCTACGCGCTGATGGCGCTGGGCCTGCTGCTGTTTTTGCAGAAGCCGCAAATGCACGTTGCATTGTGGTTGTTTGTGGTGGCCCACGGGCTGGCGAAAACATCGATGTTCCTGGCGGCCGGTGAGATGCAAAAAGCCCTTGGCACCCGCCGGGTGGCGGAACTAAGGGGCGCGACACAAACGGTGCCCGTGGCCATGTTCGCTTTTGCGGTAGCCGGCGGTAGCCTGATCGGTTTCCCACCCAGCGGCGGCTTCCTGGCCAAATGGGTGCTGCTGGAGCCCATCTTCGCCCAGCCGCGGTTGTGGCCCTGGGCGCTGGGTATTCTGCTGGGTACCGTGGTGTCCGCGGCCTATGTATTTCGCGCGGTGGCGCTGGGGTTTGACCAGGCGCCTTCGAACCGCGCCTCCAACCGCCCGGATGTGGTTGCCCACTGGCTGGCGATGCTGCCCGCCCTGCTGGTGTGGGGCATGGCGCTCATCGGCGAAAAGCTGATTTACTGGCTGACGGGGGTGACTGGTCCATGATGTCCTGGTTTGCCCTGGCGCCGCTGCTGGTTGTACTCAGTTCCATGGTCACCGGATTGGTGATCTTCTCCCTCAAGGAGGAACAGCAACGAACCCGCACCCTGCTCAACCTGGGCGGGGCGACGGTGAACCTGCTGTTGGTGGCGGCGATGGTTTACGGAGTGGCGCGGGGCAATACCTTTTATTTTTCCCTGCCCTTTCTTCCCGGCGCGCCGCTGGTGTTGCACGGGGATGCGCTGTCGCTGCATTTTATCGTTCTGTCTTCGGTGCTTTGGCTGGCCACAACGCTGTATGCCATCGGCTACCTGGAAGACTCGCCGCTGCGCTCGCGCTTTTTCGGGTATTTCAGCCTGTGCGTCAGCGCCACGGTAGGTGTCGCCCTGGCGGGCAACCTGGTTACCTTTTTGTTGTTCTACGAACTGCTGACCCTGTCCACTTTTCCACTGGTGGTTCACCGGGGAACGGAAAAAGCCCTGCATGCGGGTCGCATTTATCTGGCCTACACCGTCAGCGGCGGCACCGCATTGCTGCTCGGTATCGCCCTGCTGCACTCGTTGACTGGCACGCTTAATTTCAGCGCCGGTGGTTATCTCGGCACGCTTGTTATCAGTCACCCGCTCGCCCTGCAAGTGGCTTTTGCGCTGATGATTGCCGGGCTGGGCGTAAAGGCGGCGCTGATCCCCTTCCATGGCTGGCTGCCCCAGGCGATGGTGGCGCCGGCGCCGGTCAGCGCCCTGTTGCATGCGGTGGCGGTGGTAAAGGCCGGGGCCTTCGGCATCGTGCGGGTGGTTTACGACGTGTACGGCGTGGACGCCATGCGGGAGCTTTCGCTGGCACAACCCCTGACGTGGCTGGCGGCGGCGACCATTCTTTACGGATCGGTTCGGGCGCTGCAACAGCGGGATCTGAAAAAACGCCTGGCGTACTCCACCGTCAGCCAGATCTCCTATATCACTCTGGGCGTGGCCATGATCGGGCCGATCGCGGCCATCGGCGGGGTGGTGCACCTGGTTCACCAGGGCCTTATGAAAATCACGCTGTTTTTCTGCGCCGGCAACTTTGCCGAAACCCTGGGCATTCACCGTCTGCGGGAGATGGACGGCGTGGGCCGGCGGATGCCTTGGACAATGGCGGCGTTCACCGTGGGCGCGCTGGGGATGACCGGCATTCCTCCCATCGCCGGGTTTATCAGCAAGTGGTACCTGGGCATTGGTGCCATGGAGCGGGAGTATGGCTGGGTGCTTGCCGTGCTGGTAATTTCAGCCCTGCTTAACGCCTCCTATTTTTTCCCCCTGGTGTATCGCGGCTGGTTTGCGCAACCGCCGAAGGAATGGCCCCAGGAACAGCGCTGGCCCAAACAGCGTTGGGAAACGCATTGGATGTTGCTGCTGCCGCCGCTGTTTACCGCGCTGCTTTCCCTGCTGGCGGGGCTGTTTGCCGCCAGCGCGCTCAGCCCGCTGGGGTGGAGCGAGTTTATTATCAGCCGGGAGTTTAAACCGTGAGTCCGGTGCTGTGGCTCAGCGTTCCGTTGTTGCCTTTACTGGCGGCAGCACTGGTGCTGGCCTGGCCGCGGGCACTTTCGGTGCCGTGGCTGTGGCTGAGTTGCCTGCCCGCCATGGCAGCGGTTATCCGGCCGGCAGCGCCGGTCGATATCCGTTTTCTATGGCCGGATGTGCTGATAGGTGGTGGTGATCTGGTCACCCGCGGCTGGCTTGGTTTTACCACCCTGGTCTGGATATGCGCGGGGGTTTATGCGCAGATGACACTGGGCCGCCAGGCCCACTACCGGCGGTTCTGTATTTTCTGGCTGGTGTCACTGAGCGGCAACCTGCTGCTGATCATCGCCCGGGATGCGCTCAGTTACTATGTCGGCTTCAGTATGATGGGCCTGGCGGCCTACGGGCTGGTGGTTTACAAACAGACGCCCCAGGCGCGTCGCGCCTCGCGAATTTACCTGGAACTGGCCATCCTCGGCGAGATGCTGCTGTTCGCTGGCATGGTAATGCGGGTGCACGCCGCGGGTGGCGCGGTGGCGTTCGAGCAATGGCAACAGGTTCCGCTGGAGCCGGTTACGCTGGTGTTGATTATGGTGGGTCTGGCGATCAAGGCGGGCATTTGGCCCCTGCATGTGTGGTTGCCGCTGGCGCATGTGGAGGCGCCGGTGCCGGCGAGCGCGGTACTGTCCGGCACCATGACGGCGGCGGGGGTGCTGGGGTTGTGGCACTTCTTACCCGCCGCCGATCCATTGTTGCAAAGCTGCGCCGGGCCGCTGGTGGCGCTCGGGCTGTTTACCGCCTTTTACGGTGTGGCGTTGGGCCTGCTGTCGCGCAAGGCGAAACGGGTACTGGCGTGGTCCACCGTGAGCCAGATGGGCTATCTGCTGATTATCATGGCGCTGGCCTGGTACAACCCCAACAACCTGTCGATTGCCGCTCCAGTGCTGGTACTGTTCGCGGCGCACCACGGCATGGCCAAAGCGGGTTTATTTTTATCCGCCGGGGTGGTGACCCATACCCACTTTAACCGGCGGATTTCCCGCATTTTCTTCTGGTTGCTGTTGGCCGTGCCGGCGCTGTCGCTGAGTGGTTTGCCGTTGACCAGCGGTGGCGCCATGAAGACGGCCCTCAAGCATGTGGTGGGCGAGAGCGAATTTGCCGCCTCGCTGTGGCTGTTCAAGCTCGGCTCGCTGGCAACCACCTTGCTTTTGCTGCGCGCCATGTTGTTGCTGTGGAACATCTCACGCAAGCATCACCAGTTGCTGGAACACAACCACGAAGAGCCCCGGCGTATTATATGGCGGGCCGCGCTGCCCTGGGCGGTACTCAGCTCCATGTCCCTGTTGCTGCCCTGGCTGTGGCCGGCCATGCGGGAGCAGTTGTACGGCAGCTTTAAGTTTTCGTCCCTCTGGTCACTGCTGTGGCCCATTATGGCGGCGGTCGCCATCGCCATGGTGGCTGTGCGGATGCGCTGGCGGCTGCCAAAAGCCCTGCGGCATTTGCCGCAGCCGACCATCAGCCTGTCGGTACGGGTAAAACGCCTGCGCCAGAAACCGCCCGTGCCGTCTATCGAACCCAAACTGGAATCCCACCGATGGCGGCGGATTGAGCGGCGTTGGAATACTTTCTGGCACACGGATACCGTCACCCACAGCGCCTGGATTTTGGGGTTGTTGCTGCTTTTGGGTTGGCTTTTATAGGATTCGCCGAACATCCCGATTCCAGCACGGATAACGAACCGCGCAGGGGAGATGCTTTGTAGGCAACTCTTGCGGGTGTTCTTCATAACGGTAACAGGGCAGCTGCAAGGGCCGCCCCTACAATGTGATGGTGGTTAATGCCCAATGAAACCACTTGCGAGAATTGGGAGGGCAAACACGCAGATTCGCCTACGGAAAATTGCATGTGTCACCCGCCGTTGTTGGCTCTGCCAATCAAATCTCCTGCCGGTGGACGTGTTCATACAAGCGCTCAACATCCTCGCGACGACACAACTCCGTGCCGGGGCTCATCACCGCGGCCGTTCCCGCCGCCACGCCCAGGCGCACAGAGTCGGACAGGGAGCGATTGCCGGCCAGGCCAGCCACCAATCCGCCCATCATGCTGTCACCGGCGCCAACCTTGCTGGACAGGCGCACCGACGGCGAGGAAAAGTGCTCAACCTTGTCCCTGGTGGCGAGCATCGCACCGGCACGCCCGAGAGTCACCACCACCACTTCGGCGCCACCTTCTTCAAGAATGTCACGACACGCCTGTTCCACCGCCGCATTATCCGACATCTCGCGGCCTGTCAGGTCCTCCAGCTCTTCTATGTTCGGTTTGATCAGGTAGACGCCCACCCGCAGGGCGCGCTGCATGGCTTCCTTTTTGGTGTCCACGATCAGGCGGGAGCCCTTGGGTATCGCCCTCAACAACTCCTCGAACTGATCAAGGGACATGCCGGCCGTCAGGCCACCACTGAATACAATGTATTGGTTGGAGGAAGAGAGACCCTTTATAACCCTAAGCCACTTTTCCCGGTCCTCGTCCGTCAGCGTCGGCCCCGGTAACCCGAAACGATACTGGTTGCCGGTGGAGGTTTCGGAAACGATGACGTTCTCGCGCACCTCGCCTGCCACCGGCACCGGTTCGTGCGGAACCTCCTCGGCATCGACAAGGCGGCCCAGGCGCCGACCCATCTCACCGCCATAACTCCAGTAGGCCTTTACCGGAACATCCAGCCGCGCCAGCACACGGGCGACATTGATTCCTCCGCCACCGGGATAGTCTTTCACATCATCGCCAACGAGCTTGCGGTCGGGAATCAGGCGTTCCACATCAAAGGTTTTATCGATACAGGGGTTCAGGGTAACGGTGATAACAGTCATTTTTTCCTCGGCTCGTTGTAATTTTCGCCATTGCGGCTTGGTATACCGCTGTAGCGATTCAAATATTACTCCAACCCTTCCTTCTGCCGCCAGGGCGGTAACGCTCGCTCTCGCCGCGATCTTCCATTACCCCTGAGCAGGCAAAATTGTTCTGGCCCGCTTTTTGTTACTAAAGGGAACTGGATTCGAGATACACGGAATTCTTAACAGGTCAGCAAGCCATCCAAGAAGTTGCCGCCCGTTTTTTACAATTTCATTGAAATAAATCGGAGATTAACCGCCGTGACTATAAACGACGAGGAAAACAGCTTCATCTACGGACACCTGGAACGCATGGGTGCCGGCCCCACCATCGATATGGAATTTGTACGTGCGCTGGCGGGCGACTGCCCCATGACGGTCAGCCAGCAGGAGTTCCTGGAGGCGGAAAAGAAAAATCGCGGCATTAAGCTTTATGCGGATGTGATGTTTATCCTGACACAAAACCGTTATTCGCCGGCCCAGGCGCGGCAGCTTTGGTTTGAAATATTGAATCACCGCAACAGCCTGAACGGGAATTTGAACCGCAATGTAGGTATCACGGTGGCCTGCGTGGACTACCTGGCCAATATCAAACAATCCCAAAAATCGTTGAAGATCATTGAAGAAAACAAACTGGATGCCATTGCCAAACTGTCCACCAGGGACGCGCTGACCGGCCTGCAAAGCCGCGCCAGCTTCGAGGTGGCGCTGACCGAAGAATTCAATAAGTTCAAGCGTTACGGCAATCAGTTCACCCTCCTGATCCTGGATATCGACAACTTCAAGAAGATCAATGATACCTATGGCCACCCATATGGCGATCATGTACTGACACGGGTAAGTCACCTGATTAACCAGCATATCCGGGCGGTGGATATCGCCGCGCGCTACGGCGGTGAAGAGCTGGCCATTCTGCTGCCGCAAACCAATCTGATCGAGGCCTACCAAATGGCCGACAGGTTGTGCCACGCGGTAAGCAAGTGTCACTTCCAGTGCCTGGTTACCGCCAGTATCGGCGTCGCCGCGTGCCCGCAACACGGCGACCGGCCTGAATCGTTGGTGCATGCAGCCGACAAAGCGCTTTACCAGGCCAAGCACGAAGGAAAAAACCAAGTGCGTTGCGCGTCCCAATGGCCCGCGCCACAAACAGGCAAAACCGCGCGGATAATTGAATACGCGCGATAAAATTTACAAAGTTTTGTAAAATCGGGCCCAGACTCGAGGGGCGGTGGCGCGCCAATAATCGGCGGCGCCATGACACGCTGATTCGTTAAAAAATTTTAAGTTTCCCATTAAATTTATTTTCCACGCCATTTCAGTTTCTGGTCTGAATCTTGCCGCACTTAAATTAACCCCGACATTTAAAAAATGTATTGATACAAGCGACGATTGCCGGGAGCTCCATTTAATTAAACAGTCAGTCGGTTCGTACTGTTACCTGTTGTACGACTGAATGAGGAGGCAAAGATGAAAAGAAGTTTAGATGATGTGACCGGTTTTACATTGCATGCTATCGACGGCGAAATCGGCCGCTGCAGGGATTTTTTATTTGATGACAGGGATTGGGTAGTGCGTTACATGGTTGCCGATACGCACAAATGGCTGCCGGGCGGCAGGAAGGTGGTGATCAGTCCTGTGTCGCTGGGAGCACCGGAATGGTCAGAAAAAGAATTGCCGGTAAACCTGACCCGTGAGCGAATTGAACACAGTCCGCCGCTGGAAGACCACGCCACCGTTTCGCGCCAGTACGAAATCAATCTTTTTAACTATTATGGCTACGGCTACTACTGGATGGGGCCGGAAGTGTGGGGGCCATCGATCTACCCCACTCCGTTGATGGACGTCGATAAAAAACCGGCGTTTGCCAACGACGTGCCGCAGGAAAATCATCTACGCTCCGCCAACGAAATCAATGGCTATCATATCCAGGCCAGTAACGGCCAGATCGGCCATGTCGACGATTTCGTATTAAACGACGAAACCTGGGCGATTGATTACCTGGTTATCGATACCCGCAATTGGCTGCCCGGAGGCCAGAAAGTGTTAATTACGCCAAAATCCGTTACCAACATCGATTGGGCAGAAAACAAAGTGTTTGTTGAATTGAGCGAAGAAGCCATTAAAAACAGCCCCAGTTTTACAGTAGATCCGCACACCGGTTCAGTCGCCGCGGAGAGTGAAGAAGAACCGGTTCGTCACTACCAGCGTTACTGATTGCGCTGCATCGACGGCGGCAGGCGACCAGGACCGCATGTCAGGATCAAGTTGCACTGACGCAATGTTCCGGACAAATTCGGGCTGACTGCCGCGGTTTTGATCCCGCAAAGATAAATCGGTATTATTTTGGGTCGGACGTAATCCAATTTTTCATGCGCAAAACGGGTTCGTATTGCAAATGAGCATACCTATCGCACCTGCACCTATAGAAAAAATTGCTCTGCTAATGGACTTTGACGGCACGCTGGTCCCCATCGCGTCGACACCGGATGGCGTGCACGTATCCCAGGAACTGAGGGATTTGCTGGAGCAGCTGCAAAACAAAACCGACGGCGCCGTGGCGGTGGTCACCGGGCGCGATCTTGACAGTATTGACAGCCTGCTTGGATTGCCGGCCATTAATCTGGCGGTAAACCATGGCGCGCAATGGCGCTTTTCCGGCGAAGTGGCCGATCAGGTCAGCCCGGTTGCACAACATCTGGCGGTGATTAAAAATCCAATCGAAGAGTTTGCCCGCGAGCACAACCTGATTCTGGAAGATAAGGGTTTCTCACTGGCCCTGCATTTTCGCCAGCAGCCCCACCTGGAAAAAAAGGTGGATAAATTTTTATCATTATTGCTCTCCCCCATCGATGAACTCGAAATCGTTCCAGGCAAATTTGTTCGGGAGATAAAATCCGTCAGTATCAACAAGGGAATCGTTATCGAACGCCTGATGAAGCGGCCTCCGTTTTCCGGTCGCATTCCCTATTTTTTTGGCGATGATGTTACAGATGAAGATGGTTTCGCCTGGATAAATGAAGCCGAAGGCATTTCAGTAAAAGTCGGCTCGGGCGAAACGCTGGCTCAATACCGCGTCAGGGACGTAGAGGATGTTTTAGCCTTCCTGCGGAAACTGCTACGGCCTGACAATTAAATCCGGGAGCCATTAACAATCGGCATTTCAATAATCTATTATTTGAATAATAACAACTTCTTTAGGAATAGTTAGTGGAAGAGAGAAATCTTGAACTTGGCCTTATTGGCAACTGCTCAATCAGCGCGTTGATTGATACAAAGGGTGAAATTGTCTGGTCCTGTTTTCCCCGCTTTGATGGCGAACCGATTTTTTGTTCGCTGCTCAAAACGGAAAAAAAAGCAGATCTTATCGGCACCTTTGCCATGGATCTGCTGGATTGTGAACGCAGCGAGCAATTTTACGAACACAACACTGCGATTCTGGTGACAAGGCTTTTCGATCATGCCGGTAACGGTGTTGAAATCGTGGATTTTTGCCCCCGCTTTCACCAGTTTGGTCGCATCCATCAGCCGACGACGATTATCCGCAAGGTCACCGCCATTGGCTCGCCCTGTGTGACCGTGCGGGTGCGGCCCTGTTTCGACGACGGCTCGAAACCGTTCAGAAAGGTACAGGGCAGCAATCATATTCGTTTCGTCGGCGAAAATATTTCCCTGCGGCTTACCACCAATATGTCCGTCACCGCCATTTCGGATGAAACCCTCACCGTCTTGGGCGAGACCTGCTATTTCATTTTCAGCACCGATGAGTCGGTGCGCGAACCACTGGAACATCTGGCGGAAAGATTCCTGGCGGAAACCGAGTCCTACTGGCTTGAGTGGGCGCGCTATCTCGCGATTCCGTTTGAATGGCAGGAAGCGGTTATTCGCGCCGCCATTACGCTTAAATTAAGCGCCTACGAAGATACCGGCGCGATTGTCGCGGCGATGACCACCTCCATCCCCGAAGCGGAAGATACCGAGCGCAACTGGGACTACCGGTTCTGCTGGTTGCGCGACAGTTATTTCACCATTCAGGCGCTCAACCGCCTCGGGGTGACGCGCACCATGGAGCAATACCTGCAATACCTGGTAAATATTGTCGCCACCATGGGTGATGAACCTTTGCAGCCGGTCTTTTGTATCAATGGGAAAAAAGAAATGCCGGAGCGTATTGCAGGCAACCTTCCCGGCTACCGTGGCATGGGGCCGGTGCGTATCGGCAACGAGGCAGCGTTGCAACTGCAGCACGATGTGTACGGAGCCATCGTTTTATCGGTGACCCAGATGTTTTACGACGAACGCATCCGCCGGCAGGGCGACGAGGCGTTGTTCCACCTGCTGGAAAAAATCGGCGAGCGCGCATTCGCCAATTTCGATAAACCCGACGCCGGTATCTGGGAACTGCGCGGCAACAAATATGTACATACTTTCTCCAGCATGATGTGCTGGGCGGCGGTGGCCCGGCTGGGAAAAATCGCCACCAAACTGAACCTGCCGGACCGCGCGAACCACTGGACCAGGCGCGCGGAAAAAATTAAAAAGATCGTCGACGAACGCGGATTTAACAAAGAGCTGAACAGTTACACTTCAACCTGGGACGGCGAGGGCATGGACGCGAGCCTGCTGCTTGCCTGCGAACTCGGGTTCGTGCGCGGCGATGATCCGCGTTTTCTCGGCACCATTGCCGCGATTGAAAAGCACTTGAAGCCGGCCGGCAGCCGCTATTTATTTCGCTACGTTACCGACGATGATTTCGGCAAGCCGGAAAATGCCTTCACTATTTGTTCCTTCTGGTACATCGACGCCCTGGCCCAGGCAGGCAGAAAGGAAGAGGCACGGGAATTGTTTGAAGACTTGCTTTGTTGCAGAAATTCTCTCGGTTTGATGTCCGAGCATATAGAACCGGATACCGGTGTGTTGTGGGGTAATTTTCCGCAAACCTATAGCATGGTGGGAATTATCAATAGTGCGCGTATTTTGAGTAAATCCTGGGAGGAAGAATTATGAGGCGCCTGGTCGTTGCATCCAATCGCATTGCCAAACCGGAAGGATCGCGGGATTCCCACGGTGGGCTGGCGGTAGGTGTGTTGGCGGCGTTAAGAGAAACCGGTGGAATCTGGTTTGGCTGGAACGGCAAAGTGGAAAACCGGGATACCGAAACCGTCAACATCGACAAACAGGGTCCCATCGAATACGCCACCACCAGTTTAAAACAAAGCGAATACAACTCTTACTACAAAGGTTTTTCGAACAGCGTTTTGTGGCCTTTGTTCCACCAGCGCCCGGAACTGATGAAATACCAGTTGGCGGATTACCGCGGTTATAAAGCGGTAAACGAAAAGTTTGCCCGCCTGTTGGCGCCGTTACTAAAAAAAGATGACGTTATCTGGATTCATGATTATCACCTGATCCCCATGGGCCGGGTGTTGCGCGAAATGGGTGTGACTGCGCCTATCGGTTTTTTCCTGCACACACCCTTTCCCCCGCTCGACTTATTGCGCGCCCTGCCGCAACACCGCAACGTGTTGATCGATTTAATGCACTACGATCTCGTGGGGTTCCAAACCGAAACCGACGTACGCGGTTTCCGCGAATCCGTTCGCCACAGTTTGAAAGGCCAGGCCGACGGCAGCGGTGTTTCCCAATTTTCCAACCTTTCCAATGTCTCGGGTGTTTACCAAATCGGTATAGAAACGGAATCCATTCCCGATCTGGTGGAACGAGGCAAAAAGTCCCAGGAATACGCTCGCCTGAGGGACAGTCTCGGCGGCCGCAAACTCATTATCGGTGTCGACCGGCTGGACTACAGCAAAGGTCTCGAACATCGGCTTCAGGCCTATGAAAGACTGCTAAAAAATCGCAAGGATCTGCAACGCAAAATTGTTTACCTGCAAATTACGCCCACCTCGCGCGGGGATGTGCAGGCTTATGGCGACCTGGCGAACCTGATCGATCGCATCACCGGTCATATCATCGGTGCGTATGCGGATTTTGATTGGATGCCCCTGCGTTACCTGAACCGGGGATTTCGCCGCAACACCATTCTTTCCATGTACAACCTGGCCAAAGTGGGTTATGTCACGCCTCTGCGCGACGGCATGAACCTGGTGGCGAAGGAATACGTGGCATCGCAGGACCCGGAAGACCCCGGGGTGCTGGTACTGTCCAAAATGGCGGGCGCCGCCGCCGAACTGGACGCGGGGGTAATTGTAAACCCGTATGATATCGACAATGTCGCGCGACAGTTGGCCCAGGCGGTGGAAATGCCACTGGATGAGCGCAAGGACCGCTGGCGCAGCATGATTTCGGTGCTGAGTAAAAACAATATCCACGCCTGGCATGAAAAATTTATTACCAATCTGGTTGCCATCAACAACCTTAAGAAATCCGCTTCGTCAACCGACGAGAAAAAACTGGAAGTCCAGTTTTAAACCTGGTTTGTAAGAGTTACAACACGGCCGTAACGGGAAAATTCTTTCTCCCCCCTGGCATTGATCATGCAATGAATAGAAAAATGACTGGTTCCACATCCGGTGGATCCATTCCTGTTAACATATCGCGATTGATCTGGAGGCGTACTATGACGGCAACAACTGTTTTGCAGTCGGAACCCAAGGAGTCGGAAGTTGACACCGGTATCGAACGAAATGCGCGGCTCGAACTGGCGGGGCTTCTTTCTGAATCACTGGCTAATACTTATCTTCTTTATGTAAAAACGCAAGGCGTTCACTGGAACGTGGTGGGTCCCTTGTTTTACGGTCTGCACAAGCTGACCGAGGAGCAGTATCAGGACCTGGCGGAATCTGTCGACGAAATCGCCGAGCGTATTCGCGCGATTGGATTTCCCGCACCGGCCAGTTTTGCCCAATTCCTGAAGCTCGGCAGCATAGAGGAAGAAACCGGTACCCCCAAAGCGGAAGACATGATTGCCCAGCTCATGGACGGTAACGATATATGCTGCAAAAAATTGCGCAAGGCCGCTCTCGAAGCCGAAAAGCTGGAGGATATAAAAACCATGGACCTGTTGACGGAGCGGGTGGGCAAGCACGAAGAAAATGCCTGGATGTTGCGCTCCCTGTTGTCCCAGTAAACACAAGTCAAAACGAGACGTAATTTTCCAGTTCCGGCTTTACGTGAATACCGCGATTACTATCGCGATGCGAGCCTGATTATTATTTGTATAGTACGAGTCGGCAGTTCAGTATGAGAGCTCAGCCATGAAATTTCAGACAATCAATCCGGCCAACGGCACCGAACTGGAAAATTACGAAACATTCCGATGGGAAGATATAGAAACCCGCCTGACTGCCGCGCATAACGCGTTCCTGGATTGGCGGGATGACACTATTGACGCACGTGCGAAACTGATGCGGCGGGCTGCGGCTCATTTACGGGAAAGCAAGGACAATCTCGCCGCGCTGATTACCCAGGAAATGGGAAAGCCCATTGTGCAGTCGCGCTCGGAAATCGATAAATGCGCCTGGGTATGCGACTTTTACGCGGACCGCAGTAGTGCCTTTTTAATGGACGAATCGCTACCGACGGAGGCGAAAAAAAGTTACGCCAGTTTTTCTCCCCTGGGCCTTGTCTTCGGCATTATGCCGTGGAATTTTCCGTTTTGGCAGGTGTTCCGGTTTGCCGCTCCCACATTAATGGCGGGCAACGGTTGTATCCTAAAGCATGCAACAAATACGACTGCCTGCGCACTGATAATTGAAAAAATTTTTCAGGAAAGCGGTTTTCCAGACGGGCTTTTTACCACGCTGCTGGCGGGCCGCGATAATGTCAGTGACATTATTCATCACCGAAAAATTGCCGCGGTAACACTTACCGGCAGTCCCGGCGCCGGAAAAAGTGTTGCCGCCGCGGCGGGCGCCGCTTTGAAAAAATCCGTTCTGGAACTGGGTGGTAGCGATGCATACCTGATTCTTGAAGACGCCGATATCGAAACCGCCGCGAAAGCCTGCGCAACCAGTCGGTTAATCAACAGCGGCCAGAGCTGTATTTCCGCCAAGCGTTTTATTGTGGTGGATTCCGTTCGCCACGAGTTCGAGGACGCGCTGGCAAATCATATGCAAAACGCCCTGCTCGGCGATCCCACCCAGGAGACCACCGAGCTCGGCCCACTGGCGCGCGCGGATCTTTGCGAAACCCTGCACGCCCAGGTGGAGCAAAGCCTGGAAAAAGGCGCCCGCTGCCTTGTTGGCGGCACACCATTACAGGGTCCAGGTTATTTTTATTCACCGACAGTTCTGACAGATGTTACCCCACAATGCGCCGCCTATCGGGAGGAATTGTTCGGTCCGGTCGCGGCAGTGATTCCTGTGCGGAATGAGAAAACGGCGATAGAGGTGGCCAACGATTCCGTTTATGGACTTGGCTCCGCGGTGTTTACCACCGACACGGAGCGGGGTGAGCACGTGGCGCGACAGTTGGAAGCCGGCTGCTGTTTTATCAATGACTTTGTTCGCTCCGATCCGCGGCTGCCGTTTGGTGGGGTAAAAGAAAGTGGCTACGGTCGCGAGCTTTCTCACTACGGAATTAAGGAGTTTGTGAATATCAAGACGGTTTCCGTTAAATAGCTGGAATGACCAAACCACACTCCTTGCGTCGGAATGCCGCATCACTAGGTTGGCGGCTTTTCAGGTACAACAGTGACAACCAAATTAGTGTTAGCTTAACGTTTATTTCAACGAATTAAGATCCAACCAATACTCCTTGCGCTCCAACGGCGTTTCCTTGGAAATATTTGGATTGTCCAGGTAAAAAGCCTTCCGGTTTTTCAGGTTCGATCGATTGATGGCGTCCTTGATCATCGGGTTACTATAAAAGTATTTATCAAAACTGCCGTCCGCCAGTGCGGCATCAAGCGCATTATGGAGTTGACGCGCAAGTGTCTTGTTCTCCTCGCTGACGTAAAAATAAAAAGGCATTCTGTAAACCAACACCAGGCTGCTCTCCACCACAAGGTCCAGCTCCGGGTGGGCATGCAATTCCACCCAGGGTTCCAGTACTCCCCGTGGAAAGCCATCGAACCTCCCGCCTTCCACCATGTGGAACAGGTTTTCGTATTTACTGGTAACGACAACATCAAGGTCGTTGCTTTTCAATATTCCCACGTCCGGCCAACCGGCGCCCTGACCAAAAGTAAATTCCTTAAGATCATCAAAAGTCCTTACCTGATCAAACTTCTTCTGCATATCCGGATGAATAATGAATACCCGGTGGCCGAGAAGCCCTTTGATAATGGGGAAGCGGATTGGATGCAGCAACTGTTCGGATTTTTTATCGGTGGCCAGCCAGAAGACATCAACCTTGCCGGATTTTACGTCCTCAACCACACGCGACTGGGTAAACTTCCCTTCCACCACCTCCAGGGTGTATTTCCTGTCCATGTGCTTGAGCGCCAGTTCCAATACGTCGATAGCGTACTGATCCAGGGGATGGGAACTCTTGGTCACCGTAAGCACGTCGGCGCGCGCGCCCAAAGTGATCATCGTCAGGATGACAAAGAATACCCTCACCAACAGGAAAGCATTCCAATGGTTCTTTTTTTTATAAAACGGCTCTGGATTAAAACTCAACATAATGCCCGGGCAAAATAAAAGGGATGTTTAGTAACTATAGTGGATGCCGGGAGGTTTTCCTTGTTGATTGGGAGGAAATGCTTTAGCCGTTTCTCACCATGGAGGTCAGGTCAAACCATTGGTCGAACTGCTCTTCCGTGGCGTAGCCCAACTCCACGCTCGCCTCCCGGAGCGTGATTTGCCGGCTGTCGGCCAGTTTGGCCACTTCCGCCGCCCTGTCGTAGCCGATATGGTTATTGAGGGCGGTTACCAGCATCAGGTTCTGTTGCAGGTTTTTTTCAATGCGCGCAATGTTGGGCTGAATGCCGCCGGCACAGTATTTGTCGAAAACATCGCAGGCCTGCGCCAACAGGGTGATGCTTTCCAGCACGTTGTGAACGATCACCGGCTTGTACACGTTCAACTGGAAATTGCCCTGGCTGCCGGCAAGGGCCACGGTGGCATCGTTGCCAAATACCTGGGCACATACCATTGTCATGGCCTCGCTCTGGGTGGGGTTGACCTTGGCGGGCATAATTGATGAGCCGGGCTCGTTTTGCGGCAACAGCAGTTCGCCGATTCCGCAGTGAGGGCCGCTGGCCAGCCAGCGGATGTCATTGGCGATTTTCATCAGCGCGCCCGCCAGTGTGCGCAGGCAGGCCGACAGTTCCACCAGCGGGTCGTGCGCCGACAGGGCAAAATATTTGTTATCGGCGGAAGTAAAGGGAATGCCCGTATCCTCCGCCAGGTAGTGCGCCACCCGCTGCCCAAACCGGGGGTGAGTGTTAAGCCCGGTGCCTACCGCCGTGCCACCGATTGCCAAAGGGTGGATTGCCGTTTTGTGGGACCGAAGGGTTTCCAGGGCGAAATCCAGTTGCGCCACCCAGGCGGAAATTTCCTGCCCCAGGGTAAGTGGGGCCGCATCCTGCAGATGTGTGCGGCCGGTTTTTATGACGTCCCGGTACTGCTCTGCTTTTTGTCGCAGGGTATCGCGCAGCCGGCTTACCACCGGCGCCATTTTCTCCAGTTCCTCCGCCACCGCCACGTGCATCGCGGTGGGAAAAACGTCGTTGGAGGATTGACCCAGGTTGACGTGATCGTTGGGATGGACGGGGGTTTTGCTGCCACGCTCGCCGCCCAGCAGCTCAATGGCGCGATTGGAGATCACCTCGTTGGCGTTCATATTGCTGTGGGTGCCGGAGCCGGTCTGGAAGACTACCAGCGGAAAATGGTCATCCAGTTGTCCCGCGATAACCTCTTCGGCGGCCTGGATCATCGCGCCGGCGAGATTATCCGGCAGGAGCTCCAGTTCCCGGTTGCTCAGGGTCGCCGCTTTCTTGACCAGGCCCAGCGCGCGAATCATGGATCTCTGCCACTGGAAGCGGGCGCCGCCAATGGGGAAATGCAGCAGCGACCGCTGCGTCTGGGCGCCCCAGTAGCGGTCCGCCGGCACGTCCACCGTGCCGAGGGAATCCTTCTCCCGGCGGGTATCCGTATCAGGCTCCATTATCAGGCCACTCCCGCCAGCTTGCGCAGCACGGCGTGAAGAATGCCGCCGTTGCGATAGTATTCCCACTCGGTTTCGGTGTCGATCCGCACCCGCACCTGGAAGCGTTTTTCGGCTCCGCCCTCGCTGTCGGCGACAATCGTCAGCGTATCGCTGCCGGCACCGACAGGGGATTCAAAAGTAAATACTTCCTCACCTGTAAGCCCCAATTGGGGTATGCTTTCGCCTTTCATAAACTCCAGCGGCAATACACCGAAACCCACCAGGTTGGAGCGGTGGATGCGCTCGAAACTCTCCGCGATCACTGCCTCGATACCGAGCAGCTTGGTGCCCTTGGCCGCCCAGTCGCGGCTGGAGCCGGTGCCGTATTCCTTGCCCGCCAGCACGATCAGCGGGGTTTTGTCCCGCCGGTATTTCATGGCGGCGTCGTAGATCGGCATAACCTCATCAGTGGGCAGGTAACGGGTAAAACCACCTACGGTTTCCGGTGCGAGCTGGTTGCGCAGGCGCACGTTGGCAAAGGTGCCGCGCATCATGACTTCGTGGTTGCCGCGGCGGGAGCCAAGACTGTTGAAGTCCTTCACTTCCACACCCTGCTCGCGCAGGTAGACGCCGGCGGGGCTGTCCGGGTGGATGGCCCCGGCGGGGGAAATGTGGTCGGTAGTAATGGAATCACCCACCTTGACCAGGCAGTGGGCGCCTTTTATCTGTACCAGCCCCCCCGGCGTTTTCGGCATATCGGCAAAAAATGGCGGGTTCTTGATGTACGTGGAGTCGGGCCATTCGTAGGTTTTGCTTTCGTTGATCGGCAGCGAGCGCCACTGTTGGGTGCCGCGGAATACATCGGCATAGCGCTCGCGGAACATGGTGCCGCTGATGGCATTGTCACGCACGGCGTTGATCTCCTGCTGGCTCGGCCAGATGTCCCGAAGGTAAACCGGTTTGCCATCGTGGTCCTTGCCCAGCGGGTCGTTGGCCAGGTCGATATTCATGGTACCGGCCAGGGCATAGGCCACCACCAGCGGCGGGGACGCCAGGTAATTGGCTTTCACATCAGCATGAATTCGCCCTTCGAAATTGCGGTTGCCGGACAGGACCGACGCCACCACAAGATCGCCCTGGTGGATGGCCTCGCGAATCGGCTCGGGCAATGGCCCGGAGTTGCCGATACAGGTAGTGCAGCCAAAGCCCACCAGGTGGAAACCCAGGGCTTTCAAATGTTCGCTCAGCCCCGCCTGCAGCAGGTAGGCCGGCACCACCTGGGAACCCGGCGCGAGGGAGGTTTTCACCCAGGGTTTTGATGTCAGGCCCCGTTCGTGCGCTTTCTTGGCCACCAACCCCGCCGCCAGCATCACGGAAGGATTCGAGGTGTTGGTGCAGGAGGTGATTGCGGCGATCACCACGTCACCATGGTTGAGACGGAACTCCCCACCGTTGAAATTTACCGGCATACCGGCCTCCGCGGATTGTTCGGCTTCGATATTGCCGCCTTCGGCATCGAAATCCGCTTCCGGCGATGCTGGATGGATAAGGACGGTACTTTCGTGCGTGGTCTGCAGGTAGTCGTGGAAGTTTTGCCTGGCCTCGGTCAGCGGCACCCGGTCCTGCGGCCGCTTGGGGCCGGCGAGGCTCGGGACAACCTCGGCAAGATTCAGGTGCAGGCTGTCGCTATAACGGGCGACAACGGAAGAATCACGCCACAGTCCCTGGCTTTTCGCATAAGCCTCCACCAGGGCAACCTGCTCTTCGCTACGGCCTGTAAAGGTAAGATATTTCAGTACTTCCTGGTCGACGGGGAAGATACCAATGGTGGCGCCGTACTCCGGCGACATGTTTGAGATAGTGGCCCTGTCGGCAATACTCAGGTGGTCCAGCCCATCGCCGTAAAATTCGACGAACTTGCCCACCACCCCGCGCTTGCGCAGCATCTGGGTTACCGTCAGCACCAGGTCGGTGGCGGTGGAGCCTTCCGGCAGCTCGCCCACCAGTTCAAAACCCACCACTTCCGGCAGCAGCATGGTAATGGGCTGGCCGAGCATGGCTGCCTCCGCCTCGATACCGCCAACGCCCCAGCCCAGCACGCCGAGGCCGTTGATCATGGTGGTATGGCTGTCGGTACCCACAAGGGTATCAGGGTATGCGGAAAACTTGCCGTCTTTTTCGCCCGTCATCACGACGCTGGCCAGATATTCCAGGTTCACCTGGTGAACAATACCAGTGCCTGGCGGCACCACGCGGAAATTGGAAAATGCCTGCTGCCCCCAGCGCAGGAAATTGTAGCGCTCGCGGTTGCGCTCGAATTCCAGCTGCGTATTTTTCTGCAGGGCGTCGGGGGTAGCGAAATAATCCACCATCACCGAGTGGTCGATCACCAGGTCCACCGGTACCTGGGGATTGATGTTGTCCGGATTGCCGCCAAGCTGCACGATGGCGTCGCGCATGGCGGTCAGGTCCACCACCGCCGGTACGCCAGTGAAGTCCTGCAATACCACCCGCGCGGGAGAAAAGGCAATCTGTTGGCTCGGCGGCGTATCGCTATCGACACTGGCGCACAGGGCGGCGACGTCGTCGGCGGTGACATTAACGCCATCCTCGTGACGCAACAGGTTTTCAAGCAGGATCTTCCAACAAAACGGCATTTTGTCGATGGAGAATTGGTGCGACAGTTTGTCGAGGGAGTGAATTTCGTATTGGCGGGAGCCAACTTCCAATGTACTGCGGGTAGCGTAGCTGTTTTTACTCATAACACATGCTCCAAGGCTCGGGTTATGTATTTGGTGTGCATAACCTGATTGTAGTCGTTACCGGGCAGAGGAATAAATAGCCGTGGATGATGTCGTGAATGCAAATCGTATTCCGGTGGAGGAATTATCGGATTTTGCGCCGAAGCAGTAGAAATAACGCACGATAGTTTGCAGCGACAAAAATTTTGAAACGTGCGAAAAAAATGAGCTTTTAGGGTTCGAATATTGTTTTCCGATAGCCGCAGTCACACTTTTGTCGGCGCGTGCGGTGCTGAGACCGGATGCATTCCAGAGTTGAATCGGTTCTGCTTTTGAGCTTATTGCTAACTTTAACCACGCTCCAGAGCTCCCCACCAATCACACCCAGGGTGCCACCGGATAGGATAGCGTGCATTCCTGCTGAGCAAACCTGGTCACGCGCTACGTGAAAAACGGCTTCTTGCCAAAGCTTTATCTTCAAAACAAAAAAATGGCCCCCTTTAGGGGCCGCTTTTGCGGGTCAGGCAAAGCCTGCTTTAGTTGCAAGCTTCTCCGCTGAGAGCATCGGCAACCCCTTGGAGAGCCGGTTTAGCAGAAAGGTCGGCATTGAACAGCAGTGGCCAAACCTGCATTGGCTCACTGAAAGAATTTTTACCCACATTGGTGTAGTGATTAATTAGCCAGCTTTCATCATCAGTCAACCCCCATACCGTAATACCGCCCCGCAAGTTGACAGGAACAGTCTCAAGATACGTTTTAACAATTTGGCAATAGCGGGTGCTTTGCTGAGCCGCATGATCAGCAGTAAAGACTTCTATCGGATTATTGGGATCATGCGTGCCAGTATAAGGATCGAAGATTGGAATATCGAGTTCCGTAATCTTCACTTTCAGCCCACGATCCACTGCCATCTGAAACGCATCTTTAATGTTACTCAAGCTAGGAAAGCCCATATAAACGTGCATTTGGAAACCTACGCCATCGATCAACCCCTCTTCGTCAAGCACATCCACAAGTTCAAATGTCTTAACTCTCCGAGCATTGTCGTTTGTGTTGTCGTAGTCGTTGTAATAAAGATCGGCGTCCGGATCCGCCGCACGAGCCGCGCTGAAAGCAATTCGGATATATTCGGGAATGTCATCCGCTGTGGTCGGCGGTAACTCATTATAAAAAACGGAACGTCGCCAGCCATCGGTCTGGCTTGTATCAACAGCTTCGTTAACCACATCCCAGCTCACCACCACGCCGGGAAACTCCTGGTCGAAGTGAGTAACGATCTCGGTAACATGATCAGTCAGCATGGCCTTAAAGTCGCCCTCGTAGCTGTTCATGAAATCGGGCACCTGATACCCGGAATGCCACACGAGGGCGTGGCCATGCACCGTCAAACCGTTGGTTTGGGCAAAAGTAACTAATTCATCCGCATCATCAAATGTAAAAGTCTCTTCCTCTGGATGCAGATAACTCATCTTCATAATGTTGCCCGCCGTCAGTTGGCTGAAATGCTCCAAAATTACGGCTTGTTTGGCAGCGCCGTCATCCGGATCAAAAATACTGAAATTTTCGCTCGCCGCCGATACAGCGACACCGACCGGGAAATCGGAATCCGCTAATGTATAAAGCTGGAAATCGGGGGTAATGCTGAGACCATCGCCACCGCTGGAACTGGTGGATGAACTACTGGACGATGAACTTGAAGAGCTGCTGGAGCTGGACGTACTGGACCCATTGTCACTGCCACCACTTCCACCGCCGCCGCAGGCTGCGAGCCCGATGGAGACAGTTAAAGCTGTCAGGAAACCGGGGAGTCTTGAAAAAAAATCGGTCATTAAAAAATACCTCTGACTTATTATGATGTTTTTATCGTTGCTTATAGTTTAGTTACCCCCAACCTGGACGGGGTAAACGTGCTCAGCGCAGGCCAGAACCGTAAAATAAATCCGCCCTTCGCATCGTGCATCTTCCTTAAGCTGGTTTGGCATCATACCCGCAAAAGATGAAAAAGACGATATAGTAATTATAACTATTAGTTCAGTATGTGCCATTCCAGGCGATCTAAAGGTGAAAAAGCAATAGCTTTCGCAAGGTTCATTCAGACTGTTATAACAACAAGCCGGTTTTATGACTTTAAGCCCTTTCTGGTAAACGTGTTTCTGCCGGCCTATAACCATACGCGCCAAAGGGAAAATTCCCGCACCTCAAGCTGGCCTCACACACACCTTATCCGCTCAACATCGTTTGTAAAATAGAGACGCATCCAACCAAAAACTACAAGAATCATACGGAGATTGTATTTAGGGAATTCCTGGCGAGGCAGGTAAAAATCCTGTCGCTTAATATTCCATCCGGTTGCGACTTCATCACTACTGACATGGAGTGCCAGTAATATGATTCGATTTTGTCACTCTCTTGCCTGCCGCCCTTTTTATATCGCTTTAAGCTGGTACCATAAATGCACTCCAGAGGTCTTGGCATTATTGTTACGGAAAAAACCGGTTTATCCATAAAGAAGAGTGACACTTCGTGACCACACCTTTATTACGTCAGTATCTGAATGTACGCAGGCAAACCCAGGCTTTAACGGAAGGTTTATCACCAGAAGACATGACAGCGCAGTCGATGCCGGACGCAAGTCCGGTGAAGTGGCACCTCGCGCACACCAGCTGGTTTTTCGAAACATTCATTCTCACCAGTCAGTTCATTGATTACCGTTTATTTAATGACGCTTTCCCCCACCTGTTTAATTCTTACTACGAATCGGCCGGCAGCCGCTATGTGCGCCCTCAACGCGGCCTTCTGACGAGGCCGCGCCTGGACGAGGTTATGGCCTACCGAACGTATGTGGACGAGCACATGGCGACGCTGCTGGAAAGCAGCCCTGAAGCCATTGCCGATCTGGTGACCATCGGTTTGCACCACGAAATGCAGCACCAGGAATTGATACTGACGGACCTACTGCATTTGTTTTCCTTTAATCCACTCTATCCCGCCGTGCAAACTCCGCGCGTTTCGATGGATTCATCGCGCGCCAATCGTGAAACGGAAATGATCCGGTTTGATGGCGGACTCGTGGAAATAGGCTGTGACAGCGGGTTTGCTTACGACAATGAAAAACCACGCCACTCTTATTACCTGCAACCATTTCAATTGGCAAGCCGACCGATAAACAACCGCGAGTGGTTGGAATTCATGGAGGACGGAGGTTATCAAAATCCCCTGCTTTGGCTGTCCGACGGCTGGACTTGTTGCCAGCAAAACAAATGGGTGGCGCCAATGTATTGGCAAAAACACGGAGATGCATGGCTGCAGTTTGGGCTGGACGGCCTGCGGGAAATTGTGCCGGAAGCACCGGTTTGCCATATCAGCTATTACGAAGCCGATGCTTATGCGCGGTGGGCCGGAAAACGCTTACCCACCGAACAGGAATGGGAAACGGCCACCGAGAAAAAAACTATTGATGGTAATTTTGCCGAACAACATATCTGGCGACCCGTGCCAGCGCGGGAAACCGGTTTAATCGCGCAGTTGTACGGTGATGTCTGGGAATGGACCAGCAGTCCCTACTCAGCCTACCCCGGTTTTGTACCGGCACAGGGAGCACTGGGTGAGTACAACGGCAAATTCATGGCAAATCAATTCGTATTGCGCGGCGGCTCATGCGCAACACCCCAGGCACAAATTCGCTCAAGCTACAGAAACTTTTTTTATCCATATCAACGATGGCAGTTTTCCGGCGTCAGGCTGGCCGGCTAGCCCGCAAAAACTTATGAGGAAAAGCACATGTTACACGGACTCAAGAAAGCAACTCCCACGGAGCTATACCCGGCGAAATCGGAACTGTGCGACCAGATTTTTTTTGACGATGTCATCACCGGGCTGAGCCAGCGCCAAAAACAATTATCGCCAAAATATTTTTATGACAAACAGGGATCGGAATATTTCGACCGTATTTGCGATCTGCGTGAATACTATCCCTACAAGGCTGAATTGGCACTGCTTCCGAAAGTGGCAAAAGAACTACAAGCTGTGTTTGAACACGAGCAGGCCATCATCGAATTTGGCGCCGGTTCGTTACAAAAAATTAAACCGCTGTTGGATCATATTGAGGTCAGCCGGTATGTTCCTGTTGATATTTCCGGTGACCACCTCCAGTCGTCCTGCAACGAATTGCAAAAGCAACACCCTGATTTAAATGTAAAACCCATTGTTGCGGATTTCACCCAGCCCATTCCTATCGGCGAAAGCCCAAACGAAAACAAGCTGGGTTTTTTCCCCGGTTCCACTATCGGCAATTTTTCGCCGGAAGAAGCCCGGTCTTTTCTTGCCAATGCAAAAACATCCCTGGGCAATAACGGCCGCCTTCTAATCGGCGTGGACACCAAAAAATCTCCATACATCCTGCACAATGCCTATAACGACAATCAAGGCATTACCGCACGCTTTAACCTGAACATCCTGGAAAGAATCAACCGGGAGATACACGGCGACTTCGATACATCACGATTTGAGCACTACGCCTTTTACAATGCGTCCAAAGGCTGTATCGAAATGCACCTCGTCTGCCTGGAAAAACACACGGTGCATATCGACGGCATAGCAATCGATTTCGAAGCGGGTGAGAGTATTCATACGGAAAACTCCTACAAATACACCCCGGATGATTTCAGCAAAATAGCACAAAGTGCAGACTGGACGATAGAAAAGCTATGGTTAGCTAAAAGTAACTTGTTTAGCATCTACTTACTCAGCTAACCCAATCGAGAGAGAGGCAGAGATTATATTTTATTCGAAATACATAGCTCCGTAAAAAGGAAATTTTCAAAGAGCATTCGCTCTCTCCAGCGCATCAATAAAGATTGATATTTTATCTCTAAACCAAAAATCAAAATTAATAGCTACCTGACCTTCAAATCTCCTTTTGTCCTTGTCGTACAAGAGTACCGGGCATTCATCGTTTTCCATCATTGCCAAATCAAGACAGGCCGATTGATGTCCTTCGTGAGAATAATCCAAGCAAAAATACCCGCTTGGTAGAGAATAATCTTTCATAAGTTGATTTGTATGGGACGCCAAAGTATTGGTAGGTCCCCGATAACCTTTTGCAATACTAGGCATATAATAGTCTCCGAGTTCCATGCCCCCAACCTGTATTAGATACATTATCAAACTATTAGGCAGCCTGTATTCTAGCCCATCTAAAACCTCTCTCACAAACCCAGGATCTTGAGGCCCAAGAATTTCCCACGAACTAGCGCAATCAACTGCTTTTAACAAATTAATCAACTCATTATAGGATTTTTCACGATATTTTTCTGCCACGCTATCGACCAATCTCACTTCTGCTTTTTCGCCATAAAGAAACTCCAGAAGGCTTCTCACAAAGCCTTCAAGGGAATCGCTTGGCTCACCCATTCGCTTAGCCAGCGCCAGGAAAGAGTCTTTTGATTCTTCACTTACTGCCTTAAGATATTTTCTGACCGTCTCATCCGTAATTTTAATAGGCATTTTTATGACCCTCAACATAAGGCTAGATCGATCTGTTAAGCAGAACTCCGAGATATTCAGTGTGCCAACGTGTGAAGCAGGCAGTCTCGCTAAAAAAGCGAAAGCTGTTATCCCATAAAATCTTTCGCACGTTCCTTCCAATATTTTTTCTTAAACTCTTCATACATAACTTCAAGAGCTGGATCTCTTCTAAAGCTTTCTTTTATCATCTTATGCAACACGCCGTGCTCTCTTTGATGAATTGTCGCTTCTATTTCCGCCATTGGCCCCGGCTCCTCCCCAAATAGATGATGCAAGTTAATCTGTTTTCCATCGGTACCTATTGGTGCCTTTCCTTCAAGCATCAAATCCAAGTTGGTGTATCCCCCAATCTCAATTTTATCTCTAATTCCTTCGTTAACTGACCCATCAATGTATCGTGGAGTTCCAGGATCTAGCTCATCAACCAACTTTAGCATGCGTCTGTTTAAAACATCCACTTCAACATATCTTCCATTAGTGAATATCCTAGAAGAACTTCCAAGCGCGGCCTCCACACGGGAGGTCAGTTCATCTGTCATGCATTCGCTTGCATGTACAAAATTGACAAATGTAAGTATATGTAAAAATATAAACACAACCTTAAAAGCTCGATGGAACATATATATCTCCTGCATTTATAAATAAAACTGGCTCTTGTTCTGATATATCCACTTCAAAATACAATAAAGCGTCAAACTACACTCTAAATTTCGTACTAGCAGGGTATATCACTTAACCGTTCCACGAATCTTTTCAGTTCACCATCGGACATATTCATTATTCTGGCTTGATCCTTCATAAAAGCAGTAAGGTTAACGATATTTCGTGACCTCACCAACAATCCCAGAGTCTTACCAACGCCTCTCCAGAAATGCCCATTGCCAGCAACAAAGCCCAGAGAAGAAAATAGCCTTTCTCCCGTGGTAAGCTGTTCTCCAGAACATAGATCCTTTCCAATGACTACTTCGTAAAAATCGCCGAAGTCTCCTGTAATCATTACTTTAGCGGCACAAATGGAACCTTCTCTAATCGACGTCGCCAAACCAAAAAGTAGGTCATCGAAATCTTCGTTCTGACCATTTTCCATGCTGGCTTCGATACCGTTTCCCGCAGCCTCCAGCGTAGTAAGCAGGTCTTGCTTATCCTGGGTCATATCGTCACTGCGCCAGGATCTTAGATTATGCTCAATCATTTCACCATACTGCTGAGAATAGTTATTGATGGATTTCAAGGC
Organism: uncultured Cellvibrionaceae bacterium; assembly: GCA_964451365.1. Taxonomy (GTDB): domain Bacteria; phylum Pseudomonadota; class Gammaproteobacteria; order Pseudomonadales; family Cellvibrionaceae; genus CAYVIB01. Next base: position 131,613 of record CAYVIB010000008.1, read on the forward strand.
TTCCCGTTGCTGTTGCGTTACCGGGGAGTCTAGAAACCAAAAATCCTGATCCACAACTGTGAAAACATAGCTTTCAACGTCTTCAAAAGCTTGCGTTAAAGCTTCCCATTCTTGCGGGGTAGATATGAGCTGGGAAGAGAGCTGCTCTTGCAAAGCATTTGAGTTAATTAGCCACTGCTTCGCGGCCAGGACAAATTCTCTATTATTGCCAGATATTGCTAGACTCTGTAGTTGGTCCTTGGTTTGTTCAGCATACTGCCTATAATAATTTATGTTATCAACTTGTACCGGTGTAGTTCCGCTTATCATCGAAAGACTTGAAATATCTATTTGTGGTAATGCCGGCATCTGACTAACATCATATCCATATTCATGAAGCGTAGTGTCGATACTTAAGGTTGCCTCCTGCCACATATCACTAAGTTGGTTAGACAAAAATTGTGTTTCGTTGCGCAAATCGGCCAAGTCCTTTTTTAAATCCTTATAAAGAGTCAGAACGGAACTTACCGCTTCGAGGTCAGAATCAAAAATTTCATCAAAACTTTTGAGATCAATCCGTGTTATGGCATCTGTTACGTGGATTACCTGTTCTTCATACTCATTTTCCTGATCCAGCGCTTCAACTACAAGCTCCAACAATTCTTTCTCCGCCTCAACAAGCTGACGGTAGAGATCCGGTGCAAAATCCTCCAATGAAATATAAAACTTTGATTCGCATTCCGGTGAGTTGTTTTCGGAATCATTGGAATCGTACTTCAAATTATAGTAATCGCAAATTGTTATATCTCTACCGAGGGAATTCACCAGCTCGGCACGATACGATGTATTTTTTCCGCCATATGGAAGCCAAAATTCGACTTTTGCGTTGTTGTTTCCTACTTCTAGTACATCTGAATTATCGACACAGACTTCACCTTCAAATTTGGAAGAACCATTCCTATATTGAGTTGCCTCGTAGATAGAGTACCGATTCCTATTTCTTCCATCTGACCATATCCATTGTGTTACAATTTCGTCGCCAACAACAACACCGCCCGCAATGTCTTTATTCTCCTTAACCTCCTTATCCGTAGATGAACTAAACACCTCCCAGAGATCAAAGTCATTAATGAATGGGAGTGCACCTCCAAAACTTTTCGAACTACTCCCCTCTTCCTCAATACAAACACTGTCAGCATTTACAACTTCTGCTGCCAACAATAATCCGATAAGTAATAATTTAATTTTCACGAAATGTCCCTTCTGTTATAAGCTTCGAAGTATGGAGTCGTACACTTGTGCAGCAGCTACAATATCATCACCTTCAAGCGCAGATCTAAGGTTTTCAATTTTGGTTGCATCCACTACCGTCGGAAATAAGCGAATTAGTGCAAAATTAATGGTATTTGGCACGGTTGTGGAAAACGCTCTTTCAGCGTTGCCTTTATACGTCAGTGCACGCTGGCAGCCTAAGCTTTGCCAGGACGGTCGGTCAGCCGCACTGCACGCATCGGCAATATTAACAATTTGACCGGCACTCCGAAGCTGCTCAGTTAAGTAGGGCATGTTGTAGAACGTACTTCTCTCAGGACGCTGAAACCCCTCGACCGAACTATTGACTTGAACCAAATATCCGCGAATCCGATCGATTTCGTAAGCTTCTTTCGTAGACTCCTGCAACTGACTATCGATTTCTGAAAATCTGTATAAACTTCGTTTCTGCACTAGGTGATCCGACACCTTCGATGTTTTATCGTAAATGTCATCATCTATTCTTTTGAGGTAAAGCAGGGCATTGTCAATCGCTCTGGATCTCAACCCCAACTGTTCGGACAGTCCCAACGCTTCTACACTATCCATCGCTTCTGAAAGTGCGCCTACTAACTTATCTTCCAGGTTTTTTGCCCGCATTTGCAGGATGGCGATTTCATTATAATAAGAGTTTAATCGTCTTGCGGAACTAAAATATAACTCCTGAAGCTCATATTCATTACCTGAAAGAGAGCTAGCGTTACTTGCGTTGTTAATATTAGAAATAATCAAATTAACATCACGCTGATAGTCAGCGACAATATCGTTAACTTCTATTGAAAGACCTTCGTATTTATCTATAATTTTCGATTTGGTGTTTTCGATATCATATGAGTTAGACTCAATAATAGTAGATATCAGCTCAAAATCATATTTACTTTTCGCTAGCTTATATTTTTCTGAACCGATATCTACCGAAGATTTTTTTAGCAGGATATCTTTTAAAAAAGCGACATTTGCATCCAACTCTATCTTTGCTTGACTATTTTCCATGCAGTATGATTTTATATTTTTTATACCCTCATTAAGACATTCAAGCTGCTCTTCATAATCATCTTTATTGCAATAAACCTGACCAGCTGAACTCACAAAGCTATCAGCTTTCTCTTTGCAGTTAACAGCGTATGTCAAAGGACACAACAATAACCCAACCATCAACAGATATAGTGTTTTCACAGATACTCCTGATTTCATTTCTTATCCTCGACAATTATGTTTCGAAAGCCTTCTTTATATGTTCGAGATGGTTAACAAAATTAAAATAGTAAAGTTTTATACCGGTTAAATAGAACGGCATTTGATGGCTCAGCTTCCACAGTCATCCGAGTAACGTTCGCCATCAAAGTACACTACTTTATATACATTTTAATGGGATAGTTAAATCCCACTCCAGTCGAGATTATAATCGAGCGCTATTGACTCTAACGTTGCCAACCTGTTGCTAGCCTGAAGCCTATTGTCCACCAACTGTCGAATTTCTTCATTGAGAGAGGTCGTATCAATGGAGGACGCAATATTACCAATGGTCTCTTCAGTTTGTTCGTCTATGATGCTTATCAAGCAATTATCCACTGCTGTGCAGTCTGCCGGCACCAATGTGTCTAATGTGGTAGCCAGATTATACAGAAGCAACATTTGATTAAATGGCATTATCACCGTAGGATCATTTAGCACCACATTGATTTGGTCAGTCCAGGTGCACGGATCTGCATCTTCGCAACTTTCTAAGAGAATTAGATTTAGCTGTGCGTACGAAACAATATCCTGATTTGCAATACTAACTATATTGGCGTAAAGATCCGCCACCTCCAGTAGATTCTGAATTGTAGTTTTATCGCCTATGCGATCATCAATTACTTCGATTTGATCCAGCAGAGACGCTTTCTCGTTTCCGATGTTTTCTTCCAGCTTACCTAGATCAACAGCATCTACCTCTATATTTGCCGTGATACTGCATCGACTATCAAAACGCGCATAGTTTGAATAAGGTGCATCGACCGAAAATTTTAGTTCACTACTGCTCAGCTGAGAAATGCGACTCGAAGATAAAGATAGCGCATTCAGCTCGCTTACCATCCCTTCCCCGTAACCAAAGACCAAAGAAATTGGATACTGTGTACGACAGTATTGATTTCTGTTAATCTCTACCATCGTTTCCAGCGGAATAACATCATCCAGAACAGATAACTGGAAATTCACAGGAAGATATGAACACTGCCAAAGCATGTTACCCTGCAAAGAACATACATCACGCCCAACTATTTGGTAACTCAAGCAAAATGCACTAGAGCTGAGCAGAAGACAGATTATAACCGCTATTCTTTTCATGACTTTTCCTTTTCTTATAGATTAATAGAACTCAGCTTACAAACATCCACCATTTATCAAGTCAGGCACGCAGTTTTCAACAAGCAAATGAACACTGTTAAGACCGAAGCCACTACTTATTGCTGTATGTACCGGATCTATACCTTCCACTTTGGGCGCATCCATTTTTAAACGTAGCTGCACAAGAGTTTCATAAGGGAGATTAATGTATCCAGAGACATTCCGCCACGTACGCCCATACTCGCTAACTGAGTGACCGGACTGATCAGTAAGCGGCAGAGTTTTAACCTTGACCCAGGCACCATTATTGTGGAGATAATACATTTCCAGGCTTGCTTTAGCTTGCTCATCTGTTGGAGCTTTGTATTCAACCTCAAACACCGCCTGCGGGTTATGGTTCCTACTTTTCATAGAGAAGCCATCTATGATTAACATATCTTTTAATCCTTCCGTATCGGTGTAGAACGATATACCAGCACTTCTCAGCCTATCACCAAGATAAGGACTTTCTATATGTCTCCATTCCTGGCAACCAATACCCGGGCTCCAAGCCGAAATTGAGTAGCCCAAGGAATAGTATTTTCGTTCAGCATTTGCTGAGTTATACGGTCCTACTATGCTAAGACTGTTTATAGAAAGACTATAAAAATTTCCATCGCTATGCTGGGCCATAGTACTCCAGTCAAATGGGCGAAGCTGTGGTTCACTTGCCTGAAGATTTGCAAGATGATCCCGGTGGCAATACTCATGCGGCTCAAGATAAATGTCCTGCCAATATTTATCGCTTGTGTATGGGGCTGCTTGACTCGGCTTATATACCACCTCAGCATAGCTGGAAATATTGGCAAGGGCAGATAAAATTATTATTAATTTAGCCGTGATTTTTTTCATATAAATCTCTTTTGGTTGAATAGTTTTATTTTCAAAGGTGCGCTTGCTTTAGCCTATAAAGGACATCCTTTTTTTAAGGCGCAACTATCCTATATCGGTAACTAACGATTAGGGAGGATTTGCTTTGCGAGAATGAGGGTTAAAAGCTAGATATCATAAATACTCCCTTATAAATAGATAATCCATTTTTTGAGATGAAGCAGCATTGACATTCAGCGTCCTTACAGAGTTTTCCGTGATTCAATTCAAATTCGAGCAGAATCTTATCACGCGCTAACACCTGCGACAATTACGATGTTGATATACGCGCAAGTTTTTTAATTACTAATTTCAGAACGAACAATTACCCTATGGAAACGTCTAGATCGTGTCGATTCATGGTCAAAAAATTTTTGATAACGGTATGGCGTTTTATTTTAACGGAAGCTAGTAACCCGACATCAAGTACCCGAGATAGTAACCTAGTGAAAGATCCATTATTGTTGGCTGAAAGCAAATACGATCGAATGGAGTTAGGACGACCCGACAATTCTGATTTCACTCACAGTCAGGCTTTAGAAGTGAAAACAGAATAAAAGGTACGATCTTTAAAGAAACTGTAATGTTTTAAGTGCATGCAGTTTCTTTTTTTATCCAAAATCAGGGGATAAGAAGAATTAAGCGTCAACTCCGTCCTTAAACAATTGCTGTACTGAATGCACTTTTTATTCAGCTCTACGAAAGCCCAAACATCGCTTAACTGGGGACAAAGGATAGGCTGGCCTCGGCAAGCATTGAAACTAATCACCGGACTGATAGTGCTTGCGATAAGCGACAAAACTTCAGTTCCCAAACCATTACCTACTTCGTTGGCTGATCTCTCAGTCCGCGTATAGCACTTTCCTCCGCCAAAGTATGCTCCTAACCGAAACCTATCGCTCTGGCAATGCGGTCTGGCTGGGGGAGACCACATTTTTGGTTAGATGATGAACTGGCCCCATATACGACCCCAGGTTAGAGCTTGCACAACTGGGTAATGCCAGCCAGAATATAGGAATTTACGGCGAAGCAAGCACGCCCATTAGCAGGTCCATCCGATGGATGACGATAAAACACAGCTCGATCCCTCTATACATAATCAAAAAACCGAGTTAAAGCGCAGTCAGGAAACCGACGAGGACGCCACCCGGATTGTTCCCCGTTCCAAGGAAAAGAATACTTGCCCATCGAAAGGCGGGGACGAAGACGCTACAAGGATAAACGTAAGATCTTCGCGCGAGGATAAAACCAAAATCCGGCCAGTCAGTGAAAAACCCGGCAGCGAAGCCGTAACACGCTTAAACACATCACTCCGCAAACAGCCAAAACCCGGCTCCAATACAGCCTCGTATACCAACTACTCTGCCGGCACCGCGCAGGAAATAGGCGTCGGCAGCGTCATCCGCGAGCGTTTTGTGTTGGAAAAGGTATTGGGCACCGGCGGCATGGGCGCGGTGTATCGCGCCCTGGATCTGCGCAAGCAGGAAGCGGAAGACACCAATCCCCATATTGCGATTAAACTGCTGCACGGCGAATTCAAACACCACCACCGGGCTTTTATTACCCTGCAGCGCGAAGCGAAAAAAACCCAGGCGCTCGCCCACCCCAATATCGTTACGGTATACGACTTTGATCGGGAAGGAGACCTGGTATTCCTGACAATGGAGGAGTTGAAGGGACACCCCCTGAAGGATGTACTGAGGGGAAAGACGAATATCGTTCTGACCCATAAAAAGAAAATTCAGATTATTACCGAGGTCGCGCGCGGTCTGACATACGCCCACAGCAAAGGCATTGTCCACTCCGATCTGAAGCCCGCCAACCTGTTTTATACGGACAAGGAGACGATAAAGATTCTCGATTTCGGTATCGCCCGCGCGGCGAACGAGGAAATTTACCAGGACAATTTCGATGCGGGCGAACTTGGCGCGTTGACTTATCCCTATGCGAGCCTGGAAATGATTGAGCGCCACCAGCCGCATCCCAGCGATGACATTTATGCACTGGGAATTATTGCCTGCGAGGTGCTGGGCGGATTGCATCCGTACAATGGCAAGGACGCAAAATTCGCGCACGAAAATCACCTGGTTCCCGTGCTTCCGAAAAACCGGAACATACTTTTACAACGATTTTTAAAACAGTCCATTGCGCTGGAAAGGAAAAACCGCATCGACTCAGCGCAAACGTTTATCAAAAAACTGCATTTTGCCAATTCCGGCCCAAGGCGAATCAATGGTATCGCTGCGGCATTACTTGTTGCCGCACTGGCAAACTATTTTTATATCCAGACCATCGAAACTGAACTGGTACCGTTCGACACATTACCGGAGGAATCGCAAAGGCAGTTTTTCAACTATATCGATGAAGGTTATACCGCGTTAAAGTTTGACGATTTGCAGGGCGCGGTAGTGAACTTTGACCAGGCATTCCAGATTCACGGCACCCACGATGATATCGAAAAGGCGAAAAAGGCGGTGTACGACATTCTGGAGGACAATATCGAAAAAGCCGAAAACCCCGAGCAAAAAGTGTTTTTCCAGGAACAATTGGAAGCGCTGAAACTCTATCCGGCCTTTGCCGATGCTGAAGTAAAAGAATAACGGCATGCCGGGCTCCGGGCCCGGCATGTTCAATTAAGTACCCTTCCTGACAAAAAAGAAATCCCCCACCTCGTGCCCGGCGCCCTTGATGGCCTTGAATTCCGGTGTTTGCTCAACACCAATGGCCCTGGCCCGCGAGGTAACGATATCGCGCACTTTCAAAAACAATTGCGGCCCGGTAATGATTTCGTCGCTGTTTTCAAGCGCGGTCAAAAACGCACTGGCAAAAACCGAATGCCCCTGCCCGGCGTTGTCCAGCACCGGCTGATCTCCGCCGGAGGAAAGCAGCAGGCGCGACTTCTTCGGCATTTTGTAACGAATATAATCCTCGGAAAAATCCGCCTTGTCACCGAGAAACAAATAACCCGGCGCGGTGGACAGCAAGCCAGCGTAACAGGAATCCGCCACGACCATAATGCGCTTGGCTTTGAGGCGCGCCAGGTGACGGGTGACGAACTCATTGGATACCCAGAAAGTGTCGTCCGGCGGCGGATTGGCGTTGACGGGCAGCCAATAACCCGCTTCGTACTCCCCGCTCTTAATCCGGCTGCCATGGCCGGCATAGAAAATCAGCAGGTTGTCTTCTTCAGTGACTACCTCGTTGAGTTTGTTGATGGCCCGCATGATTGAAGCGTTATCCGCATCGAGCAACACCGTCACGTTAAAGCCGTACTGAGTTTCCAGTATCTGCTTGGCGCGCGTGGCATCGGAATACGGGGTACGCAAATCCTCGATCGCATCGTAGTTCTGGTTGCCGATGATCAAGGCGTAGTACTTGCCGAAGTTCATGTCCTTGATACGCAGGTCGTCGGCGCTGGAATCGGATTTCAGGCGCAGGGTCGGTGGCGCTTCCGGCTCCCGGTAACGCGGGATCTGGTCGATCTCATTCATTGCCACCAGGCGCTCTTCCTTCAACTGCCCGATCCAGTTTTGCAGTTCCTCCAGCTGTTCCTTTTGCTCCTCGCTGGCCACGGCCTGACTGCTGGTTTGCTTTTCCAGGTCCCTGACCTGGTTGTTCAGCAGGGAAATCTGGGTTTCCTTCTGCCTGATCTCCTTTTGCAGTTGTTCCCGGAGTTCCTGCCGCTCCCGGGCCGCGGCGGACTGGTATATCAGATTGTCCTCCTCCAGGCCCCAGGCCTTGCGGTACCAGTTAAGCGCCAGGAGCTTGTTTTTTTCCACCCCCAGGCCCTGTTCGTACAGCGTTCCGAGGTTGAACTGGGCGCGGGAGTTACCCTGTTCGGCCGCTTTGGCGTACCATATCGCCGCCGCTTCGTGATTGGGCTCGCCGCCGAGACCTCGCTCGAAGATTTCCCCCACGTTGGCCTGGGCTTCGGCATCACCGGCTTCCGCCGCCGGCATCCATACGCTCAGTGCGGTGCGGTAATCAGCGCGATCGTATTCCACGTATTCCCCCCCGCGAATACGGCAATCCGCGGCGGTAGTGTGCACGGGGCGCCGCGGTGTGACATACGACCCGCTTCCCAGGCGGCGTACCTGTCCGGGCAACAGGCAGTCAACTATCTGCAGGTCCGCCACATTACCGGAACCTGCCGGCGCGCCGCTTGCGTCTTGGTCGATGGTACGACCACCGCAGGAAGCCAGTATTCCCGCGGCCAGCACAAGGGAAGCCGTTTTCAGGTATCCACCGGGCTTGTTCGGAGATGCATGGCTAAAATGAAAGGTAAACGTTTTTCTGGAAAGGGAACACATTGCGAGACTCCCGGATTTATCCGTTATTGTTGTGTGTGACTGGCGTATATACCAAATATATGTGCAATTCGCCTTATATGAAAGCGAGAAAATCACACTGTCTGCGGCGGGCCGGGCTGGCGGTTCTGTTCATGCTGCTCAGCGGGTGCCATACCAGCGGCGGCAGGGTGATGGAAACAGCGATTGAAAGGCAGAGCGTCTGGTGGCATAACACCGGCGATTTTGCCCACCTGATTATCCCTCGCATCGTCGATCCCCGATCCGGTGTGCTGCATGTCTACATTGAAGGGGACGGCAAGCCGTGGATTAAACACCGTTACATCGCCAAAGATCCCACGCCGGAAAATCCGCTTGCCTTTCGCCTCATGATGAGGGACCCAAACAACAGCCTGTATCTGGGGAGGCCCTGTTACTTTGCGCGTTTTTACAACGGCAACACCGAAAGCTCCAACTGCGACCCCACTTTTTGGACCAGCGCCCGATATTCAGAAAAAGTCGTCGACAGCATGGTTGCCGCTTTGGAAGCTGTTATCGCAACGGATGCTTACTCGAATGTGGTTTTAATCGGTTATAGCGGCGGTGGCACGCTCGCCTATTTAATGGCGGGTAGAATGGAAAAAATTGATCGGGTAATTACAGTCGCCGCAAACCTGGACCACAACGCCTGGACGCATTACCACGGTTTCAGCCCGCTCAGCGGTTCGCTCGATCCCGCCCGAACAGTAATTCCACAAACCGTTGACCAAATTCATTTGCGGGGAGCGGGTGATCGAAATATTCCCGCAATGATTACGGAAAATTTTGTCGCAAACGATCCGGAGAACTGGGTGACGTTCCCGGCGTACGATCATATTTGCTGCTGGGAAGAAAACTGGCCGACTATTCTCAAGTCCCTGATCGCCACCTCGAAATAAGAGGTTAACATTTTAAACGCGCGAAATACTGTTCTCGCTTAACAGGGACAACAACGAACTTGCTTCGGACCTTCGATGCTCGCTAAAAAGCGCTTGCGCTTTTTCTACTTCACCGGAAAGAATCAACTGATTCAACTGGCGGTAAATCCCGTTAATGGTTTCCAGTTTAAATCCCAACTCCACCATTGCCCGACGGGAACGATAGGACTGTGCTCTGAGTGACTCCACGACACCCGCAAGATGTCTATTACCTGAAAGAACATTCAAAAAACGATGATATTTTTCATCCGCTTTCATCCACGCTTCAAGGTCGCCGCTTTCCAGCGCGCGATCCATTTCTTCCAGGGAAGTTACCATCGGATCGAGCATATCCCTCTGAGGGTGTATGCCCCCCAAAAGGCTGATGGCAAGTATTTCGAGGCTGGTAAGAACCTGATTGATTTCAAGGATATCTTCAATTACCAGAGGCCGGACTCTCATTCCACGCCGGGGAATGAGTTCAATAAGATTTTCTGCTTCCAGACGAATTAATGCTTCCCGAACCGGCGTGCGGCTAACGCCGAGACGTTTTGCAATTTCCGGCTCCAACGCCTGATAGCCGGGAGGGTATTCATTGGACAGAATACTCGATTTAATTTTTCGATAGACTTGTTCAACACGCGATAAACTCGCATCTGCCCCAGTAAAAGCATCACTCATATATGTTTTCTTATAAGTTTTTTATCCGATAACGACATTCGGTTTTTGCCAACTATTCAGATTGACCACAGCAAAACTCTGCAGTTCATTAGCACCTACCAAATGTAATTACGGAATTGTTAATCCTGTGAGTGGCGCCAATTATAACATTCCAAAAACGGATTGCGAGAAAAGTTTTTTCGCAATTGAAGAAAAAGTGAAGTCGATAAAAGTTTTTTTTGCAAATAAATGTATACATTGTTAAAAGGTGCGGCATAATAGAGTGTTTGATTCTTAATGATCGCCATTTTCTTTCGCGTAACAGCGCAGGTTTATAAAAACGCCGTTATATTTTTGTGCGCAGCGACATAGGTTTTGCTCATTGCGATAACTACTACTTTTTTTCATCCAGCAAATTAAAAATCTAGTAATAAAGTTTAAGTAGCTATTATTTTATTCGCGATTGCCCGCCACCCCGTTTGAACCAGGAACACGACAAATAAAAGCGCAAAAAGGGCGGAACAAGGTCTCGATATTAAAGCTCCAACACCAAAGTGAAGGGATGCCGCTGCGTTGCGCCTTAAACCAGCGCTCTGCCCAGCCGTCGCGGTATAAATCCTTGCCCTTTTCAAGGCCGTTAAATAGCGCTATCGTTTAAGCATGAAACCGATCAAAACCAAGGCCCAACTGCGCGCCGAACTCTCCCTCGAAGTTGAGCGTTACCTTGCCGGCGGCGGTTCGGTGGACAACATACCCACGGGGGTCAGTGGCAATACGGATAACACCAATCTTTTCACTGCCTCGGCACATTTTGGCCCCCGGCAGGAGCGGACACCGGTAAACGATGTGATCCGGGAGCTGGACTCGCGCAAGAAATTCAAGCCCCCCACTTTCAAACCCGTGGCAGGGCCGCGCAAAAAGCTGATTACAGATGATTTTGGCGAACCCGTAAGGTGGGTTTGGTCCGACCAATAAGCACTGAGGGATCATGAACCTATGAAATACTGGCTCTTCAAGACGGAACCGGGTGAGTTCAGCATTGACGACCTGACAAAATGCCCGGGGCAAACCACTCGCTGGGACGGCATTCGCAACTACCAGGCAAGGAATTTTCTTCGGGACCAGACATCAATCAATGATCGGGTGCTGCTATATCACAGCAGTTGCAAGCCCACCGCCGTCGTCGGCGTGGCGGCGATTGTCTCTGCTCCCTATGCGGATCCCGCACAATTCGACAGCAAAAGCCCTTACTTCGACGAAAAAGCTTCCACAGACTCTCCCCGTTGGTATTCGGTGGACATTAAGCTGGAGCAGGTATTTCCCGAGCCAGTCGAACTTGCACGAATCAAGGCTGAGCCAAAGCTGGATCAAATGGTATTGCTCAAGCGCGGCAGGTTGTCGATTCAACCGGTAACACCGACGGAATTCAAGCTCATTGTGAAGCTTGGCGGCGGCAAATAACGCAAGTTATTCCAGGATTTCAGAGCGGAAAAATAAAAGGCGATGAACTTCACCGCCTTTCCTTTTAATGTTTCTGGTTAGTGTTTCTGGTTAAATGTGTCTGGCCGGTTCAGCGCGAGCTGACCGCACTTTGTTCCGAATCGCAGTTAACCACCGCTATATATCCCATGGGTACCGGTTTGTCGCCGACAAAGCCCGGGATAAAACGAGATCGTTTCAGGGCCGTTTCGACCACATTCGCGTCCCGTTTGTATGCTCGCTCGACATCCACCGTTCTTACCATGGTTGGCCTGCCATCTTCCTGAACTGTCGCGGCCACACAGGCAAGCGGGCCTTTTTTCAGGAACTCGCCCACATTAAGCACAACGTTGTTACATTAATATGACAATTAATGGAGAATTACTGATATTTTTTTGAAAGTTTGTCGGTATTATAGACAAAAAGGCCAAAATATAAGCGTTGTTCAGTTTTAGGGTGGGAAAAGAAGAAAGGCGAATCCGATTTTTTATGAAAAATAATCGATTGAAAGAGGTTCAAACCGACGCCGGAAGGAGTTGGCCTAAAAATATAGGGAGCTACACAACACCATGCGAAAGGGCGACCAGGTAGCTAACAAGAGTCAACAAACCCAATATGCCAAAAATAATCGCCAGCAGCCTCAAAGGTCTGAACGGTTGTCGCTCAACATCATTCACATTGGAACGCAGGAACTCGTCAACCTTTTTTTGATCTTCGGGATAAAGCTCTGGCACAGCTACCTCAAGTGTTATTTCTAGGGCCTGTTAATACTAACAGGGTAAAGATTATCTGATCACCGGGGAGTTCCACCGCTCGTACAACTCCCGATTTTGTTAAAACGCCTCGTCGTCGAGTCTCATAACGGCATCGGCCGTGTCCATCACCCTTACCTTCAAAGTTTCCACCTGGGGCAACAGACGCGAAAAGTAATATCTTGCCACTGCCATTTTCGCTTTGGCAAACGGCGGGTCCACCGGGTGCGAGGTTGAGGCCACCGCCATCCGCGCCCACATAAACGCGTATGCCACATAACCGAAAAGATTGAGATAATCCACGGCAACCGCGCCGGGTGCATTCGCATTCGCTCGCGCATTTTCCAGTACAACCTCGGTGGCCTCAACCAGAACACCCAGTACACTTTGCAGGCGTTTCAGAAAATCATCGACCTCACCGCTCGCGTCCGCATTGCGAATAAAATCTTCCACGTCCTGAACAAACAGTTTGAGCAGCTTGCCCTGGGTGGCAACTGTTTTACGGCCAACCAGGTCCATCGCCTGGATACCGTTGGTACCTTCGTAAATTTGGGTGATGCGGATATCCCGAACGTGCTGCTCCTGGCCGGATTCCCGGATATAACCGTGGCCACCGAACACCTGCTGCCCGAGCACGGCGGACTCAAAGGCCACATCCGTCATAAAAGCCTTGGCCACCGGCGTAAGCAACGCCACCATGTTCTCGCCCAATTCACGCTGTTTTTCATCCGTTCCATAGCGGGCCATATCCAGCCATTTGGCCACGTAGATGTAGAACGCCCGCCCACCTTCGTTAAAAGCGCGCATGGTCAGCAACATGCGGCGCACATCCGGATGGACAATAATCGGATCGGCAACTTTCTCCGGCTCTTTGACCTCGGCGGAGCTGCGACTTTGTAATCTTTCCCGAGCATACGCGGCCGCGCTTTGATAGGAGGCTTCCGCCACCGCCATTCCCTGGATACCCACCAGCAGCCTTTCGTAATTCATCATCGTAAACATAGCGACAAGCCCCCGGTTGGGCTCGCCGATCATCCAGCCTTTGGCGCCGTCAAAATTCATCACGCAGGTGGAAGAGGCCTTGATGCCCATTTTCTTTTCAATCGAACCGCAGCTTAGCGTGTTGCGCTCACCCACATCCCCGTTTGCGTCAGGCAGATACTTGGGCACCAGAAACAGGGAAATTCCCCTGGACCCCTCCGGCGCATCCGGCAATTTGGCCAGCACAAGGTGCACGATATTTTCCGCCATATCGTGCTCACCCCAGGTAATGAATATTTTGGTTCCGGAGATGGCATAGCTGCCATCCTCCCCGGGCACGGCCTTGGTACGTATCAGACCGAGGTCGGTGCCGGCGTGTGGCTCTGTCAGGTCCATTGCGCCGGACCATTGGCCACTGTAGAGTTTTGGCAGGTACAGCTTTTTCAGCTCGTCCGACGCGTGCGAATTAATTGCGAACGCCGCGCCGGCAGTCAGCATCGGCGCCAGCCCGAACGACATACAGGCCCCCTGGACCATTTCCTCCACGGCTGAAACCAGCGTTTTTGGCATTCCCATACCATTGTATTCGGGGTTGCCGGCAAGCGCGCTCCAACCGCCATCGCAGAAAAGCCGGTAGGCCTCCTTAAAACCGTCAGGCGTGCGCACGGTACCATCCTGCCACTCGCAGCCCGCTTCATCAGCATCCCGGTTAAGCGGCGCCAGCACCTGCTCGCAGATCTTTCCCGCCTCTCCCAGAATGGCATCGGCGGTGTCCGCGTCGATAGTGTCAATATCGAGTGAACTCCAGAATTCCTCGAGTCGGAAGACATCCCGGTGCAAAAAACGAATATCATCCAGCGGGGCTTTGTATGCGGTCATAGTCAATCCAGGCAGCTGTTTTTATGTTTGACAGGCAAACGCCCGTTTAATTTAGTTTAGAATGCCCGGTGCGGGCAAACAACTTTTAAGGTGATATATACCATCCAGTCAGTAAGCCCGACATTATAAGAAAATTAGCCGTTCAACATGCTCATCCCGAAGAATTAATACCACTAACAATCCTGGAGAAAGAGAGATATGAAACTCCTGAAATCACTTTGCATCGGCGCGTTTACGTTTGTTATCGCATGTTGGCAACTTATTCCACACGCGCTGGCCGCGGACGAGAAGCAGCAACTGGACAACATTGGCGTTCAACTTTATTCCCTGCGCACGGAGGCACCAAACGGCGTTGAAGCAATGTTGAAAAAAGTGAGCGAAATGGGTTACAACCAAGTGGAGCTGCACACGCTTTACGACATGAAGGCAGGCGATTTAAAAGCATTGCTGGACAAGTACAAACTTACCGCACCATCCACTCATAGGGGTTTTGATTTGATCAGGAGCGATGTCGCCGGCACCATCGCCGACGCCAAGGCGCTGGATCTTGAGCTGGTGATTATACCGTGGCTGGATATCAACAAATACGACACACGGGAAAAATGGATTGCCTTTGCGAAAGACATGAACAGGATCGGCAAAAAAATGAAAAAACAGGGTATTCAACTGGCCTACCACAATCACGATTTCGAGTTTAAACCATTGGCCGACGGGTCAATTCCTTACGACGTACTGTTAAAAAACACCAAACCGGAATATGTGGCCTTGCAGATGGATCTTTTCTGGGCCGTCAAGGCAGGTAAAAATCCTGTTGATTATATGAACGCTCACCCCGGAAGAATTGTTTCCTGCCATGTTAAAGATATGGCAAAGGATGGCGAGATGACGGAAGTGGGCAAGGGTACAATTGATTTTGCCGCAATATTTGACGCCGGGGTAAAAAACGGTTTGAAGTATTTTATTGTTGAGCACGACAAACCGGCAAACCCGTTTGAGTCCGTCAACAGCAGTATCAATTACCTGGAACAACTGAAGTTTTAACGCGCCGTCAGGCCAGTTGATCCAGAAGGTTGCCCACGCGGGAAGAGGTAAAATGGCTGTCGGCAATGTCGCTGGCAAGGCGAGAGCTGATAGCCGGTGAAGGTGAAGTAGAAACGTTCGCATTGTCAGGGGATGACAATCGCGGTGAATCTTCGCCGGATTTTGCGGCTGGCGAGCGCGATTCCGCTTTGTCTCCATTCGCGGCGGAAGCGGACTCCGCTTTTTCATTCCCGGCGTCGGCGGCCTCCTCCTTCTCCCGGGCTTCCTGTGCGCGCTCCAGCGCAAGCTCCTTGCGCGCTTCATTCTCCAACAGCGTGGCCTGGGCGGCGACTCTTAAATCCTGGGGTGACGGCTCCGCCGGCGCCAGGGCGGCACGTTTGACTGTTTGCGCCTTGGCGATTGTCTCCTCCGGTGTGGCTGCCCTGCCGACATCAATGGACACCTCACCGCCCACGGCGTAGTTAACGCCGTCCGGGCCGCGCTGGTACTGGTAGCGGGCAGTGCCGGCGTATTGTCCGCCAACGGCCATATGCGCTTGCTCGTGGGCGCGAACTTCGCGGTCCCGCGTGGCCAACTCACTAATTTCCAATCTCTCCTGTTCCAGTTTTTCCCGTTCAAGTCGAGCCTTTTGGGCTTTTTCCCGACCCTTTTCGTCAGCGGCAGCGTTTTGATCCGCTTTTCTTTCCTCCAGGTCCATTTCCCGGCGCGGCGTTCGCAGGCGTGCGCGCTCGGTGGCCGTTGCCGGCTCGACGGGTTTAAGGGGTGCATTGGGAGAGTCAGTGAGTGTTTTGGCAACAGGCGATTCGCCCACCGGGGAGTGGATAACGGGCGTGAAGTGAGAACTGGTAATAATCATCGCAAAACCGGCTTGGCAGTCGGTCAGTACTGGTGCGGCTGTCTCCCGCGCGCCTGGGTTTCAGCTTTATCCTCTACCGGAATATAAACCCGCTGTTCCGGCATACCAAACAGCCACGCTAGAAAACGCATCAGTTCGTTATGATTTAACATCAAGTAAACTCCCCAGTGTGTCGTCAGCCACGGAAATTATTTTGGCTGACGCATTAAACACAAGTTCCTGCCGGCGCAGCTCAACCAGCGGCTCGGCGATGTTGCCGCTGGAACCGGATTTCTGCGGTTCATCAACCGGTGGTATGGTGGCGTCTTCCGGATTTTGTGGCGCGGCGCTGTCCTGCCGGACATTGGCATGCGCAATCTCGTGGGCGGATTTGAGCATCTCCCGCTGGCTGTGCTGCATTCCGCGCAGACCTTCATTCATGACTGAGCTGATCATCGGCGATCCTCTAAGCGGCTACACTGCTGGACCAAAAAACTCATACTTATGATTGAAGTTTACGCGATGAAAGTCCGTTTTTCAGCCTTTTTGACGCGAGTTTAAACATCTTGTAAGACAGATTTGTCGCAAAAACAGTATCAGCCGGCCAGTTTGCTTATATCAAGCCAGGTTGAGGCGGTTTGCGGGGAAGGGTCATCCAGATAAGGCACTTCCCCCAGCAGGGGAAACGGCAGCAGGGACCGCAGGGTATCGATGTTCTCGCGCTGGACGGGCAACTCCGGCTCCAGGCAACTGGCGATCCAGCCGGCACCCTTCAGGCCGTCGCGCGCGATGGACTCCGCCGTCAGCAGGGTGTGGTTAATACAGCCCAATCGGATACCCGCCACCAGAATGACCGGAATATCCAACGCTTTGGCCAGGTCGGCCATACTCTCGCGCGGGTTCAACGGCACCCGCCAGCCGCCGGCGCCCTCAATCAGGCAAAGGTCAGCTTTGTTCATGAGCGCTCCGCGACAATATCCCACCAGGCGATCGACAGTAACACGTTTGCCCTCCTGTGCCGCGGCGATATGCGGGGCAATGGCCGCCCGCAGGGCCACCGGGTTAACCTGTTCATAAGGCAGTTTTACCGATGCATTCCGCAAGAGCTGCAGCGCATCGCCGTTGCGCGGCCCCTCTTCGGTGTCGTCACAGCCGGCCGCCACCGGTTTCAGCCCGAGGGTGCGCAGGCCCTTTTGATTGGCGGCATGGAGCATGGCGGAAGTCATCAGGGTTTTACCGACACCGGTATCGGTGCCGGTAACAAAAAAAATCTTAGTCACCGGGCTTTCTCAGTAAAAAATAATAAACATCATAAGTCGCCGGCAGTCTGCCTGAATGATCGCGGAATGGTTCATATGCCAGTTGTAAACCCTGGAGTTTTTGTCGCCCGGTCAAACCCGGGTTTTGCCCCGCATTGATGTTGTGAGCGCCGATGGTTTTCAGGTCCCGCATTAATGCCAATACGTTGTCGTAATAAAGTTTTTCAATATTTTTTTCCGCACGCTGAACTGCAAATCCCTTGTTCTCGAACATACGGGCAACTTCACTTTCATCACAGAAATTATTGACGTGGACATACTCATCAACCGCCTTCCAGGCCACGGCAAGTTCGTGAAGGGTTTGCGGACCAAGAGTGGAAAACAAAAACCAACCACCGGGTTTGAGCACGCGATGGACTTCGGCAAACATCGACACAGGATCTTCGCACCACTGCACACTCATGCTGGAGATTACGCCGTCCAGGGTTTGCGACGCGAAGGGCAGGCTCTCCATATCGCCACCGATCCAGCGAGCGGCTTCTTTTCTTCTGGCGCGCGCAATTTGCAGCATTCCCCGCGCAAGATCCATGGCAAATACTGAATTATTTTCGTGGCGGATTAATTCCGCGCAAAATCCGGTTCCACATCCCAGGTCAGCGATATCACCGGAATACGCCGGCCCCAGGGAAACCAGTTTATGCGCCACTTTTTTCTGTAACACAGCGACGCTTTCGTACTTGTTTGCCGCGCGGCCAAATGAATCCGCAAGCGCCTGTTTACTTCGTCGGTACGGTGAATCATGCAGAAAAGCGAGTATTTTTTTTACAGTTGTTTGCGGTTGTGAAAGATGGACCGCATGGCCGGTTCCCGCAAAAATTTCCACCTTGTGTTGTGTATGGCATACAGCTATTCCCTTTGCCGCGGAAGCCGGAACCAGCGCATCATTATCGCCATACAAGTGCAGGCACGGCTGTGCAAGCCGGGAAAGAATTTCCCGGTTTTGTATTTCACCGAGCCAGGCCAGCGTTTTACGCCAGGCAGGATTAATTTTCGGCTGCAATGCCTTAAGTTGAGTTAACACCTGCCGACGGTTCTGTTCGCCCTGCACCTGCAAAGCGCAAAAGCGGGAAAAGGTTTTTTCCGGGTCGGCGGAAAAACTTGTGCAAAATTCATGAAAGGTGGTATGGGGCATGGCTGTCGCCCAGCTTTCGCTGGCAACAAAGCTAACATTGGTGGCCAGCGTGATCAGTTTCCTGATTTTTCCCGGATACCTTGCCGCAAGCTGTGTAGCGATCATGCCACCCAGTGACCAGCCGAGCAGATAGCATTCCTCCGGCAATAGCGATCCGAGTTCTTCCAGCAGTTCCGGTACGCTGGTAACGGGCACATCTGTATTATCGCCAAAACCGGGCAAGTCGAGAAAAACCAGATCGTATTCCCGATTCAATTCAGCGCTAACACTTCCCCACGTTTTGCTCGAACTCCCCCAGCCGTGCAACAAAACCAGCGGCGGCATATTTTTGCTCGACCGGGCGACAGCCGTCGTAACTGTTAACGCACATGATCGAACCGAAAGAGTGGAGTTCACCAGCGAATTCATTTCAATCGACCAAAAACATCCGAGAGAGCATCCAGCAAATGGTCCAATTGCACCTGATCGTGATCAGCGGATAGTGTAATGCGCAAACGCGAGGTTCCCGCCGGCACTGTCGGGGGACGAATGGGTGTAACTAAAAATCCTTTTTCATTCAAAGCGGCGGCAATTTTCAATACCTGCGCTTCGTCCCCGATGACAATCGGTTGTATGGGCGAGGTCGAATCCATCAACGTCAGTCCAAGCTCGCTGCAACCATTTCTGAAATATTCAATCAGCTCGCGCAGCTTTTCGCGCCGCCAGTTTTCCTCCCGTAACAGTCGCAGACTTGTGCGCGTTGCCGCCGCCACCGCGGGTGGTAACGCTGTGGTGTAAACATAAGTCCGGGCAAACTGGACAAGCGATTCAACCAAGGTCTCGCTGCCCGCGACAAAAGCGCCAAAGGTGCCGAAGGCCTTGCCCAATGTGCCCACCAGTACCGGAACGTCATTCTGGTCGAGCTGAAAATGTTCCAGCGTCCCGCCGCCCGTTTTCCCCAGGCAACCAAACCCGTGGGCATCGTCCACCATTAACCAGGCGTCGTGCTTTTTTGTCAGTTCGACCAGTTGCGATAATTCGGCAAAGTCGCCATCCATGCTGAAAACCCCATCAACCGCCACCAGTTTTTTTTCCGCCTCGCTTTTTGCCAACTTGTCTTCCAGGTCTTTTAAATCGTTGTGCCTGTAACGAGTGAACTTTGCGCCGCATAACAGGCCGCCGTCGAGAAGCGAGGCGTGATTAAGGCGGTCCTCAAATATTTCGTCCTTCCGCCCCAGCAACGCGTTAATAGTTCCCATATTCGCCATGTAGCCGGTGGAAAATAACAAAGTCCGTTCGCGCCGGCAGAAATCCGCCAGTTCCTCTTCCAGTAAATGGTGTTCGCGCGAATGGCCATTCACCAGGTGCGACGCGCCGCTGCCGACACCGTAGTGTGTCGCCGCATCGCGGAACGCTTCAATCACTTTGGGGTGGTTGGCCAGGGCGAGATAATCATTACTGCAAAAGGAAATATATTCCCTTCCATCGACCCGCACCACGGCGGACTGGGGGGATTCCATCACCCGGCGGGAACGGTAGAGGTGCCCGGACCGGCGTTCCGCCAACCGGGCGTTGAGATGCTGTTCCATACTCATGGATCGCGAAGTTATTTGGCCGCGTTGTAAAACACCTTTTCCATTTGCGCCGCAACCACCTGTTCGGCAATATCCTGTTCCAGCTCTTCTTCGCTGGTATCCACCTCGTAGGCTTCCGGCGAAATGCCCAGGCGCTTGAACAGTCGCATGTCCTTGTTGGCTTCCGGATTGGGTGTGGTCAGCAATTTTTCGCCGTAAAAAATGGAGTTGGCGCCGGCGAAAAAGGCCAGGGCCTGCATCTGCTCGTTCATCTCCTCTCGTCCGGCGGACAGACGCACGTGAGAGGCGGGCATCAGGATTCTGGCGACGGCGATAGTGCGAATAAAATCGAAAGGGTCCAGGTCCGCCTGTTCGGCCAGTGGCGTGCCGGAAACCCGCACCAGCATATTGATCGGCACCGACTCCGGGTGTTGCGGCATATTGGCCAGTTGCAGCAAAAGACCGATGCGGTCGCCGACATCCTCACCCATGCCGACGATGCCGCCGCAGCACACTTTCATACCGGCGCCGCGGACGTTTTCCAGGGTATCCAGGCGCTGCTGGTAGGTGCGCGTGGTGATGATATCGCCGTAGAACTCGGGCGAGGTGTCGAGATTATGGTTGTAGTAATCCAGCCCGGCCCGCGCCAGCTCCCCCGCCTGGTCGGCGTCCAGCATACCCAGGGTCATACAGGTTTCCAGCCCCAGAGCCTTGACGCTCTTTACCATTTCGACCACGTAAGGCATATCGCGCTTTTTCGGTGAACGCCAGGCCGCGCCCATGC
The DNA here is from genome assembly GCA_964451365.1 of uncultured Cellvibrionaceae bacterium. GTDB lineage: Bacteria > Pseudomonadota > Gammaproteobacteria > Pseudomonadales > Cellvibrionaceae > CAYVIB01. The sequence goes on from CAYVIB010000008.1 coordinate 152,797, forward strand.
AGAACCGCGTGGCGCCACCGGCCCTGGCCGCTTTTGCCTCTTCGATAACCTTCTCCACTTTCATCAGCTTTTCCGCCTCCAGGCCGGTGTCGTACCGGGCGCTCTGCGGGCAGTAGGCGCAGTCCTCGGGACAGGCGCCGGTTTTGATCGAACACAGAGTGCTGATCTGCACCTGGTTGGGGTCGAAGTTTTGCCGGTGGACAGTCTGGGCCTGGAACAGCAAGTCATTGAAAGGCAAGGAAAAAAGCAGAGCGACTTCGTTCCGCGTCCAATCGTGGCGCGGTTGCTGCTGGCTGGCTGACATGGCGTGATTCTCCGATTAAACAGTTACCCATGTGAAGGCGACGTGATATAAAGACGCACAATAATAATCGCCCTGAGGCGCTGTCAACCTAAAATTAAAGGAATGGTTTACAACATTATGGAGATTTCCTCGCTCAGGGACAGACTGTTCGACTGGATACTTCCCCACTACTGCCCGCTCTGCTCCCAGCCTTCGCCCCAATTCTTGTGCGCTCCCTGCTTCAAGGGACTACCGCGAATTACCCACTGTTGCACCGTCTGCTCGCTTCCGCTTGTTGCCGGCGATAGGGACGTGTGTGGTGAATGCCAAAAGCAGCCGCCGGCTTTCGACAGGATTACTGCCGCTTTCAGCTTCGAATCCCCAATTGGTCACTTCATTAACCAATTCAAACACAAGGGAAAGTTCGACTCGCTGCCGCTGATGGTGGAGGGCCTGTTAAATCGCATCGACAAGGCAAATTCACCGGACCTTATTACCTCGGTGCCACTTCACTGGGCGACACTGCTGCGCCGGGGTTTCAATCAGTCCGAAATCATCGGACGCCTGTTGGCAAAACGGCTGAACCTGTCTTATCGAAAAGTTGCCGGCAAGCGCGTTCGCACCAGCAAACAGCAAACTCTTTCCCGGCGCGAGCGGCTGAGCAACCTGAGGAAGGCTTTCAGGCTGCGCACGGATGTGACCGACAAATATATTGTTCTGGTCGACGATGTGGTTACCACCGGCGCCACGGCGGAAACCCTGGCGCGGCTGTTGAAAAAGCACGGCGCAAGGCGCGTGGATGTGTGGGCGCTGGCGCGCACGCCAAAAAGCTAAAAGACGAAAAATGCCGGCGGGGATAAATGATATAGTTGCCGTTTCGCCAACACCATCCGGAGAATTTTTTGAGCGACACGCCCGTAGAAAACCAATCGCCGTCAGCCGAATCCGCGCCTTTCCACAATCTGGGACCGGACCTGGTTCTCGATGCGGTGGAAAGCCTGGGTTACCTGTCGGACCTTCGGGTCTTTGCCCTCAACAGTTACGAAAACCGCGTCTACCAGATCGGCCTGGAAGAGGCGGAACCCGTTATCGCCAAATTCTACCGTCCCAACCGCTGGACCGACGGGCAGATTCGGGAAGAACATACATTTTCGTTGCGGCTGGCGGAACTGGAAATCCCGGTAATTCCGCCCATCGCCAACGCCGAAAACGAAACCCTGTTCAGATTCAACGAACACCGCTTCGCACTTTACCCCCGCCGTGGCGGCCACGCGCCGGAATTGGAGAACCTCGACACGCTTTACACACTCGGCCAGCACCTGGGGCGGGTTCACGCGCTGGGCCAGACCATGCCGTTCAAGGCGCGGCCGGAATTTTCACTACAGGCGTTCGCCATCGACAGCCGCGATTACCTGCTGCAAAACCGTTTTATTCCCGACTCCCTGATCCCAGCCTACGACTCACTTTCCGGGCACCTGATCGAAAAGCTGGAAAATATTTTCGCCGGCGTCAGCTACGAAAGAATCTGCCTGCACGGCGACTGCCATCCGGGCAATATCCTTCAGCGCCAGGACTCGCTCTACCTGGTTGACCTGGATGATGCCCGAACCGGTCCCGCGGTGCAGGATTTGTGGATGCTGCTGTCGGGAGATCGCCAGCAGCAGTCGATACAACTGGAAGCAATACTCGAGGGTTATCAGGAGTTTTTCGATTTTAATATGCGGGAGCTGAAACTGGTCGAGTCACTCAGAACATTGCGGCTGATGCACTACGCCGCCTGGCTGGCGCGCCGCTGGAATGATCCGGCGTTTCCCATGGCGTTTCCCTGGTTCAACACCGAGCGCTACTGGGCGGAACATATTCTGGAGCTGAGAGAACAACTGGCAGCCCTGGACGAACCACCCCCCAAACCGGCGGGAACGATTTGACGGTAGGGCAGGTAAGCGATGGTCCGACACTTCGGGCGCCACCCGCCGCTAGTGATGGTGAAGTTGGAGCCACCAAGACAGAAAGGCACTTTTTCTTTTACGCTCTAGAGTGCCCGCAAGGCCCGAATACGATCTTCCAGCGGCGGATGCGTGGCGAACGCCGCCTTGAATTTCTCCGACGCACCGGTGGAAATACCAAAGGCGGTCAGGCTGTCCGGCATCTGGTCGGGCACGCCGGCCTTGGCTTCCGCCTGCAGCCGCTCCAGCGCGGCAATCATCGAACGCTTGTCCACCAACCGAGCGCCGGCATAATCGGCCCGATACTCCCGTTTGCGCGAGAACCACGCAACAATCATCGTTGCCAGGAAAGCCAGGATAATTTCCGACACGAAGGTGGCGATATAAAACCCGATACCGTGGCCCCGTTCGGTTTTGAATACCACCCTGTCCACGGTATGACCGATAATTCGCGCAAAAAACATAACAAAGGTGTTGACCACGCCCTGGATAAGGGCAAGTGTCACCATATCGCCGTTGGCAACATGGCCGATTTCGTGGCCCAGCACCGCCCGAACCTCATCCTTGTTAAAACGCGAGAGCAGTCCCGCACTGACCGCTACCAGCGCCTTGTTGCGATTCCAGCCGGTAGCAAAAGCATTGGACTGCTGGGCGGGAAAGATACCCACTTCCGGCATATCGATTTTGGCCTTGGCCGCCAGATCGCGCACGGTTTCCACCAGCCAGCGCTCCTCGGCGGTGCGGGGGGTGTCGATGACGCGAGTACCCGTCATGCGCTTCGCCATCCACTTTGAAATAAACAAGGAAACGAAGGAACCGGCAAAACCGAATACCGCGCAGAATATCAGCAGGGCCTGCAGGTTCAGTCCCGAGCCACTTTGCTCCAGGTAACTGCCGACACCCAAAATATTCAGGGTAATACTGGCAATGACAATGATTGCCAGGTTGGTAAGCAAAAACAAGCCTATACGAAACACCCGAAACCTCCAGCCTCAAGGACTATTACAATTCGGGAATATGCTGGCGGGATGCAGCGGTTTCAATCCTTATCGTCGGAAATTTTTCCGCCCGAAAATAAAAAAAACCCGGGGAAAAAGCCCGGGTTTTTACATTCAGATGAAGCAATTATTATGGTCAGCAACGCCGCGACCGGAGCGCAAAAAAGCAAAAAGCGAGCAAGCTTAAAGTAAGGAAATTGACCAGCCCCAGGCTTCCACCACCGCTTTCGCCACCGTCATCGTCATCTCCGCCGGGATCGGGATTATTTTTGCTGGTGTTCAATGCCGGGTCCAGGTCGGCTGCCGTATCCACCGCCGCATCCAACACCACAATGTTCGTTACGATTACCAGATGCTCGTCGGTGATTTCCTCGCCATCCTTTGCATCATCGCTGGAATAGTCGCGTAGGGGTAGCGAGGTAAAGGCACCGCCCGCGTTAAATCGAGGTAGCCCGGCGATGGCATCCACCACATCCATTCCGTTGCCCATAACCTGGCCAAAAACGGTAAAGCCGCCGTTTTGCGCATCCAGGGTATCGCTGTTGTTAGACAGGTTGATAAACCACTGATTGGTGGCGCTGTGCTGATTGCCTTCGCGTTTTGCCATGGCGATAGTGCCGCGCAGGTTGGAATACACCGGTTCGTTATCAATGGGGTTATCTTTCGGTATCGCGGAAGGAGGATATGCGCCTTCATAGCTGTAGCCGCCTCCCTGAATCACAAAATCTTTTACCGACCGGTGAATGACGGTATTTTCATAATCACCCGCTTCCACATAATCGAGAAAATTGGCGACAGTGATGGGTGTGGTTTGATCGAACAGATTAACTTCAAAATTTCCCTTAACTGTCTGAAACTGCACGGTGGTAGCGCTAACAGCCCCCGAGACACCCCCCAAAACAACAAATAACGTTGCGGAAACTAAAAAAAGGTTTTTAAACACCAGCGACCTCATCATTATTATCCTGCATACGGTTTTTTAACTGTTGGGAGAATACGGCAGGGAGGTTGCAGTGTCTGTGATAAATTGTAAACAGACCCTGTCCGACTTTTCCAGCGTCCTCTGGTAAACTTGGCCACCACACTTCCAACTGAAGTATATATAACATGTTAACAATAGTGGGTATTCTGCTACCGTGCTGCATTTTGATTCTCGCCTCCTGTTCCCAGGTCAGCAATCACCCTCCCCCCGAAGCTGTGGTTCCCGTTTCGCGCACCACGGAATATCCCTGGATGTCCATTGCCGAGTGGAAACGGCAGCACTCGGAGGATGTCGCCATTGCCAAACGGGGTGGCGTGGATCTGCTGTTCCTGGGGGGGTTCTATCACCGCCGGCTGGCCGCAGCCGATCTGGCGGGAAAACTTCCAGCAATTCAATCCGGCCAACTTTGCCATTGGCGGGGATCAGACACAAAACGTTCTCTGGCGGCTTCGCAACGATACGATTGGCAAACTTGACCCGCGCGCGGTCGTGCTGCTGATTGGCGTCAACAATTTCGGTTACGGTAACCACACACCCGAAGAGGTGTACCAGGGAGTCAACGCCATAACAACGAACGTGCACGCAGCATTTCCAAAAGCAAAAATCCTGCTGCTGGGCATACTGCTATTTGGTGAGCACGCCATCGGCCCAAATCGCCAAAGGTAAAGCAGGCCAACCGGCTTCTGCAAAAACTGGATCGTCATAACTACATCGAATTCAGGAATATCGGCGAGATTTCCCTGAGCGAAGACGGCAGTATATCAACTGAAATAATGGCGGACTTTCTCCACCCCCCTCCCAGGGGTTACGAGCTGTTTGCCGCGGAAATTACGCCTGTATTGGAAGGTTGGCTGGAACAAGAATGAGAATACTGTCACCTTGCTTAATACTTCTCGCCCTGCTGATAAGTGCATGCGAAACGGTGGAAACATCAATGGACGAACAAAATTCAATAATCCCCATGAGCGATCCACGTGTAATAAAAATGGGGCGAACAGAAAGTACCGGAAACGGGGCGGTGAAATTTTCGTATCCCGGTGTCACATTTAAATTCCAATTTTCGGGCAGCCGTGCGACTTTACTGGCTGAAAGCACATCGGGAAGTAATTATATCGACATATTTGTTGACGATGCGCCCGGGCGTGTGGTCAAACCCGACAACAAGGAAAACGCGGTTGTACTACCTGACGGCAATCAGGCATCGAAACACACCGTGGAAATTGTTCACCGCAATGAGACTTGGCAGGGCATTGTGACCTTCAAGGAAATAGAAATAAAAAGCGGCAATATCGTTGACCCGCCATCTCTTCCCGATCGCAAATAATGGTGGTTGGCGACTCGGTTACCTGTGGCGAAGCGGTAGACAGAACGTTGGATTGCAACAAAAACAGCCGCTGGTGGAACCCACGCTTCTCCTACGGCATGCTCGCCGCACCAATGATTTCAGTCTCGGCATCGGACCGCTTCCGGAGGAGGAAATATTTGTTCCCACCTATGTCAATTTCATTCGAAAAATTCTCTCGCTTCACCCATCGGCAAAGGTGGTGATCACCGAGGGCGCTATTGTTAACGATGAAGCGGTCCCGCGCGACCACAGAAAACCGTACTGCGAAAGTACCTGAATAACACCGTGGAACGAGTCAACAGCGACCGGGTTTTCATGATTCCCTCCACGCATTACCCCGGTGACCGTTGTGACGGCCATCCGACCAGGGAACAACACCAGGCAATGAGCCGGGACCAGGTGCCCCGCTTAAAGAAAATTATGAACTGGTAACCAGCGCAGGCAGTTGCGCCATGGCGGTAAAGGAAATGATTTCGTTTTCGAAAGGCTCGTGCAGGGGATTGTAGAAAAAAGTTTTCATCCCGGCGTTAACGCCCGCTTTTATTCCCGGAAGGCTGTCATCGATAACAGCGCATTCCGAGGCGGAAAAACCCATTTTCCTGGCGGCAACCAGATACAATTCGGGATCGGGTTTCCAGACTCCATGCTCATAGGCACTGAAAATATTTTCCGCAAAATACTTTTTCAGCCCTGTTATCGTAAGCGTCTCCCGAATTTTTGCCGTCGGGCCATTGGAAACCACCGCCTTTGGGTGCGGCAAGCAGGCCAGAACATTTTCCACTCCGTCCACTGCCCGCAGGTGTTGGCGAAAAAGCCCGCTGACAATTTTGCGGTAGTCGGCAATAAATTTTTCGTTGTATTCGAAGCCGTATTGTTCCGCCAGAAGGTTTAGCAGATCGGTCAGCTTCCAGCCTTTGTATTCAATCGCCAATTGCCTGGCATCAACATCAACCCGAATTTCCCGCAGTTTGTATTCCAGGCCCATGCAACCCAGATACTCACTGTCCACCAATGTTCCATCGTTATCGAACAACAGGCATTTTATCTCATTCACCATCAACCCCGTTATCCAGCGCCCACTTGTAAAGCTTGTTTTTTTTCTCGCCGTAGAGCTGCGCGGCAACGGCCGCGGCTTTTTTTACCGGCAGTTCCTTCAGCAGGATTTTCATCGCCTTTTCCACTTCCGCACTAACGGCATTATCTGATTCGTCGGCGCGGTAGCCTTCCACAATAATAACCATTTCCCCCCGTTGTTGATTCGCATCCGCCCGCAGCCGCTCCAGCAGATCCTCCAGCCGGCCATCGAGAAACGTTTCAAAATTTTTGGTCAGTTCCCGCGCGAGCACCGTTCGCCTGCCGCCGCCGAAAACCTCCGCCATATCTGCCAGCGAGTCCATTATGCGGTGTGGGGATTCGTAAAAAATAATACTGCGCGGCTCTTTCAATAAAGCTTCAAAAACCGTCTTGCGCGCTGCCGATTTCGCCGGCAGAAAGCCTTCAAAGGCAAAGCGGTCGGAGGGCATGCCCGAGGCGCAAAGCGCGGTGATCAAAGCACAGGCACCCGGCACCGGAACAACGGTAATACCTTCATCCCGCGCCTGTCGCACAAGTTTATAACCGGGGTCCGAGATCAGTGGCGTACCCGCGTCGGAGATCAGGGCCACTTGTTCGCCGTGACGCAACTTTTCCAGCAGGCGTCGGGTCTGATTGTCATCACTGTGATCGTGGTAGGGAATCAGGGGCGTCGAAATATGGTAATGTTGCAGCAATTTTGCACTGTGACGGGTATCTTCGGCAGCAATAATATTCACCCCCTTTAGCACTTCGATCGCCCGATAACTGATATCGGTGAGATTGCCTATGGGGGTGGCGACGATGTATAACGCGCTGTCCTTGTGTGACGCGCCCTGTTGTAGCGTACTGTCTTTGGTCATGTTGAACTATTTTGGCGGTTCGGGGACGCAATGATAACCTCCCCAACCACCACTCGCACTCCAATAATCCGAGGCATCGATGAGTAAATTTGCGTTTTCCGTGCAGTTGAAGCTGTGTTTTGCATTAATGATGACCCTGCTGCTGATATCCTGCGGCCCCGCCGGTGTCCGCCAACAGGACCTGGAAGACCAGACCGGCTACATAAAACTGGAGGATATTCCGGAACTGCTGGAAAAAGCCGATGCCGCCACCGGTGAAGAGCGCGCGGAGTTGCGTCTGGCCGCCGCCGAAGCCCTGATCATCCACGGCGAACTGGACTGGGCACGCAACACACTGGGCGAGTTGTTTCCCGAAGCCCTGACCGACGAACATTTTTTACGCTATTCGATCTTGTCCGCCAAAGTTGCCATTGCCGAAGGCAGCCACTTCGTTGCCTACAATCATCTGTTTAATGACCGCTTCAAGCGCACAGTTTCCACCAGTCCCGTTGAATTGCGCCACCAGGCGCTCGACATGCGCGCGTCGCTGCTGTTTGACATCGCCGAATACCGCGAGGCGGTCAAGCAACGCATTCAACTGGACACACTGCTGACGGACCCCTATGAAAAGGACCTCAACCAGGACCTGCTGTGGCAGGCGCTAATGGAGCTGCCGTTGAAAGACCTGCGGATGGAAAGCCAGATGCAGGGCGACCCAATTGCCAAGGGCTGGTATACACTGGCGTCCCTGAGCAAGGACAACCAGACCAACCTGCAGCAACAGCTTCAGGAAGTGGACAACTGGGTGGCGCAGTGGCCGAATCACCCCGCCAGCGTGCGCCTGCCCGCCGACCTGCAGCTGTTGCGCCAACTGGTGGCGGAACAGCCCCAACAGATCGCCCTGCTGCTCCCGCTGTCCGGCAAACTGGGACCGGCCGCGCAGGCCATTCGCGATGGTTTTATGGCCGCCTACTACCAAGCCTCCGCCACCGGCCGCCAAAGGTTGCCGGATATCCGCATTTACGACACCACTGATGTCAACATCGACGAGTTGTACGACAACGCCATTCTCGAAGGAGCCCAGATGGTGGTCGGCCCGCTGGACAAGGACAATATTGACAAGCTGATGCAGCGGTTCATGCTGCCGGTCCCGACCCTGGCGTTAAACTATGCCGAGGATGCTGCCAGCGTTCCCGACAAGCTTTACCAGTTCGGCCTGGCACCAGAGGACGAGGCCCGACAGGTGGCCGAGCGCGCCTGGCGCGATGGATACCGGCGAGCCATGATCCTGGCGCCGGCCAG
>CAYVIB010000009.1:0-159103 GCA_964451365.1 uncultured Cellvibrionaceae bacterium
GGATTCGAACCCCTGTTACCGCCGTGAAAGGGCGGTGTCCTAGGCCTCTAGACGAAGGGGACACAGTCAAGCTGCACATTCGTCGTGTCAGAAGAGGGGCGCATTCTATTTAGCCTTGCTGAGGCTGTCAATAGTTTTAACGACAGTGTCGAAAGGTGCTCCTGTTACTCTATTTAACTGGACTATTCACAGCCAATGGCCGAACATTTAATTAACGCGATTAACTGGATTATTCGAACTCATCAGCTATCTTTTAACCTCTCTCGGCACAGTTTTCGGCACCGTAAGTGCTGGCGCCGGTAACAACATACCGCGTAGTTAATTGCACGCCGGCACAATATTAAGTTGCAAGGCCGGACTCTACTGACTAGCCTTGAATAAAGACCCAGTTCAGGACGTACTGTCGTTTTCAAAGAGCTAAAGCATTGAAAATGTGGAAGTTTTATAACCACGCTTTATAAGCGACTCCGCCGGAGCAGCAGGAAGAACTGTTACTGGATGAGATTGATTAAGTAGCCCTATGTCATCGGTAAGCACTGTCGCGATCATCGTTGTTATGCTCGCTTTGCTTGTTTGCTATGCCTTTATCTCTCAGGCCATCCACAACAAGCGGGAGCTGCGGAAGCGGCTGGTGGCCGCCCTCAGATCGCGCGCCAAGACATTCAAATATGTTCTCGATAGTTTCCCCCCCGGCTTCCTGTCCCGGGACATGACCCTCCTGGTGCAAAAAACGCTGGTGGAAGCCCTGGAGCAATTGACCAAATTGGAACCGCGCACCCAGGCCCACGCCCAGAATTTGCAGGAAGCATCGCAGCGCATGTCCGCCACCCTGCAGGAATCGGCGACCCCGCCCGCGCAACCGTTCCAAAGCCCGCAAAAAATCCGGGAAGCGCGCATGCTGTTGGAGGAACTCCATCGGTTTATTTTCAAAATGGAGATGAAAGGCAGTTTGACCCGCGCCCAGGCGGATGTTTATCGCAACGAACTGAAAAGGCTGACCCAGCGTACCACTGTGGATTCTTACATGCTGAACGGTCGAATCGCACAGGAAAACAGCAAACTCCGGCTGGCCGTCCACTACTTCGAACTCGCCCTTGATCTGCTGTTTCGCGAGGGCCTGACCCAGACCTATTCGGAAATCGTGCAAAACCTGCGCGAGCAGATTTCACGCCTCAAATCGCTGGCGGATCAGGAATCCGAGGTGGAAAAACCCTCGGACCAGCAGATGGCGGAAAAAGCGGAAATCGCCAACGAATGGAATGAGTTTGCGCAGAAGGACAACCAGTGGAAGAAAAAAAGGATTTACGATTAGACCCGAATGACACTTACTTAAGCGAGTGCCAACGAATCCGGTCGATCCGGCGGGGCTCTTCAGAAACATGCCGTAAACCCATCCTTGGGGCTCTACGGCAACTCCATGTTGCCGAAGGTTTCTGGAGAGCCCCCGCCGGACCGACCTACCATGATCTTTCATAAGCAAAGCGGGGCTTAAGGAAGTGCCATTTCGACCAGCCCCCTTGGCCACAACCGGAGATGAACGTCTAACCGGACTTCCCGCCCTCTTCCGGAATGAGCCTCACCGAAGTGGAATTGACACAGTAACGCAGGCCGGTCGGCGCAGGCCCATCGGTAAAAACGTGCCCCAGATGGCAGCCACAGGCCTCGCACATGATTTCCGTTCGCACCATTCCCAGGGAGCGGTCTTCCTCCTCCCGGATCACCTTGTCGTCAGCGGGCGCAAAAAAGCTGGGCCAGCCACAGCCCGAATCGTATTTACTCAGCGACTCAAACAGCGGCGTACCGCAACACCGGCAGGTATAGGTGCCGGCGTCCCTCGTGTCCCAGTACTCCCCGGTAAAGGGTCGCTCCGTCCCTTTTTCCCGGCAAATCCGATACTCCTCATCCGTAAGGCGTTCGCGCCAGTAGGCATCGTCTTTTAAATTCGGTTCTGACATAATCCATCACCTCTTGATACAAATTGTCCGGATCAGCGGACTTTCAGCTCTATACTGATACTGACAATAAACTGTTTAATCTGATTTAAAAGGCTCATCGTCCAAAATGCAACGTATAAATAAATCCAAGAAGCTCGAAGGCGTCTGTTATGACATAAGAGGCCCGGTACTCGAGCACGCCTACCGCCTGGAAGAGGAAGGTCACCGCATCCTCAAGCTCAACATAGGCAACCCGGCCCCGTTTGGATTTGACGCGCCGGACGAAATCATTACCGATGTGATTCATAATATCCGGTCCGCCCAGGGTTATACCGAATCGAAGGGGCTTTTCCCAGCGCGCAAGGCCATCATGCACGAATGCCAGAGGCTGGATATTCCGGGCGTGGAAATCGATGATATCTTTCTCGGTAACGGCGTGTCGGAACTTATTGTGATGGCGAACCAGGCGCTGCTGAATGACGGCGACGAAGTTCTGATTCCCTCTCCCGATTACCCCTTGTGGACGGCGGCCGTCAACTTGGCTGGCGGCAAACCGGTGCATTACATCTGCGACGAGCAATCCGACTGGTTTCCCGACCTGGAAGATATTCGCGGCAAAATCACCGATAAGACCAGGGCGATCGTGGTGATCAACCCCAACAACCCTACCGGCGCGGTTTACAGCCAGGATCTGCTGGAAGGCATCGTACAGATTGCGCGCGATCATCACCTGGTGATTTTTGCCGATGAAATTTACAGTAAAATTCTCTATGACGACGCCACCTTTATTCCTATCGGCCGACTGGCGACCGATGTGGTTTGCGTGAGTTTTAACGGCCTGTCAAAGTCCTACCGCCTCGCTGGCTTCCGCTCGGGCTGGCTGGTCTTCAGCGGCGCCAAGGAGCTGGCTCCGGAATTTATGAAGGGAATCGAAATGTTGTCGTCCATGCGGCTGTGCGCGAACGTACCGGCCATGTTCGCGGTTCAGACGGCGCTCGGGGGCTACCAGAGCATTAACGAACTGATCCTTCCCGGCGGCCGGTTGCGCGAGCAGCGGGATATCGCCTGGTCCGGCATTTGCGATATCCCCGGTGTCAGCTGTGTCAAACCCAAGGGCGCTATTTACCTGTTTCCCAGGATTGACCGGAAAATGTACCACTACGAAGACGATCAGCAATTGATCCTCGACTTCCTTGTCAAGGAAAAAATTCTCCTCGTCCAGGGAACGGCGTTTAACTGGCGGGAGCCGGATCACTTCCGTGTGGTCTTTTTGCCCCAGGCTGACGAACTGAAACGTGCCGTCAATGCCCTGGGCCGTTTTTTACAGCACTACAAACCCGGCCAGGAATAACCACCGGAAACGAGCACCGCCAGGCATGAGTGATTTGCATATCGACGACTTTTGCAAGGACAGCGCCAGGATTTTGGTGGCGCTGTACGCAAAGTTTCCACAAAAACTGATTTTATATGTGGAGGATATCGCGGGGCCGGACCAACCGGATGAATTCGGCCTGCACAGCCCGCGACACCAGGCCTGCTTCAGCACCATGTTATGGCTGGCGGAAACCGATTATATTTCGTATATCCAGCCCGTTCGCCAGGAAGCGCTCGAGGGGGCCACACTTACCCATCGCGGCTTTACTTTTCTCGCAAGCCGGGATACGACAGGCCCGGCTTATGCCAGTGATACAGAAAACAGCCTTGAGCCGGAAAGGACGAACAGCCCAGAGCCAGGACAAATAAAAAACCCGGAAACACGGATAGAAAAAATAAGGAGGGAGTTACGCGAAGGGAGTTCCGAAACGTTAAAAAAACTCATGCTGGAGTATTTCAATTCTTCCAGAAGTTTTAGCTAAACCTTCCCAGCCAGCAATTATTGTTTGTTTTTTGCACTAATCCGATTGGCAACAACCCTAAATCCGCTCATTCCCATTCCTTTGCAGCAAACATTATTAATTTTTTGTTACCTTCGGCTGGTATCCGGCAGAGCCATGTCATACTATTCAGAAAAATAATAACGGGCCGCAAAACGTGTCCTCCGCCTTAATAATCAATAAAAATGTTTGGACCGGCAAATACAGGCAAGGGGCTGGAACAATTTAATTATGAGCTGGGAATCAGAATTATTTGCAACAATTCTCGATGTTCTTGTTGTCGCTCTCGCCATTCTCGCGCTCATCTTTTATTTACGTCACCGCCACGCGGTTTCGTCCCAGGGGTACACGGGTGGCTTCGTCATTATCCTGGTCGGTATGGGCGCGATATCGACTTATTATTTTTCCGACCTGTTGATCCGGTTTGTCCCCCCGTTTCAACAGACTCGCACCGCCGCAATGCAGCACGATCCGCACCTGGATTGGGCGTGGTATTTTGTGCTGGTGGGAAATATTGCCGTTTATCTTGGGTTGCTGGTTTTATTTACCACACTCATTCCAAAATCCTCGCGTTACCTGTCAGAACTGGAACAGTTAAAAAACGAGTTTTGCAATAAAAATACTGAACTGGAGAGCATGGTTTCCGAGCGCACTAGAGCGCTGACCGAAAGCAATCAAAAGCTGCGTAAAGTGGTTGACGATCATAATGTTTCCAAAATTGCCCTGCTCCAGAGCGAAAAGAAATTTCGCACACTTTTCGATGAGAGCCCCACGATTTTTCTGACCCTGACCCCGGACCAGGTTATCTCCGATATCAGCCTGTACGGAGCCCGGGTGCTGGGCCTTAGCACAGTTGAAATCGTTGGCAAGGATTTTTCCAGTCTCCTTTTCCCCGAGGAGAAAACCCAGCACTGCCAGTTTATCGATCGCTGTTTTATCGAAAGCTCCCGAAACGCCACTACGCAAATGCGCTTTCAACTACAAAGTGGCGAGACTATCTGGGTCAAAGTCACCGCCAGCGTTATTCAGGAAACCGGCGCGGATGAATACCTGCTGATGGTTTGCCAGGATATCAGTGAATCGAAAAAACTGGCGGAAACCCTTAAATTTCAGGCAAGTCACGACGACCTGACCAAACTTTACAATCGCCGTGCGCTGGAACAGTATCTCAACGATATTTTCGAAAGGCAGTCACTTTTTTCCAAACCGGCAGCCTTTTTCTACATTGATGTTGACCAATTAAAGGTGGTAAATGATACCTGTGGCCATATTGCCGGCGACGAATTGTTGAAGCAACTCGTCACTGTAATTACCGACGCCAGCAAAAGCCACGACATGTTTGCCAGGATCGGCGCTGATGAATTCGCCATAATCAAGGAGAACACATCAAAAGAGGAAGCCCTGGGAATCGCGGAAACGATTCGCAACGCGGCGGAAGACCTGACTTTCATCTGGGGAAGCCAGAGCTTCAGGCAAAGCGTCAGTATCGGTATTGCCCTGACCTCGCCACGTATCTGTACGCTGACGGATATTTTCGGCGCGGCGGACGCGGCCTGTTATCTGGCGAAAGAAGCCGGCCGCAACCGGGTGGTGTTGCACAAGGAAAGCCGCGAGGCGGTAGAGGACAGCCGCCACGATATGCACTGGGTAAGTCGCCTTCAGCGGGCCCTGGAGGAAGACCGCTTCGAATTGTTTTTCCAACCGATTGTTAACCTGCGCAATCCCTACGACGACTATATACACTATGAAATGCTGCTTCGCGGGATCGACAGCGAAGGCAGGCATATACAACCGGACATCTTTCTGCCGGCGGCGGAACGGTTCGGTATTTCAAACCAGATCGATTTATGGGTGGTCAGCAGTACGCTGGAGTTTCTCAGGAAGAGCCCGCGACATACCCGCAAGCTGCAATGCTGCTCCATCAACCTGTCCTCGAATTCTCTCGCCAACGATCAAACCCGAAGCGCGATCAAGCAACTGGTGATTCGGGCGGGAATTCCTATCAATAAAATCTGCTTTGAAATTACCGAAACCAGCGCGATCCGCAACTTGACCGAAGCCACGGAATTTATCGAGGATCTCAAGGCCCTGGGCTGTCGCTTTGCCCTGGATGATTTCGGCACGGGTTTTTCTTCACTGGGATATTTGAAGGCATTGGCCGTGGACTACCTGAAAATCGACGGCTCCTTTGTCAAGGATATTGTGGAAGATCGAATTGACCGGGCGATGGTCACCGCCATTTCCAGCATCGGCCGCGCGATGGATATCACCACGATAGCGGAATATGTGGAAAACGAACAAACACTGAAAACGTTGATTTCCATCGACGTGGATCTCGGTCAGGGCATTGGTCTGGCCAAGCCGATGCCTTTGTCCAGCATCCACAAATTTTATCGCACCGATGAACCGGTAAGCCCGAGTCCTGAAAGGGACTTCCCCAAGTGAAAATTTTTTATATAACCGTGCCAACAAATCCGATCGGTCCGGTGGGGGCTCTTCAGAAACACGCCGTATACCCATCCCTGGGGGCTCTACGGACAACTTGCTTCGCTTGCAAGGCCGGAGTTTGTCTTCCGTGACAAACTCGTAAACCGGCAAAAAGCAGTGCTTTTTGTTTTCCCGGTTTACCCATGTTGCCGAAGGTTTCTGAAGAGCCCCCACCGAACCGACCTACCATGGTCTTTTCCATCAAAGCTCGCTTAAGGAAGCCATTCAGCCCTGTTTGCTGTACACAAACATTTTCAGGGAAGGTTCCTTTAAGTCCGGAAAATCCGGGTTTCCGGGCAAACGCGCATTTAAAAGGTAGCCAGTTACCGCTGAGCCAATCATTTTTTCAAAACTGGATGCATCGATTTCCGGCGCGTTGAGGCAGGCGAGAAAAGTGCCTTTTTCAGCCAACAGGTCGCCCATTCTGCGCAGCACTTTCGGGTAATCCCCCCTTGCTTCAAAACTGCCTTTTTGACAGGTCGGGGGATCGATAATAACGATATCGTAAGGTCCCAGTTTTTTCAGTTTCCCCCACGACGTAAAAATATTGTGCGGTAAAAAATGGGCCCCGTCGGCATTCACCGAATTAAGCTGATGATTAGCCTGCCCAACGCTTAGGGATTTTCGACTGAGATCGATATTTACCACTGAATTGGCTCCGGCCTGCATAGCGACCACTGAAAACGCACAGGTGTAGGCAAAAAGATTAAGCACTTTTTTCCCCGCGCAGTTTTCCTCCAGCCAACGCCGGGCCGGCTCAATATCCAGGAAGAAACCACAGTTCTGCTGGGTGAACGACAGTTTAAACTTGAGCTCACCGCGCCGCGCGAATACATGATCGGGTGCATGTTCCGTTTCCATCAAAACACTTGTCGGCGCGAGGCGACGGTAACGCCGCTGCACCATTACTTTGACGATAGGAAGCTTTTCCATTTGCCTCGCCAGAAAATATCGCAGTTCCTTTTCCCAGTGCTCCGGGGGCTCTTGATAGAGAGTAATTAAAATCGCAGGGGCAAAAAAATCGACATTGCACCACTGATAGCCGGGATAGCACCCGCCCCGACCGTGAAAAACCCGAAAACTTTCCCCAGACCGAAAGCGGGATTCATTCCTGGCAAACGCTTCGACTATCGGCTTCAATGTTGATAGCCCAGCGCATAAAGTGTTTCCTCCCGGTATCCGGTAATGACCGGAATCAAACCGGACCAGCTTTTATCGAGCTCCGCATCGCCGCTGTCCAGAATTAACGGTCGGCCTTCCAGGTTTTTCAATTTCGATTTGGTCGACACAATCCAGATATTTTCCCGCCCGACGGCACGCAACACGCGCGGGGAAATTTGCTGGTTGCCGCGCCCGACTATATGCCCCTGTCCGCCGATGGGCGTTACCAGCAAACGAATCCCGCCGCCGCCATGCGACGATACCAGATCAAACAAGGCCTGTTCATCTACGTCCAACGCCAGATCATCGCTACCGGCAACATCAATTCCCAACAAAGTACTGGCATATCCGGATTTTTTCTGAATAAACCGTACAGTGCCGCCGGAGCCGAATATAATCAGCGGCTCACTTTCCAACTGGCCCAGTCGTTCCTCGATTTCCGCCGCAATATCCTCGAGCACCAGTTCGTCCACCTCAGTGCCGCCCTGCTTCACATGCTGGACATACTGGTTTTCCTCCGGCACCAGCATGGTGCCGAAATATTTGCTTTTAACGACGCCGCGACGAAAAGCATCCTCATCAATATCGCGAACCTCCTGCTCGCCCACCCCTACCAATTGCCCATTGACCAGAGCTTTTACCAGTTCGGCCGTTGCGTAAGGGTCAACGCCGAATACACCGGAATGCATTTTCACTCCGGCGGGCAAACCCAGCACAAGATGGCGATTGCCAATCGCCGTCAATACGTCCCGGGCCGTGCCGTCTCCCCCGGCAAAAACCAATAAATCCACTTTCGATGCGACAATTGTCGCTGCACCGTCTATTGTGTCCCGGGCGGTAGTATGTTCGGAAACAGTGCCTTTCACTTCGACTCGACAATTGAAAGCGGCAAACGAATTTTTTCCCATCACGCCGGGTAAAGTGATAAATTCCATTTGATTAAACAGAGACTCAAGATACTGTAGGAACTGTTGGGTTCTCTTCAGTGCAGGCAGTTCGTCCGCGGCCATGTTGCGCGCCGTGGCCTGGACAAATTCCGCGTCGCTGCCCTTGTGCGCCAGCGGTCCGCCCACCCCCGCCAGCGGATTAACAATCAACCCGAGACGAAACAGCGGTTTGATCGCATGCTCCGACATAACCTAATCCACCTTAAATCCAATCGCCGCCAGCCTTTCCGACAAAGCCGATCGCGCCGATAAAATGTTGTAGTGACTGAACTCCCTTCGCTTCCAGTAGTTTTTACGTAGTTTATCAAAACTTTCCGGCAGATCCTTTTTTGCCCGCATTAATGCATCGTGGTCTTTGGAAATATCATAGGTTGCCAATACCGCACCTGAAACGGAGTCGACCTCCAGTCGTTCCGGCTCACCATAAACCTGCAACCTGACCTGCTCATTAACATCGACAATCTTTTCACCTGTTGCCGCCAAAAATTTTATCAACGCCTGATGAATCATCAGTGAACCGTTCACCCGCCCCTCGAAGCTGTAACCGGCTATATGAGGCGTGCCCAACTTAACCGCATCAAGCAATTCATGATTAATATCGGGTTCATTTTCCCAAACGTCCAGCACCACGTTAAGGTTGTCGTGGCGGTTCAGGTGTTGCAGCAGGTCGGCATTATTGATTGCACCGCCACGACCGGCATTCAGCAGTACGCAGTCGGGTTTCAAATTAGCGAGCACAGACTGGCTAAAGATATGTCGGGTTGGATAGGGCCCTGTCGTGGTCAGTGGCGTATGTACGCAGACAACATCACACTCGTACACTTTTTCGAAAGGACAGAGATCCGGGATACGATCGGTTGTCAGGAACGGGTCGACGCAGACACACTCCATTCCAAATTTTTTCAGTGTGCCGTAAAGCCGCCCGCCTACGTTGCCGCAACCGACGATTCCCACCCGTACTGACTGTTCCAGCAGGTTCATATGGGCCAGTGCACTCAATACATACTGAACAACACCCCAGGCGTTGCAGCCGGGCGCGCTGGCATAGGCGACGCCATTTTTCCGCAGCCACGGGATATCCAGATGATCGGTACCGATGGTGCAAGTGCCGACAAAACGCACATTCGAGCCCTCCAGCAGTTTGGCATTGACCGGTGTCACCGATCGGACAATTAAAGCATCCGCATCGGCAACATCCGCCGCTTGCATTGTGCGGCCTTTTAATAACAAAACCTCGCCCAGGGAACCGAAAAGTTCCCGCGCGAAAGGCACATTTTCATCGACAACTATTTTCATTCTGCATCTATCAGTTTTTGTATTGAAGTGTGGAAGCGACGACCAAAGCCGAGTGAATCGGAATACAGGCGCAACTGCTTCAGGTTAATTTTTTTCCGGGTGATGGAATAGCGGCGACCCAATTGCGCCTCCACTTCGATCCGGGTCAGTTGCAGAGCAATATCCACCTGGGCTCTGTATTGCTCAAGCCGCGCGGCAACGGACGGGGCGCCTCTTATCGGGAGATCGGCAATTTTTTTTAGACTGGATTTAATCTGCTGCCAACCGCCAAACCGGTTGATTAGTGTCGCCGCCGTTTTGGGGCCGATGCCCGGTACGCCGGGAATGTCATCACCCGGGTCTCCCACCAGTGCCAGGTAATCGGCCATGTACTCCGGCCGAATTCCAATTTTGGTTAGAATCTCCTTCGGCCCCATCTGCACACCGTCCGGATGGTCCCACAGATTATCTTCCACTCCGAGCACCAGTTGGCTTAAATCTTTATCGCGCGACACAATGGTACAGCAGTGCCCGCGTTGCCGGCTTCGCCTGGCCAGTGTGCCGATGAGATCGTCCGCCTCAAAACTTTTTGACGCGTACGTCGGAATACCCAGCAGCTCCGTTATCTCCCTGCAGGCGGCCAATTGGAATGCAAGCATCTCGTCCGGCAGGACGCGGCTGGACTTGTACGCCGGATAAATACGGTTGCGAAAACAGCTTTCGAGGCTTTCATCGAAGCAGGCGGAAATATATTGCGGGCGAACGCTTTTTAAAAAGCGTATCAACCAATGGCTGTAACCGTAAACGGCAGCCGTCGGAAAGCCGTCTACGCTCCACCAGCGGTCGGGCAGGGTAAAGTAATAGCGAAAGATATAAATGGAGGCGTCGATAAAGTATGCCCGTGGGAGGTTCGATAAACTGCGCATTAAATCGCGTCCAGGTTATAGTGAAGCACCGACAGGGGGTTCGGCACCGAAAACTCCCCGCGGAGGGCATCGACAAATTTTCCCGCACGCAGCGGCAATCCCGCCTGGCAATAGTGAATCGCCTGTTGCCGGATTGCGCGTTTAAAGCCGTCGCTTGCGTCAACGTCGCCATCGATATTATCCGCGCTGACACGAAAACAATGGCGGCTGGCCACCGAAAATATCCACTCCAGTGCCTGGGGTTTTACCTCCACCTGCTCAAAGACCTTTTGCTGGTCCCGGCTCCTGCCATCCGGCACGTACCAGTAGCCGTAGTCCGTCTGCTCGCGCCGTTCGCGGCCGGCCACACACCAATGCGCGACCTCGTGCAGGGCACTGGCAAAGTAATCCCGGGTAAAGATAATTTTCGCCGGCTCTCCCGCAAAGGCCGGCAGATAGACCGGCTCCTCTCCCCCACCCATCAACCGGGTGCAATATTCCGAAAACGTACGGTCAAAAACGTTAATAAGGCGCTGTGCCGCCTGGCCGCCGGAAAAATGAACTTGCTGTTTCATGAAATGTTCTAAACTTATCTTAATTGATCAACGCGCTGCGCGAGCGGGAGGTAAATTTTAACCAAAGTATTGTGTTATTTTCCAAGTATCTATACTGTATGTAGTGGTGATCACATTACCACCCTTCCGTCAACCAATTACGGTCGGCGGGATCACAAACCGGAGGTAGTATTATGAAGACCTCAGACAATGGTCACAACATGGACAACGTGATCGATCTCTTCACCGGGAAACCCTACAACTCCCTCAGCGATTCTCGCTTTATTCGTTTAGCTCCAGAACTTGACGGCCTTGAAATGCTCTACTCCAACGAAGCCAGTGGAGAGAAACTTTTCAGCCTCAAAATTCTGTGCTGGGCGCTGCGCGCGAACGGCGAGGTTGTGGGACTGGTGCCCTGGCTGGATGATATTATCGCCTGCCCGGACATCTCCGATCCACTCAACGGTACTTTCGAGGGGTACTACGACCCGGGTATCGACGAACTCTTTTTCGAGCCGCCGATACACAAGGTTGTCGAAGTGGAGACCGCTGCAGAGTATTACGACTATCAGTGCGAACACCCCAAGGATATCGTTCAGGAAATTCCGGATACTATCGGTACACACGCGGTATTGTCGGATACAGGGTTCAGAAGCCTGATTTTACAGGAAGTGGTCAGTTGGAGACTGCACAACGACGGATCGATCTGCGGCATGATCGTCGATGAAAAGAAAGTGGAGAGCACCCCGGTATTACCCGGAGACAACTGCCTTTATCCGGCGCAAACGCATACCGCGTTCCGCTATTTTTTCCAACATCATATTGCCAATAAAATTAAATCGGAAGACCCGGAGGCATTGGCGGCAATTTCGCTGCTGGTGGAAGAATCATAATTCAGCAAAAGTCAGTTCCCGTCTGAATTGACTTGACTCAACCGGCAATCGGCCGGGGTATCGGTGATTATCCGGACAGGCTCCCGGAGGTAAAGTCATCACACCGCAACAGCTTAAAAAATAACGCTGCAAATTTATTTTCGAGTAAAAAATTCCGCGCTAGCCCTTGCGAACATAAAACAAGAATTTATTTTCCCTCTCGACCTGGTTCACCAGTTCATGCCCGAGGAATTGACAGAATTTGGGTATATCCCGCAAAGTCGAAGGGTCCGTCGCTATAACCTCGATTACCTGACCACGCTCCGCGTCCCGCACCGCGTTGTGCAACATCATCACCGGCTCCGGGCAAATCAGGCCGGTTGTATCCAGGCTCCTGTCTGGTGACGGTATTGAAGTCGAGTCCGCGGTTCTGGTCATGGGTGTCGTTTTCCGGTAAAAGGGGCTAAATAGTAAAGTTTTTGCTGGATCTTGGGCAAAATTCAACTCTTTTGCGTAAAGTTAGTTAAATTCAGGTTTCAGGAGCACTTGTTCGCATGATTCACATATTGATCGAGCGCCAAATCGCCGACGGCATGCTCTCCACTTATGAGGAAAATTCACGCAAGGCGTTGCAATACACGTATATCGTGCCCGGCTTTATCGCCGGAGAAGCTTTTACCGACACTCACGATACGCATCACCGGCTCCTGCTGTGCAAATGGCGTTCGCTGGAGGATTGGCAAAAATGGTACGCCAGCGAGGACCGACAGAACCTGATGAACCTGATCGCGCCCATCCTGCTGCAACCGGAGAAAATTACCCTGCTGCAACATCAATAGCCAAATGGCCGGTCACTTCCTCACGGTCGTGGTACAGTTGCTTGAATCGCAACCGGTAAGGAAGGTTTTTTTCCACCAGAGCCCCCTCGATTTTCTCCCGACACTGCCGGACCGCCTCATATCGTTGTTTCATGGGCAACTTCAGGTTGAATACAGCCTCTCTGAACCATCCATTCACCGCCCAACGACGGATTAATGCCGCGACCCGGGCGGGTTTATCGGCGATATCACACACGAGCCAATCGCAGGGTTTCGCCGGCACAAACTGGAAGGCATCAACCCGGTGATGGCGCACCTGCCCCGATTCCATCAACGCGGCATCCATTGGGCCATTATCGACCGCGTCCACGAACATGCTCTTGTTCACCAGTTGCCAGGTCCAACCGCCAGGAGCGGCGCCCAGATCAGTCGCGGTCATACCCGGCGCCAGCCGTCCACCCCACTCCTGTTTGGGAACAAAATGGTGCCACGCCTCATCGAGCTTGAGTGTGGCGCGGCTCGGAGCGCTCCGGGGTTGTCTCAACCTGGGTATACCACCGGGCCAGCACGGGGAATTGGCAATCAGGTGGCCGCCGGCGAACGCGGTGCCGCCATCGGTAAACAGCACGTTACCTCCCCACTCAGCCCGCGGTTTGTCATTGCTTAGCCTTCGGGACTCGCGCATCAGATGTCCGGCAATACTTTTCGCAAGGCCGCTGAGCGATTTTCCGTCGTTGGTGTCCGGGGTGAGCGGCGTAAAATCGGTTATCGCGGGCAGCGCTTTGATGGAGTCCAGCAGCGGCTCCACGCGCTCCCCGGAGGTCAGGCCTCTCACAGCCCCGGAAGAGATAAACCAGTGCCGAATAAAAACCAGATCGTTAAATTCAACCTCACGCACCATTCTCTCGGCCTCTTCACCGGACGTACAGACGTATTCCGCATACCCGGAGTTGCCGGCGGCGCGCACATAACCCGTAATATTCAAACCGTGCGCGCAATCATTCAACTCCGCCGCGACCTCCTTTTCAAAGCCGGCGCGACACAATGCGACTATTTGCATGGCGGCTTTATGACTTGGGAAAGGAACGGCTTCGGGGAGAATGGCACAAGTAATCGCGGGTTACGTGTTAACCACTTGTTGTTTTTCGTAGGCATGCCGGCTGATCAAAGAAACTGACTCGGTTTTTTCGTCATAGACTATCAATACTTCGCCCTTGATGACCTGGGGCAAAAGCTGTTCAACCTTTATCTCCAGCGCCAGTTCCATGTCCCCGTAATCCGTCCCGTCGCGCAGGATATACGCCTCCACAATGCCGCGCAGCACGTGTTCAGTCAACCTTTCGGGGGGAATGATCATGAAATTCTCCGGAGCAAGTTCGACGCCTCGGTTTGAAGCGTCTCTCAATATACGGGGATTACATCCGGTGTCAACGCCCCAGTTTCGGCGTTCGATTTTGATATCCGCAACCCGGAGCGCTTTCGTCATTGGTGGCGGAGTATTTATAATGCCTGAACCGCGAACAAACGCCCGGAATTACTATGCTTACCAATCTTATTCTTACCGTTATCAGCCAGGATAAACCCGGAATTGTGGAGGCCGTCGCCAATGTGGTGACCAGCAATGGAGGCAACTGGCTGGAAAGTCGCCTTACCCAACTGGCGGGCAAATTTGCCGGTGTCGTCCGGATTCAGGTCGAAAAGGACAAACAGCAGGCACTGGTGGAGGCTCTACGGGCACTTGGCGCGCGACAGATCAACGTCTTGGTGGACGAAGCCGAAGACACCGTCACACCGGCGGTGAGTCGGCTGGCCAGTTTTCACGCCGTCGGACCGGATCGACAAGGCATCGTCCGGGAAATCTCCCAGGCCTTCGCTCACTACAATATCAACGTCGAGGAGCTGAGTACGCGCTATTCCAGCATGCCTTACAGCGGCGAGCCGCTGTTCGAAGCGGAGGGAAAACTCCAGGTTCCCGAACACTTCGCCCTGCACGAACTGGAAGAAAGACTGGATGAGATCGCCAATCACCTGGCGGTGGATATATCGGTAAAAATGCTGGAATAATCCAGTCTCAGGTTTTATCCAGTTTTTCAATTTCGATATTAATTGCCGTGGTGGAAATCTGAACTTCGTAAAGCGAATATAGCAGCGAGATTACCAATAGCACGAGGCTCAAACCAAAAAGGGCCTTGCCCGCAAAAATCCAGTTTAAAAACAGCGCGAACGTCGCCAGTGTGCACAAAACGAATGCAATCACACCGTAGGTTTGCATTGCCCTGATTATTTGTAACCGTTTGCGCAGGTTGTTTATCTGGCGGCGCGCCATGTCCTTGCGCCCCGGGTCTTCAATACCACTCAACTGGCGGATAACGTTTGTCAATACGACAAATCGATTCGTGTAAGCGAGCAATAACAGGGAAATAGCCGGAAACAGTAGGCTGGGAGTGGTGATGCTCATTTCCATAAATACCAACCTTTTAAAATGAAAAAATAACGAGAGAAGTACTCACCGCTTTTATTCAATAAAAATATAAAAACGAATACCCGTTTTGGTTAAATACCAGCCAAAAAGCTATTGCATTATTGTATACTGGCCGGCCCGCGGCAACAGAGATTTTAACCGCGGTTACCTGCCAGATATGCGTTTTTCCAGGTGCGGTTTCAGATAGCTTGAGGCTAGGCCTCGGAGCGGGGCAATATATTAAATTGTATAGCAGTAACGTTTTTGAAACGGGCAAACAGCAATGACCTGTTACGGGCGGGTCTATAAAATAAATAATAAATTAACAGTTATTCAAAATGTACGTTGGACAGCTTGCGAAAGTCACCGGTGTTTCTGTCAGAACCATCCGCCACTACGAAAATCTCGGCCTGATCACGGCTTCGGGGCAGGACGAGCATTTCCGCACTTACGACGACTCACACGTCCATACCATCAAGATGATCAGGATGGCCCAATCCGTGGGCTTTAAGTTGCGGGACATCATCGACGTGATACGGGCCAGGGAAAGCTCCTCCCTGCCGGTGGAAAAGGCAAATGGTCTATTGGACCGACGCTCTACGGAACTGGCTCTTGCCATCAGGGAACTCAACCAGAAACGCGAAGTCGTAGACCAACTCAAGAAGCATCTCGTTCGTTACTGCGCAGGGTAGCCAGCGGCGGCACACATTAGTGGATTGGATTTTTCGATCTTCCTTTTAGTCGCAAGAATCTACTGAGAACCCGTGGCTTGCGAAAGCCGCGAGTATGGTGCAATACTCCTCTCCCTCCTATAACACGATAATAGCAATACCATGTATCACAACTACTTCGGCCTGCGGGAACAAGCATTTTCGATTGCGGTAAACCCCCGCTACCTGTACATGAGCCAGCAACACAAGGAGGCACTCGCGCACCTGCTCTACGGCGTGAAAGGTGGCGGTTTTGTGCTGTTGTCCGGGGAAGTGGGCACCGGCAAAACCACCATTATCCGCTGTTTGCTGGAGCAATTGCCGGAGAATACGGAAATCGCCATTGTTCTCAACCCGATGGCCAACGTCCCGGAGATGCTGTCCACCATTTGCGACGAATTGGGAATCGAATACGACCGGGACGACCTCGGCATCAAAAAGCTGACGGATGCCCTGCATGAATACCTGCTGGAGAACCATGGCCGCGGCTACAATACCGTTCTGCTTATCGACGAGGCCCAGTTGCTTTCCGCCGAGGCATTGGAGCAGATCCGCCTGCTGACCAACCTGGAAACCACCACTCAAAAACTGCTGCAAATCGTGTTGGTAGGCCAGCCGGAAATCAACGACCTGCTGGCACAACCCCGGCTCCGGCAACTGTCGCAACGCATTACCGCCCGCTATCACCTGACACCGCTGTCGCTGGACGAGACGGAAGCCTATATCAAGCACCGCCTGAAAGTGGCCGGCATGCCGGAGGAACGCAACCCCTTCACACCCCGTGTTGTGCGGCGAATCCATGCCTTTACCGGTGGTATCCCACGCCGCATAAACATTTTGTGCGAGCGCACTTTGGTGGGTGCTTACGGCCATAATAAGCAACAGGTAGATAGCCAGATACTGAAACTTGCCCGCGACGAGGTGGCCGGCAGAGCGGAAGGCTTTAAGCCGGACCCCACCTCGAACTGGTGGAAGAAGGCAGTCGCCGGCAGTGCCGCCGTGGTCGTGCTGACAATCGCAGCAAGCGCCTATTTTATTCTCGACCCTCAACTCGGTTCGCCCGCGCCACAGCCCGGCCTGCCGGAAACCCGGGCAGCGATGCCTGAGACCGGCAGCTCCATCCAAAACGCCAGCCTGGTGGAGCCGGCTCCACCAGCGCCGGAGAATAATTTCCTATTTAACAACCAGATCACCGCACAGGAGACACTGTTCAAGTATCTTACGGTCCCGGTTTCACCCGACAAATATCCTTGTTGGCAACAACAGGTTCAATGCGAGCGGTTGGAATTTGCCACCTGGCAGGATATCAAGGCCTTGAATCGCCCGGTGGTACTAAGCCTGACGACACCGGAAAAATTCAAGGCCTATGCGGTGCTGGTGGGATTTGAACAGGATAACGCCCTGCTGTTGAACACCGATGGCGAACTGGAAACCCTGGCACTGACGGAGCTGGGGCCAATGTGGTCCGGCTCGGTATTTTACACCTGGCGGGTACCCGCCGGTTTCGAGGAGCCGATTATGCTCGGGCAGCGCAATCCCACGGTGTCGTGGGTGGCACGGCAGTTCGCCGTTCTCGATCAGCAGGCATCTCCGCTGACCGACAACCGATACAACCGCGCGCTGCAGGAACGGGTAAAAATTTTTCAGGAAGCCAACGGCCTTGATACCGATGGCATCATTGGAAAACAAACCATTTTAAAGTTGAATGAAGTTATCGGCGTGGATAAAACACTTATTGCCGAATTACTCGATAATAACAATTAGATAATAAAACGATGTCGCTGATATTAGATGCATTAAACAAAGCCGACCGGGACCGACAGGACGCGGAATCCCCACCCGGGCTGCAAAGCAACCATGGTACGCTGGTTGGCAACCAAAACATTACCGGTTGGAAAAAAACGGCGATTATTGTCGTCGCCACCCTGGTTTTGGTGGCCGCCGCCATCGCCTATTACATAGGAAAGCAATCCGGCTCGCCGCAACCCACCATAACCCATGCGCCGGCTGAAACAACAAAACCCCAACCCGTGGCGGAAGCTCCGCAAACCATAGCCGGGAAAGTTATCGATAACGGCAATAAAACCGCCGCGTCCACCGCCAGTCAGACAGCGGAAACCCGCGCGCTGTTGCAAAAGCGTCGCATTGAACAGCAGTACGAACAGGCCCGGGAGGCAAAAGCACAAAGTGCGACGGCAACGCCAGGCGCGAGTGAAAGTGGAAAAGGATCCGGGAAGATTGACGCCCTTTACCAGCCCGCTGACCGCAAGGAAGCTTCAAGCAGCAGTACGGAAAATCAAAAACAAAATGCGGAAAATCAAACGAAAGAACCGGTTATAAGCGAGGCGGAAAACAGTCCGGAAAATGCCGCCGATGAACCCGCCACCAGCACTGCGCCCGCAATTGGCGACGTTCGCGATCTGCCCTGGTCGGTGCAGGAAAAAATTCCCACCTTAATGTATACCGAACACAGCTACACCAATTCGCCCAATGATTTTGCCACGATTAATGGCGAAAGAAGAAAGCAGGGCCAAAAAATTGGGGGGATGCTGACGGTTGAATCCATTCTTCCGGATGGGGTGGTGCTGCGGTACGAGAGTTATCAATTCAAAATGCCGGCGTTTAACAGCTGGGTGAATATGTAGGTGATCACAAATAACCTGAGGCAAACAGACTAGCTTAAGCCTGGAACTGCGGTCAGATCCACTACCGTCGGATAATTTCCAGCGCTTTCTCTACAACGTCATGTTCGCGCCAGCGGACATCCAGAAATTCGGGGTTAGGGAAACTTTCTTTTGGACGTTCGCCAAACGAACATGATGAAAGTAAGAATTGAAACGTTCCGGGTGCTCGTACTTCCTTTACAGATTATTCCGAACAGTAGTGGACATAGCCTGCATGACGGGAAGTCCATCTGAATGTTGGCAAAGCTACTGAAGCACTTCCCGCCAAAAGATAATCCGATCATGCCCGCGATAACTGCCGAAGGTGAAGGTTGCCGTCGGCAATTCTGAATCTGTATGGCTCCCGTCCTGGTCCCAGTCGAACTGCAACCAACCATAAGCGGACATGTCCACATCTACAGTCACCGCTCCCATATTGCCGGCACCCGGTGCAGAAAAGAATTGGCCCGCATCGCCGTCGTTAAACGAAACCACCACACCATTCAAATCAGCGTAACTTCCGGTAGAAGAGCCATCGCCAAAATCCGTCTCCAGATTGGCCGCGTCATCGATGGTTCCACTGGGATAAGTGATATCCGCCGCCGCGATTTGGGTGCAATCGTCGTCATCGGTATTCTGTACCCAGACCGAACCGTCCCAGTATTCGGTAACAAAGTTGACCGGCAGTGGCGCCGTCTCCGGGCCGAAAGCATCCGACAGGCGCAGGCGGCCAAAACGGACTTCTATTTCATCGCCCAGCATTACCGCGTCGCAATCTCCCGCACTGACGCAATCACCGCTGGTGGCGGCATTCATGTTCAGGTTGGTCAGCGGACGGCCGTCCAAAACATCGGTTAACGTTAACCCCAACTGCAGTTGGGTGAATGGCGCCTCCGGTCCTCCCTGACGACTGAAACCGGAATTGTCAGCAAGCACCTCCATTGCGCCCGCAGCCCAACTCCCCGAAGGGAGCACCGCAACACGGCTGCTTAGATCATCACCATCGTTGGCATTTTCCGCCACGAACCCAACCGTGGCGGTACCGGCATAGCCCAGCGAGGTATCGTAATTTGTCAGTATCCCCGTGCCGCTGCCGCGCGCCTCCAACCTGTAGGTCACCTCAATATCCGGTTGCCCCAGGTAACTGAAAATGCCGCAGGCATCGGTGGTGCCTGAAGAGGCAAGCACATACTCGAACGGGTAGAACCTTCCAATAGTGCCACTTTCGGTGAAACTGGCCAGATCTCCCGCATCCATGTAATCGTCATCGCCAAGTCGGGGAGTAACGGTAAAGCTGCCTACCTCGTTCCAGCTAAGGGCGGTGTTTTCCTCCTGTCCCGATACACCGGCGACAGGGTTAAAAGAACTGGCGCCGCTCAGGATACCAAGATTACCCGCGGGATCAGGGGCAACCAGATTGGTAAGCTCCACCCGCATGGTTTCGGGGGTGCTCTCGCGGCCATATGCCGGCGTAATTGCGCCGTCGGCATTGCGGGATTCCACCACCAGGGTAAAGTTTTCACCCGCCGCAACCAGTCCGTCGGCCGGGTTCGAATGCAGGGTGCCATCCGGTTTTTCCACTCGAACAACCTCGAACGTGTATGGCTTTACAATAAATTCCGAGCTGGTGCCGGGGATAAAGATTTCCGGCTCATCACCCTCCGCCGGCAGATGCACCCGGCCGTGTAGCCGAATACGGCCGACATCGCTGTACTCCAGCGGTATTGAAGCAAAACCGTTTGCGTCGAACGCAAGGGTGATATTGGTGTAGGTGATAGCCGCTCCACTGTCATGGGCTTGCACGCTGGTGCCCGCCAGGTTTAGCGTCTGGCCGATGCTGCAGGTGCCGGGGTCGCGGCACTCGTAGGCCAGGCCCACGTCGCGGCTTTCATTTTGTATTCGTGGTTGGCAGGTTTCGCCGTCGGTATCTGCTTCCACCACCCGGATAACGGGATTGCTGTCGAGTTCCCCCGCGACCTGGTTGGGCAGCGTTGCAAGGGTATCGTTGCCATAAAAACGCAGTCCGACCTCGGCAAAGGTAATATCCGGATCTTCCGACCCCGACTCGGTCGCCAGTCCGTCGGTGACGTTGATGTTAAGCGTCGCCGGCATGGTCTGCTGTAAATACACGTCGGCGGATACGGTGCTTCCATTGAAAACAACCGTGTTGCCTCCCATCCAGGTGCCGCCGGCCGGGGTGGTGCTCAGGGTAATCTGGGTTCCCGCCGCCGGCGCCATGGCGTTATGGGCGCTGTCGTGGGCGGTGATGGTGATGAGTTCGGCCTCGCAGGTCAGGCCGGTGCCGGCATGGTGGATGTCATAATGATCCACCAGCACCACTGTGGAATCGCAGTAATAAAGCCCGGCACCCACGGCGGGTTCCGGCCCAGAGGGAATCGGAACAAACCCACCGGAGGACGGCGTTTGCCAGCGCAGGCGAATCTCCGCCTGACCGCCGTTTTCGTAGAACTGGAGGCGAATGGGATAGACCTCGCCGGCAGTAAGGGACACGACCGCGCTGGTATTCGTTTGCACTGCATGATCGGTCCAGTTATTGATTACTTGCTGATTATCCACCCACAGTCTCACACCATCATCGGACACTGTCTGAAACCGGTAATTGCCGGTTTCGGTGGCGCGGATATAGCCGTTCCAGTCGACCGAGAATTGATTGGCACCGACGCCGGGCACGCCGGGTGCGCCATCGGTCCAGTTAAAATTAACCGGGCCGTCCACGCGGGTGTCGATGGCCGTGCCCGATAAATTCATATTGTTGTAGTAGTCGCCCGGCAAGCCGCCGCGCGGCGTCCCGGAGGGACAGAATTCCACCGCGCAAGGGTGGGTCTCCTGCCAGATGGCGGCCACTTCCGAATCGCTGAGTACCTCGTTATAGATGCGGACTTCATCCAACAAGCCATCCAGGTATTCCGGACTATCGCTGGTATCCTGAATCCTGCCGATACTGGAATAACCGTTGCCGACTATGCCGGTGGCGATGCTGCCGCTGGTATTGAGCACACCATCGATGTAAATCTTATACGTGCCAGCCGAGTGGTCGCGAGTCAACACCACATGGCGCCAGGTGCCGTTGTTAATTGGAACCGTGGATTTGGTGGTAAAGGTATTACCCACTGATACGCCGATATTGCCGTTGGCATCCAGCCAGCCCCAGAAAATATCATCGGCTCCACCCTCTTCCTCGACTCCGGTTACGCCCGGCGCCTGCCAGGCGGTATTGCTTCCGGTCTGGGTGGTATTGATCCAGAACGCAAGGCTCGCGGTGGCATTGAGGGTGTCGGAGATGGAACCCGCCTCGACATAATCATCCACCCCATTAAATTCGCCATAACGACAGGTGCCCGGATCGCCCGCGATGGCCGGGGAGGTATCGTTTGTATCGACACCGCCCACCGCCGTACCGTTATTGCCGTTGCCGCTGGCGTCCACGACCTCGCCAGCCGTGCCATTCCACACAAGCTCATCCATGCGATACTCAAGAACCGGCACCGGCGCGCCACCAGCGGGTTCGGCAATGGCAAATTCCCCGAACCCGGTGATACCGGTGCCCTGCGTGCTGGTCGGGGTCCGGGTTCCGGCGGTGGCATTGGCCCAGGTACCACCGCTGTATCGTTGGATTTCAAAGGCCTGTGGATCGGCACCGCCATCCACATCGGCCGCCAAATAATTAAAGGTGATATCCATGGACGGAGCAGCCGCCCCTTCGGTAACCAGGGACCACCAGCGATTGACTGATAATGACGGGTCGAGGTTGGACGTGCCTATCTGCGGGTGATCACCAGCGGACTGGCTGACTCTGGCCACCAGGTAACCGGCGGTAGTCACGCCAGGTAATGTAATCTGCAAGGGCCTGTAATTCGCGCCATCACCGATATCGAATGTCCGGGGCTGGAAACCCGTAGGCATCCACAGGCCGAGATTACCGGCGACCCAGCCCGTGCCGCGCGTGACGCCGGACCAGCCGCCAGCCTGCGCCACGCGCAAGGTATTGCTGCCGGTGATCAGCGGCCCGCTATCAAGTTGAAGCTGATCCTGCACCAAAACATCGTTATTGATTGTCAGTCCGGTGGCATTATTCAGCGATAGCCGAACAAACGTGGTGGCACCGGTAAGTTGCTGCGTCGCGCTGCCGTTAAAGGTTTGCAGGCTGTTATCGGTGTTGTAGCTTCCGCTGTCGGTGAAATTTCCCTGGTATTGCTGGGCAGCCGTAACGTTGGTTGTTCCATTGTTAATAAAATTGCCGCCGTAAATAACCGCCGCCGAGTTGTTGAAGGTGACACCGCTGCTGACGGTGGTAGTGCCGGTAATTGTCGGGGTATTCCAGGTTGTCTGGCTTTTGCTGCCGCTGCCGGCGAAAACCAGGTTGTGGTAGTTTATTTCGCTCACGCCCAACAAGGCTGTCTGCGTTCCGGCACCGTCATAGGTAAATGTTCCGGCTGTTCCCGGAATCACACGGGCATTACCGCCTGGGTTGATGGTACCGGACAGGAATATATTCGCGGCGCCGGTCATTTCAATTACCGCGCGCGCGACACCCGATGAGTTGAAGGTCAGGTTGCCATTAATATCCAGGGTGCCGGTGGTCAGTTGAATACGGCTGATACGGTTATTGCTGTCGCCACTGTTGAGTGTGAGCGGGCCATTCACTATCGCGGTCCCAGCGTTAATGTTCCAGGCCTTGGTGTTATTACCTCCGGTTGCGCCATTTATTGTCACCCCGCCGGAACCAACAGTCAGTTGATTACTTCCCCCGTGGGTAAGGGAAACATTCTGGTTGCCGGCCTGGAACGCGAGGCCGGCAACCTCCCCGTTAACGTTGAGGCTGACGCTGTGGCCGTTACAGATGGTTACTTGAGCCGCCGGATGAGGAACGGTGCTGGCCGCGCCACCGCCACAACCGATATTGCTCCAGGTTGACGTCGCCGACCAGTTGCCGCTGGCGCGCGTGTAGTATTGGCCGGGAAGAGCCTGATAGCGGATCACCACGATGCCGGAACCGCCGCTGCCGCCGGTATTATTTCCGGCGCCACCACCACCGCCATTACCTGTATTGGCGGCACCCGCTGCGCCATTACCAGTGGTGCCGCCGCCGTTACCACCAGCCGCATACGATGAACCGGTTAAGGAGCTGCTCAGTCCGGCACCGCCCCCGCCGCCGGTGCCGCCCGCACCATTTGCACCATCCGCGCCAGCACCACCACCACCGCCAGCGCCTGTGTCAAAGAATCCACCGGCACCGTCGCCGCCATCGTTGCCCTGACCTCCTGCTCCATTCCCGTTGCTGCCATCATATCCGCCCCCACCTCCGGAAGCGCCTGAGTTACCGTTATCGCCGGCGTCTCCCCCCCCGCCTCCACCTGCCGCAGTGATAGGGCCGAACGAAGAAGCACTGCCATTGTTCCCCGGACCACCTCCCGCACCTATCAAAATGTTAAAGGTTGGTTGAGTGACCGAAAGATTACCGGTTACGAATCCTCCCGCGCCACCACCACCTCCTCCCCTGTTGAGGACGATAAAACCAAAAACTATGTCTTGATCACCATCACCCCCACCGCCGCCACCGCCAACCACCAGATACTCGACCTCAGTCACACCAGCAGGAGGAGTAAAGGTGTCACTTTCAGTAAACTCATGTACGGTATAGCTACCATCGATCCTGGTGGTGCAGTTCGAACACTGAGACAGAGATTGCAGCGGAAACAGCGCAAGAAATAGGGATGAAAAGATCAGCGCTCGTTGTAGAACAACCTGACGGAACAGAAAGGTTTTCAGGCTATTTTTTCTTTTCACATTTTTTAGGCTCATTGCATATACGCCGAAACCTGAATGGTTCTTTCCGCCACCAGACTGCCCGAGCCGCAACTTGCGGTGCTGGTAATCAGGTAAAAACTGATCGTATCGCCCGCATCGGTGCTTCGCGAACAACCGATGGTAGTACTGCAGGTATCAAGGCCCGGCACGGTGAAATTAATGTTCGAACCCGAAACAGCAATACAGTTGGCATCCACCGCCGCGCGATTGGCCGGATTCGAGAACAGGCGGCCCATACCCAACTGCGCCCCGCTTTCGGCCGCGTAAAACGCCTGCACGGAGATTCCTTCCTGAATCGCGCTGGTACCGGTCTGGCTGCTGATACGACTGATCGCCAGGGCAAGTACCCCGAGGCCCACCACGATAATGGCGGCCAGCGGGATCAAGAATCCGCCTTGGTTTTGGTTGGCGATTCGATCAGGGAACATTTCTCACCAGCACCGTGTGATTGAGCGTGACTTGCTCGCCGCGTTCGGAAAAAGTGAGGGAAACCAGGACAGCGGCATTGCGGTCTTCGCTGCCGGGGGACAGCGCAAACGCACTTCCGCCGGCACTGACATTCCGTGCCATCATGGCGGAAGTGCCGCCGGGGTCGCCATCGCTCATCGGTAAAGTGCTAAGCCCGTAGCCGCTGTACTCAAGCAGGTTGCCTCCGGACAAACAAAACCGTTTGGGATCGTCGGTAACAAATGCGCGTCGGTTGATGGAATTGCGAATAAAGACATGTCCACCGGAGAACGCGACACTGGTATGCGGACCACCGACAAGGTCATCGATACTGACACGGGATGATGGCGTTGCATTGGTAAACACTTCACCTTCCGCCAGCGCCCCGACGGCCAAATGACGGCCCGTTCCAGTGCTGACGGAAAAAGGCGCGGTGACGACGGAATTCGCCGGTGGGGCGCCATTGCTGGAATCCGGTAGCGTTCCGATGTAATTGGCTCCTCCGACGATAGGGAGAAACTCAATACAGTTGCCACTGCCACTTACCCTGACTGCGTTGGGCAGGGCAATCCGCAACTGCCGGGTCATCTGCTCGATAACCAGGCGGCCTTTGGCAGTGAGTTTGCTGCGCGACTGCACCTTGTCGTAAGTATCCACGGTAGTGACCAGGAAGTGGCTGCCGATGGCGGCGACGATACCGAGGATAACCAGCACGGTAATCACCTCAACCAAGGTAAAACCCCGCACCGCACTCGCTAGCGGATGGAAGTTTCGCAACGTGAAAGGATGACGAGCCATAGTGCTAAAAATTGGCCTTGTAAGCGCTCAGGACCAGGGTGTCGCCGGCAGTAAGCGACACGGACACAGTAATCAGCCTGGCGGGCACG
The DNA here is from genome assembly GCA_964451365.1 of uncultured Cellvibrionaceae bacterium. Classification (GTDB taxonomy): domain Bacteria; phylum Pseudomonadota; class Gammaproteobacteria; order Pseudomonadales; family Cellvibrionaceae; genus CAYVIB01. The sequence goes on from CAYVIB010000009.1 coordinate 25,825, forward strand.
GCGGGAAATCCCGGCGCGGTGGCTTCCGTCACAGTTACCGAGACAGTGTGGTAGGGGTTAGAGGAATCATTATGGCCGTGGTAGTCGCCGACATCGTCGTATTCGCCGTCGGGAGCAATACCCAAACAGCCCCCCCCGCCGACTGAGTTACAGGCCGGCACGCCCCCCGTCGGCGTGTTTTCATCAAACTTGCGGGCCAGAATTTCATCCATCTTGGCCTGGGCAAGCTCCAGCGCCCGCACCCGAACGACATCCGGCGCGCGCACATCCCCGTCCGGCCCCAGGGAAACGACGCCCTGGCTGAACACCCGCACCAGCGCCACCAACGCAACACTCACCACAACCAGAAACACAATCGTTTCCACCAGGGTGACGCCCGCCACGAATTTTTTGGACCAGAATTTCAAGATAAGGAACCCGTCTTTTTTCCGCCGTATCAAGCAGATACAGCTTTGCTTTTAAGTGTAGCAGTTAACAAAGAGGGCTTTGGTGGGCTTGATTGTATTGGGTGTATTCCGTGGATTGGCCGAGTGTCTGCCCATCTTGCCGCATAAACAAAAGGGCAGACACGTGGGTCTGCCCCTACGGTGACGGATCAGCGGTTTTGTACCGTAGGGGCGGCTCTTGCGGCCGCCCGTAACCGCGAGGGTTACCGCTACAATTAAAAGACCGCAACAAACAAAGAGACTGCGAGGGTCCTACGAGACAGGGGGCGAGAAATCAGACTGCGGCCCAACCACCAACCTCAACACTTTTAAAAATTGCATCGAGCACTTTCATATTGGCCAACGCGTCGGACAGTGGCGTGGGCGCGGGCTGGCCGTTCAGAGCCGCTTGGGAGAAAGCATCAATCTGATCCACATAATGGTTATGAACACCGATGCTGATCACTTCCTGCTGCCCGTCCCGGGTCAGGATCAGGCGCGATGGTACGCCATCGCGGCGGAAAAACGGATTTTCCACCACCAGGTTGCCCCGCTCACCGAAAATGCTGACCGTCTGGGAGCTTTCGCTCTGGGTTGAACAGAAAAAGGTACCCATGCCCGGGCCAAAATCCAGCAGCACAGAAGCATGCCTGTCCACACCAAACCGGCCGTCGATATCGATATTGCCGGCCACCTTTACCGGCTCGCGACCGAATGCCAGGCGCGTGGCCGACACACAATAACAGCCGATATCCAGCAGACCACCACCGCCGATGCCCGGCATATTGCGCACGTTGTCCGGGTCCTGATTGTTGTAGGTGAAGCTTGCGTTAACCGCATTGACGCGGCCCAGTTCGCCGGCGGCGAGCATTTCCCGCACCTTGATCCACTGGGGGTGAAAGCGGTACATAAATGCTTCCATCACCACCAGGTGTGGCGCCTTTGCGGCCGCCTCCAGCACGGGTTGAACATCATTTACATCCAGGCCCAGGGGTTTTTCACACAGCACATGCTTGCCGGCCTCAATGGCGCGAACACTCCACGGCACGTGCAGGTGGTTCGGCATCGGGTTGTATACCGCATCCACTTCGGGGTCTTCCAGTACTGCCTGGTAACTGTCGTGGGCTTTGGGGATGCCGGTTTTTTCGGCGAAGGCCCTGGCTTTTTCACCGTCCCGCGAACCTACCGCCACAACCTCCGCATGCCCGGATGCCTGCATGGCGGGTATCAACCATTGCTCCGCGATTTTCGCGGTTCCCAATATTCCCCAGCGCAGCTTCTTCATTTTCTTCTCCCCTTCAGTCGACTTTGTGCCCAGGAGAGGCACTATACAGATTTTACGCGCCAGGCAAAGTGAAAGCGGGCACGGGAACGCAATGGATAAACTGTGACTCTATAGGACACCTCTATAATGGAGAGTAGCCTCAGGTTTTCTGGTTGCGCATGCCTGCACTAACGTTAGCCCTATCCCAATTAATAGAGGTGCCATAGTGCGACTTCCGGTAAAATCCACCGCGACTATTTGTTTTTTTGACGACCGAAAACATAATAATGACCATGCTCATCCTACTTGTTGAAGATAATCACGATCTCGCCGCCAGTGTGCTCGACTACCTTGAACTCCACGGCTTCGATTGCGACTACGCCCGCCGCGGCGACCACGCCCTGCAGTTGATTCAGGAAAACGCCTATGACGCGATGATCCTGGATATCATGATGCCGGGCCTGGACGGCCTCAGCCTGTGCAAGGCGCTCAGAAGCCAGGGCAACAACGCGCCGGTGATTATGCTGACCGCGCGCGACACACTGGAGGATAAGCTGGCCGGCTTCGATGCCGGCGCCGACGACTACCTGGTAAAACCCTTCGACCTGCCGGAACTGGCTGCGCGGCTGAAAGTGCTCAGCAAGCGCAAGACCACCAGTAGCAGCACCCTGAAAGTTGCCGACCTGGAAGTCAACCTGGACAACCACCAGGTGTTTCGCGCGGGACAGCAGATTGACCTCTCCCCCGCCTGCTGGAAGCTGTTGATCGCCCTGATGCAGGCGAGCCCCAGGGTACTGTCGCGCCATGAGCTTGAGAGCGTCCTGTGGAAAGACAGCCCGCCCGATTCCGAGGCACTTAAATCCCACATGTACACACTGCGCAAGCTGATTGATAAACCTTTCCCGACGTCCCTGATTCACACCCTCCGCGGCGTTGGCGTCGCGCTTCGCGATGAACAATGAAAAAAGCCAGTCCCTGAGGGTCAGGGTTGGTAAAATTATCGCCATTTTTTCCATTCTGCTGGTGTTTTACTACACTTCGAATTTTGCGCTGCTTTACACTTGGGGCCTCGGCGAAGCAACGCGCGGAGTGGTCTTGCAGGAAGCCGACCTTTTTATCGAAGCGTACAAAAAAAATAAAAATGCCGAACTTCCCCATACCCGCTCACTGCACGGATATATCGGTGCCGAAAACGTACCCGGGCATGTAAAACAACAGTTTCCGCCCGAGCAGTGGGATACCTGGCCACGCACTCGCGACGGTATACTGTACCGCTTTGTTAAAAACCCGGACTCGGAATCGCATCATCATCTGTTGATCCAGGAACTGCCGGATTCCGAGCAAAAACTTTTCATGTACTACAACGTTACCGTATCAGACGAAAAAGCGCGGGACGTGTGGGGCAACTTCCGCCGGCTGGCGATTATCGGCAGCGTGGTCGCCATCGCGCTGCTGGTGTTTTTCCGTTACGTTATTTTAAAAGCCATCTCACCGCTGGGCAGCCTTTCCGAATGGATTTCAAAAATTGACGAAGACCACCCACCGCAAAGCCTGCCACCCAATCTTGTGAATGACGAAATAGGCCAGCTTGCATCGCGCCTGTACGATGCGCTCAACCGAATCTACGAACACAACAAAAGGGAAAAACAATTCCTGCGCAACGCCAGCCACGAACTGCGCACGCCTATCGCGATTATTCGCAATACTCTGGACGTGCTCGAGTACAAGCGCGGCATTGGTGACGATAATATTGATCCCCTGGTGAGCCGGATTCGTCGCGCCGGCGATACCATGAAATCCGTCACCGAAGCGATCCTCTGGCTCGCCGTGGAAAATTATTCCTCACCGATTCGCGAAAACACCGATGTTCGCTCAATCATTGTTAACCTGGTGGAAGATAACCGGCACCTGATCCAGGAAAAGGATATCCGTGTTAAATGCGAACTCTACAAACTGGAAAATATTGAAGTTGAAGGCGTTCTGTTGCACATCACGCTCGACAACCTGATCAGGAATGCTTTCCAGCATTGCGAACACGGGGAAATTTATATTTCGGCAAAATGCGAACGCTCGATAGAGATTGTGAACCGTACACCGGCTTACGGTAACGGCAACCGGGAACCCGAAGGTTACAGTGGCATGCAGACCGGACATTTCGGTCTCGGCCTGGCACTGGTAAATCGAATTACCGAGAAACAGGGCTGGCGGTTTTCCTTCGAACTAAAAGATGACACCGCCATCTCAATATTAAATTTCTGACCTGTAGGGGCAGACCCATGTGTCCGCCCATTATCCCCCGTCCGTCAAGGTTACCTCTACAAATAACGGAGCTGCAAGGCTTACCCCTGCAAAACAAGGGCTGACATGCGGCCCGCCCTGCGGAATAAAAAAAGGCGATCCTAAAGAAACCGGAATCGCCTAACTGGTGCAAAAGGAGGATGCACTAGGGTCGATCGAACTTTTACCGATCGCGTCTCTTTGTCGAAAGAGCCTGCGTTAGTGACAGTGCATTACCACACCAACCGCGGGGTTCGCCGCCAGACCAATTTCCCGCGCATGCTCTTCAAAACCTTTGTTTTTCCAGAAGAACGCACCGGGCATGGTGGTTGGCACCACCAATACGTAAAAAAGTGCGCGGCCAATCAGGGAAGTCACCAGTAGCGCCATCGCTACAAACGTCCAGAAGCTCAAGCCCAACCAGCCTTCGGCGGCGGTAAACGCCAGCACGCCAATCAATACACTATTCAGTCCCAGCAGAATATTGCGCAACAAATAACTTTTGCCAAAGGTTGTGGTTTGAATGTAATGCGAAACCGCACCCTCGTTTTCCACGCGGGTTAAATCCCGTGCGTGAAAGCACAAGCCAATCGATTCAATAACCAGGCCGGCGACAACAACCGGCGCAAGGGCAACAAGTAACGGAGCGGAGTCAGAACCTGTCAACTCCAGGTACGGCACATTCAGAACGCCGACAAGCAAGCCGCCAAGCACCAGCGCATTGCCAAAAAAGCTTGTGCCCGTCTGCCAATGGTTCCAGTAGGGTCGAGCGGGAATTCGATAGCATCGATACATGTAGTACAAACCGGCAATGCCACCGAAAACCGCCAACACACCGGCAACCGCCGCTGGAACACCGGCGAACATTTCCACCGGGGCACTCAGCCAGACAGGCAAAAAGTTATTTACCAGTGCATTTTTCGGCAACATGATTAACATGTGCAATCCGGCAAAGGCCATAAAAATTACCACTCCCAGGCCCTCGCGGCTTACCGGCGAATGACGCAGGTTGTTGAAGCCACGATAAAAGCGAAATGGCTTGCCCAAATGCGTGGTGGACATAAACAGGCCCAGCGCGGCGAAGGCCAGCGCGGTAAATATCAGTGGCACATACATCACGGAGTTCATCACCCGGGTGAAAGCGTCTATTTCAAGCAGCCCTCCCAGGAAACCGATACCGAACAATCCTATCGCGGCCTGCGTCACCAGCGTGAATATCACCAGCGGGTTTTCTCGTGAAGACAACCGTTTTATATTCCAGAATTTTTCCGTGCCGTTTTTCCGGTCCACTACCGGTTTATATTTTCCGTCCGCGTTGTTTTTGTGGTATTTCACCGGAATGGAATCGGTCCGGGTGACTTCACGCGGCAGCGTTTTGATTTGCTGAAAACGGATATTGGGGTTGGTGATCGACGGGTCCGGAAAGCCGGGAATTTGGGTTTCAATCTGATCGCGGTTTTGCGGCATGTTTTCCACCACACCAAAATCCAGCGCATTTCCCACACAGGCCGATACGCACGCGGGTTTCAAACCCACTTCAAGGCGATCGACACACATATTGCATTTTTCCACCCGCCCTTTCACCGGGTCCAGCTGTGGCGCGTTGTAAGGGCACACCCAGGTGCAGTAACCGCAGCCAAAGCAAATATCCGGATCCTGGATAACAGCGCCGTATTCCGGGTGTTTGGTGTAGGCGCGGGTGGGGCAGCCTTTCAAACACACCGGATCATCGCAGTGGTTGCAGGCCATCGAAATATTCATGCGCGTGAAGTTGGGAAAAGTTCCTCCCTCCACATAACCCACCGAACGGAAACTCAAATGCGTTGGCAGGTCATTTTTTTCGCTGCACGCGGCCTCGCAGGCGTGACAACCGATGCAATTATCGGCGGTAAAATGGAATGCGTGTTGTTTGGTTCGATTGGGGTTCGGGCCGATGCCGTCGTCGCCGTTAATCCGCAGGCTCACTCCGTTGTCGTCAACGGGTGTCAGTTTAATTTCTTTGCCATAGCGGTTTCGCGCCGACGTAACAGGATCCTTCAGTTTCGCATATTCGGGTTCATCGCCGCGTACTGGAATCATATCAATACATCCTTAATTCCGCGTTCATGCGCGCCGCGTCTTTCTGCTGGGCCGGTTCCACGCGCACCGCGCATTGCTTGAATGCCGGCTGCCTCGAATAAGGATCCAGCAACCCGAGGGACAAACGATTAACGCAGTCGTAAAAATGAAAAGGAATAAATACCATGTTAAATGGAACGCGCTGGGTGGTTTGCACGAGTACCACCGCATCACCACGACGCGATATGAGCCGGGCGTAGGTCATATGTTTGATTCCCAGTTCGGCCGCCGCATCCGGATTCATTTCCATATACGGGGTCGGACTGAATTTATTGCAATTGCCAATCTTGCCGGTTTTGGTACGCGTATGAAAATGTTCCACTACCCTTCCGCTGTTTAGCCAAAAGGGAAAATCATCGTCGGGACGTTCGTTATTCTCAACGTAGGGTAAAGCCAACAATTTTGCCTTGCCATCGGAAAACTGGAACACCCCGTCGGCATACAACCGAGGCGCGCCTTCGCTGTCGCCTTCGCGCATTGGCCATTGAATACCGCGTTTTTGTTCAATCAACTCATGACTCATGCCGGAGATGTCCAACATCCGCTTATCTCCTTTGGACAATTGCTTCATTTCCTCGAAAATTTCGGATGTATCCAGGGGAAAATTCATTCTTGCACCTTGTTCCCACCTTTTTGCCAATTGACTGAAAATCCAGTGATCCGGTTTTGAATCGGCATAGGGTGGCGCTACCGGCGTGGTGATATTTACCCGTCTTTCAGTGTTGGTGAAACACCCCTTTTTTTCCGCCCAAACCGCGCCCGGCATATACACATGGGCGTATTGCATGGTTTCCACATCCTCGTAGGCGTCCTGCACCACGCAAAATTCGAGCTTTTCCAGCGTTTTTCGAATGCGACCTGAATTCGGCATGGATGTCATCGGGTTGGTGGCGATAATCCACAGCGCCTTGATCTGGCCGGTTTCTATAGCGGGGAAAATATCGGTCTGAAACAGCCCGCGCTTTTTCGGAAAAAATTCAGGATCCACGCCCCAGAATTTACCCACCTCCTCCCGGTGCCGGGGATTTTCCAGCGCGCGGTAGCCCGGCAGGCCGGAACAGGAAGACCATTCGCGCGTGCCCATGGCATTGCACTGGCCGGTAATGGAGAGACTGGTGCCGCCGGGTTTGCCGATGTTGCCGGTAATCAAACACAAATTATTGATTGCGCACACACCGTCCGAACCGTGGGTACTCTGGTTAATTCCCATGGTCCAGATACTCATGGCAGCATCGGCCTTGGCATACAAGCGCGCAACATGGCGAATCGTATCTTCGTCTATACCGCAGATTTTCGCCGCCGTGGTGGGGTCGTACTGTTTTACCAGCGCGGCAAATTCGTCAAAGCCGTTGCAGTGCCGCGCGATATATTCCCTGTCCTCCAGCCCTTCGTTGAGAATGACATGGGCAAGACTGTTAAGCAGAACCAGATCAGTGCCGGGCGTGATAGGCAAATGAATATCGGCAAACTGGGCGAACATGGTCACCCGCGGGTCGACGACAATGACTGGAAATTTTCTTTTTTCCAGTGCTTCCTTCAAGCGCCAGTAAATAATCGGATGCTGTTCGGGAAGATTGGAACCAAATGCCAGCAGGCAACTCGTGTGTTCGAAATCACCGTAGCAACCGGGGGGGCCATCCGAGCCGAAAGATCTTTTGTAGCCGGATACCGCCGACGCCATGCACAACGTTGTATTTCCATCATAATTGTTGGTGCCGATCACGCCACGCACCAGTTTACCCAAGGTATAAAATTCCTCTGTCATAATCTGGCCGGTGGAAATTACCGCCACCGAATCGCGGCCGTACTTTTCCTGGATGCGCTTGAATTCAGAGGCGGTTTTATTCAGCACGGTATCCCAATCGCATTCCCGCCAGCTAAGATATGTTTTTCCCCTGACCTTCGGTGACGCCCCGCGACCGGAGGCTTTGAATATTTGAGCCTCGGTCAAACCCTTGATACACAACTTGCCGCGATTGACGTCGGCACCACCAACTCCGCGTGTGGTGACCGGCAAGCCTTCCTTGTTCAGGCCTATCTCGATTGAGCAACCAACCGAACAATAGCCGCAGGTGGCATATTTCCACTCCGTCACGCCTTTATCGGAAATTATTATCGGATTTTTTTTCTTTCGTCCGAACAACATAAATTATCTGGCCGCCAGTTCGATTTTTCCCGCATGTTCGCGGACTTTAAATGTTTTCACTCTTACCGACTCATCTTCCAGGCATACGCCGGTTTCCAGATTGAAATGTTGCTTGTAAAGGGGGGACGCAACCACGACCTGTTCCTTTAAATCACCCACAATACCGCGCGCGAGCACTGCCGCCTTGGTAAAGGGATCAATTGCGCTGATGGCAAACAATTTTTCCTTTACCCTGAACAGCGCAACCTGCTCATCGCCCAGCAGGGCGCGCACGCCGATAAAGGGCTGTACATCGGAGGCATCACAAACAAATTCCCAATGGGATTCCGCAACTTCGCTCATTAACATTTCTCTTGGCACGCTGGTTTCTCTTTTGGTTGGCGGGTGGCGCCCGACGTGTCGGACCATCGCTACCCGCCCTACATTTCTACGAATTAAGCGATTTCTTTCATTTCCGCATCGACAAATTTGACAACCTCTTCTTCCGTCGCCGGTCGAATCTGTTTGCGCTCTTCAACGAACACCACGGTGTTGTCCTTCTTGTCGCTGTTGACGAACGTGCGGAAGCGCTTGAGCTTTTCCGGATTTTCAATCGTGGTTTTCCATTCGCACTGGTAGGTTCCGATCACCAGTTCCATTTCTTTTTCCAACTCATCGCAAATGCCGAGCTTGTCATCGATAATGACGGACTTCAGGTAATCCAGCCCACCCTCCATGTTGTCGCGCCACACGGACGTGCGTTGCAGGCGATCGGCGGTGCGAACATAAAACATCAGGAAGCGGTCGATATATTTAATCAGGGTTTTGTCATCCAGGCCGGTGGCAAACAGGTCCGCGTGACGCGGTTTCATGCCGCCATTGCCGCAAACATATAGACTCCAGCCGTTTTCCGTGGCGATTACGCCCACGTCCTTGCTCTGCGCCTCGGCGCACTCGCGTGTGCAACCCGACACGGCGAATTTCAATTTGTGCGGTGCGCGCAAACCCTTGTAACGCTCCTCGATATCAATGGCCATGCCGACGCTGTCGAGCACGCCGTAACGGCACCAGGTGCTGCCGACACAGGATTTCACCGTGCGCACCGCCTTGCCGTAGGCGTGACCGGTTTCAAAACCGGCGTTCACCAATTCTTTCCAGATCAACGGCAGTTCATGCTGTTGCGCACCGAACAGGTCAATTCGCTGACCGCCGGTAATTTTGGTATACAGGTTATATTTTTTTGCCACCTGGCCCAGTACGATCAGTTTTTCCGGCGTAATCTCGCCTCCGGCAACACGCGGAACAATCGAGTAGGTCCCGTTTTTTTGCATGTTCGCCATAAAGTAGTCGTTGGTGTCCTGCAAGCCCGCGTGCTGGTCCTGCAGCACGTAATCGTTCCAGCAACTGGCAAGGATGGATGCAACAGCCGGTTTACAAATATCGCAACCCAGGCCTTTGCCATGTTTCTCAATCAGTTCGGGAAAAGTTTGAATTTTTTCCACCCGAACGATGTGGTAAAGCTCCTGTCGCGTGTGGGGAAAATGTTCGCAGATATCCGTGTTGACCTCGACACCGAGTTTGGTAAGTTCGCTGTTGAGAAGCTGGGTTGTCAGTGCGACGCAACCGCCGCAACCGGTGCCGGCTTTGGTCTGGGCTTTGATATCGCCAATGGTCACCGCGCCTTCGGCCACCGCCTGGCAAATCCGGCCTTTGGTAACTTCATGGCAGGTACAGATATGCGCGGTTTCAGGCAAGGCATCGACACCCATCGCGGCGGAGGCCGCACCTTCGAGAGTAGGCAGGATCAGCGCCTCCGGCGCTTCCGGCAAATCCATGCCGTGAACGCACATTTGTTGGAGTGTGCCGTAGGCTTCGACGTCGCCCACCAAAACAGCACCGAGCAATTTGCTTCGATCCTGTGAAACGATCAGGCGCTTGTAAACTTCGGCAACACCGTCCTGGTAGATATAACTCATCGCGCCGGGCGTTCTGCCGTGGGAGTCACCAATGCTTGCCACATCCACACCGAGCAGTTTCAGTTTTGTGCTCATATCCGCGCCGGTAAATTCCTCTTCACAGCCGGCAATATGGGACACCGCCACTTTCGCCATTTGGTAACCCGGCGCGACGAGACCGAAGATGCGTCCGTTCCACAATGCACACTCACCAATGGCATAAATGTTTTCGATCGATGTCTGGCAGTAATTGTTAATCACGATCCCGCCGCGTTCACCGATCTCAATGCCAAATTGTCGAGCAAGTTCGTCCTGCGGGCGGATACCGGCGGAAAACAGGATCATGTCGGTTTCAAGCTGAGAGCCATCGGCAAAGTTCATGCTGTAACGTTTTTCTTCACCGTCAACAATTTCCTGGGTATTTTTTTCCGTATGGATTGTCACGCCCAAGGCCGATATTTTTTTGCGCAGCAGTTCACCACCGCCTTCATCCAGCTGCACCGCCATCAGGCGCGGTGCAAATTCCACCACATGCACTTCGAGGCCGAGGTTTTTCAGCGCATTGGCCGCTTCCAGGCCCAACAGGCCACCGCCGACCACCACACCCACTTTGCTTTCACGGGCCGATGCGGTAATCGCTTCCAGGTCTTCAATGGTTCGATACACCAGGCAGTGCGGCTGGTCCTTGCCGGGAATGGGTGGAACGAAAGGAAAGGAACCTGTCGCCAGCACGAGCTTGTCATAGCTTTCCTCGCGCCCACTGGCGGTAACCACTTTGCTTTCCGACGGCTTTAATTCAACGACCTTGTCATTGAGTACATAGTTGACGCCGTTTTCACGGTAGTAGGTTTCCGACGTGAGCATCAAATCATCGGCTGTCGCGCCGGCAAAATAGCTGCTCAACTGCACCCGGTCGTACGCCAGCCGGGGTTCTTCGGAAAAGGTAATGATCTCGTAGTCAGATGACTTCTCGTGGTTCAGCAAATTCTCGATGAATTTGTGCCCCACCATTCCGTTACCTACAACGACTATTCGCTCTTTACTCATTATTTAATCCTCGTTTTTCGTTCGAGCCTTTAACACGCCCGGCCGCGATCAAACACTTGCACCTTAGAATGTTGCTTATTATTCACAGTCTGCATTTGCGGGGCTGAGAATTGCAGGGCGGAAAATTGCAGGGCAGAGAGTTGCGACGCAAAGCCGACCACTTTGCCCACAACAATAATCGCCGGAGATTTTATTTTTTGCTGATCGATCAATCGCGAAAGGGAAACGATCTCGCCACTGACTTCCCGCTGGTTGGGACGGCATCCATTTTCAATCACCGCGACTGGTGTCGTGGCGGGCATGCCATTGGCCAGAAGTTTTTCCGTAATCATTGCCGCCTGGCTGACGCCCATGTAAAACACCAGCGTGTGATCCAGCCGCGCAAGGGATTGCCAGTCGAGATTCAGTTCCTCTTCCCCCTGCGCCGTGATAAAGGTACAGCCCTGGGCCAGGCCGCGATGCGTCAGAGGAATACCGGCGGCGGTGGCACAGCCGGAGGCGGAGGTGATTCCCGGCACCACTTCGGCGTCGATGCCCGCTTCCAGCAGCGCTTTCAACTCCTCACCGCCACGGCCAAAAACAAACGGGTCGCCCCCTTTCAGGCGCACGATCTTCAAACCCTGCCGGGCCTTTTTCACCAGCAGCGCGTTGAGGTCCTTTTGCGCAATGCTGTGATTGCCCTTGCTTTTACCAACGTAAAACGCGGGAACGGTACGGGGAAAAAGAGAACGGATTTCTTCGCTCACCAGTTGGTCAAACAGAATAAGTTCGGCGCCTTGCAGTACACGCAGTGCCTTTACAGTCAGCAGGTCCGGATCGCCGGGACCGGCACCCACCAACCAGACCTTACCCCTGCGTTCACCAAATACTTCACCGGAATTAAACATGCGTGCTACCGCTAATGAAAATGCACCAAAATTGTTGGCCGGGATATCGCTGTGAAATCCAAAACGTCCCGACCCGTCCGCAGGGGGAGAGCAAATAGAATGCCAGCGCTCCGGCGGCTGAAAACGGGATTTTATTTTCTTTCTAAATCATGGACTTATAAGCCGCTCTTCGATTTGCAGGCGATTTGTTTGACACTCAGCGGCAGGGGCCAATCATTAAAACCGCACTCAATTAATGCATCGGCGCATTAAAATGAATCACGAAATTTTGAAAATTTTTGCACGGAAGAATTTTTTATTTGTCACTCGATTTTTTTTGCATTATCTTGGTGCAGGCATTTGCGCAAACAAGAGTAAAGCTCCGTATGGAGTTTACGTGGCACTTGATCAATAATGAGCTCCATGTCTAATCCACAACTCACAGATCGCTTCGGACGCACGGTGGAATACCTCAGGCTGTCGGTTACCGACCGCTGTGATTTCCGCTGCATCTATTGCATGGCTGAAGATATGACCTTCCTGCCGCGCAAGGAAGTGTTGTCACTGGAAGAGATGGCGCAGGTGGCCACCGCGTTTACGGAACTGGGGGTAAGGAAAGTTCGCATCACCGGCGGAGAACCCCTTATCCGCAAGGACATTGCGCAACTGTTCGTCGAACTGGGCCGCCTGCCGGACCTGGAAGAACTGTGCCTGACAACCAATGGCTCACACCTGGAGCAGCAGGCACAGGCTTTAAAAGCCGCCGGACTCAACCGTATCAATATCAGTCTCGACACACTGGATGAAAGCCGGTTCCGCCAGCTCACCCGCTTCGGCGACCTGCAACAGGTTTTGGCGGGTATTGACGCCGCGAGGACTTTCGATTTCGACTCGATCAAGATCAACAGCGTCCTGATGAAAAATTATAATCTGGACGAGGCGGTGAACCTTGCGCGTTTTGCACTGGAACGCGGCATGGATATCAGCTTTATTGAAGAGATGCCGTTGGGCGAAATCAAAAGCCATTCGCGCGATGCCGAATATATCAGCAGCGATGACCTGCGCCATATTCTCGAACGGCATTTTCAACTGGAGCCAACGTCCTTTTCCACCGGCGGCCCGTCCCGCTATTGGAAGGTAAAGGGTTACCGGAATAAAATCGGTTTTATTTCCCCCCACAGTAATAATTTCTGTTCCACTTGTAACCGCGTGCGCGTGAGCGCTTCCGGCCGGCTGCTGCTTTGCCTGGGCAATGAACACAGCGTCGATTTGAAACAGGTGCTGCGCGAGTCGCCGGGCGATATGGAAAAACTCAAGCAAACCATTATTGACGCGATGGACATCAAGCCGGAAAAACATCACTTCGATCTCGAGGAAGCGCCGCAGATTTTGCGCTTTATGAATGCCACGGGTGGATAACTAAATATGGCAAACGTTGCGAAGGAATTTATTCCGCTTAATATCTGTGTGCTCACGGTGTCGGACACCCGCGGCCGCGCAGAAGACACTTCCGGCCAATTACTGGAGGACTGCCTGCTGGCCGACGGCCACCGCCTGCACGACCGGCAGTTAATAAAGGACGATACCTACCATATCCGCGCCGTGGTCTCCCAGTGGATATTCGACAGCGAAGCGCAGGTGATATTAATTACCGGCGGCACCGGTTTTGCCGGACGCGACAATACACCACAGGCGGTAATGCCCTTGTTCGATTCCGAAATCGTCGGCTTCGGCGAACTGTTTCGCCAGCTTTCCTACAGTGAAATCGGCACTTCCACCATCCAGTCGCGCGCAGTCGCGGGCCTGGCCAACAACACCGCCATTTTTTGCCTGCCCGGCTCCACCGGCGCCTGCAGAACCGCGTGGGAAAAAATCCTGCAGTCGCAACTGGACGCCCGCTACAGGCCCTGCAACTTTGTTGCGCAGCTTATTTAAGAAACCGCCCAAAGGGAACGCCATGCTGAATGTCGATCAAGCACGCCAACAACTGCTGGATGCAATTAGCCCGCTGGAAAAAACCAAAACCGTTAAGCTCCAGCGCGCGCTTAACCGGGTGTTGGCCGCGGCTTGCGTTGCAAATATCAATGTGCCACCGGCGGACAACAGCGCGATGGACGGTTACGCCGTCCATACCGGCGATATTGAGTCCGTGCCCTGCGCCTTGCCGGTGAGCCAACGCATCGCCGCCGGTCAGTCGCCCGCGCCACTGAAGCGCGGCACCGTCGCGCGTATTTTTACCGGCGCGGAAATACCACAAGGTGCCAACGCCGTGGTTATCCAGGAGGATTGCGACGCGACAGATTCCGGCGCGATTGTCAAAACCACCGTCAGGCCTGGAGACAATATTCGCCCCAACGGGCAGGATATTAAACAGGGCTCGGTTTTATTCGAGGCCGGCCATCGCCTGCGCCCACAGGATTTGGGCCTGCTCGCCTCCACCGGCATTGCGGAAGTCGTCGTCGGCAGGAAGCCACGAGTTGCTGTTATCGGCACCGGAGACGAACTGGTTGAACCTGGCCGGCCGCTGGCCAGGGGGCAGATCTACAACTCCAACAAATTCCTGCTCAACGGATTGTTACAGCAGCTCGGCTGCAAAGTTGTTTACAGCGGAATCGTCGCCGATACACTGGACGCGACAGTAAACGCACTGGAACACCGGGCGCGCGAGGCGGATCTGGTCATTACCACCGGTGGCGTCTCGGTCGGCGACGAGGACCATGTCAAAAAGGCGATTGAAACGCTGGGCCGGCTCCAGCTTTGGAAGATCCACCTGAAACCGGGCAAGCCGGTCGCCTTCGGCAATATCGAAGGGACTCCCCTGCTCGGTCTTCCCGGCAACCCGGTTTCCAGCTTTGTCACCTTTTTGCTGTTTGCCGTTCCCGTGATCCAAAAGTTGCAGGGGCAGGCCTACCAGGCGCCACAAAAACTCCCGCTTCCGCTAAAATTCGCCATTAACCGCGCGCGGGGCCGGCCGGAGTTTATGCGGGTGCGCATCACCGACGCGGGTGTCGAGCGCTACCCCAACCAGAGCTCCGGTGTGCTCGCCTCGGTCGCCTGGGCCAACGCCCTGGCCTTTATTCCCGATGGAAAAACGTTCAGCGAAGGCGACTTGGTGGACGTTTACCCGCTCAATGCATTGCTAAACGGAATCTGAGAATGAACGAAGCAACGAAGACCGAAATTGAAGCCGCCGTCTTTCGCCGGCTGGTGCAACACCTCGACTCGCGCAAGGATGTGCAGAACATCGACCTGATGAACCTGGCCGGGTTCTGCCGCAACTGCCTGTCAAAATGGTACGTGGCCGCCGCCGAAGAGCGCGGCGAAAGCCTGGATTATGCCCAGGCGCGGGAAATAATCTATGGCATGCCATACGACGAATGGAAAAGCCGATACCAGGCGGAAGCCAGTGCCGAGCAACTCGAAAAATTCAACAACAAAACGTAACGCCCCGGCGATATCGGCTAAACTTTACCCATCGCTCGAAACTAAGCCGGGCAAACAATAAGCCTGCTATGATCCCACAACTGAAACACACATCACCTGTGGAGGCGCTGTACGTCGATTTTCTGCGCGAGTTGGAAAAGTCCGGCTTCGCAGGCGACATTGCCCGCGACTACGCCAACCGCACGGTGCTTTCCACGGACAACTCCATTTACCAGGTGCTTCCGCAAAGCGTGGTTTACCCGAAAAACACCGACGACCTGGTAAAGGTGGCGCGACTGGCCGGGCAGGCAAAATATCGCCAGGTGGTGTTGTCTCCGCGCGGGGGTGGCACCGGCACCAATGCGCAATCGCTGACCGACGGCATTGTTGTCGATGTGTCCAAGCACA
This sequence comes from uncultured Cellvibrionaceae bacterium, assembly GCA_964451365.1. Lineage (GTDB taxonomy): Bacteria > Pseudomonadota > Gammaproteobacteria > Pseudomonadales > Cellvibrionaceae > CAYVIB01. Next base: position 41,733 of record CAYVIB010000009.1, read on the forward strand.
TGAACAACATCCTCGAAATCAATGAGAACGAACGCTGGGTGCGCGTGCAAAGCGGCGTGGTAAAGGACCAGTTGAATGCCGCGCTAAAACCCCACGGCCTGTTTTTTGCACCGGAACTGTCCACCAGTAACCGCGCCACCATCGGCGGCATGATCAATACCGACGCTTCCGGCCAGGGCTCCTGCCTTTACGGCAAAACCCGCGATCACGTCATTGAATTACAGACTGTTTTGCTGGACGGCTCGGTACTGAACAGTTGCGCACTGAGCGACGAGGAACTGGAAGCGATTATCGAGCAGCAGGACCTGGCCGGTGTGGCGCACCGGGTAATCGACAATATCCATCGCGAGAACCAAGCGAAAATCGAGGAAGTATTTCCACCGCTGAACCGCTGCCTGACCGGCTACGACCTGGCACACATTCGTGACGACGAAGGTCATTTCAACCTGAACAATATCCTTTGCGGCAGCGAGGGCACTCTGGGCTTTATCAGTGAAGCGAAGCTGAATGTGCTCCCCATTCCCAGGCATTCCATGCTGGTCGTGGTCAAGTACGATGACTTCAACAGTTCCCTGCGGGACGCTCCCGCGCTGATGACTTTTTCGCCCACTTCCATCGAAACCATCGATTCGAAAGTGTTGAACCTGGCGATGAACGACTTCATCTGGCACCAGGTGGAGGAATTTTTTGCCGGCGAAGCGGATAAAGAGGTTAAGGGAATTAACCTGGTGGAATTCACCGGCGACGATCACGAAGAATTAAAAGCCACCGTCGACCGGTTTACCGAATCGTTGAACGAGCCCCTGGAAGAACAAAACAATGGCCGACTCGGGTATGCCATCGCCGACGGCAAGGATGCGGTGGGCCGGATCTGGGCCATGCGCAAGCGCGCAGTCGGCCTGTTGGGCAATGTGGAAGGCGACGCGCGTCCGGTGCCGTTTGTCGAGGATACCTCCGTGCCGCCCGAGGACCTGGCGGATTTTATTCTCGAATTCCGCGAAATTCTCGACGCCTACAACCTGGAATACGGCATGTTCGGCCATGTCGATACCGGCGTGCTTCACGTGCGCCCGGCACTGGATATGCGCGACCCGGAGCAGGAAAATATTGCCTGGGAAATTTCCGACCGCATCGCCGATCTGACCTTCCGGTATCGCGGCCTGTTCTGGGGCGAACACGGCAAGGGCGTGCGCTCCGAATATTCGCCGCGGTTCTTCGGCGAGCTTTACCCGGAGCTTCAACGCATCAAAAGCCTGTTCGACCCGTACAACCAGTTAAACCCCGGCAAAATTGCCACCCCGGCAAAAGAGATCGAGCTGTTAAAAATAGACGAAGTACCCACACGGGGGCAGCAAAACCGTTTTATTCCCGTGCAGGTTTGGGAAACCTTTCACGACGCCGTGCACTGCAATGGCAACGGGGCCTGTTTCAACTGGAATGCGCAGGACGCGATGTGCCCGTCATGGAAGGGAACGCGGGAGAGAGTCTATTCACCCAAGGGGCGGGCGTCGCTGATTCGCGAATGGTTAAAGCTCCTGTCGGATAATGGATTCGATCCGTCCAACGCATTAAAGCCGCGCAACAAAATTGAAAAACTGAAAAACTCAACCAAGAAATTGGTGTATTCCCTGCAGTCAAAGTCCGGCCAATACGATTTTTCCCATGAAGTCTACGATTCCATGGCCACCTGTCTCGCCTGCAAATCCTGCGCGGGACAATGTCCGATCAAAGTGGACGTACCGGAATTTCGCAGCAAGTTCCTTGCGCTTTACCACACCCGCTATATGCGGCCGTTAAAGGATTACCTGGTGGGCTCGCTGGAATTTGCCCTGCCGCTGTATGCCAAGGCGCCGGCAGTTTACAACCTGTTGGTGGGCAATAGGGTTGTGCAGCAGGTTTTGGAAAAATTTGTCGGCTTTGTCGATGGACCGCAACTCACCGGCATTAAACTGAAAAAAAGCGGAATCCGATTTGCCACGGAAAAATATCTGAAGTCACTCAACGAAACGGAGAAAGCAAAAACAGTCGTCATTGTGCAAGACGCTTTTACCAGCTATTTCGAAACCCAGCTTGTTATCGACACCATCCGGCTGCTGGAAACACTGGGGTTCAATGCCTTGCTCGCCCCCTACAAGGCCAACGGCAAACCATTGCATGTGCACGGGTTTCTGCGGAAATTTACCGACACCGCGCGCAAGAATGCAAAAATGCTCACGGCACTTTCCGCCCAAGGCGTTTCCCTGGTGGGAATCGATCCCTCCATGACGCTGACGTATCGGGGAGAATATAAAAAATACCTGGACAACGATATTCCGCCGGTAATGCTGCTGCAGGAGTGGCTGTTTTCCCGGCTCGGGGAAATTGACCTGAATGCGCTGCATATTGTTGGTCGGCAATACCGGTTATTGCCACACTGTACCGAGGCATCCAATGCCGCGGATTCATTGAAACTGTGGCAGAAGGTTTTTGCGAAACTTGGTCACACATTGGAAGTGGTTAACGTGGGTTGCTGCGGAATGTCGGGCACCTATGGCCACGAAACCCGGAACAGGGACACATCGAGAAAACTCTATGACTTGAGCTGGCGAAAACCGGTGAACAACTTTGCCGGCGAAGAGGCCTTACTGGCAACCGGGTATTCGTGCCGCAGCCAGGTAAAACGCGAATCGGCGATAAGCCTACCGCACCCTGTGCAGGCTCTGTTGAAAAGCATGGAGACAAACGAAGAAGGGAATTCAGGCTAGCGGATAACGGAGTTAAACAGCTCATCAACCATCGCAACCAGCAATTCCCGGTCGGGCGCCATCATGCTTTCGACATTCAGGCCAAACAGGTTGTTGAGCATCAATTTGGCCACTACCGTGGGGTTCCTGTCCCCTCCAACCCGGCCCATCCGCTGTGCGGAAGAAATGGCTTCTGTAATCAGTTCATGCATGACGTGGAAATGCTCGGTGATCAGCCGGCGAACTTCGGCGTCAGTATTCGAAAGCTCAAGCGCGCTTTTAATAACATAACAGCAGCGCTCGGGCGTATCCGTTACAACAGCCCCCAGGATAAAGTCAAAAAATGCCCGCAGGCCCGCAACGGGATCACGCTGACTCGTCAGGGCTTCCCGAAGTGAAGCCTGTATATACTGATAATATTTGGTCAGTGTCTCCAGGTAAAACCGGCGCTTGCTGCCGAAGGCGGAATAGATACTGCCCGGTTTGAGCCCGGTGGCCTTTTCCAGGTCCCGGACGGAAGTGCCGCCATAACCCTTAATGCGAAACGCAAACAGCGCCTGGTCTATAACCTCGTTGCGATCGAATTCCGCTGGCCTGGCCATTGATTTCACCCTTATTTATCCCATCCTGTTCATTGTAGCTACAGTTTTCCCAGTTTGTGAAACAGATCGCATATTGTTCCGCCATTGACGGGCAAGCCCCCAATTGATCGGTTACACAAATAATGATATACGCGCCGGCAAGGTGGGTAGTTGCGGAGGTACTTCTAACCGCCGAACTGATAAGCTACGCAACACGTCAACATTATCGGGGATTGCCTCTATGACATTCGGCAAACAATTTGAGCTGATGGCCAACTATAACCAATGGATAAACAATAAAATTTATTCCGCCTCCGCGGACATGGATGCGGAAACACTAACGAAGGATTCGGGTGCGTACTTTGGTTCCATTCTGGGAACACTTAACCATATCGTGGTAGCCGACATCATCTGGCTGAAGCGTTTCAATTCCCACCCCGCCGATTTCCAGTCGATTGCATTTTTGACCAGGATTGAAAAGCCCGCGTCGCTCGACACAATTTTGTTTTCGGATCTGGCGCAACTACGAAAGGAACGCGGTTATCTTGATGAAGCTATTATCGCCCTGACCGAAGAAGCCACCGAAGCGGACTTCGACCACGTTCTTTCCTACTCCAATATGAAGGGAGTTCCCGCCGGAAAGGCTTTTGGTTTTCTGCTATGTCATTTTTTTAATCACCAGACACACCACCGGGGGCAGATAACGACGCTTCTGAACCAGAGCGGAATAGACATTGGAGTAACGGATTTGCTTGCGGTTATTCCGAATGCAGGTCAATAAGCGATTCGCTATCCAACAATCCTTTAGGAAGTTGTTCCAAAAATCGCCCGAATTTAAAGTCGCGACTAACGCCAGCCCTCTTTCCACTGCCGATATTCTTGCGGTCGCAATTTATGGCGGGCAATATTACCTTCGTGCAGTGATATTAGTTCGGTTTCAACCACTTCGAGAAAACGCACTATCTCGTCAAAATGAACCGTTACCATTGCCTTTTCTCGGATAAGCGCCGTGGCTTCTCGCTTGTTTTTTCTGCCTTTCACCACTTCGTTTACGGCGCTGGAAATTTCAGCCTTATAACGCTGGCGGAAGGGGTCCGGTTGGCCCAAGGATTTACGCACCGCTGAATAGCGCTTGCAGGAACGTTCATATTAGGGGAATATTGGCTGCCAGCCGGGACACGCGTTTATTCACATCTTCAAAGGGTTGCAAATATGGCAGGTGGACCATGGAGAAAAAGGCTTGCTCGAATGGATCGGTTATTGTTGTCGCGGTATCCAGAACCTGGTCAAAGCATTCTTCTATCTGCTGTGATTTGATCAACCGAAGCCCCTGCCGGAGAGTGCTTAATGACATTCAGAACGAGTTGGATGTCCTGGGAAGAATTGTCCTGGGAAGCATTTCGTTTTGACATAGTGGCGCAATTATGGCGCATTTTTTAAAATTGCGCCATTTGTGGCGCGCAATCTTCATATATCTTTTTGACAATCAACAAAAAAAAAACGGATTTTAACGGGTAAACACTACGGTTTTCGTTCCATTCAACAGAATGCGATGCTCCGCATGCCAGCGCACGGCACGCTGCAGTACCACCGCTTCGATATCGCGGCCGATCTCCACCAGTTCATTCGGCGTATTGGCGTGGGTGACGCGCTCCACCGCCTGCTCGATTATCGGACCTTCGTCCAGTTCGGAAGTAACGTAATGAGCGGTAGCGCCGATTAACTTAACGCCCCGATCATACGCTTGGTGATAAGGTTTTGCGCCTTTAAAACCAGGCAGGAAGGAATGATGAATATTGATCGCCCGGCCTTCCAGTTTTGCACAAGTCTCGTCGGAAATAATCTGCATATATCTCGCCAGCACCAGCAGGTTGGCTTGCGTGTCCTCCATCACTTCCAGGATCTGTTGTTCCTGTTCCTTTCGGGTTTGCAGCGTCACCGGCAAATAATGGAAAGGAACCCCATACCACTCCGTCAGCGAACGCATATTTTCGTGGTTGGATACCACACCGACAATATCCACCGGCAGAAAACCGCGTTTCCAGCCGTTGAGCAAATTATCCAGGCAGTGGCCCCACTGGGAGACAGCAATCAATACTTTTGTTTTTTCCCGCACATTGTGCAACTCCCAATCCATTTTGTAACGCTCGGCCACGGACTGAAAGGCGGACTTGATGTCGGCCATTCTTTTCGGTCCTTCCACCGACTCCAGTAGCGTGCGCATAAAGAATTTGCGCGTGGTGATATCCTCGAACTGGGAGGATTCGCGGATATTAAATCCCTGCAGGGAAAAGAGACTGGCGACGGCAGCGACAATACCGGGACGGTCGTCGCAACTGAATTTTAAAATAAGTTCTTCTACTTTTTTATCCGGCATCTTTTTCACTATAACTTTCTATTTACGTACCTTTTCTATTTACGTACCTTTCCCACTGTAGGTTGGGATGAGCGCAGAGAATCCCAACGTGAGAACGCGTGGCTGGATTTCCGCCCCACGCGCCGGTTCTTTTAATAAAGAAGCACAACCTACCGGCACCATCAGCCACACGTTACCTTAGTGGCTCATTTTTTATAAACCGATAATGCCCCGTAATCCGATAATCAAAAAGAGCATCCTCTTCCTTCGGGCCTGTGCCAATATTATGAATAATCAACGGCCGCACATTATCTTGCGAAAATTTATCCGATACCAGCCCGATATGCGGCAGGTTGCCCGGCAGCATCCAGGTCACCAGATCCCCCGGCCGATAATCCGTCGCATCTTGCGAAACCGCCAGCACCTCGCCATGCTTTGCAAAGAAGGCTTGCAGATTGGGCACCCGCCGGTGATCAATATTCGGGTCCGGCCGCGTCAGCCCCCAAATGTCGGGGTACTCGGAAAAACGCGCTTTCATATCCTCGTGCACCAGCTGCTGTAAATCGATACCGAGTTGGCGGTAGGAGCGGATAACCACATCCGTGCACACACCCCGATCGGCGGGAACATCGCCCATGGGATAAGCGATTGCCACGTAAGCCCCATCGTACACCACACGCTGTAACGTTCGCTCCCGCGCCGCCGCGACCAGTTGTTCGGCAAACGTATCCGCCAGGCCTTCCTGCGCAGGAAAAACCAGTGGAACAAGTACCAGTGGAACAAGTAAAAGTAGCGTTCGGAGCTGTTTCATCGCCTGTTCTTATTGCTGCCGGTTTTTATTATTGCGCGGCCATCTGCTGCATCAACTCCGTCAGCGTGAAGGCAAAACTGGAGGCCCCTCCCAGCGACCAGCCCCCATCCACCGGAATCACCGCGCCATTCACGTAAGCCGCCTCGGCAGAGGACAGGAACATACACATGTGGCCGATATCCTCAGGCTGCCCCAGGCGTTGCAACGGCACAGTTCTTTTCGCCATATCCATCAGCGCCGGCGTCGGCGCCAGCCGGTTCATGCCCTCGGTGTCCGCAATAGGGCCGGGCACCACGCTGTTTATGCGGATGCCCTCCGGCCCCCACTCCTGCGCCAGGCAACGGGTAATCATATCCACCCCGGCCTTGGCGGCACAAACGTGCGACTGAGCCACCATCGGCAGGAAGGCCTGCGGCGCCGAGATATTGATAATACTCGCGCCCGGCTTTTGCAAATGAGGGTAGGCCGCCTGCATCACATGGAAAGTGCCCAGCAAATCGATATCCACCACCGATTTAAAGCCGTTGGCGGACATGCTGTTCGCCGTTGCCGGGAAGTTCCCGGCGGCGCCGGAAACCAGCACATCAAACCGACCCAGCTTGTCGGCCACCGACGCCATACCGGCCACCAGGGCCTCCTTGTCGCGCACATCGGCGGCAAAACCCATGGCATCGCCACCCAGTTGGCGCACCGCCTGAACGGTTTCATCCACCTTTTCCTGCCTGCGGCTCGCCACCGCCACGTTCGCGCCGTGGCGGGCGAAACATTCGGCAATCCCCCGGTTGATCCCGCTGGTGCCGCCGATGACCACCACCGTTTTGCCACTAAAATCAAACCTCGCACTCATCTTTCGCTCCCTCTCTATTCAAAACGGGTAAAGTCCGGCTGGCGCTTTTCAAAGAAGGCGGTCACCGCCTCCTTGAACTCCGCCCCCCGCAATGCCCGGGTAAATTGATGCAGCTCGTCCGACATCGCCTGGTCCACCCGCTGTGAATTGGCCTTTTTAAACAATGCCTTGGTGACGCGCACCGCTTCCGGCGGCTGGATACCAAGCTTGGCGCACTGCTCCCGGGCCACCGCCAAAGGATCTTTCACCACTGCGTTAATCAAACCCGCCGCGCGCGCCTGGGATGCGCTGAACTCCTCGCACAATAACAGCCATTCCGCCGCCTTCACATGTCCCACCAGGCGCGGCAGGAGATAACTGGAGGCATATTCCGGGCACAGGCCCAGGTTGACAAAAGGCAGGCGAAAATTCGATTCGGCGCTGCAATAGGCCAGGTCGCAGTGCAGCAGCAAGGTGGCGCCAATGCCCACCGCCATGCCATCGATGGCGACGACGACCGGCTTGGGAAAAGTTGCCAGCTCCCGCATAAAGGCAAAAATAACGTTATCTTCGGCGCTGATATCCTCCGCCTTATTAGCGAAATCCGCTAGATCGTTACCACTGGTAAAGCAGCCCTGGCTGCCGGTTAACAGCACGCTCCTGATCGTGGAATCCGACGAGGCATTTAGCAGGGCCTCCGTCAGCGCCTCGTACATGTCGATATTGATCGCATTCTTCCGGTCCGGCCGGTCCAGAGCCAACTCCAGCGTCGAACCGTTTCTGTCACTTTTTACGTACTCGGTCATTGCCATCTCCTGTCTGTCCAATCCGCGGTCTTCGATTGCACCGACCATTTTGCTCACGGCAGTATACCCCACGCCCTCCCATTATCGGCGCTTCCTGTTGCATCTTGCCGGCGGACCGCTACAATCCCCGCTCTTCTTTCATAAACCACTTATCAGTGCCGCGCCTATGAATATTCGCAGCTTACTTACCGAGCGTGTCCGCAATGCCATGTCGGACGCCGGAATTCCCGCCGACTACGACCCCCATGTGGCCTTGAGCAAGCGGCCCGGCTTTGGCGATTACCAGGCCAACGGCGCCATGGCGGCGGCAAAGTTCCTCAAGTCCAATCCACGCGAACTGGCACAGCGGATCGTGGACAATCTGGAACTGGAAGGTATCGCCACCAAGGTGGAGGTTGCCGGTCCCGGCTTTATCAACATTCACCTGGACAAGCAGTGGCTGTCCCAACAGTTTTTCCTGGCCAGCAACAGCGAAACCCTGAACATCCTCTCCAAGGACATTCAGCACACGGTGGTGATTGATTATTCCTCCCCCAACCTGGCGAAAGAAATGCACGTCGGCCATTTGCGGTCCACCATCATCGGCGATGCGGTAGCGCGCGTGCTGGAGTTTCTTGGAGACCGTATTATCCGGCAGAATCATGTGGGCGACTGGGGAACCCAGTTCGGCATGCTGATCGCGGAACTGGAATATCACCTGAGTGACGGCGAGCAGGCCGAACTGGCATTGAAGGACCTGGAGAAATTTTACCAGCAGGCCAAGCAGCATTTTGATTCCGACGCGACCTTCGCCAACCTCGCCCGGGAATATGTGGTGCGCCTGCAGTCGGGCGATCCGAACGTAAACTCCCTCTGGCAGAAATTCCGCGCCGTCTCGCTGCAACACTGCGACGATATTTACCAGAAGCTAAACATTACCCTGACGCAGAACGATATCAAGGGCGAAAGCGCCTATAACGATTATCTTGCACAAGTGGTTCTCGACCTGCAGGAAAAAGGTCTTGTCGTCGAAGACGAAGGGGCGCAGGTAGCCTTTTTGGAGGAACTGGCGGACAAGAACGGCGACCCGAGCCCCGTCATCGTGCGCAAAAAAGACGGCGGTTTTTTGTATGCCACCACGGACCTGGCCGCTCTGCAATACCGGGTGCGGGACTTGAAGGCGGACCGTATTCTTTACTTTATCGACGCGCGCCAGTCACTGCATATGCAGCAGGTGTTTATTCTCGCGCGCAAGGCCAACTTTGCCAGCGAGTGGACCAGTCTGGAGCACCACCCCTTCGGTACCATGTTGGGCAGTGACGGTAAGCCTTTTAAAACACGTAGCGGCGGCACCGTAAAGCTGGCTGAATTGCTCGACGAGGCAATTGAGCGAGGCGAAAAAACCGTGCGCGAAAAAAATCCCACGCTGACAGAGGATGAAATAAAAGACGTTGCCCGCAAGGTAGGTATCGGCGCGGTGAAATATGCCGACCTGTCGAAAACCCGCACCAATGATTATGTGTTTAACTGGGATGCCATGTTGAGTTTCGAGGGCAATACCGGCCCTTACCTGCAATACGCCTACACGCGAATCTGCAGTATTTTCCGCAAGGCGGAGACGGACATGGAAAAGTTTGCCGGCGAACTGCAGCTGCACAAACCACAGGAATACGCACTCGCGCTTAAAACCCTGCAGTTTTCCGAGGTGATCGAACAGGTGGGCGAGGAGGCTTACCCGCATGTGCTGTGCAATTACCTGTACGACCTGGCCAGCCTGTTTATGAGCTTTTACGAGGCCTGCCCGATTTTGAAATCCGACGTGCCGGTCGATCTCAGGGAGAGCCGCCTGCAACTGAGCAAGGGCGTGGCCAGGACGCTCAAAATCGGCTTAAACCTGCTCGGTATCGAAGTGATGGAAAAAATGTAGTGTTAACAGGCCCTAAGCCAGCTCTGACATCGGCGGGCGCTTCCTTTCCACATTATCCTGCTCGTAATACTCGAAGACGAACTCACAAATACCGGGCCGCATGCCCGGCTGAAACACATGCGTATGCTTTATCATAAAGCCCGGAATCAACTTGCCAATTGCGGTAGAGGTAATGGGTTCCTGCGCGCGTTTGCCGGTTTTGCTTTCCGACAAATTGACGGTACCGTTTTTATTCAAATGAAATTCCCGCGACGTTTCCGGAATTGAATTGCCCATGTAAGCCATCACAATCAGCTTCGTATGCTGTTTACAATAACGGCTTAAGCGAACGCCGATATCGCGCAGCAACTCACGGTCACAAAAATTAAAAATATCCCAGATGATAATCGCATCGAAAGTCATGCCTTCGTCGAATGCCAGCGCTTCGGGGCTTAAGCGATTGTCGCTGTCGTCGCCGTTGCTTTTGCGCCAGCGAATCGAGGAAAAAAGATCCTCGCTGTAAACCTCCTCGCAGCAGTTCCGCCACACATCCATGTTTTCCGTAACCTTGGCACCCAGGTCCAGTACCCGCGCAAACGGTCGTGCCTTCAAAAACCGGATCAGCGACTGTATAGCCGGAGAAACGTGTTGCTCAACGGCAGTATTTTTTTGCCTTCCGTGATGCACTTCCGCCTGCGCCACATGCATTTTGCGCGTCAGCTTCTCCGGCATATAGCGCAATACATGCTCCGCGATGCCCGGCTGCATTCCCTCCACATGCAGCAGCGTGTTGTGCATGTAATATTCCGGCAGGGCCTTCAACAGGCTCGCGGTCTGGTGGTGGCCCACGCGGCGGGGTTGCAGCGTGTCTTCGGCAAACTGTACATAGTGCCGGTCGATAATCTGGAAGCGTCGGGGCATTTGCGGAATATCCTGGCCGACATACTTTACCCAGTGCAGCAAGGTATCCTTCTTGCACACGTTGTTGAGCGTGTTCAGCAGCGCCTGTATAAGCGGCAGCTCCAGGTAGTTGAAAAAATCCCAGGCCAGAATAATATCGAATTTTTCTTCATCATTATGGGGCGAGAGAAACTCCCGCAGTCGGACAAGCGCCTGATCCAGCGGTTGATCGTGATTATCGGCAATAAACTCGTCCAGGTTTTCAAAATGGATTTTGCAGCTGAGTCGGGAGAAGAACTGAAAGGTCCCTTGCGTCATGGGACCGAGGTCCAGCACGCGATTGCGCGTCGAGGCTTTAACTTCGTTATAAATAGACGTGATACCGGGTGATCTGTGTCGGATCATTCATGTCATCCGCAATATCGCGAACGGTGATATTTACAGGAAATCACAAAAAAAAGACGGGTGCCAGTAACCCCGAAGGTACTACAACCGGCACCCGTCTTTTTATTCTTCACCGGAAGGCATATCGTTGTTATTCGCCGGCGCGGCGCTACTGGCCTTCGCCGTTTTCCTGAAACCTTCCTTGTTGCCTTCCATATCCATATCGATGGAACCACGGAACTTGGCTCCATCTTCCAATACCACTCTTCCGGCAGTCAGGTTACCTTTCACGTTACTGGATGACATGATGGCGATGCGTTCCTCGCCAAAAACGTCGCCTTCCACTGTACCCTTGATAGTGATTGTTTTCGCCATTACATTGGCTTTGATAATGCCGTGTTCGCCAACCGTCAGGTTGTGCCCCTTGAGATCGACAGTGCCGTCTACCTGTCCCTGGATAATCAGGTCCTCTTCGCCGACCAGTTCGCCCCGAAAACGAATTTTGGGGCCGATCACCGCGGTGGGATTCGCCGCGGGTGCCTGCTGTTGCTGCGGCCTGATGGGAAAGGGTTCGGGTGCCGGGTCAAACGACTCACTCGGCTCTGCTACTGCTTTTCTTGATTCATTTCTACTACCTAGCATGGGAGAACTCCACTAAACCGCATCACCTCTAGGTTGTCGATCCCTGTTGAAGTTGAAGTGCCGCGAATTTGCTTGACGCTAACGAGTTCTCACAGTCCTGCAAGCCCGTTACCGTGTCAGTTAATGTAAATCAAAGAAGCCTGTGGCAGCGATGCAGGGGAGCCTTGTGCCACTCCAGATAAGCATAGTTCGGCTGCTGGCATCCGGCAGTTAATCTACACGACAGAAACTGTTTTTATGAATAGATTCACAGTTCAATGTTTTTTCGCTTGAAATAACAAACCGACTGAATTTTTATACTGTTGTCAAACGTGGCATAAATGTGAAAAGTTTTTTGTTTTTATTCTTTTAACAGAAGAACATCTAAATTTTTAGAATCAAAAAAAGCATGATGTTTTACATTGCAGGTTTATGACGAACGCGTGATAACTTCATCAATTTTATTGAGTGTTTGAATCAGGTCTTCCACCAGCATGAACTGGCCGCGAAAATATTCCTCCGCCATTGGCGCAATATCACACTTTTGTGGCAGCGCGCCTTCACTCTCAATAATGTTTCTGATTCTGGGAATAAAGATAAACTGCAACCATTGCGTGAAAGACAGGGTATCCACCGCAAAAGGCTGCGTACTCAAAAGCGCTTCGGCGGGGGGACGTTCGTCTTCCCATACTTTCAGCCGGCGCAGTTCGCACTCGACATCGATTAACAACTCACTGATAACAATGCGGTCGTTGCTCATCGGTTTAAACTCCTCTTAAACGGCGGCAGCGAATCCAGCAGGGCCTGGCCGTATCGCTTTGAAACAATTCGCCGATCCATAATAGTCACCCTGCCACTGTCGGATTCCGTCCGCAACAACCGGCCGCAGGCCTGCACCAGTCGCATGGCGGCATCGGGAACACTGATCTGCATAAAGGCGTTACCGCCCTGAGCTTCTATCCATTCGGCCAGCGCGGCCTCGATGGGGTCGTCCGGCACAGCGAACGGTATCTTGGCGATGATCACATGCGTGCAGTAATCGCCGGGCAGGTCCACACCCTCGGCAAAGCTGGCCAGGCCGAAAATCACACTGCCCATACCCTCTTCGACGCGCTTTTTGTGCTTTTTTATCAGCATCTGCTTGGTTTCGCTGCCCTGTACCAAAATGATGCTGCGCAGTTCGTGCGGCAGTTCGTCGTGCACATCCAGCATCTGTCGGCGGGAGGAGAACAGGACCAGGGTGCCAGCCTTTTTGTCGATGATTCGCGGCAGGTTTTCAATCAGGTTTTCCGTGTGCGCGCGGGCGTCGCTGGCGTCGATGGCTTCCGGCGGCACTTCCAGTACCGCGTTGTCGGCGAATTTGAACGGGCTCGGCACCGCCAGGTAACGGGAATCCGGGTAGGTGCCCGCGCGGTATTGAAAGCGGTCGAAGGAGTTGAGGGCTGTCAAGGTCGCGGAAGTAACCACCGCGCCGCAACAGCGGGACCACAGATCTTCCTCCAGCGTGCGCGAAGCCAGCACCGGGCTGGAGACGATTTCATAGTCGGCGATGTCATTGAACTCCATCACGGTAATCCAGCGCGCCACCGGCCAGTCCGGCTGCACCCGGGTATCGGCGTAGCTGTCCCACAGGGCGAGGTTGGCCTCGGCCCGCACCAGCCAGGTGCCCACCAGCGGAAACAGGTTTTCCAGGTCCACCTTCGGCACCGCCGGGTAATCTTCTTCCAGCAGGGTTTCCAGTTCCCGGTGCAGCTTTTCCAGCGTCAGGGAAATCTCGGCGAATGCCTCGCGCAATTGTTCCGCCAGGTGTTCCATTTCTTTCGGCGCCACGCCTTGTGGAAAGCGGACGCGTGGACTTTGGCTGCCGGAGTAACGACTGTTTTCCGCCTCCGCCACGGCGGACTGCACCAGGGCCTGGAGCATCGGCAGGTTGGTTTCCATGATTGAACGGGCGCTTTTCAGCACCGCTTCCACTGGTTCCGCAAGTTGTTGGAAGTAGGTCGCATCCCGCAGGGGCTGGATCAGCCCCGGCCATTGGCCCTCGCTCTGGCCCAGCCAGCGGACGGTGCTTTTATAGCGGGTGTGACAGGCGAAATGATTGAGCGCCTTTTCCGGCAGGTGGTGGCCCTCGTCGAAAATATAAATCGTTTCCTCCGGCGCGGGAAGAATGGCGCCGCCGCCCAGCGCCAGGTCCGCCAGCACCAGGTCGTGATTGGCGACGATGCAGTCCGCCTCGTCCAGTTGTTCGCGGGCCTTGAAGAAGGAACAGTTGCGCACATTGCTGCAGCGCCTGCCGGTGCACTGCCGGTGGTCGGTGGTCACCCGCTGCCAGACAGGCTGGTCGAGTTCGTCCTCCCAATTGTCACGGTCGCCGTCCCAGCTGCCGTTGGAGAGCGAACTCATCATGTGCTTGTAAAGCTGGATTTCCCGCTCATTAAGCTCACTCATTTCGTCCTCGTACAGCGGAATAAACTGGTCGCTGTCGGTTTCGCTCAGAATCCGGTCCAGTTTGGTCAGGCACAAGTAGCGCCCCCGGCCCTTGGCCAGGCTGAAGGTAAAGTTCAAACCGCTGTGGTTGAGAATTTCCGGCAGATCCTTAAAGACAACCTGTTCCTGGAGGGCAACGGTGGCGGTGGCGAGTACAACTTTTTTGTTCAGGTGTTTGGCCACCGGCAGCGCGGCCAGAAGATAGGCCACGGTTTTGCCCGTGCCGGTTCCCGCCTCCACCACGCAAAGGTGGGAACCGGAGGTGCGAATACCCTCTTCGTTCAGTTGAATTTCGCCCAGGGTGCGGGCGATTTCGGCAATCATCAGTTTTTGGCCGTAGCGGGGTTTCAATTCGCGGGCGGCCAGGAAATTACGATAGGCGGTTTGGATTTCCTCTTTGAGCTCGTTGTTTAGCGTTGAACCATTTTTGGAAGAATGCTGTTTCAAAGGACACCCAGTTTGACGTACACCGGGTTGGCGTAAGCCGTTAACATTGTTTTTAGCCATTTCTGGTTGCAGGAGGAGATCAGTTCCTTGAACTTCGACCGCTCCTGGCCCCAATCGCGCGATTGAAAAGCAACTTTGCTTTCTCCAACAACCACATCCGGCGTTTTATTTTCCAGCATTTCATACGCGAAGCAGTTGGTGGGATGCAGCACATAATTTTCCCTTACCTGGCGATCAATGGCCTCGACAACCTCTTCCACGCTGGTGTAATCATCCTTCAGCACATCGCCGAACGAGACATGCACATCGCCCTTGTAACCGGTAATCCCCCTGGCGATGCTTTTGACATCCTCGTGCTGGTCCTTCTGGTAGCTGCCGTGGGTTTCCTTTTCATACAATTCACGCGCTTTTGACTGATCGCACGGATCGTACTCATAGGAAATACTCACCGGAACAATCCGCGCATCGCGGACATAATCTTCAAACGGCTGCGCCTTTTCCCTGCTCAGGGCAAGCATGCTGACAATGGCCGGATTGGTTTTGTCGATACCATTTTTTGCACGTCCTTCGCGCTGGGCAATCCAGACGTTTTCGTTGTCTTCCATCACCGAACGGTGAATATATTTGGACAAATGCTTCGCCGCCTTGAGTTTTTCCCTCGGCGCCTTGGCCGAGCGGTTGACGATAAAGCTTTTATTGAGTCGCATCAGGTCCGACGCGAAGGGCTTGGTCAGCAAGTTATCGCCAATGGCAATGCGCAAGGTGGTGAAGCCGGCCTCGTTCAATACCCAATTGACGAATGCCGGGTCCATGGCGATATCGCGATGGTTGCTGATAAACAGGTGGGCCCTGCCCCGCTCCAGTTTGTCGATCCCGGACACCGACAGGTGCGTGACCGTGCGTTTCAAAATGGATTCCAGATAGCCACGGATGTACATTTGCACATCGTGAACAGTATTGATGCCAGTAAACTCTTTGGCCAGCCGGCTTCGAATCAACGGTCGCGTCACCGCCGCCAGGTAACGGCCGGCGGACGACAGCTTCAGCCGGGCGATGGTATCCAGGAATTCGTTATCGTGCAGCAGGCGATCCAGTGTGGGGCGGACTTCTTCGTCATTATATGGGCGGATATCGTCAAACTCGGACATTAAAGGTTCTCTTTCAACTCCTCAAACAGTTCAAAATGACTTCCTTCGCGGCGTTTGGGCCTACCCTCGCCGTCAAAGCCGGCGATTATACCGTTTAGCCCGAAGTTTGCGCGAGGGCGCGCGGTAAGAGGTAATATGGCGCACGCAGGGGGTAATATCCATATTCTTACCGTTTATCGACTACCTGCCGCGCGACTGGCGGGTGGCGTTTCACTTACCCGCCCCGCACAGAAAGCATTATGACCTCCGTGTGATAAAATTATCCGACTATAACAAACCGCAGTCGCCTGAATGAAAATCCTGCTCGTAGAAGATAGCGCAACGCTACGCCATGCCTTATGTAACTATATACGCAGTGCCGGCCACGAGCCCGTTGTTGCCAAAAGTGGTGAGGAAGCCCTGCAGATCGTCGAACAGACGCCGGTGGACCTGATCATTATGGATGTGGAAATGCCCGGCCTGGATGGCTTCGAAACCACCCGCTTGATACGCGAGGGGCTTGGCGATCATTGGGTTCCCCTTATATTCGTCACCGGCAAGAGCGAGGATGAAAGCCTGGAGAAGGGGATTGAGGCCGGTGGAGACGATTATTTGATCAAGCCGGTCAGGCCGACCATACTGAAAGCCAAAATCCGCGCAATGGAGAGAATCAGCCACACACGCGACCAATTGGCTACACTCAACCAGGACTTGAAGCGCCTGAGCCAACGCGACGACCTCACCCAGTTGTACAACCGCAGGACTTTTAGCGAAAAGGCGGAGGAGCAATGGCGCCAGGCGGCGCGTTCAAAACAGCCCCTGTCCATCCTCCTGCTCGATATCGATTACTTCAAACCGTACAACGATACCTATGGCCACCCCGCCGGGGACGCATGCATCAAAATGGTGGCCCGGACGCTGTCGAAATCCCTCAACCGCCCCGGCGATATAGTGGCCCGTTACGGCGGCGAGGAATTTATCGCCCTGTTGTCCAACACGCCCGAGTTGGGGGCCAAGCACCTGGGCGAGCAGATTCGCAAAACGGTGGAGCGCTACAACATTCCGCACAAGGAGTCGCCTGTCAGCAGCCGGGTAACAGTGAGTGTCGGAATCAGCGTGGTGAATTTCACCACGGGTACGACCCTGGAACAGCAAATAAACCTGGCGGACAAGGCGCTGTATGAAGCCAAGGATACCGGTCGCAACCGGGTGGCGGTAAAAACACACAACCCGCATTGCATGGTGCTTGTGGTGGACGACGACCAGGCGAGCCTGGATATAATCACCCGCAACCTTAAAGGCCACTGCTCAGTGGTAACCACCTGCAACAGCGAGGAATGCGTCAAACTGGCGGATGAACTGCAACCGGATGTGATCCTGCTGGATGTATACCTGCCGGGCGTGAACGGCTACGAAATGTGTAAGGCTTTGCGGCAACAGGAATCCACCCGGCGTATTCCGATCGTGCTGACTTCCATCGCCAACCAGTCGGACCTGAAGGAATTTGTTTCGCTTGTGGACGCGAACGACTTCATACAAAAACCGTTCGACAATCACCGGCTGATAGCCAAGTTAAACCAGTTTCTGGTGTGATCCAGGGAGGTGACTTCCCCCTCTTGGTCGATGTTCCTCAGCATTTCCACCGCATGTTCGTTATCCGGATCCAGCTGCAGGGATTTTTCATAATTCTCTCTCGCTTTTTCCGTATCCCCGTCGGCCAGATACGCTTCACCGAGGCTGTCGTAAGTGTTGGCGGAATTGGGATATTCCCGTGTATTGAATTTAAATATTTCAATGGCGCTATCCACCTCGCCGAGACCCAACAAATAATACCCGAGGCTGTTTATCGCCATTTCCGCTTCCGCGAAATTATATTTGTCGCGATGCCGCGTTTTTGCATTTTTATAAAACGAGATAATGGTTTCAGGTGGTTGCTCACGGTAATCCGCCAGGCGTATCGCAATGGGTTGCCTTGATTTTTCCAGAGGCTGGTTTAAAAGCAGGTGGCGGAGCGTTTTATCCGCCAATTCAATGGCCAGTTCGTAATTATCCTGCTGATCGGTAAACACCGCGACACCCACCTTGGCCTCGGGCGCGTAACGAATATTCGCCCGCGCGCCACCGCCCCGGTGTCCGAGAGTGCGTATATCGCCATAACTTTCCAAAATGGAACCCAGGCTGTAGCCATCCACTATTCGCTGCGGGTCAAAAATTTCCTTCCTCAACGTGGCCGGTGAAACTATTTTTCCCGCGTTAAGCGCGCGGAACAGTTTCGCCATGTCATCCGGCGTTGTCAGATACCCGCCGGCGGAAGTCAGCATTGGGTTTTTGCTCGAACCTTCCTGCACTTTCCAGTGAACTGTATTTTCCATACCGGCCGGATTTATCACGTATTTTTCCACAATGTCCGGCCAATTCATGTCGAGTTTTTCCGAAACGATCATCGCAGCAATACCGTAACCACTTTGTCGATAGCGGGAGTATTGGCCGGGTTGATAATCCAGGGGATAACTTTTGGCTATTTTAAAAATATCCCTGTCGCTTGATTGCGGAGCCCCGGTGAGTTTTTCAAATTCCGGTTTATCCACCACGGTGGTAATCCCGGAAGTGTGGTTGAGCAGGCGCCAGAAAGGAATGGACTCCCACGCCTTCGGAATATCATCCAATAAATCGCCCAATGGCGCGTTGATATCCACCAGCCCCCTTTCCGCCAGCGATAAAATCGTAAGGACCGTAAGTACCTTGGTTGTGGAAAACATTTCCGCCTGGCTGCGACTGGTTAATGGTAGCCTTTTCCCTTCCGACGAGATGCCGAAACCACGGGAGAGGATAATGTCCTGATCCTGGACAATGGAAACCGAGAGACCGCTGACGCGATAGGTATCCATCAACTTATAGATATCTTTTTCAAACTCGTCGGCCAGTGTGTGGCTGCTGCCAATTGCAAAGCAGGACTGTGATAGCACGATAAACATGACTGCGAAAGGCAACCTGAATGCGCTGGTAACTTGCATTGATTTTTTTTCGGTCATCGCTCTACCTGTTGGTTTTATCGCTTTTCTCCTTGCCCCCTCGACGCCGTTGCGTCCGCAAGCGCTTGATGTACAAGCATCTTTTATACCAGTCAATTTATCAACAAAGGGAGTTCGCCCGGATCGGACGGTGCTGGTGGCTATTTTACGGATACCTTTGCGTTTGCGAATACCTTTGCGAGCACCCCGAACAAGGGAAAAACGTCCAAAGTGTGCAGGCGCCGAGTGTCTTTTTTACAAGCTGATTGACATTTTTATGTGAGCCTGGAACCAGTCGCGAAACCCGTGGCTGTTGGTATCGCGTTGGACGGCGGGAAGAAGCTTACGCGCTCCGCTTTAAACCGCTTTGCAGGATTAATCATAGGGAATGAAATCAAAAATATGGGCATGGCCCTTGCTGATTTTTGTACATCAGGTCCGCAAGCAAGGGCCGCCGATAAACCATCAGCCCCTGGAGGTAGTTATGACCAGGCAATCCAAAAGAGCACCCAGGCCAGAGAAACTGGAGGACCTGGAAGATCAGGCGGAAAAAAACCGCGATCCCTACCAAGACTTGTCCTTCGAGGGTGAGTTGTTCGATAACGCGGAGCCGGAACCTCCCCCACAACGCCAGCCTGACCCGGATGATGAAGTCCGGCAGGCCGGTTTGACCGGTGCCGCCATTCCCGGGGACGGCTCCACAGAAGACGATATGACCCCGGAAACCCTGTTCCACGAAGACGGCGTGCGCTGGCCGAACGAACCCCACGACCACCTGGAGCCGGAGGAGCAGCTTACCGAGAAAAGCAAGAACGAGATCGGCGCCGGCCATGGCCTGGACGAAGCTGAACTCGGCCGCCTGAAGCCGCTGGACAAAAACCGCTGGGACGGGGACCCGACGGAGCCGATGGGCACGTCTTCAGAACCGGATGAAGATTACCCCATTGACGATCAGGAACCGGAACGAGTCGTCGAGGAGGACGAGGACAGGTAACTCGAATGCGGCGGTGAGAAAACCGCCGCGTCTAATTTAATTGCTGCCGTGCCGGGTTTTGGAATCGAGCATGCCCATGGCAAACGCCGACGCGACAAAGGTCATGTGGATAATGACATACCACTTCAATTTTTCCTCGCTCAGGTCGGGTACGCCCATAAACACCTTCAACAGATGAATTGAGGAAATTGCCACAATGGAAGCGGCAATTTTTGCCTTCAGCGACGACGAGTCCATTTTCCCCAACCAGTTCAGTTTTTCACTGTCCTCGCCGATATCAAGCTGCGAGACGAAGTTTTCGTACCCGCTCATCATTACCATCACCAATAGGCCGCCCACCATCGCCAAATCGATAAGCGTAAGCACCACCAGGATCATGTCCGCTTCCTTGATGGAAACCAGGTGAGTAAACAGGTGGAAAACCTCCTGGAAAAATTTTACGCCCAGCGCCAGGACGGCCAGGCTAAGCCCCAGGTAAATGGGAGCCAGAATCCAGCGGGAACGATACATCAGGGTTTCTATAAATCTTTCCATAACTCCAACGACAACTGATATGAATGGCGGCGCCTAATTTAGATATTCTCGCCGGAAAAAACAATCGCTTTCCCGAATACAGGGCAATTGTTTCCTGTACTTCACACCTCCGAGCTTCCGGCCCCCGCTGTTTCCGCCTCTTTCAGGCTTGTGGCGGTTTCCTTCAAATCCTGGAGCCATCCGGCCAATGTCCTTTTCCAGGCCAGGGCGGAATTCGATCGGTTTACCAACGGCCTGACCGGTCGGTCCGTTGTAAGGTCCTTGCCATCCTCAACCATCGCAACAAACTCGTTACTCACCGAATCGACCAGCAATATCTGGATATAGAGCGTCCCAAAACTTTCGGTGGATTGTTTGCTGATGGTGCCGGACACGTTCCGCCCGTGCTTGGCGGTGTAAGGCTTCAGCTCCACCAGCCGAAATTCCGCCCGCAGGGTGTGGCCATCAAAGCCGCTTCCCAGGCCAAATTCGCCTTGGGCATTGTTACCCGCATAAACTTTTACCAATTCATCATTAAAATAATTCGAATAAATGGCTTTATCTTCAGCGGTGATCGTCCAGGTTCGGTCAATGGTGGCATCACCGGAGCGGATAACCTTGAAATCGTCGAATGTGAGCTGACTGAAAACTATTTTGT
This sequence comes from uncultured Cellvibrionaceae bacterium, assembly GCA_964451365.1. GTDB lineage: Bacteria > Pseudomonadota > Gammaproteobacteria > Pseudomonadales > Cellvibrionaceae > CAYVIB01. Next base: position 62,863 of record CAYVIB010000009.1, read on the forward strand.
CGTACTTTGAAAAACGCGCCTTATCACTTATCACCATCCGATCAAACCGGCCGTTTTCCACCTGGACAAATTCAGTACCGTCGATTTTCTTATAGGATATCGTTTTCTGGCAGCCCGCCAGCAATGCCACCGCAAAAATAGTCCATATGATTTTCATGCGTTTCCCCTTTCAGGTCTGGTTCAAGTTATCTTTGTTTCAACTGGTCTGAGCGCCCGGCCTGACATACGCACCCCATCGCCCAAGACGATAATAGTAGTACCTATATACTGTAAAAAATTATTGCGCAGTGAATGACAGGTAATGATGGTTAGCGCGCCGAACTGCCAACCGTTCCTCGTTGACCCACACTATTCTGATGATACGGACATCGAATTTTGTTACCATGCCCGCCCCGTTGCCACTCCCGCCCGTATATTTTATGACCGTTGTCCTGGTTTGTCTTGTTTTGCTGGGTTTTCTATCCATCCTGGTGGAGGACCTGATTCATATCGATAAAGCCAAAACCACTCTGTTTTTTGGTTCGCTGGTTTGGATTCTCTATTTTATCGTCCATCCGGCGGCAAGCGCCGATGACCTGACCCACCGCTTCAACGAAAACCTGCTGGATGTGGCCCTGCTATGGTTGTTCCTGTTCTCGTCCATGACGTTTGTGGTTTACCTTTCCGACAAGGGCGTCATTCAGACGGCAGTGCTGCGCTGGCTACCGCAACATATAAGCGAACGACGACTGCTTTTTATCATGGTCGGCTTTGCCTTTGTGCTTTCCTCTTTTGTCGACAATATCACCACCACGCTGGTTTGTATCACGATTCTTTCGGGCCTGAACCTGTCCCCCAGGGTACTCATGCGTTTTCTGGTGCTGCTGGTATTTACCGTCAACTCCGGCGGAGTGTCATTGATTACCGGCGACGTCACCACTTTTATGATTTTTCTGGCCGGTAAACTCACCATCCCCGACCTTTTAAAACTCGTTATCCCCGCGTTTACTGCGGTTGTCCTGCTGGCCGCCATGCTGTCCTGGCCCATGAAAGGCGATGTCGTTATTCCACACCGGGCGGCGAGCGTCAGCCGCGGCGATATTGCTATCGCCGTGCTGTTCCTGGCGACGATCGCCGGCACAATCGCCGGCAACCTGCTTTACAACATTCCGCCGGTGCTGACTTTTTTAGCAGGTCTCGCGACGATGTTTCTGGTTGTTCAGTTTAAAAACCGGGACGAGCCCGTGCTGGACTATGTGCGCCGCATTGAGTTTGAAACCCTGCTTTTCTTTCTCGGCGTCCTCCTGCTGGTGGGCATGCTGAAGGAACTGGCAGTGCTGGAAATTTTCCCCGCGCTTTACACCGAACTGCCGCCTCTGGTCGCCAATTTCCTAATGGGAATCTGTTCCTCCATGGTGGACAACGTTCCCCTGACAGCCGCTTTGCTGGATTCGGGACTGGAGATGGACAAAGCCGGCTGGCTGTCCCTGACCTATTCGGTGGGTGTGGGTGGCTCCCTGCTGGTGATCGGCTCCGCGGCAGGGGTTGTGGCCATGGGCAAAATGCCCAGCCTGACGTTTGGCAGCTATCTGCGTTATTTCCTGCCTATTCTGGTTGCTTACGCAATCGGCTACGCCGGCGTGCAAGTAGTGGCGCGGTAGCTGTTCATCGCCCTACCTTCCGCGCGAATTAAACCAGGTTACCGGCCTGGCATACTTGTGAACGATATCCACCACATCCAGCACCATCGCAAACAAGGCCATTCTCACCAGGACACCGTTATCCGTCTGGCGGAAGATCGCCAGGTTCGGGTTCTGGTTTAAATCGTTATCGAGTTCGTTGGCTTCGGCGCGGGAGTCGCGCGGCAGGGGATGCATGATTACGGTGTTAGGTTCGCAGTACTGGGTATAGATGGACTGGTTCAGGCGGAAGCGACCGCGATACAGATCGGCCTCCGCCTTGGAGCCAAAGCGTTCTTCCTGGATGCGGGTGGAATAGACGATATCCACATGACTGATGCTGTTTGACAGTTCGGAGGAAACGGTGACCGTGTGACCCAACTGTCGCAGCTTTTCAACATACTCCTCCGGCATGGCCAGCTCCCGCGGCGACACCAGCACTACCTGCAGGTTATTGAACAGCCCCAGCAGACGTATCAGCGAATGCACGGTACGGCCGTATTTGAGATCCCCAATCATGGCAATACGCAAGCCATCGAGGGTGCGACCGCGGCCCTGCATTTCCTTCTGGATAGTGTAAAGGTCGAGCAGTGCCTGGCTGGGGTGCTCGTTGGCGCCGTCACCGCCGTTGATAACCGGTACCCGGCTGGCGGAGGCAAATTCCGCCACCGAACCCTCCTTCGGGTGGCGCATGCAGATAACGTCGGAGTAACCGGACAGGACCCGGGCGGTGTCGTAGAGGGATTCACCCTTGGCGATAGCGGAACTTTCGAAGCCGGTGGTTTCGCGCACATTGCCGCCCAGCAGGTTGAACGCGCAACCGAAACTGACCCGGGTGCGGGTGCTGGGCTCGAAGAACATGTTGCCGAGGATCGCCCCTTCCAGCACGCGGGTGACCTTCTGCCGCAACGCGTAGGGCTCCATGGTGTCCGCCACGGAAAATACTCTCTCAATACCCGATCGGTCGAATTGTTCCACCGAAAGAATATGGCTGCCGGCAAATTCCACAGTAACACCCCGCAACGTGAACGCAAACGGCCGCTATTCTAGCGCCCGCGGCAGCTTTGGCAACTGGTATTTTTACTTGGTTCAATACTCCCATTTTGCGCAGGATGCAGGAACAGCTTAAAAACTCCCGGTATGGCGGCTCGGAACGAGAAGCCGGAATGTGGTCATCTTCGCGCAGCGGAGAACTTGTGCTGGATGTCCGCTGCGCGAACATGACGCCCGCAGAGGAATTGAGGCCTCGGCACTTCTACCTACGATTACCTACGATTTCCTTAGAACGTTGAGGGGCACGAGCCAGGAAAGTGACAAGGTAGCACCGGTTAACCAGCCAACTCGTAATTCCGGCCAAGCTCATTGGCGTACTGCCTGATCGCCGCAAGAATCTGTTGCCTGGACGCGTTGCCAATGTGCTCTCCTTCGAGCCGGTGGAGTTTTTCCTGCAATTCCAGAAAGGACAACCTGCCCCGGCCGCCTTCCTTCAACCGCTGCTGGACGAATTCCCGCCATTCCGCCTGCTCGTCCGCGGTCAGGCTTGAGGGAAAGTTGCGGGCTTTGTAACGCAGCAGCATCGCATTCAGGCGCGCGTCCTCAAAAACGAAATTTTCCCGCATCAGGGTTTCGGCATCGGCGCGGCGCAAATCGGCCATGACAGTTTTATCCCTGTCGCCGATAAACCCGTCGTACAAACTCCTCTCCGGATCGTTGTCGCCGACGAAATTTTCCTGCCGGTACATTTCCACCAGCTTGTCCGCCACGTCCATTTTTAAAATGGCCTGCCAGTGTCTTTCGCATTTCTCTTTGTCGATTTTTAAGCGCACCGCCGCCTGTGCATCCAGCAGTTTCGGTGTGGCCACCACCGGGCACTTGTTGATATGAATGAGTTTTATCGGCAACCGGTCGATGCCTTCCGGTAAGTTATCGGCAGCGGTAAAAACCCGCCGGCGGATTTCCTCGGCGGAAAGCTTTTCCAGCGGCGCGGGGTCCGCCGATAAATTAAAAACGATAACCGCGTTGCTGTTAACCGGATGCAGCGCGAGCGGAACCACCAGGCCGGCACAGCCGTTTTCCGACGGAAATTTGGATGAGATATGCAACAGCGGTTTTCGGTTTTTGATATCGATCAGTGAACTGATTTTTTGTTTCGAGCGATTGGAGTAAACATAATTGTAAAGATCGGGCTTTTTCTCCCGGATAAGGCGCGCCATTTTGATGGTGGCATCGACATCGGAATAAGCGTCGTGCGCCGATGTGTGCACGATGCTGTTGGCCGCTGTTAAATTTTCAAGTTTAAAACTGGGTCTGCCTTCCACCACCGGCCATTCAATGCCGTCCGGACGCAACGCATAACACAACCGCACCATATCGATAATGTCCCAGCGGGAACAACCATTGCGCCATTCCCGTTCATAAGGATCGAAATAGTTGCGGTAGAGCGTGTAACGCGTGACTTCATCGTCAAATCGAATCGTGTTGTAACCCGCACCGCAGGTGTGGGGCTGTGACAGTTCACGATGGATCTCCGCAATAAATGCATTTTCGGCAAGTCCTTCAAGCCGGGCTTTTTGCGGTGAAATCCCTGTAACCAGACAAGCTTCCGGATTGGGCCAGATATCAACCGAGGGCTTGCAATACATCACCAGCGGTTCGCCGATAACATTTAACTCTTCGTCGGTGCGCACACCGGCAAACTGGCTCGGCCTGTCGACGGATGGGTCCGTACCCCAGGTTTCATAGTCATGCCAGTAAAAAGTCTTCACGCCGTTTTAGCTCCGTTTAACTCCAATTAATTATTTTACTGGGGTATACTCCCCCACAATTTAAATTTTGCCCTATGCGAACGTGAGCACTATGACCGAACTTGAAGATCTTTTCCAGAATAACGTCAATTGGGCGGAAGCGATAAAAGCGGAAGACCCCACGTTTTTTGAGCGGTTATCCGCCCAGCAAAATCCGCAATATCTTTGGATCGGCTGCGCCGACAGTCGCGTGCCGGCCAATGAGATTGTCGGCCTGCTGCCCGGTGAATTGTTTGTCCACCGCAACATCGCCAACTGCGTTGTGCATACGGACCTGAACTGTCTGTCGGTACTGTATTACGCGGTGCGTGTGCTGAAAATCAAACATATCATCGTATGCGGTCACTACGGCTGCGGCGGTGTTCAGGCAGCACTGACAGACCAACAGTTTGGCCTGGTCGATCACTGGATACGCAATATTCGCGACGTGTACTTTAACCGCCGCGACGCCTTTGAAGGGGTGGAGGACAAACAGGCACAAATCAACCTGCTGTGCGAACTGAATGTTAAACAACAGGTAACCAACGTCAGCCATATTCCCGTGGTACAGAATGCGTGGGATGAAGGGCAGGAGCTTTCCGTTCACGGCTGGATTTACGATATTCACGACGGTCTGCTGAAACAGCTGACCAAACCAATCAGCGGGCCCGAACAGGTACAGGAAGCTTATCGGGTAAGCAAGCACGGAACCGATCGGTCGTAACGCGGGATCGCCGTCCAATTAACACACCGGCTTGCCATCGTTCATGCCCCGTAGGGGCGAGGCTCGCCCTCGCCCGGGCACCCGCAAGGGATACCCCTACAATCCCGCCAATCAATTCAGGCTTTTACGTTTTAGGCAGAGTTACGCCACGCTGGCCTTGGTATTTACCACCCCTGTCCTTATAGGACGTCTCGCATATTTCGTCACTTTCAAAGAACAGCATTTGCGCCACGCCTTCGTTCGCATAGATTTTGGCGGGCAGCGGCGTGGTATTGGAAAACTCCAGGGTGACGTGCCCTTCCCATTCGGGCTCCAGCGGAGTCACGTTTACAATAATGCCGCAACGGGCGTAAGTGGATTTACCCAGGCAGATCGTCAGAACACTGCGCGGAATACGGAAATATTCCACCGTGCGGGCCAGGGCAAAGGAATTGGGCGGAATAATACAAACATCGCTTTTGATATCGACAAAACTGTCTTCGTCGAAATTTTTCGGGTCCACCACGGCGGAATGCACGTTGGTGAATATCTTGAACTCATCGGCGCAGCGCACGTCGTAACCATAACTCGACGTCCCGTACGACACCAGCCGCTGATCGTTGCTATCGTAGCGCACCTGGCCGGCCTCGAAAGGTTCGATCATTCCTTCCCTTTCCGCCATGCGGCGAATCCACTTGTCTGATTTGATACTCATTAATGCCTCTATAAAACGGATACCACGACGCAGGGCGGGTAAGCAGATGGTTATCTGCGGTGCGCCCGATAGTATATGAACCATCGCAAGTGCTGCAAGCACGCGCTTAGTCGTCCGAAAACGAAATCTCCGGCGCCGCCGGCGAATCGAGCGACTGCTTCCAAAGCTGCACCGCCACCTGCCGGGCGATTTTGCGGTAACCCTGGCTGACTTCGGACTCCGGATCGGCGGCGACGGAGGGTTTACCGCTGTCGGCCAGCTCACGAATTTCCATCTTCAGCGGCAGCATGCCCAGCAGATTCACGCCGAATTCTTTTGCCAGCCGCTGGCCGCCGTGCTCTCCAAAAATAGCCTCCTTATGGCCACAGTTCGAACAGGTATGGGTGGCCATATTTTCCACCACGCCCAGTACCGGAATATTGACCTTGCGGAACATTTCGATGCCCTTCTTCGCGTCAAGCAGCGCAATATCCTGCGGAGTGGTCACAATTACCGCGCCGGAAACCGGCACCGCCTGCGACAAGGTCAGTTGAATATCGCCCGTGCCAGGTGGCATATCGACAATTAAATAGTCAATATCGGTCCAGTGGGTGTTTTGCAGCAACTGTTGCAGGGCGCCGCTGACCATGGGACCTCGCCAGACCATCGGTGTGTTCTCCGTAATCAGGTTACCCATGGAAATCAACTTCATGCCCCAGGTACCCACCGGCTCTATCATATTCGGGCCGTACATTTCGGGTCGCTTGTTCCCCACCCCCAGCATCTGTGGTTGGCTCGGGCCATAAATATCCGCATCGAGAACACCGACCTTTGCCCCTTCGTAACTCAGCGCCAACGCCAGGTTTGCCGACGTGGTGGACTTGCCCACGCCGCCCTTGCCCGAGGCTACGGCAATGATATTCTTCACCCCGCCCACGCTGCCCTGGGTATTTCCCGGCACAATGGCCGGAATATCCTGCACCACATCCACCACCGCATTGTCGATGCCGTTCTCCTTTAAACTGGCGGTGATCTTTTCCACCAATGCCTGCTTGATTCTTTCGCAGGGAATCCCCAGTTCCACCTTCAATAGCGGGCGGCCCCCGTCCACCGCCAGGGACACCACATCGGCCACCGTCAGGCCCTCGACCTCCGGCAACGGGAGCGCGTCGAGCGCGGAAGAAATCGTTTGGCGTAAATTATCAGTCATATAACCTTCCCCGAAATATGGAATATAGACAGCTGAGCGGGCGCCAGTGTAACCCGGCGGGCGCGCTGTTGGAAAACCATCCGCCGCCGTGAACAGGCAGATATGGACCGGCAAAAATGGTATAGTGTCGCGCCCCGCGGGGGAGTGGCCCGTTAGACGCCGGCGCGCTCCCGCACCGCGTGCACCTGGCGTTGCAACATAGACACCGAATCGACATCAACAGACAGATTTAACTACATGCCCGAGAAACGAAAAATCCTGGTTACCAGCGCCCTGCCCTACGCCAATGGTTCCATCCACCTGGGCCACATGGTGGAGACCATACAGACCGATATCTGGGTACGCTACCAGAAGCTTCGCGGCAACAACTGCATTTATGTGTGCGCGGATGATGCGCACGGCACCGCCATTATGCTCAAGGCGGAACAGTTGGGTATTACGCCGGAAGAACTGATTGCGAATGTTAACAAGGAACACTTATCGGATTTTCAGGATTTTCTTATCGGTTTTGACAATTACGGCTCCACCCATTCGGAAGAAAACCGACAGTTTTCCAACCTGATTTACGAGCGCGTGAAAGCCAACGGTCATATCGCCGAGCGCTCCATCGTACAGGCGTACGACCCGGAGAAAAACCTCTTCCTCGCGGACCGCTATGTCAAAGGCACCTGCCCCAAGTGTAAAGCCGAGGACCAATATGGCGACAACTGCGAGAACTGCAGCGCAACCTATTCGCCGATGGACCTGATCAACCCGCGCTCGGTCATTTCCGGCGCGACGCCCATCGCGAAAGAATCAAAACATTTTTTCTTCACCCTGCCGGAATTTGCCGACTACCTGCGCGAGTGGACCCGCGCCGGTCACCTGCAGGATGAAGTGGCCAACAAACTGGCCGAGTGGCTCGAAGCCGGTCTGCAGGAGTGGGATATTTCCCGCGATGCCCCCTACTTCGGTTTTGAAATTCCTGGCGAACCGGGCAAGTTTTTTTACGTATGGCTCGACGCTCCCATCGGCTACATGGCGAGTTTCAAACAATACTGCGATAAAAACGGCCTGGATTTTAATGCCTACTGGAAAAAAGACTCCGACTGCGAGCTGTATCATTTTATCGGCAAGGACATCGTTAATTTCCATGCCCTGTTTTGGCCCGCAATGCTTTCCGATGCCGGCTTTCGGACACCCACCAAGGTGTGCGTGCACGGGTTTTTAACAGTGGATGGAACGAAAATGTCAAAATCGCGCGGTACTTTTATTAACGCGCGCACTTACCTGAACCACCTGCAACCGGAATATTTGCGCTACTACTACGCCAGCAAATTGTCCAACAGCGTGGACGATATCGACCTGAGCCTGGAGGATTTCGTCCAGCGGGTAAATTCCGATCTGGTGGGTAAAGTGGTGAATATCGCCAGCCGCACGGCAAAGTTTATTAATAATGCTGATGGCCGGCTTTCCGCCAGCATCGCCGACCAGGGATTATGGGAAAAATATCTCGCCGCCGGCGAAAGCATCGCCGCGTTTTACGAAAACCGCGAGTACGGCAAGGCCATGCGTGAAATTATGGCCCTGGCCGACCAGGCCAATGAATATATTGCGCAGCAGGCGCCCTGGGCCCTGGCAAAACAAGCAGGTAACGAACAACAGGTTCAGGATGTATGCTCCCTGGGCATCAATTGCTTTTGCGTGTTGATGACTTACCTGAAACCGGTACTGCCGGCCACGGCACGGGCGGCGGAAGCATTTTTAAAAATCGAACTCGACTGGTCGAAGCCATTCGAGTTTTTGGGGAATCACGAAATCGGTCAGTTCAAACCGCTTATGGCAAGGATCGACCGCGACAAGGTAAATGCAATGGTGGAAGCGAGCAAGGAAACCAATGGTGGCGCGGAAGAAGTATCGACAACCAGCCCGGACAGTTGGCTGGCGAAAGAGCCCATTGCGGCCGAAATCGAATACAACGATTTTGCCAAACTCGATCTGCGCGTTGCGTTTATCGCTAACGCGGAGCATGTGGAAGGCGCGGATAAATTGCTGCGCCTGACCCTGGACTTGGGCGGCGAAACACGCAACGTTTTTGCCGGAATTAAAAGCGCGTATAAACCGGAAGATCTAATCGGCAAACACACGGTCATGGTCGCCAACCTGAAACCGCGCAAAATGAAATTCGGCATGTCGGAAGGTATGGTGCTGGCGGCCGGGCCGGGCGGAAAGGATATTTATATTCTCGAACCCCACGCCGGCGCCGAACCGGGCATGCGGGTAATGTAAGAAACAGTTATGACTGAGTTCGCCATAATTCTGTTGAGCACCGTGCTGGTGAACAATTTTGTACTGGTCCAGTTTCTGGGCCTGTGCCCGTTTATGGGCGTGTCCAATAAACTGGAAACGGCCATTGGCATGAGCACCGCAACAACGTTTGTACTCACCCTTGCGTCTGTGTGCAGCTATATGGTTCACCAGTGGGTACTGACACCGCTGGGCCTGACCTACCTGCGCACCATTTCCTTTATTCTGGTGATTGCGGCCGTGGTGCAGTTCGCGAAAATGTTTATCGAAAAAACCAGCCCGCTGCTTTACCGTGTACTGGGTGTGTTCCTGCCATTGATCACCACCAATTGCGCGGTGCTGGGCGTGGCATTGCAAAATACCAATAAAGCGCATAACTTTTTGCAATCCACCCTGTACGGTTTCGGCGCCGCAGTGGGATTTTCCCTGGTGCTGATTTTGTTTTCCGCCATGCGTGAACGTTTGGCCGTGGCCGATGTCCCGGAACCTTTCCAGGGCGCCGCCGTGGGTATGATTACCGCCGGCCTGATGGCACTGGCATTTATGGGCTTTGCCGGACTCGTCTGATACGCCATGCTTGATCTGCTTATTCAACATCCGATTATCAGCGCCCTGGTGGCGCTAAGTTGCCTGTCGCTGGCTTTTGGCGCGGTGCTGGGTTTTGCCGCTGTTAAATTCAAAGTGGAAGGCGATCCGCTGGTAGACCAGATCGACGAATTGCTTCCGCAAACCCAGTGCGGCCAATGCGGCCACCCCGGTTGCAGGCCCTACGCCGAAGGTATCGCGCACGGCGAGGCAATTAACAAATGCCCCCCCGGCGGGCAGGCGACAATCAACGCGCTGGCGAAATTGCTGGATGTGGAGGCGCCGTCGCTCGACGAGGAACACGGCGAGGAATCGGAAGTAAAAAAAGTCGCATTTATCCGCGAGGACGAATGCATCGGCTGCACCAAATGCATCCAGGCCTGCCCGGTGGACGCCATTCTCGGCGCGGCCAAACAAATGCACACGGTAATTGCCTCGGAATGCACCGGCTGTGACCTGTGCGTGGAACCCTGCCCGGTGGACTGCATCGACATGCTGCCGCTGGAAACCACGATAAAGGAATGGACATGGAAACTGCCGGACGATAATCAAATCATCGCCACGGACAAGGATACGATTCAAAGGGAAGATGCCGCGTGAGAAAAATCTGGGACTTTCACGGCGGCATTCATCCGCTGGAGAATAAAACGCAATCCACCGGCGAAAAAATCGGACGCATTCCGCTGCCGAACGAATTGATCATTCCGCTTAACCAGCATATCGGCACGCCGGCCAAACCGGTGGTGGCGGTGGGCGAAAAAGTTTTGAAGGGCCAACTGATTGCCGACGCCGAAGGCGTATTCAGTTCCTGCGTGCATGCCTCCACCTCCGGCACGGTCACCGCGATTGAAGACCGGGTGGTGCCACATCCCTCCGGCATGAGCGCCCACTGCATCATGATCGCACCGGACGGCGACGATAAATGGACAGCGCTGGAAGCCTGCGAGAATTATCTCGAACAGCCCCACCATGTGCTGGTGGAAAAACTCCGCCGTGCCGGCCTGGCGGGCATGGGCGGTGCCGGTTTTCCCACGGCGGTAAAACTTTCGCCCAAGTCGATCGACAAAGTGGATACGCTGATTATCAACGCCGCCGAATGCGAACCGTACATTACCGCCGACGATATGCTGATGCGCGAATACGCGGACGAAATTATTCTCGGTATTCAGCTTTTCGATCATATTCTGGATGATGCGCCGAATGTACTTATCGGCATCGAAGACAATAAACCGGAAGCCATCGAGGCGCTAAAGCAAGCTGCCGCCGGCACCAATATCGAAGTGGTGGTGATTCCCACCAAATACCCTTCCGGCGGCGAAAAGCAACTGATCCAGATTCTGACCGGCCGCGAAGTACCGAGCGGAGGCCTGCCCTCCCATGTGGGCGTGCTGGTGCAAAATATCGGCACCGCCAGGGCCGCTTACCGCGCCGTTCGTTTCGGCGAACCGCTGATCAGCCGCGTCGCCACCGTGGTGGGAAAGGCGCTCACACACCAGCGCAATATCGAAGTGCTGATCGGCACGCCGGTTCAATATGTGCTGGAACAACACGGCTACCAGCCTCAATCGCATTCCCGCCTGATTATCGGCGGCCCGATGATGGGCTATACCATAGAACACACGGACGTTCCGGTGATTAAAACCACCAACTGTATCCTGGCGCCCGGCAAAAACGAACTGCCGGAAATGACCTTCACACAGGCCTGCATTCGCTGCGGCATGTGCGCCGAGGCGTGCCCGGCAAGCCTGCTGCCGCAACAACTTTACTGGTACTCGCGCGCCGGGGATCACGATAAACTGCAGTCCTACAACCTGTTCGACTGCATCGAATGCGGCGCCTGTTCCTATGTCTGTCCCAGCAATATCCCGCTGGTGCAATATTACCGTGCCTCCAAGGGAAGTGTTCGCCACGCGGAAGCGGAAAAGCGAAAGTCCGACCACGCCCGCCGGCGTTTCGAACTGCGCAAACAGCGAATGGAACGGGCCGAAGCCGAGAAGGAAGCCAAGCGCGCGGAACGCAAAAAAGCGGCGGAACAGGCAAAGCAAAAACTGGCCGAACAGGCGGCGGGACCTGACTCCACACAGAATAAAGCCGCGCCGGATAACGTTGTCGAGGTACAACAGGACCTGGAAATACAACGAGCCAAACTGGAACGCGCCGTGAGCAGCGCGCAAAGCCGGGTTGAGCGCGCCCAGGCGCAACTGGAAAAAGCCAGGAGTGAAGACGGTGATGCAGCGCGGCTGGAATCACTCACCGCGCGCCTGAAAGAAGCCGAAGTGAAACTGGCGGATGCGCAGGCGAAACTGGCAGCCTTTGACAAACCGGAGAGCAATGCAGTCCCCAAACCGGCGAAGGCACCCGACAAGGCAAATGCAGTTGAAACATTAAAAAAACGGCTCGCAACCGCGGAACAAAAACTGGCGGAAGCGGAACAGGCCGGGTCTCCCACAACAGAAGCGTTGCGTAACGGGGTGGAGAAGCTGCGAGGAAAATTGAGGCGCGCCGAGAGTACCGAAGAGGCGGAATCATAAATCCAGATTCGCATCATCCACAGAAAACAAACCAACGAAGTATGATCCGCTACTTTATCGTGAGAAATAACTTATGAAACAGCAGATTGTGGAATTTTTTAGTGACGGCAACTGGATAAACCTGCTGGTGCCCTTTTTGATCAATTTACTTGTCGCCCTGGCAATACTGGTTATCGGAATGTGGATCGCCATGCATTTTGTCCGGCTGCTCGACAAGGTCATGCAAGTTCGCCACATCGACGAAGCCCTGCGGGGGTTTTTACTCGCCATCGCATCAACGCTGCTCAAGTTTATTATTGCGCTGATCGCTATCGAGCAGCTTGGTATCGATACCACGTCCCTGCTTGCGATCCTGGGCGCCGCCGGTCTGGCAATTGGCCTGGCACTCAAGGACTCACTGTCCAACTTTGCCTCCGGCGTGATGTTGATTATGTTCAAACCCTTCAAAGTGGGCGATTTCGTCGAGGCGGGCGGCACAACCGGCATCTGCGAAAAAATTACCGTTTTTAACACCGTTTTCAAGTCACCGGACAACAAGGAAATTATTGTTCCCAACGGGCAGATCTATAGCGGCACCATCGTCAACTATTCGGCCAGGCCGACGCGACGCATCGACTTGGTTATCGGCATTGGTTACGACGATGACATAAAAAAAGCGCGTGATCTGCTGCAGCAAATAATCGATAGCGACGACCGTATACTGAAGGATCCCGAACCCATTATCGCCGTCGATCAACTCGGTGAAAGCAGTGTTGATATTATTGTGCGCCCGTGGGTGATTTCGAGCGACTACGGCGTGGTACGTTGGGCTTTGCTGGAAAAAATCAAAACCACCTTTGACGAAAACGGCGTAACGATTCCCTATCCACAGCGGGACGTGCATCTACACCAGCCAGCCGGAACCAGTCACGGTTAATTACTTATTATGGCACTGATTAACGTTACTTCTCCCCATACCCGAAGCGTCGGAACCACCGGCACGGTAATGCTGACCGTGCTGTTGGCAACAGTGCCTGGATTGCTGGCATTGACTGTTGCCTTTGGCGTGGGAACGTTGATCAACGTTATTCTTGCCTGCGGTTTTGCCGTCGCCTTCGAGGCGGCGGTTTTAAAACTGCGCAACCGGCCGGTCATGTTTTTTCTCAAGGATTACAGCGCGGTCGTCACCGCTGTTCTACTGGGGCTGGCGTTGCCGCCATATGTTCCCTGGTGGATCGTGGCGGTGGGAATATTTTTCGCCATCATCGTCGCCAAGCATTTATACGGCGGTCTCGGTTTTAATCCGTTCAACCCCGCCATGGTGGGTTATGTTGTTTTGCTTATTTCATTTCCCGTCGAAATGAGCCAGTGGACCGCGCCATTCGCGGAAGCCAATACGCCGGGATTGCCGGAAGCGCTGGGCCAGGTGTTTTTGGGTAATCCCGTTAACACTGTCGATGGCTACACCGCCGCCACACCGCTCGATGTCCTGCGGCAGAACTCCACCCTGCTGGTTGAAGACCTGTATGCCGAGCACGCAGCATTTGCCGGCGCGCAGTGGGCCGGCACCGGCTGGGAATGGATCAATATCGCCTTTTTGCTTGGCGGCGTTTTTCTCCTGTACAGGAAAATTTTTACCTGGCATGCGCCGGCGGGCATGCTTGCCGCGCTCGGCCTGATGGCAATTATTTTTTATGATGGCGGCAGTTCCGCCAGCGCCGGCTCGCCTTTGTTCCACTGGCTTTCCGGCGCCACCATGCTCGGTGCGTTTTTTATCGTCACCGATCCGGTTACCTCGGCCACCAGCAATAAAGGCCGATTGATTTACGGGTTCTGCATTGGCCTGCTGGTATTTGTTATACGCACCTGGGGCAACTATCCGGATGCCATGGCCTTTGCGGTGCTGCTAATGAATTTTGCCGCTCCCTTTATCGATTACTACACGGTGCCGCGCACCTACGGGCACGAAAAGGCCCGCGGCACCGCGTCCACCGGTAAAGAATAAATTTTCGGAACTCAAAACGTGTTAGGAAAATCCATCACCAAAAACAGCCTGATTCTCGGCGTATTCGCCCTGATTACCGCCGGCGTCGTTGCGTTTACTTTTCAGGGAACAAAGGAGCGCATTACGCTGGAGGAAAAACGCGCGGCCGAAAAAGCCCTGCTGGAAATTATTCCGGCTGAAAGACACAACAACGACATGTTAGCCAGTGTTATCGCCGTGCCGCAGCAACATCTGGCGCAACTGGGTTTAAGGGAAAGTGCGGGGATTCACGTTGCGCTACGGGGCGACACCCCCGTCGCGGTTATTATTCCCACCGTCGCGCCGGACGGTTACAGCGGCGATATCAAACTGATCGTGGGCATCAATATCGACGGCACCGTGGCCGGTGTACGCGTGCTGAGCCACCGGGAGACGCCTGGACTGGGCGACAAGCTTGAAATTAAAAAGAGCCGCTGGATACTCAGCTTTAACGACAAATCACTTACCGATCCCAACGCGGAAAAATGGCGGGTGAAAAAAGACGGCGGTGAGTTCGATCAATTTACCGGCGCCACTATTACACCGCGCGCCGTGGTGAACGCGGTTAAAAATGCCCTGGTCTACTTCGACCAGAACCGCAACCAACTGCTGAAACAAATTCAAGCCAAGGCACAGGACCACAACGAGTCATGACAAGCTACAGCGAAATCACCAAAAACGGTTTGTGGAGCAATAACCCCGCGCTGGTTCAGTTGCTGGGCCTGTGCCCGCTGCTGGCGGTTTCCGGGTCGGTGGTCAATGCCCTCGGCCTGGGGCTGGCAACGCTGATGGTGCTGGTGGGCTCCAATGTTGCCGTCTCGCTAATTCGCAGCGCCGTAAGCGAGGCGGTCAAGCTTCCTGCCTTTGTTATGATTATCGCGGCATTCACCACCTGTATCGAATTGCTGATGCAGGCGTTTACCTATGAGCTTTACATGATTCTCGGTATTTTTATTCCGCTGATCGTCACCAACTGTTCCATTCTTGGCCGCGCGGACGCCTTTGCCAGCAAAAATAAAATCCTGCCGTCCGCCGCCGACGGTTTTATGATGGGCATGGGGTTTACGCTGGTGCTGGTGACCATCGGCGCGATACGCGAAATTATCGGCGCCGGAACCCTGTTCGCCAATATGAACCTGTTGTTCGGCGAATCGGCCGCACACTGGCAACTGAATTTGTTCGGCGAAAGCTATCGCGGGTTTCTGGTTGCCGTTCTGCCGCCCGGCGCGTTTTTTGTCGCCGGCCTGTTGATTGCATTCAAGAATATTATCGACGCCGATCTAAAGCGGCGCGCGACGGCCCGCAAAGCCAAACCGGTGAAAGGCGCGAAGCGGGTAAGGACGACGGGACAAATTGCCTGATTAGGGTCATTCGGCTTCAACCCTCTTTTTCGCCGCAACGCCTTTCTGCTAAAACTCACACCTCCTGATTTCCATCAAGAATCCACAGCGGTTTTCGCGTTCTAATAATCAAACTTACCGAATTGGGAGGGCGCCATTGTGACCATTGGTGAGCTATGCAATCGCGAGGTGATCGTCGTTCAGCCGGATGAAAATTTAACCGATGCTGTGAAATTAATGCGCCAACACCATGTTGGTGACCTGGTCGTGGTGGAAGATCGGGGTATTGGCCAGCTACCCATAGGTATCGTGACCGACCGCGATATCCTGATTCAGGTGGTGGGCGAAGATATTAATCCGGCGGAGTTGACAGTGGGCGACGTGATGACCCACAGTCCGATCACCGGCAGTATCGATGACTCAGTGGAAGACAGCCTGAAGCTGATGCGCAAGAACGGTATCCGGCGCCTGCCGGTAGTGGATGAATCCCGGTATTTGATAGGCATTTTGACCGTTGACGATATTATTGATTTACTGGCAGAAGAGATTGGCGACCTCGCGTGGCTGATTCGCAACGAGGTGGATCGGGAAATTTCCCGTACGGTGTAGGTCTGTAGGGTGGACCATCCCTCATTCGCCCTACGGGTATTGCGCAAGCCGTCTTTCCAGCGCTGTTTTCCAGTGGCTCAGGCCTTTGTAGGCCAGGGATTCCGCCGGCATGCCCTGCACCGCCTGCCAGAGCTTTTGCCTCTCCTCCGGCAACAAGGCCTTGATATCGTAAAAATACGTTCGGATGGTAAATAAAAACGCGTTTTCCTCGGGAAATCCGATCAGGTTCTGTCGTTCAACCCGCAGGAATACCGGTGACTGTTCATCCGCAAGGGATCGTCCGCTCCACGATTTAACGTCGACCCCCGGCGGCGGTTCGGGGTGGTGGTTCAGGCGATTATCCGTTCCGATTCCCCAGGCAAATCGGGTAAAAGGCCCCCGTTTGCGAACAATCGATTCAAGTATTTTTCGGTAATGGTTAATCGTCTGCTGCATGCCGGCGACCGGTTCATGAATGGCATCGAAGGATCGTCCCGCTTTTTCCGCCGGCGACCAGTGATTGGGTGCGCAGAGATGAATCGCCGCCAGGTAATCGGCAAAGCGCGTTAATTGAAACACCGCCAGATCCTCCTGCACCTGATTGCACAGTGCATCGAATAACGAGAGATAGGATGTATTACCCACGCTGATTCCGTCGGACGGGAGCAAGATTTCCTCTTTTTTTAAGCGGTTGAAAAACGTTGTACCACTCCGACTGAAATAAGCGGAATGTTCCTTTAACAGCTGATTGAGGATGTAATTATTTACTGTCCGGATGGTGGCGTCCGGCAAGTCGGCTTCAAGGTAATATTTGTTGATGTCTTCGTTACGACAGGTCTGTTTATTATGCAGGTAATGAGAGTATTGTTCGTCCAACTGGAAAATCAGTTGATCTTGCGCAAGGCTTTCGCTATCGGCAAGTTTGAGACCGGGAGCGGTGGAATAGTGGCCGCTGGTAAACGGCAAATAGCGGAAGGAATTGTTCGGTGGCAGCACAGCTAAAATCTATCGTTACTTTTCGCCATCGAAATAATCAACCGCCATATCCAGCCTGGAAATACCGGGAGGGCAGGCAATTATATCGTGTTTCTTGAGTGGGTATTCCTTGTCGCCGTAACGCAGTGTTCCACTGCCCTCCAGGACCAGAAACATCTCCTCAATAATTCGATGATTGTGGAAGGGGCGGACTTTCTTGCCAGGCGGCACAACAGAAACACTGTAACTCAGGTTTTTCGCGCCTATTTTTTCACTTGCGGGAGCGTATTTTTCCTGATAAGGGCCATCGCTGTTCTCGCGGTAGTCGTCAAGTTCATCCAGGTTGATAACAGGTTTCATTTTTCGCTCCCAGGTTCAGAAAATCCACGCCAGCAAAAGCCAGATGATAATAAAAAACAAGAAGAATCCGGCAAGAATAAATTGCAGCTCTCCCAACAGACCATCGCCCGATGCGATGGCAAAAACAATCATAACAACGATCGTTATAAAAAAAGCGATGACGGCGGAATCCCGCAGTCCCAGCCCGGGTGAGAGATGCACGGCGACAATTTCACCAACGACAGGTAGCATCAGCGCGGCGGCCACCACCAGCGCAACCACAAGTAATATAAGCGCGATGGCTATTTTGCGCGACTCGTTCTTGTCCTTGTCATCCGTTTCTCCGGCCATGGTCAGCGCGCTCCGTTCTGCCGCTTTTTGATGAGTTCGCGCACCCGGTTCGGCTCTGGCAAGCCCGACGCAAAAATTTCCGGCTCGTCCCCGGCCGTATAAATCTCTACCGTGCCGACACCGAAAATCCGGTTGAAAAACGACTGCTTGACTTTGATCGTTCTGACGCTGGTAATACTGATCTCGGACCGCTCTTTGCTCAGAAGTCCCTTCTCAAAGAGGATGTCATTCTCGAAAACGGATAACTTGGAAGACTTGTTCCTAAGGTGCCAAACCAAAAGAATAATTATGCCTACCCCCACCGGAATCAACAGCAGAGCCACAATAAAACCCAACGGGTTGTTCTTGAACATCACCGGATGTTCCGAATACAGCGCATTCATTGCTTCCCCCTCGCATACGCAGCCTGTCACCGCAGACACCTATACTATCAGTTTCGGCCAATACCGCCAGACATCCCGCGTGGCAATTTTTTTGCATTCCGATAGGTAACATCAACCGGTGGTTTGACCATCAGGAGAGGGCTCCATGGAATTTCCAAATGCAGTTGAACGTGTGACCAAAAACACCACAGATGACGTCAATCGCGCCATACAGGAGCGCACTGCGCGTTCCATTGAATACTATCGGATTCATCCCAACGAGATAGATGCGCGCCTGCGGGAACTTGACCGGGAGTGGGATATCGAGAGAGCCCTTGAGGCGAATGCTGCCTCACTGGTGGTATTGGGAACCGCGCTGGGCCTGACAGTCAACCGGAAATTTTTCGGCCTGCCCCTGCTGGTAGGTGGGTTCCTGCTGCAACACGCAATCCAGGGCTGGTGTCCACCACTGCCCCTTTTGCGCCGAATGGGTTATCGCACCGTTGCTGAAATCGACGAGGAGCGCGATGCCCTGGAAAGCCTGAATCATCCGCTGGTGCTGCAGGAAACCCATTAACCTTTTTGACAATTCAATCAGGCCGTCCACCAGGGCTCGACTGCCGCAACGCAGCATACCTGGGTTAAAGCTGCGGCAAAACGTAATTCGTCACACATTTTTACCTCTCATCGCATGGAAACCGCACCCATCCTCTCAATTGGTTGTTTGGCACGCCTATTATTCGTATACTCAGCCGCAGAATAACAAGAGCTGCACACTGGAACCTGCATGACCAAGGAACCTTCAGAAAAAAGCTATATCGTTTCTGTTTGTCTTTCTGCAATTTTTGGCGTTGTGGGCGTCCATCATTTTTACCTGGGGCGTTACGTCGAAGGCACTATCGATTTCAGTCTTTTTGTCGCAACACTCTACTTTTACTTTACCGGACACTTCTGGTGGGCCGTCTTGTTTTTCGTTGTCGATGGGTTGCACACCTTCATAATAACTACCATGTTGCTAACCGGCTCGTTTAAGGATGGTCAAGGCAAAATCATCTGTTATCCGGGTCAACGCTTAGCTTAAGGAGCTAAATATGTCAGAGACTACATCAGCAATAGAAAGAAGCGATAAAGGCTTTGTTCCTACCATTTTACTGTGCTTCTTTTTAGGGGCACTTGGGGTTCACCGGTTTTACGTCGGGAAAATCGGCACCGGCATCCTGATGCTTTTGACCCTCGGTGGATTAGGCATTTGGACCCTGGTGGATTTTATTATTATTGTTTGCGGTAATTTTAAAGATAAAGAAGGCCGGATGATCAAGGCCTGATTTTTCTCAACAGGGCGCTGTTTATGCGCCCTAATAATTTTTCTCCTCCGTTTTTCCTTCCTGTTTCTTAACTTCATGTGTTTTTTTCACGGCTGCCAACACCTCTTCCGGCATGGCAATCGCGTCACCGCGCCTCCAGCCATTCTCTTCGGCGTAGGCAGCGAGGTCGGCAATGCGCTGCTTCAGCTCCGGATGTGTGGATAACCATTCGGGAGAATCATCCTCCCGTCCCTCAAGCATTTCATCCATTATCAAAAACACCCGGTCATAACCTTCTACATGTCCGTAGCGTTTTTGAATGGCCTCGATCGCGGCAATATCCGAAGCTCTTTCCTGTTCACGGCTGAAGTACAACAGGCCGATCTCGCTGCCATAACCCACCAGGTCCACCTTCCTGGAGTAGTCTCCGGTCACAAAACTGTAGATCATTTGGATTGCAAGACCGCGGCCCAGGCTGATAACCGGGTCCCGGTGTTTTATATGCGCAATTTCATGGGCAAGTACCATGGCCAGACTGTTCTCGTCAGGCATGGCCTCAAGCAAACCGCGAAAAACAAAAATATGGCCGCCTACGGTGGCGAACGCGTTGACAGTATCAGATACCAGGTAGTGCACCGTAAGAATATAATCATCCGGTACCGCTAAATCGCCGGCCAGATTATCCACCATTGTCTGCAGGTAATATTCAATCGTCTGCTCTTCAATACTGACTTCATCGTCATTTAAAAAACGCGCAAACGTTTCATACGGCCGGACAAATTGTTTTTCCGCGGAAAACGGCAGGTGGACCACAACGCGGTGGGCGTTGAGGACAAACACAACGACAAGAACGATAAGGCTGATAAAGAAAACACTCAGCCCGGCGATCATTTTCTTTATGTGCTGATTGTGGTGTTCCGGAGGTTGGTAATAGACTGGTTGTTGTTCTGTCATTATATTTTTCCCAGATTCCCGCGAGCTTCTCCTACCCCGACGAAGTGGGATGCGAGTGACCGTGCTTGTGTTCACCGCCACCAGGAAGGGCTGGCAATACCATACCTATTGTCCGGATACCAGATAGAATAAATGCCAGCGCCATTGCCGTTCCCACCCCGGCGGCGGAATAAAGGCACATATATTATATTTATTCCCGCGCCGGCCAAAGGCCATTATTAACTCAAAATAAACTCATGCTGCAATTTTAGGAGGTGAATGGCGTTTTTTGATGCGGGTCAAGAGCGGGAAGAGAAATTTTTTTGAACATATTGGCGGACAGGATACAACCGCCAATACGTCAGGTTTCAGGATTAAAATAATTTACGTCCTTTTTGCGCGGCGATTCGCATGCGCAGCGCATTGAGTTTGATAAAGCCTTCAGCGTCCTTTTGGTTGTACGCGCCGGCATCATCTTCGAAAGTTGCAATACTCTGGTCAAACAGGCTTTCGGCCGAACGCCGTCCCGCAACGCTGACGGAACCTTTGTACAGTTTAACCCGCACATCGCCGTTTACCGTTTGCTGCGATTCGTCGATGGCCGTTTGCAGCATTTTTCGCTCGGGGCTCCACCAGTAGCCGTTGTAAATCAGCTCGGCGTATTTTGGCATCAGCGAATCCTTCAGGTGCGCCACCTCGCGATCCAGCGTCAACGACTCAATCGCCCGGTGTGCTCTTAACAACACCGTACCGCCGGGTGTTTCGTAACAGCCGCGGGATTTCATCCCCACGTAACGGTTTTCAACAATATCCAGCCGGCCGATACCGTGGGCGCCGGCTTTTTTATTCAAGGTGGCCAGCACGGTTGCCGGCGACATTTTCTCGCCATTGATTGCCACCACATCGCCTTTTTCAAAAGCCAGCTCAAGGTATTCCGGCTGATCCGGTGCCTGCTCCGGCGAAACCGACCAGCGCCACATATCCTCTTCCGCTTCCGCCCAGGGGTCTTCCAGAATGCCGCCTTCGTAGGAGATGTGCAGCAGATTGGCGTCCATGGAGTAAGGCGATTTTTTTTTCGCCTTGGTGTAATCGACAGGAATATTGTTTTTTTCGCAGTAGGCCATCAGCGTTTCGCGCGAGGTCAGGTCCCACTCCCGCCACGGGGCGATTACCTTGATACCCGGCTTGAGCGCGTAAGCGCCCAGTTCGAAACGCACCTGGTCATTACCTTTACCCGTCGCACCGTGCGAGATCGCATCGGCGCCGACTTCATTGGCGATCTCGATCAGGCGCTTGGCAATCAGCGGCCGCGCGATAGAGGTGCCCAGCAAATATTCGCCTTCGTAAATCGTGTTGGCGCGGAACATGGGGAAGACAAAATCGCGGACGAATTCCTCCTTCAGGTCGTCGATGTAGATTTCTTTCACCCCCAGGGCCTTGGCTTTGGCGCGGGCCGGTTCGACCTCCTCACCCTGGCCGATATCGGCGGTAAATGTAACGACTTCACAGCCGTAGGTTTCCTGCAGCCATTTGACGATGACCGAGGTATCCAGGCCACCGGAATAGGCGAGCACCACTTTTTTTATCGATGATTGACCAGACATAGCCGCTCCGCTGATAAAACTTTTCGCACGTAAAGAAAATTGAAGAAGGCCGGAAAATCCGGGGGCGGAATTGTATCGTTATCGGCGTTTAAATAACAGCGGGAGGGCGGAGATCAGTTGTAAGCCAACGGTAAAACTTCTATTTCTTCAACGCGCTCCAGGCGCACGGTGACACGCCGGTTGCTGGCGCGGCCTTTCTCGGTATTGTTGGAGGCTACGGGATAGCGCTCCCCGTGCCAGCGCACCGTGATCCAGTCGCCCGGCACGCCACGCCGCATCAGGTACTGGGCCACCAATTGCGCGCGGTTTTTTGAAATTGCCAGGTTGGATGTCCGGTCACCGGTTCCATCGGTGTGACCGTCAACAAAAAAGGAGCGCACGCTGCGGTCGTGTTTGACGATTTTCAGAATCCGGTCCAACTTGTCCGCCTCGATCGGCGGGATCTCGTCCGCCACGTCGGACGGGAAATACAGCGCCGTGCGCTTCATCTGTTCGAAGTTGGATGGCAACAGGCTGGTGAGACAACCCAGGTATTTTTTGTAGGCGGGCCGGAACCCCACCGCGCTCATTACAAGTGTCAGGGGTTTACCCTCCTGCCCCTCTTCGTACCTCCGCCCCTCTTCAAACCCCCGCCCCTCTTCAAACCATAGCGGCGAACTGATCTCCACTTCGCGCCCGGCGTGGAGTCGCGCCATAATCATCTCGGTCCACCGGGTGTCCAGGCCGACCGCTTGTTTTCCCCGTTTGACGGTGATAAAGCCAAGTTCTTCGGTTAGCGTGTCGGGCTTCCATATCGGTGTGCGGGTGGATACTTTCGCCTGCCCAGCCTGAAAACGCGCCGACCGGGCATTGAGATAGAAAGCCGAACGCTCTCCCGCGCGGGTACTGAAAACCGCCTCGCCAAAAAACGGGAACGGGTAAACCAGGCGGCACTCAAAAACCGAGGACTCCACCTTCCACTCATTTTCGCTGACGGCATTGGTATAGGTCGCCGAGCCGAAGCCGGTGCAAACTACCAGCAAACCTAAAATACATGCAATTCGACCCATTGAACGCGTCCGGGATATTCTCACTCAATTCAGACAGACCATATGAAAGGCGTATCGGCAATTTACACTTTGACTTTAGTCATAAAGATCTTTGACGCGCCAGCACTCATGCAAACTTGCCGGATTTCCGGTACGATGCGCCCCTGATTTCAAGCAGACCGTGAACATGCCCGAAACCCTGACCATTACCGCACCCGATGATTGGCATATACACCTGCGTGATGGCGATGTGTTGAAATACACAGTCCCCCACGCCGCCCGGCAGTTTCGCCGTGCTATCGTGATGCCCAACCTGGTGCCGCCGGTGCTGAATGCCGACCAGGCCCTGGCCTACAAAGCCCGCATTTTGGCCAATTCGCCTTCCGACACAGAATTTGAACCGTTGATGGTGTTGTACCTGACGGACAATACCTCACCGGCGGATATCGTCGGCGCCAAATCCGCAGGCATCGTGGCCTGCAAACTCTATCCCGCCGGCGCCACCACCAATTCGGATTCCGGCGTGACGTCCGTCGATAAAATATACCCGGTTCTCGAACAGATGCAGAAATCCGGCGTCAAGCTTTTGATTCATGGCGAAGTTACCGACAGCCATATCGACATTTTCGATCGCGAAGCGGTATTTATCGAGCGGACGCTGAGCAGAATCGTAAAGGATTTCCCCGGCCTGAAGGTGGTGCTTGAGCACGTCACTACCCGCGACGCGGTTCAATTCGTCGAGTCCCGCGGCAGCAATGTGGCGGCGACGATTACCGCTCACCATTTGCTGTTCAACCGCAACCATCTGTTGGCCGGCGGAGTTCGTCCCCACTACTATTGCCTGCCGATCCTGAAGCGCCAGCAACACCAGCAGGCGCTTGTCGAAGCCGCCATCAGCGGCAGCCCAAAATTTTTCCTCGGCACCGACTCGGCGCCCCACGCCAAAAGTAAAAAAGAGGCCGCCTGCGGCTGCGCGGGAAGCTACACCGCCTTTGCCGGCATTGAGCTTTACGCGGAGGTCTTCGATCAGGCGGGCTCCCTGGACCGGCTGGAGGGCTTCGCCAGCCACTTCGGACCGGATTTCTACGGGCTGTCGCGCAACCAGGCAACCATCACCCTGGAAAAATCCCCCTGGCAGATACCGGCGGAATTTGATTTTGGCGGTGATGCGTTAGTGCCGGTCAAGGCGGGAGAAACCCTGCACTGGCGAATAAGGCAGTAAGGACAGTTTTGTGACCAGCAACTTCCGTCCCGATTCCGATATCGACTCCTCCGACACCAAAACCCCCTTTGCCCTGCGATTTCGCGGTTTTCTGCCCGTTATCGTCGATGTGGAAACGGGCGGCTTTAACTGCGGCACGGATGCGCTGCTGGAAGTTGCGGCGGTTACCCTGAAGCTCGACGAGGATGGCTACCTGCAGCGCGACCAAACGTTCGCCTACCACGTAGACCCCTTCGAGGGTGCCAATATCGAACAGTCCGCGCTGGATTTTACCGGTATCGACCTGGACAGCGAGACCCGTGAATCCGTGCCGGAAGACATCGCGTTAAATGAAGTTTTTCAGGCGGTAAGAAAAGCCGTCAAAGCCGGGGGTTGCAACCGCGCCGTAATTGTCGGTCACAATGCCCATTTCGATTTGGGGTTCATCAATGCCGCCGCGAACCGCTGCCAGATCAAGCGCAACCCATTTCACCCCTTCTCCTGTTTCGATACCGCCACCCTGGCGGGCCTGGCATTTGGCCACACAGTGCTTGCACGGGCGTGCCAGCTGGCGGGAATTGACTTCTGCAACAGGGAGGCTCATTCCGCGGCCTACGATGCGGAAAAAACAGCCGATCTGTTCTGCATTATCGTCAATAAATGGAAGGATTTTGGTGGCTGGCCACTGGTACCGCTGATAGATCTGGAGGAGTGACGGATGGCGCAAGCCATCCGTCGGAGAGACAGTTAAAGTTTGTCGGCATTTTCCGACAGGTACTTCGCGACACCATCCGGTGAAGCGGTCATACCCTTATCGCCCTCGCGCCATCCGGCCGGGCAAACCTCCCCGTGCTCCTGGTGGAAGGCCAGTGCGTCAACCATGCGCAGCATTTCGTCCACGTTACGGCCCAGCGGCAGGTCGTTTACCACCTGGTGACGAACATTGCCTTCCTCGTCGATCAGGAAAGAACCGCGGAAAGCCACGCCGCCGGCGGATTCAACGTCATAAGCCTGGCAGATTTGGTGGGTCATATCAGCTACCAGAGTGTACTTCACCGCGCCGATACCGCCCTTGTCGATAGGTGTGTTGCGCCATGCGTTGTGGGTGAAGTGGGAATCGATTGAAACACCGACAACCTCCACACCACGCTTTTCGAATTCCGCCATGCGGTGGTCGAACGCCAGCAGTTCCGAGGGACATACGAAGGTAAAATCGAGAGGGTAGAAAAACACTACCGCCTTTTTACCCTTGGTAGCTTCTTTAAAGTTGAAAGCATCAACTATTTCACCATTGCCCAGAACCGCGGGTGCGGTGAAATCAGGAGCAGGTTTTCCGACTAAAACGCCCATTGCTGTTTCTCCATTCGTTTAAGGTGAGTGAGATAAATAGAAATTTGGAAACGCTGGTTTACCAGCGCCTTGAGAAGTGCGCCCAATCATACACGCACGCGCCGCCCAAACCGATTGATAATCTAAATTACCTTCATAAATTTTAACTAAATGATCCATCCGCATTTAACGCATCACAAAAACTGTCATTGGACACAAACCTTATTGACAATTATTATCGTTTGCATTAATTTTAGTAACACTACTGTATTATCTGTTGTGTATCGTTTATGTACGTCTGTCTCTGCAAAGGTATTACCGACTCCCAAATCCGCGATGCGGTTAACGGTGGCGCTGAAAGCGTTCGTGCCGTGCGCGATCAGCTTGGCGTGATGACCCAGTGTGGCAAATGCGCCTGCCTGACCCGGGAGATTGTTCGCTCCACCTTGGAGGACGTCAGCGCCGCCCCGCCGGAACTTTTCTATAGCGTCGCCTGAGCCTTCCCCCACCCAAAAAGAGTATCTTCAGACAACGTCTTCCGATTTTCATTGGGGGATGTCGTGCCTGTCCAACTCACTGCATCGGGATTCACGGTATTGCCGGTGGGACAAAATTCCCCGGAGCGGCCGTCTTCGTATAGTGCAGATCCGGGGTTCAGATGCAATTCAATCTTATTCTTGCTTTTACTTTCTTTAATTTATTCTTTTAAATCAATTAGTTAAGTTGACACTCCCAGCTATATAGGCCAGACTAGCCGCCATTCCCATCGAACATTCCGCACAAGGAAAATCCCATGAAAGGTGATGCCAAGGTAATTGAATTTCTCAACCGGGTACTCGGCAACGAACTGATCGCCATCAACCAGTACTTCCTCCACTCCCGTATGTATAAGGACTGGGGCCTGAAGGAACTGGCGGAGCACGAGTACGAAGAATCCATCGACGAAATGAAGCACGCGGACCGCCTGATTGAGCGCATTCTGTTTCTCGAGGGCCTGCCCAACCTGCAGGACCTGGGCAAGCTGCTGGTGGGTGAAAACGCGCGCGAAATGCTCGAGTGCGACCTGAAACTGGAAATGATGGCGATACCGGACCTGAAAGACGCCATCCAGTACTGCGAGACTGTCCGGGACTATGTTACCCGCGACTTGTTCAAGGAAATCCTCGACAGTGAGGAAGAGCACGTGGACTGGCTGGAAACCCAATTGGGCCTGATAGACAAGGTCGGGGTGGAAAACTACCTGCAGAGCAAGATGGACAGTTAAGCCACCAAACCGACAACGGGGCGGCGCTTTCCCGTCCCCGTGCTTCAACTTCTAGTCCACCACCCGGAATTCAGAAGAAATCAAAGTGCTTTCGCCGTGCTGTATCACAATGTTGTAGCGACCCGGCGAAAATCCCAGCACCGGCCGGTCCACGCGAAAATAGGCGCTTCCGTCCGACCCCAATACTTCCACCGGCACCTTGGCAATTTGCACACTGCCGGTCGCGTTCGACAACACCGCCTGCAGCACGGCCTGCTCGGTATTGAAGTTCTCGTAGCGAAAGCCCACGTAAACACTATGACCGGGGCTGACCACCTCGGTCTGTACGCCCTCCACCTGATTAAATTCGACCGGCTTTACCAACAGCTGCGACACCCTGGGCTGGCGCGCGAACATTTTCTCGGCCATGGCTTCCTCAATGGCGATTTGCATGGATAGCAACCTTGGATTCTGCGGAAGCATTTTCATCGGCCCCGCAAGCTCACTTTTGGCAAAATCGAATTTTTCTTCTTTGATAAAGCCCGTAATCCGCGAGCGAAGTGCATCGAAGGTCTTATCCATCCCGGTCTGGGCGGCGACATTCTCCGGGTCAACCGCCAGCACCTGGGAAAAATAGTAGTAGGCACTGCCATTTCCAGGGGCAAACAGATTGCCGTTTTCCAATTGCCCGTTGCCCCTGGCTACCATCTCGTCCAGGCGCACCTGGTCGCTCAAGGCTTCGTCGATCCGCCGCTTCAGCTCAACTGCCGGTGGCCGGGCGCTGTCCACCGCCAACACTTTGGTTATTAATTGATTAGCGCGCCGTACCTCATCCGCTGCCAGGTTGCTTTCAGCGTTTTGAACCATGGTATCCAGTACCCCGTCCAACCCTTCCTTTGCTGCGGGATTGTTCGGGTCCAGCGCCAGGGCCTGCCGATAATGCTCCAACGCATTGGCCCCAGGCGGCTCGCTTACCGCCCCGTTCTGCAGGTATTGCTCCGCTTCTGTCAGCAGTCGGGCGACGCGCGGCTGGTTGACCACCTCAAGCTCCAACTGGGTGAACGCCTCGGGCGTAATTTCCGGAAACAGGTGTTTTATCTGAATCAGGCGACGGTCCGCCATCTCGACCTTGCCTTCACGGGCCAGGCTCTTTGCCTTTTCGATAGCGGACTGGCGCAGTGCCTGCAACGCCATTGCCGCGCCCTCGTCCTCCGGCCGGGCAGCGATCAATTCCCGGTGGGCCGCCACCAGATCGGGCAAAAAGGCATTGTCCTTGGCGTAGGCCAGCTCAAGGCTGGCAATGCGACTTCTTAAGGCGGCTATGGCTGAATCTTCGGCACTCGAGCCACCCAGCGAGCTGTTTTCCCCCTGTGCCGCGGCCGGCGGCACTTCACCCGACACTTCCGCTGTGTTGCCAGCCGCGGGCGGAGTATCCACCATTTGTTCCGCCTCCCCTGATGGAGGAGCCGGATCTGGATTCACCCCTGTCACCGGGGAGCCGGTATTGCCCGCTGGGGACGGCTGTTCGAAACGCGATAAAAATCCATTGACCCGCTCGGACGTCCAACCGGCGACATCGTCATAATTATCCTTTGCCTGCTGGGGAAACTGGTATGAATAAATCCCGATGGCAACTACAAGAACCATCAATGCTCCCAGCACCCAGGGCCATCTGGATTTATTTTCCAGCTCGTCTTCCAATTCGTAAGTAACCGTAAAGGGTTCGCTGGCGACAAAAATTTTGTCCTCACCCGGGGTGCTGGCGAGGTTGGAAGCAGTGACGTGCGGCTCGGTGGTCTCATTGATTTCGGTGGGAACCCGGGCGGCACTGACAGTGGCGATGATAGTCGGGGAATCAGAGTCGCTGGTCTTCTGGCGCTCGGCAATTTCCTGTTGAACGGCCTGGTTTTCCTGCTCAAGCCTGGCCATATCAACCACTTCCAGCGCGGCGATAACTTCCTGGGCGGTCTGGAAACGCGCCTCCGGCTTTTTCGCCATCATCTTGTCCACCAGGGGCTGCAGGGAATTCATGCCGATAGGCAACAGGGGTACCGGCTCGGTAATATGTTTGATACCGATGGCAACCGCCGACTCCGCGTCATAAGGCACCCGACCCGAAAACAGCAGGTAAAAAACGACGCCGAGGCTGTAAATATCCGATCGGCTGTCGACAATCTGGCCTTTCGCCTGCTCCGGGCTCATGTAATGTGGCGTACCGATGGCGGTACCGGTCTGCGTCATGCTGGAATCGGCCTCCGCCGCCCGTGCAATACCGAAATCGGTCAGCACGGCGCGCCCGTCGGAGGTGTGGAACATGATGTTTTCGGGCTTGATGTCCCGGTGTACATAGCCTTTCTGGCCGGCGTAATCCAGTGCCTTGGCGATGTCCTTGATCGCCTCGATCTTGCGCTGAACAGAAAAGGTCTTTTGATTTTTTTTCAGGTCACCACCGTCAATATATTCCATCGCCAGGTAGTAATAACCTTCGTGTTCACCGACGTCGTGCACCGTGACAATATTCGGATGCATCAAGCGACTGACAATACGCGCCTCACGAAAAAACCGCTGTCCGAAACTCGGGTCGTCCGCCAGCGCCTTTGACATGACCTTGAGAGCCACTTCGCGCTCGAATATTCCCTGCTCCGCAAGGTATACAGTCGCCATACCGCCTTTGCCCAGCGTGCGAATAATTCTGTAGCCTGGAATTTCAATCGTCATGTAATGCTGTATACCTTGGGCTGTTTCTTCGTGTCGGCAAAATGGGTAAATCGTTGTTACCGATTAATTATTGTGCAGTTTTCGTTATGTGTGACACGCAATCTGGCAATAATAGCTTAATCCGCGTGAGGGTTAGTAGTGTGGGTGCATAAGTTTATGGTGGGCTCAAAGACCTGAAGCATTTATTTCGACCGGCCCTGGCACCGCAGGTGCGCCGGCGTTTGAACCACATGATGATTCCGGTAATCGGGAAGACGATAAAAAGAAGTGCGACAACATCGAGAACATAAGGACTAATATCACCCATAAACCTGCCCGCATGATATCCAGCAATAACGTCTGCCAGCTCACACGCTTTGTGAGCGAAACACCCGCGAGTTTGACTTTGATCTGCTCCGGCGGTTCCACAGGACTGGACCAAAGCAGGAAATGGCCCTTCTATCCTTCAAATTCCAGCCAGCTTAATTGACCCGATTCAACGGGTAACCTGACCACCAGCCTCAACGCACAGCGACGGGGAAAAGTATTTCCCCGAATAAGTTACGGAGATGATTCACGCGAAAAATAATCAAGGGAAAGTTATCCATAACAATAGCTTTAATTTCCAAGCGCCATCACGCAACACATACAGCGACAGATTTATTTTTGATCGCTCCCCTCACCAGCACTAAACTGTCAATAACAGGTCTTCAACATCGGTCCGGCACAGAAATTGATTATCAGTAGCCGGAAGCATCTCCGGTGTCGCAACTCAATCCCATCCGCCCCCGTAACCCGAAGTAAAAGAAATGGAGAAGCCCGCGGAATTATGAATGTATTTAGCGCCAGGTTTGTTTTTGCCCTTCTCTTGTGTCTTGGCCTTGTTTCCTGCGGCGGGGGTGGAGGCTCCACCGATAACGGCGGCGTTAATGCGCCAACACCCACCAATAGCGCCGAACCCGTCAATGAACCGCCAACCGCCAATGCCGGCGCCGATACCAGCGCGACGGGCGACAGCAGGATTTTCCTGCGCGCATCCAATAGCACCGATGCGGATGGCGAGATTGTCGATTTTTCCTGGAGTCAAGTCTCAGGCCCCACGGTTACTCTTGAAAATGCCGCCACGCCGACGGCAGTTTTTACCACCCCTCTACTGGAAACGGACACCAATCTTACTTTCCGGGTAACCGTAACCGACAATGACGGCGCAAGCGCCTCGGCCGAGGTTACCGTGACGGTCATTGCCAACAGTGCTCCGGTGGCGGACGCCGGGGATGATCAGTTTGTCGACCCGACAAGCCTGGTATCTCTGAACGGAACAGGTAGTGACGACGCCGACGGTTCCATTAGCAGTTACAGTTGGGTTCAGACCAGCGGGCCGACAGTGGAGTTGGCGAATTCGGATCAGGTGACCGCTTCCTTTACTTCCCCGGACGTGGATACGGATACCGAACTCGGTTTTGAGCTGACGGTAACGGATAATGCCGGAGCAAGCGCAACGGACAGCGTCTCCATTATGGTGGTTACCGGCAGCTTCAGTTTGAGCGGGACGATATCCATCCCACAGGGGACCCTGGTGGACAGCGACGTCAATGACATCAACGTCACTCCGGTCAGCAACAATAACCTGCAGGAAGCCCAACCTATTTCCAACCCCGTTACCCTGGGGGGATATGTGACCGAGGCCGGTGCCGGCCCCAATGGCCAACTGCGGGCAAGTGGCGATGTCTCGGATTATTTCCAGGTCCATCTGCTCGAAGGTCAGGTTATTACGCTTCTTGTGGCGGCGGCCGACCCGGGCGTTGACGATGTAGATCTCGGCCTTTATGACGACACGGGGACACTGGTGGATTCATCGGTAAACGTGGGCGAGGTCGAACAAGTCACTGTTCCCGCCACGGGAGATTATTACATCATGGCTCTCGCCTTCAGCGGCGCTTCCAACTACACCCTTATTATCGGGCAGGAACTGGCTGGACAGCAGGCACAAGGTCCCATGAGCGCTCTCCGGTTATCCAATGACTTTGTCCCAGGTGAAACCGTGGTCAAATACCGGGACGCGCTGCCTACATCCGCATTGAGCAAAGGTCGCTCGAACATCGCCGCGCAGCTGGGTTTTGAGCGCAAGGCAGGTGCACCGGGCAGGGAAATGCTTCTTAAACTGAATTCCGCCGCCAACCAGCGCGCACTTTCGAAAACATCTGCCGCGCCGGCTCCCGGCCCGACAAAGTTTAAGTCGGAAGAGGATCGCCTGAAGTGGGAAACCCTGGTGGCCATCAAGAAACTCCAAAAAGACCCGCTGGTGGAATATGCCGAACCGAACTTTATTCTCAAACCACTCCTGGCACCGAACGATGAGTACTTCCCCCTGCAGTGGCACTACCAGCAGATCAATCTGCCAGCGGCCTGGGATATTACCACCGGCAGCCAGGACGTGACCGTTGCCGTGATCGATACGGGCGTCCTGCTCGACCACCCCGATATGCAAGGCCAACTGGTGGCCGGCTATGACTTTATCAGCAGCACCACCGCTTCGGGCGATGGTAATGGAATCGATATCGATCCAAATGACATGGGCGATTCGGACGGCTCCGTGCCCAGTTCATTCCACGGCAGCCATGTAGCCGGCACCATTGCCGCGGCATCGAACAATACACGCGGGGTTGCCGGTGTCGCCTGGAACGTGAAAGTCATGCCGTTACGGGCGCTGGGGATAGGCGGCG
The DNA here is from genome assembly GCA_964451365.1 of uncultured Cellvibrionaceae bacterium. Classification (GTDB taxonomy): domain Bacteria; phylum Pseudomonadota; class Gammaproteobacteria; order Pseudomonadales; family Cellvibrionaceae; genus CAYVIB01. Next base: position 95,332 of record CAYVIB010000009.1, read on the forward strand.
GATCCGGCTATGACATCAACCAGGCCATCCGCTACGCGGCGGGGCTGAGCAATGACTCCGGCCAGGTGCCGGAGAACCCGGCGGATATTATTAACCTGAGCCTGGGTGGCCCCGGTTTTTCCCAGGTGGCCCAGAATACGATTAGCGCCGCGCGCGCCGCCGGCGTGACCATTGTCGCCGCCGCCGGCAACGACGGTAACAGCGAATTGTTCTATCCCGCATCCTACGACGGCGTGATTTCCGTCAGCGCGGTGGGGCCACAAAATACCCTCGCGCCCTACTCCAACTTTGGCAGCCGCGTGGACGTCGCCGCCCCCGGTGGCGATGTACGTGGCGATATCAATGGCGATGGCTACGCGGACGGTGTGCTGAGCACCGGCGGCGATGATTCAGGCGACACTGTCGCCTTCAACTTCAACTTCCAGAACGGCACCTCGATGGCAAGTCCACATGTAGCCGGTGTTATCGCACTAATGAAGTCCGTCAACGGCGCCCTGACTCCGGAGCAGATTGACGCGTTGCTGTCCGATGGTGCACTCACCGATGACCTGGGCTCCGGCGGCAGGGACGACGCCTTCGGGCACGGCCTGATCAATGCCCAGAAAGCCGTGACGGCGGCGCTGAACGCCTCGGGTGAAACGCCGGAGGAAAATCCCGAACTGGGAGTAACACCAGCCTCACTTAACTTCTCCAACTCGTCCGATTTGGAAATTATTTTGCGCAACAATGGCGGAGGGATTCTTGAGATCACCGGCATTACCTCAAGTGAAGCCTGGCTGACGGTAGTCCCAACGGACAGCGTGGATGACAGCGGCCTGGGCACCTACACCGCTTCCGTCGACACCTCCGGGCTGGCCGACGGCTTGTATTCGGCAACGATTACCGTCACCACGAACACCGGCTCTTCCGTGATTCCGGTAATTGTACCGGTCGGCAGAACCGGGCAGGCAGCCGACGCGGGTTTCGTATATGTACTGTTGATTGATCTGAGCAGCGGCGCCCTGGCCGACCAGGCCAACGTCACAGCCAACAGCGGCATTTATCAGTACCAGTTCAATAACGTTCCGGCGGGCCAATACCAGATTATTGCCGGCTCCGACCGCGACAATGACGTTTATATCTGCGATTCCGGCGAGGCCTGCGGCGCCTACGCCACACTCGATCACCCGCAGGAAATCAGTGTCGAAAATGGCGACCTGGTCGATCTGGATTTTGTCATCAACTTCCCCTCGGCACTGCCCACCAACGAGACCTCCTCCAGCAAAGACAGCACCATCGATCCCGCTGGTGTGGGTATAAGAAAACAGCAGCCAAAACAAACGGCGACAGGCATTAAATGAATAGCTTTTCGAGGATGAATACGTTTTCGGGTAAATTCCTGCGTTCGCTCGCTTTGTGCCTTCTACTGCCATTGGCAGGCTGTAAAAACACCACCGGCGAACCGAATTCAGTGGCGCTTGAAACGCTTTACCAGCACGGTCAGTGCGGAGGAGAGAGGACGGCGAGTGCGATTTTGATCGACAATGCCGAAGCGCTGTCGGAGTGGTGGCAGGTTCTGGCGAGGATGACCCTGCCGGCGCCGCAGCTGCCCGCTCCGCTCCGGCAAGTTGACTGGAGAGAACACAACATTGTCATCATTCAAGCAGGTTCACAGCCCAGTGCGGGTTACGCGCTGAATCTGGCGGATAATACCGCCAATGTCGAGGAGCAAACACTGATTATTAATGTTCGCCTGGAAAAGCCGCCACGGGATGCCATGGTTGCGCAGGTAATCACCAGCCCCTGCATGGCCGTCGCGGCGGCCAAAGGCAGCTATAATGCGGTAAAAGTGAAGGACAGCGAAGGAAGCCTTTTCACCTCCAGCGAATAAGCTCCCCGGGAAATTTATTTTTCCTCGCCCGATTCTTCGGAAACCGCATCATCCAGCAGTGTCTTCAACTCGCCTTTTTCATGCATTTCGGTGACGATGTCGCAACCGCCGATCAATTCACCATTTACCCACAACTGCGGGAACGTAGGCCAGTTGGCAAATTTAGGTAAATTGGCGCGAATATCCGGATTGGCCAGTACGTCCACGTAGGCGAACCGTTTGCCGCAAGCCATCAGGGCCTGGGATGTGCGCATGGAAAACCCGCACTGGGGGGCGTTGGGAGAACCCTTCATGTACAAAATTACCGGGTTTTCCTCGATCTGCTTTTTAATGGTTTCCATTATATCCACAATATTACAACCTCACTTGTGATTGCTGGCATGCCTATTTCCGACTAAATTAGTCGGTTTTTAAACGCGGCTATTGTAGCTCAGCTTGGCAGTGGTGAGAAGCCACGCCAGCGAGCCGTCATTAACCTGAAAATTAAACAAATCATCCCGATTCAAGCCGGTGATGCGCCCCGCATCAGGTTATTAGGGCCGGTTAATAATGATTCAGACAACCCGCCGGCCAATTCGGACCAGCCAGGGAGATAAAATTTACATAATCCTGCTTTGTGCATAGAATAAGCCTTTGATTCAGGCAGCACTCGCTGCCTGTTTTGTTTTTGGCATTTTGTTTTTTCTTTTTTTGAGATAGCGGAACATGTCGGTGTCAGCACTAATGAACACGTACGGATCAAGATCAACCACACTCATCAAAGGCGACGGCCCCTACCTCTGGGATGACCAGGGCAGGCGTTACCTCGACGCCTTGTCAGGTATCGCCGTCTGCGGTTTGGGCTATAACCATCCCGCCGTCACGAAGGCCATTTGCGAACAGGCGGAAAAGCTGATCCATTGCTCCAACCTTTACAATATCGAACCGCAACAAAAGCTTGGCCAGGTATTGGTCGCAGTTTCCGGCATGGAGAAAGTTTTCTTCTCCAATTCCGGCGCGGAGGCCAACGAAGCCGCACTAAAAATCGCGCGCAAGTACGGCCAGGAAAAAGGTGTCGGCAAGCCGCACGTAATCACCACCGAACAAAGTTTTCACGGCCGAACCATGGCGACGCTGTCCGCCACCGGCAATCAAAAAGTCAAGGCCGGTTTTGCGCCGCTGGTGGAGGGATTTTCCCACGTCGCCTACAACGATATCGATGCAATTAAAGAAGCCGCCAACGAGATGACCGTTGCCGTTATGGTGGAACCAATTCAGGGGGAAGGCGGTGTCAACGTTCCCGCCACCGATTATCTCAACCGACTGCGTGAGCTTTGCGATCAGAACGGCTGGCTTTTAATTCTCGATGAAATTCAATCCGGCAACGGAAGGACAGGAAAATTCTTTGCCTATCAACATAACGGTATTCTTCCTGATGTCGTTACCACGGCCAAGGGATTGGGCAACGGCGTGCCGATTGGCGCTTGCCTGGCGCGGGGAAAGGCCGCGGAGACCCTGCAGCCGGGAAATCACGGATCCACCTTTGGCGGTAATCCTCTGGCGTGCAACGCGGCGCTCGCCACGGTAAATACCCTGTTAACCGGCGATTTTATGGCAAAAGCAGCCGCGCTGGGAGAGCAAATGATGACCCACTGCAGGGAGCGGTTTTCCGGCAACCCGAAGGTTGCCGACGTGCGCGGCAAGGGCATGATGATCGGTATCGAGCTGGCGCAGGAGTGCGGCGAACTGGTCGAGCGCGCAAAGGAAAAGAACCTGCTGTTGAATGTGACCTCGGGCAAGACAATCCGTCTGCTGCCTCCACTGATTCTGACAGAGGAACAGGCGAATACCGTTATCGATACGGTAGTTGAACTAGTAAACGAATTTGAGTAATCGCCATGGCGAAAAGACATTTTTTAACTTTGCTGGATTTATCACCGGACGAGCTCAAAGCGATTGTCGAGCAGGCAATCCAACTGAAAGCCGACAGGTGCGCGGGGAAAATTGCCGAGCCATTTAAAAACAAAGTGCTGGGGATGATTTTCGAAAAATCCTCCACCCGCACCCGCGTTTCCTTTGAAGCGGGAATGGCGCAGTTGGGCGGCAGTGCCATCTTTCTCTCACCCAGGGACACCCAACTCGGGCGCGGCGAGCCGGTGCAGGATTCCGCGCGCGTGTTGTCGCGTATGGTGGATATGGTTATGGTACGCACCTTCGATCACACCACGCTGGAAAAATTCGCCCATTTTTCCGCTGTGCCGGTGATTAACGCTTTAACCGACAGCTTTCACCCCTGCCAGTTACTGGCGGATATTCAAACCTATGTCGAACACAGGGGAAGCCCCGAAGGAAAAACGGTTACCTGGATTGGTGACGGGAACAATATGTGCCATTCCTATATCAACGCCGCACGGCAGTGCAATTTTGAATTGCGCATCGCCTGCCCCGAAGGGTTTGAGCCAAATAGCGACCTGGTTAATGCCAATAAAAACCGGGTTCAGGTCATGCGCGATCCTGTTGCCGCCATCCGGAATTCGGACTGGGTCGTCACCGACGTCTGGGCCAGCATGGGCCAGGAGGACGAGCAAACGGAACGGCTGAACCGATTTTCCGGCTACCAGGTCAATCACGAACTCATGAGTTATGCGAAGAAGGATGCAGTGTTCATGCACTGCCTGCCCGCCCATCGGGGAGAGGAAGTGAGTGCGGAACTGATGGAAGACGAACTGCATACCGTCGTCTGGGACGAGGCTGAAAACCGCCTGCACGCACAAAAGGCATTAATGCTGTTTTTGGCCAACGGCTGAAAAAATCCCCGCCTTTAACAAAGCGTTAATTTTTGTGTCTTACTACTGTTGAGAGCCACGTGTGGCTCTCGGTTTCATTCATTGGTGTAAGGCATATCAATTAAGCGTTCATGAGCCACTACCTCCGTATAAATTGGTTGCCCGCCTTCCGCCTGTTCAGCCCGAAGGCCAATTCACCGTCTCCACTCACCGTAACAATCGCTCTCCCCGATAAATCGTCCGTGTCGTTTGTCGACAGGCACGACTTGTCCTTTTCGATTGATATTTCCGTACTCGCCGGTGGTTTTTGGTGGGAGGGCAGTAACGGCGTCAGGCGCGGCCTGGGAACATTGCGGGTGCCGCCCCTGCAACTGAATTCCCGCAAGCTGGACAGGCTTGTGCAAAATCTCGGGTCTGTCTATTTGCGGATCGGCGGTTCCGAAGCCGATAAAATTCATTACTTCGACGCTCCCCGGGATGAACCGGATAGCCTCGTACTGACCCGGCACATGTGGGACAGCCTGAATCAATTTGTCCAACGCAACAACCTGAAACTGGTTTTTACCGTAAAGTACGGTTTATTCAAATGGAAATTGCAGGGCGACTGGCACAGCAGCGAAATGGAAAAAACTTTTCGATTACAGTCGGGAAAATAATTATCCGTGGACGTTTGCGAGTTGGGAAATGAATTCAACGCTTACTGGGCGTTTTATGGTGTCCGCTCCCAGCCCGGCAGTCAAAACCTGGCCCGCGATTACACCACTTTTGCCCACTGAGTAATACGGTATTTCCCCCGCGTGCGAATTATGGGCCCCGGCAGCGCGTTCTGGCCCAAACTTGGAGAAAATATTAAACTCTCAGCATCAATTTTTGGCGGATTCGAGAGAAGCGCTAATAGCGCGTACTAAAACCGTCAAACCCTGTTAGCGGTTCTTCCCTGACCTCCACGGATTCCACCCGGGCTTTTTCCGGTCCCCGCCATAACCATTTTTCGAATTCGTCCAGGGCCGCTTCCGCTCCCGAAGCGATAACTTCAACCCGCCCGTCCGGAAGATTGCGCACCCATCCGGTTAAACCCAGTTCTCTCGCCCTTGATTCGGTACTGGCTCGATAATAAACGCCCTGCACGCGACCAGTTATCCAGAAGTGTTTTGATTTTTGCATATCCTGTAACTCGCCACGTCGATATTTTTCACTCGAGGTTTTTGATAAGGTCGAACAGGTCGCTTCACAGAGGAAGTTGAACGGTTAACCATTATCCATAGTCTTCGAGTTTGTTAGCCTGTTAACACTAATTCCGACCAGGCAGTAACGGCTCCTGTTTTTTTGTGGGTTGCATCGAATTATATTCACAGCCAGCGGAACAAGCTGCGACTCAAATATCCAGTTCCAACAGCACGGGACAATGGTCCGAGCCCATCACGTCACACAATATATCCACTTCTTTTATATGATCCGTCAACGCCGGCGATACAAGAAAATAATCGATTCTCCAGCCGATATTTTTCTTTCTCGCGCCAGCACGAAAACTCCACCAGGAGTACCTGATGGTATCGGGGTATTTAAAACGAAAAGTATCGACAAAACCGGCGGAATGAATATTATCCATACCGTCAATTTCCACCTGCATATAGCCGGCAGTCTTGTTGTAGTTGGCCTTGGGACGGGCGATATCAATTTCCCGGTGAGCCACGTTGAGATCGCCGCACACCACCACCGGCTTGTTCATTTCCAGTTTTTTCAGATATTGCAGGAAGTCCCTGTCCCAACCCTGGCGGTAATCCAGGCGCAGCAGTTCGCTGCCGGAGTTTGGCGTATAAACGGTAACAAGAAAAAATTTTTCGTATTCGGCGGCAATTACGCGCCCTTCATTGTCATGTTCGGCGATACCCATGTCACATTGCACGGACAGAGGCTCGGCTTTACTCAGGATAGCGGTACCGGAATAGCCTTTTTTCTCGGCCGAATTGCTGTAAACGTGATAGCCGTCGATGGAATTCACCGTTTCAACCACCTGGTCATCCTGGGCTTTGGTTTCCTGCAGGCACAACATATCCGGATTCATCTCCAACAGTATTTCGGCAAAACCTTTTTTCATCACCGAACGTATGCCGTTGACGTTCCAGGAAATCATCTTCATATTTTCACCCGTTTATCTTTAACTGAAATTCTGATTTGTGAAATAGCGGTAAAAAATTATTTCTTATCGTCGGGCAGGGCATCCAAAAAGCCGTTCGCCTTTAGCCAAACGGCAAAATAGTCCGGCCAGTGCCTCGCCAGTTCAAGCTCTTCTCCCAGGCCGAAACCGTGGGGACCATTTTGAAGAATATGCATTGACACCGGAATGTCGTTTGTTCTCAATGCGCGATAGAACAGCAAACTGTTTTCCACCGGCACGGCAACATCATTGCTCCCATGCACCAGAAAAACCAAAGGTGTACCGGAATTAACATTCAGTTCCGGCGAATTGAATTCGAGTTCCCGCCTTGTGGGCGACTCTCCCAATAAGGCTTTTTGTGAATTCCGGTGGGTCCACGGCGGTTTCATGGTAATAACCGGGTAAACCAGCCCAACAAAGTCCGGCTTGTGGTCTTCACCATCAAAACCATACTGCTTCAGGAAAGCGCGATTATTCCACTGCGTGGCAACCATCGCGGCCAGATGTCCTCCGGCGGAGAAGCCCAGCACACCGATCCTGTTTTTATCGACTCCCCACTCCTCCGCCCTGTCACGTACCACCTGTATCGCCCGCAATCCGTCCAGCAGGGGCGCGGGATGACCAAATTCCTTCAACCGGTACTTCACTACAAAGGCGGTAATGCCCAGGGAATTTAATTTTTTTGCCGTTCTTTCCCCTTCCTTAATGACAGCGAGCCGGTGGTAAGCGCCACCGGGAAAAACGACCACCGCCGGTTTGTCGGACTTGCGCGCATATTTTCCACCGGGATGATAAATTGCCATTTCCGGCAGGCGCACATTGTATATACGCTCCTGCTCGTAACGCTCCTCGCCCCCCTCTTTCGCTTTTATCGGCATTTTTCCCTGCCACAACGGGATTCTTTCCGCCTGTCCCAGGCAAATACTGCTGAAAGATGCCAGTACCAGAACGGCTACTCGAAAAACGGTTTTCATTATTCTTTCCAAAACAAGGTTCTTCCACAGCCTGTCAGTGGAATTTCAAAAATGGACCGGATATGGACCGAATGATAAAGGCAAAACGCAAATTTTCATATTGCAGGTTTGCCTTGGTGGTCACGCCTGTTGCTGGCCTTCACTTTTCTTGCTGACGCCTTCAGCTTTCGCCCTGGAGCGGGTCTTTGCCTTGGCTTTTCGCTTTCGCGCAAGCTTTCGCTCGGCCTTTGCGGTTTCTTCCGCTTTGACCTTTTTTTCCCACTCTTTTTCAAACGCGGCCAGAGCCTTGGCGCGCGCGGCGAGTTTCCTGTCGAAGGGTTTGGCGGATTTCAGTTTGCCCTCGGCGGTGGACATGATCTCCTTCGCCTCCTTCAGTGAATCCGCCAACAGCGATGCCGCGGCCCTGGCTTTCTTCAACTGGTTGGTCGCAGCGGCGGTACTCGATTTTTTGGCCGACGCGGCCGCTTTGGCAGATTGTTTGCGAGCTTTTTCCAACTGGCTTTGCAGCGATTTCACTTTCTTTTTGGCCTGGACAAACTCTTTTTCGTGCCTGGCCAGGTAATTATCGCGGGCTTTGCCGATTTTGGCTTGAATTGAGTGGAATTGCGTTTCCAGCTCTTCCAGGACATGGGTGAATTTATTGTTAGACATGGTGGTTCTCCAATGCAATGGAAAGACGAACATAAAAACAATACCCGACATCAATATACAAGACCGGGAGCAAGTTGGCATCCCCGGTCAAGCCCCGTTTCGCCGGCAAGGTCGAAACTCCGCGCCTCGCGGTGGTCCAAAACACCAGTGACGGGGCACAAGAGGTCGCCGGGGAATATGGCCACGGGGGAATGGCACTTCCTTAAGCGAAAAATCTTTTTATGTAGGTGCCACCGAACGGTTCGCCTGCCGGAGCCCCTTCGGAAACACGCCGTAAATCCATCGTGGAGGCTCTACGGGCAACATCCATGTTGCCGAAGGTTTCTGAAGGAGCTCCGGCAGGCGAACTTACCACGCAATTTTAAGCAAAACCGGCTTGAGGAAGTGCCATTCTGGCCAGGGGGAACTGACTATCATGACCGAAACAAGCAAGAGTGAAGAAAGCCGTTCCATTCGCAACACCAGCTCACGTTTGATCCATTTCCATAAAGCGGTGCGGTTTGCCTTTCCACAGCGCTTTGCCATTGCTGTGATTCTGATGTTAACGCTGTCCGTGGCGGGTTTGAACGCACTGGAACCCCTGATTATGAAATACCTTTTCGACGGCCTGGTAACGGCGGATGCCACCCGGGTGTTAACAATGGGTTTATTTGCCTTGGGCGCCTTTGCGCTGGGCCGGGAATTGCTCAATGCCGGTGCCAACTGGCTCACCTGGCGCACCCGCATTGGTCTGCATTACGCCCTGCTCGATGCAACGATAGGCAAACTGCACCGCATGCCCCTGCATATCCAGCGCAGCGAAGGTGTCGGCGCCATCATGACCCGCCTGGACCGCAGTATTCAGGGCTTGGTATCGGCCGTTGCCGAAATACTGTTCAGTGTCATCCCCGCGGTGGTTTTTCTCGCTATTGCCACTGTGGTCATGATCAACCTCAACACCACCCTGGCGCTGGTGGTGCTGGTTTTCGCCCCGCTGCCCGCATTGATCGCCGCCGTCGCCGCGCCGGAACAAACCGCGCGGGAACGCAAGTTGCTCGATCGCTGGGCCAAAATCTACAGCCGTTTCAACGAAGTGTTATCGGGCATTATGGTTGTGCGCAGTTTTGCCATGGAAGACGATGAAAAACGCCGCTTCCTGCGGGATGTGCACGCCGCCAACCAGGTGGTTATTCGCGGTGTCGGTATCGACCAGGGTTATGGCGCCGCCAGCAACGCTGTTGTGGCCCTGTCGCGTATTGCCGCCATCGGGGTCGGCGGTTGGATGGTCATTAACGGCGCGGTAACCGTGGGCACCGTGATCGCCTTTCTCGGCTATGTGGGCGGTTTGTTCGGACCGGTGCAGGGTCTGAGTGGTATCTACCAGACACTCAAGCGCGCGACGGTGAGCCTGGATGAAGTCTTCAATATCCTCAATATGCAGGAACACCTGGGCGATAAACCGGACGCTGTCGATCCGGACGACGTGCGCGGCGACGTTGAATTTCGCGATATCTCTTTTCGCTACAACCCCAACAGCCGCCGGGTACTGGATCACTTTAATCTGCGCGTGGAAGCAGGACAGATGGTAGCTATTATTGGCCCCAGCGGCTCCGGCAAATCCACCCTCATGGGCATGTTGATGCGCTTTTACGAGCAGGAGGAAGGCAGCATTCTTATCGACGGGCGTGACATCCGCGAATTGAAGCAAAGCGGCTTGCGCCGTCACATTGCCGTGGTACTGCAGGACCCGCTGCTGTTCAACGACACCGTCCGCAACAACATCGCCTACGGCAAACCGGACGCCAGGGAGGAGGACATCGAATGGGCGGCCCGAACGGCCAATGCCCATGATTTGATTCAACATCTGCCGCAGGGTTTCGATACCGTGGTAGGCGAACGCGGCGCCATGTTGTCGGTTGGCGAACGCCAGCGCATTACCATCGCCCGCGCGCTGTTAAAGAACCCGAGCATCCTGATACTCGACGAGGCGACATCGGCACTGGACGCCGAATCGGAACTGCTGGTACAGCAGGCGCTCGAGCGCCTGGAAGCCGGCCGCACGACTTTTGTTATCGCCCACCGGCTGTCGACGGTAATCAATGCCGATAAAATCGTAGTGCTCGGTAATGGCCGCGTCGCCGAGTGCGGCACGCACGCGCAACTGCTGCGGCAGAACGGTTACTATGCCAGCCTGGTCCGCCGTCAACACCATGGCCTGATCGATAACGATGACCCGACGCCGACAGTGGACCGGCGCAAAAACAGAAAGGAACCGGTGTGATCGTGAATTTTCCGCAAGGGCGTTAATTTATATCAATATATTTCAAGGCAGGAGTGACAAACTGAATTTTATTTAGAATCTATCTCATAATTGCCAATCCGCTTACGAGAAGGAAAAAACATGAAAAGCTCTATAAAACCTTTGCTTACGCTGGCAATATTTGTTTCCGCTATTGCCTGTTCGTCCCTGGCTTACTCCCAAACCTACAACAGCGACTGGATTCGGCTCGCACCCGGCTTTGAAGAGAAAAAAATCGGCGCGCGGGTGGACTTCGTCGGCGAGGTGGATCAGGATGGCCTGGTAAGAGTCGAAGTATCCATCCCCGACAGCCGGGGTAAGGATATCGAAGAAGTGATTATTACCGCGAGGAAGTCAACACCCGACAAAAAAAGGGAATATCACGTTGATGCCGAAGTGATAAAGGATCTCGAGGCCGGCCGTACCGGAATTATTTTTTACCTCGGCGAAAAAGAGGATTTTCAGATGCGGCTTAACTACATCGACTACACACAAAACCCACGTCTGGCGCCCGGGTCCTGATGAGTTCAGATATCAGTTCTATTCAATGGAACGGTTCCACCACGCAGGCCCGCCTGCTGCAGGAAAAACTTCGTTCCAGAATCAACCTGTCGCCCCTGAAAAAGAAGTGCCGGCTTATCGGCGGTTCCGATATTTCGTTTAACAAAAAAGAGCAAATCGTTTACGCCGCAATAGTGGTATTGAGCCTGGACGACTGCAGCGTGGTGGAAGAAGCGGGCGAAATCGACCGGATTTCCTTTCCTTACATTCCCGGCTTTCTGTCGTTCCGGGAAGTGCCGCCACTGCTGAAAGTGTGGAGCAAACTCAGGAACAAGCCGGACGTCCTGATGCTCGACGGCCACGGCATCATGCATCCGCGCTGCATGGGTGTCGCCACCCATTTCGGGCTGGAAGCCGGCATTCCCACGCTCGGTTGCGCCAAAAAACGGCTGGTGGGCGAATATCACGAGCCAGCCCCGGAAAAAGACAGCATTTCCCCTTTGTGCTACCAGGGAGAATTGCGGGGTTATGTTTACCGAAGCCGCGCATTCGTCAAGCCGGTTTTTGTCTCGCCGGGCACGGGTATGAGTATCGACAATGCACTCGATTTTGCCCGGCGCACCAGCGGCAGATATCGCCTGCCCGAGCCCACCCGCCTGGCACACCAGTTGGCGAATCGGTTGCGAATGCAGCACGGTTAGGCTGGCTCATATCCCAAAGCGGCACACTGCTTGAATGATTAAGTCAATTAATGCGGCCCCCGGCCAAATGTTTAGATAGCCGCATGGGTTTGCATCAGTGACAGACGATGGAGGGCCGTTTATGGTTGACCTCAGAACCAATTACCTAAACCTGTTGTTGAAAAACCCGATCATTCCCTCTGCTTCCCCGCTCAGCCAGAACCTGGACACGGCGAAGCGCCTGGAGGACGCAGGTGCTCCAGCGCTGGTGACACACTCCCTGTTCGAGGAAAAATTCCAGGGTCTCGGCACCGCCAAAAAAGGGCTTCCCGAGGAAGGCAGCCGGTACGAGGACGAGTACCTGGAGTGCTTCTCCAAATTGAATTCGCACCTGGACATTCCCTTGATCGCCAGTATCAACGGCACCTCGGCCGGCCGCTGGCTCGAGTACGGCAAGGCGCTGGAGGAAGCGGGGGCGAAGGCTATCGAACTGAATGTGTACTATCTGGCGGCGGATGGTGAAGCAAGCTGCCAGCATGTGGAGGATCACTACGTGGATGTACTGATGAAATTGCGCAGGCACGTTGTCATCCCCATCTCCATGAAAGTGTCCTCCCAGTTCAGCAGTTTCCTCAATTTTGCCCGCCGGCTGGACAACGCCGGCATTCAGGGCCTGACCATGTTCAACCGGTTCTATCAACCGGATATTGACCTGGAGTCTCTGGAAGTAAAGCCGAAGCTGGAATATTCCACCTCCTCGGATTCGCTGGTGCCCATACGCTGGACCGCCATTCTGTCCGGCAGGATAAGCTGCGCCTTGGGCGTCAGCGGCGGTATTCATACCAGTGAAGACGTACTTAAGGCCATACTGGCCGGCGCGGATATTACCTATATGTGCAGCGCGCTGCTTCGCGACGGGCCGGAACTCCTGGCAAAAGTCATTCAGGAAGTCGGCCAATGGCTGGAACGGCATGATTATCGTTCCATTCAACAGATACGTGGCAGCGCCAGCCACCGGTTTACGGTAAACCCGACTTCGTATGAGAGAATGAACTACATCCACGTGCTGGAAAGTTACGGTCGCTAGAGAAAATCCCGGTTAATGAAATTCTGGCGCGACAATTTATTTTTGCCTATATTTCTCCTGCGACACAGGATGCACCTTTCAACAGGCAAAACAGAAATGCCTTGGTAATTTAAAAAGGAGAACAAGTGTCATTTCACTTCAAGCACAACGAACGGTTGGCCGACGGGGCGAGGCGGATCATCGGTAAACAGATCGACACCGCCCTGCAACTATTGGGAAACGAAGCTCTTGACCGAAAAGAGGTGGTGCACGAGACAAGGAAGGTATTAAAGCGAATTCGCGCCACCCTCCACCTGGTGGATTTTGACCGCCCTGAAACCTTCGAGAAAGAAAACCGCCGCTACCGGAACATCGGAAGACTGCTGACCCGGCAACGGGATGCGGATATCCTGCCGGATACTTTTGATAAACTGATACGCGATTATACAAAGCACCTGGAGGGGCTGACCCTGAACAACGAGCGCGCCTTTACCGCCACCCACGCACGGGATCTATTGGCCCGGGACGATTTCAGCCGCCTTAAAAGCCGCATTGTACGTGAGCTGGAAGATGCGAGGGAGGCAGTCCCGCACTGGGGGTTCAAAAAAGCGGACCTGGCGGCGGTGACCACCATCGTTCCTTCCTTGGTGGAAACAAGCTACAGCCGGGCAAAGGATAATTTCTTAACCGTCTGCCAAAATCCCACGCAGGACAAGATGCACAACTGGCGCAAGCGGGTAAAAGACCTGCTGTACCAAAGCGAGCTTTTAAGTAAAACCGACCTGAAATTCTCCCCCGCCTACCGCGAAGCGCTCGACAAACTGGCGGAACGATTGGGCGCGCACCATGACCTGACGGTACTTTATGATGTGGTGTCGGAACACGGCGTCCGCGCCGGTGAAAACCTGGCGGTGGAGGGTTTGGTGGAACTGATCGTGATGGAACAGTCGAGACTGGAAACCAAGGCCATTAAAATTGGCAGCGAAGTTTTCCATGACAACCCGCCGGATTTTATAAAACACCTTGGCTGGAATTAAAAAGTTTTTTTCAAGCGACAATTTTTCCGCCTGCCGCTGTGGATAACTTTATCAACAAAAATTAATACTTTTTTATTAAAAATTTCAGGTGCGATACGCTCCTCTCAAGCGGAGCAGGGAATGCCGGCATACTTCGCACGCCACCCCCTTTTCTTTTTCCGGCCAGTCCTTCCCGAAAGCCACCGTTTCAGGCTGGTCTCTGAATTTACGCTATATCGATCGGCCAGATTAATTGGAAATTATTATAAATTAATGTCAAAAGTATGAATTTCCCTTACCCCGGGCGCTGGCCCCGCTTCGCGATTAGTGATTACTGACCAACTTTTTTACACACATTTTATCCACAAAAAACCACCATAAATTCGTTCTTGCATTTAAAGCCAAACCGCACTATCTTGTATCCAACTTTTCAAAAAACCCCACATATGGTGTTTTTCCAGGTTTTTTGCTTTTGATCCTAACCAACCTCATGTTTGCGCAAATAAAGGAGTGGTGCAAAAAGTGGTCATGCAAAAACGCAGTATGCCATTCAAAAAAATAACAACAACTAAGCGTTTAAATCAGTTGTCCGCCAGGCGGCGCCTTGACAAGGCCACAGACGGTATCAATTACCGCTTGCCGGCAACCTTGAACATGTTTCCGGGGGCCATCCCCCACATCACACAATATTTGTTTTTAACCCGTTAACAGCGACAGCCGTTCAGACAGGCCGATATCTATGCAGACAACAGAAATGGAACCAACCGGGACTTCCAGTACTTCACCGTCAACCGCGGAAAGCAAGTCGAAAACCTCCGTCAGCGCCACGGCGCCGGGACAGCTTCGGGTCATCAAGCGCAATGGCACCGTCGTGCCCTATACCGACGATAAAATTGCCGTTGCCGTGACCAAGGCGTTTCTGGCCATTGAGGGTGGCAATGCCGCCGCCTCCAGCCGGGTGCATGAGACTGTCGCCAACATGACGGCGCAGATTACCGCCACCTTCAAGCGCCGTATGCCGTCCGGCGGCACGATCCACATCGAGGAAATCCAGGATCAGGTGGAATTGACCCTGATGCGTTCGGGTGAACACAAGGTGGCGCGGGGCTACGTGCTGTACCGCGCGGAACGCGCGAAGCTGCGCGAAGCCAAGCGGCAGGCTCAGGCAGTCAACGTGGATTTTCCCTCCATCAACGTTACCGATATCAATGGCCAGACCCAGCCGCTGGATATCGAGCGGATCAAAACCATCGTCAGCGAGGCCTGCGCCGGCCTGAAAGACGTGGAGGCGGAAGCCATTCTGAAGGAAGCCATGCGCAACCTGTACGATGGCGTGTCCATCCAGGACGTCAACACCTCGCTGGTGATTTCCGCCCGCACCCTGGTGGAAAAGGAACCCAATTACACTTACGCCACCTCCCGCTTGTTGCTGGACAAGCTGCGCGCCGAAGCGCTGAACTTCCTGGGCGTCGCCGAATCGGCCACCCAGACGGAGATGGAGCGCTACTATCCCGCGGCACTGGAAGCCTATATCAACAAAGGGGTTGAACTGGAACTGGTATCGCCCGAACTGCTGGCTTTCGACCTGAAGCAGCTGGGCGAAGCCCTGATCGCCGAGCGCGACCTTCAGTTCACCTACCTCGGCCTGCAAACTCTTTACGACCGCTACTTCCTGCATAGCGACGGCACCCGCTTTGAATTGCCGCAGGTATTCTTTATGCGCGTTGCAATGGGGCTGGCCGTGCACGAAGACCAGAAAAACGAGCGCGCGATTGAGTTCTACCGCCTGCTGTCGTCATTCGACTACATGAGCTCCACCCCCACCCTGTTCAACGCCGGCACGCTGCGCCCGCAGTTGTCCTCCTGCTATCTGACCACGGTGCCGGATGACCTGCATGGCATCTACGGCGCCATCCAGGACAACGCCATGTTGTCGAAGTGGGCCGGTGGCCTGGGCAACGACTGGACGCCGGTGCGTGCGCTGGGCGCCTACATCAAGGGCACCAACGGCAAATCCCAGGGCGTGGTTCCGTTTCTGAAAGTCGCCAACGACACCGCCGTGGCTGTCAACCAGGGCGGCAAGCGCAAGGGCGCGGTGTGCGCCTATCTGGAAACCTGGCACCTCGATATCGAGGAATTCCTCGAACTGCGCAAGAACACTGGTGACGACCGCCGCCGCACCCATGACATGAACACCGCCAACTGGGTACCCGACCTGTTTATGAAGCGGGTATTCGAGGACAAGGAGTGGACCCTGTTCAGCCCCAACTCCGTGCCCGACCTGCACGATCTCTATGGCAAAGCCTTCGAAGCCCGCTACGAGGAGTACGAGCGCAAGGCTGCCGCCGGCGAAATCAAACCCAGCAAAAAAGTGCGCGCGGTGGACCTGTGGCGCAAGATGCTCGGCATGCTGTTCGAGACCGGCCACCCGTGGATCACCTTCAAGGACGCCTGCAACCTGCGCAGCCCGCAACAACATGTTGGTGTGGTTCACTCCTCCAACCTGTGCACCGAGATCACGCTGAACACCAAGGCCAACGAAGAAATCGCCGTGTGCAACCTGGGTTCCGTCAATCTGGCGCAACACATTGTCGACGGCAAACTGGACCAGCAAAAACTCAAGCAAACAGTGGAAACCGCCGTGCGTATGCTGGATAACGTTATCGACATCAACTACTACTCGGTGCCGGCGGCGCGCACCTCCAACATGCGCCACCGTCCGGTGGGCCTGGGCCTGATGGGCTTCCAGGACGCGCTGTACAAAATGCGCCTGCCCTACAGCAGTGACGAGGCGGTTGAATTCGCCGACCGCTCGATGGAAGCCATCAGCTACTTTGCCATCGAAGCCTCCAGCAACCTGGCGGCGGAACGCGGCAATTACTCCAGCTTCGAGGGCTCCCTGTGGAGCAAGGGCATTATGCCCATTGACTCCATCAACCTGCTGGAGCAGAACCGGGGCGAGCAGTTTATCGAGGTGGACAAGTCCATCACCTTCGACTGGAACAAGCTGCGTGACAAGATCAAGGCCCAGGGCATGCGCAACTCCAACGTCATGGCGATTGCGCCCACGGCCACCATCGCGAATATCACCGGCGTGTCCCAATCAATCGAGCCGACGTACCAGAACCTGTACGTCAAGTCGAACCTGTCCGGCGAATTTACGGTGGTGAACCCCTACCTGGTACACGACCTCAAGGATCGCGGCCTGTGGGACAGCGTGATGGTCAACGACCTCAAATACTACGAGGGCTCTCTGCTGAAAATTGATCGCATACCGGAGGACATCAAGGCCATGTACTCCACTGCGTTTGAAATTGAGCCGCGCTGGATCGTGGATGCCGCCAGCCGCCGGCAGAAATGGATCGACCAGGCCCAGAGCCTGAACCTGTATATCGCCGGTGCCAACGGTAAAAAGCTGGATATCACCTATCGCATGGCGTGGTATCGCGGTCTGAAAACCACCTATTACCTGCGCGCGCTGGCAGCGACAACAACAGAAAAATCCACTATCGATAAGGGCACGCTCAATGCGGTTTCCGCCGCCGCGGGGGGGAGTGTAAAAAATGGTGCCGCCAGTAACGGCACCGGGGCACCGGCGGAAGTGCCCAAAGCCTGTTCGCTCGACGACCCGGATTGCGAGGCATGCCAGTAAGCCGGGCAGCGGCAGGATGAGTTAAGAAGGGGGAGAGCGTCTGTCAGGCGGGGGCTTCGGCCCCTGCCGCAGACCTTTTTAAAACGGAATTTTTAATCGAAGTATTCTTAATTCGAATTTTTTATTCGAATACCAATGTTTAACCCAAGACCATTTGGAAAGAAATTATTATGTTGAGTTGGGACGATTACCACGAAGAGCAAACCGGCAAATCCAAAAAAAATGCGGCAAAGCCCGCAATCAACCCCGAAGTACTTGACGAAATTGATCTTGACGATGAACAGGAAGCGGCAAAACCGGATCTGAAACCGGCAGAAGCTTCCTCCCGAAAAACCTCGGAAACCAAACCGAAGGAGATGGATGCAATCAAGCAGGCACAACAAAGCATTGCCGACCTGGATCCCGCTCCCGGCCTGGAAGAACTGGAAATGGGCGCGGCGCGTGTCGAAGTTGACGACAAGAGGATGATCAACTGCCGTGCCGACCTGAACCAACTGGTACCGTTCAAATACGAGTGGGCCTGGCAGAAATATCTCGACGGCTGTGCAAACCATTGGATGCCACAGGAAGTGAATATGACTGCCGATGTGGCCTTGTGGAAAAGTGCCGATGGCCTGTCCGAGGACGAGCGCAAAATCGTGATGCGCTCTCTGGGATATTTTTCCACGGCCGATTCGCTGGTGGCGAACAACCTGGTGCTGGCCATTTACCGGCACATCACCAACCCGGAGGCGCGCCAGTATCTTTTGCGCCAGGCTTTCGAAGAGGCGATTCATACTCACGCCTATCAATACTGCATTGAGTCCCTTGGCATGGACGAGGGCGAAGTCTTCAATATGTATCGCGAAGTTCCCTCGGTGGCAAAGAAGGCCGCCTGGAGTATCGCGCATACCAGCGGCATCAGTAGTCCGGCTTTCCATACCGGCACGCCGGAAACTGACCAGGAACTACTGCGCAACCTGGTGGGCTTTTACGTTGTCACCGAAGGTATTTTCTTTTACTGCGGTTTCACCCAAATCCTGTCCATGGGGCGGCGCAACAAAATGACGGGCGTCGCGGAACAGTTTCAATATATTCTGCGCGATGAGTCCATGCATTTGAATTTTGGCATCGATGTCATTAATCAGATCAAGCTGGAAAACCCGCACCTGTGGACGGAAAAATTCCAACAGGAAGTCAAACAGATGGTGCTGGAAGGAACTGAACTGGAAATTAATTACGCCCGGGACACCATGCCACGCGGAGTATTGGGCATGAATGCCGCGATGATGGAGGAATATCTCCATTTTATTGCCAATCGGCGACTGGCGCAGCTCGGTCTAGGCGAAGCGTACGCAGGAGCGCAGAACCCGTTCCCGTGGATGAGTGAAATTATGGATTTGCGTAAAGAGAAAAATTTCTTTGAGACGCGTGTCATTGAATATCAAACCGGAGGTGCGTTAAGCTGGGAATAATTCGAACAGCAAGCTGATTTGAATTGCACGGCCAAATAAATGGACCCTTGGGACATTCAAATAATAAAAAAATTTCCCGACCATTTGTTTGGTTATTAATTAAAATTTAATTTGCCAACAAGTGAGAGCAGCCATGGGATCAGGCGATAACAACAGCGGTAAAGAATCGCTTAGTAATTTAAAGTCCGGTCAACCCGTCTCAGCCAGAGAATTGGTGAATGCGATAAACGAGTTGGCAAAAACTGTGTCGTCGCTTAACCAGGCAGTGGTACAGTTGCAAAACTCCCTGCGCACACGCGCTAACGGTAAAAGCACTTTTTCGGAAAAGGAAGAAAATAACCGGCCTCCAAAAACAATACACTAATTAATATATTTCACTAATCGGAAGGATTCACGAATGTACTCATTGCACACTGTTACCGGTAATTCAGGACAAGACGAAAAGGGAAACCAAGATTACTCTTCCCCGGATCGTGAAAGCAGAGCTTTCCGTGCTTCGGGGCCAGATGCTTCAGGTTCAGGTGCGTCCGGTTCAGGTGCGTCCGGTATAGTCACCCGTACTCTCGACAACAAAACACGAAACATTATCAGAACCCTGCGCAATCTGCGCGACGACCTCAAGCGTATTTATCCCAGGGATATCATGCCCAGCACGTGGATGATTAAATGTCTCGTGGTAAATTGCGAGCCTTGTCAGTCGCACCAGGCTCCCCTCCCCGGTGAAAGTTGGGACAACTGTGTTATCAACGTAATGCAACGCCTGCTGGCAAAGACCGAAAATGCTTTTGAAATTCGCAATTCATTTTTTGAACTGGACGGTGTCACGCCGTTGTTTCCCAATCACGAATTGTTCGGGCCGCAGCACGCCAACCGCTTCGCAAAACTGGCGGTTCAACACTTGAAAGTGCAACTGGGCAAGGACGAGAATGTATGGCCGGCGCGGGCAATCCGATAGCTGACTTTCTCCTTCAACATTCTGTTAAAACGCTTTTATACTGCGGCGAAAGTGCCCCTGAAGTCCTTGAACTGCTCCAACACTCCCGGATAAACGTCCACCCCTGCTCCTGCTCCCAGGTGCACGATCTAAGCGAACAATTTGATTTCGCGTTGGTTTACAACTGTCTTGAACACCTGGATAAATCACAGGGCACCAGGGTGATTGGCCATCTGCGCAACGCGGTCAGCCCCCGTATCTGGCTGCTGGGTTCCGGCGGCGATCTGTGGCAGTTCGGCGATTATATTGCCCTGGGCTTCAAATCCCTTAAGCCCATTACGCTGCACAACGAAAAGCTGCGGAATTATTTTTACGACCTGGGGACGTACAATAAAAAGCGGGACTGGAATAATCCAAAATATTGGGCAAACCCGGAGAACTGGAATAAATATCGCTGGTGAGACCAATACCTGTCGGACCATTGCTTACCCGCGCAACGGCTATGCTTAATTTTTTCCTGATAATGTGAGCGCGAATATCCTACTGCTGACTCAACCACTCGTCATCGGACTCGTCGGTAATATCCGCGAACAGCGGCGTGGAGAGATAACGCTCCCCAGTGTCCGGCAGCATGGCCAGAATACTGCTGCCTTCCGGTGCCTTGGCCGCCACCTTCAGCGCCGCCGCCATAGTGGCGCCGGAGGAAATGCCACAGAAAATTCCCTCTTCCATCGCCAGTTTTTTTGCCGTGGCAATCGCTTCGTCATCGGAGACGGTAAGGATTTCGTCCCCCACCGAGCGATCCAGCACCGCCGGTACAAAGTCGGGAGTCCAGCCTTGAATTTTGTGGGGTGACCAGGGATTACCGGACAGCATGGAGGCATTCTCGGGCTCGGCGACAACAACTTTTAAATCCGGCCGGGCCAGTTTCAACACCTGTCCCGCTCCGGTCAGCGTACCGCCCGTTCCCCAGCCGGTAACAAAGTAGTCCAGGTCATAGCCGGCAAACGCCCGCAAAATCTCCGGGCCCGTGGTATTGCGGTGGTATGCGGGATTGGCGCCATTTTCGAACTGGCGGGCCAGGAACCAGCCATGCTTTTCCGCCAGCTCCGCGGCGCGTTTTACCATGCCGGTGCCCTTCTCGGCCGCCGGTGTGAGTATCACCTTCGCACCCAGGGCCTTCATCAGTTTGCGGCGCTCCACGGAAAACGTCTCCGCCATGGTGGCAACAAAGGGATAACCTTTTGCGGCGCAGACCATTGCCAACGCAATACCGGTGTTGCCCGAAGTTGCCTCGACCACCGTCTGGCCAGGCTTAAGGGTACCCCGCTTTTCCGCGTCCTCGATGATGGCAATAGCCAGGCGGTCCTTAACCGACGCCATCGGGTTAAAGGCCTCCACCTTGACATACATCTTCTGGTTTCCCGGCGCCATCCGGTTAATACGCACCACCGGAGTGTTGCCAATAGTTTGAAGAATATTCTCGTATATCATCTCAGGGCTCCTTGTTGGCGTTGGATGTGCAAGCGTATCGCTTTTGCCACCCGGAAACCAGTACCCAAAAGGGCAGGCAGAGGTGGCAGAAAAAATGAAAATGGCGTCAACTGAAAATCATGGGTGTCATTGTGTGAATAGCGACTCCGGGCATGTCCGATGGCTTACAAGTTTTGTAAGCAATTTCCTACAAACTATTCAGACAATCTCCACTGTCCAACACCCCGCATATGTACCAAAATGTTTACAACAAGGACGTACACAGGAAGTGACGGTTGCCAGGCACGGCAAACGGACGCGCAACAAACACGGAGGTCCGCAAGGATGTTCCCGGGGCCAGGACGGTCAATGGATGCGCAGGGAATGTCGACAGGGCAGTCTGGAAATGGATGCATCGCAGGAAAGGAAAAGCCCGGGATGGCCAGGGACTGCAACGGACGCAGGCCGATAGGGATAGCAAGGGATAAGGATATCAAGGGGAGCACGGCGGACCAGGATGGCCTCGCCTCAGGGACGTTATCGGGAGGAAGGACGGCGCGGGAAAGCCAAAGGATGCGTTCACAGGGAAGTTTTTCACGGAACGGAAAGGCCAGGACAATGCGCCAGGGTCGGCGCCCAGGACTCTTGAACCCCTTTTCGAAAAAAATACCGGTATACAGGCCATACCGGTATTTTTTTATCCCTTTAAAAAAAACTTTGCAAAATCTTCACTGCTTCCATTTGATATTACAACCCAGGCTCGGCACCTGTTCCGCGGGAACGGCTTTGTCCGACAATACGGCATCCAGCGCCGCTCTCAGGTCCCGCCCGGTGACAGCTTCGCCATTGCCGGGGCGCGAAGAATCGAACTGCCCGCGATAAACCAGTTCCAAATTCCCGTCGAAGAGAAAAAAATCCGGTGTGCAGGCGGCATCGTAGGCTTTCGCCACATCCTGGCTCTCGTCGTACAGATACGGAAAACCCAAGTCCAGGGCCGCCATTTTGTCCGGCGCATCGTCCGGATAACCTTGCACATCATTGGAACTGATGCCGACAATACCGATCTCCCTGTCCCGATAATCGCGACCGAGTTCGCGCAACCCATTGAGGATGTGCTTAACAAACGGACAGTGATTGCACATAAAAATAACCAGCAAGCCCTTTTGCCGTTTTACGTCATCCCTGGCCACCTCCTGTCCCGTTGCCGGATTCAATAACTTGAAATCCGGTGCCGGCGTTCCAAGATCAACCATGGTTGAGGGTGTCTTAGCCATAATGTTCCTCCTTTTATTTGGCCGGGTACTATATCAAAACCAGCCCTGATCAAAACCACCGCCCACGAAATGTGACAACGCTATGCAATATATTGTCCCGCATTTCCGCGGCTGTCGTGCAAGGCAGGTATGGCACCTGAACAGTACCGTCTCCGCTCCAGATAACCAGATGTGCAAGGCCACACCATTTAAGCCACGGCGGTTGGCTCAGTCGGATTTTTTGTATTTTTGCCGCCGGGACATAGACAAGCTTTCGCCCGATAAATCCGGACCTGACCACCAGCCAGTTTTCATCCAGGAAATAGCCAAACCGGCGCCAGTAGCGCCGCGAAGCCAGCATCGACAGAACCAGGACCATGGCACCCGCCAGCATTGCACGAATCGGCGACTCCAGTAGCGCAATCGCCAAGCTGGCGGCCAGCATGGCGAAAAGGCTCCCCTTCAGTATGCCCCGCAGCCAATACTGAAACCGGCTGACTCTCGTCCACTCGGTATCGGGTAGTTTCAGCTGCGCCCTGATCTGCGTCAGCCGCGTGTTATCGAGCACCGGAACCAGGAAATTCCTGCCTTCCTGCTGCTGTTGCATAACCACCCCGCCGGCCTTGCTGATGGCCAGGCTGTAGCGCTTCAGCCAGCGGGCAAACAAACCCTGCGCCACCGTCACTTTCTGCAGTTTGTGCAGGCGAAACCCCCTTGTTTTTACCGTCAGCAAGCCTGCCCGGTACTGATACTGGTCGCGCCCACCAACAAGCTGGTAATCCCAAAAGCGTACAAGGGCAATCAATACCGACAATGCAAACAGGGAAATCAATCCGGATATCAACGAAAGTAATATGGCGATGGCAATCAGAAAGGCTGTACCACCCTGCATGAATTCAATTACCCGGGCGAGAAATTCACTGTTCTCGAAGTAAGACTCCAGGTGCACAGCGTAAATATCGAAGTGTTGCCAAAACGGCGCGGACAGCGGAAGCAAAAAAAGCAGGCCATTGTGCATTAAACCGTAACGCGCCAGTTCCGACGCGGGCAGATTCAATTTGTATAGCGGTTCCGTCTCCATCGGTGCGCCAGCATTTTCCGCCGCGCTTTTTTCTTCACCGGTGCCGGCTGAAAACTTTTGGTAGTCGAGAATTTTGGTTTTTAATTCTTCCGCTTCGGCAAAAGGCAGGCCCGGCAAATCCACCTCTTTTTGCGCCGATCCGGCACTTTCCAGCCCCAGCGTCGCCAGACCAAAGGGCCGGAAATAATACGGCTGCGAAATGTCGGCCTGCTGCACGCGGTCGTAATACAGGGTGAGACGCTTGCGCCTGAATACACCGCGCTGCAACTGGATACGATCTTCCTCTTCCCGGAAACGGAAAAACCAGTATTCCAAAAAAACCGAGAGAAAAAATAAAACCGCCAGCAGATAAATGCCGTAGTCCCAGAACAGCGCCTGGATAGTTTCCCCTCCGGCCCATACCCCGACCAATGCCGGCCAAAGGTTAATGGACCGCTTTATCGTATCGAAGGCAAAGTACGCGGTGGCGATGGAGGACACCCGCCGCCAGCGACGGTAATCCACCGCGCCGGTGCCTGCCTGTGCCGCGCCCGAATCAGAGAAGTTCTTCATCCAACTCCTCGCGAGCGACTTGCCTTAACAGTTGCGCTTTTAACTTTTTCGCCTCGTTTACTTCCAGGCCAGGCAGCTTTAAATCCGATTGATGACCACCCGCGGTAAACAGCGCGAGTTTACTCAGGCCCAACCATCTCTCGATTGGCCCCTGGGTCACCTCCATATGCTGAATGCGATTGATGCCGAGGGAGGTGGTCGTGCGCCACCAGCACCCCTTGCGCATATTCATATCCAGTTCGCGCAACAAATATTGGGTAAAGCGAACACGCTTGGGTACCCACACGGTGGCGAGAAAGAGAAAAATCAGCAGAACGACAATATTGGCGGCGATAACAATATCAAATGGCAAGCTACCATCGAGCAGGTAAAGCCCCCAGGGGATTACGGCAACCAACGCACTGTAAATAAATAAATTGATTCGCAACTCCGTCGCGTAGCGTGGGCTGACGGGCTGCCACGTTTCGTTATCCAGCGAATCCATCGCCAAAACGGTTACCGCTGTATTCTGAATTTCCATACCGTGCTCTCAAGTTTGCTTGGGCACAGGATATAGGAATTTGCCTGAGATTAGAATGTGCGCCCAGCGAATCAGAAAAGCCAGATGGCAACGGCGGTATAAACCATCAACAGCATCATTATCCAACTGTAGCAGCGCTTCCAGAATGGGTCCGCGAGATAGTGTTTTATGGTCGCTCCAATCACGGCCCAACTACCCGAACTCGGTGCCCCCACCGCGGTAAAAACCACACAAAGCATCACAATGGATAGAAATTGCGAATCCGTTTGCGGAACAAAAAGTGAGCCGGCGGTAATCGTCATGATCCACGCCTTGGGATTGATAAACTGGAACAGTGCCGCATGCAAAAAGGAAAAAGGTCTGGCGGTATCCCCACTAAGACTGTCAATGCTATTGATTCTGATACTCCAGGCGAGGTAACCAAGGTAACCGGTACCGGCCAGCTTCAGCAACAAACCCGCAACAGGAATACTCATCAGCAACACGCCCACTCCGTACGCGCAAAGCGCCAGTTGGATCGCAAAACCAAACTGGATACCCAGAATATGTCGCAGACTTCGGCGAAAACCGAAACGCACGCCGGAGTTTAACAACAGGAGATTATTCGGACCTGGTGTTATCGATGCGACAAAAGCAAAAGCGGCAAGAGGCAATAATGTTTCCATCGTGGTCATATGCATTTATCAGAGGATTTCTTTAATGTACGGACTAAACCAACAATTGCCCTTCAAAAACAGTTACCGCCCGACCTTTTATCAGTAGCTCCGACCCCCGAATTTCAATTTCCATAAAACCGGAGCGTGCGGAACACTGGAATGATTTCAACTTTGTTTTGCCGAGTTTGTTCGCCCAGAACGGCGCCATGAAAGTATGGGTTGCTCCGGTAACAGGGTCTTCGTTTGTGCCACTCCAGGGCCAGAAATAACGGGAATAAAAATCGTAACCTTCCAGTCCGGGTGCCGTTACCAACACGCCATTGATGGTGTTGTGCGATTGTCGCAAACGCCCGAAATCCGGTGCCAAAGCGCGCAGCTTTTCGGCACTGGCTATCTCCAGCATCAGGATATTGTTTTCCTCGTTATAGGAGACACTGGTTACTTGCGGCAAACCGAGAGCATCCAGCAGCGCTTCCGGTACTTTGGCCGGGCGTACCGGGTATACCGGAAATTTCATCGCGATTTGATCGCCGGACTTGTTGACTTCCAGCCAGACTCCCCTGACGGTTTTAAAACGAAGCGTATCAACGCCAGGTTTTTCAAAAAGCACCCTGGCCGACGCGAGGGTGGCATGACCGCAGAGAGGAATTTCCGTTTGCGGGGAAAAATAGCGGATGGAAAAACTTTCACACCCGTCCAGCGGCACAACAAAAGCGGTTTCCGATAAGTTCAGTTCCGCCGCAATATCCAGCATTCGCACTTCCGGAACGGGAGTTTCCGCCAGGCATACGCCGGCGGGATTGCCTTTAAAGGCCTTATCGGTAAATGAATCCACGATATATGTTTTCACTGGCATCACCTGTCGTTTTACATTCCGGTTTACTTTAGGGGGCATACGCAATACAGTACAGATTCACCATTTAATTATTGCACCTATACAGTTTTGGAATTTTGGATTCTGTACCGATCGCGAAAGAACAAATCTGTACTGCCCGCGTTTTAACTACCGGAGGTGAAAGCTTGAACCTGTACCGTGAACTCGCGCTGGAACTGGCGAGGGGAATTGAAGCCGGTGTTTACCGGCCGGGCGATAAACTGCCGGGAATCCGTTCCACCAGCAGCAATATGGGAGTCAGCCCGGCAACGGCGGTTGCCGCCTACCAACAGCTGGAACTCGACGGTTATATCGAAGCGCGCCCCCGGTCGGGCTTCTACGTCAAACCCCGGCAGCGGCCGAATATCGACGAGCCGGCCCAGACAATCAAAGCGCCCACAAAACCCAAGCTGGTGACCGGTCGGGAACGGGTGCTGCGCCTGGCCGAACAGGCCAACCATCCGGACGTGGTCAAATTCGGCGCCGCGGTTCCGGACCCCTACTACCTTCCCACCCGCGCGGTGGAAAAAGCATTGACCACAAGCGCCCGGCAAAACCGCGCGCGAATCTGCAATTATGAATTTCCCCTGGGAGCGGAAAAGCTGCGCCGGCAACTGGCCCGCCGCATGACGGAAATCGGCTGCCTTAGCAAGGCGGACGACATTGTTATTACCAGCGGCTGCCAGGAAGCGGTGCACCTTGCGCTGAAAATCCTGACTCAACCCGGTGATGTGATTGCACTGGAATCCCCCACCTATCACGGCCATTTGCAGACGGCGGATTCCCTTGGCCTGAAGGTAGTGGAAATTCCCACCCATCCGCGCACGGGCATTTCCCTGGAAGCACTGGAACTGGCGCTTGAGCAGTGGCCGGTAAAAGCCTGCCTGGTAATTCCCAACTTCAGCAACCCACTGGGCGCGCTGATGCCGGACAAAAACAAAAAAGCGCTGGTGAAATTGATGGCGCGATTCGAGGTTCCGCTTATCGAGGACGATATCTACGGCGACCTCGGCTTCAACCAGAAACGGCCGGGCGTGTTAAAAACCTACGACCGCACCGGCAATGTGCTGCACTGCTCGTCGTTTTCCAAAACCATGGCGCCGGGGCTGCGCATCGGCTGGATCATGGCCGGGCACTACCACGAACAGATCGCCTACCAGAAATTTATCACCAGCATTTCCGCCCCGACTTTGCAGCAACTGGCGGTGGCATCGATGCTGGAATCCGGTCAGTACCAAAAGCACCTGCGGTTTATTCGCACTGAACTTGCCCAGTGTGTCAGCAATGTGGTGGAGGCTATCGGCCGCTATTTTCCCGCTGGCACACGCGTCAGCAATCCGGAAGGCGGCTGTGTGTTATGGGTGGAATTGCCGAAACAGATCGATACCGTGGCCCTGGCGGAAAAAGCGATAGAAAAAGGGGTCAGCATTGCACCGGGGCCGATTTTTTCCATATCGCAAAAGTACCGCAACTGCATGCGCTTGTCTTGCGGTGTGGTCTGGAATCGGCGAACGGAGCGGGCTATCGAAACACTGGCGGAACTGATGGGGATTCCTGACCGTTAAAAAAGACCAATTCCGGGATGGCGTCATATTAATGTTCCGTAACGTTGTTATAGAATGACCGCGCTCCCGCCAAATTATCTTTTTTGGCTACCGTGATATCCATTTAGTGGCGATAGCACAATGGTTACTATTTAACCTGCAACTGTGCGATGTTCAAGGCGCCTCGAACCAAATAATCAAAAAGTAAGAAACAAGAGGATTGAATATGCGTAATCTCCTGATACCCTTTATTGCCCTTGCCCTTGCCCTGGCGGCGTGCGATCAACAACAGGCACCCGAAACCGAACAACAGCCTGTGCCGGAAGTAAGCGAGCAAAATGAAAAAGCCACTCCCGACACTGCCACCGAAACCACTGACGCTGATCTCGATGCGATTCTCGCTGCCCAGCCCGAGGAGGCTCAGGCACGCTATCCCTACCGTCACCCCAAGGAAACCATCGAGTTTTTTGGCATTGAACCGGGCATGACCGTGGTCGAGGCGCTGCCCGGCGGCGGTTGGTATACAAAAATACTGCTGCCCTACCTCGGCAGCGAAGGCCATTTGATCGGCGTGGATTATCCGCTAGCCATGTGGTCGGAGTTCGGTTTCTTCGATGACAAGTTTATCGAGGGCAAAAAAATATGGGCAAGCACCTGGACCGAGGAAGCTAAAGGCTGGCGCGGCGCAAATGGTCCCGAAGTGTCCGCCTTCGTGTTCGGTGCCATGCCGGAAGAAATGGCCGGCACGGCGGACGCGGTATTGTTCATTCGAGCGCTGCACAACCTGGCGCGGTTTGAGAGTAACGGCGGTTACCTGACGACCGCACTGTCGGATGCTTACAATATATTGAAACCCGGCGGTATCGTCGGCGTCGTTCAGCACCACGCCCGCGACGAAATGCCCGACGAGTGGGCGGACGGCTCCCGCGGTTACCTGAAAAAAGGCTTTGTTATCGACAAAATGAAGGAGGCCGGCTTTGAGCTTGTAGCGGAAAATGACATTAATGCCAATCCGCAGGATCAACCCACCGAGGAAGACATTGTCTGGCGATTGCCGCCTTCACTGAACACCAGCAAGGAAAACCCGGAACTGCGTGAGCAAATGCAGGCCATTGGCGAATCCAACAGAATGACCTTGTTGTTCAGAAAACCTGAATCTGAATGATCCTAAAAAGGGCTCTTATTGAGCCCTTTTTTTCAGTCCTGTTAATTAACAGGTATGATTCGATTATTCACTCAATCCAGCCTGAGTCCCGCCGGCAAAATATATTCTTATTTCGACTGTCATATTTGGATATAAAGATAGGGATATCTTCTTCGGATAACTGACCCACCAACCGCACAAACGAGGGGACAAAATTATGAGCAACGGCAAAAAAGTTGAAGGCAAAACTACCGACCAGGCACTACCGCAAAAATCACCTGAGGAAACCCTGCTCGATCACGAACACCGGGATGAAATTCTGGACGAGGCACTGGAGGAAACTTTCCCCGCCAGTGATCCCATCGAACTTGCATCCGATCGCGAAACCTGATGACTTGAGGACTTTTCCCATGGAAACCCGCCTCAGTTTTGCCGCACTCCAAGATAAAGAACAATAACCAACGCCAGCCCCAGCAACGCTACCACTCCATTTACCGGCAGTCCCCATTTGGTTCCGTAGCCGGCGGGAATTTCGTTTTCGTTCAGCGTCTTTAACGCCGCTGTGTACTGTTTCATCGAAACGAGGGCGGCAAACACACCGAGAATAATAAATGCCGCACCCAGCCAGAATAACGCCGTTTCCTGTCCGGCATGAATGCCGGAAGGAGACAGAACACGGATAAGCATACCCGCCCGCTCAACCAAAAATCCAAACGCGATAAGCGCAAGGCTGGTTCTGTTCCATGCCAGCAAGGTACGCTCGGCGGCAAAAAGAACGCGTGGGTCTTTAAGGTCCGACATGCTCCACCCTCCTCCGGAATATTTTCATGCGCATCAAAAAACCGTGCCTGTATTTTTGTTATCAATACTTACACCGTTCTTGTTTTGCCAGTATTCCGCAATTCCCGCCCGGCCACGGTTTTCAGCCCAATTATTCAGCGTCTCACGCTCGTGGAGAAATTCATAACGCGGAACGGCAAATCCGCAGGAAGTTTGCACCAGATCGATATCCAGGTCGAAAACCTGCCTTGCGCCCACGTTCTCGTTGAAGTGCCGGTATAAATCATCCCACTCGCTATCCCTGGGATGAATAACCCGGGCTTTACCGTAAAGCCGCAGTATCAGCGGCTGCTTGTCGAAAGAGCAAAACATAATGGTCATTCTGCCGTTTTCCAGAACATGCGCTGACGTTTCGTTTCCACTGCCGGTCAGGTTTAACCAGATGACCCGATTGTCGTCAAGCACACGCAAACTGTCCATGCCTTTGGGCGAGATATTGACACGCCCTTCCGCTCCCGCCGAACCGACAAAGAATACTTTTTGCTCCCTGATGAAACTGATGTGATCTTCGTTTAGTTGTTCGAATTGTTTGGCCACTGGTTCCTCCGCAGACCCTTTGTTGAAATTAACGGCAGTATATCCGATTGAGCCAGCGGGCGCTCGCCCACTATTTAACTGGTGGCACGCTCGTTGCTAAATTACAGGGATAGTTAAAACGGAACAGGAGGTAACTATTATGCACCTTCAAATCATTATTGGCAGTGTTCGTGAAGGCAGGGTGGCGAAGCCAGTCGCGGATTGGACTCACCGAGTAGCATCGGACCGACAGGGATTCTCCCTGGAAATGATCGACCTTAAGGAAGAAAACCTGCCGATGTTCAACCTGCCGAAAAGCCCGATCATGGGCAACTATGAAAGCCCGGTACAACAAAACTGGGCGGAAAAAATTGGCCGGGGAGACGCTTATATTTTTATCAGCCCGGAATACAACCACGGCTATTCACCCGCATTGAAAAATGCAATGGATTATCTCTACGCGGAGTGGAACCGCAAGCCGGCAAGCGTGGTGACCTACGGTGGTGTGCAGGGCGCGCGTAGCCTGGAACAACTGCGGCAGGTGATGATTGAACTGCAGATTGTTCCACTTCGGGACGCCACGCATATTTTAAACGTATGGAACAAAGTAAAGGACGATCGCTTTACGCCGGAGGAAATCGATTCAAAACAGCTAAACAAAATGCTGGATGAACTGACCTGGTGGGGAAATACTCTGCTTAACGCAAAAGAAAACAACAAGTAAAGCGTGATTTTCTCCGGTGCCAGTGTCAAGACGGCGTTGAACGCGTAGCCGCGCCTGCGGCTACGCTCCGCCATGCGGTCGTGCAACTTTCTTAAACATCAAACAGTCCCGACTCTACCGCGTCATCCCACTCATTGGCTGTCCAGTAACTATCGCCGTCCTCGTCGAACAAGTCATAAGTGCCGTCGTAGAATTCGCTTTCATCAAGAAAGGAATCGTTGTTGACATCCCAGGCGTCAAAATCGCCTTCAATCTGCGCGTCGTTGTATTCATCCTCATCAATCAACGCGTCTTCATTAGTGTCCCAATCCGAAAATACTTCGTCATTAATGGCAGCTCCATGGAACTCATCTTTCGTAATATTGCCGTCGTGATTTGTATCAGTCGATTCGAAGGAAATGGCAAACGCGAATGTTACCATCAACAATGGTGCCAACGCGGTTAAAACGGACGTTTTCATAAAAACCTCGCATAAATAATCATCATTGAATATTACGACCGACAACCTGTTTATGAGGTAAGGCAAACCATGTACCACGGCTTAAAATAACGGAATTCCAAGGACTGAATCCAATGGCACTTCTTTAAAGACGGTTTTGCTGAAAAGACCTTGGTAGGTCGATCTGACGGGGCTCTCAGAAACCTTCGGCAACATGGGTAAATCGGGAAAACGAAAAGCGCTGCTTTTTGCCGGTTTACGAGTTTGTCAACGGAAGACAAACTCCGGCCTTGCAAGCGACGCAGGAGCGTTTCGTTGGCACGGCCATAAAAAAGAATTTTTGTCTTAGGGCCTGAATCTGCTTAATAGGCTTTTCAAGGTTTATGCGCTTCCGTGCAAGGCGCTTTATCATTCTTCCGAATCTGCAGGTGGAGCGGGCCGCGCAGCTAAATGAAGTGAATCCCTACACTTTTTTGCGAACTCTTGTTGGGATTCGTAAAACTCATTCCAACCTACAGCCTTAGCTGAACCTTATTCAGTAAACAGGGAGGTAAATCCGGCCGCGGCGAGAGTGACTTCAAACTCGCCGTTTACGACCGGGATAATGCTACCACTTTGCATATCGTTTTTTGAATCAGTGACGTAAAGCTGCAATTGTTTAACCGTGGCTGGCAGTCCCGTCACCGTTGCCGTTCGCTCAGCACCGAGATTGACCATATGTATTGCATAGCGATTATTGCCAGCATCGCCATAGGCAACGCAGGAAATATTTTCGCTGCCGCAGTCCATTGGCAAAACGGCCACGCCCGGCGGTGTGGTAGCAAGCTGTTTCAGGTTCCAGAAACGGTGAGTGGGACGCAATGGCCCGGTGGTGCCATAAATTCCCTGCCCCATTAACAACGGGTAATCCGCCGTTAGCTGCCACTGCAGTATGGAGCGCGGTTGGCTCAGCGCGCAAATCCGGTTGTACAAATTGATCTCATGCAGCGCGAAAGCGTATTCATCAAATATTGCGCCGTAACTCCAGGCCGCGGCATCGGTACTGCCTTCACCGACAATAAGCGGCACACCGATTTTTTTTGCCGCGTCACCCCACCAGGCCAGCAGGTCGTCATTCCAGCCGCGCCAGGAATGGTAGGAAACCGCGCCCACATACTTCAGGGCTTCCTTGTCGCGCATGGCAGGCGTAATAAAATCCGTCGCGCTTGCATCGGAGGTGTCACCCAACAGCATTTTCGTTTTCAAACCGCTGGCAGCCATATGCCTACCCAGTTTTTTTATCAGATCGCGATGTTCCTCGGCGGTCTGGCGAATATCGATACCCAGATCGGATTCGTTAAAGGAAAACAATGTTGCTTCAACGCCATAATTTTCCTTCAGGTATACAAGGTACGAGGTTATGGATTTGACAATGGAATTCATTTTTCCCGGATCGAGCGCATTGCCTCGCCGCCCCTGCTCATCCGGCTGGCCATCGTGGCGGATTTCGCCAAGCACCGCCCACTGTGGCCCTCGCCAGGCACTAACGATAACCGGCATACCCCGCTGATAAAGCGTTTGCGCCATCTTCATCGAATTGGCCACATGCGGATGAAGGCCAGTCTCGCTCGCCGCCCGGGTGGGGTCAATTTTTTCTTCCGGGTGCCACAGCTGCCACGGCATCTCCACCCGCCCCCAGGCCACGCGCATGTTTTCCAGGTTGTATTGAATAACCTGGGGATCGAGATCCGGTTTCTGGAGACGGAAATTCCCGCCCACGCCGTCAAATATCGGGCCGGGATTGGATGAATCGACAAACATCGTGACAGGGCTTTGATCGATGTCACCACTGACGGTGATTTTAAATTCCGCTTGCGCGGTATCGCCCTGTTTTAAATCGCCTTGCTTCAAGGGAATATAAATGCCCACATTGCCGGCGCGTTGGTTTTCCGGTTTTGCAATGCGTTCGACGAAAACGTTCTTTGTATCGGGAAAATAAATATCAAGTTTGCGCTCGGTTGAACGGATGCTCAGGCCTTCGGCCGGCTGCTCCACCCGTTGGACATCCTGCCGGGAGAGCACCGCCAGCACCAGCGCTTTGCCGGAAGTGCCGTCTTTCCCAACGAACTGAAGTGTTCCGGTGTGGAAATCATCACCGGGCAATTCCAGGTAGAGAAAAACGCCTTCGAGTTGCGCATCGTCCTCTGCCCTGGCGTTGACCGCAAGGGAAATCTCACCTGCCGCCACCGACCGGAACTCCTGTTGATAAGACACCGCCCCCAGGCGTCCGGAAGTTATCTGCGCATGTTTTTTACGCTCGTAAGTGTGCTGCTGCTCCGTTTTTTCCTTCGCGGTCTCGGTTATTGCTTCCCAGTCAGGCCGGACCACCCGCAAGCTGGTTTTAAATTCCATTAATTCGCCGGCGATTCTGATGCCGTTGAGGTTGCCCCATGCCATCACCTCCGGCTCGTACAGAAAATCCACCTCCCGCGTTGTTTCGGGGGTTTCGATAATGGCGATATCAGTATCAGTCGCAATACCGTCCGATTCCGGTTGATGCCTGGTGCAGGAAATGGCCACCAACACCGGAATGAGCAGTAATGCTTTCTTGTTTAGGTATTTCATCTTCTGAAGCCTGTGCCAGCGGCAACACGGAAAACGTGCAATGGATAATTCAGGAGTTTTGCTTTGGGATTTTAATGACTTTAAACAACATCAGGTCGGGATCGTCGAGGCTGATACGATCTCCCAGTTTTATATAACCCTGCCCCACCAACGGATAAAAGCGGTCCTTGACCCGAACGCTTTCCGACCGGCCGGTCATAACAAACGTCCCGTTGGTGCTTTTGTCGAGCAGGCCAAGTTGGCCGTCCTGGATTTCGAAAGTGCAGTGGGTCCGTGATACCAATTCATTTTCGACTACTATGTCACAGGTTTTTTCCCGCCCGACGCAAAAAGGCAACTCGCTTTCCGGCAGGCTGAAATTCTGGCCGCGATAGAAAATATCGAGCCGGAATTGCTCGCGTTTGGAGTCGGTATTGGTTTGAGTCTTGATTTGTGTTTTCATTTTATTGTTCTCTCGAATGCTCGAGAATTAGAGCTTGTATGGGGTTTAGAGCGCGTATGATAGTCCCACAAGCAGCTTTCTTCCCTCGCCCGGAAAATAACGCTCATTGCCGAAGGCCACGTCCGCCCGCTCGGCATAACGCGTGTCGAACAGGTTGGTTACCGCGGCTTCGACAGCAAACCGTTTGCTAACACGATATTCCCCGCGAACATGCAGCAGGTTGTGCCCTTCATAGTCAAACATGTTTTCAGGGTCTGTATAGTAACTGCCCATCCGGGTCAGCTCAATATCCAATAGCAATGCGTCGCGGGGTTGCCAGTTAACGGTGAAGGTGTTCATCGTCCTCGGCGCCGTATCGATATCGTTGCCTTCCAGTTGCGCGGCCACATCGAGCAGGTGGGGATTGTTGGCATATTTATGCCGCGCGTAGGTGCCGAACAGATTAAAACCCAAAGTATCCGTTGCCGCCCAGGTCAGTTCGTACTCCACACCGCGATGCGTGGTTTCCGCGCCGCTGATGTAGCGGCGCTCGTTGTCCTGGAAAATATCGTCTTCGGCTTTCATGGCGAACAGTGATATCTGGTAGAAAAACGCTTTGGCTTCGCCCCGCAATCCCAGCTCCGCGTTTTTAAGCTGCACTGGTTTCAGGTCTTCCGTGCCCTGCCCGGACTGAAGACGGTAGAGTTCCACCGCCTGGGGCGCGCGAAAGGCATTGCCCAGCGAGACGAAGATTACCTGAGAGGCAGAAAGATCAAGCACCATACCGGCCTTGGCGGAAGTGAAATCGAAGCTGTCGGTCCGGTCCGCGGGACGGAAAAACCGGCAGCCGTCCACGTCCGGCTCACACGCCGAACCGCTACCGGTAAGGTTGTCGTAATCATAGTGAATGCTGTCGTGACGAATCACGCCCTCAAAGCGCAGACGATCAAGGGCCTGCCACTCGATACCGCCGTACATGGCCGCGCTTCGGGCGTCGACCTCGTAATCATAATGCGTTCCCTGTGGGAAACGCTCGGGCGCGAACGGTGCTGGATCGGGTTGATATTCCTTCAACGCACCGGCGGTTTTTTCCAGGTCGGCACCGACAAATAATTCCGCGTTTTCGGTTAAAGGTGTCCGCCATTGTATCTGGCTGCCGAACGACTGATGCGCATTTTCCTCTATCGGCTGCCAGGGGAGGAAGTGCATGCGGAATTCCATCGCGTTCGCCCGCGCGTAGGGCGTCACCGTCAACTCGCCATCCGCCCACTGCCAGTGCCAGCGACTGTAAGCGCGCATGGACTCCACATCGCGATAGGCCTCGGGATTTGGGTTGGTCCGGCTCAGGCTCTCGTCCTTGTACGCGTCGCTGCCCTCAACGTAGCCGGCGGTTTCCTGTTCGAGATTGACCAGCGTAATGCCATTCGTCACGGTGAGGTCATCGCCCCGCCATCGGTGTTTGACGCTCAGCTTTTGCTGATCGTAACCGGAGTCATCGCGGTAGCCGCCGTCCGCGGTTGCCGTTCCCAGAATATTGAGCGTTTGCCTGCCGAAGGCGAAAGGCTGGCGATACTGCAGGCGGCCGTATTCATTTTCCGATAGTTGGAGGCCGAGCAGTGGCCGGGAATCCTCCCAGGCGGCAGGAAGCAAGACATTGATGCCACCGAACAGCGCGTTGCTGCCATACAGCGCCGAGTGCGGCCCGCGAAAAACCTCGATCGCTTCCGCCACCTCGTAGTGGGAATCGAACAGTTCATTAACATTGCAAAAACCGGCCGCGCGCAGGGGAATGCCATCTTCCGCCATTAAAAACGCGCCGCAGGCGCCGGCGCCGGTAAATACCGGCGAGCGGATGGCGGTGAGATGTTCCTGGCCGTTGCCCCGGCTTATCCAGGTACCCGCCGAACGGTTAAAAAACTGGCTGATATGCTCGGCATTGATAATGTCGAGATTGTCCGCATCGATAAGCGAAACCGACGATGCGGTATCGACCAGGGAAACTTCGTGGCGGCTGGCGGAAACGATCATGGTTTCCAGCCGGGGAATGGCGTTATTTTCAGATTGAGCAAAAACAGGCGCGACAAACAAAACCTGCGCCGTCAGCGTGGCGGCGCATGCCTTCCGCAGTAGTTTCAATTTGTTTCTCCGAATTCTTTTTTTCAGGCCGCTGAACCATGGAAAAGAGGACTCAGCGGCCGGTTATCATTTGGTGGGGATAAGTCGATATACCCCACCGGCTGGCCGGGTATTGAGAAGCAAATAGAGATAACCGTCCGGACCACTGGCAACGTCCCTGACCCTGCCCTGGTTTTTCATGATCAGCTCATCCCTGACCACTTTGTCACCGACAACTTCCAGCCGGTGCAGTTCCTCGGCGCTCAAGCCACCGACAAACAGGTTGTGCTTCCAGCCGGGAAATTTATCACCTTCGTAAAAGTCGGCTCCCGCCACGGCAATCGATGGTGTCCAGTAATGTTTCGGTTGTTCCATACCTTCCATATGGGTTTTATCGGTAATAGGCTTGCCGTTGTAATTCATACCGTAGGTGATCACCGGCCAGCCGTAGTTTTTACCTTTTTCAATCAAATTGACTTCATCGCCACCGCGCGGGCCGTGCTCGGTTTCCCATATGGCACCGGTAACCGGATGCTTGTCGAGGCCCTGGGGATTGCGATGACCATAGCTCCAGATGGTTTTGTAAGCGCCCTTCCGATCGAAAAACGGATTGTCCTTCGGCACCCGGCCGTCGTCGAAAATACGATGAATTTTTCCGTTCGGCAACGTTAAATCCTGGGCATTATCCTGCCTGCCCCGGTCGCCGATGCCAAAAAACAAATAGCCATCCCGGAAAACAAAACGTGAGCCGTAGTGATGATGCGTTGTTAAATGCCGCTCGGCAGGCACGTGAAAAATGTCTTCCTGGTCCACCCATTTGCCGTCCCTGATTTTTCCCCTTACCACGGCGGTCATGGAACCCTCGTCGCTCTCTTCGCTGTAGGAAAGATAGATCCAGCCGTTGTTTTTGTAGTCCGGATGCAATTGCACTTCCAGCAAACCGCCCTGCCCTTCGTGCAATACCTCGGGTGTTCCTTTGATCGGGCCGTGCCGCTTGCCATCGCGGAAGTGCCACAGTTTGCCGTCCTGCTGGGTGACCAGCATGGAACCGTCCGGCAGAAAATCCAGGGACCACAAGGTACCGGTGCCCTCGGCCACTTTTTCCAGTTTGAATTTATGCTTCTCGCTGTCAAACACACCGCCCTTCGGCGAAACCCGCTTGGCCAGTTGACCTCTCCGCACCAGTGTCCGTTGCTCGCGAATTAAAATCACCAGCGAGCGAATCTGCTCATCACTCAAGGTTTTTTCCCAGGCGGGCATGCCGGCGTTCGGCAAACCGTTTTTAATCACCCTGGCGATGGCCTCGTCGCTTCCACCGTGTTTCCATTCATCGTCGATCAATGAACTGCCGGAACCTCCTTGCAGATCGCTGCCGTGACAACTTGCGCAGTATTTCTCGTAGAGATCTTTAACCGAGCCTGAACCGATACGGTTTTGGGCAAACACTTGGGAACCGAAAAGAATTGGAATCGTCGTCAACAGAATGATAATTTTATTCATAGGGATTCGCCTGTGTTGTCTTTTATTACACATATTAATTCGGTGTTGTTAAAAATTACGTTGCCAGGCCCATCATCCAAAAAAACCTCGCAATACTTTTAAATATTTCCAGCAAAAAACACGACCACAATGTACCAACTGAAGAAAGGCCCACTTCTTATTCGCACTACTTCTTTTGATAATAATCATGCAATACATCCCAGGCCTGCTTTTTAATACCGGTATCCGATATTAAACCCTTTCGATTCCAGTAATCCTGGATATCCGGCAAAGGCCTGCGCGGCGAACGGAAATCCTTGAGAATCCACGGTGTGATGCCGCGCAAAAATGAAATATTATCCATCATCGCCAGGTTGTGCCGGTAAACCGCCGCCTGGTATTCCTCCGTCCAGCGCTGGTTCACATCGCCATGATAACCCTGCAAGGCGCCGCCGCCCACTTCACTCATAATAACCGGTTTGTTGTATTCCGAGCGCCACTTGATACCGGCGCAACTTTCCGGTGTGCCACCATACCAGCCGCAGTAGTTGTTGATACCGATCACGTCCACCACACCGGAAAGCGGGTCGTCAATCACCCGGCCGTGCTCATCCGAACTCTGGGTATCCAGCGCGGCGGTAATCAGCCGTGTGTCGTCGAGAGCACGCGCCGTTTTCGCCAGGTTCGAAATAAAACGCAGGCGCGGTTTGCTGTCCGGCGTTTCATTGGCCATCGACCACAGGATTATCGAAGCGCGGTTTTTATCGCGCGAAATCATTTCCCGCAGTTGGTTCTCGGCATTTTGATAGACGGATTTATCATCGAACAGCACCGTCCAGTACACGGGAATTTCGGACCACACCAGCAGCCCCATTTCGTCGGCTATTTTCACCATGTTCTCGTTGTGCGGGTAATGGGCTAGCCGCACAAAGTTACAACCCAGTTCCTTTGCCCAGCCCAACAAAATGCGCGCATCCTCATCGCTCCAGGCCCGGCCGGCGCGCAATGGTGATTCCTCGTGGAGACTGATACCCTTGAGAAAAACAGGTTTGCCGTTTAGCAGAATATCCTCGCCGTCGACACCGACGGTCCGAAAACCGATTTTGTCCCGCACGGTTTCCTTTCCGTGGGAGAGTGTTACGTCATAAAGGCGGGGCGATTCCGGTGTCCACAACTGGGGTTGGGCGGCAATGGAAAACTGCCCGTAACCATTTTTGTTCAATTCAATGGCGTGTGAAATTTTTAATTCGGGAATATCCAGCCGCACATTTTCCTTCGAAGCGTTGGTGGTTTTAACCCAGCCTTCCAGTTGCGTTTTCGCCCCCTTTTTCAGTTGGACAACATAATCCTCAATGCTGTTTTGCGGCAGTTCAAGAATGCTGACCGAACGTGTTATCCCCCCGTAATTCCACCAGTCGGTGTTGACCGTCGGCACCTGGTCGCGCTCGCGGCGGTTGTCCACCTTGACCACCACAAAGTTGTCGCCGTCTTTCAACTTCCCGGTAATATCAAACTGGAAAGCGGTAAAGCCTCCGCGATGCTCTCCCACTTTTTCGCCATTGACGTAAACGATGGCGGAATAGTTCACCGCGCCGAAATAAATGATGTACCGCTTATCCGCTTGTTGGTTCAATTCGAAATCCTTGTGATACCAGATGGTGCCTTCATAAAAAAATAATTTATCGTCCTGGGAGTTCCAGTCACCCGGCACATTCAGTTTTTGTGAGCGACTGAAATTGTATTCGACCAGGTCGGAGGGATGCTCAGCCATTTTGTTTTTGAAGTAACCGCTCTGGTGAGGTTCGTAGCGGTGGTTGTAATAACCGTTTTCATAAGGGTCCGGAATAATGTTCCACTTTCCGTTCAGGCTGATGGCTTTTCTGCTATCGGGGTTCTGGATAAGCGACATATCAACACCCTTGGCTGAAACCGTGACGCACGCTGCCATCATAATCAGAAATGTTACAAGCTTTTTATTCATGCTTTTGCCCACCAGTATAAATATCTATGCCCTTTTGATATAACGCCGATTCGCGCGAAATCAAAATTCACGAAACATCGACGCGTCATATATAAAATACGTTGTCATTTTTTCGACTGCTTTGAATAACAGTTTATCCGGTCAATGTGAATTTGTTGTCACGATGCGGCCCCCGCGCCAATATAGTCATACAAATCATATTCTGATAGTATCCGCCGGTTGTCACCAAACGGCAGTAGCGTGATTGTTGTTCATTAAGCTCTTACTGTTTAAGATCCGGCGCGGCGCGCCTGGTCAGTTATTGATCAGGCCAATACCGGCAACGCTGGTGTGTTCGATAATTCCAATAATTAGGTATCGCCATGACAGACTTATCCAACCCCGCCATGACTGGTTCGCTCAGCCGCGCGGGAGAAAGCAACTCGTTTATTATTCTCATCAGCTGCATCGCGACCATCGGTGGTTTTCTCTTTGGTTTCGACAGCGGCGTTATCAACGGTACGGTCGATGGCCTGCAAACCGCCTTTAATTCGGATTCGGTCGGTACCGGGTTCAGCGTCGCATCCATGCTATTGGGTTGCGCCGCCGGTGCCGCCGCCGCGGGTCGCCTGGCGGACCTGTTCGGGCGCCGCGCCATGCTGATCGTCGCAGCGGTATTTTTTATCGTTTCCGCCTGGGGCTCGGGCATTGCCGGCACTTCGCTCGAGTTTATTATCTACCGCGTCCTGGGTGGCATAGCAGTGGGCGCCGCCAGTGTCATGGCACCCGCCTATATCAGCGAGGTGACACCGGCACGCTATCGCGGCCGTATGTCCACGGTGCAGCAGGTGGCGATTATCACCGGCTTGACCGCGGCCTTTTTAAGCAACTACCTGTTACAGCAAATCTCCGGTTCCGCGCTCAACATGCTGTGGATGAACTACGAAACCTGGCGCTGGATGTTCTGGGTGGAGCTGATTCCGGCCACCATTTTCCTGGTGGCGCTGTTCTTTATTCCCGAAAGTCCCCGCTTCCTCGTGGTTAAAGGCAAAAAGGATGTTGCCCTGACAGTATTGACCAAGCTTTATGGCAGCACGGAGGGCACCGCCAAGCTGGGTGAAATCGATAAGTCGCTGGCGGCGGACCACCACAAGCCGCGCCTGTCGGATCTCATCGACAAAGTGTCCGGCCGTATCCGGCCCATTGTCTGGGTCGGCATCGGCCTGGCGAGCTTCCAGCAGTTTGTCGGTATTAACGTGGTGTTTTATTACGGCGCCGTGTTGTGGCAGGCAGTCGGCTTTTCCGAAGGCGATGCCCTGTTTATCAACGTTGTCTCGGGCGCCCTGAGCATCGGTGCCTGCTTTGTGGCAATTGCCCTGGTGGATAAAATCGGTCGAAAACCGCTGTTGTGGATCGGCTCGGCGGGAATGGCGGTGACTCTCGGTTTGGTAGCCATTGCCTTTTCTACCGGACATCTGGAAGACGGTACGCTGGTATTGAGCGACAGCATGGGCATACTCGCCCTTATCGCCGCCAATGTTTACGTTATTTTCTTCAACTTCTCCTGGGGCCCGATTATGTGGGTGATGCTAGGTGAAATGTTCCCCAACCAGATTCGCGGTTCGGGCCTGGCGGTGGCGGGGTTCTTCCAGTGGATGTCCAACTTCGCCATTACCATGACCTTCCCGGTTTTCCTGACATCCATCGGACTGGCGCTTACTTACAGCATCTACACCGCCTGTGCCTTCCTCTCCATTTTCTTCGTTCTTAAGTACGTGTACGAAACGAAGGGCGTGGAACTGGAAGATATGAAGGGATAAATTATTTCCGGAACGAAAAAAAGCCACCCCAGCGGTGGCTTTTTTTATTTTGGTCGACCGTTACCAGTCCCGCTTGATTAATTGATAGAACAGGATAATGGAAAGCACGGTTCCGACCGGAAACAGTGGTAACAGCAGGCCTCCCAATAAACGACACAACAGCCGCGCCCAACGCCAGTTGTTGCCAACGCCGATAATGGTCGCCACACCCAGCACTTCCTCTATGACGATAAGTAGTAATTTCTGCGCGCCGGTCCGGGCGAAGTAAACCCAGTCAAAATAAACCAGGAAGGGAAACAACAGGCACAATATCGATAAAAACGTGATGACATTGTGCCTGGCGCGCCGCCGCGAACGCTGCTCGGCCACCCATTCCTGCTGGTCATACACGTTGACCGCGCCGGTGGAATCCAGGTCGCTGTTACAGCGGTTGCAGAAGGTGGCTTCGTCGGGGTAAACCGCGCCACAGCGTTTACACGTAATCACATCAAAAACATCTTGGGAATTAATCCAGGGATTTTTGGAATCTCAACGACGCAATAATAAGTCCAACTACGGTAAACGCCGCCAGCCACAGTGTATCAAAAACCAATGTACTGAACTCCGCACCACGTAACACCACCGACCGTATTAAACGCATGTAATGGGTGGCAGGCAATATCTCCGCGATATATTGTGCAACCTTCGGCATTGCCTCGTAGGGAAACATAAAACCGCTTAACAGAATGGACGGCAATAAAACGAACACCGTCATTTGCGTGGCCTGCATCTGAGTTTGGGCCACGGTGGAAATAATCAAGCCGAATGTCAGGCTCGCGGCAATAAATAAAATGGTTACGCCAAAAATATCGGGTAACCCGCCATTAATGGGCACATCGAATATCCAGTGTCCCAGCCCCAGAACAATCGTCACCTGCAGCAAACCGATAAAAATATAGGGGAAAATTTTCCCGAGCATCAATTCTATCGGGCGAATCGGGGTGGTGATCAGCAACTCAAGATTGCCATGCTCCCGCTCGCGTACGATGGCGATGGAGGTAAACAGAATCATCGTCATCGTGAGAATAACCCCGGTCAGGCCCGGCACAATATTGACGGCGGAGCGACGTTCAGGATTGAAAAACAGCGCGACATTGAATGTCTGTCGCGGCGGCGACAAATTGAGGGTCGGATCCTGCAACACCTGATCCAGAGGCATTTGTCGCAGTTGCAGGAGCGCGCCGCTCACCATGGTGTCGGAACCATCCACCAGCCATTGACCCAATACATCGCCCTGAACAATTCGCTGGGTCAGGTTTTCCGGCAGTATCAACGCCGCGCGTACTTCGCCACGAATAATCGCCTCCTTTGCCTGCCGGGGCGTTAAGTAATGTTCGACAAACGTAACCACCTGGGTCGCTTTCACCGTTTCCGTCAGCACACGCCCGGCGGCGCTGTTGCTTAAATCCACCACGCCCACCGGCACATCGCGCACATTGGTGTTGATGGCGTAGCCGAACAACAGTAATTGAATCAATGGAATCATAATGACCATGCCGAAAGTCAGGCGGTCGCGACGCAGTTGTTTCAATTCCTTGAAAATAATGGCCTGAATCCGACGTGGGGAAATCATCACGAATGTCCTCCCGTGACCGAAACAAAAACATCTTCCAGGCTGGGGTGCACCGGCTCAAATACCGCATCGTCGGCGTGTAAATGTTGTCGCAGGTAGGCGACCGGGTCGTCAATGGTTTTGTTTACCAGAACGCGCAAACGCAAACCCTGTTGCGCGGCGGATTTCACATCCGCCAATTGCAGGGCCCGCGCTTTCAGTTCACGTAGGTTTTTCGCGCTGACTTCAACAACGTGCGTGCCCATTTCCCGCATCAGTTTTTCCGGCGGCCCTTCCGCGCGCAATTTACCCGTCTCCAGGATAGCGAGATTATGGCAGCGTTCCGCTTCGTCCATATAGTGAGTGGATACCAGAATAGTGGTTCCCTGGTCGCACAGGTCGTAAAGTTTTTCCCAAAAGTCGCGACGGTTTTCCGGATCCACCGCCGAGGTGGGTTCGTCGAGAAACAACAGCGGAGGCCGGTGCAAAGTCGCCGCCGCCAGGGCCAGGCGCTGCCGCTGGCCGCCACTTAAACTCCCGGCGTTTTGCTGCCGGCGGTCCGACAAAGAATAGCGTTCGAGGAGTTCGTCAATTCGCTGGCGCAACGATTTGCCGGGAAAATCGAATATCTGTCCCATGAAGCGCAAATTTTCCTCCACGCTTAAATCACTGTAGAGCGAAAACTTTTGCGTCATGTAACCAATTTCCGTGCGCAGGGCCTCGGCCTGTTCCGGCACTTTGCAGCCCATCACTTCGGCGCTGCCACTGGTGGGCGTCAGCAAACCGCAGAGCATCCGGATGGTGGTGGATTTACCGGAACCATTCGGCCCGAGGAATCCATAAATAGTCGCTTTTGGAACACGCAGGTCGAGCGCATCCACCGCCGTCAGCCGGCCAAACTTACGCGTGAGTCCGTTGGCCTCTATGGCATAAGTGGAAGCGGCGGAAAGCTGGAACTCAGTCATCGGCCAGCATCACCTGGACCGGCACACCGGTGGGCAATTCATCGCCATCCGACAAATCCAGTTCCGCCAGATAGACAAGCCGGGAACGGTCCTTTGCGTTCAACGCGTAGTAAGGCGTAAAGGCGGGATCATTCGCGACCCAACGCACGCGTCCGATGTAGGTTTTTTCAACGCCATCGATTTTTACCGGCAGTTCATCGCCCACCTTTACCCGCGCGCGCCAGGGTTCGGGAATATAAACGCGCGCGTAGGGACTTTCGTTAGATAATATCAATGCCACCGTCGAACCCGACGGCACACGCTCGCCTT
The DNA here is from genome assembly GCA_964451365.1 of uncultured Cellvibrionaceae bacterium. Taxonomy (GTDB): domain Bacteria; phylum Pseudomonadota; class Gammaproteobacteria; order Pseudomonadales; family Cellvibrionaceae; genus CAYVIB01. The sequence goes on from CAYVIB010000009.1 coordinate 140,211, forward strand.
CATTCCATGGCAGGCTGTCCAGGTAACCGTCGCGGGTGGCTTCCACGCTCAATTCGGCGAGGATCTGTTGTTCGAGATCCAATTGCGCCTGCGCGGCTTCGAGTGCCGCTTCGCCCTGGTCCAGTTCTTCCTGGCGTGTGCCATTGGTTAGTACAAGCAACGCTTTATTGGCAGATTCCAGCGCCGCTTCGGCTGAATCCCGTTCAGCCACTGCCTGGTCCAGTTCCGATTGGGGAATCAGGTTTTGCTGCAACAATTGCCGCGCGCGCCGGTAATTTTTTTCCGCGATGGTCAGCGCTGCCTTCGCACCACTGACCTGCGCCCTGGCCGCATCGACATCCTCCTCCCGCGCGCCGCTGCGCAACTCCTGTAAAAAGGCCGCGGCCTGGGCCACCTCAGCGCGCGCACGCGCGACTTTTGCCTGCTGTTTGCGATCATCCAGTTGAACAAGCAGGGTGCCTTTTTCCACTTGGGTTCCCTCGGCGACCGGCTGCGCAATAATAATTTCGTTGGCGGTGGCTTTTAGAATAATCCGGTTGCGTTCCAGCGTACCGAGCGCTTCCATGTCGCCGTTGTTGTCACAGGCGCAGAGAAAAAAAAGCAGGAAGAAAAATACACAAAAATAACGCATAACGTATCCCGGGTAGCCAGTGTGGTGTAACGAATAACATTTTCTTAAACCGGTTTTGTTCAGTGCGTCCATCCCGGTCACAACAACGGTCGGTATTCCCACCCCATTTTTCAGTTCATCGCCAGCGTCAAGGCACCCAGCACACCGGCCCTGGCGCCCAGTCCCGGCGTCACCAGAAACTGATTTGTCCCGCGTAAAACAAGGTCGTGCTGTATGTAATTATTTAACAGCGCCAAGACCTTGGTATGAACCAGCGGCAACAAATCCGCCTGTTCCATTACACCGCCGCCCAGAATAATGCGCTGGGGTGAATAAGCGCAGATAAGAGAGCATACAGCCTGCGCGAGATAATGCGCCTGCAATTCCCATGCGGGGTGACCGGTGGGCAAATCCCTGGCGGGTTTATTCCATCGCGCCTCGATTGCCGGACCGGAGGCGAGACCTTCAAAACATAAATTTTTGTGATACGGGCATTTGCCGGAGTAGTTGTCGTCGGGATGCCGGGGCAGAAAAATATGCCCCAGTTCCGTATGCACCAGGCCATGCACCAGTTTTCCGTTAGTGACGACACCGCCGCCGATTCCGGTACCAACGGTAATATAAATAAAATCCGTCAGCCCACGCGCAGCGCCCCACTGCATCTCGCCCAGCGCCGCCGCGTTGACGTCGGTATCGAATTTTATCGGCACGTTCAGGGCCTGTTTAATGGCGCCGACGAAATCGGTATTGGCCCAACCGGATTTGGGGGTGGAAGTGATATAACCGTAGGTGGAGGATTGCCGATGCAGATCGACCGGGCCGAACGAGCCAATGCCAATTGCGGTGAGATCCTGTTTAAACGGCAGAAAAAAATCGATTGCGCGGGAAAAAGTTTCTTCCGGGGTGGTGGTCGGGAAACGAATTTCCTGTGGATCATCGGGCCCCGTGCCCACGGCGCAGACAAACTTGGTGCCGCCGGCTTCAATCGCCCCGTAAAATTTCGTCACGCATCGGCCTCCCGCGCTTTTTTGGAAAAGGCATTATGACAGGCGGTTGGGGGGATGCAAATGGTGGGGGTAAGGCGGGCAAGCAATGGTCCGACACTTCGGGCGTCGCCCGCCAAACAGATAGAAAAAGAAGGCGGTGGCTGTGCCAATCCGCCCATTGACCTACGAATTCTCTTCCTTCTCCTCTTCCGGCGCGGCCTGCTGCTTGGCCAACTGGTTGCGATTGAATTTGGTAATCCGCTCGTAATCCAATTTGCTCAAGGTAAATACCGCATCGATATCGTCGCGCGTGACCAGATATTTATTGTCTTTTTCCGCGAACCGGTATTTAACTTCGCCGTCCGGGCCGACCACCGCAATTTCAACCGGCGCATCTTCAATTTTCTGATCCGCAACGCCCAGCACGCGCAAACCGGAAATAGCCGAGGCCAGCTCTTTCGCTTTATCCTTGTCCAGTTCGAGTGCCCCCTGATTTTCCTCATTCACGAAAGCCCAACTGTCCTCGGTGCTTTTCAGATTGAAATCCGCACCTTTGATCTGGCTGATCTCATCGACTTTCAACAGGTCCTTGTCGAGCCACTCATCCGCCTTCGCGGGCAGGTCGTAGTTGTTCAATGCCACGCTGTAAACCTCGTCCTCGCCGGCGCGGCGAACGTGGACCTTGCGGAACCCGGGCGAGGTGCCGATATAGAGATCCGATATCACCTGGTCGCCGGAATAAAGCTGCAAATGCTTCTGGTATTTATCCTCGGCCACTTCCAGGCGCTCGCGGCTGGAATCTGTCCGGGCGACAGGCCAGCCGGTTTTGATATCTTCGATCTGGTCGATCACGCCTTCCAGTTTGTTTTCCGCCACCGGCAAAGCATGGTCTCCATCCAGTTGCCATTTATTTCCTGCCTTGTTCATCGTTACCGAAGAATCATTCGTGCTGATGACGATACGGTCAATACTGTCTCGACTGATACCGTCCCGCTCAATCGCCAACAGCGGGCGGGCGACACTTTCCGTGCCGCTTTGCTGGTGGGCGGCGAACAACCCGCCGGCAATCACCAGTTGTACGGCCAGGGCGATTCCCAGCCAGGTAATCATTTTATTCATTGTTCTCTCCCTCAGCTTGCAAACTGATGTAAGTATTGTTTTTCACGGGATTTTTTACGCTGAATCTGCACCACCGCCACCAGGGCCAGGGCCAGGGCCGCGAGGAAATAATTCAGGTATTCCCAAAACATCTGTGAGCCCTGCTCCATCGGCGGCAGGGTACGGTTGAATTGGCCGCGCGAGCGAATGCTCAACAGCCCCGCATCTTCCAGGGACCAATCGATGGCATTGGCCACCAGTTGCGGCGTCGCCAGGTAATCCGTACCACCGGCGGCACCGATCATCTGGGCCACCTGGTCGTTGAGGAAGTCGTTGGAGCTGAACAGGATAATTCTTGCCGATTCCGGTGAATGCTCGATAACGCTCGTAATTTGCAGCGCGCTTTCCTCACTCTCACTCGCATCCGTACCTTCCTCCACCGGCTCTTTATTCAACAGCGGCGACTGTTTACCGGCAAAGTAGGATTCAAACCGGCCGGCGCCGATAACACCCAACAAGTGCTCGGCCTGCTCTCCTTCCGGCTGATAACGGCTGACGCCACTGGCATCCACCTGCGGCATAATATCCAGCGACGAGGTAAGCCAGGAGTTTTCCGAACTGGTGACCAACCGGGTAATTTCGCGGCCGGCATTTTTCTCGCTGTCCACGCTGATGGGCGACGCCCAGGCAACGGTTACCTGCGGCAGGTTGGAGGTAATAGCGTTGTCCTGGTTCAATCCGTCTTCCCGCACATCGATCAGGAAGGGGTAGTCCAGCATGCGCACTTCCTGAAAACTCAAACCGCCGATATTACGCGTAATCGGCACCGGGAACGCGCCGCTCTGCTTGTCGAGCACCAGTTTTTCCTCGATGGTGAAACCGTGGTGTTTCAACCAGTCCGACAGGCCGCTTTCGTGTTGTTGCATATCAATGGTGCGATTTCCAAAGCTGTTGCCAAAGTTGACGCTGTAAGGCGAGGTGGACGCGATAACCGTTCCACCCTTCATCAGGAACTGGTCAATGGCGAACAGTTGTTTTTCGTCGAGATTCTTCGGCGACAGCAACAACAGAATATCCGCTTCGCCGGACACGCTGCCGTCGCTCAGGTCTTCGCTCAGCACATTCAATTCCCCACCCAGGAATTGTTTGAGCTGGTTGAACTCCGCTCCGCCGCCACCGGGCATACCCATATTCGCGTAGGGGTTGCCGGCCGGCGGTGTCACCACGGCGACGTTTTTGGTAAAGCCGCTGGCAAAGCGCTTGATCGCCGCGTCAAGGTTGCGCTCGAAACTCGCTTCGCTCAAATCCTCCAGCGCAATCTGCACCACCTGGTCAGCGCGCGAAAGTGTCATGTAAAAATAAAAGTGCTTGTCGCTGAACAGGCTGGCAGCCATCGGTTGGAAACCGTAATCCTCGGCGATCTGTTTTCCAACCTCGCCGTTATTGGCATCCGGATTGATAAAGTTAACCTGTAGTCGGCCGTCGGCATTTTCCCTGGTTTCGTTAACGACCTTTTCCACCGTGCCGCGAAATTCCACCAACTCCGGCGGCAATTGCGCATTGCCGGAAACATAGGCGTTGAATGTCAGATCGCCCTCAATCGTATCGAACAGGTTGCCGCCGGCCTGGTAGCCGTGCAGTACTTTTTTCACCGCCCGGGTCAGGTCGTGTTCGGGGTTGCGCAACTGCACGTCCAGATTCCCTTCTCCCATGGCCTTGACTTCAATCAGCTCGCGAAAGCCCAGCGCTTCAAATTCGTCTCCATACTTGACCAGTACATTGAAATACGAACTGACAATGGACGACTGGTAACGGTCCGCCACCTGGAAAGGCACCGGCTGAATGGCGTATTGCTGGTTGGCCTCCTCTTCCAGTTCGGGGTTCGCCGCGGGATCGATAAATTCCACCTGCACCCTGCCCTTGCCGGCCACCTCATACTCTTCCATCAAATCCTGCAGTTGCGGCACCAGTGGCGACAACAGCGGGTGGGTTTTGCCACTGAAATAGCCGCGCAATAATAACGGCTCTTCCAGTTGTGCCAGGTAATTTCGTGTCGCATCGGAAATGGAATACTGATTACCTTCGGTGGCGTCAATGCGCAGGCTGTTTAATTGCCCGAGCCATAAATTGACGCCGATAACGTTGGCAATCAGCAGCGCGGTCACCGTGCGCCACACCTGGTGGTGTTGCGATTTGCGCACCACCGCCCAACGTTCTTTTTCCAGTACGAAGGTGTTTAACGCGAGAAACACGGCGATGATGCTGGCGTAGTAATACAGATCGCGCAAGTCGATAACGCCACGGGTAATGGAATCAAACCGCGCGCCGGTGCCGAACATGCGCAACCATTCGCCGGCCCGGTTGCCGAAAAAGTCGGTGATGGTGGACGTGCCGATCAAATAAAACAAACCGCACAACGCCACCGCGCTGATCAGGCTGACAATCTGGTTGTCGCTGCGCGCGGAAACAAACAACCCGATACTTAAATAGGCCGCGCCCAGCAAAATCGTGGCGAGATAACCGGCAATCACCGGCCCCCAGTCCAGTTGCGCAAGAATGGCCACGGTAATCGGCAATGGCAGGGTAATGACCAGGGCGATCACCAGCAGCAACAGGCAGGCGAGGAACTTGCCCGCCACAAAATGCCACAACGGCACCGGTTGGGTCAGCACATGTTCGAGCGTGCCGGAACGCCGCTCTTCACTCCACATTCGCATGGTGAGCGTGCTGGCGAGAAAAACCAGCAACACCGGCATCCACTCGAACAGCGGGCGCACATCGGCAATGTTGCGGGCGAAGAAAGCTTCTCCCCAAAAGAATACAAACAGGGTAATGGCGGCAAACGCGGCCAAGAAAAGATACGCAATCGGCGAGGCAAAAAAGAGTGTGACTTCTTTTTTAACAATTCGCCGGATAAAAGACGATGATGGTTGTTTAGGCTGCATTTTTTACGTCCTCCCCGGCGGATTTGGTCGCAGTCGAAACAGATGACTCGTTGACATTGCGAAAGAGGGTTTCAAGATCCCGTTTTTCCTGTCGCAGTTGATAAAGCGCATGGCCTTTTTCGATGATGATTTTTGCCACTGCCGCGCTGACCTGATTGCCGTCGGCGGCTTCCGCCAGTTTCAGGCGATAGGAGTTGGCCTGGCCCTGATCGTCGAGTACTTCGATCTTGTCCACACCGGGCAGTAACAAATGCTCCTTCGCCACGGCGGATTCAATTGTGCTGCTGACCCGCAGCGAATTACTTGCGCGCAGGTCGTCCAGGCGCGCATCCACCGCCAGTTTGCCGCCGCGAACAATCAGCACGCGGTCACACAGGGCGTCCACTTCCTGCATGATGTGAGTGGACAAAATAACGGTGGCGTCCCTGGCGAGTTTGCGAATCAGGATGCGCATGTGATCAGTCTGGGTCGGGTCGAGGCCGTTGGTGGGTTCATCCAGAATCAACAGTTTGGGTTTGCCGAGGATGGCCTGGGCCACGCCCACCCGCTGTTTCAAGCCGCGCGACAGTTTGGAAATGGGCGTCAGCAACCGATCGGTGATTTCGGTTGCCTCGATGGCATTTTTGATTTCGTTGCGTTTTTCCTCGCCGCTCAAACCTTTCAGTTCGGCAGCATAGTCCAGGTAATCGGCAACACTCATTTCCTGGTAGATCGGCAGGCTCTCCGGCAGGTAACCGAGGCCGCGCTGAACGGCTTTGGTGTCGTCCGCCAGATTCCGGCCGTCGATAAGCACCTGGCCGCTGTCCGGTTCCAGGTAACCGGACAGCATTTTCATAATGGTGGTTTTGCCCGCACCGTTATGGCCGAGCAGGCCGACAATTTCGCCTTTACCGATGGTAAAACCCACCTTGTCGACGGCGACAAAGTTACCGTAGCTACGGGTTAATGCGCTGACTTCCAGCATGGTGTTCCTCCGCTCTCATGATTATTTTTTTGGCTCAATCCGGCGGGTGACGTATAACGACACACCGGCCCGTGGTTAACAGGATATTTGCTGATGGGGTGGAGGCCTGGCGTGCGCCATGGCCGGATGTGAGCTATCTATTTGTTTAAGAAGCTGTCGAAAAAGCATTTTTTATTTAAAACCTTTGCGCTTATCGAACAATAAATAATTGTTTATATAAATGAATAGTTGTCCGTAGGGCAACATTCCAGCTTAATAATCGGCCAATTAGATAGGGTCGTTTGGTAAAAGTTCAATAGGGTGTTTGTGACGCAGAGCAGAAAAATGGAGGCCGGGGCAACCCGCGGCAGCCCCACGCACCCTGAAGCACTACGGCTTAAGCAGAACCTTGATGGCGCCGTCCTGTTTTTTCTGGAACATTTCATAGGCCCGGGGCCCTTCCTCCAGCGGCATTACATGAGTAGCCAGGTCCATCACCCCCAAGGGATCCTTTTCGTCGAGCACGTAGGGCATGATCCGGTCAATCCACCGCCGGACATTGGCCTGCCCCATGCGCAACTGTATCTGTTTGTCGAACAGGTACAACATCGGCAGGGGATCGGCCGCGCCGCCGTAGACACCTATCACGGAAATCGTGCCGCCACGGCGCACGGTGTCGATACTGGTCAACAGCGCGGTCAGTCGATCAATGCCGGCTTTTTCCATAATCGGCGCGGACAGCTTGTCCGGCAACAGGGATGCCGTCTGCTGCGCAAGTTTGGCCAGCGGCGCGCCGTGCGCTTCCATGCCCACCGCATCAATAACGGAATCCGGCCCGCGACCGTCGGTCAATTCCCGGATGCTTTCGGCGATGTTGTCGTGGTCCGACAGGTTCAGCGTTTCAATGTCGTGCCGGCGCGCCATTTCCAGGCGCTCCGGCACCAGGTCGACCGCGATAACGCGCGCGCCCTTCTGCCGGGCGATCCGCGCGCTCATCTGGCCGATCGGGCCCAAGCCAAAAACCGCTACGTTGCCACCGGTTGGAATGTTGGCGTATTCCACCGCCTGCCAGGCAGTGGGCAGCACATCGGCCAGGTAGACGAAGCGCTCGTCGGAATAGGCCTCCGGCACTTTGACCGGGCCGAAATGCGCCTGCGGCACGCGCAGGTATTCCGCCTGCCCGCCGGCCACCTGGCCGTAAAGTTTCGAATAACCGAAAATGGCCGCGCCGGTGCCGTGCTTGCGCACCTGGGTGGTTTCGCACTGGGAGTGCAAGCCGCTGTCGCACATAAAACAGCTGCCGCAGGCTATATTGAAAGGAACGACAACCCTGTCCCCCGGTTTGATATGGGTCACCCCCTTGCCGACTTCCACCACAATACCCATCGGTTCGTGGCCGAGGATATCTCCCGGCTCCATAAACGGACCGAGCACTTCGTATAAATGAAGGTCGGAACCGCAGATTGCGGTGGTGGTGACACGGATAATGGCGTCCGTGTCCGACTGAATCGAGGGGTCCGGAACATTGTCGATCCGCACGTCCCTCTTACCGTGCCACGCTAACGCTCTCATTACGCTTCTCCCGTTAAGCCGCCGCCGCAGTTTTCTTCATTTCCTGTTTCATCTCGAGCATTTGCTCACCCAATTGCTCCAATTGCTCCTTGCTCAACAGTTCCTCGGCACGGGGAAACATGTCCGATTCCTCTTCCTCGATATGGTGTTCGAGCAATTCCTTAAGCACTTTCGCCCGGCCGCCGAACTTGTCGCCGTTCACCTCGGTATTTTCCAGGTCCGGCAATACCAGCTCTTCCACGGCGCGGTGCTCCTCTATGGCCTCAAAATACATTTGAGCCTCTTCCTTCTTACCCGCCTTTTTAAAGGCCGGGTAAAAAATTTCCTCCTCGATTTTGGTGTGCAGCTTCAGCTCCAGGTCAATTTTCTCCAGCAATTGCTGGCGCTTTTTGGTCGCGCGGTTGGAAGTTTTCATCAGCTCCGCCAAGAGCTTTTTGACATTTTCATGATCGGTTTTTAACAGTTCTATTGCGTTCTGACTCATACGTCTTTTCTCCGGTTAGTGAACGTTGATAGCAGAACTATTGGAATTGCAACTTGTGTACCACTGAGTAGCCACGCAGCGTTTATTACCGGTAAAGCCGGAATCCGGCGCAGGTAAAATTTACATTCCAACTTTCCCTCTATTGAAATCCAAAAGTTCGGGCTTATATACATTACGCGAAAGTTGTGTCTCCTCGAGAATAACTTTCCGTTCCCATGTTTTTTACGTATTGCTTCTTTGGAGGATATGTTATGAACACAATTGATCTCACTCCCCTTTATCGCAGCACCATTGGTTTTGATCGCTTCGGGGCGCTGCTCGATACGGCCCTGCGCGGCGACCAGAATTCCGCCGGCTACCCTCCCTACAATATCGAAGCCACTGGCGAAAACCGCTACAACATCAGCCTTGCCGTAGCCGGTTTTGACGAAAGTGAGCTGAACATTGAAGTGGAGAACGGTGTGCTGACCATCAGTGGCAGAAAATCGGCTGCCGATAAGGAAGAACGCCGGTATCTGCACCAGGGTATCGCCACCCGCGGCTTCGAACGCAAGTTCAGCCTGGCTGACCACGTCGAAGTGACCGGGGCGTCGCTGAAAAACGGTTTGCTCTCCGTTAACCTGGTGAAAGAGATTCCGGAGGAAATGAAGCCCCGAACAATCGCCATTAACAACTCAAGCAATGTGATTGAGCACAAGGCGAAAGAACGGGACAACGAAAAGAGCGAAAACGCAGCCTGACGAATGGATTAAAGCCATCGTCAGTCTGCGAAGGGTAGCGTTGCCAGCAGCGCTACCCTTAGCGCTACCGTATTACGTATTGCTTCTAACGGAGGATATGTATATGAACACAAGTTTTAATTTACAGAAGTTTAACCCCTGGAACTGGTTTAAACACGAGGAAAACCAGCAGGCCGGGGGCGACCGGATTCCGGTTAAACGGACAGGCGGGGAACCGGCCGCCACGCCGGCGCCCTACGGCGGCGTCTATCAAAGTCCGCTTTTGAGACTGCACCAACAACTGGACCAAATGTTCGATGAGGCGTTTCGCGGTTTTGGTTCTCCCACACGCCTGGACAGCGCCGGCTGGCCTGGCGGCTCCGGCTTTATGCCCTCCCTGGATATCGCCAGTGAGGATGAAAAATACACTGTCACTGTCGAAGTACCCGGCTTAAGCGAAAAGGACGTTAACATTGAGCTCAAGAACGATACCCTTACCATTCGCGGCAATAAAAAAGAGGAAAGCGAAAACAGGGACAAACACTTTTATCGTTTTGAACGCCACTACGGCGAATTTCAACGGGTGCTTGCCCTGCCGGCCGATGCGCAGGCCAACGATATCCGGGCCGAAATGAAACAAGGGATACTTACCATTGTCATACCCCGGAAGCCTGAAGACAGGTCCGATGTAAAACAAATTACAATTAACAGTCATTAATACAATTCAGTCGGTGTGCCCAGGTGCAGGAAGGGCGCACCTTATCTTTATTGACGATTAAAAAGGTGACCCGTGAAAAAATTCACACCGCTAGTTTGCAGCTTGTTTTTGCTCTTTGCCTTCCAGGGCCATACGGCGCTTCCACTATTCGACAGCCAGGGAGACAAACTGCCCTCCCTGTCGCCGATGCTAAAGGAGGTCAATCCGGCGGTGGTCAACATTGCCACTTTTTCGCAACAGCAACAGGCGGTCAACCCTCTGCTGAACGACCCGTTTTTCCGTTTCTTTTTCGATATTCCACAAAATGATCCCCGTTACCGACAACAACCGCAGCGACGCCAGCAAAGCGCCGGCTCCGGAGTTATCGTCGACGCGGGCGATGGTATTGTTATTACCAACTATCACGTCATCAGGGGCGCGGACGAAGTACAGGTGTCCCTGGTGGATGGCCGCACATTTAAGGCGAATATTCGCGGTGTGGACCCGGAACTGGATGTTGCCGTACTGGAGATTGAAGCCGGTGATCTGGCCGAGGTGAAGCTGGCCGATTCCACCGAACTCGAAGTGGGCGATTTTGTCGTGGCGATTGGCAACCCTTTTGGCCTGGGGCAAACCGTGACCACGGGCGTGGTCAGCGCTCTCGGTCGCACCGGCCTGGGAATCGAGGGTTACGAAAACTTTATCCAGACCGACGCATCAATTAACCCCGGTAATTCCGGCGGTGCGCTGGTGAACCTGCGCGGTGAGCTGGTGGGAATCAACACCGCGATTATCGCCCCCGCCGGTGGCAATGTGGGAATCGGTTTTGCCATTCCCACCAATATGGTAAGAGCGAGTATGGAGCAAATTCTTGAACACGGTGAAGTGCGCCGCGGCGTTATCGGCGTGGCCATTCAGGACATCACCCCGGACCTGCGCCAGGCGTTTAACCTGAAGGCCAACCAGCAGGGCGTGCTGGTAACGGACGTTACCGAAGGTTTTCCGGCGGACAAGGGCGGTTTGCGGCCGGGCGATATTATTGTTTCCGTCAACGGCGCGCGAACCGTATCCAGCGGGCAACTTCGCAGCCAATTGAGTATTGTCAACATCGGCGAAACGGTTGAACTGGAGATTCTGCGGGACGGGAAACAACGAACTGTCGACGTAAAAGTGCGCGAGCCCGACGTCAGTCAAGGTCCGGCTTTACATCCACTGCTGCAGGGAGCGCATTTTGCCGACGCCAATAACATCAATGGCGTGGTGGTGACGGAACTTGCCCCCAACTCGCCTGCCGCCCGCAGCGGTTTGCGGCCCGGGGACGTCGTCACTTCCGTCAACCGGCAACGTGTGAACGATATGGAAGATTTCGCCAGGGCGCTGGCGAGAAACCGACAACAGATCCTGCTCTACGTTAACCGTGGCGGCAGTTCGTTTTACCTGATTATCCGGTAGTGACATGTAGTGCGGGTAAGAAGCGCCACCCGCCGCAAGAAGAACCTCGCCTTGAGCGCCACTTTTTTTAGTGGTACTACATCAAGGACCTGTTAACACTAATTCGGACAAAAGGCGGGTGGCCTTTGCTTGCCCGCCCTACCGCACAGCGCTGAATTACCTTTTGTAAAATTTACGCACGCAAACGCCTCTTTCCAAGCTTGCCGGTCCATTGCCGGTGCCTTTCCCCCCGGAATGTTTCTTGCTCTTCCCCCGTAACAACAAAAAGTTTGGGGACGCCTTCATGCCAGACAATTCCAAACCCGTTGTACTCATTACCGGCGCCGCGGGTAATATCGGCACCGCCTTGATAAACGCATTGCGCGGCCAATACACCGTGATAAGCCTGGATCGTTATGAGGCAAAAGCAGCGGATGCCAGTTTTGAATTTGATTTGACCTCGCGGGAGTCGGTGGCCGACGCCCTGGAAAAAGTGGCGGAAAAACTGGGCCGGCAACTGGCAGCGGTTATTCACCTTGCGGCGTATTTCGACTTTAGCGGTGAGCACTCGCCACTTTACGATTCGGTTAATGTGGAAGGCACGCGGCATTTATTACACGCCCTGCAGCGATTTCGGGTCGAGCGATTTATTTATTCCAGTACCATGCTGGTTCACCAACCGGGCAGGCCCGGCGAAAAAACCACGGAGGAAACGCCGCTTAAACCGAAATGGGCCTACCCGGAATCCAAACTGAAATCGGAACAGGTAATTCAGCAGGAAGCCACCATGCCCTACACGCTGCTGCGCCTGGCGGGGCTTTACGATGAACAATCCGCGGTGCCCACCCTTACCCACCAGATTGCGCGGATTTACGAGAAGAACCTGAAGAGTCATTTATATTCCGGCGATATCAACGCGGGACAGGCCTTTGTTCACCGCGAGGATATGATCGAAGCTTTCAGGCTGGCTGTGGAGAAACGCAACCAGTTACCGGAAAAAGGCAGCATTTTAATCGGCGAAGAGCAAAGCGCCAGTTACGACTATCTACAGGAGCGCCTCGGCGAGCTGATTCACGGGGAGGAGGAATGGCGGACTATCCGCGTACCGGCACCCGTGGCCAAGGCCGGCGCCTGGGTGGAGGAAAAGGCGGAGCCTATTATTCCCGACGATTTCGATCACGGGGAAAAACCCTTTATCCGACCATTCATGATCGAAATGGCGTCGGATTATTACCAACTCGACTGCTCAAAAGCCCGCAAATTATTGGGATGGAAAGCCGGACACTATATCGGCGATTCGCTAACCGACATGGTGGCCAATCTTAAACGCGACCCGCTTAAGTGGTACAAGAGCAACAAGCTCACACCGCCGGACTGGATGGTTGCGGCCGGCGAAAAACATCGAAATCCGGATGAAATGCTTGCCCGCTACAACCGCCGTTGCCGCGGTGAACACTACGACTTTCTGTGGGCGCATTTTTTAACCATCGGCCTGGGTGTGTGGCTGTTTACTTCGCCGCCCATTCTCGCTTATACCGGAACGGCGATGGCCACCAGCGACTACCTGAGCGGCGCGGGCCTTATCGTATGCGGTTTGTTTGCATTATCGTGGCGGCATCAATGGGCACGCTGGACAAACGCGGTTATAGGTTCATGGCTGTTGTTCGCACCGCTGGTCTTCTGGACATCCAGCGCGGCCGCCTATCTCAACAGCACGCTGGTAGGCATTGTGGTTATCGGCTTTGCGGTGCTCAGCCGGCCCAATCCCGGTGTGTCGCCGGTGGCGGCGATGACGGGTCCATCCACGCCGCCGGGTTGGATGGTCAATCCTTCCAGTTGGTTTCAGCGCGCGCCTATTATTATGCTGGCATTTGTCGGCTTTTTTATCTCACGTTATTTGACGGCGTATCAACTGGAACAGGTCGACGGAATCTGGGAGCCGTTTTTCGGCGGCAGCGCGTCCGACCCGCAAAACGGCACCGAGGAAATAATCACCTCCTCGGTATCCGAAGCCTGGCCGGTACCTGATGCCGGCGTTGGCGCGCTGACCTACGCGCTGGAAATTCTTACCGGCCTGATGGGCTCCACCAAACGCTGGCGCACAATGCCGTGGCTAGTGGTGTTGTTTGGTTTTATGATCGTGCCACTGGGTATTGTATCCATCACTTTTATTATCATTCAGCCGATTATTATCGGCACCTGGTGCACACTCTGTTTAATCGCGGCGGCGGCAATGCTAATCCAGATTCCCTATTCCCTTGATGAACTTGTCGCCACGGGGCAGTTTTTAAAGCGCCGCTATCAAGCCGGGAGGCCAGTGCTGAAAATTTTCTTTGTCGGCGATACCGACGAAGGACCGCACGAAGAACAGAAAGATAATTTCTCCCGTCCGCCGTGGGTTGTATTCAAGGATATGTTAAGCGGAGGCGTTAACCTGCCGTGGAACCTGGCTTTGTGTCTTGTCATTGGTATCTGGCTGATGTGTACGCGACTGACACTGGGCAACAACGGCCCACTGGCCAATTGGGAGCATTTTATCGGTTCAATGGTGATTACCATCGCTATATCGGCACTGGCTGAAGTAGCGCGTCCCGCGCGTTTCCTGATTATTCCCTTCGCCGCCATCTTGTTGTTTACACCTTTTATCTATGGCGGCGACAGCCTGACAATCGCCAACAGCCTGATCTGCGCCGGCGCATTGATTGCCCTGAGCCTGCCGCGTGGGAAAATTTCCTGCACCTACGGCAGCTGGAATCGACTGCTTAAATATTAACCTTCCCGGAAAAATCCTCTTTTTACTGAAGGGTTATTTTTCCACCGTACGTCCGCGCAACCGGCAAAGGAGACGCATTTCGTGTATGATAGGCGGGCATTTCTCACAGGGGCTCATTATGACAGCCAAACCCAAGCAAGCATCGGCCAAAAAAAAGCAGCAGGCGGCCATCGAGACATCTCAGTCCATCGCGGAGCAAACCGAGGCCTTTTTTAAGGCAGGAGGTAAAATTCAGCAAATCCGTTCCGGCGTAAGCGGCTTGCAAAGTCTTGCGGGGCCGAAACATATCACGCTCGGAAAAAAACCTCGCGAGTAGTTTTCACAAAAGCAGTAATTAACACTCGCTGACTGGAATTAACGGCAAACAAAGTCAGCAAAACGCTTCAAGATAAACGGCCAACCCATTTCAGATGCCATCGCTTCCTGATAGGCGGCGGCATTCTCGCCATGCCGTTCGAAATCCCGATGCTCCAGGATAATCCGGGTGCGCTCCGGGCCATCAGAGCAAAAAAGTATTTCCACCGTGCTCGCACGCATCGGATTCGGTTGAGGCTCCCGGCCGGGACCAATCTGCCATGCCAGCACCAAACGCTCGGGCGGCCTCCAAACCAATACGCGACCCCAATCGCTTTGAAAGCCGTGCGGTCCCCGTTCGGTACACCGACTTTTTTCCCTTGGCTCAAACCCTATGTCGATCAATGCCTCCTTCGACCAAGTGTATTCCCGCGGCCACCATAAACCAAACTCCCTGGTAAAACGACCAAAAACATCCTTGCGCGGCATGGGAATCATTAACTCATGGTGAACGGGATTTTCCAATTTTCTCGCCGCTGCCGTTTCCACAACGCAAATACCTCGGTGTTGCTTGACATGGATATTTTGATTTTTTGCCGTGGTTGCAGTTCCTTATACACATGTTAAGGAAAAACGACTTTCCGTCAGAATGGCAGGGCATAACGGCTGAAAGTAAATAACCAACTCAAATTGCTTGTTTTGTCTCACCACCTGTTAGATAGAATTCACACTTCGTAACATTCCTTGAAGTTGCTCCCGTTATGTTAACCAATCCTCTACTAAAATCCAGGCTGGCAATATATCTTGGTGAAATTCGCAACCAACGATATTAAGTGATAAGAGATTCAACAAACAACGATAATTTAAACAACAATTTAAAGTCGTAGTGAGCGCAACCCTGACATAACAATAATTTGCTTGCAAAAAATCCCGGGACCACGCTCTCACAAATTACACACTCATCCATAAGACGTTATTTTTTCCTGAAAAAATAGTGTGCAATCTAGCGCGATTGCGTTTTTCAAAATTCAATTTTTATTATTTATTTCTGATATTTTTCTCGTTAGTGTTTTTTCCAAAAAAATAAAATAGTTCATACCTTTTCTAGATAAGTTTCACACTCCAAACAAACCGAACCTTATTTCAATTGGTTATGTTAACCAATCCACTAGCACATCCGGTTTCATCGAATATAGTTAAGAAAAAAGTATTACTAATATTACAATTTTCGAGGAACCAAAGTGTCAACATCCGCAAAAATTTCCAGCTTACTGCTGGCTTGTACTTTATTTTCCGCTTGTGGAGGAAACTCCAACCCGGATTTCAATTCCGAATCACCCGCCAGTACATTAACCGATAAAAATAATTCGCCCACGCCTAAACCGAATACTGATCAAAATATCGTTTCGGCAACAGATGTATATGAAACCCAATCCACTTCTTCGGACTCCATCACCATCGAGGAAAGCACCGCGGGGTTTTGCCAGGTCGATGGAATAGTAAGCGGCAAACACGACGGCTTTACCGGCACCGGCTTCATTGATACTCCCAATCAAACCGGCGTGGGCGTTGAATGGAAAGTAACTGTTCCGTCAACCCAAACCTACACACTTACCTGGCGCTATGCCAACAGCACCAATACAAACCGAACCGCTCGTTTGCTGGCGAACGGCAAGCAAGTATTGGCCAATATTGATTTTGTCCAAACCGGCAGTTGGTCAAGCTGGGGAACCGCCTCCATGTCGGTTAAGTTGGCGGCGGGCGATAACGTTTTGCGTTTGGAAGCCACCAGCGCCGATGGCCTCGCCAATATCGACAACCTGCAAATCCTCGGCGTGAATCCGCAGGTGGCTTATTGCGGTGGGGACTCTCCAAAGCCAAGCCCTACGCCCAGCCCGACTCCGATCCCCATTAAAACACTTTCTATCGAGGAAGACGCAGCCGGGTTCTGCAGTGTTGACGGATCAATAACCGCCAAACACGACGGCTTTACCGGGAGCGGTTTTGCCGATACACCCAACCAACTCGGAGCGGGTATTACCTGGAGCGTCAACGTTCCCGTCGATACGACTTATACACTCAATTGGCGTTATGCCAATAGCACCAACACAAACCGAACCGCCGACTTGCTGGTGGACGGCAAAAATGTGATAAGCGCTATCGATTTTGCGCAGACCGGGGCATGGTCATCATGGGAATCCGCTTCCACGGCAATAAGGCTTACCGCCGGCGAGCATAAAATTCGCCTGCAAGCCACAACTGAAAACGGGCTGGCGAATATTGATAACCTGGAGATAACCGGACGCGATCCGAAAACCGGAACCTGTGACGAAACGGGCCCCGCTCCCCAACCAACACCGAGCCCAACTCCAACACCAAGTCCCACGCCTATTCCCATTGTAACTTTCACCGTGGAAGAAAACGCGGCAGGATTCTGTAACCTGGATGGACAAATTGATAGCAAACACAGCGGTTTTACCGGCAGCGGATTCGCCGATACAGGAAATTCCGAAAGCGCGGGCATAACCTGGAGCGTCGAAACCCCGACCAGCGGAACCTACACACTTAGCTGGCGTTACGCCAACAGCTCTTCTGTTAACCGACCCGCCAGACTGCTGCTGAATGGCAAAGCGGTTAACAGCACGGTTGATTTTCCCCAGACAGGAAGCTGGTCCACCTGGGAGACGGTAACCCTGCCTGTCAGCCTGTCTTCCGGAAATCACGAATTGCGCCTTGAAGCCACAACCGTGTACGGTCTCGGCAACATAGACAGTTTGAAAATAACCGGACGCGGTCCGTCGGCAGGCACCTGTACCACACCGACCCAGCCCCCGGTGACCCCCACTCCGGTTCCAACGGTCATACCGACACCGATTGTTACACCGCCGCCGGTACCAACCCCTACACCAGTCGTCACACCGGTACCCACCACGACGCCAACACCCGTGGTCACGCCAACTCCGGCACCGGATCAAAAATCGGTGACCATCTCGTGGGATATTCCAAGCAAAATGGAAAACGGCGAAAGTGTTTCACTTAGCGACATTGGAGGTTACGAAATTATCTATCGCAAGACAGGCGAAGTGCTCTTCAACACGATTACGATACGCGACCAGACAGTTTCGCAATATGTTCTGCAAAATCTTGAAGCCGGTCAGTATGAGTTTTTAATTGCCGCGTTTGACATTGAAGGCTTGTATAGTGATTTCTCAAAACCGGTAATTGTGGATTTGTAAAACCGGGTCGGGAATTAAAATTAAAAAACCGTGTCGCCCGAAAACACTGGCGTGAAAACCGCCAGCGTTTTCGGGCTTGTTTATTACCGAACCGTTACGAACCCACAGATCCTTCTCTTTATACTGGCGCCAGCATATTGGCATCGCGCAACAGTGTCCATTTACCCTCCTGCCTTTTGAGAATCGAAAGAGTATGCCCCGCTCTTGTCATTGAAGCGGCACCTCCGGGCGGAGTCACCACCACGGTCAGCTTGGTCCACATATAAGCCCAGTCTCCCATTATTTTAATTTCCTGAATTTCGCTGCCGCCCTCTATTAAAGGAGCATCCCGCCCCGCTTGCGCCCGGGAGGTGGTTTCGAATTCGAACTTGGACATTGGCGCACGGCCTGGCATAAGAAACACAGCATCATCCGACATTAAATCAAGAAGAGTATCGATATCTCCTTTTTTTGTTGCCTCCATCCATGTCGCCACCAGTTGACGTATTGCCTGCTCATCATTTTGCATATCGACTCCCATATTAAAATTTTTTACTTTTGGCTTAGATAGTCTTTTGTCCGGAATTTCTTTGGGCAACCTCTTATTTTGAAATTATATGATCAGCGCCAGGCGCAATTTTTATCACTTTGGTACTTAATCCCTCTCGATAAATTATCAGACAATATTTGTTTTAAACAACTATATGGTTATTTTGCATATATCCATTTAGTTTTTTTGCTAATAAGCTTATGGTTTAATTGAAAATATGCTTTTACCTCTATAGTATAAGGCGGTTCGATGCAGCCTCGCTGTACAATAACAGCAAAGCAGTTTGGCGCTCGATCAGAATCGTGTTTGCAATACAAGATGGATCCATCTTCGACAAGTAGCCCGCTCCCTCCATAGATAGGCAATATGGGTTAAGAGGCTATACAGGAGAATGGCAAGGAATCCAGGAAGACATCAGAGGAAGAGCAACGTCCTGTTGTTCTTCGATCCGTTTATCCTTACTTCAAAAGAAGGGGAATTCTATGAAACTTAAAAAAATTACCGTAGCAGGCAAAAGCTTCGTTACGGCGCTCGTCTGTACCGCTGCCGCGCTGTGCGTATCAGCGGCCAATGCAC
>CAYVIB010000010.1:0-139920 GCA_964451365.1 uncultured Cellvibrionaceae bacterium
AAATTCTCCAGTTGAAAGACACCATCAACACGATGGTGGACCAGCTCAACAGTTTCGCCTCCGAGGTAACCCGGGTGGCGCGCGAGGTGGGTACCGAGGGTAAGCTCGGTGGCCAGGCAACGGTGCCCGGCGTGGCCGGTACCTGGAAGGACCTGACCGACAATGTAAACGTGATGGCAACCAACCTCACCGACCAGGTGCGGGGTATCGCCGAGGTGGCAACGGCCATCGCCAACGGCGACCTGTCACGCAAGATTACGGTGGATGTGCGCGGGGAAATTCTCCAGTTGAAAGACACCATCAACACGATGGTGGACCAGCTCAACAGTTTTGCCTCCGAGGTAACGCGGGTGGCTCGCGAGGTGGGTACCGAAGGTAAGCTCGGTGGCCAGGCAACGGTACCGGGCGTGGCCGGTACCTGGAAGGACCTGACCGACAACGTAAACGTAATGGCCACCAACCTCACCGACCAGGTGCGGGGTATCGTGAAGGTGGTGACCGCCGTGGCCAACGGCGACCTGACCCAGAAACTGACGGTGGAATCCAAGGGCGAGGTGGCGGCGCTGGCCGACACTATCAACAGCATGACCGACACCCTCGCGATCTTCGCCGACCAGGTGACCACGGTGGCGCGCGAGGTGGGTGTGGAAGGCCGTCTCGGCGGCCAGGCAAACGTACCGGGCGCTGCCGGTACCTGGAAGGATTTGACCGCAAACGTAAACCTGCTGGCGGCGAACCTGACCACCCAGGTGCGGGCGATCGCGGAAGTGGCCACCGCGGTAACCACCGGCGACCTGACCCGGTTCATCCAGGTGGACGCCAGCGGCGAGGTGGCGGACCTGAAGAACTACATCAACACCATGATCGGCAACCTGCGCAAAACCACCGACCGCAGTACCGAGCAGGACTGGCTGAAAACCAACATGGCCAAGTTCAGCCGCATGATGCAGGGCCAGCGCGACCTGACCACGGTGGCGCAGATGCTGCTGTCGGAACTGGCGCCGCTGGTGGATGTGCACCAGGGCATCATGTACGCGATGACGGCGGCGGACGATGGCTCGCGCCTGCGTCAGCTGGCCGGTTACGCCGACAACTATCGCGGCCCCGGTGGCGGGCGGGAATACCGGCTGGGTGAAGGTCTGGTCGGCCAGTGCGCGCTGGAGCGCCGCCGCCTGATTATCACCGAGGCGGACCAGCAGCCCTTGCGCGTCACCTCCGGCCTGGTCACCGCCACGCCGCGCGTGGTGATGGTGCTGCCGGTATTGTTTGAAGGCCAGGTGAAGGCGGTAATCGAACTGGCTTCGCTGAAGGAATTCAACACGTCACAGATTGCCTTCCTCGAACAGTTGGCGGATATCGTGGGCGTGGTACTGAATAACATCGAAGCCACCATGCGTACTGAACGCCTGCTGGCCCAATCCCAACAGCTGGCGACGGAATTGCAGACCCGGCAGCTGGAACTGCAACAGACCAACGAAGAGCTGGCACAAAAAGCCCAACTGCTGGCGGCACAGAACGCCGAGGTGGAGCGCAAGAACCAGGAAATCGACCAGGCCCGCCGCGCAGTGGAAGAGAAGGCGGCGGAGTTGGCGCTTACCTCACGCTACAAGTCCGAATTCCTCGCCAACGTATCGCACGAACTGCGCACACCGCTGCACAGTATCCTGATCCTGGGCGAGCAGCTGGCGGAAAACCTCGATGGCAACCTCTCGCCGCGCCAAGTGGAATTCGCCAACACCATCTACTCGGCCGGTACCGACCTGCTAAACCTGATCAGCGATATTCTCGACCTGTCGAAGATCGAATCCGGTACGGTGACGGTGGAATCCGAGGAGCTGCCCTTCGCCAACCTGCGCGAGACGGTCGAGCGCAACTTCC
The DNA here is from genome assembly GCA_964451365.1 of uncultured Cellvibrionaceae bacterium. Lineage (GTDB taxonomy): Bacteria > Pseudomonadota > Gammaproteobacteria > Pseudomonadales > Cellvibrionaceae > CAYVIB01. The sequence goes on from CAYVIB010000010.1 coordinate 1,879, forward strand.
GTCACGAGGCCGAAACCCGCAACCTCAACTTCACCGTTGAGTTCGGCACCGACCTGGGCCGCGCAATTTACATCGACCCGAAACGGCTGCTGCAAATTCTCAAGAACCTGCTCTCCAACGCCTTCAAGTTTACCGATCGCGGCAGCGTGCAGTTATTTGCCGATATCGCAAGGGAAGGCTGGACATCCGGCCACCCGGTGCTGGATCACGCCGAACAGGTGGTGTTTTTCTCCGTGACCGACACCGGTACCGGTATTCCAAAGGAAAAACAAAAACTGATATTCGAGGCCTTCCAGCAGGCGGACGCCGGCACAGCCCGCCGCTACGGCGGCACCGGCCTGGGCCTGGCCATCAGCCGGGAACTGGCGCAATTGCTGGGCGGGGAAATCAGGCTGGACAGCGAACCCGGCCAGGGCAGCACCTTCACCCTGTATGTACCGCTGAATTTCGGCGACTCGGCCAGCCGTTATCTGCCTCATATCCGTTCCAAGTCCACGGACAGCGCCAACCATACAGTTACCCTGCCGCCGGTCACGCACGCCGAGGAGGTTCCTGACGATCGCCGCGGCATCCAGCCGGGCGACGATGTCCTGCTGATTGTCGAGGATGACCCGCACTATGCCAATATACTGCTCGATCACGCCCGCGCGCAGAGTTTCAAAGGCCTGGTGGCCACACGCGGCGCGGATGCGCTTGACTATGCGCACAGTTATACCCTGACTGCGGTGTCCCTGGATATTTTCCTGCCGGACATGCTGGGCTGGACCATCCTGAGTCAGCTCAAGCAGGACCCGCACACCCGTCATGTTCCCGTGCAGATCATCAGCGTGGACGAGGAGCGACAACACGGCCTGTCGCGCGGCGCCTACGCCTACCTGAACAAGTCCGCAAGCTCGGAGCGGCTCAGCGAGGCATTCACCCAACTGCGCGAATTTGCCCATCCCAAGATGCGCCAACTGCTGATAATAGAAAGCAATCCCGCGGAATTGCGCAAGCTGATCGAACTGCTGCAACATGACGACGTGGAAATTTCCACCGCCATCGAAGGCAAAATTGCCCTGCAGTCCATGCGCGAGAAACAATTCGACTGCGTGGTGTTGAGCCTGCTGCTGTCCGATATGTCCGGCTTTGAACTGCTGGCGGAAGTACAGCGCGACGCCCACTTGCGCAAGGTGCCTATCGTGGTCGCCACCGGACGCGAGCTGACCGCCGATGAGGAATCCTGCCTGCGTACCATGGGCAAATCCATTGTATTGCGGGACGCCCGCTCGCCGGAGCGCATCCTGGATGACACCTCGCTGTTTTTGCACCGCCCGGTGGCCAACCTGCCGGAAGACAAGCAGCGCATGCTGCGCGAACTGTATGAAAGCGACGAGCCGCTGATCGGCAAGAAAGTGCTGGTGGTGGACGACGATGTGCGCAATATTTTTGCCCTTTCCAGCATCCTGGAACGGCACAAGATGGAAGTGCTTACCGCCAACAACGGCCGCGACGCGATCGACCTGATCGAACGTACCGAGGACCTGGCACTGGTATTGATGGATATCATGATGCCGGAAATGGATGGTTATGCCACAATGCAACAAATCCGCTCGCAACCGCAATTCCGTATACTGCCGATTATCGCGCTGACCGCGAAGGCGATGAAAGGCGACCGGGAAAAATGCCTGGAGGCCGGTGCATCGGACTACATTGCCAAGCCCGTCAACAAACAACAGCTGGTCACATTGTTGCGCGCATGGTTGCACCGTTAGTGGGCCGTTTTGATGATCACCCTTCGTGGAGAAACAGCAATGGCTCCGAATGAAGTCAATATCCTACTGGTAGACGACAAGCCCGCGCGGCTGTTGAGCTACGAAGCGGCGCTCGATTGCCTGGGACACAACCTGATACGCGCCCATTCCGGCACCGAAGCGCTGAAATGGCTGATGAAAAAGGAGTTCGCGGCCATTTTGCTGGACGTGAGCATGCCGGAAATGGACGGTTTTGAAACCGCCACCCTGATTCGCAACCACCCCCGCTTTGAAGAAACCCCGATCATTTTCGTGACCGGTGTGCACCTGACCGACATCGACCAGCGCAAGGGTTACGAGATGGGCGCGGTCGACTATGTGCAGATCCCTGTGATTCCCGAAATCCTGCGCGGCAAGGTGCAGGCGCTGGTGCAGCTTTACCGGCAACGGGTGGAACTGTCCCTTCTCAACCAAAAGCTGGTCAATGCCAACGCGGAACTGGCCAAGGCCCATGAGGAACTGAAAGCTGAAAATACCCGCGAGCTGCAGCAACTGAACAATACCCTGGAAAACGCCAACCGCGAACTAGTGGCCGCCAACGCGAAGCTGGTGGAGGAAATCGCCGAACGGGAACGGGTGGAGCAGGCGCTGAACCAGTCCGCCAAACGCAAGGACGAGTACATCGCCATACTCGCCCACGAACTGCGCAACCCCCTGTCCGCCATTCACAACGCGGCGCAGGTGATGCAACTGGAAAACAGCACCGAACAACAATTCAACTGGGCTCGCGACCTGCTGCATCGCCAGGTGCGGCACCTGACCTGCCTGATGGACGACCTCCTGGACATCTCGCGCATCTCCAATGGCCGCATACAACTGCGCAAGGAGAGCACCGACCTGGCCACCATCGTCACCCATGCGGCGGAAACCGTTTCTGCCCTGCTCGACGAACACGACCACAAGCTGCAACTGGAACTGCCCGACGAGGAGCTGTATGTCGATGGCGATCCGGTGCGTTTAAACCAGGTGCTGGGCAACCTGCTGACCAACGCCGCCAAGTACATGGAAGATGGCGGGTTGATTCAACTGTCCCTGAAACGGGACGGTGATGATTCGGCCGTTATCAGGGTCCGGGACCACGGCATGGGCATTTCCGACGACCTGCTGGGGACTGTTTTCGATCTGTTTGTCCAGGCGCCCACCGCCATTAACCGCGCCAAGGGCGGGCTCGGTATTGGCCTGGCGCTGGTGCGGGCACTGGTGGAACTGCACGGTGGCAGCACCAATGTAACCAGCGAAGGGCCGGGCTGTGGCGCGGAATTTTCCGTTCGCCTGCCATTGGTTAAAGCCAGGCCTCAGGTACCGGCGATGTCGGAGCCCCCCGCCACCCGGGCGAACAACCTGCTGATATTGATCATTGACGACAACCGCGATTCCGCCGACGGCCTGGCCATCTGCCTTGAAAGTGAAGGTTACCAGGTACGGGTGAATTACTGCGGGGAGGACGGAGTAGCCACCGCCATCGACTGCGTTCCCGATGTGGTGTTGCTGGATATTACCCTGCCCGATATCAGCGGCTATGAAGTGGCGAAGCGCCTTCGCCAACAGGAAACGCTCGCCTCCGTGTCGATAATTGCCATGAGCGGTCACAGCAGCAAGTCAGACAAACAAAAAGCTGTCTCCGCCGGTTTTAATTTTTACCTGGTCAAGCCGGTGGACTATAGCGAACTGTTGACACTGCTTGGCAATCGCAGCCTGAAGCAAACCAAAACCGCGTAAAGCTTTCCCGATAAGGTTTTATCCACTCGACGGACACAACTTCAAAATTTAAAGAAAAAATTGCGTCGTGAAAAACGCGATAAGTCGAACGCTGTTCGGACTCACCAAAGGTTCCGCCATCCGCGCGCTTACCCCGTTCGCTAGGAGAAAGGTACGGCAGAAAGGCACGGAAGAAAGGACAGGTATGGGGAGCCTTTCTTTCACCCGCTATCCGTGCATCCCTGCCGGACCCGGTCGCGATATCAATCAGAGGCCACTTCGCGGCTTTGCTGGCGCAGGTCCTTCGCCCGATTGTAAGCTTCAAACGCCTCATCCCGACTTTCAAACTCGTACACCTTGTTTATGGTGCAGCGATCATCGCCAGTGTAAATTCTCTCCATGGATTGCCCGCACAGTTCATAAAAATCACTTTGGAACACCGCACCGATCGATGTACCCAAATCCATACACCCCGGCAACACCGTCGCCAGATAATAGTTGAAATCACTGTCAATACTGATTACGTCGCCAGTCAGCACACCATAGCCGTCAATATCGTCCGTTCTCACACACGCCCTTCCGTTTTGACCGGTTACCTCGTCCAGGGCGTCAGCGTAGCTTGGCACATTTTTATTCGCCGCGCAGGACATCAACGCCAGGGACAGTGCCGCGATCACTGGAACACTGAATATTCTCATTTTCGTACCTCCTATTGAGTTTCAATTCGTACAGGAAGTTGCTCTTTAGCTTCCATGCACTCCGTTTAATGAAAGCATATTGCTTACCATCCCAACGTACTGAATATACTGACGGATAATATAAAAAGTTGCCATCATCCGTGCCGCACGCTCCGTGGCAAATATACAAGCTGAATTGAAATATATGCAGATTCACACTTCCCGCTCACGGCGGAGTTAATTTAACTCCATTTCCTGGCCCCTCATCCAACACTTTTCCCGCTATTTCGCTGCCAGAAGGAGTGAAATTCACAGTTTGGTCTTTAGCGGCAGGCAGATAAAAAATTTTACCGGCCCGGTTCGTTGGCATACATATCGCAGCAGATGATTTGTTAAACCTGTATCACCGACATATAGGGGGACAGCATGAAAAAAGCGAAAGTTGCAAATTTTGCAGCGGCAATTCTGATCGGCGCCGGGTTGGCGGCTTGCGAATCGGAGTATGACCCCACGGCAGCGGACACAGGTACCGCCAACGATAGCAGCACTCTGGAGCAAACCCGGAACGATAGCGAGCTTAACGCCACCGATGAACAGGCAGCCGCCGAGCGCGGCACAAGCGCCGATATCACCGACAGCCCGGAAGATATTGCGGGAAATACCGAAGACAGCGCAAACGACCAATACAGCATCAGCGACGAACGCGATGGCACCCCAGATACCGGCAACTGGGATAGCGGGAACCAGGACAGTCAACAGGAATCCGCTGATACCGACCCGGAGTTGTCCGGAACGCAGACAGGTGGAGCCGAGGACCAGACCGCCCAGGAATCCACGGACAGTCACCTGGATATCGATCAGCAGGAAACCCATTCCGACGTAGTGGCAAAAGAGCAGCAAGCCGTGCAATTTGATTTCGATTCCGCGAAGCTTACCAGCGAGGCTCGAAGCAAACTGGAGGATTTTGTCGACTCGATGGAAGAGAGAAACCTGGGTATGGTGGAAATGGTAATCAGAGGCTACACGGATACCGCCGGCTCTGAAGCATACAACAAGGCGCTGGCCAAAAGACGGGCCGAATCGGTAAAGAGCTTTCTGCAAGAGCAGGGTATGGCTTCCGAAGACTTGAAGATTGAAGCCATCGGCGAGGCGGAAGATGAAAATATCGCCGCGTCAATTCAGGACAACCGCCGCGTGGTGGTTGAAGTGGTGGTGCCTTACGCGGAAGAACTCACTTAAAACCGAGGCGACTAAAAAGCGCGAATGAAATTCGCTGGCATGCATATCGCAAAGTCACTGGACGAGCATTCAACAAAATTTGTATTTCAGATACAAAAGGAGAGCGACGATGAAAATACCTAAGCTTACCAAGCTGGCACTGGCCGTGGCATTTACCGGCGGCGCGCTCGCAAGTTGTGATTCCGGTTACGACACAAAGGCGGTAAAAACGGATAGCGCAACGCCAAAACCGCAAGGTGACTTTGTTGTAGCGGATATGAAAGGAAATTCCGCGCAGGGAAGTTTCCAGGTGGCCCAGTACCAGGACGACGACCAATACCAGGACAGTGAAGACAGCAGCGACGACAGCTACCTTCCGGAAAATGAACTGGATGAGGAAGATGATGTCGCCAGCGTTGAGGAACGTAGACCCGGCTCGGATGGAAACATCGGTGATGTTGGCGACTACAGTTTTCGCTCGGACGCGGATCAGACCGTACGTTTTGAATTTGATTCCGACGAATTAACGGATGAAGGGAAAGATCAACTCAAGCGTTTCGTAGAAACGATGAACCAGGACAGTTTGGCGTCGGTGGAAGTTTCCATAACCGGTTATACCGATCAGGAGGGTTCCGAGGAATACAACAAGGATTTGGCGAAACGGCGTGCGGAAGCCGTCAAAAATTTCCTGGAGGAGCAAGGCTTGGCATCCTACAACCTGAAAATAGATGCCGTAGGAGAGCCGGAAAATGAGAGCCTCGCCGAAAACGCCCAGGACAACCGTCGTGTTGTGGTAAGTGTCGAGGCACCCTACGACGACGAGGTAAGCTGATCGACAGCAAGGGGAGCCCCCACTCCCCTTTGATTTTTCCACACGTATCTTACCAATTCCGGTACTTAACTTAAGGCATCCAACATGAGGGAAACTACATGATCCGTCCGCGGCGCGTAAGTCAGTCGGGCAATTTCATTTTAATGGGAAGCCTGATCGGTGGCAGTGTACGAACGCAGGATGGAGAAAAGGTTGGCCAGTTGGAAGAAATTATTTTCGATGCCGATACCGGCGAAGTCGCTTACGCCGTTTTGTCTTTTATCGGGCGCCTGAGCCTGGGAGACCGGTTAATTGTGGTTCCGTGGCGGCGCCTGCAAATGGACCCGCATAATCGCTGTCTTATTGTTGAAATGGACAAGGAAGTAATGGCGCTCGCACCCTGGTTCCGCCGTGGCGACTGGCCGGATATGACCGACCCCGCCTGGAAGAATGAAATCGTGGGCTTCTATCGAAAGGCTTTCGTGAAAAGAGGCAATGCCATCCCGGCTTAGCGCCAAGCGCCAGGACTGAAATGTACCGAGTTAAATGTATGACGCATGGTTTAAGAAATTGTCTCGTAGCAGCGCTGGTAACACGCGGTTTTGAAGAAAGTGAATTCAGCGGGCCCAAGGCGGCGCTGGAAAAAGAAGGTGCCCGGATAGCGATCGTGGCACCGGAAGACGGAGAAATCAGGGCCTGGCGCAAGGACTGTTGGGGAAGCGCCTTTCGCGTTGATAAACATTTGAACTCGGCGCTGTGCGTGGATTTCGACGCGCTACTGCTCCCCGGCAACGCACTGCTTCCAAACAGCCTGGCGGTAAACCACAAGGCGATCAAATTCATAGGTGACTTTATCAAGATGAGGAAGCCCATCGCGGCAATATGTCGCGCGCCCGTTTTGCTTGCCACGACCGGATTGTTAAAAGGCAGGGCACTGACATCACACGCGTCCGTTCGTGCCAGGCTTCGGGAAGCCGGCGCGTACTGGATGAACCAGGAGGTGGTCGTCGACCGGGGCCTGTTAACCTGCAGTCGCCCGGAGAATACAACCCTGCTCGCCGCGAAAATGATTCAAATGTTTTGCGAGGAAACCAGGAGCCATCAGCAAGCGTGGTGGGGTACGTAGCTGGAATTTTCCGGGCCCTGGAACAAATTGGGGAGCAGGACTGAAGGCAATTCCTTAAGCGACGTGAAGCGCCCCGGAATTTAAACCTTATGCAAAACACCGGGTATACCGGCCAGGGACATTTCCTTCCCACCGTTTTCCATCGATTCGTATATCTTTTCGATAACGTACATATCCCGCATACCCATTTCCCCGGGCACCAGAATCTCCGTATCGTTAAGCACGTTGGCCGCGAATGCGTCCATCTGTCGTGCCTGCTGGTTCACCGGCTTAAACCGCATCGGGCCGTCGGGTGTTTTTCCTTTTAAACCGCCGTAAACAAAAGCGGGACTCAGACCGAACTCACCCTTTTTGGCCGTTGCAACCAGTTCGCCGTAATAATCCTCCTCGTAACTGCTTTTACATGTCGCCACGGCGCCGGATTTAAATTTCATCGTCCATTCCAGCGACCCTTCCACGCTTTTCCACGCATCCCTGTCGCGCGTGGTGTTTCTACCGTTGACACTGACCGGTAGTTCACCCAATGTATAAATGACTCCCTGGATGCAGTAAACCCCCAAATCCATCAATGGTCCGCCACCGGCGAATTCCTTTTTCGCCCGCCATTGGGAAAGATCGCCCATCTCGAACTGAAACTGCGTGGCAATTTTTTCCACCGGCCCATATACCTGGTGCTGGCCGAGCCTCATCATTTCGAGGTTAAACGGGTCGTAGTGCAAACGGTAGCCAATGCCGAGTTTTACACCCGCTTTTTTACAGGCGTCGATCATCCGCCGGCATTCAGCCACGGAAATCGCCATCGGCTTTTCGCAGATGACATGCTTGCCCGCCCGCGCGGCCCGGATGGAATATTCCGCGTGCATGGAATTGGGCAAAACCACATAGACGATATCGATGTCTTTATTATTGGCGATATCATCAAAGTTATCGTAGTTGTAGGTGTTTTTTACCGGAATATTGTACTTTTCCCGCCACACCTTCTCCTTGGATTTTGTCCCGGTTACAATGCCCGCCAGGTAGCAGTTTTGCGTTTCCAGCAACGCCGGGGCGAGTTGACCACCTGCATAATTGCCCAACCCCACCAGCGCCACCCCCAGTTTTTTTCCTGAACCTTTCCCGGCGGCCAGGCTCGAAAGCGGCGCGGCGCCAAAACCCACTGCGGTCAGGCCAAGGGTGGTGTTGCGAATGAACCTTCTGCGGGATACTGAAGTGTGGGTATATTTTTTCATAAAAGAAGCCTCTGAAGTCCTGGAAATTCGCGGCGGAAACGAAAAACCGCATTATAACGCTGGGGCAATAAGTCCAAAGTGAACGTTGCGCAACCCGTGTGAAAATCTGCACACTTCCGGAAAAGGTGGCGCGGTACCATAGTCGCAAGTTCAACGTGGCCGCAAGTTCAACGTGGCCGCAAATTCAAAATGCAGGTAACGGTTTGGGAAAATACTTCCGAAAATTTTTTAAGTTGATTTTCTGGTTCGCCATTTTGTTTACGGCTGGCAGCTTTCTTACCGTACTTACCCTGCGCTGGGTAAACCCGGGCAGCTCAGCCTTTATCGTGGCGTGGGAGTGGGAAAATAACCGGCATGCAAGGCATCATTGGCGTTCTCTGGACGGTATTTCCCCCTGGTTGCAAATATCCGTTATCGCTTCCGAGGACCAGAAGTTTCCCCACCATTACGGTTTTGATATCGAGTCCATCCAAAAATCGCTGGCGGCGGACCGGGAGCGCCCGCGCGGTGCCAGCACGATTACCCAACAGGTGGCCAAGAACCTGTTCTTATGGAACGGCAGAAGCTATATCAGGAAGGCCATCGAGGCCTGGTTTACCCTGCTTATCGAAACCCTGTGGCCCAAGGAAAGGATTCTGGAAGTCTATCTGAATATTGCCGAATTCGGTCCGGGTGTTTATGGCGCCGAAGCCGCGTCACGCTCTTTTTTCGGCGCGCCCGCGAGCGACTTAACAGCGTGGCAGGCTGGCATCCTGGCCGCGGTGCTTCCCAACCCCAAGCGCATGTCAGTGGCCCGGCCCTCCGAGTATGTGCGTTCACGCGCCTACACAATTAACCGCATGGCCAGGCAACTCGGCGGCAGAAATTATCTCGAACAGTTATAGAAATAAAATTGCTCGTCACTCATCCCATTCGTTTAACTTCCGTTCAGTTTGAGCATGTCTTGCCATTTTGTGCTGGTGAGCTGGCACATTAATCGCAAAGTCAAGGACAAACTCATCCATTTATTGATGAGCAACCACCAAAAAGGAGAGAGACTATGAAATCGTTCAAACTTACCCAAATAGCCTTGGCAATGACCCTGGCCGGTAGCGCATTTGCCGGCAGTGAATTGAATTACCAACTGGCGCAAAGTGATCTGGAAAAGGACAACGAGCCCGCGATAAGCGATCGGTACGAAGTAGACGAAAACAGCGAGGAGATGGCCGATACAGAGTTCGACAGCAGCGAGGAAGAGTCATCTTCCTGGTCGGCGGAGGATGATTCGTCTTCCTGGTCATCAGATGAATCAGCCGGCGATTCACAGGATCATATTGTGTATTTCGAATTTGATTCCGATGAACTATCGGATGAATCAAAAGATAAACTGAAGGACCTTGCCCAATCCCAGGAAGACAGCGCCCAGGGTGAATTGGTTATTAAAGGTTTTGCCGATTCCACCGGCCCCGAAGAGTACAATCAGGATCTTGCGCAACGTCGGGCGGAAGCGGTGAAGGAATTTCTGGAAGAGGAAGGGCTGGATTCCCAAAACCTGAAAGTTGAAGCAGTGGGAGTGCCGGAAGGCGACAGCCTTGCAGACTCCAACAGGGAAAACCGTCGCGTGGAAATAAGCACGGAACCCGCGGATCAGCAAGAAGAGATAAGCTGAGGACAAGCTGAAAGAGTTACTCTATTCCGCGAAAATCATCGGTACCGGCGTAACATGTGGGCGAACTCGGTTCGCCCTGCCGGTCTTGCAGGTCCTCTTCCCCGAGCGCTTTCTCGATAGCCGTTTTTAAAACGGGGGCGTGAGACTCGTCGGGGTTGCGCACCGCGGTAAGCAGCGTCAACCGACCTTGCCGGGCCCAGCGCATGAGCGGAATCAGCGTGTCAGGATTATTCCTCAATTCCCGGTCATATTTTTTTGCAAAAACGTCGGTATCAATATTTCCATTGTGCCAACTGCGCCGGAGTTCATTGGATGGGGCGGCATCGCGATACCACTCCGTCAACACCAGGTCCTCCCGTCGCTTTCCTCGTGGCCACAGACGATCGACCAGGACGCGGGCGCCGTCTGAATCATCAACGGACTCATAAACTCGCTTAATCGATATCTGGTATTTCATCGGCAAATAACAGGTTATTTAAGCAACCCGAATGGTAACCGTTATTCAGTCACGCAACCAATTACTTTTTTTTGTCCGTCCATTCGTTCAACTGTTCCTTATCGAGCAATCCTTTGACCACGCGAACGGCGCCAGGCGTAATCAAATAAGTTCTCGGCAGTTCGCCGCGCCATTTCGGGTCAATGGCGTAACGAAGTTTTTCAACGTAGGTATCGGCAAATATCCAGTTGTCCGCGCCGTCCAGGTTGACGCGATTCAATACTTCCGACACCTGGTCAGCTTCCGTGATATTGTCCGTGGCAATTAAAACAATCGGGATATCCGGATTGTCCGCCCGCCACCGCCCCAGCATTTCGAGTTCCTTCATGCAGGGCGGGCAGTTTAGTGACCACAGCGAAACCAGGTAATTATCGCCGTCATATTTTTGCCGGATTTTGGCGAACGATTCCACCTTGAACGGACTTAACTGAACCGCATTTCCTGATTTTTCCGAATCATCAGCCTGGGTATTTACTGCCGAAAAAAGACAGCTGCCAATTAACAAACACAAATATCGCCGGTGCCACTTTCTCAACAACATGTTATGCAGCATTATGTTCTCCCAGTTGAATTATCCGCAAGCCTTCCTTGTCAGTATGCCAGCTCAATACCGCTTCACCGCCCGGCGATGCAAAAAGTAACGGATGATCCGAGCCGCCTGTCGTACCGGCTATGACGCCGGCATCGCTCCAGCTCTTTCCCTGGTTCTTCGAAGTTTTCAGTTTAACTACCGTTTTTTTGCCATCGAAAATTTTCCACGCGTAGTAGAGTATTTCTTTCGCGGCGAAAACCTGAGGATGAGATGCACCGGCATCGCTATCCATCTGAACAGCAGTGACACTTTCTTCACCGGTAAAAAATCCGTAATACAGCCCCTGGTTTTTTGCACCGTCACTAAACCAGGCCAGGTGGTACCCCGCTCTCGCGGGGCTGGCGGCAACGTCCGGACCGTGATGAGGACAGGCATCGATTTTCCAGTCGTCAATTGTCGCCCGATAAAGCCCGCTTGTTGCGCCGTTTGGGCCGAGTGTCATAAGCGCGTGGTCGCGCATGCCGCCATCGAATATCTGTCGCCAGAATATCACTGCTTCGCTTTTGTCCGTCGCGCTTTTTTCCGCCACGAACTTGCCCGCGTCATCCATTGCGATTCGGCAGCACTCGCAACTGTTATCGGCAACCTTTTTATTTTTGCTGAAAGATTCGCCACTATTGTCGGATACGGCAAAATACACCGCGCTGCCGGGATATTCACCACCCTGTTTTTGCGCCGCTTCCTTGTTGCGCTTGTCCAGCCAGGCCAGGTAAATTCTTCCTTCGTCAGTGACATGCATTGCGTCAAAGCGGTGACTGGTCAACAGGCCGTCGTCGTTCACTTTTATACTCGGCGAAAAACTTTTTCCTTTATCGGTGGAACGGGCAAACCGGATATCGCCCGTGTAGTGCCCTTCGGTTTTTTCCGTCCAGGAAATGTAAATGTGTTTTCCTCGCACATGTATCTTCGGGCGGTTCTCGCCGTTGCTATAAATTTCCTGCGGCGTATTGTTGACTTTCACCGGCGTGGAGAAATTTTTTCCGTTGTCATTCGAATGGCTCACCCAGACAAACTGATTCTGCACAAACGTCACCCACAATTTTTTTCCAGCGTATTTTGCGCTGGGCACGAGCCCGCAATGGACACTGATGCGGGCGCTGTCGGCACAGCCCGCCGGTTTTGCGGCAACCGTTTTTTCGCCGTGATGATGTGGCTCCGCAAACACCGTCGCACAAGATATTAAAACGGCAAAACCGGCAAGCCTTTGCCAGCAAAAAAATCGGCACTTAAAAATCATATCCCGTCTCCAGGTAAACCGTTCGCGCCGGCCAGGGGTGCGCCACGTAGGCGACATCGTCATTGATATTGTCCACTCCCAAAGCAAGGTCCAAATGCTCATCGACCTGCCAGCCGGCTTTGAGATTAACAAACAAATAGCCGTCCTGCGTACCGTAAACTTCGGAACCGGTATCGCTGTTATCCAGTTCGCCATAACTATTGCTGGCATAACGCACGCCGGTGCTGAAATCAAAGTCGTCGGCAAATCGCCAGCTCAGCAACAGGTTGGCGCGCCACTTGGGCATGCGGGGAAACTGCTTGCCGACGTAATCCGGGTTAAACCGGTTTTCGGTAATCTCCGCGTCCGTATAGGTGAGATTGAATTTTACGTTGGTGTTGGAAGTAATAAAACCATCGTGCTTCAACGCCAGTTCCGCGCCGCTGGTTGTCACCTCGTCGACACTTAAAAAAGTGTTCAGGTCGATATCACCCAGGCGGCCGCGATGGGCGTAAATCGCACCCTCAATTACATCATGGAAAATATTCAGCCTTAGATAACCGGCATTCAGGGAACGCTCCAGTAACAGGTTGTGAAAGATACCATCTTCCGGCGCCAGGCTCACGTCACCTTCGGTTACCGACGTGGTGCTGCTGACATTGTGGTAAAGCTCTTCGACAATGGGAAAACGCAGGGCGCGTGCGAGCGAATAGCGCAATGTCCAGTTATCCGCAATTAAATAACCGAGGGAAAATTTGGGAGATACGCCCGTCTCGTCGCGGTCCGGGTGATGCACAATTTCATCCGCATCGCCGATAAAACCGTCCTTTGCCTGCCACTGCTCGTAGCGCGCGCCAAGGGCGAGGTCGGCCCGCGCGGTAAACTGCCAGCCATATTGGATAAACGCCGCGCGGGTGGTGGTTTCACCGCCGCTGATGCCGCGAATCGTTGTTTTGTCGCCCTCCCGGTAATTGTCCGAGTTGTAGTCGTACAGACCGAGTTGGTAATCGCTTTGCTGCACGCCCATCACCAGAGTCATGTTGCCGCCCTGCCCCAATGTTTCGGTGCCAATATTCAGGTCGAAGGTTTGCCAGCCGGTATCGTCGTACTCGGTAACCCGGCCACTGGTGGACGCCAGGGGATCATCGGGACTGATACCGGAGTTGCGGCTTTCATCTTCCAACATGCGGAAATCGCTGATATTCAGATCGAACGTCCAGTCACTACTTATCGGGCCGCTAACACCGGCGCCGAGCAGGAGGGAATGACGATCATGGTCGCTGGTGGCAAACCGGCCCGGATTCAGGCTGAAGGTGACGTCATCGATTTCCGCATCGCCGCGCCAAACCGGATCACCAGCCACATCCTCCAGAAAATTGCGCGGCCGCTGCTCGCTGTTTCGATCCTCGTAGGCCGCCGAGAACCGCCATTGGAACTGTTCCCGTTCATAACCCAGTTTCAGTTTAAACAGATCGGTAACCGCTTCGTCAGTGCCGGTATCGCCGTAATAAATAACGGGATTGCCGTAGGCATCCTCACCGGAAATGGCACCGGTTACCACCGTGGCATCGCCCGCCGTTGCCGGCGCACTGTAAAAATGGGTCTGCGGATGCCCTTCGTTTTCCAGGTGATTGTAAAACGCAAACAATGTCAGGTCGCCCAGCTTATTGCCGTAGGAAAGCGAGTAACGCGCGCCCTGGTATTCATCCTCGCGTTCGAGCCGATCATAGAACTGATTAAAGACAGCGCCCTTAACACTTACACTGCGTTCGGTGGGCGTTTTGGTTTTGATGTTTACCACACCGCCCATGCTGTTGCCGGAATACGCGGCGGAAAACGGGCCGTAGATAATTTCCACCGACTCCACTTCGTCCGGTGCCACCAGAGACCAGCGCGGCGCGCCGCTCCAGCGGGTCTGGAGGTGGTAGTGCAGTGGCAGGCCGTCGGCATAAACGGAACTGCGGGTGCTTTGAAACATATTCGCGTTGCGCATGCCGATCACGCCGTTGCCGTCGCCGATAAAGCGTTTGCGGATAATCAAGCCAGGTTCATAAATAACCGAATCTTCAACCGTCGTCAGGTTGATATGTTCCATTTGTTCGGCTGTCACCTGGCTGGTGGGAGCAATGTACAGCGTCTGGCTGGTATTTTTGTCGCCCCAAATATGAACTTCTTCCAGCCTTGCGCTACCTGGCCGGGCTTTTTCAGGTGTCTCGCATATAGCCGCGGCGGATACAAATATACCGCCAATTAAAATTAGTTTTTTTCTTCGCAACATGATCTTTCCCGATGGAACAAACACCGTTATGGCGTATGCTCGTCGTGATAAATTTATCCGGAAATTTCACGTAGGGCGGGCAAGTGTGGCGCCACCCGCCATGTCGCCAGAAAAACGGCGGGTGGCGCGTGCTTACCCGCCCTACAGCAAAATTCGGGGTTAATCTTTAAAAGATTGCGAATGGTGGTGCGCGAGCGGGATGGGAGGAATAAAGAAAGGATTTAAAAACCCGCGGCCGAAGAGTTTCAAACGTTTCAGCCAGGGCAACATCGAGCGTAAAGGCCGGAATATCCGATACGGCAAGTAAAATAAAGGCGGAAAATGCGCACTGTTCATGCTTGACCACGGAATGGGACGATGGCGACGGCGTATCGTGAGGCTCCAGCATATCCAACAGCTGGGCACTGCCGGCATCGCCATGACAGAGTTTGATCAGTGAACCGTCCGCGTCGCCCTGGCCGGCCATCGCCGGCATAAAACCGGCGGGAATAGCCGCGCGGAACAACAGGCAAAGCATCAAAAAGCCAATGGCCAGTCGTCCGCCAGGGGTGGTATGTAGGGTGGATACCGCGGTTTTCACAGGTTACATCTCTGGGTTGAGGAGCCAATGTAAGAATTATTGCGGCAGGAAGTCAATAGGAGGCGGGTGGGAATTTGCCATCTTGCGTGTGATTACGTCAATCCGGTGTAGTGCGGAAGCCAATAACCCGGGATTAAAGCCGCTCCCACGAAAGGAGCGGTTTTTTACCCGGCTTAAGGGTCTGAATCGCGCTGAATTTACAGCGATTCAGATACTGTTTCAAAGGACTGTGGGGACAGCGCCTCCGATCTGTACCTCATACCGCAAACCAATTGACTCCGGACTGGTTTCAGTACTATCGAAAGCATTGTACAGATACAGGCTGTTCGGTGTATTTGCGACAACAAGGCTGATTTCCTCATTGCCTGCAACGATCGCACTGCCTGTACCGCCAGCCAGATCGACATAGCGCACACTACCGGAGTTGACGTTGCGGACCGCCAACGTCGCCGTGAAATTGCTGCCACTTAATCCATTGCCGAGATTGATGACCTGAACATTCACATTACCACCACCGGTGATATCGAGCGGCGTGATATTGGCCCCGGCATACATCGGCGCACGGTCCGCTTTTACCCGGTAACGGCCGTTACCCAGGGAGTCCAGGTTGGCATAGGCACGCGACCTGAAACCGCTGTTGTTGCGCGTGCTCAGGTAACGCGCCTGGGCCTTGGGATGCCCGATGTCCAGGTAGGCCATGCGAGCCCAGTACCGCCCGACCACTCGCTGCACGGACACAGGAGCCGTTAGTCTTTCCAGCACATGTAACGGCGTCTCATTGTTGCCGAGGTGGTTTTTAAGCAGATCCGGCACGGCCATGCGCCCGATGCCCGGATACTGGTCGGGGTTTTGGGTCAAGTAAGTCAGGAACGGCCAGGCCTGGTAATAATTGCGTGTGTGCACAATCGCCAGGTGCGACAACGCGATGTTGGCGTCCAGATTGATAATGGTATCGCGTTCCCGCTGCAGGCCTTTTCTTGCGCGCACATCGCCGCATAATGGATCAGTGTTATACGTATCGGCCACCCAGTTCGCAACCGTCTCCCACCATGCACCGGTGCGACCCTGATCGACCCAGGTGTAGTCGGTGTACGTGAGGCTGTGGCCAAACTCATGTACAGCTGTTTCGGGGCGACTGATGGCATTGTCTTTTAACTCAATAAAGCTCAACCCGGTGCGCTGATCCGCTCCCATCGCGCCGCCTGCGTTGAGCGTCGTGGTGGAGTACAAATTCATTTTGTAATACGGTCCCTGGTCGGAATACGCGGACAGGCTCGTCGACCGGAAACCCCACTCATTGACAAAACACTCATACGCCGCCTCCAGATGGGACAGCCCGTTTGCCACCTGACTGGGTGGCACGTTGGCCAGATTGCCCTGGCCGCCATTCAACCCGTTGCCACCGTAATAAGCGCGAAAGCGATCGGAATCCATATACAACGCGTTGGTGGTATTCACATCGAAGCGGGAGTACTCATTATTAATGGCTCCATAAGGCACCTGCCCTCCGGACGTCGAACCGGACGATGAACTACTGCTGCTTGAAGAACTGCTGCTGGAACTTCCGCTTCCCGTGGCGGTGCCGTAAACACGCCATTCCAGGATGCCGGTGGATTGAATGGTATTAAGCATGGATACCCGCAACCGACCGGTGGTAATTCCATTTAAATCCAGATTGTTAAATGCGTTCTCCACCAACGGAACCTCACCGGCATAAATCCAACTGCTGCCGTCCCAGTATTCGATATACGCCGAGGTAGGCACCAGCACACCGCCGTTGTCATCGAACCAATAGACTTCCGTGCGGTTAAGTTGGTAGTCCCGCGCCCACTCATACTGCACCCATTGCGTGGAATTGGGATTGTTCCAGTTTCCATACGCGCCACTGGATTTGTCGTTGGAGTTTGCGGGATTACGGTTATCGTTGACCGCACTCAGCGTTTCCCAGGGTGAAACGTAAGACGTACTGGCAACGGCCAGCGGCGCCACGTTACCTGCGCTCGAGCCCGACGAACTGCTGCTGGAAGATGAACTCGAACTGCTACTGGATGATGAAGTGCTGCTTGTGCTCGACGTCGTTGAACTGCTTGATGTCGAAGAGGAAGAGGTCGAACTGCTGGAACTGCCACCGCCAGTGGCGACGCAATTCAATATATTGCCCTGCGAATTATCGCCCACTCCCTGAAAACCGAATTCAACGGAACCTCCCGCCGGAATGTTGCCGTTCCAGCTCAGGTTGTTGGCCGAATAGGGATTGCTGCCGGAATAGTCTGCATTCCACAAACTGGTGACTGAACTACCGTCGGCGTGGGACCATTCCACCTGCCAACCGGTAATAGTGCCGGAACCATCGTTGGCAATTGAAATATTCCCGGTGAATCCGGAACCCCAATCGTTGGTAACATTGTACTCGCACTGGATGGCGAAGACCTGAACGGAAAAAAGTGACGAGGTCAATAACGCGCAACCCGCAAGCGATGTACGCAGATGCCTCCGCATTCTGTTAATAGACATGTGTTTATCCTCTTTTGCTTGCACCAGGAATGTTGAACAGGCACGACAGCCACTAAGGGCACCTGCATTTTTTTTCGCAAACATGAAAATCCGGATGCAACAAATGGCAATCCGGCTTTGATTTATGAAAGCTATCGATAGTTTATGAGATAGGTTCTAAACAATATTACTTTAAACCGAAGAGGAACAGGACTGGTGTGATCGCAGTCGAATTTCAGAGATCGCTAAATTATTGCCTCCAACTCAAATGTTGGCTTCACGCAATGTTAAATTACCTTTTTATTTCAGGCAGTATTTTTACTGGTGAACGGGCACGCGACGAAAGCAAGCAACACAGATGATCAAAAAAATTGATGCCGGCAAGGAAGGCTTAACGCTCCTGCATTTTTACCAAAGGAATAATTTTATATATGAACCGGGCTGTTACTTTGTTCGTGTTTTGCTATTAACGTTGCGACCCTTCGATCGAATAAAAGCGCTGGCACTTTATGGTTTCCTATAGCTGTCATGTTCGTTAGCGGACATCCAAGTGAAAGCCTTCCATAACATTCGAAGTTCGGATTTCCCGTCAGGCGAAAATAGCCATATTCTGGCCTTGAGTAATCCTTTTGACGGCTACGCAAAAAAAAGACATATCGTAAAATTATCTGTCGCGGGATACCACAACTCCCGTCATCAAACCACACGCCGCAATTCAATGCGCCAATATTTAATCGACCCTGTCGGCTGGTTCGTCTTCGCTATTGTTCGCTGTTCCTGTTTGTTTAAAATCGGTGCCGGGCTGCCTTTCGGAAAAGCACTTTCCAATAAAAATGCAGAAGGAGTCGAAGGCGGTTTTCTCGCTGACATAAACCCGATAATTTAAATTCAGGAGAACTTAATGAAGACATTCACGTTGAGAATAGCGCTGTTTTTTAGCATCTTGGTTCCGGCGGTTTTCACGTACGCACAAGATGTTGTCCCGATCGACCCACCTGTCTCACCGGTTCCAATCAAACCGGACCTGGTATATACGCTTGAGCCGGACTATCGCCGTTGTGTATCCCCTTACTGTGGTGGCTGGTGGCTTACGCCGGTTAACCGTGTTTATGTCGCCGTGCCGACAGAGGACGATGCGAACAGCGATATCGCACCCGAACCAATTTACGTGGCCAGTATCGATTATTCTCGATTGGGGCTGGACAAGAACGAGATCCGCCAGTTCGAATACCTGATCTACACCGGCCAGGCCCTGATTCGCGGCGCATTGGTGGATTATCAATGGTCAAAACCGAACCCGGGCAATGAACGACTGAAATCGCTGCTCGCTTCCGCCACGTGGTCCGCCGCCAACACCAATCAGGCGCTGGGCACTTACCTGGACGTGAAGTCCTCCGGCATTGTATGTATTACCACGCCCTGCCCTTATTACGAAGCCAATCAGGTGAACACTTACTGGCGTTTCCAGTTTCATGAATTGAACTTCGATCGCGCGCGGCTAACGGACGAACAACTGGAACTGGCCCGCAAGCTGGTAGCCGACCGGTCACTAATGATAACGGGGGTACGATTCGTTTCCCAGGGAATGACCGGTGAAGGCATTGGTATCGCCGCCACGCGGGTTTATTTCCCCTTCCCCAACCGATAGAAAACTCACTGCCACAGGGATGTGGCAATGACATCAGAACCTGTTCGCCACGGATTTGCGCTCAACCAGTGTTGGCATAAACAGGTGGGTGCGCGAGGACATTTCACTTTTACCCGCACTTAACTCCATCGCCAGGTTGGCCGCGTAGCAGGCCATCTCTTCGACGGGATAATCCATGGTGGTTAAATTGGGACGGCAGGCACGCGACACGTAGAGATTGTCGAATCCCACCACGGATACATCCTCCGGCACACGAATTCCCGCATCCTGCAGCGCATTCATCGCGCCCACCGCCATCAGGTCGTTATACGCCACCAGCGCGGAAAATTTCCGGCCCTTGGCCAGCAGGGCATTTACCGCCTCTTCGCCGCCGCGCATATTGGCGGTGGACTCTTCAATATGCGTCGGGGCCAATTGCAGGCCCGCATCGTTTAGTGCCTGGCGCACACCGCGCACACGCGCTTCAGGGTCCTGGTTTTGATAAACGCTGGTAACCACGGCGAATTCCCGGTGACCGCGGCCAATCAGGTATTCCGTCAACTGTCGCGCGCCGGATTCATTATCCAGCCACACGCAGCGGTTGGCCAGGCCGGGAATAAAACGGTTGATAATGACCAGACCGGGAATTTCACCGGCCAGTCTTTTCAGTGTCGCTTCGTCGGAATATTCACTGTGCAAAATTATCGCGTTACAACTGTGTTCGCGCAGCGAATGAATGGATTCAAGTTCGGTGCGGGTTTCGTAAAGCGAATTGCTCATCAACAGTTTAAAGTTATTTTCCCGCGCGGCTTTTTCCACCCCCGCCGCGAGGCAACCGAAAAAAGTCATCGACAGGCGCGGCGTTACCACGCCGATGGTGTCACTGGTTTTACTTACCAGCGCGCGGGCGTTTGTATTCGGGCGATATCCCAATTCCTCGATGACTTTTTTTACCCGCAGGCGGCAGGCTTCTCCCACCTGTCCGCCGTCGTGGATAACGCGCGATACAGTCGCGGTGGAAACACCGGCAACGCGCGCCACATCCTTTATCGTTACCATAAATTGATTTTCCGAATTAGGAACCCCTGATTAAGCCATCATGATTTAACAAAAGTTCGTCGAACCAAATACTCTTTAATTGATTTTTCAAGATCCATGGTGCTTGCGCTTTATTCATTCTTCCGAAGCTGTAGGTTGCGACGTACCGCGCAGGCTGAACAAAGTGAACCCACTTTTTTTTTGCGAACTCGCGTTGGGATTCGCTTCGTTCTGCCCAACCTACAGCTTTAGGATGTCGATGAATTTTTGTTAAGGCACACTACTTCATTGCCCAGCCAGGGCATCAAAACATTCTGCCTCCTCCTCCGGCAATAGTGAAGCAAAAGCAGTGGCAGGAGGCTGAACAAAACCGTGCCGCCAGCCAGGATCATGCGCATCGCCAAAAGGGTGGAAGAAGCCTGCGCGGCTCCCCGGCCCGCGTCAAAACCGATCGCGTTCAACGCCAGACCGCCGCCCAGCAGGGCCAGCACACCGCTGATACTTAACACCCAGCCGTGCACCGAAGCGAGTATTCCCGCCTGACCGGTATTACCCTGTTGCCGGCTTTGTTGATTCAGGTCCGCAATCATCGACGGAATCAATACAACCATCGCCGTCCAGATGGCGCCGCATAAAAGCGCGTCCAGCACAATCCAGGCACCGGCTCCGGGCACGAAAATAAACCACTTCGCCACACCACCCAATGCATTCAATCCATAAATATATTGCAGCGCGGCCAGTTTTCCCCGGCGCAACGACAGGCGGGTAACCAGCGGGATACACAGGATACTCACCAACGCGTAGGCGCTCGAAAGCAGACCTTTCCACACCGCGCCCTGGCCGATATCGCCATCGCTGACATAATAAACCAGCAGATAATAATCCAGTGTCGCGGCACCGGCGGCGCCGGCCATCTGGATTAAGGTCAGCAACATCAGCAACCGCATGGACGGCTGCCGGATTACGTTTGACAGGTTGGGCCATAAGAGCTGCCGCCGTGGAGCCCCCTGTGTAACAGGCCGCTCATGTATCAGCAGTGCCGGCATCATACCCAGGCAACCGAATACCATTATCGCAAGCCCCCAGCCCACATACTGGATACCCACAAACACGCCGCCAAACACAGCGAGCTTGGCGACAGGGAACACCCACTGGTAAACGAGCGACGCAAACTTTAGAAAATACGCGGCAAAACCCATGACTTCGGTGCGCTGGTGATAGTCGTCCGTCAACTCATACGCGAGGCTGTTCAAAGGAACGGTAAAAAAAACGCTGCTGATATAAAACAGCAGGCACATCAGCGCGAAATAAACCAATTGCCACTCATTGCTCCAGTGCGGCGGCACCATCCAGATACAGCCGTAAGACAACCCGGTCGCCCAGGCGGCGAAAAAAATAAACGGCCGGCGTCGCCCGCGCGTGCTTCGACAGCGGTCGGAAAGATGCCCCACATAAGGACCGATTGCGCTGGCAATAAGCAGGGGCGCCGTCATTACCAGGCTCAACAGGAACGGGTCGACGCCCAGCGTCATCTGGTAAAACGGTATCGCCAGAATATGGATACCCTGGCTGGTAAAAAACAGCGCGAAAAACCCGAGCCCGAGTCCCAAATGGTAACGGAAACTGACTGTGGCCGGTTGCGGATAAAGCATGACGAGACAAGTATGGACGATGGAAAGCATTATAGTCGCCGTTGGTACATCATACCCGCCCTACACGATTACGTTAGAAATTTTTATTTGTTTTTTAGGTGCAATGGCGTCGCCGCGATGTCACCAGCCCGGGCGCTGACGCTAACGGAATCCAGGTCCCGACCAAATCGCACCAGCGCGGCGGCAATACCGTCCCCGGTAAAAATTATTTTATCGGACATCAATTTCGCATCGCCGGTCACATTGAATTCAACTTCGACACCATTGACACGGCTGTTGTTACCGGCACTATCGACGAGCGTGGCGTAGACGAACATCAGGTCGTTAACACCCGCCCGCGGCGCCAGGGATGTGGGCTCCCATTCTAATTGCAGATTGACGGGTTTGCCGGGCGTGACGACCCGATGTTCCGCCACAACTTTGCCACCGGCATAGGCTCGCGCAAACAATGCGCCCGGAACAAATTTTTCCAGTTCAAACCTGAACGGTGGATGCGCGAGGTTGGCAAAACGGTTATCCGGCCGGGCCCGCGCAATCAACTTGCCGTTAAGCAGCAATTCCACTTCATCCGCATTGCTCAATACGGGCACCGTGAGGCTGGAGTCCGGCTGCCAGTGACTGGCAATAAAAACCATATAGCCTTGCGCCAGCGGGCCGGCATATTGGTCGTGATCCCGCTGGCTTTGGAAAAAGTAGTAACTGAATTTGGGCAGGCGCTCAAGACTCATAATGCCAGACGCTTCGATATCGTCGGCGTAACCGCGGTTGTAATCGAACATCACCCAATAGCCATCGGCAAACGCGGGCGTGTTGAAGTTGTCGTTATGTGCTTCGATGATGTTGGTGGCCTGTTGTTGCAGGCGTTTTTCACCCGCGCTCAACAGCTGCCGGCTGGAACGTTCCTCCGGCAAAAGATTTTCCCACCTGTCCTGGTTCAGGCCGGCATTCATGGCGAAGTATTCCCAGTCGCCGTACTCGGAAACAATATACGGTTTGGCGGGTTGCTCGTAATGATCGAGCCGGTGTTGCCGCGCCTGCAGATAAATATCGTAGCCTTCTTTGGTCCAACCGGCGGAGTAGGTATTTTTGCCGGGCAATTCTTCGTGCACGGCATTGTGCAATCGTTGAATCAACTCCGGTGGCATTGCCGACTCGTTCAGCGAGCACTCCCAGGCGAGCACCGAGGCGTGATTGCGGTCGCGGCGAATCAAATCCCGACAGGTCCGCACCACATGATCGGCAAACGCCGGATCGGGATTGACGTATTGCCAGCCGAGAATGGCGTCGAGCAGCACCAGGCCCAGTTCATCCGCCGCGTTCATAAACGCTTTGGAATGCGGATAATGGGACAGGCGCACATAATCGAAACCCGCCGCTTTAATTTTCTCCGCATCGCGATATTGCGCAGCGTCCGACAGTGCGTAACCCACGTAGGGATATTCCTGGTGACGGTTTACACCGCGCAAAAAAGTTTTTTTGCCGTTGATATAAAGATCCCCATCGACAATTTTGAATTCGCGAATGCCGATGCGCTGGATTTCCTCGTCCTTTAAAACGTCGCCTGCATACAGCCGTGTTTGCAGTTGGTAGAGATTAGGTTCGGAGGGCGACCACAGTGCCGGGGAGTTCACCATCAAGGACTGTTCTACTTCCATCTCATTTTTTCCCGGCTCGCCCGTCCATTCATCGGCGGCAATCAGTTTTCCGTCGCGCCAGAGCTGTTGCACAAGTTTGATTTTTTCCTGCGTGCTTTCGCCTGTTGCAATGTGCGTGTTGATCCGGATATCCGCGTGCGTCCCGGAAACATTCGAAAATCGCACAAAAACGCCGCCCGACGCCACTTTATCCGCCGCCACCGCATCGGTAATATGCAGCGGATTTTCCACCCGCAGCCACACGTTCCGATAAATACCGCCGTACATATTGAAGTCCAGTTGCGCCAGCGGTTTCGGTCCGGAAAGCGGATTGTCGCGGTTGTCGAGCCTGACATGGAGTTGGTTGTTGCCGTTTTTAAGGTGCTGCCCGATTTCAACACTGAAAGGCGAATAGCCTCCCAGGTGTTCGGCCACCTTGATTCCATTCAGCCACACCTCGCTGAAATTCATCGCGCCTTCAAAATCCAGATACACTTTTCTGCCGCGCCAGCGGGAATCGGCTTCGATGGTTTTGCGATACCAGGCATCGCCCTGCCACTGGTTGTTCACCACCCGTGGTTCAATGTTGGCGGTGTGCGGGAGAGTTACCGGTTGCCACTGATCGGATTGCCGGGCCTGCTCCAGGCTTAACATCGAATCGCTGCGAAAAAATTCCCAGTCTCCGTTAAATTTTACCGGCGCCACATAAGGCAATGCTGTCTTTGCCGGAGAGGTTTTAAGTTCACCGCATGCGGCAAGCAGGAAAAATAATGGAAGAATAAAATGGAGGCGTGAATACCGCATGATGCTCTCTTTTTTTATGCGTTATCTGGAAAGGGATGAATTAAAAAATTCCAACGCCGGCAAGGCTTCATTGCTGTTACCCGCATCGAAAAACGCCGCGTTTTCCCAGTGGGAACCCTTGCCCCAGGGAGTTGAACAGCCGGTACCTATCCAGGCAGGTTCCCAATAAACCACGCCGATGCCACCGGCGTTTTTCACCGCGCGGCGAAGATCCCGCAAGTATTTCAACTGATTTTGCGGTGTTGCCGGGTAGCCGGCGATAAGACTGTCTTCACCCAGAACATTGTTGGCCGCATCGAAATTTTCCAGCGTCCACGGATAGGCCGTCTCCACCACCATCACTGGCCTGCCCGTCTCCCGTCGGAGTTGATCGATGGCTTCGCCCAGTGTATCGAGCGAAAATTGCGACCACTTCGGGTAATAGCTCAAACCAATCAGCTCATAATCGGCAATACCCGCCTGCGTTGCACGCGGGGTTGTGCCACAGGCGCACGCGCGTGAGATTACTGCCGGCGCGCGCGAATATTTAGAATGGATCTTCAACGTTGCCATCCACCCGATAGCGCGCGCCACAGTCTTGCATTTCATTCACGTACGAGAGATCCGCGCCGAGATAAAAACCGCTTGTGGTATCGGCCCGGTTTTGCAGGCAGCCGGAGGAAGGCCGCGGCGAATATCAACCACCAGCGGATTTTCAGCGTGAGAATTTTTTTGATACTTCATCGGAATACTCTATACCGAACCTGCTGACGATTTATTGGAAGAGCGTTGGGGCTTGCACCCCAACCTACATTTTCCATGTCACATCGAATAGATAGGTGCGTCCGTACACATCGTAACGGCGCAGATCCCGGTCCTCGTTATTCTGGCTCAGGCGCAATTCCTGGTCGGTAAGGTTGTTGGCCTGGAAGCGGAACGACCAGTTGTCATTCAGCGCGTAGGCCAGGCTCAGGCCGACATTTTCCTCCGAGTCCAGGTGGCGTAGTGCCGAACCGTCCCACTCAAAACCGGTGGTGTAACCGGAGTGGTATTTCCAGCCCAGGCGCCCCTCGAAACCACCCTGGCTGTACCAGAGGTCCACGGTGGCGGTGTGCTCCGCCAGGCCCGCCATGGGATACGGATTGTTTTCCGGCGCGAATTCCTCGATATCCGAATCGGCGTAGGCATAGTTGGAGTAAATGCCGAAGCCGGCGAACAGCGGACGCTGGAATGTCAGTTCGACACCGTTGATGGAACCGCTGTCGTCGCTGTTGGTGGGTGCCCAGATGGTGGCCGGTTGGCCGGAATCGGTGGGGACGTCGAACGAGGTATAACCGACATAGTTTTCAATCTTTTTGTAGTACACGGCCAGTGCCAGCAATGACTCGGGTGCGAAATACCATTCGTAGGCGATGTCGATCTGGTCCGAGGTGAACGGATCGAGCGTGGGGTTACCCGCGTTGCCGCCCACTGCGGTGTCCACCACACTGATGTACTGCCCCGCGCGCAACTCGTCCAACGGCGGACGGGAGATGGCCCGGGCGATGCCCAGGCGCAGAATCCGGTCATCGCTCAAATCCAGGTTAATGGTCGCGCTCGGCAGCGGCTCGGTATTTTCGTTTTCGACGGAGGCGCCGTCATGGGAGTAACTTTCGGTGGTGATTTTCACCAGCCGCACGCCCGCGTTCGCGGAATAGGAATAGCCGCCGAGTTCGCCCGAGAAATTCGCCTTGAAATAAGCTTCGGTATTGTCTTCCGCCACTTTCCAGTAGCGGCTTTCGTTGACCTGTGCGTATTCGGAAAAATCGGTGCCACCAAACAAGTCGGCGGCGAGAGTGTCGTAGGAATCCGCATTCAGGAAGGGCGAGGTTTTTATTTCGCCAAGAGTGTAGGAACTCAGTATGCCGTCGGTAATGTCCGCCGGGATCTGGGTATCCCAACTCCACTGCACACCCAAGCGGCTGGAGATGTTGTACTCCGTCCAGATAACCTCCTTCTCGCGGTCCGATACACGCACACCAAAATCAACACTGGCCAGATCGCCAGCGCCGACCTGCCGGTTGAAGTCCAGTTGCAGCGTGGTCATTTTGTCGTCCAGGGTGGAACCTTCATTCCAGTCGTCGAGGCCGAAGGATGCGGTTTCGGGCGTGGCGGCGGGCGACCCGTCGGGCACCGTCACCGAGGGCTCCCGCAGGTCGTAGGAAAAGGGATGGCCGAATTCGTCCAGGTAAATCGCGTTCCAATAATTTTCACGCTCGGCATCGGAATAGGACAGATCCGCTTCGATAAGCCAGTTGTCCAGCCCGGTGTATTCCAGGTTGAGGCCGTGGGACAACACCGAGTTGGTCTGGTCGTAACCTGCAATAACATGGCGGATATCGCCGGTCCATTGATTGGCCGTGGCCGCCACCGCGCGTTCGTCCTGAATCACCACATCCGAATAGCCGCCGGCTTCGCCGTTATCCCAGTTGCCGATGTTCTGGTACCAGGTCTGATTCTGCTCCTCATCCAGGTGGAACTCGGTGAACAGGGCATCGTAGGTAATTTCCAGCCCATCGCCGGGCCGGAACTGCAGCGCGCCCATCAGGCCATCGCGCTGGGTGTCCAGCTTTTTGACCTCGGTCTGGATACCCCAGGGTACATAACCGAAATCACCCTCGCCGGCGAGATCCCCACCGCCCGCCGGCAGGTTGGGTTGATCGCCACTGCCGGTGTTGAACCCCCATGCCTGATAGGAGGGATAGGCGTTTTTCTGTAGCTGGGACGTGAACCCCAGGGCAAAACCGAATTTATCGTTAACTTCTTTTATGATGGACCCGCTGAAGCGATTACCCAGGGTGTCGTAGTCTGGAATATCCTCGCCGCCATCATAGTAAACGGCACCCGCGCGCAGGCTGTAAGTGGGTCCGGCATAGTCCAGGGGTTTTACCGTTCCGAGATTGACCGTACCGGCAATACCGCCGGCAATCAGGTCCGCCGATTGGGTTTTATAGACCTGCACCGCCGAAATCAGCTCCGACGGATACTGTTCGAAGCGTATCGACCGGCCGGGTTCAGAGCTGGCCACTTCGCGGCCGTTGACGGTGCCGAATACCATTCTCGGCCCCAGGCCGCGAATGGCCGCCTGGCTCTGGTTGCCGCGATCGCGCGCACCGTTAACACCCGGCAGGCGAATGATGGCATCGGCGATGGTCACGTCCGGAATTGCGTCGATATCCGCCAGGTCCAGCGCCTCCACCACATGCTCAGAAGATTTTTTTACCTCCAGCGCGTTTTCCAGCGAGCGGCGCAGTCCGGTGACGAACACCTCTTCGGTGACGGCGCTTTGTTGGCGTTCCGTCTCGTTGGTGGAATCACCCGTTTGCGCCAGGGCCGCGGGCGCCAGGTTCAGGCCCAGACCGAGGCTTAATATCAGTCCCAGTCCATTGGCATGGATCGTGGGGGCAGAGGGCGTATTCATGGCGAAGCTCCGTCAGATTTCGATGTTATTGTAATGACTACTTCTGTTGTCTCGCGGAGGGATAGCCGTCCCGCGTTAAGTAAACACGGGGACCGGCGGAACTTATACGTTTACCTTAAAAATTGTCATATTTAGGCGTATACTCCGCAGAACGTTTAAGGTAAACGTTTTCCTACCGACTGTAAAGCGCCATTTGTCACGGAAATCATTTACCCAAACGCGACCGGAAGGGGCGCATTCATCCCGCCCCATCCCCTTTCCCAGCCGGCAGCCTCACCGCCGGTATAACAACTTCAAGGAGAGCGGGATCACCAGGTCATCACCCAAACCCTATGAAGAGGAAATCCCATGAACAAGACAAGCGTTATATTGCGCCGGATCGCCATGCCGCTGGCGATGCTGGCCACCGCGCTGGCTGCCAGCCAGGCATTTTCCATCACGAAAGGCGCGGATATCAGCTGGATTACGGAGATGGAGGCCAACGGCTACCGCTTCTACGACGATTACGGCAACGAAAGGGATGTGCTGCAAATTCTCAAGAACCACGGCATGGATTCCGTCCGCCTGCGGGTGTGGGTCGACCCGGACGGTGGCTGGAACGGCATCGATGACACCATCGCCAAGGCCCAGCGGGTAAAAGCCGCCGGCATGCGGCTGATGATCGACTTTCACTACAGCGACAGTTGGGCGGACCCGGGTAAGCAATACAAGCCGGCCGCGTGGCGCAACCTGTCGTTCGAGGATCTGATGTCCACCGTCTGGTGGTACACCCTCGACACCCTCACCGCGCTGAAAAATGCCGGAATCACGCCCGACTGGGTGCAGGTGGGTAACGAAACCAACAACGGCATGCTCTGGGAAGACGGCCGCGCTTCGGCCAATATGCGCAATTTTGCCTGGCTGGTAAATTCCGGGCACGACGCGGTGAAGGAGGTTTTCCCCAACACCAAGGTTATTGTGCATATCTCCAACTGCCACGACAACGGCCTGTTCCGCTGGATATTCGACGGCCTGCGCGACAATGGCGCCCGCTGGGATATCATCGGCGCGTCCAGCTATCCCACCACCAGCGGCCTGGATTGGCGCGAAGCCAACCGGCGTTGCCTGAACAACCTGAATGACATGGTGTCCCGCTACAACCGGGATGTGATGATCGCCGAGGTCGGCGTGCCCTGGGACCACAGCGAAGGCAGGGCCATTGTCGCAGACCTGGTCAGCAAGATACAGCAGGTCTCCGGCGGCCGCGGCCTGGGAATTTTCTATTGGGAGCCACAGGCGTACAGCTGGCGCGGCTACACCCTGGGGGCGTGGAACCCGAATACACAACAGCCCACGGACATTCTCGATGCCTTTCAAGGCGGCTCAAACAGCTCAAGCAGTTCATCGTCGAGTAGCTCATCGTCCACCTCCGGTTCGTCGAGCTCCAGTTCATCCAGTTCCAGCTCATCCAGTTCCAGTTCGGGTGGAAGCTCAAGCCAGCAGTGCAACTGGTACGGTACCCTGCTGCCCCTGTGTCGCAATCAAACCAACGGCTGGGGATGGGAAAACAGCCAGAGTTGCGTGGGGTCCAACACCTGCAGCTCACAGCCAAGCCCCTACGGCATCGTCGGCGCCAGCAGTTCATCATCGTCCGGCGGTTCGTCCGGCAACGGCACCTGCAACTGGTACGGCACCAGTTATCCCCTTTGCGTCAACACCCAAAACGGCTGGGGCTGGGAAAACAATCGCAGCTGTATTTCGCGGGCAACCTGCGACAGCCAATGATTTTGAACAGGCTTCTGTTCAACGATCCAGGCCGGGCGTGCCCGGCCATTTTTTTCGGGGAATTAAAACCGGTTTACAGGCCTTTTAAGATCACCAGGACCGGGCGATGGTCGGAAAGCTCGAATGCCTTTTTATAATCATTACCCGGAACAGGCACCACGCTTACCGACGCCCGGCCAATCATTGTATTACTTGCCGTTGTCCCCACGGCCAGCAATGTCTTCGGATTGCGGTACACCAGGTCCAGACCTTCCGCGTGAAGAACAGGGCCCTGACTGGTAATGGTGGTCGACGAATTGGTTCGCTCCAGCTCCAGGGGAAGATTGACGACCCGAAAATCATGTCCCAGGCCGGTCATATTGAAATCACCAACGAACAGGTCTATATGGTCCTTCAGGTAGTGTTGAAACGCATAGTTCAAAATTGGCGCTGCCCCGGTGGCCGGCCCCGGTGCGTGCCAGGCGGCGATGCGAATCGGGGTTTGCGTTCCATCCGGCTTGGTCAGAACAAAATTAAAAACCGCGGGAATCCTGAAATCCTTCTGTCCCACGGAAAATCTGGACAAAATGGTTTCGTTGGTCGAAGATTGCAACGCCGTCATACCCACCTGTCTCAGGAATGAGTCGTACGGGTGCTGCGCGAACACCTCGAGCTTAAACCCCTTACCCATACCGTGTTTCGACTTTGGGCCGGTTAAACAGGATTTTGAAAAAACCAGCCACACATATTCGTTCGTGCCCACCTGGTACTTGTAGCCGCCCCATTCGAGCCGCTGCGATCCGGTTGCGGTCGATTTCGCCAACCCTTTTTCAAACTTGTCCACGAACTCCCTTCCCATATGGTTACACTGCTTGTTTTCGTAGAAAAACATAATGTGACCGCTTTCGGATTGATCCAGGATATCCTGGAGATAATTGGTCACTTTCTCCCAGCGCAAATGTTTTATGTTCCATGAGACGACATTCAACCGCATCTGTATGCTCCAACATTAGTTATTAATTATTTTTTAACGAAAGCCAATTAACAGCGGCAACAGGAGGATTAGCGAAATATTTTCCATCTGTTTGGCGTTCGCCCATTTTATGTCGCTTTTGTGGACAAAGGGTAATTTTTGCGGCGTTCCCGATGCCGACGCCGACAGAAGAGGTTTTTAATGCCAACCCCGGAGGTAAAGGCGGGTTAATTAAATTTGGAACCTGCCTCCGCAGGGCGCCCACAAAAGGGCGCCTCCTTCAACAGATGGCGGGTAGCTCTCCCTAAAAGCAAGTTCCCGGGAAGACTCCAATCT
Organism: uncultured Cellvibrionaceae bacterium; assembly: GCA_964451365.1. Lineage (GTDB taxonomy): Bacteria > Pseudomonadota > Gammaproteobacteria > Pseudomonadales > Cellvibrionaceae > CAYVIB01. Next base: position 32,980 of record CAYVIB010000010.1, read on the forward strand.
TTCGAAGTCGGCATCAAGCCGCGCGAGCAAAACGTTTACTCAACAGATATTCGACAATAAGGTTGACAGTTTCCTGTGGCTTCTCTATATGAAACAGGTGGTCTGTATCCGGTATTGTCGTAAAATACGCGTTTGGTATTTCATCCGCCAATTCTTGACACCTTTCCTTTGTAACATAGGGATCCATTTCACCTGTAAAACAAAGCGTCGGGCATTTGATCATATCCAAATCTTCTGGATAATACGTCATCAAACGAATGGAGTTATAAATGAAACACCAGAACTGCGATGTTGAATATCGCGCCGCTTTACGCATGGTAGCCTTAATAATTAATTCCTGGCGCGGAATTCGTTCATTTTCGACGGTCAAAAGATTCAGGAAGTCCGCCGCGAAACGTTGTGGGTTCCGCAGGCAGTCAGCCATCAGGCCCAGAACGGTGGCCCATTCGGCCTGCGGGATTTCCCGCATCGATCCGGCCAGCACCAACTTCCTCAGCCAGTGGTTGTTGTGCTTGGCAAATTCGATGGCGATTGGCGTGGCGTAGCTGCAAACCACCAGGTTCACGGGTTGTTTTATATAAGTTTCTATAAAAGAGGTCAGACAGTCGGAAAGGAAATGAATGGAATGATGCGGATGCAGAGGTTGTGTCATACCGGTTCCGGGAAGTTCGAGAACCCAGTAATCAAAATCCTCCGCAAAACCGCTGTTAAATTCCTTGATCGTTTCGATTTCCTGCAGGTTTCCAGGAATAAACAGCAGTGGTGACGCACCCGCTTTTTTTGTGTGCATGAATCGCGCTTCGTAATTATTTATTGAAATATTGCTGATCTGATACATATTTATTGCTCCAATTAAAGATACAAGTTGATTTCGATGACAGGCAAGCCACCTAATAAAAAGATACACCTTCCGGACAAAAACGAAATACGCCGTCTAAATGATTATCAAGACGCCTTTAACAGGGAATGTGCGGGAGCAATCAAATGGATTTACAAAGTACAAAAATGGAAGAGCAAGGAGCTTGAGAGAAAAATTCCGGGTGTGCCTGCCTCCGTTTGGCGCGCATATGGACAACAGGGCTACGGCAGCGCACGTTCACTGCACATTTGCGCGGCGCTGTCGTGGCTGACGCAAATTACAATGTCTGCTTATTACTACGGTAATAAGATTGAAAGCTTCTGGCCTGAAGTCGACAGCGATGTGATTGAATGTATCGCCTACTCCGGACTGCTTCCCACCGAATTGTTTGAATACCTGATTCAGCAACTTCTGCTCAAGGCCGGAGGCGCGCAAAACAACAATGGCTTCACCCGGCAGTCGCTGGACCAACTGGCGCAATACCCCAATGACCACTTCCTTATGCCGGATGTGCTGAATATCGATGCGTTCAAGCGGGACTACTACTACTCCGTCGCAATTAACCTTCGAAAATTCCGCGAGCACAACGGCCTGCGCAAGGAGGATATGGCCTTTGTTTTGGCCATTCCGGTAGGCAAGTATGAAACATTCGAGGACCCGGAAAAACCGACCGCTATTCCCCTTTATGCCGCCATGCGTCTCAAATTGGGGTTCCAGATCGAGAATACCGTGTCATTCACCGATCACATGCGCGAATTCAATGCGTTTACCAATGCCCGCAATATCCAGCAACTCAGGGAGGCCGTTATTATTAACCTGATGCGCTCGGTAAATTCCAATTTGAGGAAGAAATTCGTCAAGTTGGCGCATGAAATCATGCAGTTCCACCTGAACTGACCTCTCTCTGCCTTTTAACTCCAAAACAACAAACCAGCTTGCTTGTTCATAAGGAACAAGGCCACTAGTATCTTTTCCCGCTTGTCCGGATATTGCACGAGGGGGTCGGGAGTTACGGGCCTTCTCTAAAGTGCCGGTGGTAAGGCGATTTTGGACCGCGCACCCCGATCCCTGGTTACTCCGGGGCACGAGGCGGCGGCCCCGGAATGCGGCGCCCCGACACTCGGGAGATGCGGTGTAAAACCCGACTGGATAGTGAGGGTATGAACTGATTACCCACGGAATTTGCCAGGCCCCCGAACTGGTTAAGATTCCGGAAAGACACTATCGCACCCTCGTGCAATATCCGGGCTACCTAGAAGTTTTTGGAAAAGGTTTAATTAGATGTCCGATAAAAATAATGAGAAGGTTGTACTTGGTTCAACTTGTTCATTTTGTGCAGAACGCAGCGGGAAGGAAAAGAAAGTTAAACCCGATGATGCCTTTATCAAGTCGGAGATGATGGCCGAGGAGCATATCGACCGCATCCAGACAGCCATTCAGGAACTCGCCTCCGGTAATACCGACATTTGCCTCGACCTGCTCAGGAGCATCGAGGAGAAAATGCATGTGACACTCGCTTTTGGCGAACTCTTCGATATTGAGAGTACGGGCACGAAAGTTCACTAGCCGGTAAACCCGGCTTCGTTCAGGTGGGGCCAAGCCCCGCCGATACGCCAGCAGTACCACCTTTATCCCGCCGCTTGAATGGCTGCTTCTGTTGTCGGGAACAATCATAAAAGGCGGTCTTGGCGCCGAGCCCTCCTTTCCCTTCAGCTCATCCGCAATGCGGATATTCCAGATAAAATCTGTCTCCCCCTTCGAGGTCCCTGGATCTCCGTTGCGCGAAGATGACGACCGTCACGTCGCATCAATCCGCATGTACCCAAGGCCCCGGTGGTTCGCATCGTTTAATGAACCTGCACGAAGTGGGAAACCGACGGCACCCCCTGGTCCGACACGATAAACAACATGTAATACCCGGGAGGAGCAATCCTGCCGTTCGGCGGCGCCTTCAGGGTAAGAACATTTCCCGACCGGGTGGTAATCTCCAGGTCGATCGCGCGCTGGCTCTGGTCGTAGGCGTGAGTTACCGCTCCCGGCGCAATCAACACCGCGTTGCGGACATTCCAGCCCGAGACGGCGGAGTTCAGCGAAACAGTGAAGGACTGGCCAAATGCCGGGCTTGTGTCGCTCACCCAGTCGATAACCGGCCGCGGCTTACCACTTTCCAGGTAGGGTGGGCTGAAAATCTCGACACGCCGCTCGGGCCATTTGTATGGATAGGGGTTCCAGGCGTGGTCACGGCCGGCGGTCATCATCGGTTTACGCTCGACAACCCCTCGCCTGAACCTGGGAAGCCTGACTGGAATTTTTTGCCGAAGCCGTTATCGTTACCGCCACTCAGGCGGCAGAAACCGCTCAACAGCTTCTCGATCTTTCGAATCGGGATCGAAACAAAATAAAACGCCTTGGCAGGACTGCTCTGATGGAGCATCCTATTGCCACTTCGGGATGGCTGGTAGAAAAGACAGCGCTCGTCCACCTGGAGCAACTCGGCATCGTAAAAGAACTTACCGCTCAAAAGCGCAACCGGCTGTTTAGCTATACGGAATACATTGAGATCATCAACAGCGGTACGGAGCTACCGGCAACTAAACAATTTTTTTCCCGCTCTTCGCCTTAATCCACTCCCCATACTCCTCCACATACTGCGGCAGTAACTCCCTGAACTTATCCTTGTGGTTACCCGATGCCACCATATGCATCAATTCATGCTGTCCGGGTCCGTAAACGGATTCACGTTCGCTACGCTCGGTAAGCATCAGGTTTTCCGGCGTGGTGGCAATATCCGGATAACGGGCTTTGAACATCAGGTGGTGTACTTCGGAGGGCCGGCCACTCACCTCTCTAAGCACGTCGTTCAAAGTCACGTTGCCCAGCGATTCGGCGACAAAATCCCTGGTAATCTGCGAGCGCATAACGCTGTAGAGGGGAATCCCGGTTTTGGAGCCGGTATAGTCATCCAAATTACCGGTCCAGGCGGCATTCAGAAAGGGGTTGAACCCCAGGTGCAGCGGTACGGACGCTTCGAATTGCGCGTGCAAATCACTCACGGTTGAAGAACTCAGTGTACCCTTCCTGTTCCTGCCTACATCGAAACCGACGCGGCTGGCCAGGTCGTCGTATGTTTTCACCACCGACTGTGTCGGATGACCAAAGCTGTTAAGGATGTCCTGTACACCTGGGTCGGTGGTGGCAAAACTGCCGATGCCGGTGACGTCCCACTCATAAGGGTTGGATGTTGTCGATACACCGGTTGCAATCTGTCTTGCCTGATCGATTGTGTAATGGTTTATGGGGTCGTCATGCAACTGCTGAACGGTTTTCATCGCGCCGAGGCTCAGGTTACGCATCGCATGCGTGGTAACCGCGAGGGTGCCGGGCTTATAACTGCCGACAACCCGCTGAACCACTTCGCCACCGGCCGGGTTGCCGGTGGCGGTATCGTTTGACTGAGTGGTTTGTTCCGCCTCGGCATTGTTCGTCTGCCGCCGCTTTCTTTGCGCAATCTTTTCGGGCCGGTTATCCACATAACTCATCCCTCTTTTTTTCGCGCCGCTATTGAGTGAACCTGCATTCTCTAAAGATGTTCTTTTGTTTTCTACTTTCGGTGCGAGCATATTTGACTTCCTTTTTTGTTTTTCTATACGAGGCCCGGCGCAATATTTCAAACGGCGGCGGGCAGTTGGTAACGATGTGATGTTGTCAGCAACTTGAAGCAGTGAATAGCAACGGTTTACCCAAACGGCCGAAGCAGTTCAAAGCCGTACAAATCTCTTTCCAATTCCGGTGTGTCGGGAAAATGATCGGGAACAAAATCAGGATTCTTAAGGAAAACCTTGTCCGCTTCTTCCCTGTCCAGGAAATACCATGACTGATCCGATTGCCTGTAGAAGCGGATAAAACCGTCGGCTTTCCACCGGTCCAGTGATTCCTGGTCCAAAGGCATGCTGTATGGTGTGACTTTCGAGATGGCAACTTTCGGAAGCTGTTTAACAACAAAGTCTTCCTTCGGCTTCGACGCTTTGTGTTTCGGGGCTTTCAAGTCGCGAACCGAACTTTGGTCAAGCGCTTCCTGGTCGACGTCATAGGACGGTGCCTTATTTGTCCTGATCCAGGTTTTTCCATCGGGAAAATCTCCCTGTTCCCACATAGAGATATCGGGATCTATCAGCTCCCCGCCTGTCTTTTGAAAATGAATTTTTTCCGCCGTCTCCAGTATACCCAGGACAAAGTTGAATTCATGCTCCGAGAATTTTTCACCGGGAGTTTCCCGATCACCAAGAAACTCAATCAGCGTTTCATACCGGGAAGACCTGGGCGTTAAAGTTCCCGAACGTGTGACATTCGGATCGAACCCCCTGTTGGGATCGCCATGCCGCTTACCGGAGGCGGGACCCAGCGCAAGATTGGAGCCCAGGCTTTTTAATGCATTTACACCGGAGCCCGGTTCCAGGTCCAATACTTCAACGGTTTTGGACCATTGAGGGGATGTCATCGCGTTGTAGACTTTTTCCATCACAGCGCTTTTGGATGCTTTATGATGTCCCGTATCGATATCAGGGTTGCCGGTACTTTTAGCGGCGTCATCCAGCGCTTTATCCACTTTTCCTGTCGCCCACTCACGCGTGAACTGAACGGGCGAAGACGCGGGATTTTCCTGTCTCTGGAGAGGGCGAAGCGCGCGGTTGTCGGATAGCGATTGCCCATTTTGCTTTGCTTCCGTGGCGTGCACTTTCAATTTTTCCATTTGGGCGATTTTGGCACGGTTATCGATAAATCTAACACCTTGCTTTACCGGTTTCGCCTGGCCAACAGCAGAAACGTTTTCCTTCTCCAGCCGCTTTTCACTTTGTGCCCGCATGTTCGTTTACCTTTCTTGGTTATTATTAATTTACTTCAAGCTGGAATGCACATGCTCCCTAAAAAACATTATCAATGACGCTTTGATGATTACCACCACGCAGGACTTCATGTCGTTCAAATGCTTTACTCAAAGCTGCATAAACCATTAACGGTTTTGGCGCGCAAATTAAAATTTTCTTTTTCGACCCGAACTCCTGGGATGCGAGCCGTTCCCGCTCCAGAGCTAATTTTAGACCAGAACACCACTGATGAGCGGAATTTATAGAAGAGGAAAACACTTCATCCGCCAACTTCTGCTAAAACGCGACGCGCAAAAACTACATGTCATAACCCACCATGGGATTCGTGGTGCCGCTACCGTTCACCGGCCAGAGAGAAAGCCTTTTTCACGATAGAGCAAAGGTTTGATTTCCCGCCACCCGCATACCATTCGTCTAAAGCCGCCGTCCGCGCGGCCATCGCTGTACCAACCACAATCCGGGCCTTAAGGGGATTCATCGCCTTCTTTCCCTCTCGTTTGTTAGGGCTTCGGCAAGCGCCTGCTCCCAAATCATTCGTTTCTCGAGTTCCCGGCCGGCTTGAGCAAGGAGTAAAGCGTCTCATCTTATATTTAAGGAGAGACAAGCCGGCACCAAGGCGCGAATTTACGAGCCAAAATGCTGGTTTATACGCTTTAGGCAGTGAACTTATGCTAAGCGGGTTCGCCGCCTTTGGGTTCATTATCGATGCACTGGATGAGTAGCTTATTTTCGTTCCTAAATTTCGAGATGTTTACGCGGTTTACCAACCCTCCCGACCGCTTGTTTATTCTCGTGAAAACACTGGAGAAATTCGATTAAACCACACAAAAAAAATCACGCCAAAAAATTTTAACTCCAACCGATTTTCACAAAAAATTGCATTATTTCGCACTGGCTTTACAACTAACCCGTCTGCTCTGCGTTAGGGTACTGGTTCGGCGCACATGCGACCGGAAGACAGGCACCTAAATTAAAATAGTCATAATCAGGAGAATATTATGAATCGCAGATATATAACTCTCGGCAAATTGAGCGCAACTATTTTGCTAAGCTTTTGTTCGCTGTTGCTCGCCATGACAGCGGCCGCCGCGGACAACCTCGGGCAGGACTTTGCGCGCCAGATTAAAGTCTTCAAATACGATCAATCCACGCAGTGCAACGATAACGGTATTCCACTGGAAGAAATGAAACAGGAACTGACTGACGCGGGAATACAAGTGTACTGTGCGCAAAAAGGCAATGACGGTAATCCCTATCCGGCAGTCTGCGGCGGCGCCACCGGTAATATCAATATTTATCTGATTGGAACGGCGGACCTGCGTCTGGCACAACGCCTGGGTTTCGCCCCGGTACGCACATTGGAAAACTACCGGGATCAACCCTGCAAACGATACCCGCCGAAAGTGTTCAAATACAACCAATCCACCCAGTGCAACAACGATGGTATTCCGTTGGAAGTTATGGAGAGGGAATTGGTCGGCGCCGGCATTGACGTTAAATGTTCGCAGAAAGCCAACGATGGTTTGATGTATCCTGCCGTATGTGGAGGCGCTACCGGCGAGATTAATGTTTACACGATTCAACCGGAAAATATTCCCGATGCGGAGCAACTGGGGTTTCGGCACGTGAAGGAATTAACCGAGTATCAGGACCAGCCTTGCCCGTCATTTGGTGTGGAAAGGTAGTTTAGGGCCTGCGATGACGGACTTGCCAGGCACGCACTACTCGACTTGACTGCCGGGCCACGGATGGCTTTAATCAAACACCTTCACAACCTGGAGCGGCCCTGATTTTCCTGAAGAACCCCATGTCACGCCAAAAAGTAGAATTCAAAAACAAAGCCGGCCACACCCTGGCCGGTGCCCTGGAACTGCCACCCAAAGGCCGGTTGCGCGCAATGGCGCTCTTCGCTCACTGCTTTACCTGCGGCAAGGATGTGGTGGCCGCATCGCGCATCACACGGGCTCTGGCCGATCGGGGAATTGGGGCGCTGCGGTTCGATTTTACCGGACTTGGCGGTAGTGACGGGGATTTTGCCAGCACCACGTTTACTTCCAATGTGACGGACCTGGAAGCCGCCGCGGTTTTTCTGTCGAAAAAGTATCAGGCACCGCGGTTGCTTTTGGGGCACAGCCTCGGTGGCGCGGCGGCACTGGTGGCAGCCGGGCGAATTCCATCGGTTCGCGCGGTAGCCACGATTGCGGCACCGTCCACGCCCCAACATGTGAAGCACTTGTTTCGCGACCAGGCCTGTAATATTCAGGACGAGGGACAAGCGGATATCTGCATTGGCGACAGGGAGTTCACCATCGGCGCGGAACTACTGGCGGATCTGGAGAAATGGCCGCTGGAGAAAACGGTGGGCAGGCTCCGCAAGCCGCTGATGATATTTCACTCCCCGGCGGATCGCGTTGTGGAAATCGAGGAAGCGGGGGAAATCTACGCGGCGGCGAAACACCCAAAGAGCTTTATCTCACTGGATAACGCGGACCACTTGTTAACGCGGCCAGAGGATGCGGAGTATGTGGCTACTGTATTAAGCGCCTGGGCGTCACGCTATATCGCTGACTAAGTATTGCCGGAAGAATATGCCGGTAATGACGGCGCACGCATAAAAAAAGGCGAGCCCCTGCGGAACTCGCCTTTCGTGAATCTGTACCGAAGCTTATACGGCGACGATATTTTCGGCTTGCGGGCCTTTTTGACCTTTGGTTACGGTGAACTCAACGCGCTGGCCTTCGGCCAGGGTTTTAAAGCCGGAACCGCTGATGGCGCTGAAGTGAGCAAATACGTCCGGGCCGGACGGCTGCTCGATAAAACCAAAACCTTTTGACTCATTGAACCACTTAACGGTACCGGTAACTCTATTAGACATAATCATATCCTGAAATTGAAAAGTAAAAAGCCACTGGGGCTCATAAATAGCGCGAAAAATTAAATTGCAATACTTAGAAGCTAAACTACTGGGAACTATTGGGAACTACAGGACGAGGAATTACGAATAACGCGGTGTAGTGGAAGTTCAGTCAATTGATCTTTCAAGCTGATCGGCACCATATACGCAAGCCGGCAAGAAGTCAAAGCTTTTTTTATTTTAGCTGAACGCCCATTGTGGCGGCACATTACCACAACCACTGTTGATCAAATCGCCTTCAACCCCACTTCCAAATATTTTCTTTATAATCAATAAGTTATCTATTTCAGCCAGAGCGGCATGGTCTGCTTTTAGCTGACATTATCCAAACATCCACTATATCCGCCGCAGGCGAAAATGAAGCGCGCCTGGGCCAACCTTGATATTGTGAGAAGAGCTTACCAACCAGAAGCACCCGACCGTGGGTTGCGCGGAATAACCGGCACCGACGTATCGGACAAATCATCAACGGTAATTCATCTACCCGGGCCTGCCCCCGGTCCGGGCGATAACCTGAAAAAACTCCCTGCGGGTTTTCGGCCCGAATGTCTGGAAACTCGGGTTGGGATTTTCGCAATATTCCGCTTTTAGCGCGCCAATACGATCGCTTGCATTCGGTCGCCGGTATCGTTGCGGGTCCAGGCCATAAATACGCGCGCCGTTCAGGCCGAATATCTTTGCCTTCATCTCATCGGTTATTTTGGAATAACCAAATTTCTCCTGGTATTCCTCTGTAATTTGGAAGCTGCGCAAAGTTTCAATCTGGTCCTGCGGGCTGCCGTACCAGATGCTGTCGGTTCCCCAACATATCCGGTCTTCGCCAAAATATTTCAGTAACTTTCCCATCAGGTGCGCGGCCGGATCGGGTTGCGACATATACGCGTGCCAGACGCTGCCGAGTTCCGTATACAGATTACCCTGATTGCGCTTGAAGCCATTTTCCTGGAATGCACGAATTAGCCGGTCGACGCCCTCGAGTTCTTCGTTGGGTTTGTTCGCGTCATAGGGACCTTCCGGTTTGTCGCGTTCAAAACCCGAGTGGTAGCAAATAAATGTCATATCCGGGTAGGCTTTTGCAACGCGTGCGATATCCGCCGGATGCGAATATTTGTATTCCAGGTGGGGAAGTGGCAAGCCCCGATGCGCGGCCACGGTTTTAATTCCCAGCGACCGGGCTTTTTCCAGAAATTTGATGCCTATCGGGTCATCCATGAAATATCCCGTGCCGTCGGGTCCCCACTGCGGGTACAACTTCCAGGCGGCAACTTTATGCACTTCGGCCTGCTCTTCCATGCGTTCGAGTTCCCCTTCTTCATTCGGCATCACGCCACCGTGAATCAGGCAGCGCTCGCGCCCCTGGGCTTCGTTGATAATCGCCCGCGCTTCGGCGGCGTAATCCGTGGGTGTGGGATTATTTCCCTGCGCGCCCCAGAGTGCGGAGACAACGCCGACATCAGTGTCGCTGTCGAGATAAACCTCCTTTAGCAGTTGTCGCGCGGAATAACAGTCGAAGCCATTTTCGCATTTGGAAGCCTGGCCGAATATTCGGGTCAGGTTGCGCTCCCACAATTTCCCATCGCGGCCTTTCGCCCAGTCGCCGGACGGATCAACGCAATGGGTTTGCACATCGAAAATAAATTCCTTTTTCCCCAATTCGGCCTGGGCCAATTGTGAATCAAAAGCAGATTCGGCGCTTAAATCAAAAAAACCGCCGGCGCCCGCGTGTACGCGATTAAACGCAAGCAAGGTTGCCGCGCTGCCGGCGGTGGAAATCAATAAATTGCGCCGGCTCAAAGCCGACTTTTTTGCCACTTGCCCCACAAATTCACGGGCGTGGGCGTTGGCAAGTTTCTGCTTTTTGGTCAAGGGTTGGGGAATGTATTCGCCGTTGGATGTGGTGTCGACCTTAACGGGGAGACGGGTACCTTCGGGATCAAAATCCATAAGCTTCTCCTGGGTCGACTCAGACTCGGCTCAGGCTTAGATATTGAAATACGAAATAGTTTCCTTTGCAAAAAAAGCGTGGCGCCACTGTTTGCCAACACGGGGAGAAAACCTGCCAACTGCCGGGAAAGAGGCCAGAACCTATGTCAACATTCGATTATGGACAGGGGCAGCTCTTGCGGCTGCCTGGGTAACCGCAAGGGTTACTCCTACGAACACAGCAAGGTTACCCTACCCGATTTGTTATTCATCGCTTTTGCTAATTGGGGAAACCTGCGCCGCCGGGACTTTTAGTGATCCTGTGAAAACCAGTGACACGTATGAGACCGTTTTAATGAGATGGTTTGCGGAGAAAGCGTTCCATATCAACCTCATCAATCTGTTCCGGCGCCAGATACCGCCTGGCATATTCCATATAAACTCCGCTAGATAAAAATAATTGAAAGGTCTCTTCGCAAAGCTTTCCGTCCCTCACCATATTGGCGAGAATCTGAATCGCCTCGCTGAGCGGCTTGGCTTTTTTATAGGGTCGGTCCGCGGCGGTGAGAGCTTCATAGATATCCGCGATGGCCAAAATGCGGTCCGGAATTTCCAGGTCCTTGGCCTCCAATTTACGGGGATAGCCGGTACCTGTCAGCGTCTCGTGATGGGTGGAGGCGTATTTGGGCACTTTTGCCAGTTCCGGCGGGAACGAAAGCGATTCAAGCATTTTGATTGTAGCAATCATATGCTCGTTAATTTTAAAGCGGTCCTCCGCCGTGAGGGTGCCCCGTGACACGGAAAGGTTGTGAATTTCGCCGAGGTTGTAAAGGTGCTCCGGTATTTCCATGTCGATCCTCAATGCGGGATCGGGCTTTCTCTTTTCCAATCGTGGGAAAATGTGTTCGGGTCGGTCGGCAAGCAGCGGCTCGGTCACCGGTAGTGACTCCGGTGCCTGGTATCGCATTCCCTCCACCGGGGACAGTCCCAGGCGATCGCTGAAATAACGGGTCCATGTGAGGGTGGCGAGTTCGTGAAGTCTCTTTATATTTTCGTCGGTGACAAATTCGCTACCCAGGTTGAGTGAGGCGATAAAAGCGTAATCCTGTTCCAGTTGCTGGCAGGTTTGCTGGAATTCGCGCTCATACTGCTCGCTGTTCGCCGCATCCGCTGACGATTTTTGCAACAATTGGATTTGCGCATCGCGGCGCAGAACTTCAAAACGCATCCTGATTTCGTGGATGCGGTTGTAAATCGTCTCAAGCTTGGTGCCTTTATCAACGATGTGTTCAGGCGTGGTGATTTTGCCGCAGTCGTGCAACCAGGCGGCGACGGAAAACTCGCGTTTTTTCTGCTCCGAACTAAAATCGAAATCCCGGAATATTCCCTGTTGCGCACGCCCCGCCTCGGTTGCCAGCATAATCGCCAGTTCGGGAACCCGTGCGCAATGCCCGCCGGTGTAAGGCGATTTTTCGTCGATGGCCTGAGCAATCAGTTTGATAAAGGAATCCATCAACGCCTGTTGGTCCATCTCGTGTCGTTTGATGGCGCCCGCCATCTCAACAATGGATTTGGACAGGTCGTAAATCTCGAGAATTCTGCTGTCGAGTTGCCCGACTTCGTCGTAAAGCCGGTTTTTGACTTTGTCATTTTCCGCCGCCAGACGTTTGATGGGGCGCACGATGGGCGAGGCAAACCACCAGCACAACGGCATCAACAGCGCGAAACAGATCAATATCAGCACCAGGGATACAGTGACTTTATTTAACGCCGGAGCCAGCACTTGCCGACGCGGCGCCACGACCGCGAAATACTCGCGGATTTTGTCGTTGGCATCGAATTCGGCGACATAGGTAAAGCAATCGCAATCGGGGTTGCGGATTGTTTCGATGTGATTCTGGCGTTGCGCGTCATTGGCTTGCTGGATTAATTCCTCGTAGGGAACAACAGGGTTGGCGGGGAGGTCTTGCACCGGACCATCCCGCTCCAGCCATTTCTGCCGCAGCGCCTGGCGTTGCATCGGTTGAACGTTATCGATCGCCAGGTTGAGCAGCTCGAGTAATTCGGGATGTTCCCGGCTCACCAGAAAATGCAACTCATCCGGCAGGCCGGCCCTGCCCGCTTCGTTGATATCGTGAAAAACCAGGCCCTCAATAAAAAATATGTCAGCGGCGTATCGCAGTATCGGGCCTGAATCGAGAGTCGCAAACACTTCGTTATTGGCGACCGATTCCAGCGCGCGACGGGTCGATGGAACTTCCCGTATTTGAATCTCCGGAAACTGTTGGCGCAAAAGCGGAATAACGGACCAGCCTTCGGGTATGGCGACCGTTTTACCCATCAGTTGCCGGATATCGCTGATTGCGGGAACACCTTCAGCCGTGACAACGGCGTAAGGCAACCGCAGGATCGGTTTACTCAACAAACCGGCGTGCCGGTTTTGCTCGTTGGGGAATACCGGTTGCAGAATTTCGAATTCATTGCGCTGAAACTTGTTCACCAATTCAGGCCAGTTGTACCCGTTGACGAATTCAATATCCATATCGAGCATACGTGCAACCAGGCGCGTGAGCTCCACCATGTAACCACGCGGTTCGCCGGCCACGGCAAAATCGATTGGCGACCAGTTGGTTTCGTTGGACACGCGGATTTTTCCCACACTATCGAGATAGCGTCGCTGCGCATCATCAAGAAGCAAAGGATGGACATCGGCAATTTCCGTTGTATTTTCAGCGTAGCGATTGGATGCCAGAACCTCACCGCCTTCCTGGAACAAATAAATATCGCCGGGGCTGCTTAATTCCACCTGGCTCAGGTACTCGGACAATGAAGACAAGGCGATATCGACTGCCAACACCGCATCGGAGGATGCGACAAAGGTGGAATAAGTCTGGCCCGGTGCCTGCAGGTGCTGAAACATATAAGGCGCGGTCTTATAAATATTGTCGGGAGTCGCACCGGTGTACCAGATGCGCCGATTGGCAAAATAATCACTGCGTTCGGATCGCGTAATTCGCAAATTGAAGCTTTCATCGTAATAGTCGAAGAAACGGCGTCGCTCATCGCCGCTACCCGTCACGCGAATAATAACCCAGCGGTCGCTGTCGGCGGCATTCAACTGTCGGCGCACGGTACTACTGGATTCCAGGTTCACCAGTTCGTAAAAATCACCGTTGGGAAAACCGATGTAAATTGCATAGTAAATGGGATTGTCTTCCATGACTTCGGCAAACAATCGGCGGGCAGGCGGCGCAGCCCGGTTGCCATCCAGCAGAGCGGAATTGCCAGCCAGGATGCGGGTGGTTTGCACGGTCGAACGATCAATGGCGTTGAGGTATTCCGTCGTGCGGGTAGCTGTCTGCTGGTATTCGCCAAGCGCGGCCTCCACCGCCATTGCGCGGCTGAAATGCCAGTGCAGGAATATTCCCAACGCCGAAGTCAGGCCAGTGGCGAGAACAAAAACACATACAACCGTAAAGCGGATGGAGTAACGCGCGCGTCCTTCTCGAGTTATTCTTATAAACATGGAACGGGTCCAAGACTTTTAAAATTTTAATGTAGCACAACCGGATTGGGTCAGCCTGAATGTCTCAACACCCAGGTATACAACCCGCACCCCCGTTTCGCAAGGAGGCACCGGCGTTGATTCAGGCGACTTGATCTCGCTGGCGGTACAGCGTACTGTTTTAGCCTGTCGGAAAGACAGGCTCTTGTAACACTAAAATCGCTCACCGATGGGTTTATGAAATCATTAATAAAATCATTTAAAGTTGCCTGCACTCCGTTCCTGCTTGTTGCTATTTTGCAAATTGGACAGGCACCAGAACCACCAGACACGAAGACCCGCAACCTTGATGCCGGAAAAGCCCTGACAATTCGGCAAGCCTTTGGCTTCAGGGCGCTTGAACACCAAAGCGGTTACGCGGCCAGCCTGGAATACGAAGTTCCTGCCACCATTCCAGAATCCACTTTAATCGCCTATGCCGAATATCGGTCCAGTTCCATTTGCGGCGGCCTCAACTATCGTTGGCTCTCGCACACCAGCAGCACGGAGGGCATTGCAGCCGATGTAGCCAAGCGATCAATGAATATTAGTCTTGAATGCCTGTGGCACTCCTGGCAGTAGCGCGTTGCCATCGCTTCCAATGGTGCGGGGGAATCGACAGCATAAAAGTTTGTCGCGCATCGCAACACCCAATTTTTTCGATATGTTTATTTTGATGCCAAAAATTTATTGTCGTACTACCGCAAGAGTGCTCGCGTACCAGCAGATCGGTTTTGATTGATAAGGTAAATTCAGCAATGCAGCGCTAAAAAACTTCGAGGTGGACAGTAGCATTACACCGCCGGTAGACGATAAAAAATGGACACGGGAAGCGTGGTGTTATCATCGGTAGTTTTTTCTGCATATTAAAAAATTAGGCAGTGTGATGAATCCTGACTCCATTCTGGCAACTTTGGTCAACGCTCCGATCCGTCCCGGCACAGTCACCTGGATTGGCCTGCGTCCGGCGCGCCGCGAGCCAATACAAATAGCTCATTCCGTCAACGCTGTCGTCGGCCAGGGCCTCGAAGGCGACCGGTTTGCCTCAAGGACAAATGGAAAACGCCAGGTAACGTTAATCCAGGCCGAACATATTGCGGCTGTCGCCAGTTACCTGGGCGGGAAAAAAATTGATCCGGCATTATTGCGGCGCAACCTTGTAACGGAAGGAATCAACCTGCTGGCCCTGAAAGACAAGACGTTTCGCATCGGCGGCGCATTGCTTGAATACACGGGTGAATGCCACCCCTGCTCGCGCATGGAAGAGAACCTCGGCACCGGTGGTTACAATGCCATGCGCGGCCACGGCGGCATTACCGCGCGGATAATCGAGGAAGGCGTAATCGCCCTCGGTGACGCCATCCGGGAAGCAAGTGGGTAAGTGACTGTTTTGCGCGGGGAGATAATGGCGCTTTTGCAACCGGCGCTTTTGCAACCACTGTGTAAGCGAGAGGCGGAGGATGAGACGCGGCTGGTGGAATACCAAGCTGGGCCTCGGCGTACTATTTATTGGTCAATTTTACGTCGGCCTCGCGCAGACTTTCACTGTTTTGCAGCATGGAGAAAAAGCTGTCCACCATGGGTACCGCATATTCCTCAAGGTCGAAATTGCGCGGCATAAACAGCCAGTTGGAAAGCAGGCCGGTGAAGAAAGCCTGAAAGGCGATGACACTTTTGCGAATATCCAGGTTGTCGGGTACCTGTCCCTTTTTTACAGCGCTTTGCAGACTTTGCTCAACGCGGTGAAGGCAGTCAATTACCGCTGCCTGTTGGCGCGACTCGACCTCCTTCGCCTCATTGTTGTATTCGAATCGGTGAAACAGGATAGTAAAAACCCGCCGACGCCTTTGATTGACGACGGTTTCCTTCAGCATCAGCGTCGCAAAATCGCGCAGGCGCCCCAGCGGATCGGGATGCTCCTCCGTACTGCCACAGTCGCCAAGGTTTTCCACCGGCAGGCGCACGCGCTCCACCATGGCTTCGAACAGGTCCGCCTTGTTCTTGAAGTGCCAGTACACGGCGCCCCGGGTCAGGCCGGCGGCGCTGGCCACATCATTGAGGCTGGTGTGGGAAAAACCTTTTTCCAGGAATACCTTTTCGGCGGCATCCAGCAGCTGGTTGCGGGTTTCCAGTGCGTCCTCTTTTGTTTTGCGAGCCATGATTGTCTTTTAAACCGGGATAAGATACATACGCTTGTGAATGTTTATAGCTTAATGGATTTAAAAGTCTCATACCAACCACTTTTACACTCACTTAACATTAATTAACTTGAAAATGAGAGGCGGCTCGTGTCTAATCTATTTTACATACATACCTGAATGTTAATGCCCACCTTCGACTCCGGCAGCGGTTCGAACGCGGGCAGCTTGTCTTTGAAAGTGATCTTGGAGTAGCAATGAATTCCGGCACCCGATTCAGCTTGGTCTTGATGGTGGTCGCGGCGGCTATGCTGTCCGCATGCGGCCCCGAGCAACAAAACAATACGCAGCCACCACCGGCAGAAGTAGCAGTGGTAACCTTGAGCAAAAGCGATGTCACGCTCACTACCGATTTGCCAGGCCGTGCCACCGCCCTGCGCAAGGCGGAGATCCGCCCCCAGGTCAACGGCATTATCGTCAAGCGCCTGTTCCAGGAAGGTACTGAAATCAGCGCCGGGGAACAGCTCTACCAAATTGACGATGCCACTTATAAAGCCGCTTATGCCACCGCCCAGGCACAACTGGCGGAGGCAAAGGCCCAACTCGCTTCAACGCGGGCGCGCGAGGAGCGATACCAGGGCCTGCTGGCAAGGAAGGCGGTAAGCCAACAGGATTACGACGATGTTCACGCGAGCTTCCTGCAGGCCGAAGCGGCTCTACAGGCGGCAAAGGCGGCAGTGAGAACCGCGAAGATCAACGTCGAATACACCAAGGTGCTGGCACCCATCAGCGGCCGCATCGGCAAATCCTCGGTCACCGAAGGCGCGCTGGTGACCGCGGGCCAGGCGGAGCCGCTGGCGGTCATTCAGCAATTGGACCCCATCTATGTGGATGTGTCCCAGCCGGTGGACCGTCTGCTCAGCCTCCGGCGCCAGGCCATGCAGGGCGACTTGATCACCGACGCCCGCCCCACTGTACGCGTGATCCTGGACGACGGCAGCGTTTATGAGCATAGGGGCACGCTGGAGTTTTCCGAGGTGGACGTCAACGAATCCACCGGCACCGTGGTCTCCCGCGCAATTTTTCCGAACCCGGATCACCTGTTGTTGCCTGGCATGTTCGTGCGCGCGGAAATCGTCGAGGGCACCCGGCCGAACGCTGTTCTTATTCCCCAACGCGCGGTAACCCACGACCGGCGCGGTCGAGCCATCGCCCTGGTGGTCAATGACGAGAACGTGGTGGAAGTGCAGGAACTGGTTACCGGGCGCGCCGTGGGCGACCAGTGGCTGGTGCTTTCCGGCCTGGAAGCGGGCGATGAAGTGATTGTTGCCGGCCACCAGAAAGTGCGGCCGGGCGTCACAGTCACCACGGTGCCCGCGGAAAACACCAGTCAACTGAGTTTCGCACCCGACGCGACCGGAGGTTAACCCGTGGCACAGTTTTTTATCGACCGCCCGGTTTTCGCCTGGGTGCTGGCGATTGTCGTCATGCTGGCGGGGGCGATTTCCATCGCCAACCTGCCGGTGGCACAGTATCCCGAGGTGGCTCCTCCCGCGGTGAGCATCCGCACCACCTACCCCGGCGCTTCCGCGCAGACGGTGGAAGATTCCGTTATCCAGATTATCGAGCAGAACCTGACGGGCATTGACAATGTCCAGTACATGTCGTCCACCAGCGAGTCCAGCGGCACCGGCCAGATCACCATTACCTTCGAGTCCGGCACCGACCCGGATACCGCCCAGGTGCAAGTGCAGAACAAGCTGCAAACCGCCATGCCACTGCTGCCCCAGGAGGTGCAACAGCAGGGCATCCGGGTGAGCAAATCATCGGCGGGCTTCCTGATGGTGCTCGGCTTCGTGTCTTCCGACGGCAGCATGGACAAGTATGATATTGCCGACTATGTCGCCGCCAACGTGCAGGACCAGTTAAGCCGGGTCAACGGCGTTGGCCAGGTCCAGCTGTTCGGGTCCCGTTACGCCATGCGCATCTGGCTCGACGCCGACCGGATGGCGACCTACAACCTGAATTCCACCGATATCGTCAACGCCATTCGCGCGCAGAACGCCCAGATTGCCGCCGGCGAATTGGGCGGCACGCCGGCGGTGGCCGGGCAGCAGATCAGCGCCAGCATTATTGTGCAGACGCGCCTGGAAACGCCGGAGGAATTCCGCAATATCCTGTTGCGGGTCAATCCCGATGGTTCGCGCATTCGCCTCGGCGATATCGCCCGCGTCGAACTGGGCGGCGAGAACTATCAGTTCGAAACCGAATACAATGGCCAGCCCGCCACCGGTATTGCCATCAGCCTGGCGTCGGGCGCGAATGCCCTGGATACCGCGGAGGTGGTGCGCGAGCGCATCGACGCCCTGTCGGAATTTTTCCCCCAGGGCCTGGAAGTGGTTTACCCCTACGACACCACGCCCTTCGTCAAACTGTCCATCGAATCGGTGGTGCACACCCTGGTGGAAGCCATCGTACTGGTGTTCCTGGTGATGCTGCTGTTTTTGCAGAGCCTGCGCGCCACGCTGATTCCCACCATCGCCGTGCCCGTGGTATTGCTGGGCACCTTCGCCGTGCTGTCCGCCTTCGGCTTCAGCATCAACACCCTCACCATGTTTGCCATGGTGCTCGCCATCGGACTACTGGTGGATGATGCGATCGTGGTGGTGGAAAACGTCGAGCGGGTCATGGAGGAGGAAGGCCTGCCTCCCAAGGAGGCCACCCGCAAATCCATGCGCCAGATCACCGGCGCACTGGTGGGGATTGGCCTGGTGCTGTCGGCGGTGTTCGTGCCGATGGCCTTTTTCGGCGGCTCGGCCGGCGTCATCTATCGCCAGTTCGCGGTCACCATTGTCTCGGCGATGGTACTGTCCGTGTTCGTGGCCCTGATCCTGACACCGGCGCTCTGCGCCAACCTGCTCAAACCGGCGTCCCGGGATCACCACGAAAAAACAGGCTTTTTCGGCTGGTTCAACCGCAAATTCAACTCGGCCAGCCGCCGCTATCAATCGGTGGTGGGTCATATGCTGGGCCGAAGCGGGCGCTACCTTTTAATCTACGTGGCGATCGTGGGCGTGCTGGCATTTTCCTTCACCCGCCTGCCCACCTCGTTCCTGCCGGACGAGGACCAGGGCATGATGTTCGCGCAAATGGTGCTGCCAGCCGGCGCCACCAAGGAGCGCTCCATCGAGGTGATGAACCGGGTGGAAAATTATTTACTTGAAAACGAAGCGGAAAACGTGGAGTCGGTATTCTCCGTCATCGGCTTCAGCTTCAGCGGTCGCGGCCAGAACAGCGGCATCGCCTTTGTGCGGCTGAAGGACTGGGACGAGCGCGAGGACACCGTACAGGAAGTGGCCAATCGCGCAATGGGCGCCTTTTCCGCCATCAAGGAAGCGATGGTGTTTGCCTTCGTTCCGCCGGCCATCACCCAGTTGGGCACCTCTTCCGGCTTTGATATGCAGCTGCAGGACCTGGGCGGCAACGGCCATGAGAAATTGATGGAAGCGCGCAACCAGCTCCTGGGGCTGGCGGCGCAGGACCGCCGCCTGGTCAACGTGCGTCCCAACGGCCAGGAAGATACACCGCAGTACAAGCTTGATGTGGACCAGGAAAAAGCCGCCGCGCTCGGCGTTTCGCTGGCCGATATCAACGCCATGTTTTCCACCGTGTGGGCCTCCTCCTACGTCAACGACTTTATCGACAGTGGCCGGGTAAAACGGGTTTATATCCAGGGTGAAGCGGAACACCGCATGCTGCCGACGGATGTCGGCGACTGGCATATTCGCAACAGCCAGGGCGAGATGGTTCCCTTCTCCGCGTTCTCCAGCGGTCGCTGGGTTTATGGTTCGCCAAGGCTGGAGCGCTATAACGGCGTTCCCTCGGTCAATATCCAGGGGCAGGCGGCGCCGGGGCTGAGTTCGGGCGTGGCGATGGAAGCCATGGAAGAGCTTGTGACACAACTGCCGCCGGGATTCGATTTCGCTTGGACCGGCATGTCCCGGCAGGAACAGGAAACCGGCGACCAGGGCCCCCTGCTCTACTCGCTTTCGATTCTGGTGGTTTTCCTGTGTCTGGCGGCGCTTTATGAAAGCTGGTCAGTGCCGTTTGCGGTAATGCTGGTGGTGCCGCTGGGTGTGATCGGCGCCGTGGCCTTTGCCATGCTGCGCGGTTTCGCCAACGATATTTATTTCCAGGTTGCGCTGGTCACCACCGTGGGCCTCTCGTCCAAAAACGCGATTCTTATCGTCGAATTTGCCAAGAGCCTTTACGAAAGCGGTATGTCCCTGCTCAATGCCACCCTTGAGGCAGTGCGTATTCGACTGCGGCCGATCATCATGACATCGCTGGCGTTCGGGCTCGGTGTGATACCACTGGCAATCGCCACCGGGGCCGGCTCCGGCAGCCAGAACGCTGTCGGTACCGGCGTATTGGGCGGCGTGGTGACGGGAACATTGTTGGCGATTTTCTTTGTGCCGCTGTTTTTCACGGTGATTTTTAAACTGACCCATCGCAAAAAACGGGCGGAAGAAAATCCTGCACCCGCACAGGAAATCCAGACCCAGAATTAACCAAAAAGCGCCCAAACAAACTGGATCTGCGTTGGGCGCATCGGAATGACGTCAGCCGGAATGCCGGATTTCAATATCCGGCTTTTCATCGTGGAAGGCGATCAGGTCTTTTAACGCGAGATGCTCCTCGTACGGATCTTCATAGCTCCAGGCGGCATTCTCTATGGTTTTTCCATCCACTTTCAGGTGGTAGTACCTGGCCCTTCCCTTAAACGGGCAACTGGTGGTCGTATCCGATCTTTGCAGCCGCTCCATTTTTATGCCCGAACGCGGAATATAAAAACGGGCGGGATGTTTATCCTCATCCACCTCCACCGCTTCGGAGGAATCGCCGATGATTTCATCGCCGACCCTCACCTGCAGCCTTTCATGCAACGCCTTTTCCTCAACCTTATGATCGGGCCACTTTTGATGTCCTGGTGATTTTGCCACGAAAGTACTCCTTTAACCGTCAGTGCGCATGCGATGCCGACGCTGTCTGCCGCGAAACATCGCGCAGAAAACGTCCGGAGTCGGAATCCTCTACCACCTGGGCAATATCAGCCTGGGAAACAATACCGCAGCAAACACCAGCCTCATCCACCACCGGCACACGGCGTATCTGGTTTTCGTCCATAAGCTGGCAGCAGTCCTCGACGCTATCCTGCGGTGAAACGCAAACCGCCGGAGAGGACATGATATCGCCAACGCTGGTTTCACAATCCAGCCCTTCGGCCACAGCGCGGCAGCAGATATCGCGGTCGGTAATAACACCCACCGGACGATCCTGGTCGTCGACCACCGGAATTTCACCGCAATCGCAATCGACCATCATTTGCGCCGCTTCCTGAATGGAAGAGTCGGCTGAACAACAAGCCGGGTTTTCTGTCATGATGTCACGTACTTGCATTGTCTTTTCCTCCTCACAACAAAATGGAATACATACAAGTTCCTGGAATCAAATTACTGCAAGGTTTGGTCCTTCGCAGGCCTTAACCCTTCCGGCAGGGGAAAAATAAAACGGCGGGTAAATCGTCATTATCGGGGAACCTTTTATTGCGCTGACTCGCACCTGCGGTTGTAGATGCTATCGACCAACAAGAGGCGGCACAGCAAAACCCGCCTTCGCGGCTTGTTCGAATAGAACAGAAAATATTGGCATGTGAGAAAAACTACAACTATTGCATCGCGACCGAGTCATTCCGTTTTTTCGCGTTTTTTGCAACTGCCACATCTATTTCAACAGAGGCGATTTCTTCAATGTTGACCTCGAGCACATTTTCTCCCAACAAATAATCCGCCATCGCCTGCGAGAATGGCCAGTACTTCAACCTGACATCAATATTGAGCGGTGTCGTCGCCCATTCCGGAACAGCAAAATCGTATTCCACTTCCGCAAAGCCATTCGGCAGCAAACGGTTGTCGGAAATTACACGCTCGACCCTCCACACTTCCACGTCAATGATATTGCCGGCCATATCTCCCATGTGCACTTTGAAATTGTGCGTGCCCGGTTCGGTCTTGCCGTTCTTGATTCTGCCGGAGCGATAAACTTCGCGACCGCTTGCATCGGTGACACTGAAGTCCAACCACACTTCGCGCCCTTCCGGAAATCCAGTAGGAAGTTTGTGACCGGCGCCGGTATTTTCCACTTTTACCGTCACATGCATATCGGAGCCTAACATCGGCGATTCCGTTATTTTTACCAGTGAAACTTCAGCGGCCTGCGCGAGCATTCCCCTGGCCCGTTCCGCGTTTTGGGTATCGCCAAAATATTCCATGATGGTGGTGTTGGCGGAAGCAAA
This sequence comes from uncultured Cellvibrionaceae bacterium, assembly GCA_964451365.1. Taxonomy (GTDB): domain Bacteria; phylum Pseudomonadota; class Gammaproteobacteria; order Pseudomonadales; family Cellvibrionaceae; genus CAYVIB01. The sequence goes on from CAYVIB010000010.1 coordinate 55,599, forward strand.
ATGGTGGCTCGCCCTGTCCTCGCGGTCCGGCCCCATAATTGCCGCCTTACCGGGCACGGGTTTCATATGGCAGTCCTGGCACTCGATGCCCTGCACGCGATAATTACTTTCATACCACTCGTCATAAGTTCGTTCAATGGGAACCTGGTTAAACGGATGCGTTACGTTATGGCAGCTGCCGCAAAACTCCGAGCGCGTGTGCAGTTCGGAATATTCGGTGGCGTGATAAGGTGAAACCGCATCGGAGCGCGGGCCGCGCTTAACAGGTTTATCCGACAGTTGTGCATCCAGAACATAACCGCCATTCTCCAGGTGATTTATTCCGGTAATGTTGTGGCAGGCTTCACAGTCGACACCGGGCAGATTATCGTCGTGGCCATCGCCGGGGAGTTGGCGGTTGGTGGCTGAATCAATGCGCCCACTGAGCAACCCCAATGGAGTATGGCAACCGGTGCAAAAGTTATCGACCTTTCCATCGGTTGCCATACTGGCTTTGCGCAAAAGCGCCCGGTAAATTGGATCGTCCCACGCGTTTGCCATCATTGAGGAACGCCATTCCTGATAAATGTCCTGATGGCAACCGGCACAAACTTTCGCACTGTCATATTTACTGTGGTCCACTTCCTTGCCCGAAGTGGTAGTGGCACGGTGAGGCGGAAAAAGTGTTTCTATTTGTGCATCGGATACCCTGTTCTCCACCGCTGTCGCCGCCGTGGCGGGAATCGCTATAAACAAGCAGGCCGCGACTAGCCCGCGACAAAGATTCTTCATACCATAACTTCCTATAAATGACGCGCACGACGAGGCAGCCCTGCACGAATGAAGGGCACAAAAAGCCCTGACTCCGTTTTAAAACGGAGCGGGCGCGTTACATATTGTTGTTATCGATTCACCTGAGTGGATCGGGTTGCTTCGCAAACATGATCCCTATTCATTCTTTTTTTAATCAGTACTGCTTCCGGTATTTGTTTTTCTTTAGTGGGGTTTACCGGTAATCATGTACTTTTTATTTTTTTACCTGAATTAAGGACGGACCCGATTAAACAGGAATTTACCAGCAAAAGAAAATTAAACAGGCGCCAAAAGACGATTTTATGAACTTTTTTACAGATAAAAATCGATAAAAAGCGCGAGATAATATAGTAATTTTTACCTTATGTTAAAAAACGCTCACTTTTGGGCTGGTAAAAATCTGCTGTGACAGCAAGATTAAAATCAATACTAATTTTTCTTTCCAACCATCCTTTTTCCCGCTTTGCCAATCGCTCCCACCGGCGATTACAGCACCCGAATACCGTCAGCCTGTTCGCCGGTTATATGGCGAACAATACTTTTTCCACCTCCGTCGGCATCCGCAAGTATTTTTGGTGCATCCACCATTTTTTCTGCGCAAATTCTGTTTTTGAAAAATAACTTTGAAAAGTTTGGCTGGTTAATGCATAACTCTTACCTCGCTTTGCAACTATCACGCAACTATTCCAGGAACAAACGCATCCAGGGACAATGCACGGTCAATGCCAACACTCCCGCTCGCCAGGGACAGGAGCTGTCTGAAGGCTCACATCGTGCAAAGCGCGTTGGGAAAGGATATCGATTATTATAGAATGCGTTTTTTGGCCAACATGGACCGCGGACAGCCGGGATTGCACAGGGATGCGCTGCCTGACCCATTCACCGCAGTAGAACCGGATCGATGCAAAAATTTTCCCTCGATTGATCACCTTCGTTCCTGTCGTATGGCGCCGACCTGGTGCCACGTATTTGGAAACTGATGCATGAGTCCAAAACAATCAGAAGACCCTTTCGCCGGCGGCGGTGAGATAGGCGCACTGGCGCGCTCGGTGGATTGGGCGCGGACCCCGCTCGGTCCGGTTGAAACCTGGTCGAGCAGACTGCGCACCACCGTAGGTGTGGTAATGCAGAATAAATTCCCCATGCTTCTGCTTTGGGGGAAAGAACTGGTCCAGATTTACAACGACGGCTATCGTCCGATACTCGGCGATAAACACCCTCATTCCATGGGAGGGCGCGGAGCCGAAGTATGGTGCGAGATATGGCACATCATCGGCCCCCTGCCCGACGGCGGCTGGGAAAATGCCATTAAATTCACACCTGAAAAAGGAAATGTAACGATACAGGCCACACAAAAGGAAAATTCTATTGTCTTTGCTGTGTGCGATACGGGTACGGGTGTTCCGCCGGAAGCGCTGCCGCATATTTTTGATCGCTATTGGCACACCCAGCAGGAACACGCGGGCAGCCGTGGGCTGGGACTGTCGATTGTCAAAGGAATTGTCGAAGCGCACGGTGGCAGTGTCGGCGCACAAAGCGACGGCAAGCACGGCAGCGTGTTTTATTTTCAATTACCATTAACATGTCGAGCAATATTAATAACAGGATTTTGCCGAAATAATGCGACTTTTTGCCGTCTCCGATTTACATACTGACTACGACGCAAACAAAGATTGGGTCGATGCACTCTCCCGCGTGGATTTTGCGGACGACACACTTATCCTGGCGGGGGATATTTCCGACTCTGAAAAACTCGTCGAACATTGTTTCGAGCAACTGGTCACCCGGTTCAGACATGTCTTTTATGTTCCGGGCAACCACGAGCTGTGGGTAACGCGATCCCCTGCCGGCAATTCCCTGGACAAATTCTACCGGCTTCTTTCACTGGCCGATTCCTACAATATTTTTACCGAACGGAGGACAATCGGTTCAGTGGACATTGTGCCTTTGTTTTCCTGGTACGATTTTTCCTTCGGCAAACCGAGCCGGGATTTGATGAAGTCCTGGATGGATTTTACCCACTGCCGCTGGCCCACGGAATTTAATGGTCCGGCCGAGGTCGCCGCGTTTTTTATGCATCGCAACGAAGCGCGTTTAACGCCCGGCGAACGACCGGTAATTTCGTTTTCACATTTTCTGCCGCGCATTGATTTGATGCCGCACTATATTCCGGCCAAATACCGGATTGTTTATCCCGTCCTGGGCAGTGAATCGCTGGACCGGCAGATTCGTTTACTGGGGTCGACGATACATATCTATGGACACAGCCACGTCAACCGCGATATCGAAGTTGACGGCGTGCGTTACATTAACAATGCATTTGCCTATCCCTCCGAAGAACGGATCGCCATGAAAAAGCTGCACTGTGTGCTGGAAAAAATGTAACCACGGCGTAGGTCGGGTAAGCGATGGCCCGACACTTCGGGCGCCGCCCACCAATCACCGTACAAGACGGCGGGTGGCGTTTCACTTACCCGCCCCACAAACTATTCTTTATCCCGCAGGCGCCGGTTGGTCAAACGCGTGGCGGGCATCTCCCAGGGATTATCGGGCCAGGGGTGTTTCGGGTAGCGGCCCTTCATTTCCTTTTTTACGTCAGCGTAACTGCCGTTCCAGAATCCTTCCAGATCCTGCGTAATCTGCAACGGCCGCCGCGCCGGCGAAAGCAAATGCACAAGCAGTTTTACTTTTCCTTTCGCAACGGCGGGCGTGGCTTTCGCACCGAACATTTCCTGCAATTTTACTTCCAGCACCGGCGGCGATTGTGTGTAATCAATCGCGCACATCGACCCTGAAGGAACACTAATTTTTTGCGGCGCGAGCTCGTCCAGTTGCCGCGGCAACGGCCAGGACAGGAGGGCCGACAGTATCGTCGCGAGGTCGAGCTTGTTCAGGTCACCGCGATTGTTAACCTGGTCGAGAAAAGGTAACAGCCAGGTTTCCAGCGTTGCCATTAACGCAGTGTCGGATAAGTCCGGCCACGCCGGTTGGTGATCGGGAAACTGTTTGCGCAACAGCACAATGCGCGCACGCCACTGTTGCAAATATTCCGTCCACGGCAGTGTTTGCAATCCCTCGCGCCGCAGCCAGTTTACAATGGCGAGATTTTTTTGTTCGCGCGAAACTGTTGTCGCGGGTTTGCGCTCCAGCACGATCTCACCCATACATCGCCAGGTTTCAGTCACCAGGCGATCATCTTTCCAGTCAATAACAATTTCGTCGCGGACCAGGTCCGCCAAGTGATGGTCGAAAAGTTCCGGCGCGAGCGGCAGGGCGGAAAAAATGCGGTCGGCGCTGTGGCTGCTGGAGCCGCCGGTTTCGCTCACCACCAGCCATTCATTGTTTGCCAGAATATCGCCGGTGGGCAATATGGCCGAGCGGCCATTGCTGAGTTGATACAACTCACGCTGGCTTGGCCTCTGCCGCGCAATGCGATCCGGATAAGCGCAGGCCAAAAGAAACGCGGCGGCTTTTTCCTGCTCCAGTGACGGCAGCGATTCACCCACCGGGGACGGCGCAATTTGCGCGAGAAAATTTTTCGCCATTTGTTGCGTGCGTTGCAGCCAGCCAAAATAATTCTTTTCACAGCGCCGTTGCCCCAGCAGAGTTTCCAGCACCAGCATAAAATCCGCGCCAGCCATGGGTAGCGGATTTTTTTCCGCCAGCGCCGCAGCAATATGCGCGGCCAATTCACTCGTGCTGATATCGATACTGCGCAAAAGCATATGCGCCAAACGCGGATGTGTGGGCAAGGTCGCCATGCGTTGCCCATGGGCGGTCAACGTGTGGCGCCGGCCTTGCCCGATTGCACCCAGACTTTCAAGCAGATCCAGCGCCTGGTTAACAGCCGCCGCGGGCGGTGTATCCAGCCATTGCAATTCCTCCGGGTCGGCAATCCCCCACTGCAACAGTTGCAATACCAGCGGTGCAAGATCAGCCAGGAGAATTTCCGGCGACAGGTAGGAAGCCAGTTGCGCCTGCTGGTCCTCACTCCACAAGCGATAACAATGACCGGGGCCGAGACGACCGGCACGACCGGCGCGCTGCACACTGGATGCGCGGGAAATTCTCTGCGTGTTCAATCTCGTCATACCGGTGCGCGGATCAAATTCCGGCTTGCGCACCAGGCCGGAATCCACCACGGTGGTTACGCCGTCGATGGTCAGACTCGTTTCGGCAATGTCGGTAGCCAAAATAACTTTACGCGCGTTCTTTCCCAGCGGTCGCAATGCCTTTTGTTGCTCCACCATCGTGAGGCTGCCATGCAACGGCAGCAACACTGCATCTTGGTCGACTCGCGTTTTGAGATTGGCGAGGCAGCGCTGGATTTCCGCCAGCCCCGGCAAGAACGCCAGAATATCTCCCTGCTGTTCCCGCAGGGCAATACATACGGCATCGGCGACTTTGTCGACAACAGGCTCTCCCCATTTGTACGATGCGCCGTAGTGAATTTTCACTTCATGGGCGCGGCCTTCGCTGCGCAGAATGGGAGCGTTATTCAACAACGCGCCGATGGCCGCGCCGTCCAGCGTGGCGGACATCACCAACAGCTTCAACGGTGTTTTCCCTGTACGAAAAATTTCGCGTGCTTTCAGGCACAGTGCCAATCCCAAGTCCGAATGAATACTGCGCTCGTGAAATTCGTCGAACACCACGGCAGCTACGTTGGCCAACTCCGGATCATCCTGCAGCCAGCGGGTGAGGATGCCTTCGGTAACCACTTCGATGACGGTATTTCTGCTGACTTTCTTTTCCAGGCGGATGCGGTAGCCCACCCGCTCGCCCACGACCTCCCCGAGCAATTCCGCCATGCGCTCCGCCGCCGCGCGGGCCGCCACGCGACGCGGTTCAAGCACGATGATTTTTCCCCCTTTGCGCCAAAGTGCCGCCATCAACGCAAGCGGCACTAATGTCGTTTTGCCGGCGCCGGGCGCGGCTTCCAGCACCAATTCATCGCGTTCGCCGAGCTGGCGGACGATATCCGGCAACAGGGGGCGAATGGGTAGATCGGGGAAATTCATTGCGAAAGCGAGTAATGGGAATAAATCGACCGGCAGTTTATCGCATTTTCCATATTGATGTTTAAGCCGGCGGCGAAGCGATATGCCAGCCGCACTGCCTTATGGAAGATTTTTTCCACGGCTGTGCCAACGAGTCGACTTTTTCGCGCGACCGCCAGCGAACCGGTTGCCGGTGGTTTATGTCTGATACGATGAGCAGGAAATCAGGGCCTGTTAACACGAATTCGCTTATCGCTGCTGGAGGCCATTTTTTTCCGGCAAGCGGTACGCCTCCCGGACAGAAGGAGCGTAGTGTAGTCATTCTACATAAGCGACTGATAACGCCGCTGGGCGGTGCATACTATTCGTTACACCACACTAGACTGGCGGCTTTTTAGGCACAACAGCGACAACCGAATTCGTGTCAACAGGCCCTAAGGAGACATTCGGTGAAATACATCTTTGAGATTCGCATTAAGGAGGGCCACACCGCCGAGGATTACGCGGATGCGTGGGTCCGGGCCAGCGAGCTGATTCAGCGTGCTCCCGGCGCCTTGGGAACCGAATTACACCGGAAGATCGACGACCCGAATGCCCTGATTGCCATCGCGCACTGGAAGAGCAAAGCCGACCGTGACGCCATGGAGGCCGAGCACGATCCGGCGGTGAAGGAAATAATCAAAAGCGCCGCGCCTTTCGTGGAGATTCGACCGATTGGTGAATTCGAGGAGCCCGAGTGGGTGGTCAGCCCGGCCACATTGCTGGCGGGTTAGTTTCCGGTCCGGAGCGTGGTGTGAATCTTGCGTCTTTCTCGTTATCACCATCACACCGGATCAAGTCACTGGAGGTACCCGTGCTGAACGAAGATCAAACAAATGAACTGTGGGATTTTATCAAAGATATACCGGTAACGATGATGACAACCATCGATGGCGGTATTATTCGATCCCGCCCAATGCATATGGTACAAAAGAATTTTTCCGGCAAGCTGTGGTTCTTTACGGACCTGTCGGCCGCCAAATCCGATGAAATTGCCAATATGCACGAAGTTGGCCTGAGCTATGAAGATACCCACAAGCAACGTTACGTCTCGCTGTCAGGTACCGCGCGCACAATCCGGGACAAAGCGTTGGTTGAACAGTTCTGGAATTCCATGGTGGGCGCCTGGTTCCCGAATGGGAAAGACGATTCCAATATCGGTTTTATTGAGGTGACCGCCCACCAGGCCGAAGTCTGGGACGCCACAACCGGCCGCGTCAGGCAACTTTTCAAAATAGCGCTGGCGAATATAAGAAACCAAAAACCCGACGTGGGAGAACATCATCGATACGGGGGCCATTGACCTTTTCCCTATAAAATCCACCAAACCTTAAAGTTAGGTATTGACCTAACTTTTATTTCCCGTATAGTTAGGTATATGCCTAAGCAAAACCCACCATTGGAACGCGTTTTTTACGCCCTCTCCGACCCGACGCGCATGGCCGTGCTGGCGCGGTTGAGCGATGGTCCGGCGGCAGTAAGTGAACTGGCCCGGCCTTTCGAAATGGCATTGCCCTCATTCCTGCAACACTTGAAAGTGCTGCAGGAATGCGGCCTTGTGGCTTCCCGCAAAACCGGCCGGGTGCGTACTTTTGAACTCAAGCCCGAGCCTCTGGCGGAAGCTCAGGACTGGCTGGAGAAGCGGCGACAGCTTTGGCAACGTCGCCTCGACCGGCTCGACAATTACCTGCTTACATTGAAGGAGAAAAAAGATGGCTCAGACTGACTTCCCCCATAATTCAAAACTGGACCTGGTGATGGATCGCGTCATCGATGTACCGAGAGAACTGGTATGGAAGGCCTGGACCACGCCCGAAATGTTGAAACAGTGGTTTACGCCCGCGCCATGGAAAACCATCGAGTGCGAAATCGATCTGCGTCCCGGTGGTATTTTTCGCACCGTCATGCTTTCACCGGAGGGGGAGACCTTCCCCAACAATGGTTGTTACCTGGAGATAGTCGAAAACAAAAAACTGGTGTGGACCGATGCGCTGGAACAACATTTTCGCCCCGCCGAAAAACCCAACGACTGCTTCAACCATTTCTTTACCGCACACATTCTGCTGGAACCACACGAGAAAGGCACCCGGTACACCGTTATCGCCTTACACAGCGATGAAGAAGGGCGCAAACAACACGAGGAGCAGGGTTTTCACGACGGCTGGGGCTCCGCGCTGGACCAAATGGTTGAAATGTTCAAAAAGATGTAGGGATTTATTTATGCCCCTGACGCTTTACTACCACCCCCTGGCTTCATTTTGCTGGAAGCCGCTTATCGCGCTTTACGAGTACGATATTCCTTTCACGCCGGTGCTGGTGGATTTAATGAACGAAATCTCCCGCAACGAGTTTTTAAAAATCTGGCCGATGGGGCAGTTCCCGGTTTTAAAAGACGAAAGCAGGGACAAGATAATTCCGCAATCGACGGCGATTCTGGAGTACCTCACCCTCCATCATCGCGGAAAAACACCGTTGATTCCGGACGATCCCGAGCTTGCACTGGAAGCTCGCCGCTGGAACGATTTTTACGACAGCTACCTGCAGGCGCCAATGCAAAAAATAGTCGGCGATGTTTTGCGGCCGGAAAACGCAAAAGATCCATGGGGCGTTAAGGATTCCCACTCCACTATCGCCACCGCCTATACTGTTCTGGAAAACCAGCTTAAAAATAAAACCTGGACCACCGGAGATACATTTACCCTGGCGGACTGTGCCGCGGCGCCCGCGCTGTTCTATGCCGACAAGGTCGAACCGCTCAATGGCAGCCATATTCACTTGAAGAATTACCTGAACCGTTTGATCAACCGCCCCTCGTTTGCCCGGGTACTCAAAGAAGCGGGGCCCTATTTTCAATTTTTTCCTTATAACAAATAGTCACAGCCGTGGGTTAAAACCGATCCGTTAATTATACGTTGTACAAAAGGAGTTTATTAGTTTTCGCGTAAAACATTTTTAAAAAAAATTAAAATGACAACAAGAAAATATGGCCGAAAAATTCCCGGCGCGCCTAACATAAACACTCCTCCCTGTCACCACGTCGGCCATGTGAAATTTTCCCGCTCAGTTTCGCTACTACTTCACATCGGCAATTTGACTTTTTCGTTAGTTTTATAAGGTTATCTCCATACCTGATGAGATACGTCACTAAAACTAAAAATAGTTGACAGGAGTTTCATAATGATTATAAACGCGATGACATACCAACCACGAAAAATAGTTAAAGCAATCTTGTTTGTGAGCCTATTCTGCAGCGGTATTGGCAATACCCAGACGCTCACACTGGCAAAAACATCAAAGGCAACTGTTGATATCAACGCCACTCAACGCGCCGTTCCCGAAACGGACGATCCCAATGGTGAATTTCCCCCAACTATCACGAAGATGGAAATTTTCAAGCTGGAAGAACCGGGCAGGGAATTCAATGCGGCGACCCTGATTCAATTCGACCGGGAGCAGGATTCTGCAATTTTGGAAGAAGGCCGTTTTGTCACTCGAATGGATGATATAGAAACCGAGTTTAATGACTTGGGAGAAGGTCCGGATCTTGAACCGCGCGATGGTATTTTTTCCGCGTTGACACGTATCGATTTCGAAGCATTGCGCAAGGATGAGGAACTTTTCATCCGGCGTGTGGAGAAACTTGAGAAACCTATCGTAAAAGCTTTTTCCGGTCGCACCGTGGTGGCAACGGAACGTTTTGACCTGGATGCCGCCATGGAACAACTACCCTCGCCGAAGGAGCCAATTATGCTCGGCGGAAAAATCCGGGCCTTTCCGGTACCGGTACTGATGGCGGTTTTAAAAGCGCTGCCGTTTACCGCTAACGAAAATAAAGTACTCGCGGTAAATAACACCTCGGTGGTCTCCCATCCTGGCTTTACTTTTGATCCGTGCGATACCGACGGCACCGGCAACAACGTTAACCCAAATAATCCCTGGTCATTTAAAACCTTAATGTCGAATTTGAACCAGGGAACAGGCCTGACGGACCAGGAATTTATTCACGAGTGGTTGCGCAACTGGATGGTAAACGGCAGCGTGAACGGCTTTAACATACCCGCTCGCCCCAATATTGTGGACTACTTCCCCGGCTGGGATGGCGTGAATGCAGCCACACTGGATATCAACAACCTGCCATTTCGCCTGCTCGCCATTATGAACCGTATCGATCTTGCCAAGATCAGCTACGCGAGTGCCAGCGAAGGCGAAATCCGGTTTGTTTTCGGTTTGCTGAACCCGAATACCTGCACGCCCGCCGTGAGTATCGATCAGATGGCGGCGATTTTCGAATACGGTGATACCGCCAACACCTGCTCCACCATTAAATCCCGCGCGCAACAGTGGCTCGACCTGGACACCCTGGCGGTGGGGTCGCTGGCTTATATGAATGCGCTCAAGGCGATTACCGATGATGTGACCCAGGCGCCGAATGCTGCTTCCCAGCTGAATCAATTGCGCACGAATGATTTTGCTTTCGATGGCATCGGCTCGTTGGCTCTCGACTGGAACTTGCGGGAATTTATTGTGGACTCCGGTAGCGGCCTGCTGGTACCAACCACCACCAAACAGACTCCGGATATCAGCTTCCGGACCGGTAGCCCGGTTACCGCGCAATTTATGGAAGATAACGCCCATGCGATTCTGTGTGAATCCCACACCGTGCCGGAGCAGTACCTGGGTTCCCCGTTCCTGGCCGCCAGCCTGGATTACCTGAACACCTCGTTCTGGTCGGCACCGACCAGCCAGGCAAACCTCCCGGCGGCGTTCCCGGGCTGTCACACCAGCAGCGCGTCCGGTGTGTCGCCCTTTATCACAACACCGGTGCATATCCAAAGTGAGGTGCGGCACAAGTTTTCCATCAACACCTGCGACGACTGTCACGCGCGTGAAACCGACACCACCTTCACGCATGTCAACCCGATCACACGCGGTTTTTCCGGCTTTATGACGGGGGTTACCGTGTCCGACCCGCTATTGGGTGGCGTGGCTTTCGGCGGTATCGACCGCGAATTTGACGATTTGCAACGACGCGGCCAGATTAATGAAGAACTGGCGGCAAATTCCTGCTCCGGTCCGCTCATTCTGAACTCGACTTTCTTCGAGCAAACCGTGCCGATGACATTCGACCACTAAATGGCGGGGGCGCCCGGCGGCGCCCCTTTTTTGTAATCATTTGATGTCTGGCGCTGTCCTGCGTTTGTCATTCATCAATGCGTTAAAATTCAACCTACGGTTTAATGGGTGCGAACGCGGGGCGATTGAGGACGAAATACTGCCAGATAAATTCATACAGCGTTTTCATGTTGGGAAAATCAACCAGCGCTTTTGCCTCCTCCAGGTCACACCACTTGTAATCCGTGTGCTCGTGATCCAACCGGATGGCGACACTGCGATCCACATAAGTAACAAATACCGGCACCAGATTAATCCGGTTGAGCACATCATCGTAAAACCGGTCGATATAGCTGGCGGAATAAATTACTTCGGCCTCAATTGAAGTCTCTTCCTTTAGCTCGCGAACAACCGTTTGCCAAGCCGTCTCGCCATTTTCTATATGGCCGGCCACGTGGCACCAGTATTTTTCCGTCGCACGCTTTAACAGCAGCATTTTGTATTCATACCCGAACTCCGCCAGCACAACAAGCGCGGCGAAGGATGCATTGACAGGAACACTGGCCATTAACCCGATACCGGTTATTGAAAATTATTGCGCAGCGTCGACAGGTTCAGATCGCCGGAGCGGGTGGTATCCGCGCCCAGAACCTCCCGCATGTATTCAAGCGAATGCCGGTTTTCGTCCACCGTTTTGGAGGCCACGCAATCTTGCGGTACATACAACTGGAAACCCCGCATATAGGCGTCGCACGCGGTGAACTGCACACACATATTGCCGGAAATGCCGCATAAAACAAGCTGCCGGCAACCCAGGTGCGAAAGCAGTTGTTCGAGCGGCGTTCCGTAAAAGGCGGAGTGCTTTGGTTTCAACACGAAATAATCTTCCGCTGTCGGCCTGAGTATTTCCGCCAGGGAACGGCCTCGCGCATCCGACCGCAGGCAATGTTGGACGACTTCTTCAAAATTCGATCGCCACCGGCCGAAATTGTCATTGGCATAAATAACGGGAATTTTTTCCCGATAGGTGCGCTGTTTGAGCAGGGCGATGTTTTTCGCCGCCGCCACTGCCGCATCGAAAATAGTCTCGGCTCCCTCAAACTCCAGATCGTTAATTAAATCGATAATAATCAACGCGACGGACGAGGTGCTTTGTTGATTTTCGCGCAAACTGAAATCTTGTTCCTGCATCCATTTCCTCACATCAATGCTGTCGGAAAACCAGTGCACGCTTGTCATTGCCCTGGTAGCTGAATATATCGTCCTGAGGTATTTTGAACCGTCTTGATTTTTCTTTTCATTCGCTTGTCGAGAACGGCGACATATTCCTTGTGTCAACCGGTACTGAATACCGTATTTTTAATTAGCGGGTTTTATGCCCGTCGGGCGCGAATTGTCCAAGACTTTGCAATCCTTTCATTCAATACTTCAATAACGTGACATAATTCGGCAATTTTTTACCTAATTCGCCCGCTTTTGTTAATACCCGGTTCAGGTTGGGATCTTTATATTGATGTCAAAGCGCATTAAAGCGCCCTCTTCCATGTCTGGATGTCACACAAGGCGCTTTAATATTGTACTGGCCCGAGGTTTGCACAGCAGGATATACGAAACTTCGGGGATTCATGTTTGGGGGGTAACGGCAATGCTTACTCAAAAAGTTTCGAGTCAAGAAGATACAGGATTTACGGAAGAAACGATTTCCTCTATTTCTCTCTTTGGGGCGCTCGATTCGGATCAGATACAAACCCTGCTCAGGCTTATGCAGGTTCGACGGTGCCGGTCCGGAGAACATATCTTTTCCTCAGGGGATCTTCCGTCCGATATCTTTATTTTGTTAAACGGGCGCGTCGACCTTGTAGTTAACCAGGCCGGCGTACACCGGATACAGGATTCCTTCAGCTTTGGCGACACCTTTGGCGAAACCGCGATTATCGGTATTCAACCGCAGATTGGAACCGCCATCGCGTTCGCCGATGACGTGAAACTGCTGGTGCTTTCGCGCGAGGCGCTGATAGACATCCAGCAGGAAAATATCGAGATCTTCGCGATTTTAATGATGAATATCGCGCGCACCGTTAGCCGCAAACTGCACAAAGTGTAAATCAGGTTTCGGTAACCCGGTTCGATAAATGCAACCGGCATGGGGCCCTGTGGTGGCGGCAAAACCATAGCGATTGATGTTTTCAGAAATAACCCGCCGACACGTCTTCAGCGCCGGGAAGGCATGGCCAGATAGGCTTCCCTGATGGTTTGCGGATCGTACTGCCGCTCCAGTCGCCGCACGACAAAATGCCCGCCGGCCATGTTTTGAAAGTGATCGATAAAAAGCGTATTAAGCAGGGCGCCACCCGCGGCGCCGATAATCGGCACGGCCTGTGCCGCCACCTTCTCGCCAACCGGCAGGCTGAAACGCGTGGCCAGTTGGCGGATGAGATTGACCAAGGCGGGCGCGCTTTTACTGGAGGCGCCATGGGAGGCAAGGTATCCGGCAGCGTCCGACACCACTTTGGCCAGCCCCATGCGAACACTGAAATAACCGGATTCCGCCGCGTCGTCACCTGACCCTGGCCCGCCCAGCGCAAATACCTCCAGGCAGGCAAGCTGGGTGTCCCGCTCACGAACATTCTCCCCTTCCGCACGGCCAATATCCGCAATAGAACGCAGCATAATCGTTGTGGACAAGGGCAGTTCCACCGCCAACGCCGGTAAACCAAAAGCGCCTCCCGCCGCGCCGGTGAATGCCGCCGTCGCCTTGTGCCGCAGTTTGGTCGACTCTCTTTTCTGCGCGCCGAGGGTTGAAATTGCCAAGTCCAGTGCCATCTCCAATGACTTGGTGGCAACCCTGACAATGGTGCGATTCACTTCAGGCGGTAAAAGTGCCAACCCTTTTTCGACCGGGCTGCCCAACACGTTGGACATTTTGATGGCCAGGCCCGGATTTTCGAGTACATACTTTGCTTGTTGTAATTCATCACGATGTTGATCGCTTAACGAAGGCATCATCATTTTTCCTGAGTAAGCTTGCACAGCGTCGGAAGGTTTTGGCTATTCTTGCGCAAAAGTAAATAAACGCAACCACTTTAATAAACATCGTCACGTTCATTTGTGGAATACTAACGATTAAGACAGGCATAATTTGTATTTATCACTACCAAAAAGAACGCTAATGTAAATTTTACAATAGGCCGACGGATACCGATTACAGCTTTCCAGTTATGGAAGGAAGCCAAGCCTGCAAAAGGAAGTTTCTTCAATATTGATCAGAGGCTCCCCAGGGTAATTCAACAACCGGACCATTTGTTGGTAATGGAATAACAATAAAGCCAGAGGTAAGGTAATGAAAAACAAAGAAGCCTGCATGAATAGCCACTATTCATTATTGCTTGTGGTTCTAACCAGCCTGTTTCCGCAGCCGGCAATTGCCGACCAATACAGTAGTAGCCAAAACTTCCTCGCGATGACACTTGAGGAGCTATCTCAAATCAAGGTGCACTCGGTATCAAAACGGGAGGAAGCGCTTACCGAGGCGGCCGCTTCCATTTTTGTCATCACCCACCAGGATATCCGCCAGTCCGGCGCGACCACCATTCCCGAAGTATTGCGTCTGGCTCCCAACCTGCAGGTGGCAAGAATCAATGCGACCCAATATGCCATCACCGCGCGGGGCTTCAACAATCTTGTCAGTAATAAACTGTTGGTGTTGGTCGACGGACGCACCATATACACTCCACTTTTTTCCGGCGTATTCTGGGACCAACAGGATCTCGTGCTGGAGGATATCGAGCGTATTGAGGTAATCAGCGGCCCCGGCGCGACGCTCTGGGGAGCAAATGCGGTCAACGGCGTTATCAATATAGTTACCCGCGCCGCGGCGGATACCCAGGGGTTGCTGGCAAGTGCCTACGGCGGAAATTCCGAGCGGGGCGCCGCACTGCGTTACGGCGGCGCCTTCGGCGAAACCGGTCATTTCCGTGTGTATACCAAGGCAATGGAACTGGACGAAACCACACAAGCGGACGGTACGCCCGGCCTCGATATGTATGAAAGGGTCCAGGCGGGCTTCCGGGCGGACTGGGGACATTCATCAAACCACTTTACCGTTCAGGGCGATATCTATGATGGCACCACCGGCGACAGGGGTGCTATCGCGGGCTTCAATCTCGATGAGTTGGCGGGCTCGGGGCGGAACCTGCTTGCCCGCTGGAATCGAGAGTTCGATGGCGGTTCGCATTTTCAGCTCCAGGCCTATTGGGATTATTCAAAACGCAAGAACATTGTTTTGTTCCAGCCGACCGCGGAAATTTTCGATGTTGGGTTCCAACACAGCATTCCGCTATCGAACCACAATCTCCTGTGGGGCGGAGGCTATCGCCACGCCCACGACGATATCGACCCGGGTTTTTTTGCCACCTTTGTTCCGGACAGCCGCGAACTGAACTGGGAAAATCTGTTTATCCAGGATGAAATCATCCTGCGCGATGATTTGATCGCAACACTCGGTATCCGGTTTGAAAGCAACGATTACACTGGCGTGGAAACACTTCCCAATGCCAGACTTGCCTGGAACCTTTCACGCAACAGACTGCTGTGGACCGCGCTTTCGCGGGCGGTGCGCGCCCCCTCGCGTTACGATCGGGACGTGTATTTTCCCGCACCGCCAAACTCGCTCGTGGTCGGCGGGCCCAATTTTAAATCCGAGGTGGCGAACGTTTTTGAGGTAGGTTACCGTTATTCCGCTTCGGACAGTATAAATTATTCCATTACCGCTTTTTATCACGACTGGGAGGACTTGCGCAGCGGTACCGCGATACCGGTTGAACTGGAAAACAAAATTGAAGGCCCGGCCTACGGACTGGAAGCGTGGGCAAATTATCAGGTTAACCGCAGTTGGCGTTTAAGCGCCGGAGGAACAACGTTTTCAAAGGAACTGGAACTCGAGCCGGACAGTACCGATCCCGTGGGCATTGAAAACGATACCCTGCACAACGATCCGGATTATCAGCTAATTGTTCGCTCACTGCTGGAAGTTTCCGACAACAGCATGTTCAATTTAAGCGTCCGCCACGTGGCGGACCTGCCGCATCCCGAGGTGCCGTCCTACACCGTTTTTGACGCGAACTATGCGTGGCAACCAAGGGAAAACCTGGAAATGTCATTCACGGTACGGAATGTGGCGGACAGGGATTACCGGGAGTTTGAAGAGGCGGCTAACGGCAGCGAATTTGAGCGTTCGGCAATACTTAAAATCGTATGGGCGGAATAGCGGAGGCCGATTAATTCGCGCTCAGGTAGTTCAGCAGCACCTGATAACTGAAAGGCTTGATCAGGAAAAAGTCAAAGCGATGTTTATCCATGGTATCGAGATCACCAGGCATGGCGTGCGCGGACATTCCTACAATGCGGGTGTCCTTTAACGCCGGCACCTTGCGCAATAGGTCCGTCGCGGCCAGTCCGTCCATACCGGGTAATTTTATATCCATAATAATGGTTTCCGGTATATGGTCCGTCGCCAGCTTAATTCCTTCTTCCGCGTTATTGGTTTTGTGGCACTCGTAGCCCGCGACTTCCAAAACATCCACAAGTAACCGCTGGGTGGCAAGATCATCTTCAACAATGAGTATCTTTTTCGTCATCGGTATAAAAAACTGTCAGGCCGCAACAAAGGGAATGCGTACCGTAAAACAACTGCCCACACCGGGTGAACTTTTTACCTCCACACCACCACCGTGCAGGCTCGCAAGCCGGTCAATCAATGCCAGGCCCAACCCCGTCCCTTCCACGGCGTGCCCCATCGGTGATGCCGCCTGCTCAAACGGCAAAAAAATTCTCTCCACATCTTCCTCGGCAATGCCGCATCCTTCATCGGATACACTCAAAACCACATGACCCTCATCGACGTAAACCTCCAGCCGCACTTCCTTTCCGGACTCGGTAAACTTGATGGCGTTGGTAAGCAGGTTTATAAGGATTTGTTTAATTCTTAGTGGATCCAGCTTTGCCACACCCACGTCCGGGGTGACATTTGTAACCAGGCGTATACTGTTCCGGTTGGCTTTTTCAAGCATCATACCGGCCACGCCCTTCACAAGGGAGGTCAGGTCAACCGATTGGACATCCAGCTCCAGTTTGCCTGACTCTATTTTGGAAAGATCAAGAAGATCGTTGATGATCGCCAAAAGATAAGTGCCGCTATCGTAAATTTCCTTGCAGTATTGCCGCTGTTTTTGGTTCAGCTCCCCCATAAGCTGGTTAAGCAGCACTTCGGAATAACCCAGAATAGCATTCAACGGAGTGCGCAGTTCGTGCGACATCGATGAAAGGAAATTAATCTTGTGGCGATTGGATATGGCAAGCATTCGGTTTTTTTCCTGCAATTCATCATCCAGGCGCTTGTGTTGCAGGTGATGCTTGATTCTTGCCAGCATCACGGAAAAATTAATTGGCTTTTCAATATAATCGTTGGCGCCCTTGCCAAACGCGTCGACAATATCTTCTTCGGCATTTTTGGCTGTTACCATCAACACCGGCAGCTCAACCGAATTGTAACGCTCCCGCAGTCGGGACAGCACTTCCAGCCCATCCATGTCGGGCATCATGATATCCAGAAGGATCAGGTCCGGCATGTTCTGTTCAACCGCGTTAATGGCGTATCCACCGGTTTGCGCGGTACGGCATGAATAGCCTTTTCGCCCCAGTCTGCGGCTCAACATTTCGCAGTTATCTTCGTTGTCGTCAACAATCAGGATGAATGCCTGCCGCTCATCAACCACCTCTGCCCTCCAAAAGCTTTTCTATCTTTGCCATCAATCTTTCAAAAACCACCGGTTTTGTATCGTAGTCATCGCAACCGGCATCCAGGGCTTTCTCCCGGTCCTCGACCAGGGCGTGTGCTGTAAGCGCGACTATTGGCAGGGACGCGAAGCCTTCCTTTCTTATTTTTCGGGTGGCTTCGTAACCGTCCATTTCAGGCAAACTCAAATCCATCAGGACTATTGCCGGATTCAACTGCCTGACCAGGGCAATTGCCTCGAGTCCGTTACCGGCCAGGGCTGTTTGATAGCCTCGTCTTTTCAGGCGACGCTCAAGCATGTCAGCGTTTAGCTCGTTGTCCTCCACAATCAAAATCAGCGCCATAACCCTCTCTCTTCGTTGATTGTTGAAACATTTTGCAATAACCAACCTTCAGGTTCCGTCACACCTGTCCCGTAGTCAATACCTGCCTGATTTGGTTTACCAGGATGCTTTTATCGTACATACCTTTGCGCATTACCGCCTGGGTGTGTCGCATTAACATGGTTCGCTCCTCTGAAGTCAGGTCCCGGGCGGAAATGACGATAATGGGAATATTACAAATCTCCTTCCTCTTGCGACACGCTTCAAGAAATTCAAAGCCATTCATCTCAGGCATGATCAGGTCCAGCAGAATAATATCGGCGCCCGGATTATGTTCGAGCTGAAGCAAACCCTCGCGTCCGTTGGTTGCGGATATCACCTTCCATTCGGGTCCGTTCAGGTAGGTGCGAATCAAAGCCTGGCTGTGGGTATCGTCGTCAATCGAAAGCACCGTGGTGGTGGTTCTGTTGTGTTTCCGGTAGCGCGACAAAACCTCGAGTAATCGCTTGTTGTTAATCGGCTTGATAAGAAAATCCGCGGCGCCAAGAGCAAAGCCCTTTGCCTGGTCGGATTCGATGGTATAAAGCAAAACCGGTATTGCCGCGGTGTCGGGGTCGGATTTGAGCACATTAAGCACTTGCCATCCGTCCATGCCCGGCATAAAAATATCGAGCACGATAATGTCGGGCCGGTCGGCTTTCGCCAGTGTCAAACCTTCCTCGCCAGACATGGCGGACCGGATTAAAAATCCGTGTTTTTTCAGGTAATGAATCAGTATTTCATGCACATCAGCATCATCATCGACCAGCAACAGGCAGGTTTTTCCCGCATTATCCGCCGCCAGCTCGGTCAGGCTGGCGTCGAGCGATCCGTGCAAGGCCATGGAATCCCGCTGTTCGGAATCCGCCACCAGATGCGTTACCGGCGTCAACGGCAAGCGAAAAACAAACTCCGATCCTTTGTCCTCTTCGCTGGTGACTGTAATATCCCCGCCAAGCATTGAGATATAGGAACGACTGATTGCAAGGCCCAGACCGGTGCCGCCGTATCTTCGGGTAGTGGAGGGATCCGCCTGGCTGAAGGGCTGGAACAGTTCGCGGATTGCCGCTTCGCTTATACCTATTCCGGTATCGCGCACGCTGTAAACAATCCAGCGCTCCCGTTGGCCGGTTTCTGTCCAGTAACTGACTTCCACCAACCCTTCATGCGTAAATTTAACCGCATTGCTCAGCAGGTTGTAGAGAACCTGACGGAGCTTTACCTGATCGCTTTGCACCACACCAACGGGTATATTTTTATTCACCACCAACCGGTTATTCCTTTTTTCCGCCAATGGCCGTAGCGTATTGACCACATCCTCCACCAGTTGATCGACATTGAAGGCTTCTATGTTGATCTGCATTCTTCCCGCCTCAATTTTCGATATATCGAGAATATCGTTGATCAAGTTGAGAAGATGTTTTCCCGCACCCCGCACTTTTTCAATATCGGCACTAAATTCCTTGCGATCGAAGCTTTCCTCTTCAACAACCATTTCCTGCAGCATTTCGCTGTAACCAATGATCGCATTTAACGGGGTTCGCAATTCGTGGCTCATATTGGCCAGGAACCGGCTTTTGGACCGGTTTGCCTCCTCGGCCCGATCGCGCATGTCGATCAGGTCCTTTTCAATCACTTTACGTTCCTGAATTTCCTTTTCCAGTTCGGCATTAAGGGTCACGATGGTTTCCTGCTTTGCCAATTCTTCCAGCATGGTGTTCAGGCTGTCCGCCAGGTGCCCGATTTCATCATCATTGTGTTTTTCCGCCCGTGCCGAAAAATCCTTGTGGCGGGAAACCTGGGTGGCCCATTCCGCGAGCAGGGCGACAGGCCGTGTAATTTGTAGTTTCAGCCAATGCGATACCAGGAAAAACAGCAATACCATACCCAGCAGGAGTATCAGAAAGAGATTGCGCAGATCCTCCTTGAGTTGTTGCCAGTCATCGAGGCCCGACTTGAGAATCAGGTGCCCCTCCACCTGCCCGTTCACCATCACCGGCACGGACGTGACATAATAATTGTCGACCAGTCGCACTCCCTCGGGAACCACGGCCATACCAAACTCCTCCGCAACCCCCGGACGCGGGTATTCGGCAAACACCTGTCCCTGGTTTTTCTTGAACAGCACGGCGGCAACCACCGCCGGGTTCTCCTTCAGCGCTCCCAGTATTTTCCCGGCGGAGGTACCGTCGTTGAAAACCAGCGCGGCACCGCTGTTTTCCGCCAATACCCTGCCAAGCATATTCAGGTCCTGTATGGACTTGTGGTTAAAATAAACCCTGGCGGTAACCAGCAGGACCACTGCCGAGGCCATCATGAAAAGCAGCACAAAACCCAGCAAGCCTATCTGCATTTTTGCGCGAAGGCTGAAGCGTTGCCACCCGCGGAAGGATTTGTTCTCGTTATTCAATTATTCCACCCCCAGTTGAATTAGTTGGGCCGCCAGCGTGAATTCGGTTTCCTTCGCCAGTTCCCCATTAATACGGAAGCGAATACTGTCTTCGCGCTTATACAGCTCGATCAACCCGCCATGGCTGATAAACGGAGAGAATTCACCGATGGTGAGAACCTGATATGCATTGATCCGGGCTAAAATAGTGTCGACTTTTTCAACCTCGGATTCCGATAAATAAAGGGCATTGCAGCCATTCAGGGAAATATCGGGTCCATACTCCCCCAGCCGGATTAACCTCAATCTGCCTTGTGGAATTGTCGCGTTATTTATCTTTTGCAGCGCAGCACCAATTTCGCCCTTCCCCAAAAAACACAGCCGCACTTCGCCCGGTTCGAGCAGGTTCTCCCGTCGGAAAGAAACAAACTTCAAAAAATTGTAAACATAGGATGCCTTGATCTGATTGCTGATTTTTCTTGAGGTGGAGTCATCCTGCGCAAAGCCGGCAACGGGTATAAACAGGAACAACACAACAGGCAATAAACAGCTTGATAGAGGATGACTTAATGTGAGCCATTTCATTCTTTTTTATCCAGCTATGGCGGATGATCTCCAGGTTTTTTATATCACGGGCTTCTGCATTTTCCCGATGCACAATCATAATGCAGGCAAATGAGATACCAGGCCATAAATAAATATGCATATTATTTGTATTGCATGAGATGCGCAAATCACTTTTTGACAGGCTGGGATAAATTCAAGCGATATTCCCTCAAGTTATATTTAATTAAGCCCGTTGTTTTTATGGATATACAGGTAATAACAATATTGGCACGTATATCAACAAAAAAGTCGAATTTTAAAAAACTGAACAGATATTACTGGCTTATATTTTCATTGGCAGTTAATCTCCATCCGGAAGCGGATCACCGATACAGGCACCCACTGTTTTATATAATGATTAAAATTTCTTTCATTATGGAAAGCTTGCTCTATAAATTTTTTATTTTTTGGAAAGCAAAATAACCAAATGGAATAAATTTTCCTTTGGTCTTATTGACTTTCAATAAAAATTAAATTTTTTTTGCAATTAAGACTTCCTTTTGATCCTTAAACAATATACCTTCCGGTTTAGTACCGAACGATATCGAGGAGAAGTACGTAATCCATGCTTCGATTGGAAGGAAGTCGATTACTGGTTGTCGATGATGAACCTCGTAATACCAGATTGCTCGCTGATATTTTTACCAGCAACGGCTGTGATGTTCTACCCCTGAATGACAGCGCGCAAGTGTTGGAGGCCATTCCGCGGTATGAACCCGACCTTATTATTCTCGACGTCCTCATGCCGGGCCTGTCCGGCTTCGAGCTGACGAAGGAAATTAAATCCCGTGAAGAATGGAGGGGTATACCCATCATTCTGTTGACGGCGTTGGATGACCGCGATTTCTGCATCCACGGTCTTGAGTGTGGCGCGGAGGACTACGTCGCCAAACCATTTAGCCAGCGTGAGTTATGTGCTCGGGTTAACAATCTGCTGATGCTCAAGAAACTGCATGATTTTGAGCGCAGAAATTTACAGCTGTTGAAGGAGTATGATTCCTTATCCGGCCTGCCGAAGAAGGAAATATTCCTCGATTTTACCAAGTCGATGTTCAAGGACAGCTCTCCCGGCGATGTCAGCATAGGAATCTGCGAAGTCGAACTGAGCAACCTGCTGATTGGACTGGAAGAAGAAGTACGGGCCCATTCAGAGCGCGTGATTTATCAAGCCGTAGTCGAGCGCATGCTGTCCATTTTCCCCCCCGGGGTTCTGTTGGGTTGCTTTGGCGCAGGCAAATTTGGCTTTGTGCTCGAAACCGACACCACAGCGGCCGGAGATCATTTAAGAAAGCTGCAAGGGCGCCTGTCCCTGCCGGTATTGGTCGATAATAAGCAAATATATCTGCTGTTTTCCATAAGCTATGTGGAGCCGCCTATGCGAAACTGCAGTTGGGAGGAGGATTTTGCCAAGGCCGAGCTGGCGCTGCTTGAAGCCAAAAGGGAAGGTGGCAACACGCTAAAGCGCTTTGTTCCTCAAATGAATTCGCTCAGCTACGAGCGCTGGTGGATATCCCAGTCATTGCTTCAGGCGCTTCACAACAACCAGCTCGACATGCATTTTCAACCCCAGGTGGAAGTCGCCAATGAGCAACTTGTTGGTCTGGAAGCATTAATCCGCTGGCATCATCCCAAAAAAGGTTTTATCAGTCCCGCCAAATTTATTCCAATCGCGGAGGAAAACGGCCAGATCTACCCCGTGGGCCTGTGGGTAATTGACAGAGTATGCCAACAGGTCGCGCACTGGAAATCCAAGGGAATCAACACACGAACGGCAATCAATATTTCAGGTGCCCAACTGCATAAGGAAGAGTTTACCCGGGATTTTGTCAAAATATTTTCGAAATATAACCTGGCACCGCAGGAGCTGGAACTGGAACTGACGGAAAGCAGCATTATGGACCCCAGGAGTGACAGCCAACTCCAGGAACTGCGAAACTACGGCTTTGACATTGCGATCGACGATTTCGGCACGGGCTACAGCAGCCTGGCGCATTTGAAAAAATATCCTTTTAATCATTTAAAGATCGACCGCACGTTTATCTGCCAGATCTGCGACTCCTCGGATGATACGGCAATCGTCAAAGCCGTTCTCGCCATCGCCAGGCACATGGGCATCCAGGTAATCGCCGAAGGCGTGGAGACGCTCGCCCAACTCGAAAAAGTAAAGCAGCTCGGATGCCACAAAGTGCAGGGGTACTATTACAGCAAGCCGTTGCCGGCAAGGGACATCTCACGGATCGTAACCAGCGGGCAGTTTCACGAAGGTAATTGTTCGAGAATCTGAAGTCGGGAAATCAACGCAAAAACTGGGACAAAACATCGCAAATGAATAACAACAACAGCTTTTCCTGCCTGTTTTTGTTGCTGATACTGATGACTCCACCGTGTTACGCGACAAGGTTGTACAGCACGGATAACTTTCTCTCGTTGTCGCTTGAACAGCTTGCGGAAATCAAAATCAGCTCTGTATCCAAGCAGGAGGAACAACTTGTAAACGCGGCGGCATCCATTTACGTGATCACCCGCGATGATATTCACAACTCCGGTGTTACCAGCATTCCCGAAGCACTCAGGCTCGCGCCCAACCTGCAGGTGGCCCGTCTCAATTCGACCAATTATGCCATTACCGCGCGGGGCTTCAACGCGGTGGTAAGCAACAAACTTCTGGTGCTTATCGATGGCCGCACAATCTATACCCCGCTTTTCTCCGGCGTGTTCTGGGACCAGCAGGATCTTATCCTGGATGATATTGAACGGATCGAAGTTATCAGCGGGCCCGGCGGCACCCTGTGGGGAACGAACGCGGTAAACGGTGTAATCAATATTATCACCCGTTCCGCCAAGGATACCCAGGGCGCGCTGGCAACCGCCTGGGGCGGTAATTTCGAACGCGCCGCCAGTGTCCGTTATGGCGGCGCCTTTGGTGAAACCGGCAGTTTTCGTGTTTATGCCAAGGGTGTGGAACTGGACGAAACACAACGGGCCAGCGGCGGGCCGGGGCTCGACGAATTTGACAGGGTCCAGGCAGGCTTTCGTATGGAATGGGGCGATGCATCCGACCGGTACACGGTGCAGGGTGATGTCTACGAGGGGAATACCCAGCACAGGATAATTGCCGAACCGGTCGAGGTCGAGGGAAGTAACCTGTTGATGCGGTGGAACAGGCAGCTTGATAACGGTTCGGATATTCGCGTCCAGGTTTACTGGGATCATACCAAGCGCGTTGACGAAGTGTTGTTTCAACCGGAAGCGGACATTTATGACCTCGAATTTCAACACACCATTCCGCTTTCCACACATAAAATCCTGTGGGGCGGAGGATATCGCCATGGAAGTGACGATGTCACGCCGGGCTATTTTTCCACATTTATTCCCGCAAGCCGCGATCTGAGCTGGGAAAACCTCTTCGTCCAGGACGAGATTCAGCTCAATGATAAGGTTACCGCGACGTTGGGCCTTCGATTGGAAACCAACGATTACACCGGTACCGAATATCTACCCAATGCGCGGCTGGCGTGGAAACTATCCGACAACAGCCTGCTTTGGTCGGCGCTCTCGCGAGCCGTCAGGGCGCCGTCAAGATTCGACCGTGAGGTATATTTTCCCGCGCCGCCCAACTCGTTCGTTGTCGGCGGCCCCAATTTTGAATCCGAGGTCGCCAATGTATTTGAAGTGGGATATCGATCACTGGCATCCAATAAATTTTTCTACTCCCTTACGGCGTTTTTTCACGATTGGGATAAACTGCGAAGCGCCACAGCCGTTCCGGCGGAACTGGAAAACAAAATAAAAGGTAATGCCTACGGTCTTGAAGCCTGGGCAAATTACCAGATCACGCGAAACTGGAGGCTGAGCGCGGGCGGAACCGTGTTGGAGAAGGACCTGGAACTCGAAACCGGCAGCACCGATCCGGTGGGTATCGAAAACGATACCTTGCATAATGATCCGGACTACCAACTGACGGCCCGCTCCCTTTGGACAATTTCCGAAAACACCATGTTCAATTTGAGCCTGCGACACATCGCTGAGTTACCCCATCCGGAAGTTCCTTCCTATACGACCATTGACGCCTATTACGGCTGGCAACCGCGGGATAACCTCGAATTGTCGCTGGCGGTACGGAACCTGGCCAACGACGAGTATCGTGAATTTGGGGAACCGGCGAACAGCAGTGAGTTCGAACGTTCCTTCTTGTTTGAAGTTACCTGGACCAATTGATGGAATCCGGGCGTCTTTTATGCCCGTAGCACGGGTATGGTTACAGCGTTGGAATAGTCATTTAGCCGTCAATAGCGCAACAGGAAAAAATTCGAATAAATCCACCGCATTAAAACAGTCAACACTATCGTCATTAACCACCTGCACCGGCTTACCGGATAAAACATTATAAAACGCTTTTCCCGCCGCGCCCTCGATCGCCTGAACCCGGGTATTTTTCCAGTGATCCGCCAGCAGGGGATCGCCCTCGGAGCCGCCTGCCAGGCGCGCGAACCATCGCGGCGCCACCACCACAACCTCCCTTCCGTCTAATACGCGGGAGAAGGCGCAAATATGCGCCGCCGCCGGCCCCTGAACCGCGAGGCTTTGGTAGTCCCCGCGAAGAAAAATATCCGGGTTTTCCCGACGCCATTCCAGTATTTTCCAGGTGAGGTAAAGTTTTGCGCGGCCGCTTTGCAGGTTTTCAATGCTATTGCGCAAAAGATCCTGCAAAGTTCCGTTTTCTTCCGCCACGACAAGTTCATCCAGCGCCTCCTGCCGGCTGGTATAATTCACCGGCTGGCGATTGTCCGGGTCTACCAGGTTGAAGGCCCACAACTCATTGCCCTGGTAAATATCGGGAACACCCGGCATGGTGAGCTTCAGCAGTGTCTGCGACAGGCTGTTCAACAAACCGAAGCGCGCCAGGCGCTGCTGAAAAGGAATAAAATCGATTAAAAACGGATTGCGTTCCGGATCGCTCAATAGTGCGTTGACGAAGTGGTGCATTGCCTCTTCATATTCCTCGTTCGGGTTCAACCATGATGTGTAAGCCTTGGCTTCGCGTATCGCCTTTAACATATAACCATCGACACGCTGCCGGAAGGTTTCCAGGTTTTTTTCGTCTACGGTTTCCAACGGCCAGCTGCCAATCAAGGTTTGGTACAGCAGATATTCATCGTTATCAAATGGCGCCCTGTGTTCGTCAATCTGCTTTTTCTTCCCGCGATTGAAACGCTTCCAGCGGCTCAAATGCCGCTTCCACTCGCCCGGCACCTCGGATAGCACATTAATGCGCGCGCGCACATCCTCGCCCCGTTTGCTGTCGTGGGTCGACGTGGTTACCATCGCACCCGGCCACTGGTGCAACCGCTGCAGGTTTTCGTAATGAAACGCGTCGACGGAAATGGAAAAACCACGTGGATTAAAGCCCACGTCGTTAAGCGATACCAGATGGTTGTATATATAAAACGCGGTATCCTCCATACCCTTGGCCATCACCGGTGATGTGTACTGCTGAAAGCGCAGGCAAAACTGGGCGATGCGCCGGCGTACGCCCGGGTTGTAACGCTCCTGAAAATCGAACGTCAACAGCGATGCTATAAAATCGAACACCTGGACATCCGCCACCAGGCTGCGTTTTTTTGCCTGGGCAATGGCCCACTGCACGTAACGTCGATCCTCCTTGCTTATTCGCTGCTGGGTAATGTAAGTGCGGTATACCGGAAAACAGGCAACAATTTCCGCCAGCGCGCTGCGCAAACCATGGTAAGTGAAATCGCGTGTGTGACGACTGCGGCGGGTAATCATGTACAACAGGTTGGCCAATACGGTAAGTTCACTCGCCAATGCGC
Organism: uncultured Cellvibrionaceae bacterium; assembly: GCA_964451365.1. Taxonomy (GTDB): domain Bacteria; phylum Pseudomonadota; class Gammaproteobacteria; order Pseudomonadales; family Cellvibrionaceae; genus CAYVIB01. The sequence goes on from CAYVIB010000010.1 coordinate 82,523, forward strand.
TGCGCATAATTTTTCTTTTGCTTTCGTAAAGTAGTTCGTCAAAGTCCTGCCGGTTGCCGACAACTTTTTCGTACAGGATCTTTAAATCTTTTTCCGATCCCGGATACACGAACAAGCCATTCAGCAAATACGCGGTTTCGTATCCAGTGGTGCCCGAAACCGGCCAGTCCACTGGCAGGCGCTCGTAACTGGCGAGAATTTTTTCAACAAAAACTGGAAATTTTTCACTCTTGTCGAAGCGGCTTTCGCCAACCAGTTTTTGCAGATCGCAATAATAGCGATAGGGATCGGTTAACCCGTCCGGGTGGTCGATACGCAAACCATCCACCTGGTCGTCACGCACCAGTTGTTTGATCAACCGGTGATTTTCCTCGAATACGTCTCCCTCTTCCACACGTACGCCGGCCAAATCATTGATATCAAAAAAGCGGCGGTAGTTGATTTCATCCGCCGCCACCAGCCAATACGCCAAACGGTAGGGCTGCGATTCGAGCAGGCGGTGAAGCAGTTCAAAACTGTTCGGCTTTCCCGTGGCGCCATTAAATTTCGCCAGCGTCTGCTCGATACAATCGCTCAACTGCCGGCTGGTTTCCACCAGTAATGCCAGGCGCTTTTTATACGCGACCGCATTTTCCCGGCGCTGTTGCCGGCGGCGGGACGAGACCGAAGTCCCGCGCGGCAGCGAGCGGAAGTCGGTGATAAGCGCACCGAACTCTTCCGCCACCTGCGGATTCACATCCACCTGTTGCGCCAAAAAACTGTTGGCGACATTCAATACCTGATTGTAAGTCTGCGGATCGATGGGAAAGCGATGTTCGTAGTAGTAAACGCTGAACGTTCCTTTATCCGGATCAAATTTCAGTTCCAGTTCACCATTATCCAGTACAGTGCCGTAATAGTTACCCAGAAACGGCAGCAGGATTTTACCGCGCAATGCGGAATTGGCCGGATGCCAGTCAATATCAAAATAATGTGCGTAGCGCGAGGCTTCGCCATTTTCCAATACATCCAACCACCACATATTATCGTCGCCACCCACGCCACGGTGGTTGGGAACAATATCGACAATCTGCCCCATGCCGTGTTCGTGCAGCGTTTCGACGTAAGTGTGAAAATCATTGGCGTTGCCGATTTCGGGATTCAGGGCATTGTGGTCAACAACATCGTAGCCGTGCATGCTGCCGGCGCGCGCTTTAAAAAATGGCGAGGCGTAGACATGCGTGACACCGAGCTTGTGCAAATAAGGAATTATTTTACGCGCGTCTTCAAAGGTGAACTCGCGGTTGAACTGCAGCCGGTATGTTGCGGTGAGCTTTAAACGCTCCGTCATGTGTAGTCCCTTAAAAATTCAATTTTCAGATTTGCAAATGCCAGGCAACTGACCAGGGCGGAAGCCGCCGCTGCAACTGATCGGAATCGTGCGTACAGTAAAGCAAGGGCTGGCCGGGCAGTTTGCTGACCGGCAAGGCATCGTCACCCAGGTTGGCCAATAACACCAGCTCACTGTCGTCCGCCAGGCGCCAGCCGATATTAAAACTTCTGGCGGTCAGCCGTTCGCACTGTTCCAGGCGGGCGGGCCCGGCACTTAAACGCGGCGCCAGCACGGTGCGGCGCAGCGTTAAAAGTTCGCGGTGAAAATCAAGCCAGCGGCGGTACTCCGGTTGCTCCGGCTGATTCCAGTCGAGCTTGCTGGATTGAAAGGTTTGCACATCCATCGGGTTGGGAATACGTTCACGCATTTGCGGATCGCGAAACTCCGGAAAGCGTGAAAATTCCGCCCGGCGTCCTTCCACCACCTTGTCCGCCAGGTCCGGTCCAAAGTCGCAGAAGAAAAGGAAAGGCTGGTCGCTGTTCCACTCCTGCCCCATGTACAGCAACGGTGGCGAAGGCGCCAGCAGCATTAGCGTGGTGATTGCCTGCAAACGTTCCGGTTTGCACAGGGTGCCTATGCGGTCGCCAAACGCCCGGTTGCCTACCTGGTCGTGGTTCTGCAAAAAGGCAACGAATGCACTTGGGGAAAGGTGGGCACTGGGTTCGCCGCGCGTTTCATTGTCGCGATAAACAGAAGGTTCGCCCTGATAGGCAAACCCTTCGGCCAGGCAACGCACCAGATGGCGCACCGGGTCGTCCGCATAGTCGCGATAGTAACCGCCGCCTTCACCGGTCAGCACCGCATGCATGGCATGGTGAATATCGTCGTTCCATTGCGCGTCGTAATAGCCATCACCACCGCCATGGTGTTTCAGGTAATGCGCCTTGTTGGAATCGTTTTCCAGCACCAGGTGAATATGACGATCTGTCTTTTTTCGCGCGCGGCTGGCGAGTTCTTCCAGAATATCCGGCGTGGAGTCGTCGAGAATGGCGTGCACGGCATCGAGTCGCAACCCATCGAAGTGATATTCGTCCAGCCAGTAAAGCGCGTTTTCAATATAAAACTCGCGTACCCATTTACTGTACCTGCCGTCAAAATTAATTGCCGCGCCCCACGGTGTGTGGTGACGCTCGGTAAAAAATTCCGGAGCACAGGTGTGCAGGTAATTGCCCTCCGGCCCGAAGTGGTTGTACACCACATCGAGAAATACCATCAGGCCGCGTTCGTGCGCGGCATTAACCAGTGCTTTCAAATCCTCGGGCCGGCCGTAACGGCTGTCGGGGGCGAACAGGTATACACCATCGTAACCCCAATTGCGCGCGCCGGGAAAATCCGCCACCGGCATCAGCTCGATGGCGGTAATGCCCAAATCCACCAGATAGTCGAGTTTTTCCTGAACCCCGGCGAAGGTGCCTTGCGGTGTAAACGTCCCTATATGCAATTCGTATATGACCGCCTCTTCCCAGGGGCGACCGCGCCAATCGCTGTCCGACCATCGCCACGCCGACGGGTCGATAACCTCGCTGGCCTGGTGCACATCGTCCGGCTGGAAGCGCGAAGCCGGGTCCGGCACCGGGTCTTTTCCGTCCACGGAAAACCGGTAACGGCCGCCGGGGCCAACGGCGTCTGTTTCGCAATGAAACCAGCCATCCCCGCTCGCTGTCATCGGCAGTTTTTGCCTGCTGTCCCGGTCGAGAAAAAGTTCGACCTGTTTTGCCGACGGCGCCCACAGACCAAAACGCATCCGACCGTTGTCGAGTACCTGCGCGCCAAAAGGCATCTGATGAATTCGCTTGCTGTCCCCCACTGCCTGCTCCTCGGATAGTTTCCTGTTCGCTGTTTTTCTGTCCACCATGGGCTGCCACGATTCTATCGGAAATAATTTCCTGCAGTTCGAAGCAACTTTCAGGCCGCCGTCCGTGATCGCACCTTTCAGATTTCAGGACCAGTCCGTGGTAAATTCGCCAATGTTCATTTTGTCGCAGCGAATAGGAGATACATTCTTGAAAAGTTTTTCACTTTAATTTCAATTTACAACAACGCTATTAAAGTAAAAAATTATCAACGACAGTCGGACCTTTCCAGCCGCAACTGGCAAAGGAAACGCAACCGGTGGAGGATATTCACAGTCAGGTGTTTTAGCTGCAATTGGTATGATTGTGTTTTGGTTATCGGTATTGGACCCCCTCCCAACCTCCCCCTTGAAAAGGGGGAGGAGCTCTAACTCCCTCCCCTTTTCAAGGGGAGGGTCGGGGTAGGGTTATTTTTTGACGGAAAAATCATTACTCCCACGCATACTCCAACTTAAGCGACGCCACATTCTTGCTGTAACTGTACAACTGAATATTATCGTCACTTTCTACCATGTCGTACTCGCCCTTGACGAACCAGCGCGGCGCAAGCCGGTAGCGCGCACCGAACATAAATTCCGTATAAGTGGTATCGCGTTGCGCCGTTACTTGCCCGCCGCCGATATCCGTTTGAATATTTTCATCCGAATACGTCGCGTTAATCCAGCCGAGCTCGGAATAAAACCGCCAGCGCTGATTGAATTCCCAGCGGGCCTTAAGATTCAAACCGGTTCGCGTGGGAGAATAGCTGATAAAGTTTTCTTCCGTTTCCTTGTTTTCCCGGTCGTTCATTTGCCACATCAGGCCGGGTGACAGCAACAGCTGCCCGAAGCGGTGATGCCAGACGAGTTTCAGTTGGTGTTGCCAGCCTTCCAGGTAAATATATTCCTCATCGGCGGCAAAAAAGCTGCTTTGGTACTGGCCTTCGAGGCGACCATTGCCGAAACGTTTGTCCGTTTTGGCAAGAACGGTGTACTGATTCGCGAGAGTAACGTTATCGACGCCGATATGCAGCAACCGGCCGCCCACCTCCAGGTTCCAGCCCCACAAGGGAAATTCCAGGGTGGTGCCGGCGCCGGCCACGGTGGAGTCGAAGCTGTCAAAAATTTTGTAACGCCGCAGTTGGGCAAGGCCGTATATTTTTACGCCCTCGTTTTTCTCGCCTTTGACGTAGCGGTGACCGTAAACGAGTGCTTGCATATAGGTATCCGACGATTCAGTGGCGCGGCTGGCCAGCTCGTCCGCGAGACTCGCGGCATTGTCGTCGGCGGCAAAACCCAGGCTGACCAACACCGCGCTTTTGCCTTCATCGACCGGCTCGTCCGATTCATCCCTCGGTGCATAGGCCTGCAAGGCATCGAGCTTTTCGTTGGCCAGGCGTTTAAGCCGCTCGTTTTCGGCGTGCTCACTGACCTTGGCGTAACGGGCATGGGCTTCCTGCATGCGGCCCTGTTCCTCGGCAATAAGGCCCAGGTTGTAGCGCGCCAGGTCCACCCATTTGACGTTAAGTAACAACGAACTGAATTCGTGTTTGGCCGCTTCGATGCGGCCCAGTTTGTAAAGTGTAACCGCGCGGTTGTAAGTGAGGGTGGCGGTGCCGATGCCGTCGACCCAGGCCTGGTCGAAAAACTTCAGCGCCGCTTCGTAATCCCCCGCCTTGAACGCACGCTTGCCCTGTTCGAAGGCGGAGTCGGCGGCAGCGGCGTTGAGTGCCGCAATCGCCAGTGTCAGTGCAAGAGTCATTCGAAGGATTCTCTTAATCACAGGCCGCCCCCGACATCGCTGTTAATGTCGTCCATAACATCGTCCACGGTGCCGGAACTGTCCAACGTTTCGTCGAGATCTTCAGTAACCGGGTCCTTCAGCGAATCCAGCTCTTCCACGGCACTGTCCAGTTCAGCACCGTCCAGTTCGCTACCAGTCCCGAGTTCATCAAGAGTGCTGTCCAGTTCACTCGTAGCTTCGAGTTCATCCAGTGCGCTGTCGATATCGTCGTCGGTTTCGGTCAGTTCGTCGATCACCTCATCCACATCATCCACGGCCTCATCCAACACTTCGTCTATTACCTCTTCCGGCAGAGCATCGGTTATATCCTTGGGCAGGCTTTCCAGGTCGCCGGTGGACAGGGCGTCGTTGACGCTTTCGGTGACGGTGGTCGCGGCATCGCGGGTGGTATTTTCCAGCAGGTCTCCGGCGCGATCGAGCGGCGGTTCCTCCAGCGGTACCGGCGGCAGGTCCACCACGGCTTCCGGCGCGGGGGGCAGTTCGATGCGGTTGATCACATCCTCGGGCGTATCGTCTTCGTCCACCACGCTCATAATAATATCGAGTTCGGCGTCGCTTTCCGTGGACGGGGCCTGGGCCCAGGCGCCCGTTGAGAACGCCGCGCTAAGCATAATTGCCGAGGCCAGGTGTGTTCGTTTCATTTTTTTTCTCCTAGAGAACTTTATAGGGCCTGTTAACCCCTAGGGTCGATGCGCAACAGGCCCGGCGGACACTGTCGCGCATCAATTGCTGTCGCTTCACTTATAGCAGACCCAGGCCGCCTGAGGTCTGGTTGTTTGTCACGGATTCAACATCCGCCTGCTGATCTTCCAGTTCCGGGAAGTCGCTTGACGCATCGGCCATCGCATCGGTTTCGCTGCTGATATCGGTACCCGCTTCGACGGACTCGGCGATATCGCTGGCGGTATCGCCGGTGTTGCCGAGAATCTCCACCCCGGTTTCGACTGTGGCATCGCTCACTGAATGAATGGTCTGTTCGGAATCCGCCAGGCTGCTTTCGACACTACTATTGATAGCGCCGCTCACTTCCGCCGCCGTCTCCGTGGTCAGGTCGATGGCGACACCATCCACGGTTTCCACCACCAGAGCGGCGTTTTCTTCAATGCTCACCGCGCCTTCCACCTCGGTTGCGCTTTCGAGTATAGAGGAATCGGTTTGCTCAACCGCGGATTGCACAGTGTTGCTCAATTCCACAGTTTCACCAACGCTTTCTCTTGAATTGCTTTCCGCGCTTTGCGCTGCCGCCTGCTCGTCCACGGAGGCATTGGCGTTGGCATTACTGTCGGAATTGCTTTCCGCGCGGATATGACTACCGTCCACCCCGGCGGATGTTCGCGCGCTGTTACCGGTGCTCGCGTTTACCGCGACATCGGCCGCGAAGGCGAGTACCGATGCGAAAGTGAAAAGAGTGGCGATAACAGTTTTGCAGATCAGGTTTTTGCTTTGCTTGTTCATGGTCATTTCTCCAATCAGATAATCATTGGATAACCGGATGCGGACGCTGCCAGGCGGGGCTCGATCGACAAGCGCATTTGTTTGCTTGCGCCGCCGGAACTGACCTCGATCACGATGGACCCGTGACTGCCCCCCGTCAGCGCCACCGGCAGAGCCATCTGGTTGGTGCCGGCGACGATGGGGGCCTGCCAACTGAGCGTCTGCATGCCCGGATATCCGGTTAATGCCACGTCGCCGTCCAAGCGGACGGTAATCGTGGCGTTGGGCAATGCTTCCTTGCTGACCAGGCGAACGTGCACGGGCCGGGTGGTCTCGGGAGCGATTTGCACCACCGTTTCACCGGTGGGCGGTACCGCTGTTTCCCGGGGGCCCAGCCACTGGGATACCATCACTACCGCCACCAACACGCTGGCGGCCAGGCCGGCCCAGGCATAACGCCGGGTCGCGGGCCGCTGTTGCGCGGGTTGGCCGTGGGCCGATTTACCGTGAGAAGTGTCCCATGCTCGCGCCAGGGCTCGATCGGCAAAACCCTCACTGGGCGGGGGAACGGGTATCGCCGCCAGTTGGCGGGTCAACGGCAGGTTCTCCCAATAGTCGCGACATTCGGTGCAGCCCGCCAGATGCTCACGCAGGGCCTCATTAGGCTCGGCGCTTGCCGGGGCGGCGTTCAGCCATTGTCTGACTTCGCTACAGTTCATGGTATTTGCCTCCTTTGCCCTCTAACACGAACGGGATTGGAAAAAGGTTCCATCAATAACAAAAAAATTTTCATTTTATGGTTGTGCCTGTTTCGGTATCGGTAAGACAGGCCTTTAATTTGGCGCGTGCCCGGTGTAGCCGGGACTTCACCGTGCCGACGCTGATCTGCATGATATCCGCCACTTCAATGGTGGTATAGCCTTCCATATCGTGCAGCAGCACCACATCGCGATGGTCGTCTTCCAGTTGTTGCAGCGCCGCCAGCAATACGCGCTGGTTGTCCGATTGGGTAATATCGTCCCGATGATCGGCGGCCTGGTGAACCGGATCGTTTTCGTTTTCCGGTGAACCGGTATTTCCCTCAACCGGCGAATTGCGTCCACGCCGGTAAAGATCCACATAACGGTTGTAGAGAATACGTAGCAGCCACGGCCGCAGGGAATCCACCTGCTCCATCTCGTCGAGCCGCGTGGCCAGGCGGGCAAGGATATCCTGCACCAGGTCTTCCGCCTCCGGCTGCGATTGGGTCCAGCGGTAAGCCATGCGGTACATCAGCTCCACATGCGGGCGCAGGAGTTCGTGGAAGCGGTCCTTCCGGCTCGGGCGGGAACGGAATAATTTAATGATGGCTGCCACGGATAGTTTTTATCGCATCGTTTTTTATAAAGCTTAGCAGGCGTGGGGTTGGCGCGAAAACCTACGGTTTCTCAATCCGAAGCGAGGAACGTAGGCTGGGGTGAGGAACGAACCCCAGCGGTTCTGATAAAGAAAAGCCGTTGGGGTTTGCACCCCAATCTACAGTGTAATGGAGATATCGGCGGATTCTTTTTCCGGTATCGCAATTGAAAACAGGTTGGTTTCCTTATCGTAATTAATCGAAACAGCCTTTCCATTCACGCTTACACTCTTCGGCGCCCTGTCCAGAACCACTTCCACTTGCGTTTGCTGATTCATTGCCGGAACAGAAACTTTCACTTCTTTCTTTTCGCGCTTCAGTGAAATTTCCCTGGTCGCATTGTTATCCAGCATATCGATATACGTAAAAACAGCGCCTGAATTTTTGTTACCGGGAAATACATGAACCGTCAGATGCTTTTCACTATCGTTCCAGATTCTGTCATTACCGCGATAAATATCCCCGCTCACATAAATACTGTTTTCTTTAACAAAGCGCGGCAGCTTTTCCATCGGCGCTTCGATGTCGATTGATTTACCGCCCCTGTAGCGAACGGCGGGATTGTCGAAATCGCGCCAGTTGCCCTTGGGCAGATACACAGTGCGGTGCGTGCCGGGCTTGAAAACCGGCGCCACCAGAATCGCATCGCCCACATAAAACTGGTCCCAGTTGTCATAGGTTTTGGCATCCGACAAATGCCGGTAGGCCATCGGCTGCATCAGGGTTCCGGTTTCGCCGCTGGTGTGCGAGAGGGAATACAGGTACGGCACCAGGCGCATTCGGTCCTCGCAGATTGCGCGAAAATGTTTTTGGAAATCTTCGTCATAGCGCCAGGGCATGCGGTCGCGCCCCTCGCCGCCGGCGCCGTCCAGTTTGATTTCGAACAGGCCGGTCATGCTGCCCGCCTGCATCCAGCGGATATACAAATCCTCCGGAATATACCCTTCACCCTGGTAACCGCCCACGTCGGTTCCCCAAACCGGAAACCCCATAAACGCACTGCGGGCGGCATTGGCAAAATTACTTTGCAAACCTTCCCAACTGGTGCGCGGGTCACCGGCCCAAATGGCGCTCAGGTACGGCTGGGTTCGATGGTAGGCCGAGCGCACGAAGGTGATCTGGTCATCGCCCCACACTTCCCGCAACGCTTCGTCGTGAATCTTCGCCATAAGGTAGGAATATTGGTTGCGCCTTTCCGCCGGCGACACGCTGGCGTCGTGCCATGCCTCACTTACCGGAAAATTTTCATCCGCACGATCGATTTTGTGCCCCTTAACGCCGTGCACGTGCTGATTGGTTTTGAGTTGCTGCCGGTAGGCTTCCACCGACGGCGGGTGGCTGAGATCGATATAGGAAAAATCCCCGTCGAGATGTTTTTCAAACCGGGCATCGCCGAAAGTGGACGTCGCCACCCAGGTCATAAATTCCAGGCCGTAATCATTGCGGATTTTTTCAATCCACTTGCCGGGCTCGGCAAACGGTTCGGCGAAGTTCATCTTCGACCAGGCGTGGACTCCATCGCTGTAGGGGCGGTCGACAAACCAGGCGGTGAACGGAATACGCAGCGAATTCATTTTTTCGATATCGTCGAGAATTTCCCGTGCGCTTTCGTTGTGGTCGCGCCATCCCACCGGGCCCAGCCCCCACGCCGGCACCGGTTTTGGCCGGCCGATAACGTTGAAATACGCGCGGTGAATTTGCGCCCCGTTGTCGCCGAGGAAAATGTGCCAGTCGAGCGTGCCGGTATCGTGGTGAATAATGTTTTTATCGTTAATGGCAAAATCGTATCGGCCGCGGGCGAAGGTATCGAAGAAAGCGCCGTAACCGTGACTGCTGATATAAAAGGCCGAATAGGCGGTGGCATAATTTTCCTGCAGTTGGGCACCCTCGCTGTTGATATCGACGGTAATGGAAGCGTTTGTCAGATCGGGAGACAGCCGGTTGTCCGGCTGCAGCGGCTCGGACAAACCAAAAAAGTGATCGTCCAGATAATCCAGCTCCAGCGTCACCTGGCGACCCCACGCCGGTTTGGAATAAATTCGAAAGCCGCTTTCCTCACGCGTCAACGTCACTTCGGCAACGCGCGGCTCGTTATCCGCCACATGACGGTAAAAATCCACCGAGGGGTGAAATGTGCCCGCTAAAACAATTTTGTCTTTATCGGCGTGTGTTGCTCGCCAGCTTTCCGCCTGCTGATAATTAAATTTGATGTTGTTCAGGTCGATGATGGTTTTGCCGTCGCGGCGAATTTTAATTTGCTGCTCGTCCACCACCAGAATGCCATCCCGGGAGTCAAGTTGCGCGGAAAATGCCGGGAGAGAGAGAAGCAGAGACAGGCAAAAAAAGAATTTGGCAAACGGGTTTTTAGTCATGTTTGATCTCGTATTGTTTTTGTAGGGCGGGTAAGCGATGGTCCGACACTCTATTCAGTCTCGAAGAAAAGAAGTTTTATCTACCAGAACCTGCCGGGCCGGGCGCTTTTTTCTTAGTGGCACTTATTCCACACGAAACCAGTCAAAATCGGCGTAGCCATCGCTCATAAGTACATTGGGACTCAAACTGAAAATCCCCACCTTGGCCCCAATCCACACCCCTTTTGACGCCTGGAACGGTTCTCCGATAGGTTTGAATTTTTTCCCGTCCCGACTATAAAAGAACCGGCTCTTGCCACCGTCCTCCACCTCCACCCGAAGATAGTAGGTGTAACTGCCCTTAGCGGATTTTTTCGCCTTCACGGATTCGACGAGTTTCGTCGCGTCATAACCTTGCTCGTAGTGCCCGGTGAACATTCCCAGTTCCGCACCGTCTTCCGTTTTATAAACGGAGAGGTAGGCCCACTGCCGCCCCATTACCACCAAACCGCTTTTGTCATTCACACGGTCGGGGTGAAATGTCATTTTGGTAGTGGCGGTAAACGCGGGCGAGGAAAATTTCTGCAGCAACAGGTTGGGCACAAACCACAGGTTGCCGAACTGGGTCAGGTTTTGAATGGCGTAAAGCCGCAGTTGGCCGGTATTGATATTGTTGAGCGAATACCATTTCGACCGGGGGTTGGCGTGCCATTGCCACTGGAGGCCCAACTTGTCGGAATTAAATTCATCACTCGTTTGCGGAATGGTAATGGGCCAGGTTTTTCCCGCGTCCGGCTTCTTGCCGCCGGGTACCGGCTCGCCGACACCGTCATTGTTAATGTCCTCGCCCATCATCGGCCAGCCATCCTCCCAGCGCACCGGCTGCAGGTGGACGATGCGGCCGTACAGGTCGCGATCCTGGAAGTGCATAAACCACCACTCGCCGGAGTCGAGCTGCAACAGGCCGCCCTGGTGGGGGCCGTTTATCTCCGTATTGCCCTGGTGCAGAACTGTTTTCGCCTCGTAGGGCCCGTAGATATTTTTAGAACGCAGCACTTCCTGCCACCCGCTCTGGACCCCGCCCGCCGGCGCCAGGATGTAATAGTAACCATCCTTCTTCATCATCTTCGGCCCTTCGATCACCGGGTTTTCGTCCAGGTTGTGATAGATGATTTTGCCGTTGTCCAGCAGGGATTTGCCGTCCGGGCTCATGCGATGCAGGTAGAGAATATCCGCCCTCACCTTGCCGCGAACCAGGTAGGCGTTGCCGTCGTCATCCCAGAGCGGCGCCGGGTCTTCCCACAGTTCCACGCTGGCCATCTGTTCCAGTTCCCAGGGCCCGGTCGGGTCCCTGGCGGTGGCGACAAACAGCCCGGTGTGAGGGGTGCAGAAATAAACGTAGAACAAGCCGTTGTGATAGCGAATGGACGGCGCCCAGGAGCCGTGGCCATGGGCGGGCTTGTCGAATTTTTCAAACGGCAGCCGGTCGTAAACGTGGCCGATGATTTTCCAGTTGATCAGGTCCTTTGAATGCAGGACCGGGATACCGGGCATCACATTGAAGCTGGACGCCACCATATAAAAGTCGTCACCTACCTTCACCAGGTCCGGGTCCGAATAGTCGGCAAACAGGACCGGATTTTTGTACCGCCCGTTGCCCAGGTCCGCGACCCAGGGTTCGGCAAAAAGGTTATAACTGGTAAGCAAAAGCAGGAAAAAGAGAATAGCGTTTTTCATCGCGCTCGCCTGGTTTTATTTTAATCAGCTTATAAGTCGTGCAGATTTGGTGTGCCGGGGGATTTTTGCATAATATCCGGGGGGATACCAGAAAGGCTGAAGGCGGAGGTATGCGGATAAATCCGGCTTTTCGGCTTTGGCTCCGAAGTAATGCCGCATCACTATATCCCTATAGGCGACGCGAGTATGGCGTCGGGCAATCATAATTTTTGGTGATGTAATCGAGCATTCAGGGCAGAATAATCGCCCTTGGTGTAACGATCCCTCGCGGCCCTTGTCAGAATGTTTCCCTGTCTGCCAGCCCGTCGACAAATCAAAGAACTTTCCTTATATCAATAAAACTGAACGATACTTGTAGCAGGTAAAAAATTTTCGATTCCTTCATGAGAACAACTAAAGCCCAAAAGCCCCGTTACCTTGTGCTGAAAACGCTGGCCTACTCCCAAAAGGAGGCCGTGGCCTCGTCCACCATGACGGCGGCCTGCGATAATTTTCTCAACGCCTTCGCCATTCACCTGAACGCAACCAATATTCAGATGGGATGGCTGACGGCCTTCCCTCAGTTTATCGGCGCGTCGATGCAACTGGTTTCCATCTGGATTGGGGGTTATCTGTCCCGTCGCATGTTGATTACAGTATCGGCGGTGGTTCAGGCGGGCATTATGTTGGCAATGGCTGCCCTGGCGGCGGCACATATCAACAATGCCATGGCCGCGCTTATCGCGCTGGCCATCGGTTATCATGCCGCGCTCAATTTAATCCAGCCCCAGTGGCGCGCGTGGATGGGCAGCGTCGTGCCGGTAAAAAAACGCGGGGTATTCTTTGCCGCGCGCACGCGACTGACCATGGCAACCTCGCTGGTGATCTTTATCGGCGGTGGGTTGTGTTTAACGCTCAGCGAGAATTTTAGTCTCGCCTGGCTGGGTTTTACTTTACTGTTTGGCGTCGCCGCCAGCGGGCGTTTCGTTTCCAGTTACTATTTATGGAAAATGCACGACCCCGATCCCCACCCCACCGTGGCGGAACCGAATTACTTCTTTTCCACTATCCGCCACGTGATTCATTCTCTGCACGATAAAACATTCCGCCACTACAGTTTTTTTGTTGCAGGCATGCAGGGCATGGTGGCGATCTCCGCGCCGTTTTTTGCGGTGTATATGCTGGATGAACTGCAATTTTCCTATTTCCAGTTCAGCCTTAACGCGGTTGCCTCCATCGCCACCCAGTTCGTCACCTTACGCTTTTGGGGCAAGATCAGTGACCAGTACGGCAATCGTCGGGTGATGCTGATTTGCAGCGCGATTATTCCGACACTGCCGGCGCTCTGGCTGGTATCGCCGAACTTTTATTATCTATTGGCGGTGCAGGCCCTGTCGGGGTTTTCCTGGAGCGGGTTCACACTCAGCACCGCCAATTATCTTTACGATATTCGACCCCACCGGACCAACTTCGCCACTTACGCCGCCGTGCAGTCGTCCATTAGCGCGGTGCTGGTTTTCGCCGGCGCGATGGCGGGAGGTTATCTCGCGAGCTACTCGTCGGAGATCGCGGCCGCACTCCCCTTTACCCTTGGCAGTTCGCTCTTCGTCGTGTTTATTGCCAGCTCATCGTTGCGCTCGCTGGTTTTTCTCTGGTTTCTTCCCCGGGCGGTGGAGCCCCATCTGCGAACACGGCCGCATTTGTTACAAATTGTTTTCCGTATCGCACGCTTTAACGCCATCTCCGGCGTAGTGCTGGATTGGCTGACTGTGACGGAGCGCAAACCCTCGGTCGATGAAAACAGGGAAGATATATAAATCGAAGAGAATGGCGGGTGGCGCCCGAAGTGTCGGACCATCGCCCTACGGTAGTACGGGTACGAAGGAAACGGAAAGGACTGTCACTTTTCTTGCAGATCAAATAAAGATCGTAAACAAAAAAAGGCGTCCCATATGATTAAAACCCACATGATTAAAACTCACATGATTCAAAAAAGTTTGCTGTGCTGTTTTGTTTTTCTCGCTACCGCTTGTGCAACACTGAATATGGAACCGCCTCAAATCGCCCTGACCAGTATCACACCGGCATCGAGCGGCGGCCTGGATACATCCTTTAATATCGGCCTGCGCATTTCCAACCCCAACAGTGTTGCCCTGCCCATCAAGGGCATGAGCTACAAAATTGCCTTGAACGGTGCTGACGTACTTCAAGGCGTCACCAACCAGATTCCGCGGATTCCCGCGTACGGAACGGAAAACGTGACTGTTACCGTCGGAGCCAATTTGTTGTCCGCGCCCAAGCTTCTGGCCAGCCTGATGAAAAACACCGATCAGCGCATTCGTTACGACTTCTCCACCAAAATCGACCTCGACGGCCCCCTGCCCGGCTTTAACGTGGTGGAAACCGGCTACCTGCCAACGCAATAGAAAATTTACAAACCGGAGGTAAGTATTTCATTTACCCTGGCGCACCATCCCGAGGTGCGCCCGAATACCCCGGAAACCCGGTCGCGCAGCAGCTTCTTCCTGTCGGTAGCCTCCCGGCTCAAATCCATCCATACACTCTCATCAACTCTGGCTCTTCTACCTTGGTACGTTTGTTGCCCTGCCTCGACAGGGCTAACGTAACTGGTGAAAACGATGAAAGAGAACACCGCTTTTTCCAACGTTGAAAGTTATCCGGAAGATAATCACCCACACATACCCGCGAATACCCGCCTGCGGGAACGTTTCCAATCTCTGCTGGATCACGCTGGCATTGAAATCAATGGCGACCGGGACTGGGATATCCAGGTCTACAACCAGGAACTCTACTACCGGTTGCTCAGCCAGGGCTCCATCGGCTTTGCCGAAGCCTACATGGATGGCTGGTGGGACTGCCGGCGCCTCGACCAGATGTTGACCCGCATTCTCGCGGCAGACATCAATAAGAAATTGATTGGCCTGGCGCGACTTAAATTTATCACGCATCTTTGCTGGCACGCGATAACCAACCCCCAGACCGAATCCCGCGCGTTTGAAGTGGGCGAAGTGCACTACAACATCGGCAATGATCTTTACCAACGCATGCTGGACCCCACCATGAGTTACAGCTGCGGTTACTGGACCAACGCGGAAGATCTCGGGCAGGCCCAAAAGCACAAGCTGGACCTGATTTGCCGCAAACTGCAACTGGAACCGGGTATGACTCTGCTCGACATCGGTTGCGGCTGGGGTGGCCTGGCGGAATATGCCGCCCGTCACTACAAGGTAAAGGTAACCGGCATTACCATCTCCTCGGAACAGAAAAAACTGGCCGAACAACGTGTGGCCGGGCTGCCGGTGGATATTCAACTGATTGACTATCGGTCCCTGGAAGGCCACTTCGACCGCATCGCGTCGGTGGGCATGTTTGAACATGTCGGGCCAAAAAATTACCGTACCTATTTTCACACCGTAAGAAGGTTGCTCGAACCCGACGGCCTGTTTTTGCTACACACCATCGGCGAGGAGCGAACCGGCAATGCGCCCGACCCCTTCCTCAACAAATACATTTTCCCGAACGGCAAAGTAGCCTCGCGCAAACACCTAAACGACGCTTCCACTGAACTGCTGCGCCTGGAGGACTGGCACAATTTCGGCCCCGACTACGATCGTACGCTAATGGCCTGGGCGGCAAATTTTGAAAGCAGCTGGCCCGAATTAAAATCGAAATACACAGAACGCTTTTATCGTATGTGGCGGTACTATTTATACTCCTGCGCGGGTTTTTTCCGCTCGCGCAAAGGGCAGCTCTGGCAGGTTGTATATGCCCACCCGGAGCGTAAGGCGGAGTATCGCAGTTTGCGATAGCACCTGCCTCCCGCCCGACGAAACGTTGTTTTGGTCTGTTACAGGGGGAGATGAGTGCCGCCCACCATCAGTATCCGCACACGCGACTCAATTCATCGCTTACCACCGATCATAATTGAATCATAGTTGCGCATCACATCAATCATGCACATACTTGGCGACGTCCGCCTGACGCAAATAAGATGCTAACACGCTAATTTAACAGTTGTTTTTGAGGCCATGAAGCCAATGAAAACAAGAAATGTACTTCCGCAAGGCAGGTTCTTTATCTGGATCGCCTTGACGACGGGCCTGCTATTACTGGTTCCTTTGGTCGCAATGCAATTCACCAATGAGGTGAATTGGGACATAACGGACTTTGTCGTCATGGGATTTCTCCTGTTCAGCACGGGCAACCTGGCCGCATGGGCCTCAAGGGGAGCTTCACGTGGACGCAAAGCCGTTATAGGCGTAATATCGCTGGCAGCTTTCCTCTACGTATGGGCGGAACTTGCGGTAGGCGTCTTCACTAATCTGGGAAGTTGATTAATCCAAACATGAAATCCCGAAATATACGCGACTTGCTCGCAACCCATTTCAGTGCCGAAGCATTTGACGAAATCCTCCATACACCAAACATAAGAATCGAGCGGATAGTGTCAAAGGGGCATATATCACCTGAAAACGGATGGTACGACCAGGATGAAAACGAATGGGTCATGGTGCTACAAGGCAGCGGCACTTTGACCTTTGAAGATGGCTCTACATGTCATTTGTCAACGGGTGATTACGTCAATATTCCCGCGCGCCACAAGCATAGGGTGTCGTGGACTGATCCGAACCAATTAACCCTATGGCTGGCTGTTTTTTACCAATAATCAGGGTCTGTTAACACTAATTCGATTGTTGCTGTTGTGCCTAAAAAGTCGCCAATCGAGTGATGCGGCATTCCGACACGAGGAGTGTGGTTTGGTCATTCCAAATGAGCGACGAGCAACGACGAGTGGCGGCGGAAAACATTGCGGTTATCAGCAAGGAATTGGTAAAAGTGACGGCAATCAATGGCCAGCAATCCTGATCATAGACAACGTTATTATGTTGATGACAGTATGGCTGGCGGGTAAATTATTTCGCTCGCGGATTTGATACGCGACAAAGCTTGGTATGAAAAAAATAGTGCTGTCGTTTTATTACCTTCTAACGACTTGAGCCTTAGTGGCTCCAAGGCGCAAGGAAAACATCCTCTCAGAAGAGCTCGATAATCGTTATTTGGGAGTTTTTTGTTTTAATATTCGTTATGGTTAAAAAATCCTGAAGGATCAAGTCAACATGAGGAACGAAAGTAATGTCTGGTCATAAAGAGTTCGGCGAGAGAAGACGCTGCCCGGTTCATGGAAATAATCGAAGGTTATCCAGAAGGGAAATATCGGAAATTCGCCACGGCGTGGAAGTAGCCAATTCGCAAGCAAAGCGCAAGGGCAAAACACCTAAAGAGCCGAAAATAACAAGATTTAGCTGTACCTGCAATTGCTTTTCAGTCGACGTTGAATAACTGAAAAATAAACAACCATTTCGCGGGGACGAAGCGGGTCGCGCATCGTTCTAATCTGAAGGTAAATTTTCAGAAACTTCCAGGGGCCACGGCAGCTGCAATGCAGCTCAAGTGTATACGGAAGCATGGCACTTCCTTATGTTTTTTTCTTAAAAAAGTGCCATTCATAACAGACCTACACCGTCGTGGCGGCAACAGCTTTCTCCAATAATTTATCCCGCTTTTTCCTTCCGTTAAGCAACCATCCTACCGGCGTCCAACGCACCAGCAGGAAATAACTCAGTATACCCACGGCAATCGTTACGAGTGAAGAAATGGCAAACTCCGCCCACATCGGCCAGGCTACATCCATCAGTGCAAACTGGATAAAAAACAAAACCGGGATATGGATCAGGTAGATCCAGTAGGAGGAATCGGCAATCAACCTCACTGCCGCGCTTTTCCTGTCAAAAAAATCCTTGCCCATCACCAGTAGTACAAGAACCATATAAAGCGCGATATAAGCGCCCAATACCGACAACAACACAAGATTTAACGTAATTTCCCCCGGCCCCGCCGCCATCGCCATGGCTTGCTCAAACGTTACCGGTTCCATCGGCATCAGGTAGACCAACACGGCAAACAGAATCAGGCTTGTAACAAGCATCGCCTTCCAGTAGGGGTGAAGCAGCTCAACCGCCGAACCGTGACGGTAAAACAACCAACCCAACAGGTAAAAGAAACCGAAAAACCAGCAGGCCCAGAGCTTGGGAATTAGCTGTTCGGGAGCCGGATAAGGAACACCCGACATCATCATTGCCGGCACCAGGCACAACGGTGCGAGCACCACAAACAACAAGGGCTTTTTGGAAATAAACGGCAGAAAATTGACAGGAGCGATTTTTTTCACAATCACAATCGCCACCACGGTGAGCAGATAGAACACCGTCAGGTAATACAGGAACCACAGGTGCATGGTGGACACCGGCGGCTTGGGCGCGTCCGGATTGCCGGCGAAGCTGGCGATTATCGCCAGCATCGGGGATTTGTTTTCCACGTTCGGTATTGCCCAGCCGATTGCCGCAATCAGCATGATGGTTACTAACGGTAAAAAAACCAGGAAGGGAACCGTCACTCGAACAAGCCGGTTTTTGAGCAATTTGCCCAGCCCTCTTTTTTCATAAAGCATGCAGGCAAAAAAACCGGCCACCAGGAAAAACAGCGGCATGCGAAACAGGTGACTGAAATTAAAAAACACCTCGATCGAGGTGGAGTGATTCGCATCCGCCGGCAACCAGATATTGTGCAAGGTGCCGCTATAGGCCAGGGCCGCGTGGAAAACCACACCCAGCAACATGGCAAAGGCGCGAAGATTATCCATATAATGCAGTCGGTTGTCGTTCATAAATATTTCCTCACAAAAAACATTTGTTCCTGGTTTTGATCAGCGTTGCCACAACCAGCACGACGACAACGAATAAAAGTTCCCCCTGCAGTACTGCCATTACTTCCGGAGTCCAATGAGCGGTTTCCGCCTGAATATGTGGGCCAATTCCGGGGTTGTCGGCAATGAGCATCATGTAAACGCTAAACAACATGTTCTGCCCCACGAGAAAAACAATTGTCCACGCTTCTGATTGTGTAATCACGGCAACCGCGGTCAGTAAGGTATAGGCGGCGAGCGATTCGCAAAACATAATGGTGCTCAACGGCAACAAACCGTCGGGAAGATGGCTGACCTTGATCGCCACAGCCGTAGCGACCAATAGAACGGACCAGGGAAGCAAATACAAGATGACGCCGCCGAAAAGCTTGGACATGGCGTAGTCCGCGGCATCTATCGGCAGGCTCATAATAAAGGACAGCCGGTATTCCTTTTTTTCGATCACAATTGACCAGATCACCATATGACAGGCAACACCGATAATGATAGTGATCAGTAAAATCGAACCCAGGTTAAACGCGATTTTTCCGGGAACTGTCATCAGGCATATGGAAAGCACGCCGGCGACGATGTAGCCCAGCAGGTAAACCCTGAATAATTGCCAATCCTTGGCGACCAGCTTCCCTATCATTTCGATATTCATTGCGCGAACTCCTCCCTGCGATGAAAAACACTGGCGAGGAAGATTTCCTCAAGGTTCATATTTTCCACCGCTATCACTTTGATATTGTGAGCGCGGAATTCGTGGAGAAGGGATTCCTCGAACACATTGGTTGTCGCCGAAGCGAGCCGCCCGTTTTGCTCCAATTTGATAATTCCTTGCAGACGCGCAAGGGCAGACGTGTCGGGAAGTTCCAGTCGAATGCGCTTCCAGCTGTCGAACAAGGATTCCTTGTCCCGCGAATCGACAATTTGTCCACGGTCGATAAAGGTGATCTGATCGGAAATTTTTTCGACATCGCCCGTGTTGTGGGAGGAAAATAATACCGTCCTCTCCTCATCCACCAGAATTTCAGCCAGTTCGTTATTCACCTCCTGCCTCGCCACGGGATCGAGACCGGTGGTGGGCTCATCCAGCATCAGCAGGCGCGGTTTTCTCGCCAACACGAGCAATAGACCTGCTTTAATATTCTGCCCCTTGGAAAACCCCTTGAGTTTTTGTTTCGGGTTGAGATCGAAACATTTAAGCAGGCGCTCGGCATAGTGCCGGTCCCAGTCGGGATAGATGGAGCGAACAAAGTTCATATGCCATTCCAGATCCCGCACACCGTAAAGGCGCATTTCTTCCGACGTAAATCCCACCCGCTTTTTGATTTCAATCTGGCTCTCGGGCATGGAACAACCCAGCACGTTTACATTGCCGCTGTCGGCTTTCATCAGGCCCATCAGGATTCGGATGGCGGTGGTTTTGCCGGCGCCGTTGGAACCGATAAAGCCCATTATCTGGCCGGTAGGCAATTTCAGTTCGTCGATGTTTAACTGAAAGTATTCGAACCGCTTGCTTACCCCATTCATTTGAAACGCGAATTCCGCCATTACGAAATCTCCTCTTGACTTGATTCAGCCGCCAGCAAACGGGCCAGCTTTTCCTTCACTTCCCTGTCGCTCAGCCCCGCGAGCCGGGCGGCTGCCACCGCCCTACCCAAATGCTCTTCCACTTGCGCCAGATGCAGCTGGGTGGCCGCATCGGCATTGTCAGAGACGAAGGATCCCCGACCCTGCTGGGTGTAAATCACCCCCTCGCGCTCCAGTTCCAGATACGCGCGCTTGACGGTGATAACACTCACCCTGGTGGAGGCCGCGAGTTCCCGAATCGACGGCAGGGCGTACCCGGGCGGCCAGTCGCCTACCATTACCTTCAGCTTGATCTGCTCCATGATCTGCAGATACATGGGCCGCCTGTCGGTTTGGGAAAGGATTAGTTCGGTCACGAGCCGCCCGCCACTGTATATATAATATATACACAGTATATACAAATATACACAGTGGTCAAGTTTTTTTGATTGACGCGGGAGGAGGAATAAGAAGGCGCCGGCTCTAATACTCGTAAAGGTTTTATAAATAGAGACCGTTATGCCGGAGCCACACCCTCACACCAAGCCTGAAATCGACAGGGCGCGAGCACTTCTCCGCGCCCGGATTCGAGCAGTTGTCCCCCGGGCAGGCAGAAAATTCTCCTGGTCATTAACTAATCCTGCGTCACGACCGTTTGTTCGATCGCCGGATTGTTCATTGCAGTCGGCGGGCGGGATTGTTATATTCCGGCCACATTTTTTAACCCGCACACTGCTCATGCGCATTATCATCGGCTGGCTGGCGTTTGGTGGAAGACTTGTTGCCGCACTACCCGCGGAGGGTTTTCGTCATATATGGAAGCGGCTGCCGCTGTTCCTGGTTCTGTGGTTGATTGCGGGAACCCTTTCCGCCCAGCATCTTCTCGGCTTTCTCCTCGACGATATTTTTTTTCGCGGCTATCGCAAAATAACCATCCGGCGCCCGGTGTTTATTGCCGGCATTCCCCGCAGCGGCACCACTTTCCTGCAGCGCGTGTTGAGCGAGGATGAACGGTTTACCACGCTGTCTCTCTGGGAATGCATTTTCGCCCCCTCCGTGAGTGAGCGTTATTTCTGGTCGGCCATTGGCAAGTTGAGCGGCAAAATCCTGCTGCCCTTGCTTGCGCTGTTAAGCCGACGATTCAGCCTGTTTTCCCGCATGGATAAAATTCACCGCATTCGCCTGGACGAACCGGAAGAGGATTTTCTCCTGCTGTTTTTTGTTCAGGCTTGTTTCCTTGCGGTTGTTCCCTGCCCCAATACAAAAACCTTCTGGCGGCTGTCGCGCTTTGACGACGCCGTGGATAAGCAGGAGCGCGAGGCGATAATGCGTTTCTACCACCGCTGCCTGCAACGGCATTTATACTTCCACGGTCCCGAAAAACGCCTGCTCAGCAAAAACCCTTCTTTTACGCCTTTTATCCAATCGTTGCGCAATGATTTTTCCGATGCAAAATTTGTCATATGTGTACGCGACCCGGTGGAGACGGTGCCTTCCCAGCTCAGTTCGCTAAAACCGGCTTTTGAGCTGTTGGGTGGAGGAATCCGTCATCAATTTAATGAACGAATGCAGGAGGTGCTGCATCATTATTACCGGGTGGTACAAACCGTCTCGCAATGCGATGATGTTTTCGTGATCCCGATGACGGCGCTCAAAACGCAATTAGGGGAAACGGTAAAAAGCCTTTACGAAAAAATTGAACAGCCTGTATCGGAACAGTTCATCGACCGGCTGCGGCAACTGGATACCAAGGCGCGCGCGCACCGCAGTGAACACCGTTATCGGGCCGAAGATTTCTCGCTGAGCAGTGACAATATTCGACGGCGCTTTGCCGACGTATGGCCTGATGCAGGCAAACAGGATATCGCCAAACATGGGGAAGTCGCTTGAACAGTAAAACCGAATTTAAAAAGCCCTTACCGCAATCGGCTGTGCCGATCGATCAGGTTCGCCTGGCGATTATTTCCGACGCCGCGCCGGAACGAAATGGCGTGGGCGCTTATTATCAGGATCTTCTGCAACAGCTGGCACCGAGACTGGCGGGCGTCAAAGCCTTCTCGCCGACCATCGAGGGCGATAAGTGGAACGCGGGTGTGGTGCTCCCCCTGCCCGGCGATCCCACGCAGAAACTGTGCATGCCCAACCCGTGGTCACTGCAACGGCAGTTAAAAGCCTTTGCGCCGCATGTGGTAGTGGTAGCCACCCCCGGTGTTTACGGCCTGGCCGGAGCCTTTCTCGCCTCACGCATGAATGTGCCGGTGCTGGTGGGTTTCCATACCTCGTTTGAACACCTGACCGAGCTTTACTGGCACGACTCCTGGCGCGGCAAAGTGGTACAGCAATATTTCAAACAGTGCCACACGTACCTGTTCGGCAAAGCGGATCAGGTGCTTGCCAATTCCGACGATATGCGCGAACTCGCCCGCAAAATGGGTTGCAAAACTACGGAACTGGTGGGCACGCCAATTTCATCGACTTTTATCGGCCAACCTCCGATGCGGTATCAAGGTACTTTTAATCGTATCTTGTTTGCCGGCCGCCTGGCGGCGGAAAAAAATGTCGATGCGGTCTTGAGCGCGGCGCGCGCGCTGCCGGAAATGCAATTCAGTATCGCCGGCGACGGTCCATTGCACGGTCAGGTGAAATCCGCGGCGGCAGCGCAGGCCAACCTGAACTATCTGGGATGGTTGCGCCGGGAGGAACTTCGGGATCAGGTGGATGCGCACGATGCGCTGGTGCTGCCATCGTATTTTGAATCCTTCGGCACAATCGCGCTGGAGGTGATGGCGCGCAACCGGCTCGCGATTGTCTCCAGCGACTGCGGTATTACGCAGTGGCCCCGGTTGCGCGAGGGCCTGTACGTCATCGGAAAACAACAAAGCCTCGAAGAGAAGCTGCGGAAAATTGCCGCCGAAAGTTCCACCGCGCGATGTGAAATCGCCGCGTGCGCTTTTGCCGGGGCGCTGGCGCTGAACGAGCACAATCTCAACCGCTGGTGTGAACTGTTGGTGACGTTGGTAAATCACTAATAAAAATGCAAGCACTGGTTTCAATTCACGACCTGATGCCGGAAACGTTCGGCCGGGTCAAAAAAATGCTGGCCGAAATACCACGCAATGCCCGGCGCCATCTGGTGGTGCTGGTGGTCCCCGGTCGTGACTGGAAGCCGGGGCAAATCGATCAATTGCGGGAATGGCAGGATAACGGCCTGCTTCTCGCCGCCCACGGCTGGGATCACCAGGTAAAGCGCATCGAAGGCTGGTATCACCATTTACATTCCCGTTTCGTATCGCGCAATGTGGCGGAACACCTGAGTTTTTCGCAGCAGGAAATTTCAATTTTATTGCAACGCAGTTTCGACTGGTTTCGCCGACACAATCTGGCCGCCCCGGATCTTTATGTGCCGCCGGCCTGGGCAATGGGTCGTGTCAACAAACATATTTTGCGCGATTCGCCGTTCCGCTATTTTGAAACCACCTGGGGATTGTACGATTGCGATAATGATCAATTTAAATGGCTGCCGCTGTTGGGGTTTGAAGCCGACACCGCTTTCCGGAAATGGTCGCTGCGCGGCTGGAACCTGGCAAATCGCCTGGCAGCGCAACGAAGGCCGGTGCGCATTGCCTTGCATCCGTTTGACCTTGAATATTATTTGCAAGCTGATGTTCGGAGGAATCTCGTGAAAGCGGATAATTTGAATTACCGGGACGTATTCCAGGGAGCCTCTGGTTAAGTCCCCTGCAGGTTGAGGTGCAAACCCCAACCTGCAAATCCAAGCAGGCAGGTTACTTTTTCGCGATTACCCACACTGCATGAATAATGCCGGGAATATAACCCAGTAAGGTTAACAAAATATTCAACCAGAAGTGGCCGCCGAAGCCGACCTGTAGAAACACACCCAGCGGCGGCAGCAGGATCGCAATAAGTATTCTGACAAAGTCCATATGTTACTCCTCGGTAATTGTCTCAATAGGCTCTTCATTAAGATCGATTTCGGGTCGACTGTTTGATGCTGAAATTGTTTCCCCCGCTGTCTCGTCGCCAACCAGCTCCGACAAAGTTTTTTCCTCCTGCATTATCGACTCGCATCCCAGCGCACCCACCGCTCCGAAGCCCGCCAAAAATGCCAGCATCCGATATCGCTGATCGCTGTATGCTATCGCCTGTTCCATTTGACCACTCCCGCTCACGCGGCACGACGATTCGTTAAGGGTCTGTTAACACTAATAATCAGCAAGCGCTATGCCACCTGCGCCCAATCATTCGGGGGGAGGGGGGGCGCGCGCACGCGCCAACATGCGGCGCGCCTTACAAAAATATTGTAAATCCGATCGCATGCGCGCTTTACTCCCATGGAACATCAAAAACAGAGATGCTCAACTATTGCGCTGACTGCAAAATGCGAAGAACCATAGTTTCTTCTTTGGACAACAGGCCTGGATGTTTCTTTGATTTATTCATCTCATTTTGATAGCGAGGCAGTTCTCCGCCGACCAACACCGCAAGCACGGCGGGATGAATGTAGTATTCCCGGCAGGTGGCAACCGTGTTTCCAAGTTTTTCAGCCACCCGTTTAACAATCGCCGTCTCCAGTTTGCGCCGGGGGTATTTTTCCGTCTCCTGCCGCGCCTCGTCGTAACATTCGACCGCCAATGTAGTACCGCCCCAGGTTCTGAAATCCTTGGCGGTAAAATGTTCACCGGTTAATTGGTAGAGATAATAGTTCACGTCGTTCGAATTTAAAGCGTGGCTTTTCCTTTCCTCGTCGAGGTAGTGGAAAATTTCGTAACCGGGTAGTTCGGACATCTCCCGAATCAGGCGCGCCAGGGTTTTACTTTCGATATTGATATTCCGATACTTTCCGCCCTTGGCCTTATAACGCAGCAGCAGCCTGCCGTGGCCTTCCCTTAAATGTTTGCGCCTCAATGTCGTCAGGCCATAGGTATTGTTTTCCTTTGTGTAACATTTATTGCCGATCCGGACGTGATACCGGTCGAGCATTAGCACGGTAATTGCCAGCACTTTTTCTTTCGGCCAACCCGGCAGCGCCAGATGTTCCTTGATTTTGTGCCTGATGGAACCGAGTTGATGACCAAATTCATCCAGCCTGCGGAATTTCGACTGCTGGCGAAATTCTACCCAGCGGGCGTGGTAGAGATATTGTTTTCGTTCCTTCAGGTCAATGCCAGTCGCCTGTAAATGACCGTTCCCGTCCGGGCAAATCCACACATTCTTCCATATGGGCGGAATAACCAGGTTTTCGATGCGCGCCAGGATATTTTTATTCTCGATGGGTTTTCCGTTGGCATCGCGGTAGATAAACAATTTTCCTTTTTGCTTGCGGGAGTAACCCGCGGCATCATCGGAAACATACACAAGTTCGCGGGGACATAACGGCAGAGAACTGTTCAGGTGACACTCCTGTTTTCGCAACTGATCTTTTGCGGGATGGAATTTGCATGTTTGACGCACAATACAAAGTAACCGGCAAATTTCGGACCAGGGAATTTGTTCTTTACGAAACGGAATTTGAGGTGGCGTCGCGGTTACCTGGCGCATACACTGTAAAAACATCTTCCATAAAAAGTCGCGCGTTCATCGTCAGGCACTGCGATTTCAACTGGCGTTAATACCACGGGAGGATCATGTCGGACTTCTGGCAAGAGACCATGACAGAGGCGCTGTCCCTGCGCCACGATTTGCACAGTCATCCCGAACTCGGGTGGCGGGAAACCCGAACCGCCGAGCGCGTGCGCGCCCTGTTGAGTGAACTGAATATTCCCTGGCGACCCTGCGCCGGCACCGGCACCCTGGCCTGGCTTGAAAATACCGGCACCGAATCTCCCCACATCGCCCTGCGCGGCGATATCGACGCGCTTCCCATCACCGAGGAGACCGGCATCGAATGGTCCTCGCGCCACCCGGGCTGCATGCATGCCTGCGGTCACGACGGCCACACGGCCACTCTGCTGGCGGCGGCGCGCTGGTTGAAGCACCACGAGAAGCAACTGCCGGGGCGGGTGAGTTTTCTGTTCCAGCCGGCGGAGGAAGGTGGCCACGGCGCGCGCGGAATGATCGAGGACGGCGCGCTGGAAGGCGTGGATGAAATCTACGGCTGGCACAACTGGCCCGCTATTCCGTTCGGCAGGCTGGCCTGCCCGGACAACATTGTGATGTGCGGTAATGGGGTTTTCACCCTGACAGTTAAAGGTCGCGGCGGCCACGCCAGCCAGCCGGAACTGTGCCGCGACCCGGTATTGGCAGCCTGTGCGATTACCCTGGCTTTGCAGCAAATCGTCAGCCGGCGGCTGTCCGCCCAGCAAACCGCTGTGGTCAGTGTCACCTCCATTGAGGCGCCCAGCGGCCCCACCATTATTCCCCAGCAGGCGGTAATCGGCGGCAGTATTCGCATTCCCGACCAGGCCACGCGCGAACAGATCAACCAATTGATTACTGAAATCAGTCATCAAACTGCCGCGAGTTACGGCGTGGAGTGCGAGGTAATTATCGAACCCCGCTACGACGCCACTATCAATCACGCCACACAGGCGCGGCGCGTACGCGACAACTGGCAGGCGGAGCAGGGGGAAGAATCCCTCGATACCCAAATTCCGCTGCCGATCATGGCATCGGAGGATTTCAGTTATTACCTGCAAAAAGTTCCCGGCGCCTTCGCCCTGATCGGTGCCGACGATGGCGCGGAGCACCGCATCCCGTGCCACAGCCCTTTTTACGACTTCAACGACCGCCTGATTCCCGAAGTCGTCCGGCTTTTTTCGCGCCTGGCCGGCGCACCGTTACCCGGGCATTCCGGGTAAACCCACTCCGTCGGAGTGGTGAAAATACCGCCCCGAAACACGCACCCAAGGAGGCAATATGAGCATCTTTGAACAACGAGAATCCGACATTCGCGCCTACTGCCGGGTTTACCCCGCCGTGTTCGACAAGGCCAGCAACGCGAGGCAGACGGATCGGGACGGCCGCGAATATATCGATTTTTTTGCCGGCGCCGGGGTACTCAACTTCGGCCACAACAATGAGCGGATGAAGAAAGCGGTAATCGACTATATCCAGGACAACGGCGTCACCCACAGCCTGGACATGCACACCACCGCCAAGGAGCGGTTCATGGAGCGTTTTGTCAAAACCATTCTCGAACCGCGCGGCATGCCGCACAAAATGCAGTTCGTTGGCCCCACCGGCACCAACGCGGTGGAAGCGGCACTCAAGCTGGCCCGGCGGGCCACGGATCGCATGGAAATCGTCGCCTTCACCCATGGCTTTCACGGCATGACGCTGGGCTCGTTGGCCTGCACCGCCAACCAGTACTTTCGCGGCGCCGCCGGTGTGCCGCTGAACCACGTTACTCACCTGCCTTTCGGTGATGATCACAACGGCAATGCGCTGGAAAACATCCAACAGTTGCGTGACATGTACCACGACACCTCCAGCGGGGTGGAGCCGCCCGCCGCATTCCTGCTGGAAACCATCCAGGCCGAGGGCGGCGTGAACATCGCGGACCGGGAATGGCTGCAGGCCCTGCGGGAACTGGCACGGGATATCGGCGCCCTGTTTATCATCGATGAAATCCAAGTGGGCTGTGGGCGTACCGGCTCCTACTTCAGTTTTGATGAATTGAGTATCGAGCCGGACGTCATCTGCCTGGCCAAGGGCATCGGCGGCATGGGCATTCCGATGGCGATGAACCTGATCAAGCCGGAGTTCGACCGGCACTGGTCGCCGGGGGAACACACCGGCACCTTTCGCGGCCAATGCCTGTCTTTTGTTGCCGGTGCGGAAGCGCTGACTTACTTCGAGGACGACGCGCTGATGGACGAAGTAAAAGAGAAGGCACTGGTAATGCAAAAGCGCCTGGCCCCGCTGGCGCATCAAC
The DNA here is from genome assembly GCA_964451365.1 of uncultured Cellvibrionaceae bacterium. Classification (GTDB taxonomy): domain Bacteria; phylum Pseudomonadota; class Gammaproteobacteria; order Pseudomonadales; family Cellvibrionaceae; genus CAYVIB01. The sequence goes on from CAYVIB010000010.1 coordinate 110,659, forward strand.
ACGCGGAAGTGGAAGTGCGCGGCAGGGGCATGATCGTGGGCCTGGACGTGGGCACCGGTGAGCGGGCCAAGGCCATCGTCAACGCCTGTTTCGAGTCGGGCCTGCTGATTGCCAGTTGCGGTACCGGCGGCCGGGTGGTGAAGCTGATTCCACCGCTGACCATTCCCGAAAAAGATTTAAAAGAAGGCCTGGATATCCTGGTCGAAGCCACCGAAAAAGTTCTGGAGGCCGCATGAAAAAGCGCGAGGACATGACCTTCCCGTTCGAGGAATACGAGCGACGGCTGGGCGAGTTGCGCGAGCGCATCGCCCAGCGCCGCCTGGACGCGGTGGTGATTTCCGACCCAGAAAATATCATGTATCTCACCGACTACCAGACCACCGGCTACTCCTTTTTCCAGGCATTGGTCATTCCTTTGGAAGGCGAGCCGTTTATGATCACGCGGGCGATGGAAGAGTCGAACATTCACGCCCGCACCTGGGTCGAGCGCACCCGCCCCTATCCGGATACCGGCGACGCGATACAGATGCTGGTGGACAGCCTGCGTGAATTCGGCCTGGCCAACAAACGTATCGGTTATGAACGCAACAGCTACTTCTTCACCGCCTACCACCAGGACTGCATTCACACCACAATGACCGAAGGCAAACTGCTGGACTGTTTTGGTATTGTCGAGCAGGGCCGTATTCGTAAATCGCCGGTGGAAATCGAGCTGATGCACAGGGCCGCCGCCGCCACTGAAGCAGGCATGCGCGCCGGCCTGGAAGCCTGCAAAGCCGGCGTTACAGAAAATGAAATCGGGGCGGAAATCAGCGCCGCCATGTTCCGCGCCGGCGGCGAAACGCCGGCAGTGATGCCTTATGTCACCTCCGGCCCGCGCAGCATGATCGGTCACGCCACCTGGGAGGGCCGCACCGTGCAGCCTGGCGAACACGTGTTTTTGGAGGTGGGCGGCTGTTTTCGCCGCTATCATACAGCGCTGATGCGAACGGTTGTGCTGGGGGAGTTGTCCGATTCCATGCACCATGCCCAGGAAAAGATGAAACTGGCCCTGGACGCCGTGCATCAAAACGTGCAGCCGGGCATGACCGTATCGGACGCCGACAACATGATTCGCAACATTATTTCAGACAACCAGGTGGGCGCGCGGCTGATTACCCGTTCGGGCTATTCCATTGGTATCGCGTTCCCGCCCAGTTGGGATGAAGGCTATATCGTCAGCCTCAAGCAGGGCAATTCCGCCATCCTGGAGGAAGGCATGACCTTCCATATCATTCCCTGGATGTGGGGCGTGGACGGCGACAAAACCTGCGGAATTTCCGACACCATTTACATTACTTCCGAAGGATGTAAATCGTTTTTCACCCTGGAGCGGGACTTTACCATAAAGCCGGACCAGGGGGCGGAGAATAAAATGCCGGTGGTGAAGGACAATATTGCCAAGCATCCGGCGAAAGACAGGCGGGTGGATGGGGTTTAGCGGGTGGAGAGAACCCCCTCCCGACCTCCCCCTTGAAAAGGGGGAGGAGTTTAACCCCTCCCCTTTCAAGGGGAGGGCCGGGGAGGGGTAACGGAGCCTCCGCCGGCACAACAGCAAATGCTAAAAGCCCATCATTCCCGTGTACGCCGAACCCCGAAAATACTGCGGAGGAAAAAATCTCTCTCGCTTTTACAACCAGTCCCGGCTACCGGCCATCTGCCGGCACGATGCAGGAACAACATCAAAATTGGTGACAACAGCCTTTTAAGGAGCCAGCAATGTTAATCGCAACCAATCCTTACACCGGCAAAAAAATCGCCGACTATCCCACGTTAAACACCGCCGAGCTCAGCAACCGCATCGACGAGGCCCGGCGCGCCTTCGACTACTGGCGCAAGCGATCCTTCGCCGAACGGGCCGACGTTCTGCGTGCGGTAGCGAAAGTATTGCGCGAACGCAAAAGCGAAATGGCCCGACTGATGGCGGAGGAAATGGGCAAGCCCGTCAAGGAAGGCGAACCGGAAACGGAAAAAGCCGCCTGGTGCGCCGAGCACTACGCCGAACACGCGGCGGAATACCTGGCCCGCGAGGTCCTGCCTTCCGACGCGTCAACCAGTTATGTCTGTTACCAGCCGCTGGGCACGCTTTTGGGCATCCTGCCCTGGAACGCGCCGTTATGGCTGGCGTTTCGCTATTTGGCACCGGCGCTGATGGCGGGCAACACCTGCGCCATGAAGCACGACCCGCATGTGCCCGCCTGCGCGCAGGCCATCGCCAGGGCGTTCGAGGATGCCGGCGCGCCGGCCGGCATTATGGTGAACCTGCCCATCGAAAACCCGGAGGTGGAAGCCCTTATCCGGGACCCGCGCATCGCCGCTGTTTCCTTTACCGGCTCCAGTGACGCGGGCCGCAAAGTGGCCGCCGCGGCCGCCTCGGAAATCAAACCCGCGGTGCTGGAACTGGGCGGTTCGGACCCTTGCATCGTACTGGCGGATGCGGACCTGGAGCGGGCGGCGGATGTAATCACCCTGTCGCGCATTATCAATGCCGGCCAGTCGTGTATCGCGGCCAAGCGGGTGATTGTGGAAATGTCCATCTACGACAACTTTATCGAGCGCCTGCACCACTGCCTGGCCAAACTGAAACTGGGCGATCCGTTAAAATCCGACACGGATATCGGCCCGATAGCGCGCGAGGACCTGCGCCGCATTCTCCACCGCCAGGTCAGCGAAACCGTTTCCGACGGTGCCACCCGCATGATGGGCGGCGAACTTCCCGCCAGTGACGGATTTTTTTATCCGGTGACACTGCTCACCGATGTGACACCGAGCATGGCGGCCTTTCGCGAGGAAACATTCGGCCCGGTGATGTGCGTAACACCCGCGAAGAATGCCGACGAGGCCCTGCAGTTGGCCAACCACACGGACTACGGCCTCGGCGCCGGTGTGTGGACAAACAATACCGAACTGGCGGAAAGACTGGCGATGGAATTAAACGCGGGACAAGTGGCGATTAACGGCATCGTCAAAACCGATCCACGCCTGCCCAGCGGCGGTATAAAACGCTCGGGCTACGGCCGCGAGTTGGGCCCTCACGGTATTCGGGAATTTGTTAACGCCAAGCAGGTGTGGATCAAATAAACGGGCGCGGGATGATAAAAATATTTTTCAACCCGCTATCGCAACCCGGCATACTTTTTTGAAAATAAGTAGCACGTGATACCGTGCACCAGCACGGAACCGAAGACAACCAACGTGGTGATATTCCAAATGGAGTCCATGCCGGTTTTTTCACTGCTGACCGCCGCATAGTACAACGCGGCCACACCGACAGGGCCAAACCAACCGATAAACCAGAGATCCTTTTTTTTATTCAGGCCGGGAAGCCCTTTTTGTAAAACGAAAAGCATCGGCAACCGGCGAAACAACAAAATGCCAACTACCAGCAGAGGCGCTGTCAAACCCAGTTGCTGCCATTCGCCCCACGGCAGCACCGCGCCCAACAAAACAAAAATGGGGATGGTAAATAAACGCTCCATCATTTCCTGCACACGCTCAGCTTCCAACTCATCCCGTTTGCCTTTCATCTTGTGTCCCAAACCGATACCGGCGGCAAAAACGGCAATAATTCCATTACAATGAATAATTTCCATCAGGCCCAGCACCATAAACCCCAGCGAAATAGTGAACGCCAAAAACGCTTTAACATCCGTTATATTCTTTTCCAGCGAATGGCTCACCAGCACGCCCGCTGTGTAGCCGATAAAATACCCGAGTACAATTGCCACGACATTCTGCCAGAGCAATATCCTGAGCACCCACTCCCACCAAAGGTTTATCCCGGTGTGAGTTATCAATAACAACGGCAAAAACACAACGCAAAGTGCAAGCCCGTCGTTGGCGCCGGACTCGGCCGAGATGAAATGGCGCACTTTCGCCGGCAGGTGCCGCCTGGCGACTTTACCGGAAACGATGGTGGAAGCCACCACCGGGTCCGTCGGTGTAATTGCCGCGGCAATCAATAAAGAAAACAAAACACCCAGACCTGTCAATAAGTAAATGACCGCGAAAGAAAATAACCACATCAACACCATGCCGCCAAGCAAGATGGTAGTCATGGATTTCCAATGCTCGACAAAGTAGTAACGGGGAAGGCGCAACGCTGTCGCCATTAAAGCCATCGCAATGGTGAGCGACGAAGCGAAATGGAAAACCCTGTATTCATTGCCCCAGCCGGAAGGGTCAATCCAGCCGAGAACATGCGGCCCCACGAGAATGCCGCTGAACAGGGCGATCATCGGGTCTGTTGTCGGCGAGCGGCTGATTTTTTCCTCCACCAGGCTAAGAACAACGACAACAAACCCCAGGCAAAAAAGTGCCAGGTAAAATTCACTCATAACATTTTTCAGCTTAGGGGCGATTGATTATCGAAAAAAATTGGTGCTGGTCACGTTCAACGCAAAATACAGACCAATTGATGAGCGCGTGAGGGGCGGATGAGCGCAGCCACCCGCCGTGGGGAAGTCGCGACAACGGCGGGCGGCGCCCGAAGTGTCGGACCATCGCTTACCCGCCCTGCCTATTTGACGGACTATTTGCTTTCCAGGGGCGGCCCGCTAAATTCCGCTTCGATTACGATATCCACATTATCGCTAACTCCCATTTTGGAACCGGGAGCGGGGATACCGAAATCGATGCCAAAATCCGAACGGTTAAAACTGCCCGTGGCAGAAAAACCAATACGTGCGTGTGGGTCCATCGGGTGACCGGCATAACCGCCATTATAAGTTGCTTTTAATGTAATGGTTTGGCTGACACCGTGCAGATTCAGCACACCGTGAATCAGCATCGTCTCCGGCGCAACAAGGTTTATATCCGTTGAGCGAAATGTAATTCGCGGATACTGCTCGGCGTCCAGCCATTGCTTACCCAACAACGTTTTGGTAAAACCCGGCGGCGGATTGGGCAGGGAAAGTGATTTGGGATTAACAGTGACGGTGACACTGGAGGCCGCCGGTTTTTTCGGATCAAACTTCAGCTCCGCATCAAATTCACTGAAACTGGCGGTATAGCGGGAAAAACCCAGATGATCGACAGCAAAAATCAGGGTCGCGTGATATTTATCCAGAACATAATTACCAGCGGGAACCGGCGGCGCCGACTGTTCCTCCGCACAGATCGGCAGCGCCAAAAGAAAAAAGATGAAGGAAAAATTTTTAAGCGTTTTCATAATTGTTATTCACATAGAGATTTAAGTTTATCGAGCGCCTTTGGCCAGGCATCTTTCATATGATCCTCGAATTCATCAGTAACATCCATTTCGACACGTAATTCCGTTGCGCCACCCTTATCGTCGAAGTAATAGTTTTCCTGGGCGCCCGCCCAACTCTCCACTTTTTCACCCGAGGTGATCTCCAGATCCCCTTCCAAAAAGCCGAGGTGTTCGATGGACACTTCGCGGTTGGGAATATTTTCCCGGATACGGCTAACCATACCGCCCTGATTGCCCTTATCGTCCTCACCGATAAACACAATCTTGGCGCCTTTGTCCCAGGAACCTTTGTAGTGGGATTCGCTATTGAATATCTTCGTCCATTCCCGGTAGGTTTTATCTTCAAGCATGGTTTTATAAACCTTATCAACGGGAGCATTGATGGTGATTTCAAAATTTACTCTGTTCATCTTTAACCTCCTTTAAAAATTCAGCTGCAGGGGATATTTCCTGCGGTCTTTACTTAAGGGATAACCCCTTGCGACCTGTTGTAGGGTAGCCTTTGCGGTTACCCCGGGCAGCCCCATGTGTCATTCCAGGGCTAGCCGGGGAACGCGCTCATATCCATGTAAAACACTTCCCAGATATGTCCATCCAGGTCCTGAAAACCGTGGGCGTACATAAAACCGAGATCCTGCGCGTCCTTGTAGTTTTTTCCTCCTGCCGCGACAGCGGCATTTACCATTTCATCCACCTCCTCGCGACTCTTGCAGTCCAGTGCTATCAACACTTGAGTGCTGGTTTGTGCATCGCTGATGGGATACGGCGTGAATTCCTTGAACTTTTCGTGCGTGAGCAGCATCGCATAGTTATTGTTTTCGCTGATTACCATGCAGGCGGCGGTTTCGTCGGTAAACTGCGGATTGAAGGAAAAACCCAGCTTTTCGAAAAAAGCCATCGACGCCTTCAGGTCCCGCACGGGCAAGTTAACAAATATTTGTCTGGACATACTGTTCTCCAAAAATTTTCCAAAAGTTTCAATTTTTCACCGGCATCCAGATTTCCACGCCACCCAGGCCGGTATTCGGGCCGAACGCATCGGTGTAACATTCAAATGACGGTGCATCGGCAACTTCGTAATTATTTTCCTGCAACCAAGTCCAAACCGCATCGAACGCCTCCGGAAGTTTAGAGACATGCTCGCGATGAATAAATACCGCGTAGTGTTGCGGCGGCAAACGCAAATGCGTCAATGCCGCTGGCAGAGCCTCTATCGCATCCACCTCCACACCGGCGAGATAATCAAAGCCGCAAGCCGGCTGAAAGTTCCAACACACACCGTAAAAGTCTGAACCGCGCCGGTCGGAAATGCCATCGACAAGGGACATGAGCCTGTTCCATTGCGCGGGAATATTGGAGCGGGTTTCGAAGGTGTAACTTTCATTCAAACCCGCTATTAAAATTTCCCCGCGTTGTTGGAATTCCGGTTGCCCGATGCCGATAGCCATGACGTTACGCCTTTGCCTGATTCTTTTGCGCTTCTTCCCAGACTCGTTTTTCCTGTTCCTGCAACTCCGGTGTAAAAGCCTCGCCAAAATCCTCCGCTTCAAAAATCGGGCGGATTTCAAGGTCGGAATCGTCGTTCATCGGGTTGGGACAGCGTTTTGCCCATTCGATCGCTTCTTCCATCGACTCGACCTTCCATATCCAATAACCGGCGATCAGCTCATTGGTTTCGGTAAACGGGCCGTTGGTAACCGCGCGGTTGGTTCCGGAAAAACGCACGCGCACGCCTTTGGAACTCGGGTGCAGACCCTCGCCCGCCAGCATAATGCCGGCCTTCACCAGTTGCTCGTTGTACTGCATCATGTCCGTCAGCAATTGCTCGCCCGGCATTTCGCCGTTTTCGGAATCCTGTGTTGCCTTGACTATCACCATGACTTTCATAAATGTTCTCCTCGAAAAAAATTGGTAATTAAGGTAGGTTGGGTAATTCAACAATCGGGCGGATTTCCACTGTCCCCCGCCGACCACCGGGGATGCGACCGGCAATTTCAATCGCGTCGTCCAGATTGGCCACATCGATAAGAAAATAGCCACCCAGCTGCTCGTGGGTTTCGGCGAACGGGCCATCGGTAATAACCCGCTTGCCTTCGCGCAAGGTGATGCTGGTGGCGGTGGTGACAGAGTGCAGCGGCGATGCGCCCGCGTACTGCCCCTTCTCTTTCAACTCGTAACAAAGGTCAACCGATTCCGCCATGCAGGCTTCCCGCTCTTCCGGTGTCCATGCATTTTCATCGCCATAAATAAGCAGCATATATTTCATTGTTTATCCTCTTGAATGCAGCGTTTGTAGATTAGTCGTAACAGAAAAAGGCAAATCGACAGGTGTGGGAAAAATTTTTCAAATTTTCCCACTTCGTGGGGCGGGTAAGCGATGGTCCCACACTTCGGGCGCCACCCGCCCTACGTGTCCTGCAGTTCCGCGATGCGCGACTGCAGGAATTTACGATCACTCTCCTGCCCGGCCAGTTCGTACGCCCGCCGGTATGCCGTGAGCGCTTCCGGCCTGTTGTCGAGGCGGCGATGAAGGTCTGCCAGGGCGGCATAGGCAAGGCAAAAATCCGCCAGTTTGCCCCTTGCCAAAAGGGTATTGATCAATTCGATACCGGCGCGGGGGCCGTCGCGCATGGCCACCGCCACCGCGCGATTCAGCTCCACCACCGGCGATGGGGTTGCCCGCAGCAGCAGGTCGTAAAGCGCAACAATCTGGCGCCAGTCGGTGTCTTCCACCGTGGGCGCATCGGCATGCACGGCGGCAATCGCCGCTTCCAGCGTATAACTGCCAAAGCGGCGGGAGGCCAGCGCCTGTTCCAGCAGTTTTTTTCCCTCGCTGATCATCGACTTGTCCCACCGCGACCGGTCCTGCCGCTCCAGCAGTATCACTTCGCCCGAGGGAGAAACGCGGGCGGCCCGACGCGATTCCTGGATCAACATCAGGGCCAACAGGCCCATCGCTTCCGGGTCCGGCAGCAATTCGTGCAACAGGCGGCCCAGGCGAATGGCTTCACCGGACAGATCGGGGCGCGTCAGCGCGTGGCCGGAGGTGGCGTGGTAGCCTTCGTTGAAGACGAGATAAATAACACTCAGGGCGCTGTCGAGCCGCTCCGGCAGGTCCCGCCCGACCGGCACTTCGTAGGGAATGCCGGCCGCGCGTATTTTGGCCTTGCCCCGCACCAGGCGTTGCGCCATGGTGGCCGGCTGAACGAGAAAGGCGCTGGCGATGGCCTCGGTGGTGAGCCCGCAGATTTCCCGCAGGGTGAGCGCCACCTGGATTTCCGGCGCAATCGCCGGGTGGCAGCAGGTGAAAATAAGACGCAGGCTGTCGTCCTCGATTTCGTCGTCCTGGTCCGGCAGGTAGGCTTCGTCCTCCTCACGCGCCAGATCCTCCTGGAGAACCTGCTGGCGGGAATGCTTGCGGATAATGTCGATGCCCTTGAAGCGCCCGGCGGAGACCAGCCAGGCCCTCGGGTTGTCCGGCAGTCCCTCTTCCGGCCACTGGCGGGCCGCCGCGATAAACGCTTCGTGCAGGGCGTCTTCCGCCAGGTCAAAATCGCCCAGCAACCGCACCAGCGTGGCGAATACCCGACGGGATTCCTTGCGATAAATGCTGTCTATCTGACGTTGAATCGAATAAGTTACGGTCATTTTTTTCCTGCAGGCTTCAGTTATGCCAAAAAAATCAGGTCTTCGATTACCAGTGCAGCGTCCAATTTAACTACAATTTACAAGATGCGCCTGTTAAGTATTGTTATCTTTATCAACCTCGTGATTTGGTGTGCCGGCCACCACGCCACCGCCAGCGATTTACCGAAAACATTTATCGTACCCAAATCCAGTTCGGGAGACATCAATCACGAGGATTATTATTTTTCCAACCTGCTTCGCCTTGCGCTGGATAAAACCCGCGGCAGTCATGGGGATTATCAGCTCCGGGAATACCCGGTATTTGTGGCGGACGATCGCCTGCGCCAGGAACTGAAGCTGGGAAAGCTTGACGTCATCCGGAGCGTAACGCATCCCGACTACGAGTGTGAACTGCTGCCGGTGAGAATACCGCTGTTGGAAGGCCTGAATGATTATCGTGTGCTACTCATCAGGGATGGCGAACAAAACCGCTTTGCGCGCGTAAAGTCGCTCGACGACCTGCGAAAATTTACTGGAGGGCTCAGTTCCCAATGGTCGGACGTTGTCGTCATGCAGGCAAACAATCTTCCACTGGTGACGGCACCGGGCTACGAAACGCTGTTCAGGATGCTGGCAGCGGGACGATTTGATTATTTTTCCCGCGGCCTCTACCAGGCCAAGACGGAAGTTAATCTCTACCCCGATCTGAATCTCGCGATTGAACCCGGCCTGATGCTGCACTATCCCAGCAAGTTTTACTTTTTCGTCAAGCGAAATGACAAAGCACTGGCGGAACGATTGCGACATGGCCTGGAGAAGGCGCGCATGGACGGCAGTTTCGATGCCCTGTTCCGGAGTATCCCGAGGCACCGGTGGGGTTTACGGGAATTGAAAGCCGGTAAGCGCCGCGTAATTGAGCTTCAGCCCCCGGAGTCCGCGAAACGACCGCCCTGCCAGCCAGAGTCACCCTCCTCACCCCAATGACCGCCACCCTCACCGCCCCTGCCGCCCTACCGACAAAATAAAAACAATCCGACGCGGCGACTATTGCCCGGGCGCCATGTTGTGATAATCTTACGCCCCGCTGAAATCGAGGCGATTTGTCTCCGTCAATCAGCATTCGGAGTGTAGCTCAGCCTGGTAGAGCACTGCCTTCGGGAGGCAGGGGTCGGAGGTTCGAATCCTCTCACTCCGACCAATTTTTGAAGAACCCGGCCGCGCCGGGTTTTTTTGTTACCCTCACAAACTATCCCTCCCCCAACCACCTCCAGATTCACCCACCGTTTGCTATTCTTTTAGCGATAATCCCGATCTCGGAAGGCTTTTCATGAAACGAATAAAAACCACTTTCATTTTGTACCTGGTATTTTTCATTGTGCATTCCGGCGCCACCTGGGCCGCGGACGCGGCGTTGCCCTGGCCGAAGAAAATCCAGGCGGCCGTTTCCCTGACTTATGACGACGCCGTCTCCGTTCACTACCAAACAGTGGCGCCCCTGCTGGAAAAGCACGGGCTGCGGGGAACGTTTTACCTCACCGTCAGCATGGTCGACAACGCCACCGCCTGGAAAAAGGTTGCCGGGAAAAACCATGAATTGGGAAACCACGCACTGTTTCATCCCTGCCGTCGCGAGCCGGCGGAAAACTACACCTGGCTACCGGCCCACTACGACCTGGTGCATTATTCGCCGGAGCGGTTCCGCGATGAGCTGCGCACCGCCAATATGTATATTGATCTGCTCGATGGCGGCAAACCACGCACTTACGGGAACAACTGCACCAACCTGACCATCGGCTCCGGCGTGAACGAGGTACCCATGGACCCGATACTGGACGAACTGATGGTGGCCGCCCGCGGCAACATTACCAACCAGGTTATTACCGCCGACAACCTCAATCTCATCCGCCTGGGCCACTTCAATGGCGACGGCAGAACCTTTGAGCAAATCAAGGCGGAGATCGAACAGGCACGCAAACAGGGCGGCTGGATTATTTATATGTTCCACGGCGTGGGTAAGGGAACTCATCCCCTGTTTATTGAAGAAGAAGAACATCGCAAACTGGTTGAGTGGCTGGCGAAGGAAAAGGACAGCCTGTGGACGGCGCCGGTGGTGGATGTTGCGAATTATTTGGAATCGAAAAAATAAAATACATCCGGCGCACTCGCGCCATCGGCGCAAGATATTTTTAATCTTCCGCAAAATCCGAATGGAAAAACCGCAAGCGGATGCCGCCCAGTGGAGTGCCGCCATCACGTAGGGGCGAACCCATGTGTTCGCCCAGGGCTGACACATGGGTCGGCCCTTACAGGCAAAGCTAAAAAGCCGTTTTCTCCGGGGAAAACTGCTGCGAGCGGTAATTAATGTATTGCCTTCGTCGCACCGGACTCTCCCTTTTATTCCGGGCAGCAATGGGCGGAGCCGGAATCCAGCACCGCAGTCAAAAAAAAGCATTGACTGATACAACATTCATCCCACCTGTTCGCTCACATGGTATGCTTCGCGCTTCCAAAAACGTACCTATTGCTTTTCAAATCAGATCAAAACAAAGGAGAAGAATATGACACTGGCGATCCTGTCGATTGTTGGCGGTCTTGCGCTGCTGGTTTGGAGCGCCGATAAGTTTGTAGAGGGTGCTGCCGCCACCGCTCGCCATTTCGGCATGCCGCCACTGTTAATCGGCATGGTTATCGTCGGTTTCGGCACCTCCGCACCGGAGATGGTTGTATCCGCCCTGGCGGCGCTTCAGGGCAACCCCGGCCTGGCACTGGGTAACGCCTACGGCTCCAACATCACCAATATTGCATTGATTCTCGGCCTCACTGCCCTGATGCGCCCGATCGCGGTTCACTCCCAGGTGCTTAAGTCAGAACTGCCCATTCTCACGGTCGTTACCGCAATCGCCGCATTCCAGTTGTGGGACAATTCCGTAACCCGCCTGGAAGGATTCGTGTTGCTGGTGGTATTCACCGGCCTCATGACCTGGTCGATTATGCAGGGTATGAAACAGCGCTCCGACGCACTTGGCCAGGAAATCGAACAGGAGATGGCAAGCCACCCCATGCCCCTGAGCCGCGCCATCCTCTGGCTGATAATAGGTTTACTGCTGTTGATCATCAGCTCACGCATTCTGGTCTGGGGCGCGGTGGAAATTGCGCGGACTTTTGGTGTGGACGATCTTATTATCGGCCTGACCATCGTCGCCATCGGCACGTCCCTGCCGGAACTCGCCTCCTCCCTCGTGGCCGCGCGCAAGGGCGAAAACGATATCGCCCTCGGCAACATTATCGGCTCCAACCTGTTTAACACGCTTGCGGTGGTCGGTATTGCCAGCACCATTCACCCAATGACGGTGGGCAGCGAAGTGTTGTCGCGGGATATTCTGGTAATGGCCGTGTTAACGGTATCGCTGTTTGTAATTGGCTATGGGTTTCGTGGGCCGGGAAGGATTAATCGGGTTGAGGGCGGTGTTTTACTGGCTTCTTATTTCGGATATATAGGGTATTTGATAACGAAAGTTCTTGCATGACATAGCGGCCGCCACGAATTAAAAAGGAAAAACCAATGAAAACCAGATATTTTTTACCGGCAATTTGGCTGGCAGCCATAATCTGCAACGGTACATTCGCGATGAAAAACTTCAGCTGGAGAATAAATTCAATATTGATGAAGTCAAATGGATAAAGTCGAAGGGCAACTCAACGGTGGAAGGAACTGCCTCGATTCAACTGGCCGATGGAACCGTCGCAGGTTGCGCCGGTTTTAATGTCGAGATACTTCCCGCCTCCCAATATTCGAATGAAAGAATATTTAAAATCTATGGAAGTAATTTGACAGGCAAAATCTTGATGGAAAACCATCCACCAAAATTTACACCTGATCCACGGGAATACCATAACTTTGTATTGAAAACGAAGTGCGATAAAAACAATCGTTTTTTGTTCAACATCTGACGGTGGGTGTATTAAGGGAATTCGGCGCGAATTCAGACATCGGTAACCTGTTCACGCGGTCCAACTGGTGAATGGGAGGTAACCGCTTGCTCAGAAAGCGAACCGGCACCACTTCGGACGAACCGGTGCAAAGTCGCGACGTCAGCATTGTCGACGGCACACTGTATCTGGATGGAGAAGCACTGAACGACGTCAGCGGGCGGCGACCAGTGGAGAGCGGTGTGGTTACCTGGAGTTCGGGACCTTTCTGATTCAATATTTTATTTATTGAAAGGCTATCGGCGGGTGGCGCCCAACGTGTCGGACCATCGCTTAGCCGCCCTGCAAATTCTATAAGACTTCCTGGGATGTACGCCCTTCTGTTACGGAGGCTTTTTGAAACAACGCAAAGCCGTAAATAACAAACAGCCCCGCGAGAATGCCCGGCAAGCCTTCGTACACCGCACTGTGCAACCCAAAATAACGCCACAACAACGCCACGGCCAAACCAGTGCACGCGGCAATAATACTGGCGATTTCGTTGGATCGGGTTCCGAAACAATTGGCAATTAACAGCGGCGCGAAAGCGCTGGCCAATCCGGACCAGGCCATTATCACGAGGCTGAATACACTCTGCCGGTTGACCAGCGCCCAACCCAGCGCCCCGAGCGTGACGATAACCGTGGCAATTTTCAGCAACACCGTGCGCTCGATATTTTGCGGCAGCAGATCATGTGTGATAGCGGCGGAGCAACTCAACACCAGTGAATCGGCGGTGGACATGGTGGCGGCAAAGATGCCGGCCAATACCAGTCCCACCAGCACCGGCGGCAACAGTTGCCGGGCCATGGTGGGCAGTGCCAATTCGGCATCGAAAGCGCCGGTGTCGGCAATATAAATTCGCGAGAGCATGCCCACGCCAGTGGCGGCGCCATAAAAAAGAATATACCAGGCGTAATACCAGATTCGCGCGCGCCGCATCTGGCCGGTTCCGCCCAGGCACATAAAACGCACCATAACGTGCGGCTGACCGATCACCGACAAGCCCGCAAACATCCAGCCGACGGCAAATAACAATCCGCCCGCCACTCCGGGCAAGGCCAGGTCCCGGGGAAACAGATTCAGGAAACCGTCAATTCGGCTCATGCGATCAATCGCTTCCGATACGCCGCCCAGGGAAGTGGTGGCGATTATCAACAACAGCGTCATTCCCGCAATCATCACCACCGATTGTGCCGCGTCGGTCCAGATGGAAGCGCGAATTCCGCCGGCAAAACAGTAAAGCATCACCAGAACAGCGCCCAGCACCGCGCCGGCCCATGCCGGCCAGCCGAACAGCACGTGCAGCGCTTTACTGCCGGCAACCAGTTGCGCACTCGCGTAGGCCAACAGAAACACCAACGAGATGGCAGCGATCAATCGCTGCAGGCGAAGTGATTTTTGACCGTGCCAGTGACTCAACACAGCTGCGTAACTGACTTCACCGGTGCGTTGCGTCGCCTTGCGCAGGCGGGAATGCACGAAAGTCGATGCGAGAAAATCGCCGGCGATCCAACCGACCATCAGCCAGATGGATGCAAGGCCGGTTGCGTAGGTATAGCCGATAACGCCGATAAACATGTAGCCGCTGTTGTTGGTGGCCACCGCGGAAAGCCCCACCAGGGAAGGCGGAACGGAACTGCTGGCAAGGTAGTAGTCTTTTTTTGTTCCCCGGCTATGGAAATAGGAACTGACGCCAATGGCGACAAAGACGCCGAGAAAAAACAGAAAACTTAATATCACTGGTAATTGCCCCGCATTTATTGGACGTGGTTAAATTTTTAGAACCTATCTCAAAATTGTCTGTGCCGAAGTTTTTGTAATAGCAGCTTGGAGATCCCACTTCGACCGTCGTTTGCCATCGGGGGAAGGCTTCAAAACCGCATAAATACGTCCCTGTAGCTCCGACGCGCATGGAAGCGCTAATGCCGCGATGGCTGGATGCCATAGAGTGGCCTCAATTCTTCCCTGAATTGAGGGTTTTGAAACCTTCCCCCCGACGACAAACTCGCGATTTGCAATGCTGCAATTTTGAGATAGGTTCTATTTGTTATTATCCTGTGTCACCACCGGTATCGGCATGGAGCGCGCTTTTCGCTCCCGTACAACGCGGATGACACCCCCCGTGCGTATTGCGGCATAGCCATAAAGCCCGAGAATAGTCCGGTACACCCGCAACAATTCTTCCTTCGGCATATCCTCCGCGGAATAAATTTCCACCTTGCGGTTGAGCCGCACACGGGGACTGATAACGAGCGTATAGCCGGCCACTTTGGAAACCAGCTGACTCAAATCGTACAGGGTTCTGCCCTCAAGCGGGTTCGGCTCCGCATGCACGGTACCGGCAACTAACCCGCTGGCGACGACTGTTACTATCAATTTCCTGATGCAAACGAACTTGCACATAACTCAATGATTCTGGTCCAGGTGAACCAAATTTTTAAACTTTTCAAATGAATGCAATGGCTCCAGCGCGGAGTCCTGAATAATTTCGTCGCGATAGGTATCCGTGCGCGAGAGTACTTCATCCAGATAACGCACCGCCTCGTCAAACTGGTTCATCGCCGTGTAGGCACAGGCCAGTTGATAATAGGCATGTATATTTTCCGGATCGGCTTCCACCGCCTGGTGACACAAATTGGCTGCCCACTGCGGCTCTCCCAGCTCCAGCACCGCATCCGCTTTATAACTCAAGGCTTCGCCATCACCCGCGCGCAGCTTGAGAATCTGATCGTAAACCGCGATTTTATTGGCCGGGTTGTTTTCCTGCGCCGCCCGCAACCACAACGCCTGTATTTCACGGGTAAGTTCAATCTCCTCGCGGTTTTCCTCGATATGCTGGGTTTTCTGGTTTAACTGTTTTTCGATGGCGTGCAGGCGCTGTTCGTATTCATTCACCAGCTTGGAAATCTGTTCATCCGCCAGTGAATGCACCCTTTCTTTCATTTCGCGAATGGATGTCCAGCCCACTAACACCAAAATGGAACTGACTCCCGCGATCAGGTAGAAAAAATAAGTGACGGCATTGGTGGCGTATGTCACGCCGCGATCCGCGGATGCCATCTGGCGGTCGACAATCTGCTGGATTAAATCCGCCCGCATTGCCGCCATGTCCATGCGCAACTGCTTCAGTTCGTCGAGTACGTAGCGTTCCACAAAGGGGGTGTATAGCGGTTCCTCAAGATTTTCAACCTTCTCCTCGGCCGCATTCCCTGTTTCGTTATCCGGTGGCGCTTCCTGCGCCACCGCTTTCATCGAAAAACCAAGTAATACCAATATCAAAAGTATTAGGAGGCGAGGCATATGGCTCTTCCATGATCATGTACTTCCACCAGGCAACTGTGGAGGCTTTTAATGGCTTTTCCGTAGTCGTCCTCGTTGATCACAAACTGCATATCAACCTGGCGCATGGACTGGTGGATCGCCAGCACGCTAATACCCCGGTCCGCCAGCGCGCTGACAGTTTTCGCCAGGATGCCGGGTATTTTCATGTCGCTGCCGATGGCCGAAACAATGGTGACCTTTTTCTGGTCGATTTCCGCCTCTTCGAATTTTTCTTCCAGTTCGCGCCGGATTCGCTTGACGGTTTTCAGGTTGGTCGCCAGGTAATGGGTAATGGTGTTGGCATTGATATCCTTGGAGACGATGTGCCCCTTGTAGCGCCGGATAACATCGAGGATCGTCTGGTCGTACTGGTTTATATTCCCCGCCATATCCTGGGAGAACACTTCGATCGCGTAGACACCCTTGCGGCCGACGATAATTTCAACGCAGGGTTTGTCGCTGACATAATCCTTGGTAATCAACGTGCCGGTGTGCTCGGGCTCGAAGGTATTTTTTACCCGCAGGGGAATATCATTTTGCCGCAGGCCTTTTGCCGCCTTGGGATGAATCGCCTCCATACCGAGATTGGCAAGTTGGTCGGCCACATCATAGTTGGTGCGACCGATGGGCACCGCGTTGGATTCACCGACAATGCGCGGATCGGCGCTGCTCAAGTGGAATTCCTTGTGAATAACGGCTTCGCACGCATTGGTCAGCACAGCAAGGCGGCTGAAGGTCATCTCGCTGTAACCGCGGTCGAAAGTGGACATCAGTCCTTCTTCACTGTGGGCATAGCCAGTAACGATTGGCATTTGATTTTCCACATCCAGATCGGCAAAGGCGCGTTGAATTCGCTCATCGAGGGAAATATGTTTGCTTGCCCTCCAGCCCGTGAGGTCGACAAAGCAGGCATTGATGCCATCTCTTTGCAATAACTGCGCCGTATTCCAGGCACTATGGGCTTCGCCAATACTGGCAAGCATTTCCCGCACCGTGGACAAATGCGCTTCCAGGGCAAAATGGCCGTGCAGGCAAAGGCTCTGCAAATCTTTCAAACATTTTTTGGTGTCGTCCAGGCGCTCACCAATAAAATTATCAGCTTGATCGAGTGGTTCACCCGCACTGAACAATGTTTTGTTGATGGCAAACATTTCACGTTTCAATGCCTCCAGCGCTTCCTGCCAACTCTCGTCGTTAAAACCGTTGGCGAACAGGGCAAAGACCCCCGGTTGGCCGGTTTTTTTATCTTCCAGCAACTTGTTGGTGATACCACCGTAAGCGGAGACCACGAACACCCGCCGGTATCGGGTATCCTCCTGGGCCGGGCGCATAACAATATTGTCGCGCACCGCCGCGTAATCACTCATGGAAGTTCCGCCAATTTTTTCCACACTATGGGAATTCATCTTGTCTCTCTCCTGTTTTTCTCTGGCGCCGTTCCGGCGCCATGTTCAAGGGAACAGCGAGCTTTTTAATTTACTCAAACCGCGTCGCGCGGGGCACGACGGGAGTCACGTTTTCCTGGCCTCGTGCACCCCGAACATCGAGCGCACATCGTTTACGTCGCCCGGCTCCGTTACCGTCGCGTCGGAAACTTTTAATTTTTTGTTCTGTCGAAACCGGTCCAACTCGTGTTTGAAGCAGTCGACTTCCTCCAGGCTGAATACGTTTTCCAATATTAAAAAGCCATCCTTGTCGTATTGCCTGACGCGTTCGCGATCGAGGGGACCCGGATCGTTTATTTGCGAGTAAATAACCGGGTCCAGTCTTTCCAGTAATTTTCCGCTTTCACCGGTGCGGGACGGATAGATCCTGAGCCCCACGAGAGACAGAGATATCTTCATACATCATGGTGATTGCTTCCCCCTGTTGCGTAAACGTTTATTGTTATGCGCTTATGGATTCCGCATTCAGTTCGTAGGCACCCTCGGTGTTGTGAACTTCCTTGCCGTTTAATGGCGGGTTAAACACGCATGCCATTGTCATTTCCTTGAACGCACGCAACATGTGCCTGTCGTGCTTGTCCAGGATATAAAGGGTACCCGGTGAAATCGGATATTTTTTCCCGTCGTCGAGTGTTTCCACTTCCCCTTCGCCGGCGATGCAATACACGGATTCCAGGTGGTTCTGGTAGTGCATCCGGAAATCGGCGCCTTCATAAATAGTGGTGATATGAAAGGAAAAACCCATGTTGTCATCTTTCAATAACATTCTTGAACTTTCCCAGTTGCCGTCCGGCGAGACAATGCGGCGGCCGTCTTTTTCCATATCATTCAGTTTTCTTACAATCATGGCTTGTTCCTGTCGAAATTAAATTCACACCGGCGGGGAAATGCCCCGCCACTACGTTTGTTATTTGTAACACCTGGCCATCAGGCAGCCCCGGAAATTCGCGACGTTTCATTCAGCTTTTCCTGCTCCGGGGATTGGTCGAAATAATCTTTTTCCTCGGGAATGGAATCTTCCTTCGCGCAAACGTCCTTCACCACCTGCTCGACTATATCAATGCCTTTTTTCAGGTTTGCGTCGCTGATAATCAGCGGGCAAAGAAACTTAACCACGTGATCTTCCGCGCCGCTGGTTTCGATGATCAGGCCTTTCTTGAATGCCTGACGGGTCATCTTGCCGGCGAGATCGCCGTTGACGCAGTTGATGCCCTGGAACATGCCGCGGCCACGGGTGGTGAAATTGCCTTCGCCATATTTTTCAACAATGGCCGTCAGGCGCCGGGTAATGTAATCGCCTTTGCGTTTCACTTCCTTTTCCAGCTTGTTATCGGACCAGTAATGGTCGATGGCCGCCTTGGCGGTAACAAACGCGAAATTATTGCCGCGGAACGTGCCGTTGTGTTCACCCGGTTTCCACTGGTCGAGTTCGGGGCGGAACAGTACCACCGCGAATGGAAGGCCATAGCCGCCGAGCGATTTGGACAGGGTAACAATATCCGGATTAATGCCGGCATCCTCAAAACTGAAATAAGCGCCCGTGCGGCCGCAGCCCGCCTGGATATCGTCGCAGATCAGCAATACACCGTGCCGTCGACACACCTGTTCGAGGTTGCGCAGCCATTCAAAACTGGCAACATTGATACCGCCTTCGCCCTGCACCGTTTCCACAATCACCGCGGCGGGTTTGTCAACGCCGCTGCTGGAATCGGACAAAACCTTGTCGAGATAGGCTGTGGTGTCAATGTCATCACCAAGATAGCCGTCGTACGGCATGCGACTGGTTCCGTTAAGGCTGACACCGGCGGCACCGCGATGGTGGGAGTTACCGGTGGCGGCCAGGGAGCCCAGGGTCACGCCATGAAAACCATTGGTAAAGGAAATAATGTTTTCCCGGCCGGTCACGTTTCTCGCCAGTTTAAGCGCGGCTTCCACGGCGTTGGTGCCGGTGGGGCCGGTAAACTGGACAACATATTCCAGGTTGCGCGGTTTCAATATCTTCTCGTTGAAAGCTTCCAGAAACTCGCCCTTGGCCCGCGTATGTAAATCCAGGCCGTGGGTGATGCCATCGTTATGGACGTACTCGAGCAGCTTTTCCTTGAATATGGGGTTATTGTGGCCGTAGTTGAGCGTGCCGGCGCCGGCAAGAAAGTCCAGGTATTCATTACCGTCCTCGTCGTACAGGAATTCTCCCTTGGCTTTGTTGAAAACGCGGGGAAATGAACGCGCGTAGCTCTGCACTTCGGACTCAATCTCGTCAAAAATCTTCATCTTGTTCTCCGTTTGGTTAAGCGGATAGGTTTTGATGGGGGGTGAAAGGACCGACCCGCACTAATATTTCGCTATCGTGCCGGTCGGCAAAATGGATTTCCCGGTCGAACATGACCGAGGTATTCAGTTCCGCGTCCAGTAGCCCGGATATTTTGCGGAACAAGGCCCAGGAAGCTTCATTGCCTTCGGTGATGGTGGTTTCGATGTAGCGCACATTCCGGCACTGGGGCCGGGTCAGGATATCCAGCACCATTTTGGTTGCCAGACCCCTGCCGCGCGCCTGCTCCCCGACCGCCACCTGCCAGATAAACAGCGTGTCGTCATCACGGCCGGGAATAAGGTAACCGGAGGTAAAACTCACCAGTTCCCCGTCCATCACCGCAGCAACGGATGTGTCGGAAAAGTGATTACACTGCAGGAGATTGCAATACATTGAGTTGGGGTCCAACGGCGGGCAACTTTCAACCAACCGGTACACCGAACTACCATCCTCTGGCCTGGGGGGACGAAGTTCTATCGTCTGATTCATATGTAGTCAGCAATATAGGTTGTTGCCTATATTTTACACCTCTAATTAATTAAATCTCGATTTACCCAATAAGTAATGGCTTGCTTGTGATTTCAAGCCCTATTTATTTGGCGCGGAAAGTATAATCGCTTGATAATGTTTAGACATCTAAATATAGTACACTAAATAAATTAAATGTCCACCGTCGATAGATTCACACTTTTCGTTAATGAAAGAAAAAAATCAGGCAGAACAATGGATTAGCTTTATGTTGGGGCCGGAAACCTATGCCCACGCTATCGATTCGGTGCGTGAAGTCATCCATTACGCCGTACCGGTTCCCGTTCCCGGTTCACCCGCCGAAGTGGAAGGTATCCTGAACGTTCGCGGCGAGGTGGTTTCGGTTTTTTCCGGTCGCCGGCTGCTGAGCCTCGGTGAAGACAGGGATACCGATGATGAAGACCGGCGGGTGATTATCCTGGAGACATCCACCGGCCTGATGGGCCTGGACGTCGACAAGGTAAAGGAAATCGTGTCTTTTTCCGAGCAGGATATAGAAGCCACCGCACAGGTTGCGGATGGCGAGTTGATCAAGGGCATTTATCATCACAGCGAAGGACTGCTGATTCCCATCGATGTGTCCGCCTATTGCGGCAATATCAGCAACAACACCGGCGACAGCATCTCCAACAACACCAGCAGCAAAAAAAACGTTGAAAATGGATAAAAGTGACAGATTCCCTTTTAACCCGATATATAATCTGACGGTTTCCCAATTAACAAAGGAAGAATTTTTGGATCGCATAGAAGAAGTGCTTGTCGCCTTGCGTCGTGTAATCAGGGCAACGGATCTGCACTCCAAGCACCTGGCAAAAACCACCGGCCTCACCGCGCCGCAGATTCTTTTACTACAGACCATTCGCGATAAGGATCAGGCCACTATTGGCGAAATTGCGAGTGAAATCAGCCTCAGCCAGGCCACGGTCACCACTATTCTGGATCGCCTGGAAAAGCGCAAGCTGGTGTATCGCGAGCGCTCCACGGAGGACAAGCGCAAGGTGCACGCCTGCCTGACGGATGAAGGCATGGAGATTCTCAAAAAAGCACCCATTCCCCTGCAGGATCATTTCACGCGTGAATTCGGCGACCTGCACGAGTGGGAACAGACAATGATTATTTCCGCCCTGCAGCGGGTTGCGCAGATGATGGACGCGCAGCATATCGATGCCTCGCCGGTGCTGGATATCGGTACGCTCGACCGGCAGACGGGGGCAAATGACAATCATGTGGCCTATGCCAATAACGAGGATGAGTAACGAGGAGCACCCGTAAAGGGTGCCCCTACAGTTTACGAGGGACGTCCCGCCGTTATCACGCTACCGATTGCCAGCTTTCGACCAGAACAGGTTGGTTATTTTCAACTGTATCCCGCAGGACAATATCCCCCGCGCCGGCGTGAGCATCGAACGACGCCATGGCATTTATCAACTGGTTTAACTGATTGTTTATCTCAACCGACGCGGTGGTTTCCGGCTTGCCAGCCAAACGGGAAGCAAGCGGCTGTTCAATACTGATCGCTTCCCGAGAAAGAACATCGCCGATCGTATCCGGCGCGCCCATCCCGGCCAGCACATCACTTTCATTCTCCCCCGCAGCATTCATCATCATCGGCGCCGAAGCGGCACTTGACGTTCCACCAGCAAACGCCTCGCCTTCAATGGAAAGCTGGTCAAACTCCGCAACCGCCAGTTCGCCGTCAACATGTGACGCAACGGCAAAGCCAAGATAGGCATCACCGGTAATGCTCACCGTACCACTCTGGACGAGTGCCCAGTTCTCACCGTCACTGGAGACATACCCACTGAGAACATTCCCTTCGCGAACCAGCCTTAGCCAGGCTCCGTCATCGTAACCTTGCGCCCCGCTCTTTTGCGGCCAACCGCCTGTCGCACTGCGGGTTTGGAACACCGCGCCGTAGTCGCCGGTGATCAGCGTGGCAGCATAAATACTATTGGCATCCAGCGAATCCCTGAGCATCAAACCCGCCTTGGCCCACGAGTTGGCGTGATCAAAACTGGCCACGCGAACACGCGCATCGAAATCCCCTTCAACCGCTTCATAGACAAAATGGAACTCATCCGCGGAGCGCCAGATATCGGCGCCACTGCCGCCAATGGTGTAGGTGCCGGTTTGGCTGTTGTATTGATAAGTTCCGGCCGCCGCGACATCGCCGATATCCTGTGTCTCGTCAAAAACGAATGTGCCCTGCGGCAACGCTTCGGCGACATTTAATGTGAAATCGCTAAAGGCGCTTGCACCCGTAGGATCGCTCGCGGTTATACGCACATTGAAATTACCGGGACCGGTTGGCGTGCCGGAAAAAGTACGCGTGCCGGCATCAAAACCCAGCCAGGCGGGCAGGGGCTGCCCATCCGCGAGCATCGCCTCGTAGGTGAGCATATCGCCATCGGCATCCGTAAAACGATTATCGAGCGGAACGGTGAAATTAAACGCTTCGTTTTGTGTCGCCTGACGGTCTTCAAGCGCGGCAACAACTGCCGGTGCATCGTTTACCGGGCTGACATTCACGAATACCGAGGTGGAACTGGTACCGCCATTACCGTCGGAAACGGTGTATTCAAATGAAGCAGCCCCGGAATAATCCGCATCTGGTGTAAACGTGACTGTACCGGCTGCCGCATCAAAAGTCGCAGTGCCATTAACCGAGTTACTTACACCGGCAACTACAAGGTTATCTCCATCGATATCGCTGTCATTGGCCAACAGATCAGACACATTCACTACAATAGCGGTGTCCTCCGCCGTTGAAACACTATCAATGGAAGCAAGAGGCGCATCGTTAACAGGTAACACATCCACGTTAACGGCGGCGGTATCGCTGCCACCGTTAACGTCTTCCACTGTGTAACTGAAACCGGCCGGGCCATGATAGTTTTCATCCGGCGTGAATGTGACAGTGCCGGCGATATTGTCCAGGACCACAGAGCCATTTACGGCATTGCCCGCTGACGTTACCACGAGGCTATCGCCATCGGCATCAATGTCATTGACCAACAAATCAGAGACGCTAAACACAATGATATCGTCTTCATTAGTACTGGCGCTGTCGGCATTTGCCGTCGGAGCATCATTCGCGCCTGTTACACTAATGGCGACTGTTGCGGTATCGCTTGCGCCATTCTCATCCGTGACCGTGTATTCAAATTCCGCTGTTCCGTTGTAACCATTGGCAGGCGTAAACGTGACTGTCCCGGCAGCAACATCCAGATTCACTGAACCGTTCAGCGCGTTGCCGATATTTGTGATGGCAAGCGTATCGCCCTCCGCATCGGAATCATTCGCCAGAAGATCCGAAACATTCAACACGATAGCCGTATCTTCGGCAGTTGAATAACTGTCGGCAGCGGCTGAAGGCGCATCGTTAACCGGCGTTACATCGACATTAACCACGGCAGTGGCGTTGCCGCCGTGACCATCAGAGACGGTATAGTCAAAACCGGCTGGGCCGTTGTAGTTTTCATCCGGTGTAAAGGTGATTGTGCCGGCAATATCGTCCAGGACCACAATGCCATTTACGGCATTGCCTACCGACATTATTGCAAGACTGTCGCCGTCGGCATCGCCATCGTTGGCAAGCAGGTCGGATACATTCAGTACAACGGCGGCGTCTTCATTGGTAGTGACGTTGTCGGAATTCGCTACCGGCGCATCGTTGGCACTGGCAACATCTACGTTGACAATGGCCGTTGCAGCTCCGCCATTACCATCGGAAATGTTGTATTCGAAAGTGGCGGAACCGTGGTAATCAGCGTCCGGAGTAAATATTATTGTGCCGGCGGCTTCATCAAGCGCGACATTGCCGTTCGAGGCGTTGCCAACGGAAGTGATTGCGAGAGTATCACCATCAATATCACTATCGTTTGCCAGCAGGTCGGCCGCATTCAGCACAATCGCGCCATCTTCGGTGGTGGAAACATTGTCCACCGACGCAACCGGGGTGTCATTTACCGCATTCACTGTAATGGTGACTGTTGCGGTGCTGCTTCCGCCGCTGCCATCGGAAATCGTGTAGTCAAAGCTTGCGGGGCCACTGTAATTTTCATCCGGTGTAAACGTGATGGTTCCAGTAGCCTGATCCAGCGAAACAGCCCCGTTGATGGCGTTGTCGGTGGACACCAGCGTTAAGTTGTCACCGTCCGCATCGCTATCGTTAGTCAAAAGGTCCGCCGTATTGATTACAAGCGCAGTGTCTTCCGAAACGTTAGCGGTATCCGCGCTTGCAACCGGAGCATCGTTGGTATTTTGTATTTCAACCGTAACAGCGCCAGTTACACTCTCGCCATTGCCGCCCGAAACCACGTATTCGAAACCACCCTGACCGGTAAAGTCGGTATCGGGTGTGAAGGTTACGGTTTGGTTAGTGGAGTCGATACTGATATTTCCGTTCACTGCATTGGCAACGCCGGTTATAGTCAGGCTGTCGCCGTCCACATCAGAGTCGTTGGCCAGCAGGTCCGCAAATGGAATAACCAGTGGTTGATTCTCGGAAGCACTGACACTGTCCAAGCTTGCAACAGGAGCGTCGTTGACTGGAGTAACATCAATATTGACTGATGCGGTTGCGGTGCCGCCATTGCCGTCGGAAACGGTATATTCAAAACCTGCCTGGCCATTGAAATTTTCAGTGGGTGTAAACGTAATGGTCCCGGCGGTATTGTCCCATACCGCAACACCGTTAACAGCATCACCTAGCGAAGCGATTATCAGACTGTCTCCATCAGCATCGCTGTCGTTTGCGACAAGATCGACAACATTTAATTCAATAGGGTGATCTTCATCGGTAAGCCACCCGGTATCGTCGCCTGCCAAGGGTGAATGATTTCCCCCCACTTGAACCATGGCTTCAACATCCGCTATAGATAGAGAACTACCGCCATAAAACTCAAAGCTACTAATTTTGAATACATCAGTTTGCGCTAAAAACCAGTTCTGAATCGTTATTGAATCTTCACCGTCACCTACGCCGACAAATAAGTTGTTTCCGCCGCGTTCGAATACCAGATCATTGCTGGAAATCCCCTCACCAAACACCAGCCGATCCGTGAGAGTATCTGCTGGGCCAAACTCCTCTCCAGGGTGTTCAATAATAAGGTCCCGACCGTCACCCAAACTAAAGTAATATATATCGTACGCCAAAGATCCAAAAAGCGTATCGTTTCCCTTACCTCCGCGCATTTCTGTTCCTACCCACATGTCGGATAGATCGGCAACTATCATATCGTCACCTGCCCCGGAATCGACCCAAAAGCCTCCGCCTTGCAACTCTATACGATCACTACCTTCTCCACCGTATATCGTGTCACCATCGAAGCCACTTATAAAGTCATTTCCCGCGCCACCGTCAATAAAATCGGCACCGAAATCGCCATTTATTGTGTCATTTCCAGCACCACCATAGATTGTATCAGCGAGATTTCTACCATAAAGTTCATCATCACCCATACCACCAGATATCGCATTGTTATAAAAATCCGCTCCGTATATGACGTCGTCTATATCACTTCCCGTCGTTGCTTGCGTCAAAAGATCTTCGGCGGTCCAAGCCGTTCCATCCACTTCAAAACGAAGAAAATCCACAACGGGACCATTAAATCGGTTAAACTGACCAGCAATGGTTACAACATCACCTGTTTCAATTAAAGTAACTGTTAAATCTTGGCCATACTGCGTCATTCTCAGAAGCACATCATCAGCGGTTATTTCGCCTGAAAGAACTAACGAATTGGAACCTTCAGCATCCCCAATTACGTCCTGTCCGTCTCCGAGGCCGAAATAATATATATCGTCTCCACTTTCTCCATTCAGTACATCATCACCGTTGTTTCCGCTGATATGATCATTTCCGTAGGCACCTAATATTTCATCGTTCCCGGCCCCGCCGTTAATTACGTCGTCTTCATAGCCCCCGATCAAACGATCATCGCCCTCTGTTGGCAAAATGGCCAAAATCGAGATGGTAGCCTCATCCCAAGTAACACCCGAGTCCGCAAAGTGGATAGCTGAAAGAGGAGAATATCTGGGGCGGTAGTGATCAATGAAGCGGATGGAATCGCCTGATGATAGGTAAAGAGTCAAATCATCATTTAGCCGACGCCCGATAACATCCTCCGGAGAAATACCCGTCTCAAAAATCAGACTATCAACATCGTCATCATCACTAGATGTATAAACCTGGTCAGCCCCGTCCCCAATCCGAAAAATATAAGTATCATTTCCATAACTTCCGCGTAGGACATCGTCGCCGGAACCACCATCTATAATGTCATTGCCGTCGCCAGCATTAATGTTATCTTCTCCAGCGCCACCATAAAGAACATCAATTCCTGCATAACCACCCATTTCATCCGAGCCTTCTCCACCCCATAATTCGTCGTTTCCTCTATCGCCATACAGCAGATCTGAACCGTCGCCCCCCCGAAGAATGTCGTCACTGTTGCTACCATACAGATCGTCGTCACCCGCCAAGCCTTCAATAACGGAGCCTTGCGGTAGTGCCCAGAGCAAATCTTCTCCTTCTGTCCCGGTGGTAAACAGGGGATATATATCTTCATTGGTTAAAAGAACGCCGTTGGAAAACTCGATTGAGATAATTGGCGATATTGAGATAATCTGCGATCCATCGAAAAAGCTGTTAATAGTAATGCTATCGTCAGTCCCATTGAACGAGATTGTCAGATCCCAAGATTCATGTTGGCCGGCGATAAATGTGATATCGTCTTCGGTTAAACCTTCCGGCATGCGTAGTAGATTAGTCACATAGGGATTTTCAAGCGCCTCTATGGTGTCAATACCGCTGTTAGCGCCGAAGATGTAAATATTATTGCCATAGTCTCCGTCAAGATAATCATTACCTTCTCCCCCGATAAAAACGTCATCCCCCGATCCACCGTATAATCTATCGTCACCGGTGCCACCGTCCATCCTATCGTTGCCCGAATTGCCAAAAAGTCTATCGTTACCTTCGTCGCCAATCAGGGTGTCATCACCATCATCTCCGTATATATCGTCATTCCCAAGCCCGCCATCGATAAGATCGTCGCCAGAAAACCCATCTATTGAGTCATCACCAGCGGAAGAGGCAAGAGCAAACTCCTTGAGCCTTTCGCTATCCCATACAGTGCCATCTGAGAACTCCACCGCGTCAATGCCGGGCGCCTGACCAATTGCTGCGTCACCGCTTATCGAATCTCCCGAAGCGACTAAAACAAAGTCCAATCGGCCATTGTGATTACTTACCGTTACATCATCCTCGGTGATACCTTCGTCAAAGCGAATAACGTTATAATCGGCTAATTCATCATCATCATTTGGATATGAACCGACGGAAATTGAATCATTACCATCTCCGTATCCGAAGATAACTGTGTCGCTGCCAATGCCTCCACGTATAACGTCGTCTCCCGCACCACCTTCTATTATGTCATCTCCGGAGTAGCCCCAGATGTAATCATCGCCATCGCCACCAAATAAATAGTCGTTGGAGTCGTAGCCGTGAATAGCATCAGCCTCCTCTGTCGGTATAATAAGGGTTTCCCTAATCGTCTCTGAGTCCCAAATAACATCTGGGTCACCTTCAAAAACTATTGAGTTTAGTTCGGAAGAACCACTGAAGTACGAGAGCAAATCTATCCTGTCTTCGGACCCTAAAAAAGTTATCGTCACCTCATTCAAATCTGTTTGACTAGGACGACTAGCTAACCGTGAAATTAAAACATTCTCCGGCGCAATACCTTCTCCCAGGATCAACACATCGTCGTTGTCATCGCTGCTGAAATAAATTTGATCATGACCATCACCAGGGTTAAATAGATATGTATCTCTTCCCGGTCCCCCATCTAAATAGTCATCACCCCCCTGCCCATTAAGTACATCATCGGATTCATAACCAGTTATTTCATCATTTCCGTCTGTCCCGGACAAAAGCGCCAGTTTGATATCTTCGTGCGTGATAACCGTACCATTCCTAAAATGAATATCAACTCCTTCACTTCTATAAAAATAATCTTCCAGCGTAATGGCGTCACTACCATCATCGATACTGACGATCAAATCGCGGTAATCGCGGCGAAACCGTATATTGTCAACGGAAATGCCATCACCAAAGCGCAGAATATCGCGTCCGGTCACCCAGTCGCCATAACGTATGGTATCTGAGCCATCTCCCAGTTCATAAACGTAAATATCCTGTCCATCACCACCGTAAAGGGTATCGTTACCTGCTCCACCGTAAACAGTGTCATTTCCAGCATGGTTAACAAGTACATCATTGCCGCCACCACCAAACAAGCGATCATCGCCATCACCACCGTAAATAGAGTCAGGCGTATCCGCTCCCAAAACGCCACGATTATTCAGATAGTCATAAAACTCGAAATCGGTATAGGTCGTTCCATTAATTACAAAACTGTTTATCGTATTGAAGGTCGCGTTACTCATCACCACGCCTTCGCCCTGGCCGTAATTGATTTGAACAGCGGAGCTGGTTTGCATCAGGCCGGCCACGCCGCCACCAACAAACGTCAAAGTGTTGCTTCCTTCGGTATCGATAATGGTATCGCCCGCGCCGTTTTCGGGTATGCCATCACCGGAATAAAATACGTAAGTGTCATCACCGGCGCCACCGCCCATGGTATCCACGCCGGTACCGCCAATCAGCGTATCGTTGCCTTCATTACCATGCAGTTCATCACGATCCTGACCGCCGGAGATAACATCATTGCCCTCCCCACCCATCAGCAAGTCAGTGCCGGCCTCACCGTAGAGAAAATCATTACCCGCCTCACCGC
>CAYVIB010000011.1:0-129639 GCA_964451365.1 uncultured Cellvibrionaceae bacterium
CGCTGCTCCATACACGGAGGGGAACGTTGTCGCTCGGGAAAATGGATGTCGAACTCTCAATACTAGCATGATCAGGCTTGCAGTAGATGCGTGTGAAGGTATCTATGCTCTGGAAGCTCATCAGTTGAGTGTATTTTCAGAAGCTCTTGAGGAAGCATATTCAACCAACGAAGTTTATAGAGCAATGCCGGATGCTTTGTTTTTTGTGGGTGAGTGGGCCGCATTAATGAAAGAGTTAATCTTCATACAAGGCAATATGGAGTTCGTATTGCCTAAAACTAATACAGTCGCTGCTTAACCTTATCCCCAAACCTAGCCCGACGGGGCGAAAGAGGCGGCTACCCACCGCCTTTGGTTTGGGTTCTTAGTTGGGTTGAACGGGGTGCTTACTTTGAAAAAAGGTCGATCCGCCATAGCGAGTTATGGGAAAACTATACTTAATAGCGCAGAACCTCTATCTACAGAAGAGCAGGCAGCGTACTTCGAAAAACGAACAAGAGAATGGTTTTCAAATACTCTAGGACAACTGATTAACATAGCTCATAACCATCGTTTTTCTGATTTGTCTGAGAAGCTTTGCGTGAAAATAATACAGGAATTTGGTCACCACGATGACTTGGGAATCAAGATGATGAATGAGCTAAAATTGCAAAGGAAAGGCAAACAGAAAGGAAGCAAAATGTGGCCGCGATACCGCCTGGCGTTATTGCTTACAGAATATTCTTTATTCAAAAATGAGAACGGTAGTGCGGCGGCTTTAGTGGTTTTGAGCGAAAAGTATGGTGTCAAGCAAAAAACGATTGCCAACAAGATCACAGAAGCCCGAAAGATCTTTAAGCCGGAGGAACTGCCAGAATTTGCGAGAGATGTTCTGACCTGGCAACGGCCACGCTGACACCCTCTCCCGAAACAGATTTAAAAGGGGACCCGAAACTTGTAGTTTTTCCAGAACCGTTCCGTAATATATATAACCGTCTGTAGCGAACCACAAAGGCGGTTATCCATGAAAAATGTCTCACAAAACCATCCTCCTCCCGGCCGGTTTCTGCGTCTATCGGACGTGAAACTTACAACGGGTCTTTCCAGATCGCATATCTATCAGCTCGCCGCCAAAGGAGAATTTCCCAAGCCTATCAAACTTGGCGAGAAAGCATCTGCGTGGATAGAGTCAGAAGTTCAAGCGTGGATGGCTTCGCGTATCGCTGATTCACGACGCGATACCGCGAAAGCGGCCTAGGAGGAAGCCATGAAAAAAGAAATGGCCACCCCCATCGAGAGCAGCCACAAGAAAACACGCAGCAATCTTAAGCCAAAACCATCCGGCAAACTAGAGTCAATGCTCTACCGGTTTGCCTGCGGAAAAAAGTTCCATCGCTTCAGTGCGGAGCGGGTTATGGATCACTGTCTACCCAGCACTATAAGCAGCCTTCAGCAAGCCCACGGTATCTGGTTTGCCCGTAAATGGATCAGCGTTCCCAACCGTCTTGGAACCGAAACCCGAGTGATGAGCTATTGGCTTGAGGGAAAGGATCTGGAAAAAGCGCGGAAGATTGCTGGATTGCAGGAGGCTGCGTGAATAAATCTCAAGAGAGTGCCCGGCTTTGCAGAGCCGGGCTTTTATCAACTTCTCCCAATTGTGTTTCCACCACCGAGGATTCAACACGTGAAAGATGTTAACAAACAAACCAAAAATTTCAAGCCATTTCGTCACCAGGTCCACCGAGTGCCGCGCTGCGAACGTTGCAGCCGCACCCTTATCCTGGATGAGCATAAATACTGCTGGGTCTGTTCCGGATTCGTGGCCGTCTACGGAAAGGAGGCAGCGTAATGACGAGCCTTCGAAAAGCAGTAGACGCTATGTGCAAAGACTGCATTTATGATCCCCTCGCCAAGGGGACGTGGCGGGAGCAAGTTTTTAACTGTGGGTGTTCAGGATGTCCCTTGTACGATGTTAGGCCGCTACCTGCGGCCACCACCTCAACAGCAGAGGTAAAGTCTAAAGCCTCGAAAAAGGCCGAAAAACAGAATAACAGCCCACCCACCAGTAGGGTAACTCTAGTCAGGGCCAATACAGTTGGTTTTGGGGCCAAAAACCGCCCAAAAACAAGCAAAGTTGGCCTTCAAGGACAGGGTTACGAACCGCGTTTTGATGGGGGTGCGCAGCAATGACAGCACAAGGCGCAAACGTATTTAATTTTCCGAATGAACTTGTCGAACTCGACGGCCTTCGACCATTGGTCACGCCGGGGGTCTACGAGTTGAAATATACACACCATGAGACAGGGATTTACTTCAACAAATCGCCAAAGGTCAAGCTTGTCTTTCGGATAATTACTCCAGGAGAGTTCTTTGGCGTCATTGTCGAGCGTTTTTATAACGTAAAAAAGATCAAAGGCAAACCCGGTAAAAACGGCAAGTTCGTCGCAGCAGCAAGAGGTGACTTTGCCAGGGAATTCTTCACCATTTACCCAAGAAGAGAACGGCTGGACCGGCTCCCGCTGACATACTTGAAAACAAAGATAATCCTTGGTCGCGTAGTTATAGTTAAAAAAGATTCCAAACAGCGAGACATACCAGATCCGATTCAATATTCCGTTGTGACGGAATTACTGAGGGCCGAAGAATGAAGCAACTGCTCGGCTATGGATTGATGCGCTTAGCCTTACCTACTCCAATGCCTATACCTTACCTGCTCAAAATACCTGCTGAGGCCAGTAAATTCAAAGGCTCCGGCGATTTGGCATGGCAAACAGAATCACCCTTGAGAGGCGGCAAAACGAAAGATAAATCATCTTTCCGATTAACCGTTGTGGTTGGCGTGATAACTACCAATCTATGTGACTGCGCCGGGGGACTTGTGCCCCCGGTTCTCAAATCCGTTGGGGGTATACAGTTGATATGAATGAAATAGGCAATACCAACACTTCGAGCCCCGACTCAAGAGAGTTATCTGCTGGAGACCCAAACACTCCTATTAATGGCAAGTCGGTCCTAGACCCTCGGTTCAATGCGCTTAGCACATTGGCAGTTATTCATTCCAATCTAGGCTTAAGCGAGGACAATCTAGAGCAGTTGGCAAACGAACTTACGGCTCAAACTGAAGCGTTAAGCAAAGATGATAAAACCGAAACCGGTGAATCGTTACTTGCTTCTCAGGCGGCTACTTTAGATGCCATATTCAACGCCCTTGTCCGACGAGCCTGGCTGAATGTCGGCACCTACCCCAAAGCCATGGAGCAATATTTCAAGCTAGCACTAAAAGCCCAGTCGCAATGCCGTTGTACTTGGGAAGCTATCTCAAAAATTAAAAACCCGCCACACGCTACTTTTGTGAAGCAGGCGAATTACTCCAACGGCCATCAGCAAGTAAATAACAATTATTCTGGCTCACCCGAAGAAGGCAACGCTCACACTAAACATGAAGGTGAAGCCACCCAAGAAGGCGCAACACACACGCACGAAGAAAGCAAAAATGGGCAAAACGAACTATTGGAGGTGAACAGTGAGCAACGGCTGGACGTCAGACCGAAGGTCGAGGCAATCAAAACTCATTCAAGAATGGAAGCCGTGGGAGAGTTCCACCGGCCCAAGGACAGATGAAGGAAAGGCTGTGTCCAAAATGAACGCATTGAAGGGCCGATTGAGGCCCACTGTACAGCTGCTAAACCAGGCGATAAAAGGCCATTCCGCAGCATTAGAACAATTTGAAGATGAAGTACTAACTTCTGTCAGTTTGATAAATCCCACTAGAGGTGAAGAATGAATAGCACTGATGACCCTTTTTCCGGTGAATATGACACCCTTTTCAATGAGTTTGAAAAGAAGAGAAATCAAAATGAACTTGACCGGTTGAAGCAAAATAAACTTGATCGTTCAATGGCGTACGCAACAAGAAAGAATCCCTCCAAGACGGCTGAGGTGTATCAAATAGCTGAAAAAAGGGGGCTGCCTCCAGATTACGTTGAGCGAAATTTAGATAAAGTTCAGTCGGTCAAGCTTGACTACAGCAACTTGCCTCCCGTGCTAAGGCGTTTTCTTTCAGACCCACGATATGCCGCAATATCACATGATGATATTGGAGCTTTGACGCAGATAGAAAACGTCTACAGATCTCTCTCAGAAGGTGTTTTTCAGTACGTAGGAGGAAACGTAGAGGGCGCCGGCAGGCTGTTGGAGGCTGGAGGTCGTACGGCTGCGCGTGGGCTTGATTTAGTGCTTCCGGAATCAGTTGACAGATTTATTTGGGAAACACCGGAAACGCCAGCCTGGGCAAAGATAGATCCAGCCGATCCGTTACGGCTTGTTGGAGGTGGTGTTAAACAACTTTCTCAGAATGTTGGCCCGCCACAAGATCATAAAAATCTGGCCACGGACATAGCCAGCGGCTTAGGCCAAGCAATAGGGCAAATAGCCACGTATTTGATGAGCCCGCAGGTAGGTATTGCCGCGCTATTTGCGCAAGGCGTAGACCAGCAGGGAGAGCGCCAGGAGGCTTCCGGGACCGAAGGCAAGACATTGACATCGGATCTAGCTTTGGTTGCTGGTGGTGTTGCTACGGCTGCCTCAGAAAAGGTCGGCATTGACGTATTGCTTAACCGTATTCCTCCAGCGATCAAAAACAAGATTGCACAGCAGGTGGCCGACTTGGCTATTGCCGGTGGCGCAGAGGCCGTTCAAGAGGTTACAGAAGGAGTTGCTCAGGGGCTTATTGAGCAGATGACCACAAATCCTGATGCGCAGATATTCGAAGGCTTGGACCGGGAGGCGATCACCGCGGGCGGCGTTGGTGTAATTCTTCGAGGCATATTGAATGCAGCCACCCCTGGCCGGCAGGTAAGCCAAACTGAGCGAGTTGAGCAACTAGCGGAGAGCTTTAGATCATCCAAAGTCGCTTCTCGTTCGCCTGAAGAATTCATGAAGCACATTGAAGAGATTCAGGAAGAGTACGGCACAATCGATAATCTTTACCTTGATGCCGCACAAGCCCGCGAACTGTTTCAGGGCATGAAGCGCGATCCAGCCCGCGACCTCATAGAGCAGCAGTTGGATGAGGCTGAGGCGGTTGGCGGTGACATCGTTATTCCGATGGGGGAGTTTGCCACTAAGGTCGCACAGAGCGAGAATTTCGGGCTGTTAAAACCACACCTTCGGGTAACTCCGGATACGCCAAGTGAAGTCAGGGATGTTGACGCTATCCTGAAGCAGGCCACAGAAAACGCCGAAATCAAGCAGCGCGCCGACCAGATATTTACCGAGATCACGGATCAGTTAATCGCTACCGGCAGGATGGACCGAGAGTCCGCCAAAGTGTCGGCCAAAATAATTCCGGCCTATGTCGCTACCCGAGCTGCCCGATCCGGATTAAGCGTGGATGAAGTGTACGACATGATGGGGCTGAAAGTGGTTGGTCCACAGGCCGAAGTGCAAGGCGATACCATTCTGGATCAGCCAGCATACGAAGACGCCCCCGTCGTCTTTGAGGAAGTAAGGAATCAGTTTCTGGATGCCCTGCCTGAAGATGCTAGTTTTGACGAACTGATGGACTCTTTGGATCAGTTCACGCCGGAGCAAAGGAGTTTTATCAAAGCCCTAGATCGGGATGACTGGCTAGGTTTTGATGTTCCCTCTCAAGCTATAAGCACTGCGCTGTCAGGCAGCATCGGAGACTTTGAAACTTCGATTAGCCTTCGCCAATCAATAGGTAGGCTCGTTAATAAGTCGTATCAACAGCCTACTACCAACGAGCGTGACTTTGATCAGCCCGATCAAAAAGAAAAACAAGACAGCCCGCGAGGCATTATTTCCATCCTACCGGAAGAAACGGTAATAAAACTGACTGAAGCGTCAGACCTGACAACGTTTTTGCACGAGTCTGGACACCTCTTTCTGGAGATGGAAGGGAAGCTCTTCAATCATCCCAAGGCAAGCGATCAGGTCAAGAAAGATGGTCAAGCAATCCTTGACTGGCTGGGTGCTAAATCATTTGACGATATCTCCGTAGAGCAACACGAGAAGTGGGCGCGCGGGTTTGAGAAATACCTTGGCGAAGGCAAGGCGCCGTCTATTGAGCTGCAGTCAGCTTTCCGCCGTTTTGCCGCCTGGATGAAGCAGGTATATCGAAGTCTGACCGGGCTTAATGTCGAACTGACCGACGAGATCCGCCAGGTGATGGACCGCATGCTGGCTTCTGATGAGCAGATCGCCAGGGTACAACAGAATTTCGAACCGCTGTTCACTTCCGCAGAAGACGCCGGCATGACGCAGGCAGAATACCGAGCGTACCGAGGTCAGGGACCAGAGCAGGCCAAGGAGCAACTTCAAACCAGGCTATTCAAGGAACTGGAGCGACAACACAAGGCATGGTGGAAGGACGAACTGGCGGCTGTCAAAAAGAAAGTCAAGAAAGAGTTTTCAAACAAGCCGGAATATCTGGCGGAGTTCTTTTTTAAGAAAGGCGACTGGATCGGCAGGGGCTCGGCACCGAAAGGGTTGTCAGAACTGGACAAACTGAACCTGGATCAGGTCAAGGATCTTTACGAAAAGATCCCACCTCGCCTGAAGGGCATCGCCAAGAAAGACGGGTTTGACATCGATGCTGCCGCCCAAGTATTCGGTTTCGCTTCCGGTGCCGATATGCTGACCGCGATCAACGATTCTTTGCCAATCAGTAAAGCGATTAACGACACCGCCGAGCAGCGCATGCTGATCAAGCACGGAGACGCCCTGAGTGACGGCACGCTGCAAAAGAAAGCCGAACAGGCAGTCCACAACCTGGAGCAAGGCAAGCGGCTCCTGAGCGAGTTACAGGCGCTCTCACGCCGAACTGGAAGACCGGTAGCCGACCGCGAAGCCATGAAGGAATACGCCAAGTCCAAGGTTGGCAAAATGCGCTATAAGGACATCAAGCCCAGCCGGTATCTGGCGGCAGAGAAGAGGGCCGGCAAGAACGCCGTAATTGCCAAGGAGCGCGGTGACCTGGAAGCGGCGCAGAAGCACAAAGCCCAGGAACTGATTAACTTCTATCTGTGGCGCGAAGCCAATGCCGCCAAGGATAAGGGCGAGAAGATCAATGCCTACCTGAAAGGCATTCAGTCCCGCGACTACAAGAATTCAAAAATCGACAAAGAGTACGTGGCCAAGGCCAAACAGCTCATCGCCGCTTACGACTTCCGCAAAGGTATCCGTGAATCAGAAGAACTGGCCAGTACCCGGCTTGAAGCGGTGCGCAACTGGATAGAATCGCAGAAGCAAGACCCGGAGAATAACGCCGCATTTGTTGAGGCGGAGATATTGGGCCGACTGATCCAGCGTAAGGAAATGACCGTTGACGATCTGACCGGGCTTAATGACGTTGTTAAAAGCATCATGTTCACCGGACGCCGAAATGCCGAGGCTGATCAGGAGGCTTACCGGCAGAATATCGAAGCCGGCGTTGAATCCCTTGAGAAAAACCGGATAAACACCTACCCCACCGAAATAGATAGCGACTTACCTTGGAATAAAGCCAAGAACTTTGCACAGCAATTTTTCGCTTCCCTTCGAAAAATGGAATCTCTGGCTCGCCAAGCAGACGGCATGAACGAGCAAGGCTGGATGTGGAAAAACACCATTAAGCCGCTGCTGGACGCTGCCAATAACTCCTTATCCATGAGAACAAGGGCGCATACAGAACTAAATGAGATGTTCGAAGGCTACAACGGTGTATTCAGTGGGTTTAAAGGTGTTCGCACCTTTTCTCTAGAATCCGGACAAACAATTAAGATGTCTTATGGTGCCCGGATCTCTTTGGCTCTTAACATGGGCAATGATGGCAACATGGAGGCGTTGCTCAACCAAGGCAGTCCATCCTCGGGGTCTCGGCCATTAATGACGAGGAACGACATAGATAAAATTGTCTCAACGCTTTCGGATAGTGATTGGGATCTTGTACAGAATATCTGGGACTATGTGGATTCCTACTGGCCGATGATTGCCGAACTGGAATTAAAGCGCTCAGGTGTAGCACCGCAGAAAGTAAAACCTACTCCCTTCAAAACACCATCAGGAAGACAAATGAAAGGCGGTTATTATCCGCTGGCAGGCGATCCAGCAGAAGATAGCAAGCAGCTAGATCAGGATATCACTCAGCAAGCCGAATTAATGAAACAAGGTGGTACCGCAAGGAAGTCAACCAAGCATGGCTCCACCATTGAGCGAGTAGGCTTTGGCGGTAAAAAAATCGATTTCTCAATCGATGTTCTATTTAACCACATCGACGGGATAATACATGATGTCACCCATTGGGAAGCGATAAGGAGTGTCGACCGCGTCTTACGTAACCCAAAGATACAGAAGGAGCTTAATGAAAGCCTTGGGAAGCCAGGAGCAAGAGTTTTTAAAGATAGGCTCGCGGAGGTCGCTGCCGGGCCGCAACGAGTAAATGGACTTCACGTATGGACTCGCGCCCTTAGGTACGCTCGCTTAGCTGCTACGTACAATGCCCTGGGGTATTCAGTAAGAACAGCGTTAATGAACACAATGGGGTTAACAACAGCTATTGCCGAAATGGACGCTAAATCCATTACATCCGCCACGGCGGAATATTACGGAAACATCAAGGCAACAAACGAATTCATTCTATCCAAATCCGAGTACATGCGAGATAGAGGTGAAGTTCTAAATCGCGACATTGCCTATATAAGAGCCAATTTGAAGGGAAGCACAACGCTCAACAAGTTTCGTGATAATGCTTTTTGGCTTATGACCCAGACAGACAAAGCAATCACCAGACCTATCTGGCTAGCCGCCTACCGTAAAGGCGAGACCATGTTTGAAACCGAGCAGGAAGCTATCGATTATGCTGATCGCATGGTGGCTAGAACCCAAGGGAGCGGGTTGGATATGGACCTGGCAAACGTGGAAACACGGAACGAGCTTATGAAGACCATGACAGTAATGTATTCGGCCATGAGCGCCATATACAACATTACTGTTGAACAAGCAAAGAAGCATAAAGCAGGGAAAATAACCACTCCGCAGCTAGTCGCTAAAATGGCTTGGCTACTTATCGCTCCTGGCATTTTGACATCTCTGTTCCTCGGAAAGGATGAGGAAGATGATGAGCTTGCAGAAACGGTTATTGACGAGACGGCAGCTTACAGCTTAGGTCTTCTACCTGTATTCAGAGACCTCTATTCAGCCGCAAAGTATGGCTCCACCTTCCCCACTCCTCTAATACAACTCGGTAGCCACCCGGTCGAACTTTATAAGCAAGTTAAGCAAGGTGAAGCAGACCGAGCGCTTGTCCGCTCAATCACTGGAATGGCAGCGTGGGCTCATATTCCTGGCGGAGAGCAAATCAATCGCACTCTCGGGTATATGATTGAACTAAACGAAGGTGAGGTAGAAAGTTTCTCCCCTTACGAACTAATCGTAACGGGCAAAGAACGTAAGTAACCCTTGTACAATTAACGAAGAGGAAATCTCAATGCCGCAAAATTACCTTTACTACAAAACGCAATCAGGTTTGACACTGACTACGGTTCTCGAATCGCTTGCCCGCGATGTAAAAGTCATTAAAGCAACCGCGAAAGACCTATTCAACATAGCCAAAACTGACTATTTCATGAACGAGAACGCGCCATGGGAGAATTATCAGACTTTCCTTTCAAAACTTCACGAGCAACACCTTATATTCCTCCTTAATGAGGTTAAGGTTATTTTTTGGAAAGGGAATGATGAACAATTCAGGCTTATTTATACACCACATGCGGACCAACTTGGTGACAGTAAACACGGTGCCATTTGCGCTTATTGCCACATGCAAGATGATCTCTCAGAACTTGTAAGCGTCGATGCGCTCCGACGACCATTAAGTGGACACTACGGCAAGCTTATACATCCTTACTGCGAGCAAAACCTTCGAGAAAAACCGAAAGCTAAAGTTGCTTAACTGCCGCCAGGACATACTACAAACATATTGAGGAGTAACGGGTAGCTCCGATTTCTTGTCGAATCGGAGCTTTTCGCTTTAAGGTGACTGGCGGAGGTTAATGGGTCCGTAACTTAAGATCCGATTGTCACAAGGAAAGCCTGTACCACCGCTGATATCCACCCAGCCTTAGGGCCTTTCCAGGCGGTAAAGATCCAGCTTACCAATAGCATTACCACAGCTCCGCCGACTGACCCGGATAGCGTGATTGTCGACATATCCCTTCCAAGAAGAAAGATATTCAAAGTTAGGTTAAAAACAAATCCAAAAGCAAAGATTTGGAGATAGTGAGAGGCTCCTGGCGGTTTCTTTATTTCCATGCTTCTATTTTTCAGGTATCGATAGGCAACTTATCATTGAGCGTGAACTGTGGGAAAAACTATAAAATTTCCTTTTTAAGGTATGACTACACTGTAAAACCAACCCGCCCCGGCGATCAATCGCATAGTCCCTGGCTTGGCTTCCAGCCCGCCGGTGGGGCGGCATCAGTTGGAATCATCTTAATACCAGGATAGGCGGTCGAATAGTGGCCAATGTCTGCAAATGATGGTAAAGCCGTCATTCAGCCAAACTGCCAGAATGGCGAATATGCGCAGATCGAGATACTGGAACAGGTACTAGGGATTTTTACCCGCACTGTGCGCTCTATCAAGCAGAGCTACACAACCTTGTCGTCGAATAGAGAAGCCTTTTTAATTGACAGAACCAAATCCTTTTGAAGGACCATCATAGCACTGATCTTTTCAAACACATCTCCTAACTGGCTCTGATCATCGAGACCTTCTACCGAGCGCCGAACCTCATCAATAGAACTCCTATACATATTAAGCAGCTGAATCTCAGCTGAATTTTCCTCAAGGAAGCTTTCCAACGATTCAGATAGCATCAATTGCTGTTGGAGCGCAGATACAACAGACTCTCTTGCACTTGGCACGACTTTGTTTTCGCTAAGCAATGTATTTGAAAACTTTCTAAACTCTACAACAAAATGATCTTTACTGTTTTGAAGCTTGTCTATAACCGCCATCCGGTGCGCCATTTCCATCTTTGCTTGAGCCATGTATTGTTCATGCTTTTGCTTTATAAGCTCAAGCTCCTTCTTATGCTCAAGCTCAAGCTCTGCTTTTTGATAGTCGAAATAAAAATAGGTGCCAGCAACAACTATTGTCGTAATCGCCAAACTTCCAGTTGATTTCAAAAAAGAGTGCAAATTGATCTTTCGTGCTAGATCATTAATCCTTGACATAGTTTCACCACCAGAAGGCATTATCGCGCTCTTACAATTCTTGATCTATTTCGACAATTGTTCCAGAATCAAAATCTATCGAATCAGAAAACTCTAAATATTCCCTACAAAGCTCTTCCCATCTTTCAGCCCCTAAAAAATTCAGAGCAGTTCTAACGTCTTCGTCAATATTGAGATCGCAATCATCTACATTTGTAGCCCATTTGTTTTCAACGACAACTTCTAAATTATCACCACTTGGCACTTGAACCCCTGTGGCACTCGCAACTTCAATCAGAGATAGCATAGCGCCAATAAATACCATTTTCCGCGCTCCATTCTTTGTTCGAATTATTACGTCGCCCGGAGAGTGAATATCATACTCTATGTCAACTGGTGATGCCCTATAATATCTTGACCTAACCGCTTCACTTATGCTGAGTGATAGAAAATCGGTCACGGTTCCATCAGAAATGGAAGCAAAAAAGGAGTTAAAATAAAGAGCCAAATCTGTAGCAGATCGAAGTTGTAGCGCATCAATACCTTGAGCATCCATACCTTGCTCACCCATACCGGTAGGCACTACTTCGATACTTATACTCGCATTCCTATCATCAGAGTAATCACCATAAGCGTAATCGTAAGCTTCATGAGTAAGACTCCGAGGCAATCTAATCATGGCCCGACTATTGCTCAACTGTTTAGCAAAATCTATACTAAAGTGGTGTCGAGAATGAGATTTATTAAGCCAGTTTACCTTTCTAGCAGGTATGGTTTTTTCTTTATAGAAGGCTACCGGAACATGAGGGATATCAACTTCGCCGATCGCTTGAAGTTCACCAATTAGAACGGGTTGATCAAGTCCCCATCCAGGGACTATGACCAAATCACCAGCCTTTGCTTTCTGGTATAACTCCTTTACAGCATTAAGCGTTTGGCCATCCATGCTAGGAAAGTCCGCAGATCTTAAGCCTAACACCGGATGGTAATCATCTAAATTCTCTGACGGCAGATCTAAAGATTCAGGATACTTATAATACTTAGCTAGCGCATGCGACCTTTGCAACTCTTTTTTCAGATCGTCATTAAGCTCAAAATCCCAAGGTAATCTCATTTCCGGTATGTCTAAAAAAACTGCGCCATGCCTTAAAAAGTCAAGGTAAAACTTTTTTTTCCACCCTGCATGCAGCACATATACCTTGTGGTTTTCTGGGACGATTTTATGGTTACTAAAAATCCGTATCTTCATGCGTGATTTCCTGGAGGCCGCCTTCCCTCTCCACCAAAAGCAGTGGAGCACAAGCGCTTATTTATTGTTAATACTTACCATTCCGAGACAAGCGGAGTATAAGCACTAAGCTACCGCTTTTCCAATTTAAAGCACGCATTGAACCGGCTTACCGCAAACAACGGAATAAAAGAATTTGTTTTTATAAAAAAAAGCTATTTTGTTTGAAGAAAGGCCTTCACGCATATCTTTTCATCTAATTCCAGTTCAGAAGAGTTAATTTGCTGCTATTAGTGCTGGTATCGAAAAAATCAAAACATCTATTCAACTTATTAATCAACAACTTAACTATCAAAGTCGGGTGCGGCCTCTGTACCAAATAAAAAAGGCTACCCCAAAAGGGTGGCCTTTTTTATTTGGTACCAGAGGCCGGCGTAGCACTGGCACTATTCGACAAATTGCCTGGGCGCATAAATAAATGGATGTAGTGATACGGCATTCCGATGGTAGGGCGACTCAGGAGACAGAGCCGAGCAATTTTAAACACCCTCAATCAACTCACTGTAGTAATCCGAAAGTCAGACCGGCCCCTCTCATCGCTCCTTTAATGTGTATCATTCTCGACTTGTGGAATCAGTATCCTCGTCCGGATCAGCGACGAAGTCGTCTGGCTCAATAATGCCCGCAGGAAGATAATATTCGTTCCAAGGACCTCGCGCAGTAATGCTGGCGATATAGTCGCGGAGGGAACCGTAGAGAATGTTAGGACCATTCCGCATAATAATAGCTAGTGAAGTCACTGGTTAAACTGATGGTCACTTTCGCTTCCACAATTTGGCTGCTGATCCCCACGGCCAACGCGCAACAAACCCTGACCTCAAATGATACGGGCACCCATGATGGCTTTTACTTTTCGTTCTGGAAAGACAGCGGGAACGCGTCGTTCACCCTGTATCCAGCCGGCCGTTACACCTCTCAATGGAACAGCGGCACAAATAAGTCCGCTATAGAATATTACGTTATCGAAAGTTACGGCTCGTACAATCCAGCCTCTTGTAGCGGCGGCCAAGACTACGGCAGTTTTCAAAGTGACGGCGCAACCTACAACGTCCGCCGCCGTCAGCGGGTTAACCAACCCTCTATTGAGGGCACCCAAACGTTCTATCAGTACTTTAGCGTGAGACAACCCAAGAAAGGCTTCGGCAACATCAGTGGAACGATTACCATCGCCAATCACTTTAACTATTGGGCGAGCCAGGGACTGAACCTCGGTAACCACGATTACATGGTTTTGGCTACGAAGGGGTATCAAAGTACAGGCAGTTCCGATATCACCGTATGGGAAGGCAGCGGCGGCTCAAGTAGCAGCTCGGGCGGTTCCAGCAGCATTGATATTGTTGTTCGCGCCCGTGGTACAAGCGGCAGTGAAATTATCAACCTGAATATTGGTGGCTCTAGGGTTCAAACCTGGACCCTGAGTACCAGCAGTCAGAATTACACATACAGCGGCGGGGCTTCCGGGGACATCGATGTCGAGTACACTAACGACGCAAGCGGTCGCGATGTTATCCTCGATTATGTGTATGTTAATGGCGAAGCCCGGCAGGCCGAAGATATGGATTACAACACCGCCACTTACGGCAATGGTGAATGCGGTGGCGGCAAATGAAAATGCTTTATTGTCGCCCCCGCATTCCCTTTCGGCACACTCGCAACCTACGCTATCCCACCGCTGCCCGCGTAAACCACTCCCTCCCTTCCGGTTCATACACCACGCCATCATCCTTGGGAAACACACCAAAATCGTCGTAGTGCCGAACCGCCACCTTGGTTGTACTGGTATCGCCTTCCACCACAAAATCGCCGCGTGGCGAATACGTTACCGCCGGAGGCGTCCAATTGTTTCTGCGGTTAGGCGACTGGTCGTTCCAGCGGAGTTTATTAAACAACACGTCGATGGCCGCCTGCTCCATGCGCAATAGATTTCTTCTGAAATCGGCATCGAGTGAAACACAATTGTTTTTTCGTTGGTCGGCATAGGAAACAACTGAACGCATTTCCATCCAATGGCTTATTTCCCTTGTTCCGTAACCGTAAAAAGGTGGTAGAAAACGAACCAACTTTTTTGCCAGGTCCGGAAATGACGATGCGAATGCAAGTTCGTACAGGCGCATGAAATTTTTATAACAGGCGGCCTGATCGCCCGAGCTGTAGGTTTCGGATAAAAGCGCAACGCCGTCCATTCGATCGGAGAAGGAAAAAAGTGTTTTGAGACTGCTGCCGAGTTGATAATGGTGTGTTTGGTGAGTGTAGGGATGTATGCGTATGCCATCTGATTTCGCCAGAAAATCAATTTCAGATTCCGATTCGGGAATCAGCGCGACACACGACACGGGCGAACAAATTGTCCGCGAACATTTACCCAGCAGCGAGATAAGGTTTGCGACGTCTTCAATGGCGGATTCGCACTGGACGCGTTCCTGTTGCGGAATGATCAGGCGATTGGCGGTATCCACTTCCGGATATTTGGGCAGGGCGATTTCCGCTTTAATCAGCAAACGAAGTTTGTTTTCATCCTCGGACTGCCCTTCCAACACCCGCAGGGTCGCCAATTCAACTTCGCCAATCGCCACTTCCCACGAATCCCATCCGTTGGGCGCCGGGTCCATCTCCAGTACAGCTAATCTGATCAGGCGCATTCAAGTGTTCCTTTAACCTGGCATAGCACATAAAAGATCAGTACCAACCCGGCCAGCGGCCGGGTTTACAGAGCAAAAAAACTGTTCTTGGCAAGCAGTTTTCGTACCTTTTATACCATTAGCCTACTCTTTTAATCCAGACAAAAACGCTACCACGTCCCGAATCTCCCGCTTTGTCAGCAGTTTGCTCATATCCGGCATACTGGACGGCATGGCGGTTTGTTTGGCGATCTGGTCGCGGGGAATCTTTTGTTCCTGCCCTTCGCCGGTACGTATGACTACTTCACCGTCGTTTTCCGACAGAAGGGTTCCGCCAAGAGTTCGTCCATCCTTGAGGTCCAACATCACAATTCCGTATCCGGGCGCAATTCTGGCACTGGGGTCGACCAGCGCTTCCAGCAATTGCTCGCGCGAAAGCTCAGAGGCGATTCCGGCCAATTGCGGACCGGCGGTGCCGCC
Organism: uncultured Cellvibrionaceae bacterium; assembly: GCA_964451365.1. GTDB lineage: Bacteria > Pseudomonadota > Gammaproteobacteria > Pseudomonadales > Cellvibrionaceae > CAYVIB01. Next base: position 15,582 of record CAYVIB010000011.1, read on the forward strand.
AAAATCGTGGAATGCATGGCAACGCGTGCACTGCGCCGACTGATGGAGAAAAACGATGGACCTGGCCCTGTCCGCATCGCCGCCGTACAGGGTATCGCGGTAGGTGGTCATGACATCGGCCTTTGGCAAACTCGCCTCAATGGCCCGCAGGCGGCTCAGCAACTCCTCCGAACCGGTCGCCTCTACCGCTTCATTTAATTCCAGATAGGTTTCAGCCGGCACCCGACCCGCCCGCAGGTTCGCCAAAATCGTATCGAATACCGACCGCGTGTTTTCCAACGATAGCTTGCCCAACATTACAAGCGCGGATTGCTTTTCCTCAATCGAGCTTTTATTTGACTCCCCATCGTTAATGATGGCGCCCAGCAGGGAGACCATCAGCGGTTCGTCCAGCCCGGTTTTATCCAGCAGGTTCAGGCCGGTTACGCGCACCGATTTTTCCCGGTCCGCCATAGCCTTCCCGATAACCTCATCCATTCGCGAATAGTTGAGCGCCGCCAGTGCGCGAACGGCCGCCGCGCGGACATCCGCACTGCTGTCGTTGTTCAGGCTCGCCAACAGCGCCTCGCCGCCGGATTCGATACCGAGCTTGCCCAGGGCTTTGACGGCACTCAGGCGAATGCCGGCATCCTGGTCCCGGGTGAGTACAACAAGCGTCCCCCTCGCCAGTTCCCGAACCGGTCCGGCGTCGCGTGCTATTGAGCCCCGGTAGCGACCATCGACCCGATCGAATACGGACGGATTGATCCAGGTGCTGAGAGTATCTATCGCCTCACTTCGCATGGTGGACGGCGCCTGTGAATTCTCCAGGTACCGGACGAGGTTTTGCAGCGCGGACTCTGACCCGATGCGCAGATTGGCGTTGATCGCGCGACGAATCAGCGGTTCGCCGGTAAACTCCGTGGTCGTCAGCAAATCGCCCAGGGCGGGCAGCGCGGCGGGAATGGAGAAGTCGTCGTTAATAGCCCGCGCGGCTTCGGTGACGATATATTCATCCTGGTCCCGCAGAAACACTGCCACGGCAGGGCTTTCCATTCTCCGCAACGCCACCACAGCGGCGATCCGCAGTGCCCGCGAAGGGCTGTCCGCCAATGCCACCACCGCGCTCACGTCACCTATGCGCGCCAGTGCAAGGCTGCCCGCATGCCGCAAATACGCATCCTTGTCGTTGTTTTGTTCCAGCATGGCGACAATCGGATCGAGGGCCGCGTGATAGCCGATGCGCCCCAAGGCTTCCGCGGCAAAAAAACGGGAGCGGCTGTAGTCATCCTTCAGCAGCGGTATAAGCGCGTCACCGGCCTCGCGATAGCGCACATCCCCAAGCATTTTGGCCGCCTGGGCACGAATTTCCGGGTCCTCATCCTGTAACAGGGGGATAAGTGATTCTGCATATTTCGGCTTCTGCCGGGCCAGTTGACTGATACCCCAGATGGCGTGAATGCGGGCCAACTGGTGGCTACGGTCCGCCAATGCGGCCTCGAATGCGGCCCCGCCTTCCTTATCCCGTTTGGCCAACTCGAATTGGGCCTTTTGCCGCACGCGCATATCCGCGTTCTTTAAAATTTCCACCAGTTCATCTTCCGTTTTCCCGTTAAAATCCGCCGCCAGCAGGTTGCGGGTCAATTGCCGCGTCTGGCCGGAAAAGGGATTATTGGTGTCGATCTTCCAGATCCGGCCGGCATTCTTGGTGCCCCAGCCATCAATCCAATCCGCCGCGTACATGGCGCCGTCGGGACCGAAATCGAGACCGGTGGTGAGAACGCCCTTCAGGAACGGCTGGTGACTGGCGAGTTCGAAGGATGCGCCCTTGGGCGCCAGTTTAAAGGCGTGAATACCGGACTGGGCCGGGTTGCCAACAAACTCCACCACAAAAAAAGTGTTCAGCCAGTCCGGTCCCAGCGCCGTGCCGGGGTTGTAAACCATACCGGTGGGGCCGTTGACAAAACCGGCAATCGGTGGGGTGATATAGGCCGGCTGCTTTTCATGGCGCGGCAGGTGGAGACCTTCATCCATCCACACCTTATAGCTATTATTGTCCGGATCGCGATACTTGCCGAACTGCCAGTTTATCCGCCAACCACTGTCGGACCCGTCGGTGAGGTACACCAGGCGCTCCCGCTCCTCCGGGTGATCGCCATCGTTGTCGACGCTGATCAGGTTGCCGTACTCATCAAAAACAAACTCGTGGGTATTGCGAACTCCCATGGCAAAAACTTCAAAATTGCTGCCATCGGGGTTGGAACGGACTATCACACCGCGATTGGGGTACTTCCAGGTTTTGCCGTTCTTGTCCGAACCCTTGCCGTGAAAGCCGATGTCACCTATGCCCCAGTAAATGCGACCGTCCGGGCCCACCTCCAGGCCGGACATACCGTGCCCGCTGAATCCGACGTGAATCCCGAAGCCGTGGGCAATGGAGGTTTTGTAGTCGGCGATACCGTCGTCGTTTTCGTCCCGGATGCGCCACAAATCCGGTCCCGCGCCGACAAATAACTCACCCTCGTGACTCAGGACCGCACCGGCCACATCGGTCACCTCGGTATGGAAATCCTCCACCACCAGTTGGGATTTGTCCGCGATGCCATCCCCATCGGTATCCTCCACGCGATAAACGTGCTCCCTTTCAATGGTCAAATCACGCCAATCGCGCGAACCATCGCCGTTGATGTCCTGCATCCACTGGTTTTTTTCGCTGTTTTCCGGCGCCAACCACTTTTGAAAAAAAGCACGCTTGTCATCGATTGACTGGATTGCCAGCGAATCCGCCTCCCAATCGCGATGGCCGCGGATATCGAATTCGGAATTTTTCTGGCGATTGGTGCGGGTGTAATAAATACGGCCCTGATCATCGATATCGATCGAGATCGGGTCCGCCACGAGTTTGTCCGTACCCCACAGCTTTAACTGAAGCCCCTCTGCCAGTTCGGGTGATACTAACGCCTCGGCCGCCCGCGCGGCTTTTTGAACATCGACGGGGGACAGTGTTTTTATCCTGAGATCGGCAGGCTGTTCCATTTTAATGGCGGTGCCGGGATCTTTTGCATTTTGGGGTTTTTCACCGCAGGAATTTAACGGCAGGACGAGAAAAATAAGGATCACGCGCAAAGAGCGCAAAAACTTGGGAGGATTTCGCATCATGATTAGGTCGTGAAAACTGATTTTACGGCATAGCCGTTGTTATTGTTTCTGGCATGTAATAAGCCTTCCAGCCACATACTATAGACACACGAACAGCTAATTGCACGCCATCAAAAGAACTCCGGCGCCCCCATTGTTTATTTCTGTGACAGGTCCTGTCGAAAAACGCAGAATCAGGGCCCGCAGACTGACATGCAGACCACCCACCTTGAAGATATTAATAATCGACGATCACCCGCCGGTAAGCGAAGGTATCGCAGGGTTGCTGTCCACAGTGGAGGAAGATGTTCAGACCACCAGTGCCCAGAATAGCCGACTGGGGGTCGAACTCGCCGTCACCCTGCAACCGGACCTGATCCTGCTGGAGCTGCAGATGCCGGATCTGGATGGTTTCGACGCCCTGTCAGTATTCGGCGAGAAACTGCCGGCAACCTCGGTGGTTATTGTCTCCGGCTCCCTGGAACCGAAAGACATGGAAAAAGCCATCAGCATGGGCGCCATGGGCTTTATTCCCAAAACTGCCTCATCCGATATCATGCGCCACGCGCTCACGCTTATTATGTCTGGTGTCGGTAATTTCCAAAAGAACATGTTGATTTTTACTTTTGCAGGTAACTTTCACCATACCCGAGTCGGTATAGCGAATGGCGTTGGACACCAGGTTGCGAATAATCCGGCTGAGCAGCGCGGGGTCGGTATAAAGGCATACCGGCGTCGTCTCCACGACAAGGCGCAATCCTTTGCCGGCGGCTTCCGCCTGAAATTCATTCTTGATCGGAGCGAGAATATCGGCCAGGGAAACATGTGCTTTTTCCATGGTCAGGGTCCCGGCATCCAGTTTGGAAATATCCAGCAACGCATTGAACATCAGTGCCTGCAACGGTTGGTGCAGGTCATGGCTGGCCGCCGCGAGAAACTTGGATTTAGCGATATTCGCGTTTTCCGCTTCTTCCTTTTTTCGGGCCAGCTCAAAACGCAGCGCTGAATTTCAACAAAGCGTTTATAACTGTCCTGGCCCACGACAAACATCATTACCGCGTACATTGTTCCCAGAACCGCCAAACCATAAAAAACCGGTGTCCCAATCAAGAAGCAATTCACCACGAATGCCGTCATCACCGGAATGTTATAGACCTGTCCCACCAGCGGATATGTCGTGCTCGCGTGCGCCGCGCCCACACAGGTGGCAACCAGAATCATCATGATCAACATTTCGTATTCGATAAAATCCGGCAAGGTCAGGATGAACAGCGCCGACGCCCACACCAACCCGGTGGACATGACGGCCAGGGCGTAAAGAATTCCCCAGCGGGGAAAATGCTCGGCCGCCACATCCGTTTTCCAAAACCGCCAGGCAATGGTCAGGCGCAGGGAACAAGAGGCGGTAAGCGCGGCAAACCAGCCGTACAATATCGACGAAGGCAACAATTCGTTGGGAATAAAAACCAGAACCAGGCCGGTGGCCCAACTGTTGATGCTGGTCATAATGGCCCGCTGGTAAATGGCTGACCTGCTCGGCTCTCACCCGTTTGTTCTGGTCGCTCTCGCTTACCGATTCGTGCCAGTCCACTTTTGCGTTGCCTCTGGTTTTTATATGGGTGATGATACCGTCCAATGCAGATAAAGCGAACGCGTCAAAAGTCGTACGACCTTCGCACTATAGTTATGACAAGACTAATACCGTATGCCACTTCCTAAGCTAAAATTCTTTTAATACAGGTGCCACCGAACGGTTCGCCTTGCGATCTTCGCGGATAGTTTTTACGGTCGCACGCGACGCGTCATTTACGCGACTGATTTTTATTTGGGGTTAAGCGTGCCTTTATGCAATTTCACCGGCTTGTGCACTTTCCGCATTTTAATGTTCAGCATTTCCACACCCAGCGAAAACGCCATGGCGAAATAGATATAGCCCTTTGGTACGTGCACTTCGAAGCCTTCGGCCATTAACGTAACACCGACTACCACAAGGAAAGACAACGCCAGCATTTTGATGGTTGGATGGGAGTCGACGAAATCACCTATCGCTTTGGCGGCAAATAACATAACACCAACGGCAAGGATAATCGCGATCGCCATAATGGATAAATGATCCACCAGGCCAACGGCGGTGATCACGGAATCAAGTGAGAAAACGATATCCAGTATGGCGATTTGCACCAGCACCATGCCAAAACTTGCGGTAACAACTTCCGCCTCGGCGCCGTCCTCGCCTTCCAGGCTGTTGTGGATTTCGTGAGTGGCTTTACCCAATAAGAACAACCCGCCGCCAATCAGGATAATGTCGCGACCGGAAATCTCCTCACCGAAAACGGTAAACCAGGTTTCCGTCAACCCCATCACCCAGGCCAGCGAAAACAACAGCCCCAGACGTGCAATCATCGCCAAACTCAACCCCAACCTGCGGGCAACCGCTCGCTGGTTGGGCGGCAACCGGCCCACCAAAATCGAAATAAAAATAATGTTGTCGATGCCCAGTACAATTTCCAACGCGGTCAATGTTGCCAGTGCAATCCACGCTTCGGGGGTAACTATCCATTCGAACATAACAAATAACCCTCATTAATATGTGCAACGAAAAGATTGAAACTGCAGGTTAACCGTTCGCCGCCCGGCACCCCACCCGCACGTCGGAACGACACGGATGTATTCATGCGATGTCAAGATCTCTTTCCGGACTACCCCCGCTCTTTCTATTCAAATTAACTTTCTACACCTTCTCCATGGTCCGCGCGGCAATATCGGTAATAACCTGCCAGTTCTTCGCCGCAACTGCTTCCTTTGGCACCAGCCAGGTTCCCCCCACGCAGGCGACATTGGGCAACGCCAGGAAATCGGTAAAGGTATCGATGGTTAATCCGCCAGTGGGGCAAAAACTGATTTGCGGCAACGGGCCACCGATGGACTTTAACAGCGGCAATCCCCCCACCGCGACGGCCGGAAATAATTTAAAACAACTCAACCCCAACTCCATCCCGGTCATCACTTCCGACGGCGAGGCGACTCCCGGCAACAGTTCCACTCCCAGGTCCTGGGACTTTTTAATCAGGTTCGGAGTCAATCCCGGTGACACAGCAAAATCCACTCCAATCCGAGCCACATCCTTTAAATTCTGTTCGCTCACCACGGTGCCGACACCCACAAGCACATCGGAACATTCCGCCTTGATTGCCCGAATGCTGTCGAGCGCGGCGGAAGTGCGCAGCGTAATCTCCACCGCCTTGATGCCACCGGCTTTCAAAGCATTGGTCACCGGCACCGCGTCTTCCACATTATCAATAACAATTACCGGCATTACACCGATAGGTTCGAGAAATTCTTTTGTGATTGCCACTACACGACTTCCTAATTTAAATGTTGTGCTTGAAATCAAATATGGTCGCGCCCGACTGGGATACGCCCACGGCGGTGCGCATACCACCAAACAAATTGCGTCCAAGGTTTTGTGGCACTGGTTTGTGCGTTTCCGCCACCCGTACGGCCAGTTCCTCATCGCTAAGCAAAACTTTCACTTCGCCCTTTTCCGCATCAAAACGAATAATATCGCCTGTTTTTATTTTATTTAAGTTACCACCACAGGCAGCTTCCGGTGACATGTGGATCGCCGCCGGCACTTTACCCGAAGCGCCGGACATCCGGCCATCGGTTACCAACGCAACCTTAAAGCCTTTATCCTGCAGCAATCCCAATGGCGGAGTCATTTTATGCAACTCCGGCATACCGTTGGCGCTCGGCCCCTGGAAGCGCACCACCGCGACAAAATCCTTTTCCAGTTCACCGCGCTTGAAGGCATCAATCAATTCGTTCTGCGACTCAAAAACGATGCAGGGCGCTTCAACAAAACGGTTTTCTTCCGCCACCGCGGAAATCTTAATCACACCTTCCCCGAGATTGCCCTTCATCACGCGCAATCCCCCTTCGTCATCAAACGGATCACTTGCTGGGCGCAAGACAAGCGGGTTTCGTGTTTCCGTCATTGGCCAGTCCCAGATCGCCTCGCCTTTTTCATTCATCGCGGGCGCCTTCTCATAGGCTTCCAGCCCTTCTCCCATAATGGTGACGACGTCCTCGTTCAGCATTCCGGCGAGGCGCAACTCGCGTACCAGAAACGCCATGCCACCGGCCGCCTGGAAATGATTAACGTCGGCTTCACCGTTGGGGTAAACCCTTGCAAGCAGTGGTGTGACCCGGGAAATCCTGTCCATATCATCCCAGGTGATTTCGATACCGGCCGCCCTGGCGATTGCGACAATATGCAATGTGTGATTGGTGGAACCGCCGGTGGCCAACAAACCCACTATCGCGTTGACCAGCGATTTCTCAGTGATGACATTATAAAGCGGCGTGTAATTTCCGGCAGGTTGCGTGACTTTGATCAGGCGATCCACCGCCGCGCGCGTCAGTGCATCGCGCAAGTCGGTTCCAGGCGTGACGAACGAAGCGCCCGGCAACTGCACACCGAGCATTTCCACCATCATCTGGTTGGTATTGGCGGTACCATAAAATGTGCAGGTTCCCGCGCTGTGATATGACGCGGCTTCCACGTCCTGCATTTTTTCCCGGTCCACTTCACCGGCCGCGTACCGCTGTCGGACTTTGGCTTTTTCCTTGTTGGGGATACCCGAACCCATTGGGCCGGCGGGGACGAAGACCGCGGGAATATGGCCAAACTGCAACGCGCCGATCAACATACCCGGTACAATTTTGTCGCACACACCCAAAAACATATTGCCATCGAACATGTTATGGGTCAGGCCGATTGCAGTAGCCATCGCCACGACTTCGCGGCTGAACAGGCTTAATTCCATTCCCGCCTGCCCCTGTGTTACACCGTCGCACATAGCCGGCACGCCGCCGGCCACCTGCGCAGTCGAACCCAGTGCGCGCGCTGCTTTTTTAATTAACTTGGGATAGGTTTCCAGGGGCTGGTGCGCCGATAACATATCGTTAAAAGATGTGGTAATGCCAAGGTTGGCACTTTGCATCAAACGGATCGCCTGTTTATCGGTTTGATTGCAGGCGGCGTAGGCGTGCGCCAGGTTACCGCACGACAACCTTGTCTTCGGCGGGTTGTCCCGCATGGTATTACGCATCATTTCCACGTAAGCCTCACGATTGACGCGACTGCGTTTGATTATCTGTTGCGTAACCTGTTGTATAACTTTATGCATTTGGATTTTACTTTTGCTTAAAAAAATGGCGGGTGGCGCCGTACAATTAGCAGTCGCGGTCGAGGGTTTCGTGCCACTGGCGACCGTCGCGCTCCATCATTTCCGTTGCCAGTTTCGGCCCGACAGAACCGGCGGGATATTTCTGTACACCCATATTCCTCGACTTCCAGCCGGCAAAAATTTTATCGACCCACTTCCATGCCGCTTCCACTTCCGCCGCGCTGACAAACAACGTCTGGTCGTTTCGCATGACGTCGAACAGCAAACGGGAATAAGCATCATGCCGTTGTACCTGTTTGTGGTTCTGGTCGGAGAACCACAAGTTCAACCACCCGGCCTCCAACGGAATTCCGGCATCAAGGCCGGCCACTTTGTTCATAACCCGCAGGCGAATACCTTCGTCCGGTTGCAAACGGATAATCAGGCGATTGGCTTTATGCTCCAGATGGTTTTGGTCGAATATCTGGTGATGACTTTGCTTGAACTGAATGACAATTTCCGAATGGCGATTGTTAAGACGCTTGCCGGTACGAAGGTAAATAGGTACGCCCGACCAGCGCCAGTTTTGAATTTCCGCCTTGATCGCCACGAAAGTTTCCGTCTGGCTGGTGGGATCAATTTCGTACTTGTCGGACTCCTCCTCCAGGTAACCCGGCACGCTCACGCCGTCCACGGTGCCTTTGTCATACTGGCCCCGCACTGTCAGTACTTCCACTTCCTCTTCCGGAATCATGCGCAGGCAGTTCAGTACTTTTAATTTTTCCGCCCGTACCGATTCCGCATTCAGTACCGCCGGTGGCTCCATCGCCATCAGACATAATATTTGCAACAGGTGGTTTTGCACCATATCGCGGGTGGCGCCGGTCTGGTCGTAAAAACTCCAGCGGTTACCTACACCAACGGTTTCCGTTACCGCAATCTGGACGTGATCGATATAACGCGAATTCCACAGAGGCTCGAAAATATCGTTGGCAAAACGCAGGGCCAACAGGTTTTGGACCGTTTCCTTGCCCAGGTAATGGTCAATGCGAAACAGTTGATTTTCCGGAAACGTGCTGGTCAACTCGTCGTTGATCGCAACAAATGATTCACGGCTGTCGCCCAGCGGTTTTTCCACAATCAGGCGGGTGCTTTCATTGACCATGCCGCAAGCTTCAAGCGACTTACAGGCCTTGCCAAAAATCATTGGCGGGATCGCCAGGTAAACGATCAACAGATTGTCTTTATTGAAGAACTCGTTTTTAGCCTTGCCCAGGGATTCCTGATTGGATGCATCGCCCTGAACAAAAAAAATCTTGGATGAAAAACTTTTCCATTTCTCTTCCGAAAACAGCGATGCGTCGATATTGTTTTTCAACCATTCCTTGATTTTCGCGTGGAATACTTCCTGACTCTGACCGGTACGGGCCATACCGATAATACGTATATTGCTCGGCATACAGCCATTGAGTTCCAGGTAATATAACGAAGGATAAAGCTTCCGCAGCGCCAGATCCCCGTCTCCCCCGATAATTAACATATCTGTATTCATAAATGCAGGTTACCCTTTGTAGCTATTCGTGCGATCGTTTTTTTACTTGCTTGGTCTAAGTTTGGTCATCAGGCCTGTGTAAGCAAAGCCGGATGTTATGGTTGCCCCGACCATGAAGATTGATTTCGCCGTTCACGTTGATCAATCGGGCGGCATTTTAACAGCAAACGTGTACCCGATGGGTAATTGACTGCTTTTGCAGGCCGCGAGAGCGGGATGGACAGCCGGTCCAACTTCCCGCCGTTACTGGTGTTGAGGGCGGTTTTGCATGTCCGGCGGGGGCCGGGCGGAGTTGCATTTTACCCCTTGAACGCGGATAATCGCGGCTCTCGAAAATCTGGACTTAACAGGAATATCTCATGGCAATCAAAATTGGTATTAATGGCTTTGGCCGAATCGGTCGTTTCGTGTTCCGCGCAGCTTGTGAGCGTTCAGATGTCGAAGTAGTGGGTATCAATGACTTGATCGATGTCGACTACATGGCGTACATGCTCAAGTACGATTCCACCCACGGTCGTTTTAAAGGCACCGTGGCGGTCGAGAACGGCAAACTGGTGGTAAATGGCAAAGCGATCCGCACCACGGCGGAGCGCGATCCGGCCGACCTCAAGTGGGGTGATATCGGGGCTGATTATGTTGTGGAATCAACGGGTCTTTTCCTTACCGACGAAACCGCCCGCAAGCACATTCAGGCTGGCGCCAAGAAAGTGGTTCTGTCCGCCCCGTCCAAAGATGATACCCCCATGTTTGTCATGGGCGTGAACAACGAATCCTACGACGGCCAGGACATCGTTTCCAACGCCTCGTGTACCACCAACTGCCTGGCTCCGCTGGCCAAGGTACTGCACGACAACTACGGTATAGTTGAAGGCCTGATGACCACCGTACACGCCACCACAGCTACCCAAAAAACCGTCGACGGACCTTCCGTCAAGGATTGGCGCGGCGGACGTGGCGCGGGACAAAATATTATCCCCTCCTCCACCGGCGCGGCCAAAGCGGTTGGCAAGGTGATTCCCGACCTCAACGGCAAACTGACCGGCATGGCATTCCGGGTACCCACCCCCGATGTTTCCGTGGTGGACCTGACCTGCCGCCTGCAAAAGCCGACCACTTACGCGGATATTTGTAAGGCCATGAAGGATGCGTCCGAAGGACATCTCGCCGGAATCCTGGGATACACAGAGGATGCGGTGGTTTCCAATGACTTCCTGGGAGAAAAGTGCACCTCGGTATTCGACGCCGACGCCGGTATCGCGCTCAACGACACGTTTGTCAAAGTCGTTGCATGGTATGACAACGAAATCGGTTATTCGAACAAAGTAGTGGACCTGATCAGCTATATCGCGTCGAAATAATACTTCGCTGCCAAACGATCCAAAAAAGGGGCTTTATGCTCCTTTTTTTATGGAAGCTTCTTTTATGGGCTTCTTCCCCTCGCTTCCGTTCAGCCGCGATTAAGTTGAACTTTCCGACAATATACTTGTTATATAGAACGCAAGGAGGCGGTTCATTTTTCGTATAAACAAATCCGGAGCACGCATGACATTTACCGGAAAACAATTAATAACATTTTATATCACCGCCTTCCTGCTGGCCTGTCCCCTTATAGCCCGGACTGGAGAAGTACTGTATACCGCCGAATATGAAGGCAAGCATTCCGGCCTGACGGTAAAAACCACCCGCTCGCTGGTACGCACCGAGGATAATAGTTATTTATTTACTTCCGTTGCGAAAGCCATGTTTGCCTCGATAGAAGAAATCAGCCATTTCAAGCTGGAAAACAACCGGTTGGTTCCCCTGTCCTATCGCTATAAAAGAAGTATTTTTGGCGTGAAGAAAGAAGAAGATATCACCTTCGACTGGCAGGAAAAGACCGCAACCTATCAAGAGGGCGGCAACCCGGAAAAGGCAACCGTCCACGAGGCCTATGCCGGCCTGCTGGACCCCTCACTTTACCAACTGCAGTTACAGCGTGATATGTTAAATGGAAATGCCGGCCTTCAGTATAACTTTGTCCGTGAGCAGCGGATCAAGAACTATGAATTCGACGTTGTTGGCAGGGACAAATTGAAAATCGATGGAAAAGTTCGCGAAGCCGTCAAGCTTGAAAGGCTCAATGATGATAGTAAAAAGACCGTTATCTGGCTGATCCCGGAATTTCACTACCAGATGGGTAAAATTCAGCATACCGAGGACGGCGATCAGCATGAAATGACAATGACGTCGTATAGCAGCAATCCGGCATTGTTTGGTGAATTACTGCGACAGGATAGCCAATCTCCAGCTTCCAGCGCTAAAAAAGACGCGCCGGACCAGTTGGCGGAGTGACAAAAACTTGTATCTGCCCTATTATCACCCGACAGTGTTATTCATTCTTGCCTCACGGGCTCCATTTCAAAATGTAAAAAGCCGATGAATCTCCAGCGCTCTGATCCCGAAATCGCCACCCTGAACCTGACGACGGATGCCGCCATCATGTTCGCGGACATAGTCGGCAGCTCCAAGCTCTATATCCAGCTCGGCAACCAGCAGGCCCGGAAACTGATCGAAAATGCGGTACAGGTGATGGCCCAGGTGGCTATCGAGAACGGCGGACGCATTATCAAAACCCTGGGTGATGAGATTATGGTGCAGTTCTGCGAGGCCGAGGCCGCCTGCGAAGCCGCCATCACTATCGGCATACAGCTTGCCAAACTGGACCTGAAGATCCGCACCGGTATCGGGTTCGGCGAGATTATTGACGAAGAACACGACGTGTTTGGCGATACCGTAAACAACGCCGCCTACCTGTCAAAGCTCGCGCAGGCCAACCAGGTGGTAATGACCAGCGAATTCGTTAACGCGTTGCCGCCCTGGCTTTCCCACCAGTGCGAACCTTTCGACAGAATAAAACTGAAGGGCGCGGGACAAAAATCGGTTGTCTATCGCCTGGTGTGGGACCGTAGCAGTGACAAAGCCCTCAATGCCACCCATGTGGCCTGGCAGAACCTGAGCAATAACACGTACTTTTCCACTACCCTGGTACTTGAATTCGCCGGCCAGACCCACAAAATCAGCTCCGAAAGTAAGCACATCACCTTCGGCCGCGACCCGGCATCGGTGGATATTTGCATTGCTGACAGCAAGGCCTCCCGCTGCCACTGTTCTGTCTACTTCAATCGCGGCAAATTTGTGCTCGAAGATCACAGCACCAATGGGACGTATCTGCTGATTCCACCCAAGGATGAGTTCTATCTCCGCCGCGAAGCAGCTCCGTTGACCGGCCACGGCCAGTTCAGCCTCGGCCAATCCAACGACCATTCAGGGCAAATCGTTACGTTCAGGGAACTGGAATAGCTCTTAGATCATTTTGCTATTGTTGCTCGACAAACGCCTCCATCCAGCGATATTGAGCCTCTTTTTCGCCACAAACACCCTCCTCTTGGTTAGCATTCCCTAACATTCATTGTGACACATGTCACAGTTTTAACACCGCTGGCAATTAACGCTATGCTGGTTTATCTGCAATTCAGTCCAATTGATAAAAATTTAATCTATCGGGAGTTCTTTCCAGCTATGAGGAATTGGACGACTATTAATACAGGAAAACCCCCGTATTCAGGGGAAATTAAGCTAACCGGACGCCAGCCTTTGCTCCAAAGAGGGTGCGTTTATGACTTGCCATATCGGGTATAGAAAAGCGCTTAAGACACTGTTTTTCCTGCTGGCGGGTGGATTAACAACGGCAATCACCAGCCCGGGTCTTGCTGAAACCCTCTTTATCAGCGAGCTTGAACAGTTCGGCGTGACGCCCTTATATGGCGAGGAATTGATCATACTTCCCACCAGAATGATGGACGATGAAGAGCTATTCCTGGCAGCGAAAATCCAACGCGAAAACCGGATGTCCGCCGGTCAACGGCTTATCAACAACTATTGGCTACTGGCCAATCATAACAATACCTACCGTGTTTCGGGCGGCGCTTCCCTCGCCCGCTTCCTGCGGGAAGGCCTGATTGACTACTGGAAACGAACAACCAGCCACACGGACCAGTCGATACTGGCGATTAACGAGCGATCGGATGTTTCCGTCTTTGGCAGCTATAAGCTGCATGTTTCCAGTGATGAAGTCACGCTGGCGTACGAGTATCGGTTTTAAACGCTTACATTTCGCGGCGCGACCAGTAAAATACGCTCCTTTTGTTCGCGACTTGCTCTCCTATGTCCAATTCAGCCGACCTTCCATCGACCGGTCAATCCACAGCAGACGACCCCACCACCTCATTGCCCACAGCCTCGCTGTTAAGGCGTTTCGCGTCCATTGTTTACGATGCCTTTTTGGTAGTGGCGATAAGCATGCTCTACGGCGCCATGGTTCTGGCAATACAGGTTGCACTGTTTGGCCCCGGAGACAAAGATTTCCAGCCGACGGTGGAGGGCCCCTTGTTCCAGTTGGGCTGGTACCTCAGTATTGCCGGCTTTTACTATTATTTCTGGCGAAAATCAGGACAGACCGTCGGCATGCGCGCCTGGCGCATGAAACTGGTAAATAAAGAGGGCAAAGTGCCCTCGCCGCTGCAGTGCGCCATCCGGATACTGCTGGCACCGTTGTCGCTGTTCCTGCTCGGACTGGGTTACCTCTGGTGCCTGATTGACAGGCAGGGCGATGCCGCCCACGACAGGCTGAGCGGCACCCGCGTGATTGTCACGCCCAAACCGCAAAAAACCAAACAGGCTTAACGGGCCTGGCGAATCAGCAAAGCGCCAATCAAAAAACAAACCACGATCGGAATCAATACGGCAAACATCGGTGAAAAGCCCATGATGATAGACGTGGGCGCCAGCATCTTCTGGGTCGTCTGAAATACCAGCCCCACGATTACACCAACAAACACCCTGAACCCCATGGTCGTCTGGCGCAACGGACCGAGAATAAACGAGATGGCAATTACCACCAGACTCGCGATGGTGAAAGGTTGCAGCACCTTGGTCCAGAAAGCCAGCCGGTATTCGCCGGGGTCGAGCCCCTGGCGGGCAAGATAGCGGGAATAGGTATACAGCCGCTGGATGGGCAGGTATTCCGGCGCCAGGACCAGGATGTTAAGCAGGTCCGGGGAGACATCCGACTCCCACCGGCGGGTATCGAAGGTTTCCCGCTCAAGTTTTTCCGGCCCGAACCGGGTGATCACACCGTTTTCCTCAAACCAATAGTCACCCTGGTAAATAGCCGACTCCACGAACACGGACTCCTGCAACCTTCCCTGATCATCGAAACGATATCGGGTAATACCGTACAGCTTCCCGTTGGCCATCACCGCATTGAAGTGCATGAACTCATTGCCTTCACGGTTCCACACTCCACGCTCGCTTTGCAGCGCCTGCTGGTGACCGAGAACGAGCGCCCGGCGACTGTCGCCATACTGACTGGCATAAGGCGCGATATTCTCACCGATCAAGGCCCCTATCAGCACCAGCACCAGGACCGGCCGCATCACCGCCCATATTATCTGCCTCACGGACATGCCGGTCGAACGGATGACTACCAATTCGTTGGAGTTGGCCAGAATGCCGAGCCCCACAAGGCAGCCAACCAGGCACGCCATCGGCAGGTATTCATAAAGCGCGGCCGGAATATTCAGTACCGTATAAATAAGCGCTTCAAAAAAAGTGTAACCACCGCGCAGTCGGCTCACCTGATCGACGACTTCCGAAACCGTATCCAGCGCAACGATAAGGAACAGCACAACGACAATGGACTGCCAGACGACCTGCGCAATGTAGCGTTTTATTTTTCTCACGCCACCGCCTCTGTTTTGCGCAACCTGAATTTAAAGAGATTCCGCCCACCCAGCATCAACAGTGCAAACAATAAAAAAGCCGAGTGCACCCACCACAACAGGCCCGGTATCGGCTCCTTGCCCTCCTCTATCACACCACGCGCGGCATTGGCAGAAACCAAATAGATCATATAGATAATGATGGCCGGCAGGATTTTGGTGTAACGTCCCCGTCTCGGCTGGGTACGGCTTAGCGGCACCGCCAACAAGCCGACGATCAAGACGAGTAAAGGCAACGAAAACCGCCACTGCAATGCCGCACTGGCCTGCATGGTGGGCTGATTCAGCAACTGCGTGGTGCTCATTCCATCTGTCTCATCCCGGATATCCACGTTGTAATCCGGCTCCGGCAGAAGCTGCGAATAGACATCGAAATCAACGATCCGGTAATCCACCTCACCGGGACGGCCGATATAGCGCCGGCCGTTTTTCAGCAGCAGATATTTACGGCCGTTTTTTTCATTGATCACCGTCTCCCCGCTCTCGGCGGTCATCACGGTCAATTCGGTTTCCTCACCCTTGGCCTGGCTGGCCATGAACACGTTGTGCAGGCGTTGCTTGTCGACGCTGATGGACTGGGCATAAGTCACGCCGTTGTCTTCGTCCATCGGATGAAAACGTTCGGGCTTCAGCGTTTCAAAATCTGTCCGGCCCCGCTGCTCCGCCAACAGCGCTTCCGATGCGCGAACACCCTGGGGGCCCACAAACATGCTCAATACCGCCACCAGGATCGCCACGCAAAGCGAGGAGTAAAGTGTATACAGCACGACCTTGCGTTCGCTCATACCGCAGGCGGCAAGCACCGTCATTTCGCTGTCGGTGTACATGCGGCCATAAGCGAGCAAAATACCAATGAACAGGCCGAGGGGAAAAATCAGTTCGAGGTAACCCGGCAGACGATAGGCCATCAAGGTGAAAAGCACACCGGCGTCGAGTTTGCCACTGGCCGCTTCACCGAGATAGGCGGCCATGCGCGCACTCATGATAATGAGCAGCAACACGAAACTCACCGCGAACATGGTGGTAAGCACTTCGCGGACAAAATACCTGAATATAATCAACGGAAATTTACCTTGTGCATTCTGCCATCTGGTCAGTCAGGCAAAAGTTTAGCAGTTTCGATCCGCGCTTTGGCGGTTTTGTTCACTTACCAGCTTAATCGGGGACATTTGAACAAGCGCTGAATTCACGTAAACTGGCAACATTTTTAATTTTCCCACAAGGGCAGTTTGTTATGGATTTTTCGGTCAAGAATATCACGGTTGAAAAACAACGTTCCCAATGTATTGTTGTCTTTGCCCAGGCAAAAAAACTCCTGCCCAGTGCCCAACAACTGGATAGCCGGCACAGGTCAACCATCAGTGCCCTGGTCAATTCAGGAGACATTAAAGAGAAGGCGGGAACAGTCGCCTGGCTGCTGCTTCCCGCCGCCAGTGATGGCGATTCCCACCAGCGTGTGCTGGTAGTCAACCTGGGCAACAGCAAAAATAAGAAGAACACGGTCCAGGTGAATGAAAAGGACATGTTGACCACCCTGGAGTCGATAGCCAGCGCGGTTTGCCGTTCCAGCGCCAAGGACGTTACGCTGTATTTCGACGGTGTTGAGGTGGCCGGAGAAGGCGATGTTTCCCGTGACAGCGAGTGGCTGGGACAAATGACGTCCATTGTCTTCGAGAAAAGCCACTACCGCTTTACCACCACCAAAAGTAAAAAAGATGACGTGCCAGCGCTGAAAAAAGTCATCGTTGCCGACACTGACAACAATCGAGCCAGGAAATGGAAAACCGGCCTTACCCGCGGCGCCGCCATCGGCAAAGGCATCAATTACGCGCGGGAACTGGGAAACCTGCCGGGCAACATCTGCACCCCGGTTTATCTCGCCGACCAGGCAAAATCCCTTGCGGCCAGGCACGCCAAACTCACGGCCCGCAGCCTGGGCCAAAAACAAATGGAAAAATTGGGCATGGGCGCGTTTCTGTCCGTTGCCAAGGGGAGCGAACAGGAAGGTCAACTGATCCTGCTGGAATATAAAGGTGGCGCCGCGACAGCAAAACCCCATGTGCTGGTCGGCAAGGGAATCACCTTCGACACGGGCGGCATCAGCATCAAACCCGGCGCCGCGATGGACGAGATGAAATTCGACATGTGTGGTGCCGCGAGCGTGCTGGGAACCTTCCAGGCATTGATCGAGTTGAACGCCAGGGTTAACGTGGTGGGCATCATCGCGGCGGCGGAAAACATGCCAAGCCACCGGGCATCCAAACCCGGCGATATCGTCACCTCCATGTCCGGCCAGACTATTGAAATCCTGAACACCGACGCCGAAGGACGGCTGGTGTTGTGCGACGCCCTCACCTACGCCGAGCGCTACAAGCCCAAGAGCGTGGTGGATATCGCCACTCTCACCGGCGCCTGCGTTGTCGCCCTCGGTCACCACGCCACCGGACTCTACAGCAACGACCAGAAACTCGCCGAGGCGCTGTTAAAGTCCGGCGAGTACTGCCACGACCGGGCCTGGCAAATGCCCTTGTGGGATGACTATCAAAAGCAACTACAGAGCAATTTCGCGGATATGGCCAATATCGGCGGCATGCCGGGCGGCAGTGTCACGGCGGCCTGCTTCCTGTCCCGATTTACCAAAAAATACAAATGGGCGCACCTGGACATCGCCGGCACCGCCTGGAAGAGCGGCGGCGCCAAGGGCGCCACCGGTCGTCCGGTCAGCCTGCTGGTGGACTATGTGCTCAATAATTAACGCCGATGCAACAATATTGCTCGGCTTGGAAAAGGCTCGGCAGTTGAGGACGCCCTGGTGACAGAAGTTGATTTCTACGTCCTGGAAGCGGATAACCAAACCGCCCGCTGGCATTTCGCCTGCCGGCTGGTGGAAAAAGCCGTGCGCCAGGGCAATAAAGTAATGATCGCCACCGAAAACGAAACTGCAAGTCGCGAACTGGATCAACTGCTCTGGTCATTCAAGCCGGAGTCGTTCGTGCCGCACGTGATCCTGGGCGAGGACGGGAGTGAAGAAGCGCCGGTCGTTATCAGCCACGACGGCGACGATGTCCAGCACCATGACGTGCTGGTTAATGTGCGAGCGAGCCTGCCACCCCAGTTCAGTCGCTTTAAACGGCTTGCGGAAATTGTTGTTCAGGACGAAACTATATTGCAGGCTACCCGTAATAATTATGCTTTCTACAAGGAACGGGGATATCCGATTAAAACTCATAAACTAAGGAGCCTCTGATCAAGTCCCTGTGGTCTCTGCGCAATCTTGATCAGAGGCTCCTTAAAACGTTAGCCAATTTAACAATTGAATTGGGCAGAACACCGTGAGACCAGACAAACCCAAACCCACCAAGTCCGAGCTTCTCGCCGAACTGGAATCCATTCGTTACTCGCTTTCGGACGAGGAAATTGAAGAACTGGGCGAACAGGAGGATCTGGAAATTCCGGTGCTGGTGGAACCGGTGTCCCTCGCCGATGAGACAGAAGAAAGCTCTGCCCTGGCCGATGAAACAGCATCGATGACGCTGACATCAATCGACGAGATTTCCGAGGACGACCTGATTTTCGATGATTCAGGTTCCCGCGCGCGCGATCACGCAGAAAAGACGAAAGAAAAAAAAGGGGTCACCTATCGTCCGTCCGCTCATGCGGAAGGCAACAACCCCGGTACCGCCGCCAGCGAAAGCGAGGGCGGCTCGGGCATAGCGGAAAAGAGTGTGGTATTCTCCAGATCCGAACCGGATTCTCCCGAGGCAACTATAACAACAATGGACGAGAAACCCGATTATTCCGAGCCCTCTCCCGGCCAGCAATCGCTGTTCGAGCAACCGCCCCTTACGAAAAAGGAAGCGCGCACGCCCAAGGAGGACAATCCAGCGAAAACATTTACCCCTGCATCCGGCAGTGGGGAAAATCCCTTTTTGCCAAAACATATTCGCGAACGCCTGAGCAAGGGCCGGTCCACCATCATGGACGAACTGATGCAGGTGGGCGACTCGCTCAGCCGGGATAAAACCCACTTTCCACCCCCTCCCGCCAACACCGACGCGCCTGCGCATCCGACGCCTGTGCTGCATTCTTCCAAACAAACCGACAGAATCGTCGAGGAACTGGTGGCGGAATATCTTCCGCGAATGGAAGCGGAACTGCGCAAACGGCTGCGCGAGCAACTGTCCAGGAGCGCCAACCATAAAGTTACCGATCCCGAAACCTCTTCCTGACCGGCAACCGCCGATTACCCTCTACATCCGCGCCTCTCACAAGGTATAATTTGCGCCTTTTGAAATCATCAACAGGCAGTACCGGCAATGGAAAAAACCTATCAACCCTCGGCAATCGAAAAAAAGTGGTATGGCACCTGGGAGAACAATGGTTATTTCAAACCCAGTGGCGAGGGCGAATCTTATTGCATCATGATTCCGCCACCCAACGTTACCGGCAGTCTGCACATGGGCCACGGTTTCCAGGAAAGTATCATGGACGCCCTGGTGCGCTATCACCGAATGAAGGGCCGCAACACACTGTGGCAGGTGGGAACTGACCATGCCGGCATCGCCACGCAAATGGTGGTTGAACGTATTCTTGATGCCGAGGGCAAAAGCCGGCACGACCTCGGACGCGAAAAATTTATCGAACGCGTGTGGGACTGGAAAGCCCACTCCGGCGGCACCATCACGCGACAACTGCGGCGCCTGGGCGCCAGCCCCGACTGGAGCCGCGAACGCTTCACCATGGATGACGGCTTTTACAAAGCCGTACAGGAAGTATTTGTAAGGCTGTACGAAGACGGCCTGATCTATCGCGGCAAACGGCTGGTAAACTGGGACCCGAAACTGCACACGGCCATTTCCGATCTGGAAGTGATCAGCGAAGAAGAGCAAGGTTCGCTATGGCACTTCCGCTACCCACTGGCCAACCCGGCCAAAGGTGATCCGCAATATCTCGTTGTCGCCACCACCCGGCCGGAAACCATGCTGGGAGATACTGCTGTCGCCGTTCACCCCGAGGATGAACGCTATCAACGCCTGATCGGCAAAACAATAAAACTGCCATTGACCGACCGCGAAATTCCGATTATCGCTGACGATTACGTGGATATGGAATTCGGCACCGGTTGCGTAAAAATAACGCCGGCGCATGACTTTAATGACTACGAAATGGGCTTGCGCCACAACCTGCCACTCATTAATATTTTTAACGACGACGCCCAATTGAACAACAACGTGCCGGACAAATACCGGGGCATGGACCGTTTCGTCGCACGCAAGGAAGTTGTCGCCGACCTGGAAGCACTCGGCCTGCTGGAAAAAATCCAGCCCCACATGCTGAAAGTGCCGCGCGGGGATCGCACCGGTGTCGTGATCGAACCCTACCTGACGAACCAGTGGTACGTTAAAACCGCGCCTCTGGCGGAACAGGCCATCAAGGTGGTAGAAAGCGGCGAAATTAAATTCGTCCCCAAACAATATGAAAACATGTACTTTTCCTGGATGCGCGATATCCAGGACTGGTGTATCTCCCGCCAGTTGTGGTGGGGCCATCGCATTCCCGCCTGGTACGACGACAACGGCAATGTTTATGTCGGCCGCAACGAGGAGGAAGTGCGCAACAAGCACAAGCTGGACGAAACCGTCCCCCTGACCCAGGATGACGACGTGCTCGACACCTGGTTCTCTTCCGGGCTCTGGACATTCGGCACGCTCGGCTGGCCGGAGGAAACCGACTTCCTCAAAACCTTCCACCCGACGTCGGTGCTGGTGACCGGTTTCGATATAATTTTCTTCTGGGTGGCGCGCATGATCATGCTCACCCTGTACTTCAGAAAGGAAATTCCGTTCCATACGGTATATGTTCACGGACTGGTGCGAGACAGCCACGGCCAGAAGATGAGTAAGTCCAAGGGCAATGTGCTCGATCCCATCGACCTGATCGACGGCATCGATATTGATTCGCTGGTGACAAAGCGTACCCAGGGCCTGATGCGGCCACAGGACGCAAAAAAAATCGAAAAGATGACGCGCAAGGAATTTGCCGACGGCATTGCCGCCTATGGTACCGACGCACTGCGTTACACCTATTACTCGCTTGCATCCACCGGGCGGGATATTAATTTCGATGTGGGCCGTATCGAAGGCTTTCGCAACTTCTGCAACAAATTGTGGAACGCCTCCAACTATGTATTGATGAACACGGAAAACCAGGACTGCGGCCAGTCCGGCGATACCGATTACGAATTGACACTGGTGGATCGTTGGATTATCTCCCGCCTGCAGCAGGCGGAAAGGGCGGTATGCGAAGGCTTCGACACGTATCGTCTCGACCTTGCCAGCCAGGCGCTTTACGACTTCGTCTGGAAAGATTACTGCGACTGGTACCTGGAGTTGACCAAGCCGGTTCTTTGGGGTGAGGACGTCGGTCCCGCTATCAAAAAAGGTATGCGCCGAACGCTGATCCGCGTGCTGGAAACCACCCTGCGCCTGGCCCACCCGATGATGCCGTTTATTACCGAGGAAATCTGGCAGCGAGTCAAACCGCTGGCCGGCGCCAAAGGGAAGACGATTATGCTTGCGCCCTACCCCCGGGCGGACGAAAGCAAAATTGATTCGCAGGCGACGAAGGACATTGAATGGGTGAAAGGCGTCGTGGTGGGCATTCGCAATATTCGCGGCGAAATGAATATCGCCCCTTCAAAAATGCTGCCGGTTTACGTGAAAAACGGCAGCGCGGAAGATCGACGATGCCTGAATGAAAACACCCGCTTCCTGTGCAAGCTGGCGTCTCTTGAAAGCGTCAAGTGGCTCGAGGAAAAAGACGAAGCGCCCCTGTCCGCCGCCGCCCTGGTGGGCGATATGGAAATCCTGGTCCCCATGGCGGGGTTGATCGACAAAAATGTCGAACTGGCAAGGCTGAACAAGGAACTGGAAAAAACCCAGAAAGAACTGGAGCGTATCAAAGGCAAACTCGCCAACAGCAAATTTGTCGATAATGCGCCGACGGAAGTGGTCGAGAAGGAACGAGACAAATTGGCCAGTCACCAGGCGGCACTGGTTAAACTGGCGCAACAACGGGATAAAATCGCCAGCCTCTAATACCGATAACAGCACAGCAAATTGAAGTTATTTGCTGTGCCTGTTTTTTGTATTAAAAAATAATAACCACTGATCCGAATGGCGCTTACCGTGAAAATTCCTGGCAAAAATAGCACTGCTTTTTATCGCCTTACGAGTTTGTCATGGATGACCAATTCCGGCCTTACAAGCAATCAAAAGAAGTGCCGTTCACCGCTAATCCATAAACCCGTTTGCCCGATACCAGTTGATGGATTCCCCCACCATTTCATCCAGCGAGCCGGTTTGATACCGCAACTCCTTTTGCGCCTTTTCCGATCCAAAATAATAATGACCGAGAAATATCCGCATCCGGAATGAGTCCACGAATGGTTTCCTGCCGAAGATCCACGATGTATTTTCCACAATGTAAGCGAGCAGCATCAGCAACAGATAATTTTTGGGCGGAATCGAAATAGTGATGCCCAGCTTGCGGGCGACGCTCTGGGCGAATTCGGAATAGTCGCAATGTACATCGCTGAGGATATAGCGCTCACCGGGCTGTCCCATCGTCAGCGCATTCACATGCGCCCGGGCCACGTTTCGGGCACTGCAAAAACTTCCCCCGCCAGGCAGCTTAAAAGGCACTTTTCCCTTGTGCACGGCCAGAATCAATCGCCCCCACTGCAGCGTGTGATCATAGGGCCCCACCACGGCGCAAGGGTTGAGAATAATGGTTTCCAGCCCTCGATCCAGGGCGGCGATAACACGCTTTTCGGCCTCTCCTTTTGTACGGGCGTAGGGGCTGCGCGCCCGAAAACCCATAAGCGGTTCGGATTCATCCGCGATCGCATTTCTGTCGTCACGGGCACCGATGGTTGAAATGGTACTGGTATAAACCAGTCGCTTTACCTTGCATTCAATGGCCGCATCGATAACCTGTTCAGTACTTTCCACATTGCTCTTCCAAAGAAGCGGAAAATCCGCTCTCCTGCAGCTGGTATTACCCGCGGCGTGAACGACATAATCACAACCTTCCATGGCGCTCAGCAGCGTCTGTTGATCGCCCAGTTCTCCCCGGATTATCCGTACAGGCAGTTGCTCAAGATACTTGACGCTGGACGTGGGCCTCACGTACGCCTGGACATCATAACCACTCCCCGCCAGGGCATCCGCCACGTTCAAGCCGACAAACCCGCTGCCGCCGGTCAAAAACACCTTCGCCATTCCAACCCCTTTTGTCGATTTTATTGACACAGGGAGATCAACCTATCCCGACAACGCGCCGGCTATCACCAAGCGAGGCGCGAAAGTACCCGGCAATCGTTCGATCTACCGCAAGATTTTGTGATTATCATTAAATACGCCAGCAAGATCCAGTAGATGACAGGGATATTTAATAACCATATCTTATATGGATCGCGATCCACCAAAACCATGGACGCTTCGGCGTATGGGTAGGAGATGTCTGAATTATCGTTCAGAAAATCCTATTCGCCACCGCGTGGAAGAATGCAGTTTTTAGCGAAAAATTTCACGCGGGCTTTCTCGCCATTAATCCGCTGATTGAATTTTTTCTTTAAATTGGTGTTTTTATCTATGGGCTTCATCTGATCCTTCGTATCTCTAATTTACACGTTCTGGCAATATGCCCACGGTTATTCATCGGCAGGTACTGTAGAGCTTTAAAATGATCAGCAGGAATTTTTACGGACACCCAAAGTCGTCATTCAAGCAGGATGACCAGAACTTCTCCAGCACGATAACGTCGGGGAACAGGCGAAAGCCGCCCCACTTCCGGTGCCTTTTGTTTACAGTCATCACAGTCGCCATACTAATGGGATGCGGAGGCAACACAGATATTAGGGAGAGAAATAGTTCAGGCGATAAAGAGAACGCGGTTTTTGCCAACACCGCTCCGCGTAAAGCTGCCGCAATCCCTGGATCACCTGATTTTGAAGTAATCCGCTGCAGCGACAATTCCCACCTGTTTGAGAATGACCTGCGGCAAGCCGAGGCAGTGGATAAAGCGAAAAATTCCGGTTGTGGCAGGATCGGCTCCAGGGAGTTTATTTTTGACCTGCCGCCACATTACGACCCGAACCATTCCCCTGCATACCCGGTATTTTATGTTTGGCACGGCTGCGAAAGCTCCGGTGGCGGTTTTCGCAACGCGGTGAACATTACCGCCAGCAGCATTGAACCGGTGATTTCCATCTATCCCGACAGCGACGGCGATAACAACTGCTGGAGCGTAAGGGGTGAAAGCACACGTGATTTTAAATTTTTCGACTCCCTTCATCGGGCGATTACCCGAAGTTTCAATGTGGATGAAAACCGGGTTTTCTCCCTCGGGTTCAGCGCCGGCGCGTATATGACGCACTACCTGGGATGCACCAGAAATTCAATTATCCAGGGGCTGGCCGCCGTGGCCGGCGCGATACCCGAAGCCGCCCAACCATGTCAATCACCCATGCCCGCCCTTATCGCCCACGGCCGTGAAGATACCGCGGTGGAGTATCTGCCCAATTTCGATAACACACTTGAGCACTATAGCCAGGTAAACCGCTGCCAAAATTCAGCATCTGTTTTTAAAAGCAGGGCTCCGTCCAACCTGGCAGACGAAGGTGTGACTTTTACCTGCCAGACACAAGCCTGTGAGACCACCCTTCGTTATTGCGTGGCTGCCTGCAGCGAGGGGCCAGGAAATTGCCTGAGGGAACGCTCAAACCATCCACCGGCAAATATGGCGGCGCATGACCTGAGCACCTGGATATGGTTTATCAAGTGGAGCGTCGGGGACTTGCTCAATAGCAGCTGAATGAAACGGAGGGCTGTCGAACAGCTCTTTGGCGCGATTAAAACAACCATTAACATTGCAATCGCGCAAAAGTTACTGATCCGTGGGAGACGCAACTTCCGCATAAACCGTGGTCGAGCCGTCCTTGTTTATCTGCACGATCCGGTAGGGTTCGAAGCGATCCCCCATTTCCATTCCGGGGCTGCCGACCGGCATGCCGGGAACCGCCAGGCCTATGGCATTGGCGGGTTTTTCCGCA
This sequence comes from uncultured Cellvibrionaceae bacterium, assembly GCA_964451365.1. Lineage (GTDB taxonomy): Bacteria > Pseudomonadota > Gammaproteobacteria > Pseudomonadales > Cellvibrionaceae > CAYVIB01. The sequence goes on from CAYVIB010000011.1 coordinate 41,355, forward strand.
AGAAAACGCTTAATATATTTAGCCGGAATATGTCCCTCGAAAACATAACCATCCGGTGACACCGCTGTGTGACAGGAACTCTGCCCGGGTTTGATCCCATGCCTGCCCTTGATTTCGGTCATATTGGTTTCGTTGTGAACGCCTGTCGCGAAACCCGCCGCTTTCAGATGATCTATCCAGACCCCACAGCAACCGCAGGTCGGGCTCTTGAAAACCTCCAGGGCTACTTTTTCGGCCGTTGCCGGCGCCTTAGCGACAGCGGAAGATGCGACTGAATTTACATTGGTCGAATTGTCGCAGGCAGCCAGCAACGGCAGTACTGCCAGCGAGAGCAGGAGATTTTTCAGGGAAAATGGCACCATTTGTCACTCCAGTGATAGGTATGAAATTTGGCTATTTGACCGTGGCATACTCTGTTTGTTTTAACTCTTTTCGCTTTTCCGTTGCCGTAATATCCGCCATTTAGACCTCTCCTGATTCACCCTCGAATCAAGCACCTCACCCTGCGACTGACACTGTGCTGAAAAGCCGGGAAAATCGCAAAACAGACGTTTGATCGCAGATGTTTACGATATCAACAGAAGAATTGCGTGCCAAAATCGCCTTTTTTAATGAATTTTTCAACGCTTCTTCCGAAAACTCACATTTTTTCAAGCACTACAGTGCGGTCGATTTTATAAAACCAGCCTGCGATGTTGAGTTTTGCAGTCCAATAACAAAGACCGAGAGAAGAACTATGTACGTTTCAATGAACGACTCAAAAGAACGTTTTGCAGCAAAGCCATTGGTACACCGCAATAACCCCGCGGCCCCCCCGGAAAAACTTAACGGTAACGGCCATACGTCCCTCAACAACATTGTTAAGCATATTACCGAAACGACTGATCCGGCGGCCCTGCATATGTACTGCAGGGGCTTGATCAGCGCGTTGAATATCGAACGCTACGAGATATTCGCCAGCATACGCGAGCCATTTTCCGATGGTAGGCTAGTGCACCTGGTCAATGGTTTTGAACTGGACAGCCAGGCCGGGGAGCGAACCTCCGTTTCCGCCGCCGCTTTCCAGGAGTACTGTCTTGCCGCCGCGCTTCCGAAGCTGTGGACCAGCCACTCCGATTGTGAAACGGAATTTGTTTCCGGCCTATTACAGGAAAATGTTTCCCAGGAAGCCGCAAATATCGAATATCTCTATGCCTGTATTCCGTGGCACGGCCCGTCCGGCAACGCGGGAGGACTAAAACTCATATGCCAGGCGCGCGACAAGCAGCAACTTCGGGAAATGGAAAATGTTGTCCTCAAGGTGGCATTCCTTACACCCTATATTCTCGAAGCTATCGCCAAATTCGTTATCGACCGAACCAAAAAGCTAAGGAAAGGCGTATTGACGGACCGGGAAAAAGATGTGCTTTATCAATTGGCGTTGGGGCACAGCACCGCGGATGTGGCAAAAATTCTTGGTATTTCAATCAATACCGTCACCACCCACACCCGCAAAATTCACGAAAAGCTTCACGTGAATAACCGTCAGCAGGCGGTTATACGGGCGATTAATATGAACTTGATTTCTCTGGCATAGCCTGAACCAGCAATATCCCTCTAACAAGAATAACCGAAGTTACCGCCATGCGACATACATACATTTAGAGGACCTTTAAAATGAAATTGAATAAAATTCTGTCAATTTTCACCGCCGCCGGGTTGCTGATGCAGGCTTCGATTGCCCCGGCTTTGCAATGCAACGCACCCATCGGCATTGGCTTCACCCAGGGAACCGACGGTAGCGGAACCCACTCCAATTTTGAACTCGTCACCCCCCATACCAGCGGTGGTTTTTCCGCGTATTATCGGAACAACGATAAAAACGACGCATTTGTGGAAAACTATACCTGGTTCGGCCCAAAAGCTGCTGGCTGGGGAAATATCCAGGGCATCGCCCTGCTGGAAAACAACGTATATAACCCTTCGGGACCAATAGCCCCCATTCCGGGTTACGGCAACCTTGAAGTTATGGCCACCATAGACGGCCAGTTGTATCACTTTTGGCGCGATCGCAACGACGCTTCCCGGCCATGGTCATCCGGCACCTGGGTGACCTGGGGCGTTAGGGGTCAGCCAGGATTTATTCAAAGTAACCAGAATCGCAGGAATTTTGAGGTCGTGGTCGCCTTGCAAAACGGTGGCCTCGCCCATTGGTGGCGGTCCCACGATGACCCCAACAACATGAGCTGGCACCAATCCATTCAATTCGCCCAGGGGATCACCTTCGATTCGGTCAGTCTGATTCAAAGTAATTTTGGCGGGGGAAACCTGGAAATTATCGCCCGTTCCACCAATGGCAAGCTGTATCACATGTGGCGTGAAGGCGATACTCAGTGGTCGACTCCCCGGGAAATAGTATTAGCGGATGGTAGCCCCATCAATGCAATAGGCGTGCACTCCTTTGTGCAAGGAAAGTCCGGAACACGCGGTCACTTTGAGCTGATTGTTCCCTTGTCCAGCGGTGGCCTGGCACATTTCTACCGCAACAATGACACCACAATCAATAACCTGTACCCGTGGTACAAGGCGGGCATGGTCGATGCAAATTCAAGCAGGCGCTACACTTCAGCATCAGTCATTGCGAGCAGTTTTGGTGACGGCAATCTGCAAGTGGTCGCCCGCCGGGAAAGCGACGGGGCGCTGGTCTCCTTCCATGCGGACAAAGGCAGCGCGTTGTGGAACGAGAAGGCTGACCAGTCGAACTCCCCCATCTGGGCCGGCGCTGTTGTTGGCGGTGAGCCATGCTGCAATGCCCCAACCCAGGGGCGCTGGCAGACGCCCTACAACGCCAAGGCTATCGGCATTCATGCCTCCTTGCAGCCCGACGGGAAAATTTTACTGTTTGGCTTTGATGACAATAAGGACATGGGCTTTTCAGAACTGTTTGATCCGCTTACTGGTGAGGGAGAAATACCTTCCCTGCTCGGTAGCAGTCATTTACCGCACGCGTTTTGTTCCGGCCACGCCCTTTTGGAAAACGGTGAGCTGTGGGTGGCCGGGGGCCACGGAGAGGATCATCTGGCGGATTCTTATATATTTCGTTCATGGTACAACGAATGGGAGCAACTTCCGGATCTGGGCCCCGATATACCGGTGCCGATAGAAAGAAAAGCCGGAACCGTTTACGGTCGTGAATATGGCCGCTGGTATCCAACACTGAGTCGCCTGGAAAATGGTTCCGTGATGGCGATTTCCGGCTCAAAAACCTTGGGCCGGCTGGAATCGGGGGTTGAGGTGAACAGCACGTTCCAGATAATGGATGCTGCCTATAATCTGACGGAAAAGATGGAGGTTCCAAACCCCTTCGACCCGGCGCGCTCCGACCGTTCAATTATGATGTACCCCTTTGTGTACCAGTTGCCTCAGGGCGGCGTGCTGGTGCACTCCGAGAGGACATCACGAATCATGTACCCATCAAACCCTGCAGGAAGCCAATGGGACAACAACTTTTTTAAAGTCACTCAGTACTCCTACAACCGCAACTATCCCGGATCAGGCTCATCCGTGATGCTGCCGTTGTCTCCGCCAAACTATGCCCCGCGCATTATGCTGATTGGCGGTGGGGGCGATGTGTCGATCGAATTTAAATGTAAAACCGGCACCGAAACCAATACCGACTGCACCAAGAACGACTCTCTCGTGCCCGCAACCCCAACTGTGGAGATGCTCGACTTCCGTGACAACAGCAATCCAGACTGGAAATACGTCGCCTCCATGAAACATCCGCGCGTAATGAACAATGCGGTGTTACTGCCCGACGGTACAGTTTTTGTCTCGGGTGGCAGTACCCACGGCGCATCTGACCTAGGCGCGGCACCGGTGATGACGCCTGAGATATACGACCCCAATACGGATACCTGGACAGAGATGTGCCCCATGCGCATTGCCCGCTTGTACCATTCCACGGCCTTGCTGTTACCCGATGGCAGGGTCATGACCACCGGCACCGATCACGCCTGGAATCTAAAACCCTACGATTGGCCAGAGCGCCGGGTGGAAATATTCAGCCCACCCTACCTGGAAAAAGGCCTTCCGCGCCCCACAATTAGCGGGATCAGCAGAGGACCGCACTATTTTGGCGGCAGATTTCAGGTTCAACTAAACCCCTCTCCTGTAAATGGAGAGAATATCAATAAAGCTGTGCTCATTGCACCGGGTGCTGTTACGCACGCCTACGATCAGACCCAGCGCGCTATCGAGCTGGAAATTGAAGAAAAGAATTGGGGCGATATTATTGTAAAAATGCCTCCCAACGGCAAAGTGGCTCCGCCCGGATTTTATATGTTGTTTGTTCTTTCAAACGATGGCGTCCCCTCGGTCGCGGAATTTGTCAGACTTTACAATTAAACGCTACGCCCCGGTCTTGACCGGGGCGTATTACTTTACGAGTAAGTGATTTCTGGCGCATGGAAGTACTAAGGGGATGACTGGAGCAGCCAGGACTGGAAAACGAAGCCCATTGAATACATAGCCGCTGGATTGTTCCTCGTCGCCGTCCACAGGTTTCTCAGGCGCACTCGGTCGTGGAAAAAAAACCAAAAATTATTCTTCGTCAACTAACCAAAGAATTGCTATCGAATATAGCCGCTCCACGTCCTTGTCGACAGGTTAATTTTCCGTCGCACATTGAATTCAAGCTCTCTGTCGATATATTATCGGCAGAACCGCGTGAGGCAGAAAACGCATCGGTTATGGTTTAATCGGAATTACTTAAAGTGACTTTTCGCAAAAACAGAACATTTTCAGTGTTGATACTGCTGACTTTCTGGGTCCAGTCTGTTTTTGCAATGGCTCTTCCCTGCCCGGCCGAGGCCGGCATATCCGGATGGATGGCATCCACCGACAGCCCGGCCATGGAATCCATGGAGCACTGCCACAGCGAAAGTCCGGGAACTTCCGGCACCGACCACGGAGAATCCTGCTGCACTACCGACTGCAGTTGCCCGGCCAACTGTTTCTCCTCTCCAATTGTTCCTCACCAGCAACCTGCCTTGCAATCGGATCCTTCGATTTCACCGAAAGGCATTCGCTACCAGCTCTTATCGGCGCATTCCTCATTGCGCTATCGTCCCCCCATTTCCGGCTGACACAGGACAGGTCCGCCTGTCGTTTGGCGGAGGCTTTTCGGCTTCCTGAGATCAGTTCGCGCAATCCCAACCTGACTACTTTGCGGTTGCGCAGTCGGAGATACAACCATGTTTTCCGTTCTGGAATGGCCTTCGGTCGTGCGGATCGGCATCGCCACGACCTGCCTGGATAACAGCCGGCACAGTGAAAGCGCATTGATTGCCGAAAGCATTTCCGCCGGCGCGCTGCCCGATCCGGGAATGTCAATTGATTCCCTTGCCATCGACGTGGAAAGGCAGAAGCTGATTGCCCGGATAAATTATTTTTTGGTTACCGCCGAAGACTTCGAGGAAGATAACGCATGAACCGTCAATTCAAACCTTTAACCCTGCTTGGCGCCGGCGTGCTGATCGGCCTGTTTTTCTCGGTGGGTATTTTTTTCTTGTTTTCCGGAGAGGAATCAACAACCGCCGGCAACAATTCGCGGGAGAAAAAACCACTTTACTGGGTTGCCCCCATGGACCCGAACTACAAACGCGACCAGCCCGGCAAATCGCCCATGGGCATGGACCTTATTCCCGTTTACGCGGACAGCGCGCAAGAAAGCCCAGGCACCGTCAAAATTTCCCCCGATGTAGTAAACAACCTGGGAGTAAGAACGACGGAGGCGCAGCGCAAGCCCCTGGAGTCAGAAATAAAAACCGTGGGCTATGTACGCTACAACGAGGACAGGCTGGTGCACATTCATCCGCGTGTCGAAGGCTGGATAGACAAACTTTATGTCAAGGCTGAAGGCGACCCGGTGGAAAAGGGGCAACCACTTTACGAAATCTATTCCCCTACTCTCGTTAATGCGCAGGAAGAGCTGGTTCTTGCTCTTATGCGTAACAATGAGCGACTGGTGCGCGCTTCCGAGGAGCGATTGCGCGCGCTGCAACTGGCTGAATCCACAATTGAAACACTCAGGGAAACCAGGCAGGTGCAACAAACGGTAACCTTTTATGCGCCGCAAAGCGGTGTCGTCGATAATTTAAATATACGCCAAGGTTTCTACGTTCAACCCGGTGTTAATTTAATGTCCATCGGCGCGCTGGATGAAGTCTGGGTGGAAGCGGAAGTATTCGAAAGACAGGCGGGAATGGTAAAGGATAATTCCCCCGTCACCATGACTCTCGACTATCTTCCCGGTGTAACCTGGCGCGGTAATGTCGATTACATCTATCCCACACTCGATGCCAGGACACGCACGGTAAAAGTGCGAATGCGCTTCGACAATGAGGACAGGAAATTAAAACCCAATATGTTCGCGCAGGTCGCCATTCACACCGGTACGGATGAAAACGCCCTGCTGGTTCCCCGCGAATCCGTGATTCGCACCGGCAGCTCGGATCGTGTGGTGCTGGCGCTCGGAGACGGCCGGTTCAAATCCATTGAAGTCAAAGTGGGACGCTCCGACGAAACCCATCTGGAAATTCTCGACGGTATCGAAGAAGGAGAAAAAATTGTCAGCTCCGCGCAATTTTTACTGGATTCGGAGTCGAGCAAAACCTCCGACTTCCGGCGCATGGATCACAGCGCACCGATAGCCGCGGAACAATCGGTGTGGATTGAAGCAACCATCGACCAGGTTGATAAAAGTGCCCGCCGGGTTACCTTGAGCCATGGCGCCATCGATGCCTGGAATATGCCGGCGACGACAATGAATTCCAGCGTGGCTGAAAGTGTGGACCTTTCCACTTTGCAAACCGGTAGGACAGTACATGTGGAAATTTCCCGCGTGGACGGCGGGATGGCTGTGACCAACGTTCATGTGCCACAGTCGGAAGATGAGAACGCAATGCCGGATCATTCACCGGATGCGCACTCCGATCACAGCCAGCATTGAGAGAATGTAGAATGATTGAAGCCATTATTCACTGGTCGGTAAAAAACCGTCTGTTTGTCCTGCTCGGCACGGTCATACTGGTTGGCGTGGGATCGTATGCGATAAAAAATACCCCCGTCGATGCGATACCGGATCTGTCCGACGTGCAGGTGATTATTAAAACCAGCTATCCCGGACAGGCGCCACAAGTGGTGCAGGACCAGGTAACCTATCCGTTGACGTCCGCGATGCTATCAGTGCCGGGCGCGGTAACCGTGCGCGGTTTTTCTTTTTTCGGCGACTCCTTCGTTTACGTTATTTTTGACGATGATACCGACCTGTACTGGGCGCGCAGTCGCGTGCTGGAATATCTCAGCCAGATTGCGCCGACGCTGCCGGAGACCGCGAAGCCACAACTCGGCCCGGACGCCACCGGCGTGGGCTGGATTTATATTTACGCGCTGGCGGATCGCACCGGCAAACACGATATCAGCCAACTGCGCGGTATTCAGGACTGGTTTTTAAAATACGAACTGCAAACCGTGCCCGGTGTATCGGAAGTGGCTTCCGTGGGCGGCATGGTGAGGCAGTACCAGGTAAAGGTTAATCCGGAAAAACTGCGCGCCTTCGGTATTCCACTGTCACATATCCAGACGGCGATTCAGCGCGGCAATCAGGAAGTCGGTGCCTCGGTAGTGGAAATGGCGGAGGCGGAATATATGGTAAGGGCCACCGGTTATATCCACGGCATAGCCGACCTCGGCAATATTCCCCTCGGCCTTAACGAAAAAGGTACGCCATTGTTGCTCAAGGATGTGGCCGACATCGGCGTGGGCCCGCAAATGCGGCGCGGCATTGCCGAATTGAATGGCGAAGGTGAAACGGTGGGTGGCGTTGTTGTCATGCGCTTCGGCGAAAATGCCAGGGAAACCATCCAAGGAGTAAAGGCAAAGCTGGAATCGTTAAAATCCGGCTTGCCTGAAGGTGTGGAAATTATTCCGGTTTACGATCGCTCCGCGCTAATCGAACGCGCGGTAAATAACCTATGGGAAAAACTCGCCGAGGAATTATTCCTGGTGGCGCTGGTGTGTATCGCATTTCTGCTTCACGTGCGCTCGTCACTGGTGGCCGTGGTCACTTTGCCCATTGCCATTCTGGCAGCCTTTATCGTCATGTATTTTCAGGGACTGAACGCCAACATCATGTCACTGGGCGGTATTGCCATCGCCATGGGCGCAATGATTGACGGTGCCATTGTGCTGATTGAAAACATGCACAAGCACATGGAAAAAACACCGTTAACCGATAAAAACCGCTGGCAGGTGGTGGCGCATTCGGCAAGCGAGGTCGGCCCGGCGCTGTTTTTCAGTCTGTTGGTGATTACCATCAGCTTTATTCCGGTATTTACCCTGGAAGCACAGGAAGGCCGCATGTTTTCGCCGCTGGCTTTTACCAAGACTTACGCCATGGCGGCGGCGGCAATTCTGGCGGTAACGCTGGTTCCGGTACTGATGGGTTATTTTATTCGGGGCAAAATAAAGTCGGAAAACAGCAATCCAATAAACCAGCTATTAACCACCACTTATCAGCCGCTGCTGCGAAAAGTTCTGGCGTTTCCCAAATTGACCCTCGCGATTGCCGTAATGATTACCCTTTCCACGCTTTTTCCGTTGAGCCGGATCGGCAGTGAATTCATGCCCGCGCTGGATGAAGGCGACCTGATGTACATGCCCACCACCTATCCCGGTATTTCCATCGGCAAGGCCCGGGAGCTGCTGCAACAAACCGACAAAATTATTCGCACGGTTCCCGAGGTGGAAAATGTATTCGGCAAAGTCGGACGCGCGGAAACCGCCACCGATCCGGCGCCGCTCACCATGATTGAAACGTTTATTCAGTTGAAACCGCGCAGTGAATGGCGCGACGGCGTCACCACCAACAGTTTGATAAAAGAGCTGGACGGACTGGTAAAATTTCCCGGTGTCACCAATGCCTGGGTGATGCCCATTAAAACGCGCATCGATATGTTGGCCACCGGAATCAAAACGCCCGTGGGCGTTAAAATCGCCGGGCCGGATTTATCGCAAATACAAAACATAGGAAAGCGGTTGGAATCAATTCTGCAGGAGGTGCCCGGCACCGCGTCGGTTTATTCGGAACGGGTGGCAGGCGGCCGTTACATCAAAGTGGATATTCAGCGGGAAAAAGCGGCGCGTTACGGCTTGAACATCGCCGATGTCCAGCAGGTAATCGCCACGGCGGTGGGCGGCATGAATGTCAGCTACACTATCGAAGGTCTGGAACGCTATCCGATCAACATCCGTTACCCGCAGGAATATCGCAATTCCCCGGAACAACTGTCACTGCTGCCGATCGTCACGCCCAACGGCCAGCGAATTTCACTGGGCGATGTGGCGCGGGTTTATATCGAAGAGGGAGCGCCGGGCATAAAAAGTGAAAACGCCCGCCTGAATGGCTGGGTATTCATCGACCTGGAAAATATCGACGTGGGAACTTATGTCAGCCAGGCCAAGGCACGGGTGGAAAAAAAACTGGAGCTGCCACCCGGCTATTCCATCAACTGGGCCGGGCAATATCAATATATGGAACGGGCAAAGGAAAAGCTGACTTACGTTATTCCGCTGACACTGGCGATAATTGTTGTGTTGCTTTTTATGAACTTCCGCAACTTCATCGAGGTGGGCATTATTATCGCCACCTTGCCGCTGGCTCTGGTGGGCAGTGTCTGGCTTATGTTCCTGCACAACTTTAATTTTTCCGTGGCGGTGGGAGTCGGCTTTATCGCCCTGGCCGGGGTGGCGGCGGAAACCGGAGTGATCATGCTGCACTATCTTAAACAGGCCTACCAGGACCTGCTTGATGATCACCAGCAAAAAACCGATGACGACAACCTTCGCCGGGCGGTACTGCAAGGTGCGGTAAAACGTGTGCGCCCGGTAATGATGACCGCGATATCGACTATTGTCGGCCTGCTGCCGGTGATGTACGGCACCGGCACCGGTTCGGAAATAATGAGCCGCATTGCCGCGCCGATGGTCGGCGGTATGATCAGCGCGGTAATACTGACCCTGCTGGTTATACCGGCGGTATTTTATTTGTGGCGACGCAATTCGGTCAGTTGAGGAGAAAAGTCTATTTCTTTTTCTTCACATGCTTCATCAGGCGACGCTTTTTTTCCAGTTGGCGGGCAGTCAATTTATTTTTCCGGCCGGCATAAGGGTTGTCGCTTGATTTAAATTCTATTCGCACCGGCGTGCCGTGCAGCTTCAGCGCATTGCGGAATGTTTTTTCCAGGTAGCGCGCGTAGTGGTTCGGCACGCTTTCCGTCTGGTTACCGTGAATCACGATAATCGGCGGATTGTGTCCACCGGCATGGGCGTAGCGCAATTTGATTCGCCGGCCGTTGACCAGCGGCGGCTGGTGCGTGGTAACGGCGTCCTCAAGAATGCGGGTAAGGAAATTGGTACTGAGTTTATCCGTCGCCGATTTAAAGGCCTTTTCAACCGATTTGTACAGGTTGCCCACGCCGGTGCCATGCAAAGCGGAAATAAAATGGATATCGGCAAAATCGACAAACCGCAACCGTCGCTCGAGTTCTTTTTTGATATAACTCTTGTGATCTTCTTCCAGGTTGTCCCATTTGTTCAGCGCAACCACCAGGGCGCGACCGGAGTCGATGGTATGGCCCATCAGGTGAAGATCCTGGTCGACGATGCCTTCCTGCGCGTCCATCAGCAGGACAACCACATTCGCATCCTCGATGGCCTGCAGGGTTTTGACGATGGAAAATTTCTCCACCGTCAGTTTCACGTTTTTGCGCCGGCGGATACCGGCGGTATCGATAATGGTGTAGGGTTTTCCGTCGCGCTCGTAGCGAATATAAATGCTGTCGCGCGTGGTGCCGGGCGCATCGAATACCACGACACGATCCTCGCCGAGCATGCGGTTGACCAGTGTGCTTTTGCCCACGTTGGGTCTACCGACAATGGCAATTTTAATTCCTTCCGGTTCTTCCCCGGCCGCGGTTTCCTCGTCGCTGGAAACTTCCTTTAACACCTCTTCCATAAGCGCATTGACACCGCGACCGTGCGCGGCGGCAATGGAATGCACCTCTCCCAGGCCCAGTTCAAAGAAAGGCGTAACCGCTACATCCGCGTTCAAACCATCTATTTTATTGGCGGTGAGAAATACTTTTTTGTTTTGCTTGCGCAGGTGTTCGGCAATCTGCTGGTCGGCAGCGGTCAGCCCATCCCGGCAATCCACCATAAACAGGACAATATCCGCCTCTTCAATTGCCAGCAGCGACTGCTTTGCCATCACACTGTCGATACCCTCCTCATCGCCACTGATACCACCGGTATCGATCGCGATAAAGCGCTTGCCGGCAATATTTCCCTCGCCATATTTGCGGTCGCGTGTCAGCCCCGCAAAATCCGCCACAATGGCGTCCCGGGTTCGGGTCAGGCGATTGAACAGGGTGGATTTTCCAACATTTGGCCGGCCCACAAGGGCGATGGTAGGAATCATTTTACTCAGGGCTCTAAAGGGAGGGGGGGCCGATCAACCCCCGAAGTTGTTTTACCAGCGGGTTTATTCAGCAATTCTGTAAGCGGATAGTTTACCGTTATCCGCCAAAACATAAAGGATGTCGTTGACGCTCACGAGCGGAGAGCGGAAATCGTCACCGGGCGGTTTGAGACGCGCCGCGAAACTTCCGTCTGTTTGTGACAGGACATGCATATACTCGTCTTCGTCGATCGTGACTACGTAATTGCCGATCACGGCGGGTGCGCCCAGATTGCGGCGCAGTAATTGGTCGTTACGCCACTCCACCGAACCGGTGGCGGAGTTATAGGCAATCACGCTGTCGTCCTCGGTGACCACATAGACGTTGCCTCCGCCGACCGCCAGCCCCTGATGGGTGGACGCTTCCTGGCTCCACATAACCCGCCCGGTACCACGGGCAATAGCGGTCACGGCACCGTGATAGGCGCCGGCGTAAAGAAAGGCACCGTCCAGCACCGGTGTGCCGTCAATATCCACCATGCGCTCGAGATCCGTGCTGCCGCGAGGCTGGGCCACCCGCACTTCCCAACCGAGCGAACCATCAGCGGCATTGAGACTGACCACCTGGCCATTATCAAAGCCCACGATGACCTGGGTGTTCGTGACAACCGGCGCGGCATTGCCACGCAAGGTCAATATCGGCACGGGATGGTCGTGGGTCCAGATCTGTTCTCCCGTGTTGGCGTCATAAGTGTATACACGCCCGTCGATGGTATTGACGGAAACCACGCTGCCGCTGGAGACCGGCGGTGCCAGAATTTCACTGCTCGCCTTCGCTTCCCACAGCAATGCCCCGTCTTCCGCGCTCAGGGCGATCACACCACCCCCATAAGTAGCCAGAAAAACTTTATCCCCATGAGAGGAAATGGCGCCGGAAACCGGCCGCTTAAGTTTGATTTTCCATAGGCGTTTGCCGTTTTCCGCATTAAAGGCGAATACCTGCCCTTCCACATCGGCGGCGTACACCACCCCCTCTTCCACCGCTGGCACAAAAAGGCTGTAACGGCGATCCTGCCCCTTGCCGGCATCACTGGTCCACAGTTTTTTCAGTTTGACGGTTCGATCGAAACTGACCAGCTTCATCGGCTTCAATGCCTCCGACTCCTCCTTGGAGGCGCAGGCGGTAAACATCAATACGACACATAAGAGTGCGACAATTCGCCTCATTGGGTGGCCTCCGCGGCGTTGTCGGCCGGCGGCTGTGCCTCCGGTTCACCGCTGGCCGCGGCTTCTTCACCATTGGTTTTCACCGACGCCACATCCACGTCCCCTACCGCCGTGCTGTCCAGCTTGATCTGCAGCAGACCCCGGCGACTGAATTGTTGCGGGTCGAGGGCATCGAGCGCTTCCTGGTAGGCTGTGTGCGCTTCACCGGGTTTGTCCTGGGCAAGATAAATGTCACCCCGAATCTCCGCATAGAGTGACTTGTAGGCCTGGTCCTCCGGCTGCCCCACCAGCGACAGAGCTTCGTCGTACTTTTCCTGGCTCATCAATACCCTGGCGAGACGGGCGTTGGCCAGCTGAACCAGGCCGGCGTTATCACTCCGGGTCGCCACCGTACGCAGAATATTTTCCGCTTCCCCGTAGTTGTCATCTTCCACCGCCAGTTTGGCCAGCAGCAAGCCGGAGAGGTCCGCGTACATGCTGTCGCCGTACTGCTCCATAATATCAGTGGCCTGGGCGCGGGCGTTGGTTTTCTGCTCGTCGGTCAACTCCCCGCCGGGCTCCACTTCCACCAGCTCCAGCAGCGTCTGGTATTGGTCCGAGGCCGCCTGCGCCCGCTGCTCATTGTGGCCCTGCCAGAATGTCCAGCCCACGTAGCCGACAACCGCGACAACAATGGGTACGACAACCGAAAGCCAGTTTTCCTGCCACCAGCGTTTTAGTGCTTCAATTTGTTCTTCTTCTGTAAGATGCTGCGCCACATGTAACTCCTAAGATAAATATTGACTGATGTCATTTTGTTTTATGGTTTTTTGCGGTTCGTCCGAACGCAAGTACTTGATAACCACTTCCCCCGCACTCGCTTCGTTTTCACCGAGAATCAGCGCGAATTCCGCCCCGCTCCGGTCCGCTTTTTTCATTTGGTTCTTGAAACTGCCGCCCCCGCAATGGGTTTGCAGCCTCAGCCAGGGCCGTTCCGTGCGGAGTTGCTCCGCCAGCTGAAACGCCTGGACACCGACGTTCCCAACCGCCACCAGATAGACATCGAGTGTGCGGGAAATGTCCTCCGGCAGGCATTTTAACTCCTGCAGTAACAACACGAGCCGCTCCAGGCCCATGGCAAAACCCACCGCCGGTGTAGGCTGGCCGCCCAGTTGCGAAACGAGGCCATCATAGCGGCCCCCGGCACAAATCGCACCCTGTGCGCCCAGTTTATTTGTCACCCACTCAAAAACCGTTTTCGAGTAGTAGTCGAGTCCACGCACCAGGCGTGGGTTGACGGTGTATGGCACTCCGGTGGCCGTCAGCAAAGCCTGCAGGCCATCAAAATGCGCGCGGGATTCATCGTCTATATAGTCGACCAGTTCCGGTGCCTCGCTCAGCAGCGCCTGGGTTTTTTCCACCTTGCTGTCGAGGATGCGCAGGGGGTTTTTGTCGAGCCGCCGCTGGCTGTCCTCGTCCAGGTCGTTGCGGTAGCGCGACAGGTATCGCACCAGGTCCGCCCGGTATTTTGCCCGCGCCTCGGCGGTGCCGATACTGTTAATTTGCAGTTCCGCCGCCTCGGCGATACCCAGGGTACGCCAGAAACGGGCTGTCATCATCAGCAGTTCAGCATCGATATCCGGCCCGGCAAAACCAAAGGCCTCCACCCCCACCTGGTGGAACTGGCGCAGGCGACCCTTTTGCGGCTTTTCGTGGCGGAACATCGGCCCCATGTACCAGAGCTTTTGGGTCAGGGTACCGCGATTGAACAGCAGTTGGTGCTCCTCGCAGGCACGCACGCAACTGGCGGTGCCTTCCGGGCGCAGGGTGATACTGTCGCCGTTGCGGTCGGTAAAGGTATACATTTCCTTTTCCACGATATCCGTCACTTCTCCAATGGAGCGCTGGAACAGCTCGGTCTGCTCAAGGATGGGAAAGCGGATTTCCTGATAGCCGTACGCCTGGAGGATCTCGGTCACGGTCGACTCCAGGTACTGCCAGACCGAAGATTCCCCCGGCAACAGGTCATTCATACCGCGAATGGCTTGTATTTTCTTCAACGTTTTGGTCCCGAAAAATTTCAAACTCGCGCTGACCCGCACGCAAAAAAGCGGCGGCAGCGGGAATCAAATGAATATAACTGTGAGTTATGCCTTGGCGATCAGATTGCTTTCCTGCTGGAGTTTTTCGTTCGCACGCTGGCGTATAAGTCTCTCCAGGTCGTCCACCAGATTGTCCTGATCCAGCTTCTGGTTGGGTTCGCCATTGATGTACACCAGGTTTTTCGGCGTTCCGCCGGCCAGCCCGATATCCGCTTCGCGCGCTTCGCCGGGGCCGTTCACGACACAACCGATTACCGCCACGTCCATCGGCACCTTGATATCCTCAAGCCGGTTTTCCAGCTCGTTCATGGTTTTTATCACATCGAAATTCTGGCGCGAGCAACTGGGGCAGGCGATAAAGTTAATTCCCTTGCTGCGCAGTTTCAGGCTTTTCAAAATATCCCAACCGACCTTGACCTCTTCCACCGGGTCCGCCGCCAGGGAAATACGGATGGTGTCGCCAATGCCATCCATCAACAGCATGCCGAGCCCCACGGAGGACTTCACGGTACCGGAACGCAAACCGCCCGCTTCGGTAATGCCCAGGTGGAGGGGTTGCTCTATCTGGGTTGCCAGTTTGCGGTAGGCCGCCACTGCCATGAAAACATCGGACGCCTTGACGCTGACCTTGAAGTCCTGGAAGTTGTAGCGGTCCAGGATTTCCACATGGCGCAGCGCGGATTCCACCAATGCGTCCGGCGTGGGTTCGCCATATTTTTTTTGCAGATCCTTTTCCAGCGAGCCGGCGTTTACACCTACACGGATTGGAATATTCAGGTCGCGCGCCTTTTCGATCACTGCCAGGATGCGCTTTTCCCTGCCGATATTGCCGGGGTTGATACGCAGGCAATCGACACCCAGGTCGGCCACCCGCAACGCAATCCGGTAGTCAAAATGGATATCGGCCACTAAAGGAACCGTGACCTGCCTGCGAATTTCGCCAAACGCTTCCGCCGCGTCCATGGAAGGAACGGATACCCGCACGATATCGGCCCCCGCGTCCTGGATTCGCTTGATCTGCGCCACGGTGGCTTGCACATCCGTGGTTTCGGTGTTGGTCATGCTCTGCACGCTGATGGGTGCATCACCACCGATGGCCACATTGCCAATCATAATCTGGCGGGACTTCCTGCGTTTGATGGGCGATTCAAAATGCATAAATACTGTCCGTTCCCACAAATAAAATTTTCAACTGGATCAGGGCGACACGGTCAGGCGCAAGGTATTGCGGCCCGGTCGCGGTTGAGTATCCACCGTTCGACCGTTGATCGCCATGCTGACCGCACGGGCATTGCCGAGCATCACGGCAAACGGCGCGTTGCCGAACAACTTCAGGGTATCGGCCGGTGTCTGTAGCGCGGCAAAAATAATTTCATCATTCGCATCGCGTACCTCCACCCAGCAGTTGTCGACAAAATTCATTACCAACAGGTCCTGCCCTTCTTGATCGGGTCCCGCCGCTGAAAGTTCCGCCGCGCCCGAAGGGGCGTCAGCCTCGTTTGAAGTGGTGGCGCTTGGCGCCGGCGGTTCTGCTTCGGCAGTCACCGGCTCAGCCGGAACCGATTCCGGCTCGTCGGGAGCCGATTCCTCGATGACGAAAGGCTCTTCAACAGCGCTGTCTTCACTGATTACCGGCTCATCGGCACTGTCTTCACTTACCGACTCATCGATTACGGGAGCCGTGGGCTCCTGCCGCACCGATTCCTGTACCGCGGGCGCGGGTCGCGGCAGGCGCTGTTCCCGTTCACCCGGTACCAGAAAATAAACGCCGACGATCCAGACCGCCACCAGGCCGCCAACTATCCACCAGACGGGAATGCGGCGAACCGTTTGCGCAATATTGCGTCCGGCTATGGCAGCCGGACCCGGTACCGCGGCACCGGACACTGTCTTTTGATCGAGGGCAGCATCGAGCTCATCCGCGATACCGGCCTGCTTTTTATAGGCCTCCACCAGGGAGTCCGATTCGATCTCCAGGATCTTGGCGCACTTTCGGATGTAGCCGATGATAAAGGGCTGCGGTCCAAGGGTCTCGAACCGGTTCTCTTCGAGCGCCTGCAGCTTGCTGACGGAAATATGCGTCCTGTTTGCAATTTCCTCAAGCGAGATTTGTTTCGACTCCCGCGCAAGTTGCAACTGGCTTCCCGGCCCCGCCTGTGCTTCGTTGTTCACTGTGTTTTCGTCAGATGACATTATGCCGCCGCCGGTAATTACCGCTGTTGCTCAATCAGGTTTTTGTAATCCAGGTATTCCTGGGAATACGGATACAGGTTTTTCAGCGCCAGGGCATAACTGGCTTCCTTGTCCTTGTTGCCAAAGATGCGCTCCAGCCGGATACCCAGCCATAAACTGCGCGGTATTTGCCGGGTACTGGCGGCAAACTGGTCCAGGTATTTTTTCGAGGTGGAATAATCGCGTTCCGCGAATGCCATTTCCGCCAGTTCAATCGCAGCCGTGGCCGTACGCTTGTTAAGGTTTAACGCGTGCTCGAAAGCGGCCTTTGCCCGCACCATATCACCCATCTGTTTTGCACAGATGCCCATTCCCACCAACGCATTTTCGCGCCCGGTATAGGTTATATCTTTCGAGGCACTTTCAAAATAATCAAACGCCTCTTCACACCGATTGTTATCAACCAGAAAAAGACCATAACTGTACTCAATCGCCGCGCGGGAAAAATCCGCCCGACCACGCAATGCCTTTTTAAAACGCTCCTCTGCCAGTTCGCGTTCACCGTTTAATTGGTGAACCAAAGCCATTCCCTGGTTGGCTTCCCCCGACCGGCTGTCCAACTCCAGAGCCTTGGAAAAGGATCGAATGGCATTGTCCCGATCCCCGTTCTTCAGGTACTGCATGCCCAGACGAACATTGGCCGCCAACGCTTTCTTCTCGTCAATTTGTCTTGAGGGTTGGTCAACAGTGGTGACACAAGCGGATAAAAAGGCGAGCAAAAATAAAACAACAATCGTCTTGTATCGGCTGGGCATGTGTTATCTCCGATGGAATTTACATTTACTTATTGTAGTTTTAGCTTACGGCCTTAACCGGAATGATGTCGCTATCCGATTGTATTAACGCCTGTACATCCATCTTGTAACGCTGGCTGCGCCGGGTTTTATCCTCCACCATGCCTGCCAGTTGTCCGCAGGCGGCATCAATGTCGTCGCCGCGGGTGGTGCGAATGGTGGTGGTATAACCGGCATCGATCAGAATCTGCTGAAACCGCTTTAATGCGTTGTTGCTCACACGCTTGTAATTGGAAAGCCCGAATGGATTGAACGGAATCAAATTAATTTTTACCGGTACATCCTCCAGCAACCCGGCGAGCTGATGGGCATGTTCCGGGCGGTCGTTCACCTGGTCAATTAATGTGTATTCGATTGTGATCTTGCGATGCGTATCCGGCAGGCCGGCAATGTAGCGTCTGGCGGAAGCCAACAGCATGGCAATGGGATATTTCTTGTTGAGCGGCACCAGCTGGTTGCGCAATTCGTCGTTGGGCGCGTGCAGGGAAATGGCCAGGCAGGCATCGGTATACTCGCCCAGGCGATCCAGGGCAGGCACCACACCGGAGGTGCTCAATGTCACGCGACGCTTGGAAATACCGTAGCAGTTGTCATGCATCATCAATTGCATGGCACTGACCACGTTGTCAAAATTGAGCAGCGGTTCGCCCATGCCCATCAGGACCACATTGGTTACCCTGCGCTGCCCACCGGCCTGAAGCTGACCAAAGGATTTGGCGGCCTGCCAGACCTGGCCGATGATTTCGGCAGCGGTCAGGTCCCGGTTGAAACCCTGTTTACCGGTGGCGCAGAAGCTGCAATCCAGCGAACAGCCGACCTGGGACGAAACGCAGAGCGTCCCGCGATCACCCTCCGGGATAAACACGGTTTCAATGGCGTTGCCACCATCGACGCGTATCAGGAATTTTCGTGTACCGTCTGCGGAGTCCCACTGTTTAATTACTTCCGGCGCCCGGATTTCGGCTATCTCCGCCAGGCGCTCGCGCAGGACCTTGCTGATATTGCTCATCTGCGCAAAGTCAGTTACACCCAACTGGTGAATCCATTTGAGCAACTGGGTTGCGCGGAAGGGCTTTTCGCCCAGCGACACAAAAAGCGATTCCAACTGCGCCTGGGTCATTCCCATCAGGTTGATCTTTGCCGGCGCGGGAACGTCAGAGATTTGTACTTGTTCGGAGGCGGTATTCACGTGTTGGCGGGACCTCAATTCACTAGCGGGAGCAAATTTCGCCGGGTTCAAAAAAGAAAGCGATTTCGCGCGCGGCGGAGGTTTCGGAATCCGAGCCGTGCACGGCGTTTCTGCCCGTGGATTCGGCAAAATCCTTCCGGATGGTGCCTTCGTCAGCATTGGCCGGGTTGGTGGCACCCATAATCCCGCGATTGGCGGCGATGGCGTTTTCGCCTTCCAGCACCTGGACTACCACCGGGCCGGAAGTCATAAAATCAACCAGCTCACCGAAAAAGGGGCGCTCCCGGTGCTCCGCGTAAAAACCTTCCGCCTGCTCGCGGCTAAGGTGCAGCATTTTAATTGCCACCAGTTTCAGCCCCGCATTTTCAAAACGGCTGAAAATCCTGCCAATGACGTTTTTGGCAACTGCATCGGGTTTAACAATGGATAATGTTCGTTCGATAGCCATTAATAATCGTCTCCGTGGAAATGCTTTGCGGAACCTCTGGGCTCACGATGTTAAAATCGCGTGATTATACGTGGATTGGATGCAAAATAGTATGCAACCCTCCCCTAATTC
The DNA here is from genome assembly GCA_964451365.1 of uncultured Cellvibrionaceae bacterium. Classification (GTDB taxonomy): domain Bacteria; phylum Pseudomonadota; class Gammaproteobacteria; order Pseudomonadales; family Cellvibrionaceae; genus CAYVIB01. The sequence goes on from CAYVIB010000011.1 coordinate 60,934, forward strand.
CGGGTAAAACGGGCCGTAAATCAAGGAGATCCGGCGCAAAGTGAAAAATCTGCTGATCATTGCTCACTGCCCCTCCCCCAATACGCGCAAACTTGCCGGCCTGCTGGAACAGACCGGCGCTTCGGAAGAGTTGGACAATCTGACGGTAAAAAGGTTGTCCCCCCTTGAAACCACGGAACACGACATCCAGTCGGCGGACGGCATTCTCCTGTTTACTACCGAAAACTTCGGTTACATGAGCGGTGCACTGAAGGACATGTTCGATCGTGTTTATAATCCCTGCGTGGAGCAAACCCAGGGCATGCCCTATTCGTTGTGTGTTCGCGCCGGCAAGGACGGTACCGGCACGGTGCGGGCGGTGGAAGCCATTGTCAGCGGGATGAAATGGTCAAAGGCGCAGGCGCCCCTGGTATTGCGCGGCGACTACAAACCATCGTTTGAACAGGAAGCGAGTCAATATGCCCTGACATTTGCCGTCGGACTGGATACCGGTATCTATTGACCCGGTGAATACTACCGCGTTAATACTGTGAGACAATTTTCACCGCGCTGAAATGGGCCGGTCTTTGCACGAGACTTTACCAACACGTTTCACCAATCAATCCACCAGTCAATCACTATGAACCGAATTGTTAAGTTTGTTGTTTATCTGATTCTTTTTTTCTTCCTGTTGATTGGCGCGCTGGTTTTACTGGTCGTGTCCATCGATCCTTCCAGGCTGAAACCCACACTGGAAAGAGAGCTTGCCAGGCAGGGGATCGCAGCGCATTTCGGCGGCGAAATCGACTGGCAGTTTTATCCCGACTTTGGCCTTAGCGTGCAGGCGTTGTCGCTGAATCCGGCGGACCTGCCGGATTCCGGCCAACCCCTCCTTTACGTGGATTCCATGTCCTTTTCGGTAAAGCTGGTGCCCTTGTTCAAGCGGGAAATTCTGGTCAATGGCATTCGCGTTACCTCGGCAAAACTGGATCTGGTAGTGGACAAGGATGGCAACGGCAACTGGGAGAGTATCGACGGAGGCGACAAGGCTGAACCGGCTCCTGAAGTGGATGAAGCACCGGCTCAAGGGACGTTGCCCGAGTTACAGATCGAAGAGCTTACGCTGTCGAGCCTGTCGCTGGGTTACACGGACAGGCAGAGCGGAGACAGCTTTATTGTCGAAAATCTAAGTGTCGAAGCCTCCGACTTCAATCTCGAAGGTGCGCCCTTCCCCCTGAGTATTTCCGTCAATGCCGCCGTGGCGGAGCTGCCCGCGATATCGGCGGATCTCGCCTCGGTTTTAGCCTTCGATATGGCGGGAAAAACCCTCTCCCTTAACGATGCCATGCTTCGGCTGGCCCGAACCAATGGCTCGGGCAAAACGCTTGCCATTTCATTTAACAGTCGGGTGAATTGGAACGATCCTTTAAATGTTACCGCCAGTCTAAACGCATCAGAATTCAACCCGCGCAAGTTGATGAAGGATTTCGAGCTTGCCCAAATTCCAACCCAAAATCCGCAGGCCCTAAGCAATGCCGCCTTTGCTTTTGATTTGGCTTACTCTCCGAAACAAATCGCAATCACCAACATACAGGCTGTTCTTGACAGCACTCACATCCAGGGCAACACGACCCTGTCCGCAACCGAAAAACCCCGGATTCCCTGGCATATCGAATCCCGCTGGAGCGGAGACAGAATCAACCTGGATGATTACCTTCCGCCAACCTCGGAAACCGCGACCGAGCCGGCAGCCGCCGAACCCCAGCCCCTGCCCCTGGAGAGCATTCGCTCGCTGAGCGCCCTGCTTGGCCTTACTTTCGAGGAAATCCTTGTGATGGACATATCCATCAAGGACATTGAGGCAGAAGTTCAGGCTGAAAATGGCATTGTCACTATCGATAAACTAAATGCCCAGGCGTTTGACGGTACCCTGGCCGCAAAAGGGACTTTCGACGCGACCGGGGAAGCCGCAAAACTGCAGCTGGCACTCAATGTCGACAGTATCAACGTCGGCGCATTGGCACAGCATTTTGCCGAACTGGATAACCTGGCGGGACAAGCCGGCACCGAGGTGCGGGTAACCAGCCACGGCCAAACGGACCAGGCGCTGATAAACAACGTCGTCGCGGAAGCCGTTATTTCTTCCGAAAATCTCAAGGTTGCGCCAATTAACCTGGAACAGCAGTACTGCAAGCTGCTGGCGACACTGGATAAGCGTGAACTGGCCAAAACGGACTGGAATGCATTTACCGAACTGCAGCCGGTTACTGTTAAGGCCCGTTATACCGCCGACCAGGTAACGCTCCAAACACTTGACGCCCAAATCGAAAAACTTTCCACCAAAGCCAGCGGTGAACTCAACCTGGAAACCGGTCGGTTCAACTTCCCGATCGATATTTCGCTGGCGGATTTTTCTTCCGGTCCCGAAGCCTGTGGCAACATCAGCGAAAAATGGCGCAAGCGTGCTATCCCGCTGCTGTGCAAGGGCAATTTGTCGAATATCGGCGCCGACACCTGTTTACCTGACACTGACCGAATCGGTGATATGGTCAAAGCCGCCGCCGAGGAAAAAGTTGAAGCGAAAAAGCAGGAGCTTGAGAAAAAGGTCGATACCGAGGTGGAAGAGAAAAAGGACGTGATCGAGGACAAGGCAAAAAGCAAACTGGAAAAAGAACTGGAACGCCTGAAGAAAAAAGGTTTTTTCAACGAATCGAAAAAAGATTAATCAGTCCCGTCATGGGAGATGACCCAGGAGAACAAACGTGAAAAATTTTTTATTGGTCCTTGTACTCGCCCTTATCTCTACCGGTACGAATGCCGGTGAAAATAAAACCAGTGAAAACCACGCCAAAGAAAGCAAGGCCGTCTGCCCCGAGTTTCTCAACCACGACTTCAAGAAACTGCACAGCAGTAAAATCGTTAACCTCTGCGACACCTATACCGGCAAACCAATGGTTATCGTCAACACCGCCAGCCACTGTGGTTTCACTCCCCAGTTTAAATCCCTCGAGGCGCTGAGCGAGAAATACAAGGATCAGGGCCTGCAGGTTATCGGCTTTGCCTCCGATGATTTTAACCAGGAAGCAAAAAACGAGAAGGAAGCCGCAACCGTTTGCTACGAAAACTTCGGCGTAACTTTTACCATGCTGGCCCCTACCAGCGTTAAGGGAGAAAAAGCGAATCCGGTTTTTGCCTATCTGGGCAGTAAAACCGAGGCACCGGCCTGGAACTTCAATAAATACCTCGTTTCAGGAAATGGCGAAGAGGTAATCCACTACGAAAGCAAAATGACTCCCACCGATTCGAAACTGGAAGAGGATGTGAAAAAGGCTTTAAAGCTGTAGGTTTATTAATTTTCACCGCTCCGGCGAATGCCGGAGCTGACCGTCTTCTACTGAACCCACCAGGCTTTCTGAATCATCGCATATCCCTGCGGATCATATTCCCGCAGCCCTTGTTTATTAAATGGATGATAATTTCCCTCGGTGAAATAAATAGCGGAAAGCTCGGCAAAATACTCCTTGTAGTTTTTTAACGCGTACGCCTTTTCAATATTCCGCCCATCCACATCCCTGACGTTACGATACAGCCCCGCCTGCCGGGCATTTTCATACGCTTTCAGCAAGTCTTTCTGAAAATGCCGCCAGTTATAATAATGGAAGGCGTGGCTTAATTCGTGGGCTGCCGACTTCAAGGCCCAGAGGTCGGACAGGCCGCGGTAATTACTTGCGGAACGCACGATAATGCTGTTATCCAGGCGTTTGGAGATACGATTGCCGGCGCGAAAATACCACAATCCATTGTTGCCGCCGCCGTAACTGGATTTTTCTCCATAAAAAAGGTAGTAAGTAATTCCATCGAACTGCTGGTGGAAGCTGGGAGGAAACCGGTTAATGGCCTGCGCGACATTCTTTTCAAGCCGTCTTGCCGCCTGTTCCGTCAAAACGGGGTCTTTGTCAAACAACTCCTTCTCGACCACCGTTTTCCACTTGTATCCCTCAAGTGTTACGTAGCTGCGATTGGCGTAGTTATAAAATTCCTTACTTTCCACTCCGCCAAAATCGGAATGGGTATTTATATCCCTGAGCTCAATCTGTTCAAGTTCCTCGCCTGGACGACAAAGATGCTTCTTGTCCGTAAAAATAATTTTGCCACTGGCGTCATGGCATTTGATCATATCGCCTGATACGGCAATTACTGGAACAGGGAAAAGAAACAATAAAAACAGGCGGAAAATTTTAAGCAAGGTTTACTTCTCTAATTCTGCAACAGGCGGGGAGAACAGAACATCACCCCGCCTTGCCATATTGTTACATCGTGTAACCGGACTCCTCATGCAGGGCAATATCCAGGCCCTGGGTTTCCACGTCTTTATCCACACGAATGCCACCGGTGATCAATCCGGTTATTTTGACAATAACGAAAGTGGCCACGGCGGTGTAGGCAATGGTGGCAACGACCCCGATTGCCTGCGCGTAAAGTTGCCCGCCGATACTTTCAATACCATCGGCAAAGCCATAACCGGAAAAAATTCCCAGGCCGGGGGAGGCGAAAATTCCCACCGACAAAGTCCCCAGGATGCCGCCAACCCCGTGCACCGGAAATACATCCAGGGAGTCGTCGATCACCAGCTTGCGCTTGACAAACTGCGTGGCAAAAAAGCAAATAACACCCGCCAGCAGGCCGATAACCAGCGCGCCCCCCGGCCCCACAAAACCGGACGCCGGCGTGATGGTACCCAGGCCCGCCACCATACCGGTGACAATACCGAGCACGCTGGGCTTGCCGAACTTAAACCACTCCATCGCCATCCATGCCAGGGAGCCGGCCGCCGCTGAAATGTGGGTGACCAGCATGGCCATGGCCGCGTCTTCGCTGGCAGCCAGCGCGCTACCCGCGTTAAACCCGAACCAGCCCACCCACAGCATACCGGCACCGGTAACCGCCATGGTCATATTGTGCGGGCGCATGGGGGTATCCGGAAAGCCGTTGCGGTTACCGATCATGAGCGCAGTCACCAGGGCAGCCACGCCGGCGGTAATATGCACCACCATGCCACCCGCGAAATCCAGCGCACCGATGCCGGATAACCAACCACCGCCCCACACCCAGTGGCAGATTGGCGCATAAACCAGGGCGATCCAGAGAAAGCTGTAGATCAATACGGAAGAAAACTTCATTCGCTCGGCGAACGCACCCACGATCAGGGCCGGTGTGATAATAACGAAAGTCATCTGGAAAACCGCGAACAGCGGTTCCGGAATGTCGCCGGACAAACTGCCTTTGCCCATGCCGCTAAAAAAGAGGTTGGAAAAATCGCCAATTATCAAATTGCCTTCACCAAAACTCAGGCTGTAGGCAAACACAAACCAGCTTAAAGAAGCCACGCAGGCGATGGCGAAACATTGCATCAGGACGGAAAGTACATTTTTGCTTCGCACCAGGCCGCCGTAAAACAGCGACAGGCCCGGCAGGGTCATAAACAAAACCAGGGCGGTCGAAGTTAATATCCACGCGGTGTTGGCACCATTGAGCTCTTGCGCGAGGGCCACGCCGGGAGTACCCAGCAACACCGCACAGGCAAGCAGGCGAGTCAGGACTTTCATTGTTCGCTCCTATCGTTTTTTATCTTATTTTCGGTAGTTGTTTTTTTATATTCGGAGCGCTTGCTTTTGCACCAGCCAGGCTCCCGGTTCCTGAAGACAATTTTTATTATTCAAGGACTCTTTTCAATTAAGGGAATGGCGACGCCGGCGGCAAACAGCCGGACACCCGCGCCGCCGCTAACCTTATCACAACGCGGATAAAAACACAGCGCCACCGTTAGCAGCTAAAACCTGCCGACCGCATCATGCAGGCTCGGCAGGAGATTTTCCCGCCCCTGGTAACACACCTGGTTGTAAAGTCCCGTTACGTGGGCTATGTCCCTCTTGCGATCGGGACAGGCAGCCGCCGCGCGCCGCGCAAAATCCCCCGGCGTCTCGCCCATCGCCCGTTCCAGACCGTATTTTTTGAGTTTGTCCTGAAAGCGCAGGTAAAGGCGCTTTTCCATTGGCAGTTTTACCTTTCGCTCCCAGGTCATCCAGGCCAGGTAGGCTCCTATCACAAGCGCGCAACTACCCAACAGGAATAGCGCGATCCTCCAGGCGTCGGTGCCGCCGAGGAGCCTGTCAATAAAACCTCGCTGGCGCTCGCTATCGTATTCGAGCACCCAGCGATGCCACAGGTAACCCAATACATCCCAGCGCTGCCGGAGTTTGCGTACCAGATCGAAGCGCAAAAGACCGCGATCAACCAGTTCCCGTTCCGATTCATCGATGGCATCCCGCAGTCCATGTTCGATACGGGATGGCGCGACCGAGGCAGTGGGGTCCACCCGTACCCATCCACGCCCTTCCAGCCAGACTTCCGCCCACGCGTGGGCATCGGATTGCCGCACGACAAGGTAATTTTCCACCGAATTGAATTCGCCCCCCTGATATCCCATTACCACCCGCGCGGGAACGCCCGCCGCGCGCATCAAGAATACGAAACTGCTGGAAAAATGCTCGCAGAAGCCGCGCTGGTCGGAAAATAAAAATTCGTCGACGCTGTGTTGACCGTATACCGGGGGCTGCAACGTATAGGTGAAGCTTTGCCGGAACAGGCTCAATGCCTCGTTAACGATCCCCCGAGGTGACAGGCCCTGCAGCTGCCACTGTTGCGCCAACGCGACCGCCTGGGGATTTGAACCGGGGGGTAAAGCGGTGGCACGACGCCATTCCCAATTAGTCAGCGGGTCCACCCCGAGCTGATACTGTGGCACGGACACCATTTCATACTGAATCCGGGTGGCAACGGGCAGGCGACTCGCCAGCAGGTAATCCCTGCCAAAGCCAATCTTGCGATTGCCGCTGTCCACATAAAGTGGCGCCATCAGGGTAAACAACCAGTGTTGCTGGTGGGGTTCAAGCATAACGCTGTAGCGGTACACCTCGGCCTGTTCCGGCACCAACAATCCCCAATCCGGCGGCGGACGGGGTGAGGACAAGTACTGCCCCGCCCCTCCGCCGAACCCACCCCGGCGCCAGGTCCGGCCATCGAAATAATCCAGCACCAGCCCTCTCCAGTACCTTAGCGGCGGGGGCGGTATGTCGGCGGTCGGCTCTCCTTCCGCCGTTTCAAAAGTCACCCGAAACGCAAGCTGGTTGGACTGGATCAGGTTGCTGATTTCGCCGGGCGACATGGAATCACTGAAACCGGTGGTGCCGGTCGAGGTAATGGACGGCACACCCCAGAGCTGGCCAAAACGCGGAATAACCAGGAACAGAATCAGCATCACAGGCAAACTCTGCAGGACAAGCAACCCGCCCTGGCCCAACTGCCGTCGCGCCGATACATTGACCGAGCCGAAGAGCATGCGCAACGTGCCAGCCAGCAACACCAGGGAAAGCACGCCATAAAACATGGCCAGCAGGGTCTGGGAAAACAGGAACTGCGCGGCCAGGGCGATAAACCCGATGTAGGCGATAAGCAGCACTCCTTTGCGGTTGTGCACTTCAATTACCTTTAACGCGAAGGAGCAGGCCAGCAGGCCCACCATCGGTTCAACCGCGAATTTGCCCGAATAGGAAGCCAACAATCCGCCGACACAGCCCAGCCCCAGGCCCAACTTGATAAAGTAGCCGGGAAATGGCCAGACTCCCCTGAATATCTGTATACGCCAGACAGTGGCCACCAGCCAGACCACCGGCACCCACACCGGCAGGTAAAAGAACAGCGGCAGTAACACCACACTCTGGGCCGCCAGCATCCAGCCCAGGGCGCTTCGGTTAACGCTGTCTTTAAACACGACCCGCCCCCCGGATTTCAAACGGCGGTTGCTGGCCGAAGGAGGCCAGGGCCCGCAGCACTTCAAGCTTATGGCTGTGCCCCTTGTCCGGCGGAATCACGATATCCGGCAGGCGCAAGCCGTAGTTTTCATCCCGCAGGTCATATTCCAGGGCCCAATGGCACAGGCCCGACAACTTCTCTTCCGGATCTCCTCCCGGGATCGAGTCGTAGTCAAGCCAGATTTCGCGCGAGACAGTTTGGCTGAACTCCTTGATAAACAGGCCCTTGCCACGGGCAAACGGTTTCCAGGCGATGTGGTTGATGGGGTCACCCGGGCGATAACCCACCAGATGACTGAAGTCCTCACCGCCGCGAATGGGGTGCTCCTCCTCACCGTCGTCGTCCGCGACGATTGATCCGGGCTCCGCTACCGCAAGGGGCCGTGGGTAAACCAGCGCCGCCACGCGCCAGTTCAGCCAGGTACCACAGCGCAGCAGTCCCAGCGGGTACTCGCTGTTGACCCGCAACCGCCCCGGCACCAGCCAGCCCCTGCCAGCCGAACGCAGGGGAACGCTGACCAGGGTTTTCTGTTTTTTTTCCACATCGACGTATTTAACCGGAAGGTCGCTGTCCTGCCAGCGGAATTCCAGGTTTTCCACCGCGGCATTCTTTCCTTCGATACTGAAAATAAATTCAACGTCTTCGCCGGCAAAAGCCGGCGTCGCGGACTCAAAACGAATTTTCAACCCGGAGAGGTTTGCATAGGTATGCAGAATGGTAACTATAAAAAGGCTGACCAGGAAAAAAGCCAGCGCCAGTACCAGGTTGTTTTGGTAGTTCGTACCCAGCAGCCACAACAAAAAAATCAGGCCGGTAAATACAAGGCCGCGAAAGGTGGGAAAAATATAAAGCCGTTGTTGCGTTAGCGTGTGTTCAACCGCGGGCGGTACGCGTCCATCTATCCAGCGGTAAAACCGTGAACGATAGTAGTGATTGATGTCCCGAATCGGCCCGAATCCCGAAAACCCAGAGGCTATTTTCATCGGATTGTATCCATCACCGGGTCGCCAACCATCAGATCACATCAACGTTCGCCAACAGGTGATCCACCAGGGGTTCGGTAATGGCGCCGGGCGATCGCATTGAGCGGCTGTGAACACCGTGAATACGGTGCCCGACCACAACCGGCGCCACGATTTGCAGATCTTCGGGAAGCACATGTTCCCGGCCCTCGATCAGCGCCCAGGATTTTGCCGCTTTCAAAAACGCGAGGGCGCCGCGCGGCGAAAGGCCATGGCTGAAGCTCTCATCCACCCGGGTGAACTCCACCAACCGCTGCAGGTAATCCAGCAATTGATCAGTGGCTTTTACCTCATTGACCGAGGCTTGTATTTTTTTCAGTTCTTCCAAAGTGATAGCCGGTTCCATGTCCGCCAGGCGTTGCCGCGGATCAACCCCATTAAACAACAGGCGCTCGGATTCAGGTGTCGGGTAGCCGAGGGTAATTCGCATCAGAAAGCGGTCCAGCTGGGATTCAGGCAGAGGGTAAGTGCCCGCCTGGGACAGCGGGTTTTGGGTCGCGATTACGAAAAAGGGTTGCGGCAAATTGCGCGTCTGGCCCTCTATGGTTACCTGCTGCTCTTCCATTGCCTCCAGTAGCGCGCTTTGGGTTTTGGGTGTGGTGCGATTTATTTCATCCGCCAGCAACACCTGGGTAAATACCGGACCCTCATGAAAACGAAACTCCGCTTTCGTTTGGTCGAAAATCGCCACGCCCAGAATATCCGCGGGTAACAAGTCGCTGGTAAATTGAATGCGCTCATAACTCAGGCCCAGCACCCTGGCCAGGCACTGCGCGAGTGTGGTTTTACCCATGCCGGGCAAATCCTCGATCAGCAAATGTCCCCTGGCAAACAGGCAGGCCAGCGCCAGTTTTACCTGCTCTTCCTTACCCAACAGAACCTGACCGATGGCATCGATGATTTGATTGATTTTATTCATTCGTAAAGTCTTGCTGTGTCGGAAAATCGCACATTTAGTGCCCCTCTATTGGGAGTGACCTTTTTTATTCTAGTCGAAAGTTATCAAAATAAAGCGTGTAGGGGCGGGGTGGACGCAACATGTATACCATTGTGCCGAAAACATGCTCCATATCCATTTTCCGCGTGCTGGGCCCACGCGTGATATCGTCGATGGCCACTTTTATTTCGCGGTGCCCCGGTTTGATTTCGTACGTCCGGTTAAAGCGATCGGCATGCCGGTTGTTGTGGTGTTTATCGTTGATGCGCAATACCAGTTGCAGTTCCTGTTGCTGCGGATTAAAGACTTCAAATACAAAATAATTGTAGTTTCGCCAATCGTCACTGACGTCCCGCGAAATCAAACCCGGCCAGGGACCGGTGTCGAAATCCACTTTTACCACGTTGGAGGAGTTTTCCTTCCAATCCCCTGGCGCGGGAACAATGGAATAACTCGCCGAATATTCGGTATCGATAAATTTATTCAACCAGGTATTTTCAAAATCCGCGATAAGGGGAAACGCCCGGTCCCGTTGATAACCCGCATACAACCACAGCAGCGGTGACGACAGGCTGACGGTAAGTAATGCTGACGCGCCAGCCAAATAAATTATTCTTAAAGCGCGCTTTGCATAGAAGGACAAAAACACAGCGCCACCGGCGGCGGCGCCGATAGTATCCAAAAACAGATCCGACCAGGATGAATCCCGCCCGACCATGGTGGACTGGATAATTTCAACCGCCGCACCGGTAACGACACAAGCCAATACCGAGGCGACAACAACAATTTTTATATTCCCCGACGGCCGCAACTTTCGGAACAATACTGCCAGCACCAACGCCAGGCACCAAAATATCAGCGCGTGTCCGGAATCCTGCAGCGCCGCCTGAAATTGCGACTTTCCCGACAGATGATAATTAACCAGTAACCAGATGGTGCATGTCGTCGCGGCAAGACAAAGCAGGAGTAATGCAACAGTGCGGTAACGGCCAGATGAATAAGGGAGTGGCTTCAACCCAATATCCTTTTAAATTGAGAGACTCGACTACAGGCGAAGATCAAAGGCTTCCCAGTCCCCGCTCAAGGTCGGCAATAATATCTTTTGGGTCTTCCAGCCCCATGGCGATGCGAATCAGGTTGTCCGAAATTCCCGCCAGACGCTTTTCATCGTCACTCAACCTTCCGTGAGTGGTGGTAGCCGGATGCACAATGGTCGATTTGGCGTCACCGAGATTCGCGGTCAGCGAAAGTATTCGGGTGGAGTCTATAACATGCCAGGCTTCCGCCCTGCCGCCCTTCACTTTGAACGACAATACACCGCCGAATGCCTTCTGTTGTTTCGCCGCAAGCGCGTGCCCGGGGTGTGAGGGCAAACCGGCATAAAAAACCTGCTCGACATTTTCGTGCGCATGCAACCACTCGGCAATCGCCTGCGCATTGGCCGAGTGCGCTTCCATTCTAAGACGTAATGTTTCCAACCCTTTCAGGAACACCCAGGCGTTAAAGGGGCTCATTGTCGGACCGCAGGAACGGATAACACCGAGTACCTCGCTCATTTCCTCCTTGCGCCCCACCACCGCGCCGCCGAGACAACGGCCCTGCCCGTCCAGGTATTTTGTGGCGGAATGAATAACGATATCGGCACCGAGTTCCAGCGGTTTTTGCAACGCGGGAGTACAAAAGCAATTATCCACCACCAACAACACGTTATTTGCCTTCGCCAATTCCGCCAGCCTGGCGATATCCGCGACTTCACACAGGGGATTGGACGGCGATTCCAGCAATAAAAATTTTGTTTTCCCGGTAATGGCGCCGGCCCAGGCAGAGTAATCGGTCAGCGGCACGAAATCGACATCGACACCGAATTTTTTCATGTACTTGGTAAACAGTACGGTGGTGGTGCCGAACACACTTCGCGAGCAGACCACATGATCACCCGCCGACAACAATGCAAGGCAGGTGGACAAAATGGCGGCCATGCCTGACGCGGTGGCAACACCGGCTTCCGCGCCTTCGAGTGCGGCGATTCTGTCCTGGAACGTTCTAACTGTGGGATTGGTGTAACGGGAATAAACATTACCCGGCTGCTCGCCGGAAAATTTTGCCGCCGCGTCGGCCGCGGATTCGAATACATAACTCGAGGTGGTAAAAATAGCCTCGCTGTTTTCGCCCTCGGCCGTGCGCACATGCCCGGCCCTTACCGCCAGGGTATCGAGACCGGCATTTTGCAGAATGTCTTTATCTTTTGTTGTCATGAAAAGTTTTTGTCAATCGTCGTTATGGATGCCGACCATGGCATAGGCGCTGGCCTTTGCCACTTCAAGCTCGCGCGCTGCCTTGATGGAATCGCTCCGCTCCGCTTCCAGTCGGGCCAGGTAGTTTTCATCCACATCCTGGGTAACGTAGTTACCGTCAAACACCGAACAATCAAACTGCTTGATTTCCGGGCTGCCCTCGGCGGATGCGGCCACCAAATCCTCGATGTCCTGATAAATCAACCAGTCGGCGCCGATTTCACGGCAGATTTCATCCACCGTGCGCCCGTGTGCGATCAATTCCTTCGCCGTCGGCATATCGATGCCGTAGACGTTGGGATATTTTACCGCCGGCGCGGCGGAGGCAAAGTAAACCTTGGCCGCTCCCGCTTCCCGGGCAAGGTTGATAATCTGCTGGCAGGTGGTGCCACGCACAATGGAGTCGTCCACCAGCAGTACGTTTTTGTCGCGGAATTCCAGGTCGATAACGTTCAGCTTCTGGCGCACGGATTTTTTCCGCTGTTGCTGGCCGGGCATGATAAACGTGCGGCCGATATAACGGTTCTTTACCAGTCCCTCGCGGAATTTCACTCCCAGGGTCTGGGCCAGGGCCTGACCGGCCACCCGGCTGCTGTCGGGAATGGGAATAACCACATCGATATCGTGATCCGGCCGCTCGCGCAGGATTTTTTCCGCAAGCTTTTCACCCTGCCTCAGGCGCGCCTTGTAAACCGACACGCCGTCGATAATGGAGTCCGGACGGGCAAAATAGACGTGCTCAAATATACAGGGACTCAACTTGGGATTGGTGACGCACTGGCGAGTATACAATTCGCCATCGACAGTAATAAAGATAGCTTCACCCGGAGCCACGTCTCGAATCAGCTTGTAACCCAATACGTCCAAGGCACAGCTTTCGGACGCGACCATATAGGAGGTGCCATTTTTCGATTCCTTCGCGCCAAACACCAGCGGCCGGATACCATTGGGGTCGCGAAACGCCAACACGCCGTAGCTGGCGATCATGGAGACTACCGCGTAACCGCCCCGAACCCGTTTGTGCACCCGGGCCACGGCATTGAAAATATCGTCCGGCGTCGGGCTCAGCTTGCCCTGCAGTTGCAGTTCGTGGGCGAAGACATTAAGCAGCACTTCCGAGTCCGAATCTGTATTCACATGGCGCAGATCCTCCTTGAACAGGTCCTGGCTGAGTTGGGCCGTGTTGGTCAGGTTGCCGTTGTGTGCCAGGGCAATACCGTACGGCGAATTCACATAGAACGGCTGCGCGAGCGCCGGACCGGAACTGCCGGCGGTGGGATAGCGCACATGACCGATTCCCATGTTACCCACCAGGCGCTGCATGTGCCGGCTGCGAAATACATCCCGCACCAGCCCCACCGCCTTTTGCTGCGCCAACTTGCCGTTGTGGCACGTCATGATACCCGCGGCATCCTGGCCGCGATGCTGCAGCATGGTAAGCGCGCCATACAGCGAAAGGTTGACGTCGCTTTTACCAACAATACCCACAATACCGCACATGTACTAAGAAACCCTCATTTGAAACGTGACGCCGCCCCGCATATCAACCCCAATTACCCTACCCCGCCTGCAGCGATTGTATCAGCAGTGGAAGTGTTTGTTTCACTCCTGAAACGGGGCCAGACTGGCACTAATTAAACAATCCGACGAAAAAATCAACCAGCTGCTTCATTGCCGCCCGGCACCAACCCTCGAATTCAAGTAATTGGGGGATGAAAAGCGATTCTCGCCACCAGGCGTCCTGGTCAACGGGAACGAGTGCAGGCAAAAACAACAGTATGGCCATAACGACGACAAATCCCCGTACCAGGCCAAACACCATACCGAACATCCGGTCGGTTCCCGATAATCCTGTCATCCTGACAACTTCACCGATTAAATAGTTCACCATCGCCCCCACCACCAGGGTGGCGGCAAACAGAATACCGAATGCCACCATATCGCGAACGGAGGGAGTTTGGATTTGCGATTGCAACAGAAAGGAAAGCTGGTCCCGGAACGTGATGGCGATAAAAAACGCCAGCACCCAGTTCGCCATGGAAAGGGCTTCCTTGACAAAGCCCCGCTTCAGGCTGATCAGGCTCGATACCAACAGGATTGCCAGGATGACCCAATCCGCCCAATTCATTCGATGGTCCGGTTTACTCTGGCGCGGTGTTGACGGGCGCAATTCATTTAACGGGCGTACCTGGTTTTTCGGGAAGCGGCAATTCTAGCAGACGCAGGCGCGTGGAAACACCCCGGGGTTATGACTCAAATTCGCTTACTCCGGGCATGAGCTACAATAAATGCATATACATAAAACCCACTTTGCAATGAAGCAGATCGATATCATAAAAACCTATAGCCACAAGCGATGCCTGGTGGTGGACGACATTCCGGATGCCCGTACCTCCCTCAAGCGGATACTTGTCGATTTCGGGGCGAAAAATATCGATACCGCGGGCAGCGCCGAAGAAGCAATCGATCTTTGCGAACGACACCAGTACGACATCGTGCTCGCCGACCACAATCTCGGCCATGGGAAAAACGGTCAACAGCTTCTGGAGGAACTGCGCTACCACCGGCTGCTGAAAAACAGCTCGGTGTTTATGGTTATCAGCGCGGAAAACGCCATTCAATTGGTCCTTCACACCCTGGAGTACCAGCCCGACGACTACGTCAATAAACCGGTCAATCGCGACTCGCTGCGACCGAGGCTGGATTACGCCATGCTCAAGAACGAAACGCTCGCCTCTGTGAAGAACGCCCTCGACGAAGGCAACCCACCAAAGGGGATTGATGCCTGTAAAGCCCTGGTGGCAAGGAAAGGCAAATTTTACCTGGAAACCTGCAAGATGCTGGGGGAACTGCTTTGCGAGCAACACCGCTATGAAGAGGCGGAAAAATTTTATCTCGGCCTGCAGGGCGACCGGTCGTGGCTTTGGGCCCAACTTGGCTTGGCCAAAGCCCTGTTCGGGCTGGGCCAGTTGGATAATGCGGAACAGATACTGACCACTATCATCCACTCGAACAACCTGTGCCTGGACGCCCACGACCTGCTGGCAAAAATATATCGCGCAAAAAACAAATCACAGCTGGCTCAACTCTCCCTCGGCGAGGCCGTCAAAATTTCACCCCACTCGGTACAGCGCCAGCGCGATATGGGAAGGATCTGCAGCGAGAACAACGACCTGCCCAGCGCGGTTCACGCCTATCGCCAGGCGTTGAAGCTGGCTCGCAACTCCTGTCATGAACAACCGGAAGACTATATCAACCTGGTGCAGACCCTGACCCGGCTAAGCGCCGGCAACTCCGTCGACATCATCAGAAAGCTCGCCGCTGAAGCGCTGGATATCCTGAAGCTCTTGAATAAAAAATACGGCCGTCACCCGGTCATCAACACCTACAGTAAATTGCTTGAAGCGAATGTCTACGACGCGCTCAACAATTCCGGTAAATCCGACGAACTTGCGCGGGATGCAAGGCAGGTTCAATCGGAAATGAAAGCCGAACTGCTGCTCAACACATCAATGGAACTCTGTATCGGCTGCGCCAGGGCTTTTATGGCGCGGGGGCAGTATGACGAAGGCGAACACCTGTTGCAGGAAATTGCCAAAATCAATACCGACCCGGCCGTTGCGGTACAGTTGGACAAACTGCTGCGTGAACCGGTAACGGGCGAAGGTATCCAATACGCGGCAAAACTTAACAAGCAGGGAATTGAATATTATCAGGCGGGAGAAATTGAAAAAGCGGTCCGCTCATTTGAGTCGGTGTTAAAGGAACTACCCAATCATATTGGCCTCAACCTGAATTTGATACAGGCGATGATCAGTAAAAACAAGGAATGCAAAGGCATTAACGACAAGGAAATTGCCGCGATACAATCCTGCTTCAGGCGTATCGGTGAAATTAAACCTTCTTCCAGCCACAGCGACCGCTATCAATACCTGATGCGACAGTTCGAGAAACTGCACTCGCCGCGGTAATGTTTCATCCTCCGCCGCAGCCGCTGCAGCCGCCACCACACCCGCCTCCGTGGCCGCCGCCTTTCCCACCTCCGTAAGAATTCAGCCAGCGGATCACCTTATAAATAAAATATACAGCAACCGCCAGTTTGATATAAAACCAGATATCGGATACCCCTTCCTCCTGCGTACAGGCGACCAGCAAAACCGGCACCAGTGCGAGAAAGGCAAAAATGTGCGAAGGTTTTGGAATTGTCCAGGTGTGATTTTTATTAACGCGAACAAACCTGGCTGAATGCCGGAATCTCTCTTCGGCGCCTGGCCAAATGTCCGCCGGAGGATCTTCATTAAAAACAATGCGATATCGTTGAAGCGTGTTGTTGTATTGTTGACGGAAAAGTTCCGCCTGTTCGGCGCCACCTTTCGTTGGCTCATGATGGAGATCAAAACCTAAGGTCTCGCCGCAAAACCTAATCCAATAGGACCGGGTGTAAGTTAAATGAAGATGCCATACCTGATCCACCTGATCCGACGGTGTCATGGCCTCCGCGGCAATCGCGCACAAGTAGGTAAACCTTTTGTACTCAATTATGCACCGGCGGGCATAACTTTCACGCCAGCCATTTTCCCGTGCAAGACGATGCAGGAAAGTTAGCCGGCTTTCTCCGTCATCGATTTCATACGCTTCTATTTTTTCCCGAAGTGAGTTCATTTCTTCCCCTCACTTATTGCCACCAGATTATCCGCAAACCACAACACTGGCGCCTGACTGTGAAAATCACCGGTGGTTTTCGGCCGTTCAAGATAATAATTGATGTCCCTGCTCTGCCCGGTGCCAATGCACACATCGGATAACCGACCCTGTTCATCGATGTAATCAGTCAGGGCGGCCCAGGCTTTTTGATAAGCGAGTGTGAATTTTTTATTGTCCAGGATACCCGCCCCGACACCTGCCGAGATAGCATAACCGAACATTGCGGTGGATGAGGTTTCCTTCCAGGAGGTTTTGTTATCCAGCAGCTGTCGCCACATACCGTCGTCGGCCTGATACTTCAGCAAAGCGCTCATCATCTTTTTATAACCCGCCAGGATCGCGGGATAATGTGAGTTTGTTTGCGGCAATTCCGACAGTAACTCTGCCAGCCCCGCCGCCACCCAGCCATTGCCTCGCCCCCAGAAAAAGGGAGCGTTTTCGCCGTGGTGAAACAATCCGTTCGGGCGCTGAAGTTTCTTCAGATAGGCATCAATTTCAAGTGCGGCGCGATTCAGGTAAATTGGATTTCCCGTTGCCCGGTACGCCTGGACCTGAAGCGCACCAATCATCCAGACATCATCTATCCAGTAGCGCGTTTGTTTGGTCATGCCATTTGGCAGCGGATCTTCCCATTGCGCATCGGCGAGAATCAACCCTTCCTTGCGTTTGGAAATATTTTTACCCGTCAGATAAAGCTGTAACGGCAAAATACCGTAAACATTGGCATCGACATGTCCCGCCTCCGGCAATTTTTCCGTACCGGGAACTTCGCGATACCTGTTTTCGAGGTGCTTTATCAATTCCCTGTCGTTCAGGCGGCCGGCAAGCCGCAATGCACCGTATCCCACCGCCGCTTCGGCATAATGAATGCCGGTAAAATCGCTGGTGACATACATCATATAATCCGGCCGGGAAAGAAGGTCCTCTATTACCCGCCTGCCAACAATCTCCGGTGAGGTTTGCACGGACCGGGAAGAAGCGGGCGCCGCCTCACCGCTATGGCTTCCCGCTCCAAGCGTCAACAGCAACGGCAGCAACAGGTACAATCTGAACAGTTTCATCGCGGCTCCAACAATTGTTATTGTTCCTGGGGTAACCTGCAATTGCAGGTAATAGTAAACCCGCCCGCGGTCAAACACCACCCTGCACGACAGTTTGCAGTGCCGGTCATATTTTTATAGGCCAATTTGTTGTACGGTGACAACTTGCTAAAACCATTATGGGAAAACCCGATGCCGCAACGCCACCTTATACTGTCCTGCCTGCTTCTACTGATTATTTGCTCGCACAGCCAAGCCGAATCACCGGTGTGGAGAATATCAAAAGGCGGTAATGAACTGTTTGTGGGGGGAACATTTCACCTGTTGTCCTCCACCGATCACCCGCTACCGGAAGCTTTTACACAGGCTTACAAGAACGCTGACAGCCTGGTATTTGAAACCGATATCGAAAAAGCTCAAAGCCCTGCCTTCCAGATGGCCATGCTGAAAGCGCTGACCTATCAGGACGAACGAACGCTAAAAGACGTTTTAAAGCCGAAAACACTCGAATCATTAAAAACCTTCCTTGCCGGTCGTGGACTTCAGTTGGACAACTTCGCCAAATTCACGCCCGCCGGTCTCGGATTAATGATCGCCATAACGGAATACCAACGCCTGGGTATGCAGCCCATGTATGGCGTTGACGTGGTCTATCACCAGAAGGCCACGGCGGATAAAAAGCCGGTCAATGCGCTCGAAAGCCCGGAGGAGCAGCTGGAGTTTATCGCCAAAATGGGTGAGGGACAGGACGATGAAATGATTACCTATACCCTGGAAGAAATTGATCGCCTGCCGGAACTGATCAACGGCATGAGGCGGGCGTGGCGTACCGGAAATTTAAAACAACTTGACGAACTGGCAATGAAGGACGGTCGCGAACAATTTCCCAAAACCTACCAGTCACTGATTACCGATCGCAATGACGCCTGGTTAATGCCAATCAAGCAAATGTTGGCAGATAACGGGACTGAGTTTATCCTTGTCGGCGCATTGCATCTTGCCGGCCCGGACGGACTGATTGCACAATTAAAAAAGCAGGGATATAAAATTGAAAACCTGTGATTCCAGGTCCCGCCGTAGTCCAGACGGGACCACTCTTCACCGCATCACCACAATTTTATTTCGTGGTCTCCGGCAGGCTTTGTTTGACGCTCACCGCCGTGTAGGCCTTGCCCTCCTCTAACTCCCTGGGAGCGGAATCGCCCACTTCGAACTTAATCGGAAAATTCACCTCCTCGAGAAATTCATTGATGCTGTAAACCTCAAAGTGAAGATGCGGGCCGGAAGAATAGCCGGTATTCCCCGACAAGCCGATTTTTTGTCCCTGCACCACACTCTCACCCACCTTTACGAACGAGCCATTATTTTGCAAATGAACATAGGCACCGACGCTCCTGTCGTCGTGCAGAATTTTGATGTTATTGCTGTGCTCCCGATAGGCCTTCCGTACGCCACCCGATGTATAGTGATCCACAACCTCTATAACCTTCCCGCCTCTCGCGGCATAAACGGGTGTTCCCACCGGCATGTTCCAGTCGATAGCGTATTCTCCGCGATGGGAAAACTCACCATTGTAACCTTGCCCTACCCTGCGGCGGGTACTCAGTTGATAAGGCAACCGATAGACAAAGCTATCGTCGTGACTGACGTTGAGAAAGCCTCTTTTTGCCTGAATACTGTGGGGATAATGCCAACCGCCGAAATCCTCAATTAACCTGGCGGTAAATAAAGTACAACGTTTTTTCGCTGCGCAGGATTGCGCATGGGGGAATGTCACACTCGGCTTCAGGTTTTTGAAACCCTTGTTTTCAAAACTGATCGTCAGCGGCGCTTCAATGGTGTTAAGCATGAAAAAGGTAAATACATCGTCTTTCAACTCCACCTGAATGCACAGATAATTTTCGATACAGTTTTGCCAGTAGTCGTTTACCTTGCGCCATTTGATTGCGGGGTTGAAGCGGGATTTTTTCGCTCGGTCCTGAACAAACAGGCTGACCACCTTTGTCCTGGACCCCGGCTGGAAAATAGCGGTGTCCGGCAGATTTCTGCTGGCCCGCATATTTTCCAGGTCGACATCCAGCCAGACTTTGACCGGAAAGGTGTTGATATTGTTAACGAAGAGTTCGACTTTGTCGTCGGCCTTTTCTATTGTCAGGCAGACGCCGTCGGTCTCGCAGGAATTCGCCATTGCCGACAGGCTCAGGCAGAAAAATACACTTGCAAAAATCCCGCGCAACGGACGGTGAAACCTCATGGATCGAACTTTAACAGGAGCGTGTCGATATGATACTTTTTATCCAGTTCAGTTTTTTCTTTTTCCAATTTGTCGCGATTCAGTGTTGGCCCCACATAAACCCGCGACATTTTTCCTCCATTGGCCCGGACTTCGCGAATATAGGCTTTATAGCCGGCGTCGATTAACTCGTCACGCATTTTCACGGCCCGGCCCGCGGATTGATAACTGGCAATTTGCAATACCCAGCCTTGCGGCACGCCCTTTTCAGTTGTCGTAACTTTCTCCGGTTTGTTTTCCGTTGTGACATCGGGCTCCGATTTTTCTTCCGCCACTGGCTTTTCCTCCGGAACAGGGGAAGCTTCAACAACCGGTACAAACATTTCTTTCGCCGGTTTGGCGGGTTCAACTTTTTCCGATGTGGGAGCCGGACGTTCAATAACCACCGGTTCCATAGTCGGCGCTGGCGGGATAAGCGTTTTCCGGTCTACCGGCTCAATTCGCTCCCGGTCAAAAAACACCGGCACAAAAATAATAGCGATTGCCAGCAATACAAACGCGCCGATAATTCGCTGTTTTAATCCGTCATCCACGTTCAGCCTCTTGAACACTGTTTGCTATTGCCATCTGCGTTTGCCGTTGCCACTCGAGCAGAAAGCTGCTGGCTTCACCTACCGGATAGAAAGAACCCGTTACAATGGTCACGCATTTTGGCATTGACCAGCCTTCACCGGTATTTGCCTGCATCCGCGATCGCATCGCTTCGACGGTTGATGAAAAGGGTTGAATTTTTCCACCATCGACGCCGGCTTTTTTCAGGATGTCGGTGAGCAACTCCGGTTCAGCGGCTCTGGGATTTTGCGCAAAAGCCACAGGGTACCAACAATCCACTAGCGGTACCAACCAGTCCAGGCTTTCCGCCATGTTTTTATCGCGCATCATCGCCACAACCACTTCGATTTTTTCCACTCCCTCCCGGCGCAGCCTGGACAGGTTGACCGCCAGGTATTTCATCGCCGCCGGGTTGTGAGCGACATCAAGCACCACTTCATAACGATTGTTTATTGCCACGCGCTGAAAACGTCCCGCCACCTTCAACCGGCTCAGACACGATTCAAGCAACTGATCGTCCAACGCAAGATCGAGCAGATGAAAAGCCTGAACCGCCGCCGCAACACTGGGCAAGGGTAGCTCGGGTTTGGGCAGGCCGGCAAATTCCTTTCGATTTCCGGCGGCATCCGACACCATTAGTTTCAGGCCATCATCCGTTTCGCAGCCGAATTCACGATCGATATAAAAAGCCGTTGCCTGCAGCTCCTCCACTTTCCGCCTTATAATTTGCGGTGGGTCTTCATCGCAACAAATCACCAAACCGTTACGGCGAACAATACCGGCCTTTTCCGCGCCGATAAGTTCCCGCGTGGAACCCAGCCAGTTTTCATGATCCATCGAGATAGAGGTAATAACCGAGATATCGGGATCGAGAATATTCACGGCATCGAGACGACCACCCATGCCAATTTCCAAAATCCAGTAATCCAGCCCGGCTTCGGCAAACAATAAAAATGCCGCCAGGGTGCCGAACTCGAAATAGGTCAGGCTCACTTCCCCGCGGGCATCGTCAAGCTTTTCAAATGCCGAACACAGCAGGGCATCGGAGGATTCAGTCCCGTTTATTTTAATTCGCTCGTTATATCGAATAACGTGGGGGGATGTGTAGGAACCCACCCGGTAACCCGCTTTCAGCAGCAGGGCGTCCAATGTTCTAACAAAGGTTCCCTTTCCGTTAGTGCCGGCAACGGTGATAACCTTGGTCTGAGGTTTTTTATCGAGAAGGCCGAGCCGGTTGGCAACGACCTTAATTCGATCGAGGCCCAACTCTATTTCGTTTGGATGGAAGGTTTCCATCCA
Organism: uncultured Cellvibrionaceae bacterium; assembly: GCA_964451365.1. Taxonomy (GTDB): domain Bacteria; phylum Pseudomonadota; class Gammaproteobacteria; order Pseudomonadales; family Cellvibrionaceae; genus CAYVIB01. The sequence goes on from CAYVIB010000011.1 coordinate 82,926, forward strand.
TGCGAGCCAGTCCTCGAGCCGGGTAAATCGCGCTGTGGTCAAAGAAGTTTACGCTGCAGGTTTGTGGGTCAGTTTCGCCAGGAGGGAAGCGATACGATCCCGCATCTGGCTTCGATGAATAATCATATCGATCGCCCCATGCTCCAGCAAAAATTCGCTGCGCTGAAAGCCCTTGGGCAGTTTCTGCCGGATAGTCTGCTCGATAATATTCGGACCGGCAAACCCCGCCCGCGCGCCGGGTTCGGCCGCGTTGATGTCCCCCAGCAACGCCAAACTGGCGGAAACACCTCCATAAACCGGGTCGGTCATGACGGAGATATAGGGAATGCCATTTTGTTTCATTCGTTCGATAACAGCGCTGGTTTTAGCCATCTGCATCAGGGAGATCAGCGCTTCCTGCATGCGCGCGCCGCCGGTGGCGGAAAAGCAAATCAGAGGAATCCGGTTTTCAAGCGCGACATTGGCGGCACGGGTAAATCGCTCGCCCACGGCGTAACCCATGGAACCACCGTGAAAGGCGAATTCAAACGCGGCAGCCACAACGGGCAGACTCTTCAGGGTACCTTTCATGGCAATAAGAGCGTCTTTTTCGCCGGTGGTTTTCTGCGCGGTTGAAAGACGTTCGCGATACTTTTTAACATCCTTGAATTTAAGCCGGTCTATCGGCAGCACATCCGTCGCCAGTTCCTCACGATTTTCGGGATCGAGAAAAACATCCAGCCGACGGCGGGCGCCGATGCGCATGTGGTGGTCGCACTTCGGACATACGTCGAGCGTTTTTTCCAGTTCCGGACGATACAGTACCGCCGCGCATTTGGTGCACTTCTTCCACAGCCCTTCGGGAACCTTGCTCGCTCCCTTCCTGCCTTCGGACCGGACCGCACTGGGAACAATTTTATCTAGCCAACTCATGAATCTTCTCTTGTCAGTTCGTTTAGCACTACGTATTTTTATTTTTACAGGGAATCCAAACCTTTTCTGATTGGACCAACTATTTCGCCTAAATTCCCACAAACCTGTTCAATATTGGAACCTTCCGCCGCGGCCATGGCATTTACCAGCACGCTGCCAACCACCACACCGTCCGCCAGGGCACCAACGGCTTTTGCAGAATCAGCATCCTTGATACCAAACCCGACGAGGATAGGCAGCCCGGTAAAACGGCCAATTTCCGCCAGTTTGGTTTCCACGGATTTCACATCCAGATGCCCCGCTCCGGTCACGCCTTTTAACGAGACGTAATATAAAAATCCGCCGGCGATGGAAGTAATCTGTTTAATCCGGTCCTGTGTGGTAGTGGGGGCAAGCAGGAAAATATTTTCAATTGCCGCGGCTTTTAGTTGCTCGTTCAAAGCCACCGCTTCCTCCGGCGGCAGATCCACAATAATAACGCCATCCACACCCGCTTCCGCCGCCTGGCTGGCAAAGCGCTCGTAGCCCATACGTTCGACGGGATTGGCGTAGCCCATTAACACCACCGGCGTTTCCTGGTCCGTGGCGCGAAACTGTTTGACCAGCGCCATGGTGCCGGCAAGGCTGGTACCGTGCATTAATGCGCGCTCGTGCGCTTTCTGGATTACCGGGCCCTCCGCCATCGGGTCGGAAAACGGAATCCCCAGTTCAATGATATCCGCGCCGGCGGTTACCAGTGCGTGCATCGACGGCAGGGTATATTGTGGTGCCGGATCGCCATTGACGATGTAAGTTACCAGGGCTTTGCGTTTTTTTTCTTTCAGTGCGGCAAGGCGCGCATTCAATCTGTTCACGTTCAGCTTCACCTTTTTCCACCGGCGTTCGCCGGCATTATTTATATGTTTTATAATCCGCCGGTTTTTTAGAGCTCAATACCGTCGATTTTGGCAACGGTAAGGATATCCTTGTCTCCCCTGCCGGAGAGGTTGACGATAATTGTGTCGTCACGCGACAGGGTTGGCGCCAGTTTCTCCGCGTAGGCAACGGCATGGCTGGATTCCAGTGCCGGCATGATACCTTCGCGCCGGGTCAATTTGCGGAAACCATTCATCGCCTCGTCATCATTGATGGCAACATATTTCACCCGGCCAATATCTTTCAACCATGCGTGTTCAGGGCCGACGCCGGGATAATCCAGGCCGGCGGAAACGGAGTGCGTTTCAATAATCTGGCCGTTTTCGTCTTCCATCAGATACGTACGATTGCCGTGTAACACGCCGGGAATGCCATCGTTAAGCGGCGCGGCATGCTTGCCGGTCTCCAGGCCAAAACCACCGGCTTCCACGCCGTACATGGCGACGGATTCGTCTTGCAGGAAGGGGTGGAATAAACCGATGGCGTTGGAACCCCCGCCCACACAAGCCACCAGGGCGGCGGGCAGTTTGCCGGTCTGCTCCAGGCACTGTGCCCGTGCCTCACGCCCGATAATGCACTGGAAGTCGCGCACCAGTTGCGGATAAGGGTGCGGCCCGGCACAGGTGCCGATAATGTAGAAGGTATTGTCGACGTTGGTAACCCAGTCGCGCATGGCTTCATTCATGGCGTCCTTGAGGGTACGCGATCCGGAAGTGACCGGTACCACCGTGGCACCCAGCAGTTTCATGCGGTACACATTCAGAGACTGTCGCTGAACATCTTCAGCGCCCATATAAACCACGCATTCCAGGCCGAGGCGGGCCGCTACGGTAGCTGTCGCCACGCCATGCTGACCGGCGCCGGTTTCCGCGATGACGCGGGTTTTGCCGGTATGCTTTGCCAGCAGTGCCTGGCCGATAGTATTGTTTACCTTATGGGCGCCGGTGTGATTCAGGTCTTCACGCTTGAGGAAAATTTGTGCTCCGCCCAGTTCGTCCGACCAGCGCTCGGCATGGTACAGGGGAGACGGGCGACCGACGTAATAGGCCAGGTCCTTGTCCAATTCGGCCTGGAACGCGGGATCGTTTTTGACGCGGTTGTAGATCTCCTGCAACTCGTCGAGGGCATGCATCAATGTTTCAGAGACAAAGCGACCGCCGTAAGGACCAAAATGCCCCCGCTCGTCCGGCATTGCCGCATAATCAACTTTACTCACCTGTACCACCTGTTTTGTATATTTAAACCACAGACCTTGCCGCCGCGATAAAGGCTTCAATTTTGCCACGGCTTTTTATTCCCGGCGCCTGCTCCACACCGCCGCTGACATCCACCGCATAGGGACGTGTATTTGTTATCGCGTCCGCCACATTCAACGGCGTCAATCCGCCCGCCACAATAACAGGTTTGGCGGGATTTTGCGGCACACGGGCCCAATCAAACACCTCTCCTGTTCCGCCTGGTACGCCTTTGCGGTAGGTATCCAGCAATATCCCACTGGCCGAACCATAAGCGTCCATTGCGGCGCGTACATCCATATCCGGCTTCATCCGCAGAGCCTTGATATAGGGACGGCCAAACTGCCGGCAAAAATCCTCTTTTTCATCGCCGTGAAACTGCAAGACGTTCACGTTTACACGCGACAGAACCTGCGCGACGAAATCAGGTTGCGGATCGACGAACAGGGCGACTACCGGGACAAACGGGCCGGCCTGTTCCGCTATCTGCCGGGCCATTACCAGATCACCGACATCGCGCGGACTGGGTTCATAAAACACCAGTCCGATGGCATCCGCCCCCGCCGCAACCGCCGCCCTGGCGTCTTCAACACGGGTAATGCCGCAAATTTTTACTCGCGCTTCCGCCACAGGAGTTCCCGATTAATTTTGCACTGATAATTTTGCACTGAAAGTGCGGATAAAAATGTTTTGGACAGGAAATGGAAAATAACATCCAGCACATCGAAAGCCGCGATAGTAGCAGAATTCCGGTAATTCCGGCAAAACCCGCCAAAAATCATTAACTTCAATCACTATGATAAGGGTCGAGAAATAACGGCCCGGGTTCCGCTTCCGGCAGACCGAATTCGTTCGGATATTCCACCGTCACCAGGTATAAACCAAACGGGTGGCCGGTGGCTGCCGCGAGATTCCGGTTTTTGGCCTCGAGCAGCTCCGCCACCCAGGACACCGGTCTGGCGCCCCGGCCGATATCCATCAATACGCCGGCGATATTCCTGACCATATGATGCAGAAAAGCATTGGCGGTAATTTCCAGCACAATCAGTTTACCGTGACGAAACACATGCAGCGCCGTCACTTCCCTCACGGGGCTGGCGGCCTGGCACTGGGCCGCGCGAAAGGAGGAAAAGTCGTGCTCGCCTATCAGTATTTCTCCCGCCAGCCGCATTCGCTCCAGGTCCAGGACATAGCTCGTCCAACTGACCTGCTTTTGCATAATAGCGGTTCGAACGGGATCGCTGAGGATGAGGTAACGGTAGGTGCGCGACAGGGCGCTGAAGCGGGCGTGAAACCCATGGCTAACCTCCCTGCTCCACTTCACCCGGATCTCATCGGGCAGGTGGGTATTGACGCCTTCCAGCCACGCCTTGAGCGGTCGTTGTGCCAGGGTATCGAAGTGAATGACTTGTCCGGTCGCGTGGACACCCGCGTCGGTACGGCCCGCGCAGACCAGGGTGACAGGTTCGTTGGCGACCCGGCTTAACGCATGCTCCAGGCGGGCCTGAACCGTGTTGGCGGCCGATTTTTGCTTTTGAAAGCCACTGAACACCGCGCCGTTATATTCCACCCCCACGGCTATCCGGTGCATATCGTCGGGGAACACCATCCCCGGTTTGATTTCGCAGTTGCGTCTGTATTCAGTCGTCACGGTCAGGTACAAATTAAAAAGGCCCTGCTTGCCACGCAAACAGGGCCTTCGCGATCACAATAACAAATCAGGCATTCAATCTGTCGAGCAGCCCTTTGGCTTCCTGCTGCTGTTGCATATTACCCTCTTTAATAATCTCGTCGATGATATCCTTGGCACCTTCGGAATCACCCATGTCGATATAAGCGCGGGCCAGGTCCAGCTTGGTGGCCGTTTCATCGCTGTCGCTCAGGAAGCCCAGATCGCCTTCGTCATCGTTTGCTTCGGGGTCAATTTCCGGCAACTCAAAATCCATATCCGCGTCGGGTACTTCCGAGATTGCCTGGTCGAACATAGTGTCTTCGCCCATGCCGTCCACGTCGGCATGCTGTTCGGCCGCCGTGTCCAGTTCACCCTCAAAATCGCCGAAATCAGTCACCGGCTCTTCCATTGCCGCGGCGGGAATTTTCTCCGCGGCAAGGTCGGAATCGTCGAAGCCATCCAGATCCAGGGCGGCGAGATCGTCGTCGGACGCCAGGTCCGACGCCATTGCGTCGAGCTCCTCATCGAGCGCCGACAGGTCAAACTCGGCATCGATATCCAAATCATCGGTGCTGTCACTGGCGGTCGCGGTCTCGCCCGACACTTCGGTCAAGTCGACGCTGTCACCCAGGGTTTCCGCATCAATAGCCTTGGTAATCAACGTTTCATCATTGGGACCAGCCGACTCCAACAGCGAGTCGTCCTCCGCCAGGTTGATATCGTCAGAATCGCCCAGGTCCAGCTCAGGCATGGTCGAGAGTTCGTCCATCGAATCTTCCGCCGACAGTTCAAGATCGAAATCGCCGTCCAGATTGAATTCTGATTCCGCTCCGGTTTCCGCGGTGGAGAAATCATCGCCGGTACCGAGATCAAAATCGATGGCATCCACGTCCTGTTCGATATCGTCTTCAATTAACTTGCTGTCCTGGTCATCCGCGCTGCCGGAATCAAAATCCAGGTCCAGGTCGAAATCATCGGTGGAGGAGTCCGAACCGGGCTCCTCGATCGACGATAAATCGAAATCCAGTGAGGAATCGAGATCCAGGTCATCTTCGGAAGCGGTACTGGAAACATTGTCTGCCGCAGCCAATTCCGACTCCAGATCACCGAGATCCAGGTCGAAGGAATCGTCGAGCGAGGATTCGTCAAAAGCGACGGCCGAATTATCACTGCCGGCAGTGGCGACATCATCGTCCCCCAGGTCAAGATCAAACGACAGGTCATCATCGCTCATCGACCCATCAAAAGATGCCGCCGCCGCTTTTTCTTCCACTGGCGATGCCGCCAGAGATTCCACGTCGCCCACATCGTACTGGTCCGGATCGAACTCGCCGGCACCACTGATGCCTCCACGCAGCTGGGCGGCGCGGTTTAATGCTTCGGCGGCACCCACCACTCTCAATTTGGCATAGTGTGGGTCAAAACGAGCGACATCCTGCTGATTGGCATACACCTCCAACAGTTTAAGGCGCATATCGGCGTTGCCGGGTTCTTTACCCAGCGCCTTCAACAGCATTTCCTCGGCCTGGTCATACTTGCCATAGGCAATATAGATATCGGCTTCGGCAACCACGTCTTCGGTTTCCGGCTCCGCCAGCGCTTCGTCAAAATCTTCCTCCTGGGCACCGGCATCAAGGTTATCTCCCTCCTCGTCATAATCACCGTCGCTTTCGAGAGAAGCGAGGAAGTCATCGTCTTCTTCCTGCTTGCCCACGCCATCGTAATCGGTCTGGGTCAGGAAATCCTCGTCAAAATTCTCCACCGCCGCGGCATGACGTCGCTGCACGATAAAGAAAACCGCACCGAGTAGCACAACGACACCGGCCGCCAGCCAGATGATGTTATCGAGCAGAATATCGAGGATGCCTTGTTGAGGCGCCGGTGAGGATAAAACCACTTTGGCCGGACTGGCCTCGGGAGCCGTCGCGGGTGCGGGAGTCGCTTCAACCGAAGCGCCTACGTCACCCGCCCCATCATCACCGGACCCCACGGGTGTTTGAGGCTCACTGGAGCCGATGTCATCGTCGTTTTGCGCAAGCGTGGTATTGTCGGGCGCGGTCGCCAGCTCAGGCTCCGTGGCTCCCACGGTGGAATCGCTCTCGCCCGCGCCGGCATCAGCTTCGCCGGACTCCTGTGCATTTTTCTCTGCCGCCAGTTCGAGCGCACGCAATTCCTCGTTGCTTACCTCAACCAGCCGCTCCATCGTTTGGATCTGTTCCTCGAGGGAATCAACCCGCGAACGCAGATCGGCATTCTCGCGTTGCGATTTGTCGAGCTGTTCCAGTGTAATGGCCAGTTCGTTTTCCAATGCTTCGCTATTGCTTGAACCGGAACCGGCTCCCCGACCGTCATACCGATCGGAAGCATCGTCCGGAGAAGCCAATTTCAAGCGACCTTCAACACCGCTGTCCTGCCGGTCATAGGAACTGTAGGAATCGGAACCCTGTAACTGGATATCCGTTGCCGCATACCGGGAATCTCCGTCCCAGGCGGCGTTCTGGCTGGCAACTTCCTGCACTGCCCGCTGTTTGGAGTATTGCTCTATATCGGACCGGTCCGGAATACGCAGCACCTGTCCACTTTTGAGCAGATTGATATTGTTGTTGATAAAAGCTTCAGGATTCAGCCTTTGAATTGCCAGCATGGTTTGCTGCACAGAGACGGCGCGATCGGGCCTCACCTGGGAGGCAATTTCCCACAAGGTATCATTGGACTGAACGGAATAGCTGGAAGACCCCGCAAGGGCCGGGGGCGCGGATGAAGCCGTGGCGGATGCCCGCGCGGACGGACGCGCCGGTTGACCGCCTTCCGGGGTAAAGCTTGAGCGAGGGTTGTAGCGGGTTTCAGGCGCTTGGGCCTGCTGCTGCTTTTTTGCCTGGGGCTGCTGCGCAACTGAACTTGATTGCGCTCCGGAAACAGGGGCGGCTGCCTGGTCGGTAAATACCGGCAGATCCATCAACAGGGTGTATTCGCGCAGCAGCTTTCCACTCGGCCACTGGGCCTGAACGATGAAGTTGAGGTAAGGTTCGCGTACCGGCTTGCGCGAAGTCACGTGAACCACCGGTCCGCCCGGCGCATTCAAATCGAGGTCGAAACGCAGGTCCGACAGAAAATAAGGTCTGTCGACGCCCACGCGGGTAAAATCCTCATTCGTGGCGAGACCAATCAATATTTCCTGTTCGGTCAGATCCCGAACCTGAAGCAGTTGTATCTCGGCGTTCAAAGGCTGGTTGAGTGAAGAACGGAGGGTAATTTCCCCCAAACCGAGCGCGCAAGCCATCTGTGACGCAAAGGTTGCCACCATGCTGCTTATAAGCAATACCAGTCTACGATGACCCATAGGATGATCCTTTGATGTAATTATTTTTCCGGGGGATTTTGGGATTCCCCTGGACAAGTGGCGGGTAACCACTCGGGTTGTAACGGCATTCGAAAGTGACAAAACCTCGAATAATCTTTCAGTATTGGTCGTAAGTATTCATTATAAATAGCTTTTTTTCAACTTATTGGCCGGTAAAATGACCCGAATAAATTGTCCTTTTGTCACTTTTTTCAGCCTTTCCCCAAGAAAATCGGTTATTAATTAAGCAAAAATATAGCCAGGAGGATTTTTCTTAAGCAAATTATAGGGTTAAACGCTCTTCGTAAGATTAGTTCAATCTTCGTGAAACGCATAGAAATGTCGTTGCAGGCGGTTCGGGCGGGTAAGACAATTCGGGAATCTGTGATGGACTTGTGATTAAATTTTTACTCACCTTCTTTAAGGTCTGTGGCACTAACAATAATTATCCCGGCATGCGCGCGGGATTTTTCAGTCCTAAAGCCACTGTAGTTCAATAAACTGCCGGAAAAAATGCTCAAACCTACTATAACTGGCTAACACGAGCCACCAGCTCAACCTGTCGTTTGACCCCCAGTTTCGCCAAAATTGATTTAATTTGGATACGCACCGTTCCAACGGAAACACCGCGAGCCTCGGCAATCTCCTCCGGCGATTTGCCGTCGCAAATCTGAATTGCGATGTCTGTTTCGGCGGAGGTAAGTGCGTAAGCCGCCTGCAGCAGTGCGGCACGGCGGCCGTCCCGCCCGCGCTCACCCCGCGCCAGCACCAGCACCCGGGGAGCAAAACTGAATTCAAACTGCCGTGCGGGCAGAGCAATTACGTCCAGCACCATCGATAGTTCGTTTTGTGGCCCGTGGCGAATAATGACGGTGTTTAACAGCGGTGGCTCTCCAACCACCGCACCCCGCGCGGCCAGGTTAACGGCGTCCACCAGCGCCTTATTGTCGACCGGATTAATGGCCCGCAGACATCCGAGCTTCAGCTTGAGACCCCGATCCATCGCGATCAGGTTTTCCGCCGCCGGCGAAAGCGCGCGAACCAGTCCGGCGCGGTCGCATACAAACGCCGGAATGGACAGAGCTTCCATTGCCCCAACCAGAAGCGCCGCACCATCGCCTTCCAGCGCCAATTGGGTGCGGACAGCAGCCCGCACGTGCGGAGCCAGCGAGGAAAAAGCATGGCGCTGCCGGTCAGTAATATGGCCCTGCTCCTTATCGCGCAACACCGCCAGGCCGATCAGCATGCCGTCCCGCCTTTCGAGCGTCGTCAGGCAGATATAGGGAATGCCCATTGGAACAGCAAACTCCTGGTAATGGGCATTACGTTTGTATTCATCTGGGGTTATAAAGTCGGACTCGGCCAACACCTGCAGTACGGAAGCATTCATGCCAGCGTTGACTCGCGGGTTGACCAAGGGGTTACCTCCACCCGCCTCGGCAAAAGCTTTGGTGTGTCCCGCATCCACTTTGGTCACAACATTGAAGGGAACGGCGGCGTCGGCACCCAGCCCAATCAACTGTCCATGCGCGGAGCCGGTGGCTTCGGCCAGGTTATCCAGGGCCCCGTACCAGTCAGTTCGTCCAAAAGCCGCCGCTTGAAAAGAATCCACCAGTGAAAGCCAGTGTTGATCATCTAGAATCAAACGTTTAATCCTTTGCCTTGGGGAAATGCTAAAAGGATAGGATGAAACAGGCGACTTCACCAGTTTGGAGAGAAATAAAAAAGGCGTCCGAAGACGCCTTGAGCAGGTTGGACAGGAGCCGGCGCTATTCAGCCGGAGCCGGAGAGACCGGAACCGCTGTAAATTCATAAGTGCCGGTACAAATGGATTGGGAATCGTCGAGTTCCCAGGTCAGGATCTGGGTTTCATGGAACTGGCCGGTAATCATCGGCGTGCCGTTTTCATCGTAGGTGGCTTCCCCTCTCCAGGTGCTCTCGGTGAAATAAGTCACCGTGCAACCGGGGCAGTCAGTCACTTCGGTTACGGGGTCATTCTCACTGTAAGTCACCGCGCCGGTAACCGGGTTGTAACTGATATCCATCTCATTTTCCCCGTCAATAATGTAACTTCTCCTTCCGGCTACCGGGTCCAGTATCCAGATTTCGTCCCAGGTTTCCGTCTCGTCGAGCGCCATCTCGAAGCTACACTGCATGCTGGCACCGTCCACCTGGAACAGCTCGCCCTGGTTGTACTCGACAAGCGTGTTGGTTATCAGGATGTTCAGTTCAATTCGGGGTGTACCGCCGACTCGGTCCAGAGTCGCAAAGTCAGCGCCATCCTGGAAGGTCAACACATCAGCCTCAATAGCGGCAGACATGGCGCCGGCGGGATGGGACAGGCCCCACTCACCGTTGGTGTCGACACGCTGGGTGACAGTGAGCGCACCGGTTTCATCATCCCAGGTATAAGTGCCGATTTCGTTACCCGGTTCACCGGCGTCGTCAGCAGCTAAAGCCTCCGCCAGGGTGTAGTCCCCATTGGGCAGGAATACCGCAACCGCGCCACCGGGACCATCATCGCTCAGTACCCATCCACCAACAATCGGGCTGGTTGCACTGATCGCAAGATCGAATTCCACCCGTGACTCTTCGGTATCTTCAGGAATAGAGAGAATGAGCTTGTCCCCTTCGCGCCAGGCGGTGGTACCTTCCAGTCCATCGAGGCTGGACAGCCCCCACTCCCCATTGGTATCCACCTGGGGAGTTACCGCGAAGTCGCGGGTTCCGGCATTCCAGGTGTAGGTACCGAATTCAATACCCGCTTGACCGGAGTCGTCGGTCTGGCCTTCATGGGCCATCATGTAATTGCCGTCTTCCATGAAGGTAATGGTCACTAGGTCCACACCGTCGTCGTAAAAATACCAGCTGCCCACGATGGATAGTTGCTGAATATGCGCCAGCGCATCATCGGCGGATACCAGTGTTCCACTGCCGCCACCATTGGCAACCAGATTGACAACCGTTGTATCAGCAGCAAAATCAGTCGTCGGCACATTGAAATCCACGGTGATATCGGTGGCATTGGTATGCGCGGTTTCCGCGATGGAAATTCCATTGTCCGGATTGCCGTCCTGGTCCAGGCTCTGTAGCAGCCGCGCCAGGTTCACCACGCGCTGGTCGGTAAAGCTTTCAGTCTGGAAAACCTCGCGCGGCGTTACCACACCAGTGGCGGCAACTGCCGGCAACTCGATGTCTCCAATAAAAAACACCACTGTTTCACCTTCGACGTACTGGTATTCACCATTTTCATTGGTGGTGCCTTCCTGCGTGGCAGTGCGATAACCGATACCGGCTACAGCGCTATCCACAAACACGCCGGTTGAGGTTGCGCCACCGGATGAGGAGGAACTGCTTGATGAACTGCTGGAAGACGAACTGCTTGAAGAGCTCGAAGAAGAGCTGCCGGAATTGGACGGCGAATCGTTATTATCGCCTCCGCACGCGGCAAGCGTTAAAGCGGATAAAAGCACGAGCAAATTTTTTTTAATAATCATGAAGCCTCCGATACGCTACGATGCACCCACTTGCACCGCAACAATTTTTATAAACCCGCTTGCACAGCAAGCAGAGATATGCGGAGGAAGTATATTCAGGCACCCGGAAAACGGCATCTCCCAAATGGGATATGGAGAAGCTAAAGGGAGGAAGACGCGCACAACCGGCCGGTTGTGCGCAAGGGGGAAAATTAATTGCTTTTGAGAATATTCAACATCCTGCGCAGAGGCTCAGCCGCACCCCACAACAGCTGATCGCCGACGGTAAACGCGGTCAGGTACCGCGGCCCCATGGACATTTTGCGCAGGCGGCCGACAGGAATGGAAAGCGTGCCGGTAACTTTAGTGGGAGTCAGTTCCTTCAATGACGCGTCGCGATCATTGGGAACCACTTTGACCCAATCATTGGCCGAGGCGAGAATATTTTCCACGTCCGCCAACGGCACATCCTTGTTGAGTTTGATGGTTAACGCCTGGCTGTGGCAACGCATCGCACCGACACGCACGCAGATGCCATCGACAGGCACGGGGTTAGCGCTTCGACCGAGAATTTTATTGGCCTCCGCCTGGGCCTTCCACTCTTCCTTGCTCTGGCCGTTTTCCAGTTGCACATCGATATAGGGCAGTAGACTTCCCGCCAGCGGCGCACCGAAACGTTCGGTGGTCAAACCGCTGCGCATGGTATCGACAACCTTGCGATCGATTTCCAGAATGGCGGAAGCAGGATCGGCCAGCTCCGATGCGACGGCATTGTTGATCTCGCCCATCTGGGTGATCAGTTCACGCATATTTTGCGCGCCGGCACCGCTCGCCGCCTGGTATGTCATGGCTGTCACCCACTCGACCAGACCTTCGCGGAACAGGCCGCCGAGTCCCATCAGCATCAGGCTCACGGTACAGTTGCCGCCGATATAATTTTTAACGCCCTTGGCCAGGCCGTTGCGAATAACATCGTCGTTCACCGGGTCGAGAACAATCAGTGCATCGTCGGCCATACGCAGTTTGGATGCGGCATCGATCCAGTAACCGTTCCAGCCTGCACCGCGCAGTTTGGCAAAAATTTCCCCGGTGTAATCGCCACCCTGGCAGGAAACAATCGCGTCCATCACTTTTAACTCGTTAACGTCGTAAGCATCTTTCAACGGTGGTGTATCCACACCAATTTCCGGTCCGCTGCCGCCGACATTGGAGGTGGTAAAAAATACCGGCTCAATACCTTGAAAATCGTTTTCTTCGAGCATGCGTCCCATCAACACGGAACCGACCATGCCTCGCCAACCAATAAAACCTACTCTCATAACACTCACTTTTAAGTTGGTTTAAAAAAATTAATTTTTTTCACTTAACGCGGCAACCACCGCATCACCCATTTCCGCTGTCGATGCCTTTTTCATTCCCTCGGAATAAATATCGGCGGAGCGCAGTCCGCTATCCAATACTTGTCCGACGGCCTGCTCAATTGCATTGGCGGCTTTCGCCTGATTGAGCGAATAGCGCAGCAGCATCGCCGCCGACAAAATCGTTGCCAGCGGATTGGCGATACCCTTGCCCGCGATGTCCGGCGCCGAGCCGTGGACGGGCTCGTACAATCCGCGACTCTCCAGATTCAATGATGCCGACGGCAGCATGCCGATGGACCCGGTCAACATCGCGGCGGTGTCCGACAGGATATCGCCGAACATATTGCCGGTAACAATCACATCAAACTGCTTTGGCGCCCGCACCAGTTGCATCGCCGCATTGTCCACGTACATATGGGACAACTCCACATCCGGATACTCGCGCGACAGATGCTGCATGACCTCGCGCCACAGTACCGTCACTTCCAGCACGTTGGCTTTGTCGACGGAACAGACTCTCTTTCCGCGCTTTTGTGCCATTTCGAACGCGACACGGCCGATACGTTCAATCTCGTGCTCGGAGTACACGTAGGTGTTGTAACCCTGCCGCTCGCCGCTGTCCAGACGCCGGATACCGCGCGGCTCGCCGAAATAAATTCCGCCGGTCAGTTCACGCACGATCAGGATATCGAGACCGGAGACGATTTCCGGTTTCAAACTGGATGCGTGAGCCAGTTGCGGGTATAAAATCGCCGGCCGCAAATTGGCGAACAGGCCCATTTCATAGCGGATTTTCAACAGGCCTTTTTCCGGACGAATGGCGGAATCGAGTGTGTCCCATTTAGGACCACCCACGGATCCCATCAGCACCGCATCGGCCGCCTTGCATTTTTCCAGCGTGTGGTGAGCCAGCGGCATACCGTGTTTATCGATAGCGGCGCCACCAATTAATTCGTATTCATAAGTCAGGCCGATTTTGAAACGCTTGTCGAGCGCCTCCAGCACTTTATGCGCTTCAGCAATAATTTCCGGGCCGATTCCGTCACCGGGCAGCAAAATTATTTTTTTTGACAAAATCTTTTCTCCGTGTCGGGGGTGTTATGGATAACTGGCAGGTGACGCCCGAAGTGTCGGACATCGCTTACCCGCCCTGCGCACTCTACGCTATCGGGTTAAACAACCAGGGCGCGGTCTGCTTTCGCATTTCTTCATATGCCTTGACCTTGTCGGCATCCTGCAACGTCAGGCCGATATCGTCAAGGCCATTTAACAAGCAGTGCTTGCGAAAGTTATCCACTTCAAACGAATACTCTCTGCCGCTCGGAGAAATCACCTTTTGTTGTGGCAGATCGATCGTCAGTTGATAGCCTTCGTTGGCATACATTTCATCAAACAGCGCATCCACTTCCTGTTCCGCCAGCACGATTGGGAGCAATCCATTTTTAAAGCAGTTATTGTAAAAAATATCCGCAAAGCTCGGCGCGATAACGCTACGGAACCCATATTCATCCAGCGCCCAGGGCGCGTGTTCGCGGCTGGAGCCGCAACCGAAATTTTCCCGCGCCAGCAGAATGCTGGCATTTTTGTAACGTGGAAAATTGAGGGGAAACTGCGGATTCAGCGGCCGGTTGCTGTTGCCTTTTCCCGGTTCACCCTTGTCCAGGTAGCGCAGTTCGTCGAACAGGTTCGGGCCGAAGCCGGTGCGCTTGATTGACTTCAGGAACTGCTTGGGAATGATCAGGTCCGTGTCCACATTGGCGCGGTCCATCGGTGCGGCAATGCCGGTGTGTACGGTAAAGCTTTTCATATCAATTCCCCTGGATTTCTCTTACGTCAACAAAATGGCCGGCAATTGCCGCGGCCGCCGCCATGGCGGGGCTGACCAGATGGGTGCGCCCGCCATAGCCCTGCCGGCCTTCGAAATTGCGGTTGGAGGTGGAAGCGCAGTGCTCGCCCGCCTCCAGCCGATCGGCATTCATCGCCAGGCACATGGAGCACCCGGGTTCGCGCCATTCGATACCGGCGGCCATGAAAATTTCGTGCAGGCCCTCTTCCTCGGCTTTCAGTTTGACGGCACCGGAACCGGGCACCACGATCGCCTCCTTTACCGAGGCCGCGCGGGTTTTACCTTTTACCACGGCTGCCGCCGCGCGAATGTCCTCAATGCGTGAGTTGGTGCACGAGCCGATAAAAACCCGGTCCACATAAATATCGCGAATCGACTGGCCCGGCTTTAATCCCATATATTCCAGTGCGCGGCGAATACCACGGGCCCTGACCTGGTCGGCCTCCTTGTCCGGGTCCGGCACCACGCCGTCCACAGGCAGCACCATTTCGGGAGAGGTTCCCCAGGTCACCTGTGGCTGGATATCCTCGCCACGCAGCTCAACCACCTTGTCGAATACCGCATCGGCATCGCTGACCAGTTCGCGCCAGACCTTTTCCGCCTGCTCCCATTGCTCGCCCTTGGGGGCGAAAGCCTTCCCTTTTACGTAGTCCAGGGTAATCTCATCCACCGCCACCATGCCCGCCCTGGCGCCGGCTTCGATAGCCATATTGCACACCGTCAGCCGACCTTCCATCGACATTGTACGAAATACCTCGCCGCCGAATTCGATGGCGTAACCGGTGCCGCCAGCGGTACCGATTTTGCCGATAATTGCCAGCACCACATCCTTGGGTGTGATGCCAGGCCCCAGTTCGCCGTCCACTTTTACCAGCATGTTTTTCATTTTCTTGGCCACCAGGCACTGGGTCGCCAGCACATGCTCCACTTCGCTGGTGCCGATACCAAACGACAGCGCACCCAGGGCGCCGTTGGTGGACGTGTGGGAGTCGCCGCAGACGATGGTCATACCCGGCAGGCAGGCACCGGTTTCCGGGCCGATAACATGGACGATACCCTGGCGTGGGTCGTTAATTTTAAACTCCAGTATGCCCAACTCGTCGCAGTTATCATCCAGCGTTCGCACCTGGATCTGGGAAATGGGATCGGCAATCCCCTCCACACCGGAGGCCCGCTCCACCACGGTTGTAGGCACATTGTGGTCCGGCGTGGCCACCACGCTGCCGATACGCCACGGCCTGCGGCCCGCCAGGCGCAAACCTTCAAAGGCCTGGGGAGACGTGACTTCGTGCACGATGTGGCGGTCGATATAGATCAGCGCCGAGCCATCGTCGCGCTCACATACCAGGTGCGTGTCCCAAAGCTTGTCGTAGAGGGTTTTGCCTGTCATACGGACCTCAATAGTTGTTCGATTCAATACAAGTTTTCAAATTGTATTTCGCGGACACTAATAACTCAAATTCATTATTTTTATTAATTGCATAAATAATGGGAATAGATAAACTATCTCACATGGATACCGAAAATTTGAAAGCATTTTTGGCGGTGGCAGAAGCCGGATCCTTCTCCCAGGCGGCGCAGAACCTGTTCCTGACCCAGCCGGCGGTCAGCAAGCGCATCGCCGCGCTGGAGGCCCAACTCAACCACCCCCTGTTCAACCGGCTCGGCCGGGAAGTCACCCTTACCGAAGCCGGTGAGGCCCTGCTGCCACGCGCGCAGTCGATTCTGCAGGCGATGGCTGAAACCGAGCGCAACATCCGCGAATTGTCCGGCGAGATACGCGGGACGCTGCGGGTGGCCACCAGCCACCATATCGGGCTCCACCATTTGCCTCCAATCCTGCGGGAATTCGCTTCCACCCATATAAACGTCAACCTGCAGTTCGAGTTTCTCGATTCCGAACGTGCCCACGAGCGGATTCTGCGTGGGGAATGTGACCTTGCGGTGGTGACCCTGGCACCGGTTGTGGAAGACCCCCTGCAGGCAGAGGTGATATGGCGCGACCCGCTCGTCTTCGTCGCCAGCCCGGATCACGCGCTGGTGAGCCGGCGCAACCTGTCACTAGAGGAATTAAGTAAACACCCGGCTATCCTGCCGGATCTGAATACCTTTACCGGCCGCCTGGTGAAAAACCGCTTCGATGCCACCGGGCTGCCTCTGTCCCTGAACATGGCCACCAACTATCTGGAGACCATCAAGATGATGGTCAGCGTCGGCCTGGGCTGGAGCGTGCTGCCGCAAACGATGGTTGATAGTGATCTGGCGATTTTGCGGGTTCCCGGCCAGACCTTCGAGCGCCAACTCGGTGTGGTCACTCACAAAAAAAGAACCCTCGGCAACGCCGCACGCGCCTTTTATAGCGTTTTGCGTGCCAAACGCGATGTAAATCCACCAGCTTCCCCATAGCGCATAAATCTTTTTGCTATACCTAATAGGTAAATTCATTAAGGAAAACGGGTTAGCTATGAAAAAATTTCTTGTTGCACCACTGGTGCTTTTATCTCCCCTGGCGTTTTCCGACACGATCGGCGTCTACGCCGGAGCCGGCAGCTGGAGCGCCGAACCGGACGGTTCCGTCGGTACCGATGCGGAACCGATCACCGCCCAGGAGTTGGGGCTGGAAAAAGACAGCAATACCTATTTTTATTTCGCATTGGAGCATCCGGTACCGGTTATCCCGAATGTCCGCATCGCAAAAACTGAGTTGGTTACCAGTGGCTCCGCCGTCGTTACGCGTGAATTCCAGTTGGATGAGGTTACCTTCGTCGGCAATGCCGACACACGCAGTGAGGTGGACCTCTCCCACACCGACGTTACGCTTTATTATGAAGTTCTCGATAACTGGGTGAGCTTCGATGTGGGCCTGACCGGCAGAATCATGGATGCCTACGCGCGTGTTGAAGGTACCGTGCAGGAGACGGGCGAGGAGGGATTTGAAAGTATTGAGCTGGAAGGCACGCTTCCGATGCTGTATACCCGCGCCCGGTTTGACCTGCCGTTTTCCGGCTGGCACGTCGGCGGCACGCTCAACTATGTCGGTTACAGCGGC
This sequence comes from uncultured Cellvibrionaceae bacterium, assembly GCA_964451365.1. GTDB lineage: Bacteria > Pseudomonadota > Gammaproteobacteria > Pseudomonadales > Cellvibrionaceae > CAYVIB01. The sequence continues at coordinate 100,732 of CAYVIB010000011.1, forward strand.
GATACATTTACCGATCTCGATATGTCGGTTGGCTATCTTTCAGATGGGCTGGCCCTGGATGTGGGTTTTGAAGTGGGATATCGCCAGTTCAAGATTGAAGTCGACGATGACGAAGACCTTACCGCGGACATTAACTTTGATGGGCCGCACGCCTCATTGATTGTTCACTTCTGATTTCCGCCACAAAAAAAGGGCCCGATGGGCCCTTTTTTCAATCAGTTAGCAATTATGTTCAACTACTTTTCCGCATAGTATTTTTGCGGGTTGGCCTGTTCCAGTTCCACCAGTTCGGTTACCACTTTTTCCAGGCCGGAAGCCGGTGTAAGTTCCAGCGATTCATTCAAGCTGTCGACAGCCTGCTTCCCTCCCCTGCCGGCAACCGCATGGTAACTGGCGCGGTGTAAACGCGCCGCGGCCAGGAGCTGATACTGGCTGAAGTCCGCGGCGATTACCGACGATTCCTTTTTATAGCGGATTAAATCCATTGAGGTGTTCGCCGCACGTTTCCATGCCTGCGCCGCATCCAGGTGAGCGTCCGCATTGGAAAAAGCATAGCCGGCCTGCTCATACAATTTGCCCGCCGTTCGCAAAATGCGGTAAGTCAGCAGCCTTAGTTCTTTCTCTGCTGCTTCGTCGCTCTCTTTTTCCCGGGCGTTCCACAGCGTATCGGTGTAACTGTAGTAATCGTTGGCCGCATCCAAAGTATCTTCCGAATAATGACTCCAGGCACGGGTGACTTCATCCTTTTTTTTATGGGCAAGCCAGCTGCCGGTAATCTGTCTCTGCACTTTAAACAGGCTATCGATATTGTTATCGACAATTCTCAGCATTTCCGTGGCTTCATCGAATTTGTATTTTTTCACTCGACTTTTCACATAGTTGAGATCAGCGTGAATTGACCAGTACATGGCTGCAACCTGGGAATTCATCGGCTTGATTTCATTTTCAGCCAATACATCCACCTGGCTTAAGTGAAGATCAAACGGCACATGGTTGGCCGCCGGCCCATGAACAGAGCAATAAGCCGCTCGCGGTCCGTGGGTACTGTCAGCGCAGGCTCGTTTAATACCGGCCTGATGACTGAAACATACATCCTGCCAGGATGCCAGTGGAAGGGCCTTACAGTCACAATCGATTGCGGAACATTGATCGGCGGAGAAGGTGTCAGGGGAAAGGAAAAGAACTGCTATAAAGCATCCGGCATGGGCAGTCTTACGCAAGGAATCAATCAGATCAGTCATACGACCTCCTTTAGCGAAGCAGACTTATTTTTTTGTTTATGGGAACTTCTTATAACGCTTATATTCAGCGTAAGCCGCAACTTCTATATTTACAAATTTTGGGTTATCTCATTTTGCTCAATTAACAACCAGCTTTATTACCTTCTCGACTTAAGAAGAAAACGCTGTTTTTACCCGGTAATGTTTATGCGAAAAAATTTTTTAAGCGGGAGTTAAAGCAGGGTTTTATTGTGGAAAGTTATTAGAGGGATAGTATGCATGGGCGATAGTGCCCAAAAAGGGACTGACCTTTTATTAAAAAATATGACCAGACAGGCACAATCATATTATTTATCGCAAATCCTTTTGCCGTTAAATCGACTCCAGCCTTCTTTTTAATGACCGGATTCAGGTGTAGCCGGAATAACCGGCACCGAGTTTTCCACCCTTCCGTTCTGCGCATAATGGCGCATCGCGTGATCGAGCAACACCAAAGCCATCATCGCCTCGGCAATCGGGGTTGCCCGGATGCCAACACAAGGATCGTGTCTTCCGGTGGTAACTACTTCAACCGGCTGACCGTAGATGTCGACACTGCGACCGGGAATACGCAGACTCGATGTCGGTTTAAGTGCGATATGGGCAATCAGGTCCTGCCCCGTGGAGATGCCGCCCAAGACACCGCCGGCATTATTGGACAGAAAGCCTTGCGGCGTGATTTCGTCGCGGTGCTCTGTTCCCTTTTGCGAAACGCTGGCAAACCCCGCTCCTATCTCCACCCCCTTTACCGCATTGATACCCATCAACGCGTGGGCAAGATCGGCATCGAGGCGATCGAATATCGGTTCACCCAGGCCGGGAAGCATATTGCCGGCAACGACAGTTATTTTTGCACCGACGGAATTTCCCTCCTTGTTCAGGGCTTGCATGTAGTTTTCCATTTCCGCTACTTTAGCTACGTCCGGACAGAAAAAAGGATTATTGCCCACCTCGTTCCAATCCACCTGTTCGATTTGTATCGGCCCCAGTTGCGACAAGTAACCTCTTACCGTAATCCCCCAAAATTCACGCAACACTTTTTTTGCAATCGCGCCGGCCGCGACCCGCATGGCGGTTTCGCGCGCGGATGAACGGCCACCACCGCGGTAATCGCGAATACCGTACTTTTGTATGTAGGTGTAATCAGCGTGTGCGGGGCGAAACTGCTCTTTGATTTTGGAATAATCTTTTGAACGCTGGTCGGTGTTTTCAATCAACAAGCCAATAGGTGTGCCGGTGGTTTTGCCTTCGAAAACACCGGAAAGAATTTTGATTTCATCGGCCTCCTTTCGCTGCGTGGTGTAACGGGACTGGCCGGGTTTTCTCCGGTCGAGATCCCCTTGTATATCCGCTTCACTCAGTTCGATGCCGGGGGGACATCCGTCGACAATGCAACCCAAAGCCGGACCGTGGCTTTCGCCAAAACTGGTGACGGTAAATAGTTTTCCGAAGGTGTTACCTGACATTAAAAAATTCCTGATTCTGGTTTATTTCTTCTGCGGTTAAAACAAAAACGCCGTGTCCACCGTACTCGAACTCCGGCCACATGAAAGGCACTTTGGGGTACGCGTGCTCCAGGGCTTCCCAGCTGTTCCCCACTTCCACAACCAAAAGCCCCTTTGGGTTTAAGAACCGACCGGCGTCAGCGAGAATTTTTCGCGTGATATCGAGGCCATCGGCACCGGAGGCCAGTCCCAATACCGGCTCAGCGCGGTATTCATCGGGCATGGACGCCAAATCCCGAGCGTCGACATAGGGGGGGTTGGAGACTATTAAATCATATTTGCCGGTGATGTTCCCGAACACGTCCGACCGAATAGCGCGAACCCGTTCACCGAGACCGTGAAATTCGATGTTCATCTGTGCCACATGCAGTGCTTCCGGCGAGATATCGCTGAGGTCCACTGCCGCGGTGTCAAACGCCGTTGCACAGGCAATGCCGATACACCCACTGCCGGTACACAAATCCAGGATTCGCCCGGGCGCCTGTTCGAGCCAGGGCTGAAACCCATTGACCACCAGTTCGGCAATGGGCGAGCGCGGGACGAGAACATCGCGATTGACGATAAATTCAAGACCGGCAAACCAGGCCCGACCGGTCAGGTAGGCCGCCGGCACTCTTTGGGAAATCCTGGTCTCCACCAGCGCCGCCAACACCTTCTCCTTGTCCGCTGGCAATGGGGTTTCAAGAAGATCTTCCAGCGCTGTCCAATCCGTCCCGAGAGCGTGCAGCGCAAGCACCGCCGCTTCATCCCGGGCATTGTCGGTACCGTGGCCGAAAAAGACCCCCGCCGCCTGAAAACGGGAGGCGGCCCATTCAATCCATTCGGCAAGGGTTTCAGGACCGGTTTTATCTTCTATCATAATTTCGTCGGCTGGGGCAGAATGCAAATCGGCTTTGGCAACAGGCTAAAAGGCAGGTATTCTACCCGCTTTTTTGCTGCTTCGGGACCATTTGCACCGGTAACGGCTCGATAGCTCCGTGGTCCAACAGCGCGAGGAATTTTTAGTTCAATTCGGTGGTTTTATGAAAGAAATGTTTGCAAAGATTATTGAATCCGTCGGTGAAGACCTGAACCGTCCGGGCCTGGTCCAGACGCCGGAACGGGCGGCCGCGGCCTACGAGTTCCTGACCAGCGGCTACAAACAGACGCTGGAGGAAGTGGTGAACGATGCCCTGTTCCCTTCCGACTCACACGATATGGTCATCGTGAAAGATATCGAGCTGTTCTCCATGTGCGAGCACCACATGCTGCCGTTTATCGGCAAGGCGCACGTGGGTTACATCCCCACCGGCAAGGTGCTGGGCCTGTCGAAGGTGGCCCGTATTGTCGATATGTATTCGCGACGCCTGCAGATCCAGGAGAACCTGACCTCGCAGATTGCCGAAACCATCCAGACGGTAACGGGCGCGGCCGGTGTCGGTGTGATTATCGAAGCGAAACACCTGTGCATGATGATGCGGGGCGTGGAAAAGCAGAATTCGTCAATGAAGACTTCCGCAATGCTGGGGTATTTCCGGACCAACCTGAATACCCGGAATGAATTTCTTTCATTATTAAAGTAAAACCCTCGCAATTCACCCCGCGCGGGCTGAATGAAATGAATCCCAACAAAGGCGCTGAGTCTGTTGGGATTCGTCACCTCATCAACCTACCTGACCACCAGTTCAATTCTGGCGCTGGTAAATTTTCCCCTCGGTGCCAGCGGGCCGACACCCCGGCTTTCAATACGTTCCACCTTCACCCCCCTTTCCACCAGTCGCGCCTTTAATTTTTCGGCGTAATTTTTCGAGCGCTCCAGCTGTTCCTTTAAATCACCCCTTTGATAATCGTGGCCGACTATATACAACACCAGTCGCGGGTTACGGGCCATTGCCGAAGCAACGGATTCGACGTGATCATCCTCGAAAACCGGCTCGGCTCCGATAAGATCCATTCCCGGAAAAACGAAATACTTTTTTGTCTCCAGTTCCGCCAGAATCGCCTCCGGACTTGAGACAATGGATTTCCCGCGCCCCGCGTGCAATTCCAGCATATCAATCTGCGCGTAGATACGTTTGTTTCCACGCTGCACGGCGTATGCCACCGCTATATTACTGCCTGATTCACCATCCAACTCCCAAACCCAATAATGTTGGTAGCGATCGAGACCGTAGAGCTGTTTGATACCGAAAATCTCGTTAGCCCAGGCGGCGCTGCTACCGCAGTCAAGCCCGGCACAGGAATACAGCAAACGGCCCCGCGGGGACGAAAAGTAGTTGGCAATGGTATTGGCCACTTCGCGCCGACTGAAGATATCGTTTACTTCAATAGTGCGGCGGTGAAGTGTCGCGGTAATTTTTTCTTCCCGCCCGGCTTGCCAGATGCCGTTGTTTTTTTGCAGGGGCCCCAGCGCAAGCCGATAATCCGCATGTTCCGAACGGGATGAGTAGACGGTCCGGCTGTCGGGAAATAGATTTTCCACCGGCTGTCCGCCGGCCCGGGATGCGACCAGCAAAAAAAACACAAACGAGGCTATTCGGTTGGTCATGGTTGAAAATAATCCAAAATTACTTGAGACACCGCACTGGCGCCAACCGACATATGTAAATGATGCCCTCCCTCGAGGTGCTCCACTTTTATTCCAGGGTAATTCTTCAGCGTTTCAATGGAGTCGGAAAACCAGTCCAGAATGCCCGTGTTACCGACAATAAAAACGGCGACAGGTTTTTGGCCGGGCGGAGCCGGGTCCGGATACTGCTTATGAAATTCGTCAACGAACGCCTTAACCTGCCCCGGCGTCAGTTTGATTTCGGAAGGCGCCAGCAGTTTGGGGTCGTAACACCAGTAAAAACCTTTTTCACTCTGCCGTACCGCTCGCTTCGCCAGCGCGAGCGCATCCGGATGGATCAGCGGCATAAAACCCCGCTCCCTCGCCTTGACCGCGGCGTCAAGGGACGCATGGTAATTGGACGGCTTGTGAAATGAGGACCTGATCCCCTCCAGCGCCATACGCAGTTGCGCCGGCGCCTGCTCCTCCGTGGCGGTTCCCGGCAATAGACCTTCGATGGCCGCCAGGTGAGTGATTTTTTCCGGATAGGTGGCGGCGAACAACATTGAGATCATCGCCCCCCTCGAGTGGCCCATCAGGGCAAACTCGGTCCAGCCCAGTTGTTCGGTCACCAGCAACAGTTCGATGATATCCTGCCAGATATTGTAAGCCGACATTCCCGACCGACGGTCGCTGAGGCCGTGGCCCGCCAGATCCAGCGCCACGATATCGTACTTTTTGGGGTCCGGGGCAAGCATCAGCGGCACAAGAAAGTCGAAGCTTGCGCAATTATCCAGCCAACCGTGCAGGGCCAGCACCGACATGCCCCCTTCGTCTCCCCAGCGGCGACCGCGCAGGGTCATGCCGTTCAGATGGAACTCACAGTCTTTTGGCGTCACAACTTCACCCGAAAAAATACAGCTTTTGGAGAGGGGAAAATATCACGGATGTTTTAGCCAGCGCAAAACTCCCAGTCCCGCGGCTACGGGATCGGCGTCGATTGCCGCAAGCCCGGCAGTTCCGATTCGATAGGTACCGGTTTCCAGGCCACACAGCTTATCGACAAACGTGCCGGCAAAAGGTTGATGAGTAATCAGCAGGACGGATTCGATATGTTCGTTTGTTTGAAGATCAACCAGGAAATCGATAACAGCCTGGGCGTTGCCGCCGGGCACAATGATATCGAGATCCTGCTTATTCAGCGTGGGCAGGATTTCCCGGGCGGCGTGGAAAGTCTGCTGCGCCCTTAAATAGGGGCTCACATATACCCGCTGGACTTTTTCCAGCTCGCCGGCGCAGCGGGAAACGATGGTTTTTACCTCGTGAACACCTTCCCACGACAGGGGCCGTTGCCTGTCCGTGGGCGCATCGGCCTCCGCGTGGCCGTGGCGCAGTACAAATATTTGCATGGCTGACTCCGCTTCTTTTTTATTATCGACATTATCGTTCGACACGAGCGGCTTCAGACTACCGGATGCTGGTCCTTTTGGTCATCCTCGCTGTCCTTCACATTCTCCTCCGTGACATTCTCCTCCGCGAGCTCTTCCTTTTTCTCCGTTTGTTTCCGAGTGCGCGTTTTGGGTTTCACCGGGGTTAGCTCAACGGTTTCTACCGGGCCGGCTGCCGGCGCTATTTCCGTTTTAACGCTGGATTCCGGCCAGTCCGCGAAGGGAAAGGGTTTTTCCTCGCTGTTGTATATCAAAAACTGCAGCACCGAAAAGATATAAATTGATAATGAATCGCCGAATTTTCGTAAATTGATATTGTCGGCTCCGGTAATCAGGGCAAACAGAAACTGCACCACCACCAGCACCGTCATGACAACGGAAGCCACCTGTAAAAATACGGCAAACAGGATCATGTAGATCAAACGCATCCAGTGTCTACCGGATGTCAAATTGGATTTCAGTTGCTCATCCATCACACTCCCCCCTGTAGGTCGACGTCGCTACTCATTTCACCGGTCATCAAACCGTTAACCACGGTAAGTATATCCCGGCCCTCGAACAATACGCTATATAGGCCGGAAACCAGGGGCATATAGACTTCCAGTTCGTCCGCCTTGCGTTTGACGATTTTGAGGGTGTTGATCCCCTCGGCCACCTGGCCTATTTCCTTGATCGCCTCTTCCAGCGACTTACCCTGCCCTATTGCCTGGCCGATACGGTAGTTGCGGCTGAGGTCGGAGGTACATGTCAGCACCAGGTCGCCCACACCGGCCAAACCGAGAAAGGTGGTGGGATTGGCGCCGAGTTCGCGGGCGAAACGACCCATTTCCGCCAGGCTGCGGGTGAGCAGCATGGCCATGGTGTTATGCCCGCACCCCAACGAAGCGGCCATGCCGGTGACGATGGCGTAGATATTTTTCAGCGCGCCGCCCAATTCGACGCCGTAACGGTCCCGATTGCGATAAACACGGAAAGTTGAGGAAGAAAAGACCCGCTGTACGCAGTGGGCAACCTCGTCGTCTTCGCTGGCGATGACGCTGCCGGTAAACTGGTTCCGGACGATTTCAGCGGCAAAGTTGGGTCCGCTCAATACCGCAATGCGCACATTGTCGAGTTCCTCTTCCAGAATCTGACTCATCAGGTGGAATCCATCCGCCTCAATACCCTTGGTGGTGCTGATTACAATGGCATCGGGGGCAAGGTGGGGCGCCATCAGGCGCGTTACTTCGCGGAACGACTCACTGGGAACGGATATAACAACCAGGTCGCTGCGATTCACGCAGCCAGGCAGGTCAGAAGTCACCGTCAGGTTTTCGTGCAGTTTGATGCCCGGCAGGTAGTCGGGGTTTCCGCGTTTCCGCTGGCTTTCCGCCGCCCGCTCCCGGTCGCGCATCCAGAGCAAGGTTTCATGGCCGTTGGCCGAGATGATATTGGCAAGTGCGGTGCCGAAACTACCGCCACCCAATACCGATACCGATACCGATACCGTCAGTGTATCCTTCATAAGCTAAGATAGTTTCCTGGTCCGGGTTGTAGATAAGACAGGCTCTAAAAACAAAAATACGCGGGTCACTCTAGCGTACCCGCGTTACAAGATAAAGCTGGCCTGGCGCCAGGCCCTGAACGAACTAGCCGTTCAATTCCAGCAACAACTTGTTGAGCCGGTTGACGTAGGCCGCCGGGTCTTTCAGGTTGCCACCTTCCGCCAGGCTGGCCTGATCGAAAACCACTTTCGCCAGGTCGGCAAACCGATCTTCATCGGCCTCTTTGTCCATTTTTGCAATCAACGGATGCGATGGGTTGATTTCGATATTGGGCTTGCTTTCCGGCAATGCCTGACCGGCCGATTTAAGTATGCGTCGCATTTGCGCTCCCATATCGTGCTCTCCCACCACCAGGCACGCCGGCGAATCCGTGAGACGATGGGTGACACGCACTTCATCCACATCGTCGCCCAATACTTCTTTCATCCGTTTCACAAAAGGCTCGAATTCTTTCTCGACTTTTTCCTTTTCCTGCTTTTCTTCCTCGGTATCGAGTTTGCCCAGATCCAGTTCGCCCTTGCCGACATCCTGGAACTGCTTGCTGTCATATTCCATCATATGCCCCATCAACCATTCGTCAACGCGGTTGAACAGAAGCAACACTTCGATACCTTTTTTGCGGAATACTTCCAGGTGCGGACTGTTTTTGGCGGTATTGAAATTTTCCGCCACGATGTAATAAATTTTTTCCTGCCCCTCCTTCATCCGCTCAATATACTGATCCAGCGACTGATCCTGTTCCGGCTTGTCGGTGTTGGTGGTGGAAAAGCGCAACAGCTTGGCAATTTTTTCCTTGTTGCCGTAGTCCTCAGCCGGTCCCTCTTTCAATACCTCGCCAAACTCCTTCCAGAAAGAAGCGTATTTTTCCGGCTCTTTCTTTGCCATTTTTTCCAGCATGTCCAGCACGCGTTTGGTCAACGCGGAACGCATGTTGTCAATGTTCGGATCCTTTTGCAAAATTTCGCGCGAAACATTCAATGATAAATCATTGGAATCCACCACGCCTTTAATGAAACGCAGGTACAGCGGCAGGAATTGCTCGGCGTCGTCCATGATAAAAGTGCGCTGCACATAGAGTTTTACACCTCTCGATGTGTCGCGGTTGTACAGATCATATGGTGCCCGCGCCGGCAAATACAGTAAGCTGGTGTAATCAAGTTTGCCCTCGACGCGATTGTGGCTCCACGCCAATGGCTCACTGAAGTCGTGACTGACGTGTTTGTAAAATTCTTTGTATTCTTCATCCGAAATATCATTTCGCGGCCGGGTCCACAACGCTGTCGCGGTGTTAACCGTTTCATCTTCCGGCTCTTTATCCTTATCCTTTTCCTCGCCGTAGGATTCCTTCTCCATCACGATGGGAATGGATATATGGTCGGAGTATTTCTTGATAATCGAACGCAATCGCCAGCCGTCGGCAAATTCCTTCTGGTCTTTTTTCAGGTGCAGAATTATCGTCGTACCGTGCGCGGCTTTTTCGGCGTGCTCGACAGAATACTCGGCTTCGCCGTGACTTTCCCACAGTACGCCTTCCGAAGCGGACGTTCCGGCGCGGCGTGTCAGCACTTCCACTTTTTCCGCCACGATAAATGCAGAATAAAAGCCGACGCCAAACTGGCCGATCAGATGTGAATCCTTTTTCTCATCGCCCGTCAGGTTTGCCAGAAACTGCGCAGTGCCTGACTTGGCAATGGTACCGAGATTTTCGATGACTTCTTCACGACTCATCCCGATACCGTTATCGGAAACAGTAACGGTGTTGGCGTCCTTGTCATAACTGACGCGAATCTTCAGGTCGGGATCGCCCTCGTAAAGCTCCGGCTTGTGCAGGGCCTCGAAACGCAGCTTATCGGCAGCATCCGATGCATTGGAAATCAGTTCCCGCAGGAATATTTCCTTGTTGGAATACAAGGAGTGAATCATCAGGTGAAGCAATTGTTTTGCTTCGGTCTCGAACCCGCGGGTTTCTTTGCCAGCCTCAACGGTCATTATTATTTCTCCTGTTTACACTTTGAACGGTGGGGACGCAAACTTTCAGGGGAATCTCCGAATAAGTCCCAGCCGGTTTAATCGGCAGATTCCGAGCGTTGTGAGGCTAAATGGGGCTTGGCTGTGTGATTTCAAGGTACCAGGCAGATTACCGGGCACCACACCGGTAGATGGAGAAGCGTTGTACGCCATCAGCCGCCGCACTTTCCGCAACAATCGTATCCCCACCAATCAGTGCCGCTTCATTTCTTGCCAGATCGATAAGTTCGTCCTGCACCTTGTTTTCACTGCGCGGGATCGGCCCGATGTTGTCGGTTACCTTGGAGGTGGTTGAACCCAGCTTTTCACACTGCTGCGCGATGGAAGGCTTCACCAGCGCCACGGACTTGGCTTCCTCCGATGTTTTAACCCAGGTACAGGCCGCCAGCGAGGTAAGGACCGTGACCAATAACAGTGCTCGGGGCAATTTCATTTATGCTCTCCTCTTATGGTTAACTTAACTTTAAGCTACAACAATACTACGTCGATAAAATGCCTACGATGTTAACAAAGTCCGCAGATTTAAAATGCAGGTTTTTCGCTGCAAAAAGGTGCGGTTTTGACAGATATGGCTACCAGCTTCGTGTTAATCAACCCGCCACCATCCGGCATAACGCGAATTAATTAAACATCCGGGCCAAAGAGCGGTAAATTCTTTCACTAACGCCGGCACAGGGGGCGTCGTCAGCGTTGAAAACGTGTATCATTGCGCCCCGGGAGAAATCCGTACATCTGAAAACACTACACTACTAAAAACATAAAACCGAGAAGAACACTACCAGGAGCCTTTTATGCGTGTTGGAATTCTTACCGGGGGCGGTGATTGCCCCGGCTTGAATGCGGCTATTCGCGGCGCCGCCAAAGCGTTGATTAATGAATACGACGCTGAAATCATAGGCATCGAAGAGGGATTTTTGGGCCTTATCGAACGCCGAACGGTGCCACTAAGCTACAAAGACGTGAGCGGCATTCTCCACAAGGGCGGAACCATTATCGGCACCACCAACCGCGCGTCACCGTTTGACTACAAAGGCAAGGATGTTTCCCGGCAGGTGGCGGACTACTACCACGAACTCGGCCTGGACGGCATTATCTCCATGGGCGGTGACGGTTCCATGACTATCTGCTACGAAATGTCAAAACTGGGAATGAATTTCGTCGGCGTGCCAAAAACCATCGACAATGACCTGGTCAGTACCGAGCGCACCTTCGGTTTTGACACCGCGGTCAATGTTGCCACCGAAGCCATCGACCGCCTGCAGACCACCGGCCAGAGCCACAAGCGGGTGATGATCCTGGAAACCATGGGCCGCTATGCCGGCTGGATCGCCCTGTATTCCGGCGTCGCCAGCGGCGCGGATATTGTTCTGCTACCCGAGTTTCCCTACCACCTGGACGAAGTGATCAGGGCTATCGAAGAGCGGGCGAAAAAACAGAAATTCAGCATTATCGTGGTCGCGGAAGGCGCCCGACCGGTGGATGGCGATGCAATAATTAAGCAATCGGCCATCCAGGGCAGCCCAGACCCCATTCGCCTGGGCGGCATCGGCATGTTCCTGCAAAAACAGCTTGAACAGCGAATTGAGTCCGAGATCCGCACCACTATTCTGGGTCACATCCAGCGCGGAGGAACAACCTCGCCCTACGATCGCATATTTGCCACCAACGTGGGCTGCTACGCCGCGTCACTGATGGCTTCCAAGCAGTACGGACGCATGGTTACCGTGCAGCGCGGGCTGATGTCGAGCGTTCCCCTGGAGGAAGTGGCTCACCATGTGCGCGGGGTTCCCCGCAATAACATGGCCCTTATCAGTGCGCTCAACATGGGCGTCAATTTCGGCGATCCGAATCTGAAGATCCCGCTGGATACCCTGCATGACGGCGAAATTTACATGGGATAACTCTCCCCCATCCGCTCAAAGGTACACAGATAAAAGAAACCCCGCCCAAGGCGGGGTTTCTTATTTAAAGAGGATTGACATTAAAGGGAATTGGAAGCGTTGAGCTCCTTGAACGCCTGCTCCAGGCGCTTGATCATGGCCTCCTGGCCTTTGCGCAACCATACGCGGGGATCATAGTACTTCTTGTTGGGCTTGTCCTCTCCGTCCGGGTTGCCGATCTGGCTTTGCAGGTAGCCTTTGTGCGACTCGTAGTAATCGCGAATACCGCACCAGGTGGCCCACTGGGTGTCGGTGTCGATATTCATCTTCACGACGCCATAGCCGATAGCCTCTTCAATTTCCGCGGCCGAGGAGCCGGAGCCACCGTGGAACACGAAATTCAGGTGATTGTTCTGCAGGCCGAATTTTTCGCTGCAGAACTGCTGGGAATTGGCCAGGATCTTCGGGGTGAGCTTGACGTTACCCGGCTTGTAGACGCCGTGCACGTTGCCGAATGAAGCCGCGATGGTAAAGCGAGGGCTGACGGCGTTAAGCTTTTCGTAAGCGTAGGCAACGTCTTCCGGCTGGGTGTACAGCATGGAGTTATCCAGGCCGGTATTGTCAACGCCATCCTCTTCACCACCAGTGCAGCCCAGTTCGATCTCCAGCGTCATGTTCATTTTGGTCATGCGCTCCAGGTAACGGGCACATGTTTCAATATTCTCTTCGAGGCTTTCTTCCGACAGGTCGATCATATGCGACGAGAACAGCGGTTTGCCGGTTTGTTCAAAATGCTTTTCACCCGCGTCCAGCAGCCCGTCGATCCACGGCAACAGTTTTTTCGCCGCGTGATCGGTATGCAGGATGACAGGAACGCCATAGGCGGCAGCCACGGCATGAACGTGTTGCGCGCCGGCAATTGCGCCTATAATCTGCGACTTCTGTCCTTCCAGCTTCAAGCCCTTGCCAGAATAAAACGCGGCGCCGCCATTGGAAAACTGGATAACAACCGGAGACTGCGCATTGGCGGCAGCCTCGAGCACAGCGTTGACGGAATCACTGCCCACGCAGTTTACCGCCGGCAGCGCAAAGCTGTTGGCTTTGGCTATTTCAAATATTTTTTGCACATCGTCGCCGGTAGCAACACCGGGCTTAACGAAATCAGAAACCTTCTGCGACATCTGAACCTTCCTCTGTTTGGAAAATTTCGGGCTTTAAACAGCCCCGCGATAGATGGGTAATTTAGGGCCTGGCTCGGAGTCGGCGCTGACTCGGAGCCAGCGATAATGTGGCGCCAGGGGCCGCAAATTCTACTCGTCGGCGTGCTGTTTGTAAAACCAGCGGCGCGCGTTTCCATTAAATTTTGGACAACTACTCCCGATCGATTGTTTCCGCTGGCTCCGGATAGGCTTCCCCGGCCTCTTCCTCCAGGTTTTCCAGCGCCTCTCCATAAAGTCCCGCGCTGTTTTCTATAAACCGGTACTCCTCGATCGGCGACTTCCACTGCCAGGCGGGTGAGACAATAACGTGATCGTAAGTGGGCCAGGGCACAAATTCGGGACGCTGAAAGTAATTTACCAGTTGTGTCAGCAGCAATCCCGCCGGCACGATAAACGCAATCAACGAGCGTTTTGCCAACTTTAGATCGGTCGCCAGATAGAGTGATGCAAAGCCTGCCAGAAAAACAAACGTGGCGGCGATGGCTGCCTTCACCAGGGCCTGATGAGTAAACAAGTTAAAGTTGTATACAAGCACCGGTTGTAACAACTCCAGCGCGCTCAACGCTACGAGCAACCACGCACCGATGCCCGCATGAACAAGGGTACGGGATTCATGCCGTTGAACCCGCGCAATCATGGACCAAAAAGCGGCATAGACACCGACGATAAAAAGCTCGTTGGCGGAACTGAAAATTTTGCCGTTAATTTTTTCCATGCGCGGATCGGAAAGATACTGGTGCAATACTTCCAGCAACACCACCAGCAAACCGGCAAGAATTACCACGGACCAGGAACCAGTGAGGGACAAAAACTTATCCCAAAAAGAAATCGGCAGCGCCGGCGGCACTTCGTGAATACGGGAACGCACCTTCAGCAGGGTTTTTCCGATACTGATACTGTCACCGGAATAAAGCACGCCGTCGAGCGCCTCGCGATTATTGTTTTGGTCGCGAATAACCTGGGTTCCATTGACCGTTTCCAGGTCGTGAAAATGAAAAAGCTCCTGCTCCGGATCGTAAACCAGCAGGACGTGGCGCGCTTCCACGTAAGGATCGTGTAATATCAGGTCGTTGTCATAGGCGCGGCCGATGCGCACCGACCGACCGTCGAACTGATAGTGATCCATCACCGCCCCTGCCCGGTTTACTTTTTCAATAATCATTGCCAGGCCGTCTCACGGATAAATTTGGCAAGAAAAGCCTGAGCGTTCTCCCGAGAAACGCCCGACAAGGTGAAATGAGTAATAAACGATTCATCCGTTTTGTCGATACTGGCGGAGATATACAGCACATCGTACAGTTCGTGAAATTTTTTATAGGCTCTCACGCAATAGGCAGCCTTGAACACCACCGAATTTTCCTTGCCAGCCACCGTGTTATCGGTACATTCAAAATTGCCGACATAATCCTTGTCACCGGAATTACCCGGCTGCGCACTCCCAAGCTGGGACGAGAGGCGGCGATACAGTGCCGACGCGGGCCAGTCGTCCGCTTTAACGTATTGGAACTCGTACTCGATAAATCCGGTGAAGAATGTGTGGTCCAGGTAAATAATCTCCTGGTTTTTACACCCCTTGGAAATCTGGTTGATGTGGTATTCCTCATCATCGTCGCTCTCACCCCAGCATTCCACCGCGTTGTGGATCTGGCCGATTACCTGCGCGTTGCCGATAGACTCCTTCGGCCACTCACGCGATAAAAGCTCGTTGATCATGAATGTGGTAGCTAAATTTACCTGGTTGCGGATATCTTTATGCAGGTCCACAGGCTTGAAATTGTTTTCACCGACCTTCTCCACCAGTTCGCGCAGAAATTGCACCGGTACCAGAAAGCCCACCTGGTTACCCGCTGAAGCGACGTTAACACCAATCACTTCGCCGGATTCAGATAAAGTCGGCCCACCGCTCATGCCGGAATTGATCGCGCCGGAAAAATGAATCTGATCAAAGAAGCGGTCCGCCACCAATCCGTTGTAATTGCCCTCCACCAGCGTCATTCCCAGGTCAAAAGGGTTGCCGATGGAATACAAAGTACTGCCTTTTCCCGGCGGTCGCCCGGCCAGCACCAGCGGATCTCCCCTGACGGGAGATCTCAGTACCGCCAGATCGTTAACGGCGTCGACAGCCAATAATTCCAGGTTGTGTTTTTCTCCCTGGTATTCAATTTCCACTTTGTATTTTTCCGGCTTCATGGCAACGCTGGACACCACATGATAATTGGTTGCCAATAAGTTACCGCCACCGATAAAAAAGCCGGTGCCGAGCGAGGACTGACTGCCGGAATGAATTTCGACTATGCGTATCTGGACGATGGATTCGTGAAACCGGGAGTAAACGGACTCAGCCCGGTTGGTAATTTCCGTTTGTGCCGAAGCGGAAATACACGTAAGGCTGAAAAGGAAAGGAAGAATTAAAATTAATATTTTGGTGATTCGCAAAAAAACAATACCTTGTAGGGCGGATAAACGATGGTCCGACACTTCGCTTACCCACCCTGCAGCATCGATTACCAGCCGGTAACTTCTTTCAGGCCATTGCCAATTTCGGCCAGGCTGCGAACGGTTTTTACGCCGGCATCTTCCAATGCCGCGAATTTTTCGTCCGCCGTGCCTTTGCCACCGGCGATAATGGCGCCCGCGTGACCCATGCGTTTGCCGGGAGGCGCGGTAACACCGGCGATATACGAAACAACCGGCTTGGTGACGTTTTGCTTGATATACGCCGCCGCTTCCTCTTCCGCCGTACCGCCAATTTCACCGATCATGACGATGGCTTCGGTTTTGTCATCGTTCTGGAACATTTCCAGAATATCGATAAAGTTGGAACCGGGAATCGGGTCGCCGCCAATACCGACGCAGGTGGATTGGCCGAAGCCATGATCCGTGGTTTGTTTTACCGCTTCGTATGTCAGGGTACCGGAGCGGGAAACAATGCCGACCCTGCCCGGCTTGTGAATGTGGCCCGGCATGATGCCGATTTTACACTCGCCGGGTGTTATCACACCAGGGCAGTTCGGCCCGATAAGTCGCACGCCCAGTTCATCGCATTTTACTTTTGCGTAAAGCATATCGATTGTCGGAATACCTTCGGTGATGCAGACAATCAATTTCACACCGCTGTGGGCTGCCTCCAGAATGGAGTCCTTGCAAAACGGCGCCGGAACATAAATAACGGAAGCGTCCGCGCCGGTTTCGGCAACGGCTTCGCTCATGGTGTCAAATACCGGCAGGTTCAAATGCTTCTGGCCACCCTTGCCCGGCGTGACACCGCCGACTATTTTCGTGCCGTATTCGATGGCCTGCTCGGAATGGAACGTTCCCTGGGAACCGGTGAAGCCCTGGCAAAGAACCTTGGTGTTCTTGTCGATTAATATGCTCATTACTGCCCCCCGGCTGCTTTAACCACTTTCTCGGCAGCGTCTGTCAGACTGCTTGCCGCGATAATATTCAGTCCGCTGTCCGCCAGCACCTTGGCTCCCAGCTCCGCGTTGTTGCCTTCGAGCCGGCATACCACCGGCACCTTCACGCCCACTTCGGCAACCGCGCCGATCACACCCTCGGCAATCAAATCGCAACGCACGATGCCGCCAAAAATATTGATCAACACCGCTTTGACGTTTTCATCGGAGAGAATAATTTTAAAGGCTTCCACCACACGCTCCTTGGTTGCACCGCCGCCCACATCGAGGAAGTTGGCGGGCTTGCCGCCGTGCAGTTTAACGATATCCATGGTGCCCATTGCCAGACCGGCACCGTTAACCATGCAACCGATGTTGCCGTCGAGCGCAACGTAATTCAGCTCCCACTTCGCCGCGTGCGCCTCGCGCTCGTCTTCCTGCGAAGGATCGTGCATCTCTTTCAACTTCGGCTGGCGATACAAAGCATTGCCGTCGATGTTGATTTTGGCATCCAGGCAATGCAGGTTACCTTGCGTGGTAATCACCAGCGGGTTGATTTCGAGCAGGGACAAATCGCACTCCTCGAACATCTTTGCCAGCGCCAGGAATATCTGCGTGAATTGCTTGATTTGAACGCCTGACAAACCCAGCTTGAAAGCGATTTCGCGGGCCTGGTAAGGCTGCGCGCCGGTCAGTGGATCGATCACCGCCTTCAGTATTTTCTCCGGCGTTTCATGAGCCACTTTTTCAATTTCAACACCGCCTTCAGTGGAAGCCATGAAAACGATTCGGCGCGTTGAACGGTCCACTACCGCGCCGAGATAAAGCTCTTTGTCGATATCGGTGCACTCTTCCACCAGGATACGACTGACCGGTTGCCCGTTGGCGTCGGTCTGGTACGTCACAAGGTTATTGCCCAACCACTTTTGTGCAAATTCCTCAATTTCGGATTTGGACGAAACCAGTTTGACGCCACCCGCTTTTCCACGCCCACCGGCGTGCACCTGGGCTTTCACCACCCATTTGTTGCCACCAATCGTATTAGCGGCGGCGACGGCTTCGGCCGGTGTTTCCGCGGCAACCCCTTTCGATACGGGCAAACCGTATTCAGCAAAAAGCTGCTTGCCCTGGTACTCGTGTAGGTTCATAACAATTATCCATTCATTTTTTCATTAAAAATAAATGGCCACACAACCGAGGCTGATGGCCGGAAAAATTTCTTACTTGCGTTTGCGGTTGGGCATATGAATCGCATGGCCATGAACAGCCAGCGCGGCTTCCTTCACCGCTTCCGAAAAGGTTGGATGACCGAAAATAGTCATGCCGATATCTTCCGCGCTGGAACCAAATTCCATCGCAATAGCCACCTGTTGTACCAGGTCGGATGCCATCGGCCCCACAATATGACAGCCCAGAACGCGATCCGTCTCCGCATGCGCAATCATTTTTACCATGCCCTCGGCTTCGTTCGCCGCCACGGCGCGACCGATGGCGAGAAATGGAAAGGTACCGACATTGTAGGGCTCGCCATCCGCTTTTAACTGTTCTTCCGTGCGACCGACGGAGGCGATTTCCGGGTGGGTATAAATCACGTTGGGAATAACGTCGTAATTCATAACAGTTTTTTGCCCGGCGATACGTTCGGCCACCATTACGCCTTCCTCGGACCCTTTGTGCGCCAGCATCGGACCGCGCACAACATCACCGACAGCCCATACGCCAGGGGCGCTGGTGGAGCACAGGTCATTAACATAAATGGAACCGCGTTCATCCAGCTTTACGCCGCTGTCTTCCGCCAGCAAACCATCGGTAAACGGCCGGCGGCCGACGCACACGATCAGTTTGTCGAAAGTTTCCTTTTGCTCATTGCCATCTTTATCAGTGAAAGTGACTTCCACTTCTTTTTTCTTGCCGGAGCCTTTTACCTTGCTGCCGGTAACGCGGCAGCCCAGGCGAATATCCAGGCCCTGCTTGGTGAGAATTTTTTTGGCTTCCTTCGCAATCTGCTGATCCATAACCGCGAGGAAGGATTCCATCGCTTCCAGCAACACAACCTGGCTGCCGAGGCGATTCCACACGCTGCCCAATTCCAGGCCGATCACGCCGGCACCGATCACGCCGAGACGCTTGGGCACCTCCTGGAACTCCAGTGCGCCGGTGGAGTCGACGATCACGTCGTTGTCGACAGGCGCCACAGAGATATTTACCGGCACGGAACCGGAAGCCAGAATGACGTTGTCGGTTTCGAGTACCTGCTCCTTGCCGTCCTTATCGGTAAACAGTACTTTGTGGCCTGCCAGCAACTTGCCGGTGCCGAAAAGATTCGTCACCTTATTGGCCTGGAAAAGGCCCGTTATACCGCCAGCCATTTGCTTTACGACCTTGTTTTTGCGCGCGATCATCGCCGGCACATCAATCTTTACATTGCCGGTGGCGATGCCGTGAACACCGAGGGAATCCTTCGCCTCGTGAAATTTATAGGAGCTGTCGAGCAGCGCCTTGGAGGGAATACAACCGACATTCAGACAGGTTCCGCCGTTGACGATTTTGCCGTCCTTGTCTTTCCATTTTTCAATACACGCGGTTTTCAGACCCAGTTGGGCCGCGCGAATTGCCGCCACATAACCCGCTGGACCGGAACCGATAACAATAACGTCGTATTTGTCAGACATAGGTTAAAACCCCAAAATTTAATGCGATTAAATAGATCGACTAAAGAAAATGACTTAATTGTCTCGAACGTGTGACAGGCCCTTCTCGTTTCGACGGAGGAAGGTAAAGCCGCTCGGCAGCCTGTCACTGGACAAAATTCAGTAAAAGTTACTTAGGTTGTAAAAAAGAATGATTACAGTTCCAACAAAATACGTGCAGGATCTTCAATCATATCCTTAATGGCTACCAGAAATTGCACGGCGTCCTTACCATCAATAATCCGGTGATCATATGACAGCGCCAGATACATCATCGGGAGAACTTTCACTTCACCGTCGACAGCCATCGGACGCTCCTGGATTTTGTGCATTCCCAGAATCGCCGCCTGCGGCGGGTTCAAAATAGGAGTGGACATCAATGACCCGAAGACACCACCATTGGTGATGGTAAAGGTGCCACCGGTCATTTCCTCAATGCCGATTTTACCGTCGCGGGCGCGCACACCAAAATCGCGAATACCATTTTCCACTTCGGCCAGGCTCATGTTTTCCGCGTTTCGCAACACCGGCACCACCAGCCCCTTGTCGGTGGAAACCGCCACGCCGATGTCCTGGTAGCCATGATACACGATATCGTTACCGTCGATGGACGCGTTCACGGCCGGGAAACGGCGTAATGCTTCAACCGAGGCCTTGACGAAAAAGCCCATGAAACCCAGGCGGGTGCCGTTGTGGGTTTTTTCAAACTGGTCCTTGTACTTGCTGCGCAATGCCATTACGGGTGCCATATTGACCTCGTTGAAAGTGGTCAGCATGGCGGTGGTGTTGGTCGCTTCCAGCAGCCTTTCCGCGATGCGTGCGCGCAGACGGGTCATGGGCACGCGTTTCTCCACCCGGTCGCCGGTCGCTTCGATAACCGGTGCCGGTTTTGGCGCGGACACTTTCGGAGCCGGGGCGGCGGTGGAAGTTGCGGCAGGCGCCGGAGAACTTTTTTCGGCTGCCTGTGCGGGTGGGTTCTTCAGGAAATTGCTGACATCCTCCTTGGTAATACGACCGCCTTTGCCGGTACCGCTGATTTTGGCCAGATCCACACCTTTTTCCTCAGCCATTTTTTTCGCTGCCGGATTCACGAGACTCTCGCCGTCCTCTTCGGTTGCCGGGGCATGGGTTTCCGTGGAAGCCGGTTGCGATTCGGATGACGGAGCAGCCCCCGCCGCGCCCTCTTCGAACAGGCCAATCACCTCGTTACTCAGTACCGTTTCACCTTCGCCCTTCTTGATCTCCTTGATGACACCGTCCGCCGGCGCAACGACTTCCTGCATCACTTTGTCTGTTTCGATATCGACTATCAGTTCATCTCGCGACACTGCCTCGCCCGGCTTTTTGTGCCAGGTGGCGATGGTGCCTTCCTGAACGGATTCGGGAAAAGTCGGTGCTTTTATTTCTGTGGCCATTCCAGTTGTGTCCTTTGTTTAAGGCTCAATAAAAAATTTGGGGGTTGCAAAACAAAAAATAATACTACCCGTTTAGGGCCTGTTAACACTAATTGAATTATCCCTGCCGGAGGTCATTTTTTTGTCCAGCAAGGCAGAGGGAGCGTGGTTTGGTTGCTCCAAATGAGCGACCGATAACGCCGCTGGGCGAAAAAATGACCCCGGCCCTTCGGGTTGCGGCTGAAAAGGCGCCACTCTGTGTCGCCTATACGGATATAGGCGAGGAGCGTGAGTAGGAGCGGTAAGCTTTGCTCATCGTTCATTTAGATTTACTAAACTTCTCTCTTCGCGCCTTGATGGCGCCTTTTCAGCCACAACAGGGACAATTCAATTAGTGTTAACAGGCCCTAGCAAACGGCATGCAGTGAACCCGGCGAAAAAATCAGACGCTGGTATCCAGCGCGGCATCGACGAACTTTTTCTGTTCCTCAAGATGAGTCGACATGTATCCGGCCGCCGGCGACGACGACTCCGGACGCCCAGCATAACGCAAGTACATGTCCACATTAACCCTGTCGAGCACCCGGCGCATTCTGTGCTGGCTGGAATGCCAGGCGCCCTGGTTCATCGGCTCTTCCTGACACCAGACAACGTCGGTTACGTCCTCGAACGGGTTCAATGCCAGGCGCAGGTTTTCTTCGGGGAACGGATACAGTTGTTCGATCCGTATCAACGCCACGTCTTTTTGCCCACGCTCCTCGCGCGCTTCGAACAGGTGGTAGTAAACCTTGCCGCTGCACAGTACCACGCGCTTGACGTCCTGCGGATCGACCGTCGAATCGCCGATCACGGTCTGGAATTGGCCGTTCGCCAGCTCTTCCAGGGAAGACGTGGCCAGCTTGTGCCGCAGGATCCACTTCGGGCTCATCACCACCAGCGGGCGGCGCATCGGCCGAATTGCCTGGCGGCGAAACATATGGTAAACCTGCGCCGGAGTCGTTGGAATGCAAACCTGGATATTGTGCTCGGCGCACAATTGCATAAACCGCTCCAGGCGCGCCGATGAGTGTTCCGGCCCCTGCCCCTCGTAACCGTGAGGCAGCAACATGGTCAACCCGCACAGGCGCTGCCACTTGTGCTCACCACTGGTAATAAACTGGTCGATCACCACCTGGGCGCCGTTGGCAAAATCGCCGAACTGGGCTTCCCAGATCACCAGCGCGTTGGGGGTGGTGGTGGCGTAGCCGTATTCAAACGCCAATACCGCTTCCTCGGACAGCAGTGAATCGTAGATATCGAACGGCGGCTGGTCGGGACTGATATTTTGCAGCGGCAGGTAGGTCTCACCGTTTTTCTGGTTGTGAACCACCGCGTGGCGATGGGAAAACGTTCCCCGCCCCACATCCTGCCCGGTCAGCCGGACGCGGTAGCCCTGCTTGAGTAATGTCGCATAGGCCAGGGTTTCCGCCATACCCCAATTAATTGGATAGGCACCACCCGCCATTTTGCGGCGGTCGTCGTAGATTTTCGCCACCTGACGTTGGACCTGGATACCGTCCGGAATATGGCTGATTTCTTCCGCCAGCTTCTGCAGTTCTTTCAGGTTATAACTGGTATCCGCCGGTGTTTGCCAGTCATGACCGATGTAGGGGGTCCAGTCAACAAACAGGGAGGCGTCGGGCTCACTCACCAGACCGCGCGCGACCTGCCTGCCTTTATCAAGCGCGGTCCGGTAGTCATTGGCCAACGCATCTGCCTCCTCTTGCGAAATCACGCCCTGCTCGATCAGTTTCTCCGCGTAAATGGTCCGCGTTGATTTATGGTTTCGGATAGCGTGATACATCATCGGCTGGGTCGCCGATGGCTCATCGGTTTCGTTGTGGCCGCGTCGGCGGTAGCAAACCAGGTCCAGCACCACATCTTTTTTGAACTGGTGCCGGTAATCCACCGCCAACTGGGTAACGAATACCACCGCTTCCGGATCGTCGCCATTGACGTGGAAAATCGGTGCCTCGATCATTTTCGCCACATCGGTGCAGTAATCGGTGGAGCGAGCATCCTCGCGCCGGCTGGTGGTAAAGCCCACCTGGTTGTTAATGACGATATGAATTGTGCCGCCGGTTTTATATGCCCGGGTCTGCGACATCTGAAAAGTTTCCATTACCACACCCTGGCCGGCAAATGCCGCGTCACCGTGAATCACCACGGGAACCACCATATGACCATCGGTATCTTTACGTCGATCCTGGCGCGCGCGCACCGACCCTTCCACCACCGGGGAGACAATCTCCAGGTGCGAGGGGTTAAAGGCCAGCGCCAGGTGCATTTCGCCGCCCGGTGTCATGACGTTGGAGGAAAAACCCTGGTGATACTTAACATCGCCGGAAGTATCCACCAGCTTTTTGCCCTCGAACTCATCGAACAGGTCCGCCGGGTTTTTGCCGAGAATATTGACCAGCGTGTTCAGCCGTCCGCGGTGCGCCATGCCCAGCACCATCTCCTTCGCGCCGTACTCGCCGATGCGCCGGATCAGCGCGTCGAGCATCGGGATCATACTCTCGCCACCTTCCAGGCCGAATCGCTTGGTACCCGGGTATTTGCTGTCCAAGTGCCTTTCAAGCCCTTCGGCGGCCGTCAGGCGACGCAGGATATTGCGCCGGGTTTTTTCACCGTACCCGGGCCTGGCGCGGGTGGATTCGAGGCGGTTGAGCAACCAGCGCCGCTCTTCGTAACTGGTGATGTGCATGACCTCGGAGCCGATACTGCCACAGTAGGTTTTCTCCAGGTCCACAATAATGTCTTTTAACAGCGCTTCCTTGTAGCCGAAGGACAGGTCGCCCGTTTGAAAAACTGAGTCGAGATCGGCCGTGTTAAGGCGGTGAAAGCCCAGGTCCAGGTCCGGCGGGTTGGGCATCTGCCTCAAGCGTAAGGGATCAACATCGGCCTTTTGGTGACCGCTCAGCCGGTAGGCATTGACCAGTTGCACCACTTCGACCTGCTTGCGTTCATGCGCGATATTGGCCGCGCCGGAACCGGGTGCAACAATCGGCCGGGCGCGATTGCGGCCCAGCAGCTCAAAATACTCGATGATTTCCGAATGATTGACGTCGTTGCCGATGGCCCCATTGACTCTCGGCAGCTTGTCGAAGTAGTCCCGCCACTCATCCGACACGGAATTGGGATCGGCAAGGTAGGCTTCGTACAGTCCCTCAACGTACGCGGCGTTGCCACCAGATATATGGGAGGTTTTCCATAACAGCTCCATCAAACTTTGTTGCATTGCTAATTCACCGGGTTGGTCTCCAGCCGGCGCCGGCACGCCTGGGAGACAAACTAAAAATCAAAGGGCCGATACGCGGACAGCAAGCTATTGCCGATACTGCTACCCGTGTTGTAACTCATAAGACAGCTTAACTAATGACTGCTTAAATCAAAACTTCAGAAACAAACTTGACCGCTATACGTCCAGCGTCCCGGTCAGGTTCCCCGACGCAGCAACATGTGGCGTATATGGCCGATCGCGCGCGTGGGGTTCAACCCTTTCGGGCAGACATCCACACAGTTCTGGATGCTGCGACAACGGAACACGCTGAACGGGTCATCCAGTTTGGATAAACGCTCTTCTGTCGCGGTGTCGCGGCTGTCCGCCAGGAAACGGTACGCCTGCAGCAAACCGGCCGGACCGATAAACTTGTCCGGATTCCACCAGAACGACGGGCAGGAACTGGAACAACATGCGCACAGGATACATTCGTACAGGCCGTTCAACTTGTCGCGCTCTTCCGGCGACTGCAGGCGTTCGATTGCCGGCGGCGGCGAATCGTTCTGCAAGTAGGGTTCGACCTTGCGGTACTGCTCGTAAAACTGCGACAGGTCCACCACCAGGTCGCGAATCACCGGCATGCCGGGCAGCGGACGCAGCACCAGTTTATTACCCCTGGTGCACTCGGAAAGCGGCGTGATGCAGGCCAGGCGGTTTTTGCCGGAAATATTGATCGCATCGGAACCGCAAACACCCTCGCGGCAAGAGCGACGATAAGTCAGCCCGGAGTCCAATTCCTTGAGCATTTCCAGCACGTCGAGAACCATCAGGTCCTTGCCCTTGGTATCCACCTCGTAGGACTTCATATAAGGTTCCCGGTCGGTGTCCGGATTGTATCGATAAACTTCAACTTTCAACATGATTTCGGTTCTCTGACGCCTCGCCGCTTCAACTAAAACTGTGTGGCCAATTAATAAGTACGTACCGTCGGTTCAAATGCATCCATGGTTTTCGGAGCAAAATTAACCGCGCGTTTGCCAACCCGCTTTTCAGCCGGGAAAAACAGCGAATGGCACAACCAGTTGGTGTCGTCGCGCTCCTGGAAATCCTCCCGCGCATGCGCACCGCGCGATTCCTTTCTCTCCTCGGCGGCAATCGCCGTGGCCTCGGCCACTTCAAATAAATTCTGCACTTCCAGCGCCTCGATTCGCGCGGTGTTAAACACGTTGCTTTTATCCGTCAGCGAAATATTTTCCACCCGCTCGCGCAAGGCGGCGAGTTTTTGAATGCCTTCCTGCATATATTCGCCTTTGCGGAACACGCCGAAATGGTTCTGCATAATACCCTGCAATTCCGTGCGCAACACCGGTGCCGACTCACCACTGGCGGAGCTGTTTAATTTATTGAGGCGGAACATTGCCGCTTCAATATCACTTTCGCTCGGCGCGCGTACCTCCATGCCTTCACGCAACGCTTTTTCGATAAACATGCCCGATGCGCGACCGAATACCACCAGGTCGAGCAGCGAATTACCGCCAAGCCGGTTGGCGCCATGCACCGACACACAGGCCACCTCACCGCAGGCAAAGAAACCGTCAATCACTTTATCGCTGCCATCCCCGCCTTGCGTCAGGGCCTGACCGTGAACATTGGTTGGAATACCACCCATCATATAGTGACAGGTGGGCACTACCGGTATTGGTTCCTTGATCGGGTCCGCGTGAGCGAATGTGCGTGACAGTTCAAGAATACCCGGCAGGCGCTCGTTAAGCGTATCCGCGCCCAAATGGTCCAGCTTCAGCAACACATGGTCGCCTTTGTCACCGCAACCGTTGCCCTCAAGAATTTCCAATACCATCGAACGTGCAACCACGTCGCGGCTGGCCAGGTCTTTAGCGTTGGGCGCGTAGCGCTCCATAAAACGTTCGCCGTGTTTGTTGATAAGGTAGCCGCCCTCGCCGCGACAACCTTCGGTGACCAGCACGCCCGCGCCGTGAATGCCGGTGGGGTGGAATTGCCACATTTCGATATCCTGCACCGGAAAACCCGCCCGCAGCGCCATGCCCACGCCATCGCCGGTGTTGATATGGGCGTTGGTGGTGGAGGCGAAAATACGCCCCGCGCCACCGGTGGCTAAAACGGTGGCCTTGGATTTAATAAATACTACTTCGCCGTCTTCCATATTGATGGCAATAACGCCACAGACCGCACCGTCCTGATTTTTCACCAGGTCGACCGCAAACCATTCATTCAGGAAAACGGTGTTGTTTTTAATGTTGCCCTGGTACAGCGCGTGCAGCAGCGCGTGCCCGGTTCTGTCCGCCGCCGCGCAGGTTCGCGAGGCCTGTCCGCCGCGACCGAAATCCTTCGACTGCCCGCCGAACGGACGCTGGTATATACGGCCGTTGTCGGTACGGGAAAATGGCAGCCCCATATGTTCGAGTTCGAACACCACTTCCGGTCCGACGGAACACATGTATTCAATGGCATCCTGGTCGCCGATATAGTCGGAGCCTTTCACCGTGTCGTACATATGCCAGCGCCAGTCATCATTCGGGTCCGCGCTGGCGATCGCGCAGGTAATACCTCCCTGTGCGGACACGGTGTGGGAACGCGTGGGAAACACTTTGGTGACCACCGCGGTTTTATAGCCGGACTGTGCCATCTGCAGCGCCGCGCGCATACCCGCGCCGCCGCCGCCAACAACGATACCGTCAAATGAAATTGTTCTGATATTAGCCATTAGTTTAAACCCCACAACATCTCGATGCCCCAGATTACATAGAACACCGTTACCAGCGCATAAACGCCCAATACCAGAAGACGCAGGAAAAGCGCGGGCGAACCGATCATTCGGTCGGTCAGGTAGTCTGTCACTACCGTCCAAAGTCCAATCCAGCCGTGCACGGCAATGGACAAAAGAGCAAGCAGGCTGAACACCTTCATCCAGAACCGGGAAAACAGACCGGCCCAGACCTCATAGGTCAGGTCCGGAGTTAAAAGCAGAAAAGCGATAATAAAGATGGTATACGCAGCGAGAATGACCGCGCTGACCCGCTGCATCAACCAGTCGTAAAGGCCGTTTCGCCCCAGGTTGGTGACCGTTGTTACCATATCCACACTCCCGCCAGAATCATTAACACAACCGCAATCGCAAAGGTCAGCCCGGCACCTGTCCTGCCGCCTTTCAGGGATTCGCCAATCCCGAGGTCCATCAATAAATGGCGGAGCCCCGCGACAAGGTGAAACGCCAGTGCCGCCAACACAGCCCAGACAATGAGTTTTGCCAACGGCAAAGTAAGTGTTTCGCGAACCGCCGCAAATCCTTCTTCCGAGTTCAGGCTGGTATCGAGCATCCAGAGCAGAATCAGGACTCCCGCCAACAACACAATACCGGTGATACGGTGGGTTATTGACGAGATGGCCATAATGGGAAATTTAATGGTGGACAGATCTAAATTGACAGGTCGTTTTTTGTTCACAATAGGGTGCACCTTGTTTCAGCAGGCGACTGGAAATCGTCTGTTTGCACGACTTCTTCCAGGCTGTGCTCGAACAACAACTTGGATGTTTTGGTTAAACCAGAGAAGACCAACTGGCCAGACGTTTCCGCGTCCAAAATTACACTAACGACGCCTTACAACCGCGCGGGATTATAGTGACGAGGCGCCAAAAATACAAACACTCATAAGCACTTAGCGCGTATTAAACCAGGTAGAATTGGGCAGTGTGGCACCAAGATGGTTCCCACTCCCAATTTTTGCCCAAACTAAGTGCGAAAATAACGGAACCACAATCAGTAAAGCAGAAAGTTCTTAATTCTGCCGCCATTTGCGGCTAACAATGCCGCAAAATTTTAGCTACACTTCCGCGCCGAGATGGCTGTATTCCCCATTTCTCGCCACTACCGACCGTATTGTAAAAGTGGCTATACCACTTTTGGTTTACGACTTTGGTCTGTATCCGATCAAAAAAGCATGTTTTCCGGTCTACCGCCCGGGACTTTCAGATTGACATTGAACGGAAGAACTTTATAGTTGTTCCTCCCGAATCTGTGCACCACTTGTCTGAAAACCCCGGGCTACGTGGATGATCGATGTAATTTCCGTTATTTTAGTTATCTAAGGAGTCCGAAATGACTGATAAGAAAGCCATCCTTACGGTCGACGGTTTGGACGCGCCAATTGAATTGCCGGTTTATTCCGGCACGCTTGGGCCCGATGTTATCGATGTGCGCGCGCTGACCCAGAAAGGCTTTTTCACGTACGACCCAGGCTTTGTCTCCACCGCTTCCTGCGACTCCAGGATCACATATATCGATGGTGAAAAAGGCATCCTGCTTCACCGCGGATATCCTATTGAAGAGCTGGCGGAAAAATCCGACTATCTTGAAACCTGCTATCTGCTGTTGCACGGCGAACTGCCATCGGCGGCCGAATACGCCGAATTCTCTTCCATCATTACTCATCACACCATGGTGCACGAATCCATTGCGCGCTTCTTCCGGGGATTCCACTACGATTCGCACCCCATGGCAATGATGTGCGGCATCGTCGGTGCCCTGTCGGCCTTTTATCACGATTCGCTCGACATCAATAATCCAGAACATCGCCTGATCTCGGCGCACCGGTTAATTGCCAAAATGCCGACGCTGGCCGCCATGTGCTACAAGCACTCCCAGGGGCAACCCTTTATTTACCCCGACAACTCCCTGACCTACTCCGAAAACTTTCTGAACATGATGTTCGGCACGCCG
>CAYVIB010000012.1:0-29776 GCA_964451365.1 uncultured Cellvibrionaceae bacterium
TCATTTGGAATGACCAAACCATACTCCTCGCGTCGGAATGCCGCATCACTGGATTGGCGGCTTTTTAGGCACAACAGCGACAACCGAATTAGTATTAACAGGCCCTAACTGTATACCCGATAGGTAAGCCGTAAACGGCCCAGCCCCAGGTAGACCACCGGCCAGCAAAGCGCGCTCACCACGGCCGGCACCAGCAACAGGTAAACCGAGCCGTGGTACCCCGCCAGCCCCTGGACCCAGTTGACGATTACCTGATGGGTGCCGACAAAAATAAAAACCCACACCGCCTGGTGCCAGATGGCGTAGCTTCTTATCCGCTGGTAGGACACCAGGCAAATGTACGCGATAACGGACAGCGCCAGCGCATGCCCGCCCCAGACCGTGCCTTCAATGATGTCCTGCAACAGCCCCACCACCCAGGCGTAAGCCACGCCCAGATGCTGCGGCGCACTCATCACCCAGTAGATCACCAGCAGACAAACCAGCTCCGGGCGCAGCAGGCTGAACTGGCTGGCAAGGGGCATAACGGCTATCAACAAACCGGTGATAAGAGAAGCGATCAACAATACAAAGAAGGCCGTGTTATCCCGTGACGTCACCCGCTCCCCCTATTCCGCTGCCGAAGGCGGTCTGTCGAACACCAGCAGAACGTGGCGGCTGCGATTCAGTTCCGCCATCGGCCGCGCCCGGACACGGGCGAAGGGTTTGCTCGGGTCGATATCCACCTCGGTGACCTCGGCCACAGGATAGCCGACGGGAAAACGTTGCCCCAGGCCGGAGCTGACCAGCAGGTCGCCCACCTGGATATCAGTAGTGTTGGAAACATGGCGCAGGGCCAGTTCGTAGAGATCGCCCACCCCTTCCGCCACCAAACGGACGCCGTTGCGGTTTATCTGCACCGGCAGGGCGTGGCTGGTATCGGTGATCAGCAGCACCTGGCTGCTCTTTTTGCCCACGTGCACCACCTGGCCCATCAACCCGTAGGCGTCCACCAACGCCTGGCCAATGTACACGCCGTGATCGCTGCCGCGATTGACCATCACTTTTTGCACCTGGGGGTCCGGTGAGACGCCGATCAGCTCAGCGATAATCACCCGGTCCTCCCGGGTGTCGGTGGAATTGAGCAGTTGCCGCAGCCGTACGTTTTCCGCGCCCAGTGAGGCCATTTGTTGCAACTTGCGCTTGAGTACCAGCACCTCGGTCCTCAACGATTCATTTTCCTGAATCAACCTGCCGCGGGACATCAGGCGGTTATCCGCCCAATCCTCGGTTTTTCTCGGCAGGTCGGAAACCCAGTAAAACGGCGTGGCGATATCCGTCGCCCGGTTTTTCAGCGCGTCGAACCAGTCGGTATAGACATAGATAAGGGCAATCACCAGGGAAACCGCGACAAGCACCGAAGCTCTTACGGCGGGCGATGGACCCTTGCTGAACAGGGGCTTGATGTTAATCCTCCAGATTCGAAATGAGGTTTCGACAGCTTCTTTTTATTCTTTCTTCACAAGAAGGTGGTTATAGAGTAACACAACGGCCGATACAACCGGATCGGCCCTGTCTGACGGATGATCGAATACAACTGGAGCTGTTAGTAAACGAGGCTGAGGCTGTGCTTGTCCATCAACTCCATGGCCTTGCCGCCGCCGCGCGCGACACAGGTAAGGGGATCTTCCGCCACCACCACCGGCAGGCCGGTTTCCTCGGTCAGCAGGCGGTCCAGGTCGCGCAGCAGGGCGCCGCCGCCGGTCAGGACCAGGCCGCTTTCGGCGATATCCGAGGCCAGTTCGGGCGGGGACTGTTCCAGTGCGCTTTTGATGGACTGAACAATACCGGACAAAGGTTCCTGCAGGGCCTCAAGCACCTCGTCGCTATTAAGAGTGAAACTGCGGGGGACCCCTTCGGCGAGGTTGCGGCCGCGCACGTCGATTTCCAGCACCTCGCTGCCGGCATAGGCACAACCGATTTCCTTCTTGATGCGTTCAGCGGTTGCGTCACCGATAACGCTGCCGTACTTGCGCCGGACATAGTTGACGATGGCCTCATCGAAACGGTCACCGCCGATGCGCACCGAATCCGACAACACTACACCGTTAAGGGAAATAATCGCGATTTCAGTGGTACCGCCACCGATATCCACCACCATTGAGCCGGTGGCATCATCGACATTCAGCCCCGCGCCGATGGCCGCCGCCATGGGTTCCTCGATCAAGCGTACTTCGCGCGCGCCGGCGCCCATGGCGGATTCACGAATCGCCCGCTTTTCCACCTCGGTGGACAGGCAGGGCACGCACACCAGCACGCGCGGACTCGGTTGGAACCAGCTGTGTTCATGCACCTTGCGAATAAAATGCTGCAGCATTTTTTCGGTCACCTGGAAGTCGGCGATCACGCCATCCTTTAACGGACGAATCGCAGTAATGTTGCCGGGCGTTCTACCCAACATACGTTTGGCTGCCGCGCCCACCGCTTCGACTGATTTCTGACCGTTCACGTTGCGAATTGCCACCACCGACGGTTCATTGAGAACAATTCCGCGGTCGCGGACATAGATAAGTGTATTGGCAGTGCCCAGGTCAATAGAAAGGTCGTTGGAAAAAAGTCCACGTAAGCGTTTGAGCATAGTATTTTAGGAACCTGTAATTCTTCGTAAAAAAGTTAAGGAAGGGGTGGTTGGCAATGTCGCCAAAGCAGTCCAATTAGTATTCTTCTCTGGGCTTGACAAAATTGTAGTCCATATTAAACGCGAAACTGTAGCAACGCCGGGGATTTTGAGCAAGGCGCGAATATGGTAATGTAGCGCGCCCTTTCATTTTTTTGGAATAAACCACCCTTTTTGCTTTGGAGATATCGTGAAGCCATCGGAAATTGAAAAGCTGGCCGACCTCGCTAAGTTGCAAATCAGCACGGAAACCATCGAGGAAGTCACCACGCGCATTACCAATGTGCTCGCCCTGGTGGACCAGCTCAAGCTTGCCAACACCGACGGCGTGGAACCCATGGCCCACCCTCTGGACGCCAAACAAATCCTGCGACCGGACGAAGTGACCGAGCCAAACCGGCGGGAGGAATTCCAGAAAATTGCACCGGCCATCGAAGATGGCTTGTACCTGGTGCCCAAAGTGATCGAGTAATCGTCATCCACGGCGGTATTAGAGCCGCAAACCCCGGAAAAGTTTGTCGCCGCTTTTGCTGGCCACGTAAAAAGAACCCATCGCAGGATACGCAATGCATAACCTGACCATTGCCGAAATAATCAAGCAGCTCCAGTCCCGGACTATTTCCAGTACGGAAATTACCCGGCATTTTCTGGACCGCATCGAAAAGTTGGACCCACAGTACAACAGCTTTATCACCGTGACAGCCGAGCAGGCGCTGGCCCAGGCGGAAAAATCGGACAAGGCATTGGCCGCCGGTAACGCACCGGCCATGTGCGGCGTACCCATCGCCCACAAGGATATTTTCTGCACCGACGGCGTACGCACCAGTTGCGGCTCGAAAATGCTCGACAATTTTGTCCCGCCCTACAACGCCACGGTGGTGGAAAATTACCTGCGGGCCGGCGCGGTGATGCTGGGCAAAACCAATATGGACGAATTCGCCATGGGCTCGTCCAACGAAACCAGCTATTACGGCCCGGTTAAAAACCCCTGGGCCACCAACTGCGTTCCGGGCGGGTCTTCCGGCGGGTCCGCCGCCGCTGTCGCCGCGCGCATCGCACCAGCCGCCACCGCCACCGATACCGGCGGCTCCATCCGCCAGCCGGCGGCACTTTGCGGGCTGACCGGCTTAAAGCCGACCTATGGCCGCGTGTCCCGCTGGGGGATGATCGCCTTCGCCTCCAGCCTCGATCAGGGCGGCACCATGACCCGCACCGCCGAGGACTCAGCGATTATGCTCAACGTCATGGCGAGCTACGATCCCAAGGATTCCACCTGCGTCAACGAACCAGTGCCGGATTACACGGCGGATTTGAATCAACCGCTTTCGGGGTTGACGGTGGGCGTGCCGCGGGAATATTTCAGTGAGGGGCTCAATCCCGCCACCCGCGCTGCCGTGGAAGACGCCATCAAGGTATATGAAAAGCTTGGCGCGAAGACCAAAAGCATCTCGCTGCCCCACAGCGATCTCGCTGTGCCGGCATATTATGTGATCGCGCCGGCGGAGTGTTCCGCCAACCTGTCCCGTTTCGACGGCGTGCGCTACGGCTACCGCTGCAAGGGACCGGAGAACCTGGAAGATCTTTACAAACGCTCGCGTAGCGAAGGCTTCGGCGAGGAGGTTCAGCGCCGCATCCTGGTGGGAACCTACGCACTTTCCGCCGGTTATTACGACGCCTACTACCGCAAGGCCCAGCAGGTGCGCCGGTTGATCAAGCAGGATTTTGTGGACGCATTCCAGGAAGTTGATATTATCCTCGGCCCGACCTCGCCGTCCCCGGCCTTCGAGTTCGGTGCCAAAGGCAAGGACCCGGTGGCCATGTACCTGGAGGATATCTACACCATCGCCACCAACCTGGCCGGGCTGCCCGGCATGTCGATACCCTGCGGCCTGGTGAACAACAAACCGGTGGGCCTGCAATTGATCGGCAACTTTTTTGCCGAAGCGAAACTGCTGAATGCAGCGCATATCTTTCAACAGGAAACGGATTTTCATTTACAGGCCCCCAGTGGCATCGAATAAGGTATTAAGTAACGGGTCCAATAAAATGCATACAGAGGTTTATTGATGGAGTGGGAAACCGTTATCGGGTTGGAAGTGCATGTTCAACTCGCCACCAAATCCAAAATATTTTCCGGTGCCGGCACCGCGTTTGGCGCCGCGCCCAATACCCAGGCCTGCGCCATTGACCTGGCGATGCCGGGCACCCTGCCGGTACCCAACGCCGAGGCCTTTCGCTATGCGGTGATGTTCGGCCTGGCCGTGAATGCGGAAATCGGCAAGACCTCACTGTTCGAACGCAAGAATTACTTTTATCCCGACCTGCCGAAAGGCTACCAGACCACCCAGTTGGAAAAGCCGATTGTCGGCGCCGGTTATATTGACCTGCAACTGGAAAACGGCAGCGAAAAGCGGGTTCGGATTCACCACGCGCACCTGGAAGAGGACGCCGGCAAGTCCCTCCACGAGGATTACCACGGCATGAGCGGCATTGACCTGAATCGCGCCGGCACGCCGCTGATCGAAATTGTGACCGAACCGGATATGCGCAGCGCCGAGGAAGCGGTGGCCTGTGCGCGCAAGCTTCATTCCATCGTCACGTCGCTGGGCATTTGCGATGGCGATATGTCGCAGGGTTCCATGCGTTTCGACGTAAACATCTCCGTGCGCCCGAAAGGGCAGGAGAAACTCGGCACCCGCACCGAAACCAAAAACCTGAATTCGTTTCGCTTTATGGAAAAATGCATTCACCAGGAAGTGGGACGGCAGATCGAGATTCTGGAGGACGGCGGCAAAATAGAGCAGGAAACCCGCCTGTACGATGGCGATACCCACACCGCCCGGCCAATGCGCTCCAAGGAAGAGGCCAACGACTACCGCTACTTTCCCTGTCCGGACCTGCTGCCGGTGGAACTGGACGACCGCTTTATCGACGATATCCGAAATTCACTACCCGAACTGCCGGATGCGCGCAAAACACGCTTTGAAAGTGAGCACGGCCTTTCTTCCTACGACGCGGGCGTTCTCGCCAGCGATGCATCCACTGCACGGTTTTTTGAAGACACCGCCAAAGCCTGCGGCGACGCCAAGCTGGCGGCCAATTGGATTATGGGTGAGCTGTCGGCAAAGTTGAACGCGGAAGAAAAACTTATTGCCCATTCCCCGGTCGGGCCTGACGCGTTGGCGGGCCTGATTCGTCGAATCCAGGACAGCACCATTTCCAACAAAATTGCCAAGCAGGTGTTCGACGCCATGTGGAATGGCGAGGGCGATGCCGATACCATTATCGAGACCAAAGGTTTGAAGCAGGTTTCCGACACCGGTGCCCTGGAAAAAATGGTGGACGAGGTGATTGCCAACAACCCGCAGCAGGTGGAGAACTACCGCAAGGCGGACGAGGCGAAACGCCCGAAAATGCTCGGTTTTTTTGTCGGCCAGATCATGAAAGCCTCTCAGGGCCAGGCCAACCCGCAGCAGGTCAACAAGATTTTATTGGATAAATTGAACGGTTAATTGCAGTTAATGACACTGAAAAAAGACAAGAAAAAGGTTCTCGGCGAGATTTTCGACGACGAGCGCGTAAAAAGCTTCCTGCGGGTGGACGCCCGGCCGGATATGAACCTGGATTACCACCGAATGGAAAAAGCCTACCGCAGCATGAACGCGGAGAACTTTGCCACTTTCGTAAAATTTTTTGTAGAGGCAGGTTACGACCTCAACGCCACCAACCCGGATGGTCATACCCTCCTGCAGGTGATCAGCGAGCACCGTTACGCCGGTGAATATATCGAAGCGCTTAAAGCCGCCGGCGCGCGGTAAGGGAAACAAAATTGACGCTGGTGAATAACCAGCCGCTTCGACAGGTCCTTTGACAATGGCTAACACAGCGCAAAATAATATGGTGACCGGCGCCAGCTACTTTATCCGGGGCATCAACCTGCTTCTGCATCCGGCACTGCGCGCCTATATCCTGGTGCCGCTGAGCATCAATATCGTGCTGTTTGTGGTGCTCACCGCAGTGCTTGTCCATTACTTCGGCGTCGTGATGGAGAGCATTACCTTCGACCCTCCTTCCTGGCTGCCTTTTGCCGAAATCCTGTTTGATATCGCCACCGTGCTGCTGGGTATTGTGCTGGGCGTGCTGGTGCTGATTGTGTACGGCTACAGCTTTAATGTAATAACCAACATTATCGCGGGGCCGTTTTACGGGCTGCTGTCGGAAAAAACCGAATACCTGCTGAAGGGCTCCGGACCGCCGCCGGAAAAGCTGATCAAGATGGTGCCCCGCGTTGTGCTGCGGGAACTGGCAAAGCTTTTGTATTTTTTGACCCGGGGCGTGGTGGTGATTCTGGTGATCCTGCTGATCGGCACGATTCCGGTGGTCAATGTGATCGCGCCGCTGGTGGGCCTGGGCTGGGGCGCATGGTCAATGGCCATCCAGTACGCCGACTACCCGGCGGATAACCACCAGAAAACGTTTTACGATTTGCGCAATCGCCTGTCGCAGAAAATGTACAGCAGCTTCGGGTTCGGCGGCATGATCATGCTGTGCAGCGTGGTCCCGGTCGTCAATATCTTCGCCATGCCCGCGGCGGTGACCGGCGGAACCTTGTTTTGGATTAACGAGTTATCCGGCTGCCGGGAAAAACCCCTGTAGGTTTGGGCGGGCCGCGCAGGTTGAGTTCGGCGAACCCCAACAAATCGGCGAATTTCGTTGGGATTCTCTTTCGTTCATCCCAATCTCCCGTGTGGTTTTAACAGGTCTTCCGGTGGCTGCTCGCATTTGACCGGGCTGCCCAGCAGCTCCTCAATGGCCGGCAGGCGAAATGCGTCGTCCTCGCAGGCAAAACTGATGGAAATTCCGGCCTTGCCCGCCCTGCCGGTACGGCCAATGCGGTGTACGTAGTCCTCCGGCTCCTCGGGCAGCGTGTAGTTGACCACGTGGGTGACGTCATCGATATGAATGCCGCGACCGGCCACATCCGTCGCCACCAGCGCCTGCAGTCTACCCTTCTTGAAGTCATCCAATGTTTTGATGCGTTTGTTCTGCGGAATCTCGCCAGACAACAGGCCGACACGATAGCCGCTTTTGCGCAGCTTGTGGTAAAGATCGCGGCACTGGTCGCGCCGGTTGGCGAACACCATCAGGCTGTCGACGTCCGGCTGCTCCAGCAGGTTGCTCAGCAGGGTGAATTTCTCGTCGCCGGACACCAGGTACACCTTCTGCTGCACGGTGTCGGTGGCGATCGATTCCGGTTCGATCTCGACGGTGACCGGATTGCACATCCACTGGTCCGATAGTCGCAGAACGTCATTCGAGAAAGTGGCGGAAAACAGCAGTGTCTGCCGGTGCGTTTTCGGCGGGGACATACGCACGATGCGTTTGACCTGTGGGATAAATCCCATGTCCAGCATGCGGTCGGCTTCGTCGATCACCAGAATTTCCAGATGATCCAGGTACACCACGCCTTTCTCGCAGAAATCCAGCAGACGGCCGGGTGTGGCCACCAGGATATCCAGGTACTCGGCGTGCAGCCGCTGCTGCTGTTTGCCATAATCCATTCCGCCCACCAGCGTGTGAATGGTCAAGCCGGTGTACTTGCCGATGGCCTTGGCGTCCTTCGCGATCTGCATTACCAGTTCGCGCGTCGGCGCGATGATCAGAGCCCTGGCTTCCCCCGCGTAGCGATCCCCCTGCGGGGGCTCCTTTAACAGATCCTCGTACAGCGCAATCAAAAATGCGGCGGTTTTACCGGTACCGGTCTGCGCCTTGCCCAGCACATCGTGGCCGTTCAGGCTGTATGGCAGGGATTTTTCCTGAATCGGCGAGCTGTATTCGAACTTCATCTCGCCCAGTGCACGCATAATCGGGTCAGACAGACCGAATTCGGAAAATGGCTTGCCCCGCGCGCGCGGCTTTTTCTCCGACTGTATTTGGTCGGGCATGTCTACATCTGAGTTTTGCAACAACAACTCCTTAAATTCTGGTCAGTGTGATGTATGTGTAAACCATCGGCGGTGCATTGTACAGCTATTCGCCAGACAAGGCTTCTTTCAGCCGATTGATAATTAATTTCCGGCTGACCTTTGTAAAGTGATCATCTCGCTTGTTAATCGAGGGTGAGCTGATATTATCCCGGCTGGCCCGGCCGGAATAGTCATACGAGGATTTTCCGGGAACGCGGTTTATTTGTAACCAATGGGCTGACCGGGTTGATCTTATCGACCACAATGATTGAAAGCGGTTCGGAAATGGACAGCGCTTTCTTAAGACTAATCAACGAAAACAGCGAAAAATAGTAAGCATGAAGATTTTGGTAACAGGCGCCGCGGGTTTTATCGGTTATCACCTCAGCGAGACCTTGCTCGCCCGGGGCGACCAGGTTATCGGCCTGGACAACCTGAACGACTACTACGATGTGAACCTGAAACTCGCACGGCTGGACAACCTGAAGAAACAGGACGGTTTTGAGTTTGTCCAGGCCGACCTGGCGGATCGCGCCGCAATAGAACAGCTATTTGTCAGTCACAATTTCGACCGCGTGGTTAACCTCGCCGCCCAGGCGGGTGTGCGGTATTCGATAGAAAACCCACGCGCGTATATCGATTCCAACATCGTCGGCTTTCTTAATATCCTGGAAGGATGCCGGCACGGTAAAGTCCCCCATCTCAGTTATGCATCATCGAGTTCGGTCTACGGGGCCAACACAAAACAGCCTTTTTCCGAACATCACAATATCGATCACCCGGTATCCCTGTACGCCGCCAGCAAAAAATCCAACGAATTGATGGCGCACACATACAGCAGCCTTTATCAGCTTCCGACCACCGGTTTGCGATTTTTTACCGTTTATGGTCCCTGGGGCCGGCCGGACATGGCACTGTTTATTTTTACCAAAGGAATACTCGAAGGCACGCCCATCAATATTTTCAACAACGGCGAAATGATCCGGGATTTCACCTATATCAGTGATATTGTCGAAGGCGTTGTTCGCGTAACGGACAAAATTCCACAACCCGACCCTGCGTGGAATGGTGATAACCCCGACCCTGCCAGCAGTTATGCGCCTTATCGTGTTTACAATATTGGCAATAACACACCAGTGAGATTGATGGATTTTATCGAAGCCATTGAAAAATCTGTCGGCAAAAAATCCGTGAAGAATATGATGCCAATCCAGCCCGGTGATGTTCCGTCCACCTGCGCGGATGTCAGTGCGCTCGAACGGGACGTGGGTTTCAAACCCGCTACCTCCGTAGCCGATGGAATAAATCGATTTGTCAGTTGGTATCGCGAATACTATAAAGTGTAGGGGAGCAAGCACGCCGTTTGCGCCGCGTTAACCGTTTACTGTCGAAAAACGCAACAAAGGAATAGTTTGAATTTGCAAAAAATAGGGATTTTATAACGCGAACCGGCAAACCGTATTTCAAAAACAGCGGGTTTGGCGTTACTATTTTGAAGCTACGGTTTGGCCTGGCGCTACCATCAGCCAAACCCGCGGAAACCCAAAGCGGGTAGCGAGCAAAGAAAGCAGGAAAGTAGCAATAAAAAATTGAATCGTACCGGGGCGACCAGTTTATTCAACGGCTTAAGCGATTCACCAGAACCAAAACAATAAAGTGGAGATTCCCATGAAGCTTCCGATTGCACCAGCAGCAAAACGATGTAAACCTCTTGCCATTGCGGTGGGCGCGCTCATGGCCCAACTCGCACTGCCACTGTTTGCGCAGGATGATCAACCCGAGGCGCCGTCGTCGACGTTGGAAGAAATCATCGTCACTTCTCAAAAGCGCGCGGAAAGCCTTCAGGAAGTTCCCATTTCCGTGGTGGCTTTATCAGGCAACAAAATAGCCGAAGCGGGCATCGAGAACCTCGAAGATCTGACGGTATACATGCCCAATATCCACTTTACCGAAACCGGGTTCAGCACGCAGGTGCGGGTGCGCGGCATCGGCTCCGGCAACAGCCAGGGCTTTGAGCAATCAGTGGGGATGTACATCGACGGCATCTATTACGGGCGGGCACAACTGTTCCGCACTCCGTTCATGGACATGGAGCGCGCCGAGCTGCTGCGCGGCCCGCAGACCATCCTGTTCGGTAAAAACAGCATTGCCGGCGCGCTGAACCTGACCACGGCAAAACCGACGGATTATTTCACCGGCGCGCTGACCGCTTCACAGGAATTTGAAACCGATCAGACCGAAGTCAATGGCTTTATTTCAGGCCCTATTACTGAAACCTTGCGCGGCAGGCTGGCGGTGCGGCAGTACGAGGAAGACGGCTACATCACCAATACCTATAAAAACCAGGAGGAGCCGCAGACTGAAGAAGAGTCGGTGCGTGTGAGCCTGGACTGGTCGCCCATCGACGACCTCAGTTTTTACCTGAAGGCCCAGCGGGACGAATTCGACGTGGTTGGCCGACCAATTGAAATCACCCAGGATATCCCTCTTGATGAAGGAGGCGCTACTTACGAACAGGTATTCCAGATACTCGGTCAGCCCGCCATTGAGGGTGAACATGACTACCGACGCCAGACCAATGCAGACGAATTCAGTAACAACGAAGTCAATAATGTTACCCTTGCCGCCGAATATGGATTTAACGACCACACATTAACGCTGATTTCGGGCTGGCTGGACTTCACTTACGACGAACTTTGCGACTGTGATTTTACGCCCGCGGAAATCCTGCCGCTGGCCCTGCATGAAGAATATGATCAGTTCAGCCAGGAAATACGCATCGCCTCCCCGGTTGGACAAAAAATCGAATGGATTGCCGGCACCTACTATCAGGAATACGATCAGGAATTCAGCGACGATCTCAGCCTTACCCAAAGCAATCTGCTGCCCAATTTGCGAGCTGCACTCGCGCCGCTGGCGGGCACGGGCTACCTCCGACAGTTCGAGCAATCGTCCGAGGCCTGGGCCTTGTTCGCCCAGGGCACATGGAATGCCACTGACCAGTTACGCATCACTGTCGGAGCCCGGTATACCGAAGAGAAGAAATCAGCCCATAAAAGCCTGAACATCTACGACCTGGCCACGGGAGACTTCTCGGCCGATCCCTTACTGGGATTCCTGTATCTTGAAGCGTTTGGGGCGGAAAATAATCAGGCCACGGTATCCTTTAATCCGGACTCATTTCTCGCTCCATTGCGATTTACCGGCGCTGACATTACCGGCGAGCGGGATGAATCGGCTTTCACGCCTTTGCTGAATGTGGAGTACAACTTCAACGATGACACTATGGCTTACGCCTCCGTTACCCGCGGATTCAAAGCCGGCGGATTCGACCCCCGCTCAAACCAGATCGGCAGCTTCCCCACGGCGGACACCAGCGCAACGGAAGAAAATCCAACACGCTTTTTTGAATTCGAGGAAGAAGAAGCCACCTCGATGGAAGTGGGCGTAAAATCCACGCTCGCCGATGGTCGGGCGGAACTGAATATCGCTTTCTATCGCACCGAATACCAGGACCTGCAAGTCAGTCAGTTCGACGGCCGTGTCGGCTTTAACGTGGGCAATGCGGAGGAAACGCTGGTCCAGGGTGTCGAACTAGACGGTCGATGGCTGCTATATGACGGGCTCACCCTGGGTTACGGCGCTTCGTACCTGGATTTCGAGTATGAGGACTTCACCGGGGGCAACTGTTATTCCGGCCAGTCCGGCGGTATCGATATCAATGGCGATGGAAATCCCGATATTTGTGACTACACCGGCAAGCGCGATGTTTTCACACCGGAATACACGCTCAACGCATCACTGGACTATGTCACGCCCATTAACAGTTGGCTGGATTTTGCCGGCTTCCTCGACTTCCAGCATGTTGACAGCCACCAGGTGCACGTCAACCTCGACCCCACCGGCGAAATCGATGCCTACACCATTGTAAACTTGAGGTTGGGCGTGGAAGCGGAGAACTGGGCCGTGGCGGTGCTGGGCAAAAACCTGTTGGATGAAAAAGTAGTTACCGTCAGCTCCAATGCGCCGCTGTCGGATTCCAATTTCGACACCAACACGCATTACAGTTTTGTTCGGCGGCCATTGACCGTTGCGTTGGAAGGCACCGTCAAATTTTAAGCGGTTTTTTATAAGGCGGGTAAGCATGGCACCCGCCGTTTTTTCGAATCCCATGGCGGGTGGCGCCCGAAGTGTCGGACTATCGCTTACCCGCCCT
This sequence comes from uncultured Cellvibrionaceae bacterium, assembly GCA_964451365.1. Classification (GTDB taxonomy): domain Bacteria; phylum Pseudomonadota; class Gammaproteobacteria; order Pseudomonadales; family Cellvibrionaceae; genus CAYVIB01. The sequence continues at coordinate 12,839 of CAYVIB010000012.1, forward strand.
ACCCGAAACCGAAACTACTTGTTCCCACCGCATACCGGGCAACGCGGATCCCGCTTCAAAGTCATCTGACGCCATTCACCATATTCAGCATCAAACAATACCAGACGCCCGCACAAGGTTTTTCCGAAACCAACGATAATTTTTAATACTTCCACCGCCTGCAAGCTGCCAATAACACCCACCAACGGCGCCAACACACCGCTTTCGGAACAGCTCAGGTTTTCCTCCGCGTCGATATCGTATAAACACTGATAGCAGGGGCTTGCATGGTCACGAAAATCAAATACCGCAACCTGCCCTTCCATGCGTATCGCGGCACCGGATACCAGCGGCGTTTTACTTTTCAGGCAAATTTTATTTACCAGCTTTCGGGTTGCGAAATTATCGCTGCAGTCTGCCACCACCGTGGCTTTTTGAACTTCCTGCCCCAATTCACTTTCATCCAGGCGATGATGTATTTTTTTAATACTGCAATTGGAATTCAATTGGCTCAACAGAAGCCCGGCGGAATCCACCTTGCCCATACCGATGGTTTTTTCACTGTGCACAATCTGGCGCTGTAGATTGGTCAATTCCACGTTGTCATCATCCACCAGCACCAATTCGCCAACACCGGACGAAGCGAGATACATGGCCACCGGCGAACCCAATCCGCCGAGGCCAATAATCAGCACGCGGGCAGCACCGATTTTTTCCTGTCCCGCCACATCCAGTTGCGGCAGCAGAATATGGCGGCTGTACTTGAGTAAATCCTTATCGTCCATCTAATGGCCCCCGGCCATTTGGCCGATAGTCACCCGATCGTTGCCGGCGTAATCCTGCACTGTTTTAATCCCGGTAAATTTCCCCTCGCCAAAAATATTCCTTACATCGGCAGCCTGTCGCCAGCCGTGCTCCAGCATTAACCAGCCACCGCGTTTTAAATAGGCAACTGAAGATCTTGCGATTTCCTTTATGTCCGCCAACCCTCCTTCCGCTGCCACAAGCGCCGACTGCGGTTCAAAAATTACGTCTCCCTCGTTCAGATGGGGATCGGTAACATCGATATAAGGCGGATTCGAAACGATAACATCAAAATCCTTTTCCTGAATATTGCCGAACCAATCGCTGCACATAAAAGTGAGATTATTCAGGCCGTGCCGTTCGCAATTTTTATGGGCAAGCGTCAGTGCGTGAATGGATTTATCGACCGCCATGATTGTGCAACCGGGCCGCTCGCTGGCCAGTGCAATGGCAATGGCACCGGTGCCGGTGCCCAGGTCGAGAATCTTCATCGGCGCATTTATTTTTTCCAGCGCCGCCTCCACCAATGTTTCGGTATCGGCGCGGGGAATCAGGGTGGAATTGTCTACGTACAAAGGCAGCGACCAGAATTCCTTTTCGCCAACAATATGCGCTATCGGCTCGCCTTTTTTTCGTCTTTCAACGGCGGTATCAAAACATTCCTGTTCATCACCGGATAATTCCCTTTCCGGCCAGGTATAAAGATAAGTGCGGTCTTTTTTTAATGCCCAGGCCAGCAGGACTTCAAGATCCAGTCTTGCGGTCTCTGTATCCAAGTCGCGAACTCGTTTTAAACAATCTGATATGGTCATCGAACTCGTAGGGCGGGTAAGCAACGGTCCGACACTTCGGGCGCCACCCGCCAATTTATGTATTATTCACTAAGCGCCGCAAGCTGGTCGGCCTGGTATTCATTAACCAATGCCTGAATCAACTCGTCGAGGTCGCCTTCCACAATTTCCGGTAATTTATAAAGCGTTAAATTGATTCGGTGGTCGGTCACCCGGCCCTGCGGGTAGTTGTAAGTGCGAATACGTTCGGAACGATCGCCACTCCCCACCAGGCTCTTGCGCGTGCTCGCCTGTTCTTTCGCGGCCTTTTCCTGTTGTGCCGCGCTCAGGCGCGCCGCCAGCAGTGACATGGCCCTGGCCCGGTTCTTGTGCTGCGAGCGTTCATCCTGGCATTCCACCACCAGGCCGGTGGGAATATGGGTGATACGAATAGCGCTATCGGTTTTGTTAACGTGCTGTCCACCGGCACCGCTCGCGCGATAGGTATCGATGCGCAGATCCGCCTTGTTGATATCCACATCTTCAAGCTCGTCCGCTTCCGGCATAACAGCCACGGTGCAGGCGGAGGTGTGAATCCGCCCCTGGGATTCCGTTTCCGGCACCCGTTGCACGCGATGGGCGCCGGACTCGAATTTCAGCTGCGAATACACGCCCTGACCGACCACGCGGGTAATAATTTCCTTGTAACCACCGTGTTCGCCTTCGCTTTCACTGATTATCTCCACTTTCCAGCCGCGCATCTCCGCGTAGCGTGAATACATCCGGAAAAGATCGCCGGAAAAAATTGCCGCCTCGTCACCGCCGGTACCGGCGCGGATTTCCAGGAATACGTTTTTGGTATCGTTCGGGTCTTTCGGCAACAACAGGGTTTGCAACTCCCTCTCGATCGGTTCGATCAATGCTTCCGCTGTTTTCAATTCCTCCTGCGCCATCTCGCGCATATCCTGATCGCCATCTTTCAACAACGTCCTGGCTTCCTCGATATCATTTCGCACCTTGCGATAGCGCTCGTACGCTTTCACCACATCTTCCAGTTCGGCATATTCCTTGGACAACTCGCGAAACCGGTTCTGGTTACTGATGGTTTCCGCGTCACTCAACAGCGCGCCGACTTCAGCGTAACGCTCCGAGAGATTTTCCAGCTTTTCATTAATCGATTCTTTCATTCATTCTCACTTGTTTCATCAACATCGAGGTCCAAACCAAACAGGGTTTGAAATCCCTTCACAACATCCTGCCGTCCCTCCGCACCGGCTTTTTTCAATTCGGTGGTGGGGCCGTGCATAAATTTATTGGACAAGTTCCGCGCCAACTGCGCCAACACTTCTTCCGGGTTGGTGCCCGACTCCAGCGAACGCAGGCACTTTTGCAACTCCTGCTCGCGCAATACGTCCATGCTCTGGCGGAAGGATTTGATCACGTTGACGGCGGTAAGCGCGCGAATTTCCTTTTCATAATGCAGCACACCCTCATCGATAATTTCCTGCGCGATCCGCGCCGCCTGTTCGCGCGAGCGCTTGTTTTCGTCGATGACCTCTTTCAGGTCGTCGACCGTGTACAGGTAGACATCCGCCAGGTCGCCCACCTGCGGTTCAATATCCCGCGGCACGGCGATATCCACCATGAATACCGGCTTGTGCTTGCGCTTCTTCAGCGCCTGTTCCACCGCGCCCTTGCCCAGCAACGGCAATTGACTGGCGGTGGACGAAATCACGATGTCCGCGCGGTGCAGTTGTTCGGGAATATCCGCCAGCAGCAGCGCTTCGCCATCGAATTTTTCCGCCAGGTTGGCGGCATTGTCGAGGGTTCGGTTGGCCACCAGGATTTTTTTGATTCCCTGTTCAACCAGGTGCCGTGCCACCAGCTCAATGGTCTCGCCGGCACCGATTAACAAGGCGGTGTCCTTGCGCAGGTCGGAAAATATCTGCTTGGCCAGGCGCACCGCCGCGAACGCCACCGACACCGGGTTTTCGCCAATGGCGGTTTCGGATCGCACCTTCTTTGCTACCGAAAACACGCGCTGAAACGCATCGTGCAGCAGGGTTCCCAGAGCACCGGCATCCTTCGCCAGGGCGTAGGCGGATTTCATCTGGCCGAGAATCTGGGGTTCACCCAGCACAAGGGAGTCGAGGCCGCTGGCCACCCGCATCATATGGCGCGCCGCGTCGGCGCCACAATAAATATAGTGGGCCTCCTTTAAACAGGAAATGTCCACCTGCTTGTAATCCGCTAGCCAGGCCAGCACTTGTTCAGTATCCCGATCCGTCTGGCAATAAACTTCCATCCGGTTGCAGGTTGACAGTATTGCCGCCTCATTCACCACCCCGTTTACCTGCGCATCGAGCAAGGCCGGCTCCACTTCCAGCGGGGAAAAGGCCACTTTTTCCCTGACCTCGAGAGCCGCGGTATTGTGATTGATGCCTAACGCAATTAAAGTCATCTGGATTGCTGGTATGCTGATTATCGCTGGTTGCCCGACGCGCCCGGTGACACTTGGATATTGGGATAGGATCTACAACCAGCGTGCCGCAAAAGCCGCCCATTGTGTTTCCTGCCGCCGGATATGGCAAGTGTCGCTCGCTCCGGCGGATGTCCCGCTTATTGTGGTTGTTATACTATATTTAGCCGGCTTGGTTGCGAAGGTATAGCTGTTGAGGCGTAAGGAACTATTAAAGGTAACGGCGTAAGAGAAAACGGCTGCAGGGATACAACCTGATGCAACATACACCAGCCAAGCAGGTCCAACTATTCCAGACAAGTTCGACCGACCGTCACGACTATCCGTTTCCACACGAGAAGCAGTAATAATGGTAACAATGACACGTAAATTTCCCCTGTTCAGCATTTTCGGTACAGCGTTGATTCTCTCGCTCAGCCAGGGATGCGCAACCACCTCCCCGCAGGTGGCTGCCAGTGAGCAGCAGGTGGAGGAGAATACAACCAGCGAGACCACACCGGAAATCGAAAAAGTGCCCGACCGGCGCTTTTCCACCGACACCCTCTATGCGCTGCTGGTTGCTGAAATGGCGATCGACCGCAAGCGCTACGATATCGCGCTGGGCAACTACATGCAGCAGGCTTCCTCTACCCAAGACCCGGGGGTGGCCGCCCGGGCGACCCAACTGGCGCGCGTGCTGAATTCCCATCAGTCCGCGCTGGAAATGGCGGAACTGTGGGTGCAACTGGACCCTCACGATATTGACGCGCATTCCGTGGTCACGGCGGAACTGATTGAAGCTGGCCGCCTGACCGAAGCCTTCGAGCATTCCAAAGCCCTGCTGGAAGATGGGCATGTTACCGCCTTCGAATCGATTGCCGCCAATGCCGCCGATGATGATATTGCCGTTACCCACGACCTGATCGGCAAATTTGAGAACCTGCTGCGCAAGCACCCGAAAAATGTGGAGCTGCTGGTGGGTTACAGCATGTTGCTGGAACAGGACCAACGCCCCGAGGAAGCCCTGAAGGCCACGCAAAAGGCCATGGCGATGGACCCGGATAACGTCACTGCCGCATTCCAGGAATCCCGCCTGCTGCAGCTGCAAGGTAACGAGGAGGAGGCCATCCGGAAACTGGCGGAGCTGGTGGAAAAACATCCCGCCAATGGCGCCCTGCGCTCCCGATACGCGCGTATTCTGGCGTCCTCCGATCTTGAAGAGTCCCGCCGGCAGTTTGAAATTCTGCTCAACCAGACACCTTACGATCCGGATGTAATCTTTACCCTGGGACTGGTGGAAAAGGAAAGCGGCCTGCTGGATGATGCCGCCCGCCGCTTTAAAATGTTGCTGGAACGCGGCCAGCACCTGTCATCCGCCAATTATCAACTGGGCCGCATTTTTGAAGAGAAAAATCTCGCTCAGGACGCGCTCAGCCATTACAAGGAAGTGGAACCAGGTGACTTCTACCTGAGCGCGATGACCCAGGCGGCCAGCATCCTGGTCAGCAGCCAGAATGAATACGCAGCGCTGCAGCTGATCCGCGACGAACGCAAAGGGGTTTCCGGTAACTTCAAGGCCGGTCTCTACATGCTTGAGTCCAATGTGCTGTCCAATTCCGGCCAGATGAGCGCGGCGGAGGTACCGCTGAGCGAAGGCCTGGAGGAATTTCCGGACAACGTGGCACTGTTATACGCCAGGGCCATGCATTACGCCCAAATCGATTACCTGTCCGCGGCGGAAACAGACCTGAAAGCGATTTTGGCAATGGACCCCAGCAATGCCGCCGCCCTGAATGCGCTGGGCTACACACTGGCCGACCGCACCGACCGTATTGATGAAGCCTACGGCTATATCGAACGCGCCTTGCAACTGACCCCGAATGATCCGGCGGTCCTGGACAGCATGGGCTGGGTCGAATACCGCCGGGGCAACAACCAGCGCGCCCTTGAATTACTACGCCAGGCGATGGAAGCCATGCCGGACCACGAAGTGGCCGCTCACTATGGTGAAGTACTCTGGGTGACGGGCAATGAAGACGAAGCCATCAGTATCTGGAAGAAGGGCCTGGAAAACCGGCCCGACAGCCAGATCATTCACAAGACGATTCACCGCCTGAATGCCAGTATTGACTAAACTCCGCCAGCGCGCACTTTTTGGCCTGCTGCTGGCACTCCTGCTCGCCGGCTGTGTCAGCGTGCCCAAGCCCGATCAAACCGCCCGGATCAGCCGCAAGCAGCTTTATAACGTGGACACCTGGACCGCCGAAGGCAAGCTCGGGCTTCGCGTCAACGGCCAGGGCAACAGCGCATCCTTTTCCTGGCAAAACGAAGGGCAGGATTATCTGCTGCGCCTGCACGGCCCCTTCGGCCAGGGCAAGGTGAGCCTGCAAAAGGAAAAAGGCTGGGTGACGCTGGAAAGCGAGGATCACAACGGCCGCGCCCGCTCGCCGGAGCAATTAATGGAAGAAGCCCTGGGCTGGACCCTGCCGATAAGTGAACTGGTCTACTGGATCAAGGGCCTGCCTTCGCGGGAATCGCCGGTAAACAGCAAGAGCGAGAACGAATTCGGCAACCTGGCAACCCTGGAACAACAGGGCTGGCACATTCGCTACAGCGACTACGAACTGGCGAACGGCGCCATGCTGCCCCATAAAATCATCGCCAGCCGGGAGGATGTTCGCCTGGTACTGGCTATCAAGCACTGGCAACTGGAACTGTGAATTCCCTGACACTTCCATCCCCGGCCAAGCTGAACCTTTTCCTGCACATTACCGGAAGAAGGCCGGACGGTTATCACACCCTGCAAACGTTGTTTCAATTGCTTGACCATGGCGATGAGCTGACGCTTCAGGTTACGGCGGACCCGCAAATCAGAATTACTCCCGAACTGCCCGGCGTCCCGGCGCATGACAACCTCATTTACAGGGCGGCCCTGCTTCTGCAACAGGCCACCGGTTGTCGCAAAGGCGCGCGCATCGAACTGGTCAAGCGACTGCCGATGGGCGGCGGTATCGGCGGCGGCAGCAGTAATGCCGCTACCGCCCTGGTAGGACTGAATCACCTTTGGCAAACGGGCCTGAGCCTCAACCAGCTTGGCGAACTGGGCCTGCAATTGGGAGCGGATGTGCCGGTGTTTGTGCGGGGAAAAACCGCCTGGGCGGAAGGCGTCGGCGAGCAACTTCAAAGCGTGCAAACCGAACCGCTCTGGTACCTGGTAATCGCCCCGAAGCGCCATGTTTCCACGGCTTCCATTTTTTCGCATAAAGATTTGACAAGAAACACGCCCCCCATTACAGTAGCGGCCTTCTTCGAGAAGGGCGGGAAAAACGACTGTCAACCCCTGGTTGAAACGTTGTACCCGCAGGTAAAGGATGCGGTTGATTGGCTCAATCAGTTTGGCCCGGCGCAGCTGACTGGAACAGGAGCGTGCATCTTTGCACCCTTTCCATCCAAGGACGCAGCGCAAGCTGTTTTCGCCAAGCGACCAAAGCACTTGAATGGCTTTGTATCCCGAGGCGTGAACGATTCGCCACTGCATCAATGCCTCCCCTAGCAGGTAATTTACTGGGGTGTAGCCAAGCGGTAAGGCAGCGGGTTTTGATCCCGTCATGCGAAGGTTCGAATCCTTCCACCCCAGCCATCCAAACAGTACAACCGCACATTCCTTTTCCATGGCTTTCAGCGCTTAACGTATGATAATCAACGCATTGAGAGCTATGCTAAAAGCAATACAACGAAAGGGGCTTACTTGTGGCTGACTTGATGGTCTTTAGCGGAAACGCCAATCCGGAACTCGCGGAAAAGGTGGTCAGGAACCTGGGCATTCCGCTGGGCGACGTCACCGTCGGCAAGTTCTCCGACGGCGAAGTGTTGATTGAATTGAATGAAAATGTTCGCGGTCGGGACGTTTTTGTTATCCAGCCCACCTGCGCCCCCACCAATGACAATATTATGGAGCTGGTGGTGATGATTGATGCGCTGCATCGCGCATCGGCAGGCCGGATTACCGCGGTAATTCCCTATTACGGCTACGCCCGGCAGGACCGGCGAGTAAGATCGGCGCGGGTTCCCATCAGCGCAAAAGTGGTTGCGGACATGCTGGCCACGGTCGGTGTGGATCGCGTTTTGACGGTTGATCTGCACTCGGAACAGATACAGGGCTTCTTCAACGTCGCGGTGGATAACGTATACGGCTCACCGGTGTTGCTGGCCGATATCGAAAAACAGAATTTTCAGGATCTGGTAGTGGTCTCACCGGATATCGGCGGCGTGGTTCGCGCAAGAGCGGTGGCAAAGCAGCTCGATATCGATCTGGCCATCATCGACAAGCGCCGCCCCAAAGCCAATGAGGTGGAAGTAATGCACCTGATTGGTGAAATCGATAACCGCACCTGCCTGCTGGTGGACGACATGGTCGACACCGCCGGCACATTGTGTAACGCGGCAAAAGTATTGAAGGATCGCGGCGCGAAAAAAGTCGTCGCCTATGCAACCCATCCGGTACTTTCCGGCGGCGCGATTGAAAGATTGAACAAATCCGAGATGGATGAACTGGTGGTGACCGATTCGATCCCTCTCAGTAATGAAGCAAAAAAGTGCAAGATTATTCGGCAGTTGACCTTGTCACACATGCTGGCCGAAGCGATGCGACGTATCTCCAACGAAGAATCGCTTAGTGCGATGTTTCGCTAAAGGGAAGGGTTTCGTTAAGACATCGCTTTGTTAAGAATTTGATGGTTTACCATCAAAAAACCAAAAGCGGACCCAGTCCGCTTTTTTCGTAACCTCCATTCTGATTCTGGTCGCGGATCAGTCTGGTTATTTTTTAATTCAGGAGCACAAAAATGGCTATAGAAGCTTTTACTTTGGCTGCCAAACTCCGTGACGATGCAGGGAAAGGTGCGAGCCGCCGCCTGCGCAGAGAGCACGGAGAAGTACCCGCTATCGTGTACGGCGCTAACAAAAACCCGCAGAATATCAGCATCGATCACAACGAGCTGGTCAAACACCTGGAGAATGAAGCGTTCTACTCACACATCATCACCCTGAACATTGGTGATGCCAGCGAGAACGTAATTCTGAAAGACCTGCAGCGTCATCCCGCCAAGCCGCACATACTGCACGCGGATTTCATGCGCGTTTCCAAAACCAAGAAATTCACCACCAAGGTACCGTTGCACTTCATTAACGAAGACAAGGCCAAGGGTGTGAAACTGCAGGGTGGTATTATTTCCCACAACATCACCGAGTTGGAAATTTCCTGTCTGCCGGCGGACCTGCCGGAATACATCGAAGTCGACCTTATCGATGTGGAAATCGGCCAGATCGTTCATATTTCCGACCTGAAGCTGCCGAAGGGTGTGGAATCCGTTGCGTTGAGCCACGGCGCCGACCACGACCTGCCTGTGGTGGCCATGAATAAGGCCAAGGGCGGCGGTGAAGAAGCTGCCGAAGGTGAAGGCGGCGAAGGCGAAGGCGCCTAAGCTGCTTCTTAGGTTGTCTGGTGTTGCATGTGAATATGCGACACCTGAAAAATTAGAATTTTTGTAACGGCCTAAGCCTGTTATAAGAAAGACAATTTTTGGGAAGAACATGAAAGCACCAGACACCCCTGTCCAACTTATCGTCGGCCTCGGCAATCCCGGTTCGGAGTACGCCAACACGCGGCACAATGCCGGCCAGGATTTTGTCGAGGCACTTGCCCGATCTTTTTCAGAATCACTGACTCCCACCCCCAAGTTTTATGGCTTGACCGGCCGAATCGTTATTGCCGGCAAGGATATTCGCCTGCTGGTACCAACCACGTTCATGAACCTGAGCGGTCAGGCGGTAACGGCGGTGGCCAATTTCTACAAAATTCCGCCCGAGGCCATTTTGGTGGCCCACGACGAATTGGACCTGGAACCGGGCATTGCGCGACTGAAAGTAGGCGGCGGGCACGGCGGGCACAACGGGCTGCGGGATATCATCAGTAAACTCGGCAACAGTCCCGCTTTCGGGCGTTTGCGCCTGGGTATTGGTCACCCGGGCAATTCCAAACAGGTTGTCGGCTATGTGCTGAAACGCGCACCGGCCGATGACCAGCAAAAAATGGAAGAGGCGTTTCAAAAATCACTGTCCGCTATCCCCGATGTCTGCCACGGCGACTGGGGGAAAGCGATGAAAGACTTACACACAAACGGTTAATATTTTCGGAATTCATTTATGGGTTTTAATTGCGGTATCGTGGGCTTGCCTAATGTCGGTAAATCCACCCTTTTCAACGCACTGACACAGGCCGGTATTGACGCCGCGAACTTCCCCTTCTGCACCATCGATCCCAACACCGGGATCGTGGCCGTGCCCGATCCACGCCAGGACAAGCTGACCGCAATCGTCAAGCCGGAACGCATTGTTCCGACCACGATGGAATTTGTCGATATCGCCGGCCTGGTGGCGGGCGCCTCAAAGGGTGAGGGGCTGGGCAATAAATTTCTCGCCAACATCCGCGAGACCGACGCGATTGCCCATGTGGTGCGTTGCTTTGACGACCCGAACGTGGTGCACGTGGAGGGCCGGGTGGACCCGCGCGCGGACATCGAAACCATTAACACCGAGCTGGCGCTGGCCGACCTGGAAACGGTGGAAAAAGCGTTGCTGCGATTCGGCAAGGCGGCGAAAGGGCAGGACAAGCACGCGATCAAGATGAAAGCCCTGCTGGAGGATATACTCCCCCACCTCAACGAAGCCAAGCCCCTGCGCTCGTTCGGCTTGCGTGACGAGGAATTGAAGCTGCTGAAGGAACTGTCCCTGCTGACGCTGAAACCGACCATGTACATCGCCAATGTGGAAGAAGACGGCTTTACCAACAACGTCATGCTCGACCTGGTAAACGAGATTGCGGAAGAGGAAAATGCTGTTGTCGTGCCTATCTGCAACAAACTGGAAGCGGAAATTGCCGAGTTGGATGAAGACGAGAAAGCCGATTTCCTGGAGGAAATGGGCATGGAAGAACCCGGCCTGAACCGGGTAATTCGCGCCGGCTATGAACTACTGGGACTTCACACCTACTTTACCGCCGGCGTGAAGGAAGTTCGCGCCTGGACCATTCCAGTCGGCGCCACCGCGCCGCAGGCGGCGGGTAAGATCCACACGGATTTCGAAAAGGGTTTTATTCGTGCCGAAGTAATCGCCTACGAGGACTTTGTGGCCCACAACGGCGAACAGGGAGCAAAGGAAGCCGGGAAATGGCGTTTGGAAGGTAAGGACTATGTCGTCAGGGACGGGGATGTGATTCACTTCCGCTTCAATGTCTGAGGCGGAAGAATCGATTAACGGCCGAAGATCACCACGTTGGGAGTCAATTCCACATTGCGCATTTTGCCTTTGCGGACATTGGCCATAAAAGAGCTGAGCTCTTTTTTACGTTTTTCGTAACCACTTGATTTAATTATACTTTCTTCGGCCGATATCGCTTTTGACGGTTTACTCATACACACACCTTTAGGCAAAGCCATTTTAAACCCGCGCCACGTTAAACTTGCGGACCCGCCAGCTCTCCGTGCTTTATCAGTAATCTATAGATGATATCCGTCAATGGATTTATCAGGTTGATGTAAGTATACAGCTGTTTTTGGTCGCTGAGTATATTGGGCCGGTCACAATGGATATTGATCACACCTTTCTCCGGTTTGTTCCTTTCCACCCGAACCGAAAGAATACTTCCGATACGTTTGGACGTTTCCCGGTTGAAGTAAGTTTCAATCTCGTTCAGCACCCCCGGGGATACGTCGCACTCCTGGCTCACCAGTTCCGCCATGCGGCTGGCATCCTCGATCAGGCAGGCGCCATCGACAAAAGCGCGCGGCGCTCCGGGTAAAAAACGCGTTTTGCCGCTGACCATCGACTCCCTCGAGAACAGGGGCAGCGCGAGTGGTTTCAATTCCGGGTCCATGGCGAAGGAGTCCTGGTCGCGGGAGGAACTGCTCAGCCGCATCTGCAAATCCAACACGCCACGCAGCCCCTGCAGGGTCTTCACATCCATAAACCGCAGCCGCCCGAGGATGGACAGCTCCTGCTCGGGGGAGAGCCCTTCCACTTCCCGAAAGGCCATGATATTGGCGGAGTAAACGGCACCGTCCGGGTAGTTTTCGAAGGCACTGACCAGAGTACACATGCCGTCCAGCGTGTAGCGGATGGCATCCTCCAGAATCTGCGGCTTTTCCGGGTTGCCGTCATCCATCGACAATACATAATCATGGGTGTAGGCGGAAATATCGCTGTAGATGCGCGAGTAGATGTTCAACAGGTTCTGCGGCGGCATGGTCCTCACGGTATCGATCAACTGCCGCTGGTAGACTTCCGTCACTTTGCCGAGGCGCCACTCCCGCAACCCCACGCAGCTGAAAAACACAACGCAGGCAATCAGGAAGATCATCAGCTCAGCGCCACCGCTTCTGATCTCGGCGGAATAGAGGGAGGAAATGGCACCGGCGGCCACGCCGCCCAGGGCCAGGGCCGCAGAAAACAAACCCGACCGAATAACACGATCCAGCACCGTCAACACAGTTTTGGGCTTCATTATTGTTTTTACTCTGGAAGTGATTTTTTATGGCGGATCGTTTTAACACAATCGCGGCGGCATAAAAAGAGAGGCGATTCAACGGCAATGGAATTGGCGCGAATCAGCGCATACAGGGCGTAAAAAGGCTTCTTGACTTTAGCGGGTCAACTGGTGAAAATAGCCGCCCTTCGCGGGTTGCCCGCGCACTTCCTTACAATGGCTAGGTAGCTCAGCTGGTTAGAGCGCAGCACTCATAATGCTGAGGTCGGGAGTTCAAGTCTCCCCCTAGCTACCATTTATTTCCCGTCCATTTTTCGAAAGAACAACTCGTTGACAGCCGGTCAACTGGCGTTTTCGAATACCCGTTTCGCCTCATCGGATAGCACCACGCGGTTGCGCCCGGCGTTTTTCGCGTCGTACAAGGCTTTGTCGACACGGATAAAAAGCTGGTCCAGCGTTTCACCACCGGCCAGTGTCGCCACGCCCACGCTCACAGTGACTTTGACATTGTTCTCGAACCGATGGTCCGCCACCAGGGCCCGCAGCTTCTCCGCCAGCTTGCCCGCCTGACTTAAGGGAGCATCGCGACACACCAGCACAAACTCTTCGCCGCCCCAGCGGGCGAGCAGTTCGCCTGAGCGGATATTCCTCTGCATCAGTTCCGACACACCCGCCAATACCCGATCGCCCACCGAATGACCGTGGGTATCGTTGATATCCTTAAAGTAGTCCACGTCCAGCATTACGATGGACAAGGGCTTTCGGTTCACCCGCCACTCTGCGAGACCGATTTTGATTGCCTCTTCAATGCCCTGGCGATTGAAGGCGCCAGTTAACGGATCGGTTTTGGCCAGCTCTTCCAGTTGCTTGCTGCGCGTGTCCAGCAGGCCATTGATTTCCATCAGTTCCAGTTCCCGCACCTTCCGCCGTCTCAATTCCTGGTTGAGGGATACGATGCGAATCCCGAGAAACAGCAGGGCCGCCATAAGCCAGATGGCAATGATTCCCTGATACCACTGTTGGGTGGGAATCAACTGGCCACTGAATTCAATCCGCTTGAGTTCGAAGTGATATTCTCCCACTGGTGGATCGTTGCCGGTCTGGACCTCCATCACTACGATATTGTCGAACTGCGGATGACTGAGTTTGGGTGAGATACGAAAACGCTGAAACCACCAGTTGGCGACAAAGAAGTCCGCCATATCGAATTCCACCGGCTTGTTCAACAGGTCAGTACTGAACTCGATCTGGTTGTATTTGGTCGTGTCGTTGAGCCCGGGCGTACTGTACGCCGGATCGAAATTGCGCAGGTAGAAACGCACTGTTTCCGCCGGGCCTTCATAGTCCAGCCAGATGCGGACCCGGTCATAGAATCGAAGATCGAGGCCTTTTTGGCGGGCGGGGTCAAAGATAATCTCGAAACCGCAGAAGGGGTAGGGATGTTGATCCCGCAGCACGCAGTGCCACTCAAACTTGCCGTTGTCCTTGATTTTCACCTCGCTGTTGCCCCCGGATACCGGGTCGGCATAACTTGATACCGCATAGCCCCCGTCTGGCCCAATAATTTTATTGACCTCCAGAATCCTGCGCTCCGCCAGTATTGCCACCAGGGTGAGCACTACCAGTACGGCCAAAAACTTTTCCAGATTAAAGCGGGAAGGCATTAAAACCTCGATATGTAAAAGCTTATCCCTAGCGAGGGCATCATCCGATGCCAAACCCAGCGAGAGGGGCTTTGGGCAGTTCGAACCACTTATTTGATATTGGCACAAAAAGCAACGATAGCAAGGAGGCAGGATGTTCACCAACCGTCCGCCTTGCCAGCTCCTTCAAAGATTACACAAAATTATTCGTCCGCAAGCGACGCGGCTTCGCATAAATGCACAGACACCATGAGGTAACATAAAGCATTGGGCGACAGAACAGCCTTTAAGAAGATCAGCAGAAACAAGATGAAACGAAAAATATTCTTAGCATTGCTTACCTGCATCACTTTGCTGGTTTTTCTTTTTCCCGAACCCAGGACGATTCCCGTATCAGGCGCCACTGCAAAGGACTGGAATGCGAATTCATTCTGGTACGAACCCTGGGGCTCCTCCGGTGTACACAAAGGGATAGATATATTCGCGCGAAAAGGGACGCCGGTGGTGGGCACAACGCATCTCTTTATCCTGTTTCGAGGCAGGTTAAAAAAGGGCGGTAACGTTGTGGCCGCGCTGGGGCCCAAACTACGAATCCATTATTACGCGCACCTGGATACCACAAGCGATAACGCAGTGCTATTTATCACCCGTGGAGAACAAATCGGCACTGTTGGCGATTCCGGCAATGCGGCCGGTAAACCGCCGCATCTACACTATTCCATTCTCAGCCTGGTGCCCATGATCTGGCATATCGACACCTCCGCCCAAGGCTATAAAAAAGCATTTTTTATCGACCCGGCGTCCTACCTGGCCGGCGCAGGGCGCCAGGGGGCCTCTGATTAAGTCCCCGTGGTCTCTGCGCAGGGACTTAATCAGAGGCCCCCTAGCCATCGATTATTTTCAATCCCGGAGTTATGATTGAAGCTCCGATGACAAGGGGATGGCGGCCATGCCTCTAATTGCCTGCACGCGAAGACTGGAACATGTGGGCCCGTGCGAGCTTACAAATTATGCCGGCGACACTGTCGGCGATCTTCTCGATGCCATGGCAAATGACTATCCACGCTTAAAAAATTATGTCCTCGACGATCAGGGCCGCGTTCGCAAACACGTGGCCATTTTTGTCGATGGTGATTTACAACCGAAAGATTCCGTTCTTCAACTTCCGCTTGGCAGCCACTCCGAAGTTTACGTTATGCAGGCGCTTTCAGGCGGCTGAACCGTCAGCCTGGATTTACAGGGAGAATATTTATGTCAAATCGCCTACTTGTAGCCACACGCAAAGGCTTGTTCGATATCCGGAAAAACAACGGCCGCTGGGAAACCGTCAACCGCGGTTTTCTGGGCGAACCGGTGTCCATGGTTTTGCATGGTAAGCACGATGGCGCGATATACGCGGCGCTTTACATGGGCCACTTTGGCGCCAAGCTGCACCGCTCCGACGACGACGGTCAAACCTGGACTGAAATCGACCCGCCTTCCTACGCCGGTTATGGGGGTGCCGATAAAGATGAGGCGCCGAGCCTGAAAATGATCTGGTCGCTGGAAACCGGTAGGCCCGGCACTCTGTGGGCCGGTACTTTACCGGGAGGATTGTTCAGGAGCACAGACAGGGGCGAAAGCTGGGCCTTGGCGGAAAACCTGTGGAACGATCCTTCGCGAGCCCACTGGTTCGGTGGTGGCTACGACGATCCGGGGATTCACTCCATCTGTGTCGACCCCAGGGACCCCAGTCGCCTCGCCGTCGCCATTTCCTGCGGCGGAGTCTGGCTGAGCGACGACAACGGCGAAAACTGGCGGGTGGCCACCAACGGCATGTGGGCGGACTATATGCCGCCGGAAGAAAGGAATAATCCGGCCATTCAGGATCCCCATCGAATGGTGCAATGTCCGGGTTCGCCGGAGACATTCTGGGTGCAGCACCACAACGGTATTTTCCGGACCACCGATGGCTGCCAAAACTGGAGCGGGATTTCCGCCGAACCTTCCAGCTTCGGCTTCGCCGTCGCTGTCCACCCACAGAAACCCGATACCGCCTGGTTTGCGCCGGCAATCAAGGACGAGAAGCGCTACCCGGTGGACGGCCGCTTCGTGATCAGCCGCACCGAAGACGGCGGCAAAACCTTCACTTCCCTGACTGCGGGCCTGCCACGGGAGGAAAGCTACGACCTGGTTTACCGCCATGGCCTGGAGGTCGACTCCAGCGGCAACGGTCTGGCAGTGGCATCCACCACCGGCAACTTATGGCTTTCCAGCAATGGCGGCGACAGCTGGGAATTGTTTTCGAGCCACCTGCCACCAATTTACGCCGTCAGGTTTGTCTAAGGTCGGGAGGCTATTCAGCTCCGGTTAACCTGGATCGTGTTAGCTTCCAACCGATAAAAACCGGGGAAAATTATGAAGACAAAAATGCTAGGCACCCTGCTGTTAATGGGGCTTTCATCTTTCAGCCTCGCCGGCATGCGTTGCGGAACCGAGTTGGTTCAGTTGGGAGATAATTTTACCCGTGTGGAGGATGCCTGCGGCGAACCTGACGACCGCTATCACGTGGGAACCAAGTATGTGGAACAGACCCGCCGCGACAGGTACGGCAATGAAGCCACGCTCGCGCACGCCATTCTGGTGGACGTCTGGGTATACAAACGTGGAAGCAGCCAGTTTACCCGTATGCTTTATTTTGAAAACGGCGTTTTGGTGGATATCGAGCAGGGCGAGAGAGACTAAGCGCCATGCGCGAAACCA
>CAYVIB010000012.1:29876-122818 GCA_964451365.1 uncultured Cellvibrionaceae bacterium
CGTTTTGGTGGATATCGAGCAGGGCGAGAGAGACTAAGCGCCATGCGCGAAACCAGCGTTGGGCGGGTAAGCGATGGTCCGACACTTCGGGTGCCACCTGCCATTTTCGAGAGTAAAGCCTCTAAGAGAGAACGGCAATCAGGGCGAGGTAGTCTGAAATCGCATGAATACCTCCATGTAGCTCCGTCGCGTCATCCCTGACTTTACGGTTTCAGACTACCTCGCCCTGATTCCCTCAGGTGCCAACTGATATTGGCTCTTTCTTTTTTCAGGCGGTTGGCGCCCGAAGTGTCGGACCATCGTTTACCCGCCCGCGAATCAGCCACTTAGGGCTGTTCTGCCGTCCACATGCACGTGGCCCAACGCTTCCGCCACGGCTTTGTGAGTCACCACGCCATTGTGGATATTCAGGCCATTCATCAAATTGATATCTTCCAACAGGGCGGTTTTAACCCCTTTATTGGCCAGGGTCAGGGCGTAGGGAAGTGTCGCATTGGTCAGGGCCATGGTGGATGTTCTCGCCGCACCACTGGGCAGGTTGGCAACGCAATAATGAATAACATCGTCAACGATATAAGTAGGATTTTGATGGCTGGTGGGTTTAGATGTTTCGAAGCAGCCGCCCTGGTCGATTGCCACATCCACGACCACCGCACCTTTTTTCATTTTGGCCACCAGCTCTTTTGTCACCAGCTTGGGCGTCGCCGCGCCGGGAATCAGTACCGCGCCGATGACGAGATCGGAAGCAATCGCCAGTTCCCCGATCGCATGGACTGTTGAATAAACCGTTTTTACCCGCCCGCCGAATTCCATATCCAGTTGCCGCAACCGCGACAGGGACTGGTCCACAATAGTGACATTGGCTCCCATGCCACGTGCGATAATTGCCGCCTGCGTGCCGACAACACCGCCACCGATAATCAACACGTTAGCCGGTGGCACGCCCGGCACGCCGCCCAACAGGCAGCCCATACCACCCTGGGTTTTC
This sequence comes from uncultured Cellvibrionaceae bacterium, assembly GCA_964451365.1. Taxonomy (GTDB): domain Bacteria; phylum Pseudomonadota; class Gammaproteobacteria; order Pseudomonadales; family Cellvibrionaceae; genus CAYVIB01. Next base: position 30,865 of record CAYVIB010000012.1, read on the forward strand.
TCCAGGTGATGCGCGCCCGCCTGCACCGACAGCCGCCCCGCCACTTCCGACATCGGCGCCAGCAGCGGCAGGCCGTCGCGCGCGTCGGTAACGGTTTCATAGGCAATACAGGTGGCATGAGAGGTAAGCAATAGCTCCGCCTGGAGAGGATCGGGTGCCAGATGCAGGTAGGTAAACAGCGTCTGCCCCTTGTTCAGCATCCGGCACTCCTCCGGTTGCGGTTCCTTTACCTTGATTATCATTTCGGCTTGGGAAAATATTTCCGCCGCGCCATCCACCAATATCGCGCCCGCCGCCGCGTACTGCTGATCGTCAAAACCAATTTCGACAGCGCCGTTCTTTTGCAGCATCACCTGGTGGCCATTCACCACCAACTCATTCACACCGGCCGGAGTCAGGCCAATTCTGTACTCCTGATTTTTGATTTCTTTCGGAACGCCGATCAACATAATGCCTCCAATGCTACCCTAAACTATTTTTCAGTAATATATCTGCCACCTAACCAAGGTACTTTTTAATCCGTCCCCCTGGCCGGCCAAGCCTCGCGATCCAGCTGTAAACCGCGAAATTTCTCCGGCTTAAATACCGGTTTGCCCACACCCATCCGCAACTGTCCATCAAAATCGTCGAGCACTCGCATTCCCGTCTTAAACAGCATCACCAATGCGGCCAGATTAACCAGCGCCAACAACGCCATCGTTAAATCCGCAAAACGAAATACATTCCCCAAATCCTGCACCGCACCCCAGAACACCAGCGCCAGTATAAAAACGCGGGCACCGTTCACCAACCACTTGTTATTGTCGTCGATGTAACTGACACTGTTTTCAGCCAAATAAAAATTATAGAGAATGGATGTAAAAGCAAAAAGCAACAGCGCAAACGTAACGATCACCTGCCCCCAGTCGCCGACATGTTCCGCCATTGCCAACTGCGTCAGCACAACCCCATTGACTTCCGCACCGGGTGTGTAGACACCAGACAGTAAAATAATAATCGCCGTGCAGGTACACAGCACGATGGTGTCGATAAAAACACTGAAGGACTGCACCACACCCTGGTTGACCGGGTGCGGCACATAAGCCACCGCCGCGACATTCGGTGCGCTGCCGAGCCCTGCCTCGTTGGAAAAAAGCCCGCGCTTGATTCCCGCCATTAATACCGCGATTAAACCACCGCTGATCGCCGCGTCCGGTTGAAAGGCTTTTTGCACGATCAAACCCAACACCGCGGGCACTTCACTAATATTCAAAGCGATAACGACCAACGCCATGGCAAAATAAAACACTGCCATAAACGGCACTACGAATTCGGTAATTTCCGCGATACGGTATACCCCACCAAATACAATTATTCCCAGCACCACAGTCAGAACCGAGCCCGTGACAGTTGAGGAAACAGTGAAGGTTTCATGGACCGAAGATGCGATCATAAAAGACTGGACGGCGCTAAAACTGAAGCCGAATGTCACCAACAGCAAAAGTGAAAATATTATCGCGAGCCATTTTTTATTGAGGCCCCGCTCGATATAGAAAGCGGGGCCACCGCGATAACTGCCATCCGGCTCCGCCTGCTTGTATAATTGCGCGAGCGTGCATTCGAAAAAGCTGGTCGCCATTCCCACCAGCCCCACAACCCAAAACCAGAACACCGCGCCCGGGCCGCCCAGGGCAATAGCCAAAGCCACGCCACCGATATTACCGGAGCCCACTCTTCCGGCAACACTGAGTGTCAGCGCCTGGAATGAACTCAAGTGACCTTTTTCATGATGAAATGCCTGCTTGAGTATACGAAACATTCTGCCGAAAAAGCGAAACTGTACAAAACGGGATCGGACCGTAAACAGGAGCCCGAGAGGGATCAGCACCGCGATAAGCAGATTGTTCATAACAGCGAGCAAGCCGTTATAAAGGGAGATCAGCGTATCCATTTAGGACCCGTAGTATTGGAGCATTTAGTGTTTATCTTAAAACGCTTCAAGAGTAACATGATGTTTCCCCCTTTAGTACTCGAACGGGCCTTTCATGTCCAATTGGACAGGCAGGCGCACCCGAATGGCAAAACAACCGATATAGAGAGATCTGTTATGACACTATCCTCGCTGTTACCAAAAGCAGCTGCTTCGATTTTATTTGCCTGTGTTTTATCCGCGCATGGCGGCAGTGATCCAATTCAGCACCGGCACATACAACAACTATAGGCACGCTCAAAGCGGGAGATAAAGTTATAGAGATTACCATCAGGGAACACGGCCCCGTGTATACAGTCAAAACGTTAGACGGGGAAACTCTGGCCCAGCACCTGTCACAGCAGGTCCTTTCCCGGCGCTTTCCCGAGTTGGGGGAACTAATCGAACGCGGTATGGCCGACGATGCAAGTCTCTATCCCAAAGACCACGCCCCTGCAAATGCCCGCACCACCACACACCAGAGCCTGGACACCGGACTGTAAAACACAACCTTGATAAGGGGAAAAAGTTGGAGAATCTTTTTACATTCGCGGCGCTGGTATTGATTGCAATATTCGTAGTGATGGTAGGCTACACCATATATGCCTCCATCAAAACGCACCGCAATCGCGACACGCGCCTGAGCCAAATCCAAAGGCGGTTGGCGGAAATTGAAGCCGAGAAAGCAAAAAAGAACGACGACTAGCAGAAGCCGCTTCCGAAACACTCTCACTAAATTCTGACCTCGTTACCTGTATGTTTGGTGCTGAACGATGTAGGCGAAAGTTTACGTCCCATCGCTACGCCCGCTCGATCGTTCTCGCTCCTGAAAATAAAAGAAGGTACACACCCATGAAATATTTTATTCCGTTATTGGGCACGGTTGCACTGGTTTGCGCCTGCGGCAGGCAGGAACCGCCGCAACAGGCCGCCACACCGGAAACGCAACCCGCCGATCCCCCCGCTAAAGCAACACTGGTCGACGATGCCGTCATCAATAAGGCCTTAAAAAATTTCGTTGATAACCAGGCGTTGATTGGCGTCTCCGCGTTAATTTACGAAGATGGGAAAGAAGCTTACTTCGGCGCATTCGGCCAGGCTGATCGCGAAGAAGGCAGGCCTATGCAACGCGATACCATTGTGCAAATCTTTTCCATGACCAAACCTGTGACCGGCGCCGTGCTGATGACGTTGTATGAAGAGGGCAGGTTTCAGTTGGACGATCCACTGGCGAAATACGCCCCTGAATTTGCCGATATGAAGGTTTACGCGGGCGAGGAAAACGGCCGGCCGGTGTATGAGGACTTGAAGCGGCCAATCACGATTCGCGACCTCATGCGGCACACCGCCGGTTTTTACGGAGGAGAAGAACCCTCTCCCGTGCGCGAACTTTACCAGGCTGCGGATGCGACCAATCGCAACAACACACTCGTCCGGATGGCCGAGAAACTGGGTGGCGTTCCGCTCTTGTACCAGCCCGGCACCCGCTGGTTGTACAGCCCGTCGGTGGACGTTCAGGCGTTTCTGGCAGAGCGCCTGGCCGGCAAACCCTTCGACCAGTTACTGCAGGAACGAATTTTCGATCCACTTAAAATGCAGGACACCAGCTATTTTGTACCGCAAGACAAACGTGCCCGTTTTGCCGCTTTGTACACCAGGAGCGAAGACGGCACCTTCACACGCCAAACCGATGAGCAGGCTTTCAGTTTCTATTTCAATCACTGGCCATTGACACCGGGCGGCTGGGGCCTTACCTCCACGCTGGATGATTACATGCGCTTTGCCCGTATGCTGCTAAACGGCGGTGAACTGGATGGTGTGCGTATCCTGCGACGGGAAACCATTGAACTGATGGCAACCGATGCCATGCCCGCGGAAGTAACCGATAAATCCTGGCTGCCCGATAAAGGGCAAGTGGGGTTCGGAATTAATTTCGCCGTGCGCACGGCGCCGCCTGTCGACAAAGGCGAGGCATCCGGCACGGTGGGAGAATTTTTCTGGGACGGCGCGGCAAACACACTGTTTTGGGTGGACCCGAAAAACAATATCGCGGCGGTGTTGTTTACCCAATATCGGCCTTTCGGGGGTGTAAGCCTGCACAAGAGTTTCCGCGACGCTGTTTATCAGGCGGACACGGAAGCTTCGGCAATGAACAAACCCGAACCCGCGACAAGCAAATAATCCAGGGTGCGCACCACCTGGCGAGGGCGAGCGCAAGGCCCGCCCCTACGAATCCCGTTTTTTAATTAACAGCGCGGCACCGTAGCGCTTCATACCATATCCCATCATTTTGACAAATGACGCGTGCGGCACTGGCACGTAGATATTGTCGTCGCTTATCTGCAGGTCTTCGGTGTTAATATCCGGATCGTTGATATAAACGTACTGATCGTCGATATTGACCAGCCACACCCAATGTGGCGCCTTGTTGCGGTTCAGGCGGTACGTGCTGATCAGCACAATCACCGAATACCCGGCCGCGATTTTTTCTTTCAAGGTGGGAAGTGCAAGCAGGGTCTGGTGATAGTCCACCTCCAGCTTTTTAATGTTCTTTAGGAAATCCTTGTGGATCGTCTGGATAATTTTTTTCTTTTCCTCGTTGCGCACGCTGTCCAGAAATGGGATTTCCGTCGATGTCACCCAAAGTTCCACATCGTGATGCCGATTTGCCGCCGCCACCGCCAGACCGTGAGGCGAACACCCTCCGTGCCCCGAGGTCATAAAAATGGTCGTGGCTTCACGCCAGATATTTAGCTCATTAACCTGGTTAAGTTTGTATTTCGGGTTCTGCGCCCGTATGCCCATCATCAAGGCGGCGGGGCCGCAGGTAAAATCGGTTGTTTGGGCGTAAAAAGGCAGGCTGGCGGGACGCCTGGTGTGGCGCTTCAGTGGTTTTTCCAGGCGCAACGCATCATCACCATTGTCGTAATAACCCCCAACCCGCTCGATGATTTTATAACCCATCGCCTGGTAAAGACCGAGCGCATTGAAATTTTTGTCGGACACCTCCAGGCGAACAAACAGACATTTGTGCTCAATCGCACTCTGCTCCATCTTGTGCAACAATACTTTCGCCATACCCTTACCCTGCTGCTCGGGATGAACCGCCAGTGAGTAAATGCGTGCAAGAGAGGTGCCGCTGTGAAACAACACAATGCCATAAGCGAACGCCGGTTCGCCGATAACCCAAAGCACGGAACGGTCGTCTTCCATAAAGTGACGGAAACTTCGGTTGCTGAGGCGGTCGGACTGGAAGCAGGTGCGTTCCAGATGGTGAAGCGCTTTGAGATCGTCGGGTGTGGCCAGGCGGGGTTTGGGCATAAAATAGTTCTTGCTAATTTTAGAACCTTTCTCATAATTATCGGGAGTAGAGAACTTATCGATAGCTATCGGATAAATTCCAGCCTCCCCCATTGTGAGACAGGTTCCACAATTTTGACACACTTGCTTTGAGCTGCAAGTTTTTAAAGACAAAAAACTTTTTTCTATGTCGCGACTACGCATTGTTGTTGAGAGTTCCAAGGACTGGTCGGATTTTTATCCCACCTCCGACGTTGTTACGCTGGATGCTTATATCAAGGAAACCCGCAACGTTGACAGGCAACGTGTTATCAACCTTTGCCGCAAGTACAACTATCAAAGTACCGGCTACTATTGCTCGCTGCTTGGCGAGGCCCGTGGTCACCAGGTACTGCCTTCGGTCAAGAACCTGGGCGACCTCGACAGAAAAATTGCCCTGTTGGACCTGAAAGCCGGACTGGAGGACAAAATAGGTGAACTCAGTCCCAACGGCAAGGACTACGAATTCCTGGTTTATTTTGGCCAGACAAATATCAAAGTGCTTTCCGAGCTGGCCAAGCAGTTGTTTGAACAGTTCGGCCTGCCTGTTTTTAAAGTGATTTTCGCCTTTAAGAAGGTCTGGCAGATCCAGGCGGTACAGGCTATTGGACTGAACCAACTGGACGACCTGCAGCGCACGGAATTCGCCAACGCGCTCGACGCCTACAGTAACCTGGTATGGCGCAAGCCCAAGAGCGGCTGGTCGCCCAAATACATGATGGCGATTCTGGTGGATCCAAACGAAAAACTGCCGCCGAGCAACAGCGTCGCCATCAAAAAATTTATCAGCGCGGCAAAAAAACAAGGCATTGCCGCACAGCCCATTACGCGCAAGGAGTTCGGCAAGCTGACGGAATTCGATGCGCTGTTTATTCGCACCACCACGGCAGTGAATCACTACACCTACCAATTCTCGCGCTCGGCGCAAAAATCCGGGCTGGTGGTAATCGACGACCCGGATTCCATACTGAGTTGCACCAATAAAATCTACCTCGCCCAGCTGTTGGAAACCTATAAGCTGCCCACGCCGAAAACCATGATTCTGAGCAAGGCGGACTTGAAAAAGGTCGATGAGATTATCGAGCAGCTCGAACTGCCCATCGTACTGAAAGTGCCGGACGGTTCGTTTTCCATTGGCGTGAAAAAAGCATCGTCGAAAGAAGAACTGACCGCCGTGATGAAGGAAATGTTCCAACAAACGGCTTTCCTGATTGCACAGGCATACCTGTATACCGATTACGACTGGCGCATTGGCGTGCTAAACAACCAACCCATTTACGCTTGCCGTTACTACATGGCGAAAAACCACTGGCAGATTTACAACCATGCCAGCTCCAGCGCAACCAAGTCCGGCGGCTTTGACGCCATGCCCACTTTCGAAGTGCCCAAACCGGTATTAAAAGCTGCTATTAATGCCACCCGCAGAATCGGTAACGGCCTTTACGGCGTGGACATCAAGCAAAAAGGCAACGAGGTTTATATCATTGAGGTAAACGATAATCCGTCAATTGAAACCGCCGTGGAAGATAAGTACCTGGGCAACGATCTTTACGATCTGATCATGAAGGAATTTCGCGTGCGGCTGGATGCGAAGTAACCGGAAAGTTATTGTTTTTGCAGCAGGGCGGCAGCTTTCCTGGCAAAGTAGGTCAAAATTCCATCCGCTCCCGCGCGCTTGATACAAACCAGAGATTCCAGAATGACCGCCTCCCCCAGCGCGCCCGCTTCAATCGCCAGCATATGCATGGTGTATTCGCCGCTTACCTGGTAGGCGAATGTGGGCACCCCGAAGGTTTCCTTGGTACGGCGCACGATATCCAGGTACGGCATGGCGGGTTTTACCATCACCATGTCGGCGCCTTCAGTCAGGTCCAGTTCAATCTCGCGCATCGCTTCGTCGCTGTTGGCCGGGTCCATCTGGTAGGTAAACTTGTTGCCCTTGCCCAAATTCGCCGCCGAGCCGACCGCATCGCGAAACGGGCCGTAGTAACCCGAGGCATATTTGGCCGAGTAAGCCATGATGCGGGTATTGATATGGCCGGCCTTGTCCAACTCGTCCCGAATTGCCGCCACTCGGCCGTCCATCATATCCGAAGGCGCTATCACGTCGGCACCCGCATCGGCGCATACTTTTGCCTGCTTGCGCAACGCCTCCACAGTGACATCGTTCAGGACATAACCGTTGTCGTCGATAATGCCGTCCTGGCCGTGGGTGGTGTAGGGATCGAGTGCGCCGTCGCAAATTAAACCCATCTCAGGAAACTTCTCCTTCAGGCGGGAAACCGCTCTCGCCACCAGCCCTTTGGGATTAAACGCTTCCTCACCTCTGGGTGTTTTCAGGCTACCGTCAATATTCGGGAACAGCGCAATCGCCGGTATTCCCAGTTCCAACAACTCCTCCACTTCCCGTTCCAGTTCATCGATTGTCATGCGGAACTGGCCGGGCATGGAGTTGATGGCCTGTCGCTGGTTTTTTCCGTCAATAATGAAAACCGGGTAGATAAGGTCGTTGGTGGTCAACTCGGTCTCGCGCACCAGGCGGCGGGAAAACTCGGAAAAACGATTGCGGCGCAAACGGGTGGCGGGGAACTGGCGTGGCATGAAGCTATCCTGTAATCAACTGGCCTGGTCGGCAATGGACAGGGGACTATAAGCAAAGTACTTGCGGCGGGCAAGCGTATGCCGCCCGCCACTGGCGCATCGGGTTACTTGTATGTCTCCCGCTCTTTAAAGGGAACCGCGAACCAAACGAAATACTGCACGTCGATCTCCCGCAGGAGGTTATAGCAGCCGATTGCGGGAAGTGTTGGCGAATATAATCCAGGTCCTGGTATATATCCCATCCGCGTGCTGACCAAACCAAAGAACTTTTCAAAATTAAGATTTTCCATCGGGTACCTTTTGTTAGCGCTATCGAATATAAAAATTGGCGCGGCAATTTCGCAAAAGCAAAAAAAGTGGGCTTTTCCGGTAGCCGGCAAAATATTAATCACGTTATGATGTAACCGGTTTCTCTCCCTGAAGTACGGGAAGACTATTAAAACTATAGGTTGTTATCCAAACACCACCAAAAAAGGTACTTAACCATGTTTGAGAAGATATGTTTACACGGTAAGCAGGGCTTACTGTCACTGAAATTCGCACGTTTCCCCCTGTTTAAAGCTGCTGGCCTGGGTTTTGCCGCCATTTTGGCCGCATGTAATGCATTTGCCGGCTTCAGCGTTTCCGGCACGCAACTGCTGGACGGCAATGGCCAGCCCTTCATCATGCGGGGTATCAACCACGCCCATACCTGGTACACCGGCGAAACCAGCTCTTTCGCGAACATTGCCGCCACTGGTGCCAATACCGTGCGGGTGGTATTGAGCAACGGCCAGCGCTGGACCCGTAACAGCGCCTCGGATGTGGCGAACGTCATCTCATTGTGCAAGCAGAACAAGTTGATCTGCGTGCTTGAGGTGCACGATGTTACCGGTTCCGGCGAGGAAGGTGCCGCCGGAACGTTGGCCGGCGCGGCCCAGTACTGGGTGGACATCGCCAGCGTACTCCAAGGCCAGGAAGACTACGTCATTATTAACATCGCCAACGAGCCACTGGGCAACAACCAGCCGGCCAGCGAGTGGATCAATCAGCATCGCTCCGCGATCCAGACTATTCGTAACGCGGGCCTGACCCACACCCTGCTGGTGGATGCCGCCAATTGGGGACAGGACTGGGAGGAGATCGCGCTGAACAATGCATCCCAGGTGGCCAACGCCGACTCCCTGAACAACACCATGTTCTCCGTGCATATGTATGAGGTCTACCAGAATCGCAGCAAGATCGAAAACTATGTGTCGACCTTCCTGAGCAACCACAACCTGCCGCTGATCGTCGGTGAGTTCGGCGCGGACCACCAGGGCAATGAAGTGGATGAGGCCTCGATCTTTGCGGTGGCCGAGCAGTACAACATCGGCTATCTCGGCTGGTCCTGGTCCGGCAACGGCTCCTGCTGCACCTCGCTGGATATCGTCAACAACTTCAACCCCGGCAGCCTGACTTCCTGGGGTAACCGGCTGATCAATGGCACCAACGGCATTGCCCAAACGTCTCAAATTGCCTCGGTATACGGCGGCTCATCCTCAAGCTCGTCGTCTTCCAGCAGCTCCTCTTCTTCCAGTTCTTCTTCCAGCAGCTCATCAAGCTCAAGCAGTTCTTCCAGCTCATCCAGTTCCTCGTCCGGCGGTCAGTGCACCAGCTGTAACTGGTACGGCAGTATTTATCCGCTGTGCAACAACCAGAACAGCGGCTGGGGTTGGGAAAACAACCAAAGCTGTATCGGTATTGATACCTGCTCCAACCAGTCCGGTAACGGCGGCCCCGTTTGTAACGGCTCGTCCTCGTCTTCCAGCAGTTCTTCGAGCTCAAGCAGTTCCTCGTCCAGCAGTTCTTCGAGCTCAAGCAGTTCCTCGTCCAGCAGTTCTTCGAGTTCAAGCAGTTCTTCTTCCAGCAGCTCCTCAAGCTCAAGCAGCTCCTCGTCGAGTTCGTCCAGCAGCTCCGGCGGCGGTTCCGCTACCTGTGAGCACATTCTGGTAAATTCCTGGGGGGGTGGCTTTCAGGGCGCGATCCGTATCACCAATAACGGCAGCAGTGCCATCGACGGCTGGAGTGTGTCCTGGAGCTATACCGATGGTTCCACCCTTGGCAGCATATGGAACGCAAACGCCGAGAGTAGCGCCGGTATGTACGGCGCCAGCAACTTGAGCTGGAACCGCGTAATCAATCCGGGACAATACGTTGAATTCGGCTTTACCGGTAACGGCGGTGGGGCGGCCTCGGCGGTAACGGGCAGCGTATGTGATTAACTATTTCGCCTGAATCATCAGGCGGGAGCTTTCGCGCAAAAAGGCAGGCCTTAACGGCTTGCCTTTTTTATTGCCAGCGTCAAAGATTAAAATAAAATATATGAGGGACGAAGTATGAAACTGGTCATCGCCGGGGAAGATCATCTGGATATATTGCTGCCCTTGGTCAGTGCCTATCATGATTTCGCGGGGCTGGCATTGTCGGACGAACACCGACAGCAGACCGTTATTCCGTTACTGGACCCCACGCACAAGCTGGGAGCCATATGGCTGGTTGAAGAGGATGGCGTATTTGTCGGTTATCTCGCTCTGTGCTTTGGCTACTCCATTGAGTTCGGCGGCCGGGATGCATTTGTCGACGAATTCTTTATTGTGCCGTTCATGCGGGGAAAGGGCATCGGTTCACGAGTAATACAATGCATCCAAACCGAAGCCCGCCGGCTGGGAGTCAAGGCGCTGCACCTGGAGGTGGCGCGAAGCAATACGCGCGCAATCGAAACCTATTCCCGGCGTGGCTTCACTTCCCGCGACCGCTATCACCTGATTACCTGCAAGTTAATTTAAATTTCTTCCCGGCGAGTTGTTCCAGCAGATCTTGTGAAATAGTCACACTTACAACACCGGCGCAAGGTGTAGAATTTTGTCATCATTTATTCCTTGTGACTCAAAAGGACAGACACAATGTCTACCAAACGTGCGGAATGTGGTAAACCCTTCCCCCTTCAGGAAACACTGGATGTAAACCCGGCAGAGAAAAGGAGACCACGGAACCACCGCAAATCCCTGACCTTCACCCTGCTGGGCGGAGGCGTGGCGACACCCGCACTGTTCATGATCTTCAACTATTTTTCCAACGGCCAGATTCTGTTTCTCTTTTACGGTAGCTTGATATTGCTGAGTTCCATCGCCACCCTGGCTGTAAATGCCCGGGACGTCAGCCTTCCGAACCGAAAGGTGGAGTAGAATTTCTCATGACTTACCACCTTTGTCAGCGAAAAAGCCAGTTGGGAAAATACCGAGAGGAAACATTCCCAAGTTCGAGGAGTGGGCGCCGTCAAGCCTGTTGAAACAGGTCGGTTCCGACAAATCCTGATGTTATAAATTTCGCTTTTTTGTGGTCACAGCCAGCGATCGGCAAGAGATGCGGAACTCTTTTTCTCGGCAACTTCCCTTTATCTGGATCGCGTTTGTACAACAGGTTACACAGCAAATCAAACTATCGCTGACTGCTTCAACCACTTATCAGCTTTTCATATTTCTCCACATAAAACGCAGAGGTATACGTCCACCCCCTGGCGACAACCAATGGATTCCCGCGCTGTCAAAAAAACTGATAAGTGCCCAAAATCGGCCATAAAATCGGAGGGAAAATATGCAAATACCTATCGAAATCAGCTACCACAACGTGGATGGTTCGCAATGGATAGAGGATTACGTAAGGGAACGAGCGGAACATCTCGACCACAGTTGTGGTCGGCTCATCTCGTGCAGAGTGGTTATTGAGAAGACACAGCATCAACATCAAACCGGCAACCCCTTCCGGGTACGCGTGGAGGCAACCCTGCCGCCAAAAAAAATACTCATTGGCGACAAGGAGGATGTTGTGGAAGATACCCACATTCAACTTCGGCCGATCATTCGCCACGCTTTTGATGCGGTGGAAAAACAGGCCAAAAAGCAAAAACAAATTTTACGCGGCGACGTGAAACAACATCATACGCCGGAAACCCTCTCCCAACCGAGACCGCTGGGCGAGCCCATTGGCATGGTGGTGCGGCTGTTCCGGGAGGACGGCTACGGCTTCCTTAAAATTCCTTCAGATGAGGAAGAATACTACTTCCACCGCAACGCCGTGCTTCACGGTGATTTTAAACGCATCGAAATTGGCACCGAGGTTCGCTTCGAACCCTCCGCGGGCAAGGAAGGGCCGATGGCCAGCACCGTGCAGGTGATCGATAAGCCCGGAAAAGAGGTGGGCTCTTCCGGGGCTTCGGTCGCGGAGCCGCCCCTGGGCTGGCAACGGAAGGCCTGAGAGACGGCAGGATAAATGCGCCGCGGCTGGAAACGCGCCTTCCAGCCGCGGAAATTTATTCCCTTGTAATTTTTCGCTTGTAAACCGCGCCACCAGATACCCGCGATGCTGCGGGTTTACATATTGCAGCCCCTCAATCAGCTGTTCCACACCGATGGCCAGAGCATTCCGGGGTCATTCTTCCGGCTGGGTTCACCAAAAGCGCAATTTCATCAGGGAATTGCGAACCGTTGTGACGACAGGAGCATTCCGCCTCGCACAGGGCAGTATTTGTCCGGTCATTAAATCAGGGTAAACTTGATCCACTCGAAACCGCGCAATTGGCGGCCATCACCGGAGCCCTCATCAGGCTACTCCGGTTAAGTCAAACCCAACCGGAGTACAGAAATGATTGGTGAATGTTTATGCGGCGCGGTGGCTTTTGAAATAATCGGTCACACCTCAAACCTCTACCAGTGTCACTGCTCCAGATGCCGAAAAGTCTCCGGCTCGGCCTGCAACACCGCCATGCTGGTAAGCAATGGCCAATTCAAATGGTTGCGTGGCGAAAACGAAATCACCAAATATTCACATGGCATCGATTATAAATCCCACTTCTGCCGCCATTGCGGCAGCCCGCTTCCCAACAACATGAAAGGTAACAACGGTTATTGGGTTCCGGCGGGGCTGATAAACGACAAGGTTAACAATCGGGTATCAGCGCATGTGAATACCAGCTCCAAAGCCAGCTGGGATGTTATCCCCAATGAAGGTGTTCATTTTGCCGATAAACCCGACCTTGAAACACTATATAAAACCATCGAGCGAACCTGTTAGCTCGGCCGGAGACACGTTGTGTTTAGTTGCGCTCCTGTAGTTTTCCCAACTTAACATCGCAGCTACAAACCTTGTCCAACGATAACAATTCTGGGGAAATGAATGCCTTATTCCAAAACCATTGTTCGCCACATTATCGCGATCGGAACGATCGCTTTCACCCTCGCCGGGTGCGAAAATTTAAAAACGGCCGCCGATAAACCCTCCGCGGCAACGGATGCATCCCATTCCGCGATTATGGTTAACCAACTGGGTTTCTTGCCGGATTCAGTCAAAATCGCGTTAGTCCCCGATGTTGAGGCAACCACCTTTAACATTGTTTCCAGCGACGGCAGCGTTGTTCTTTCCGGGAAACTGTCCTCCGCCGCAACGTGGGATCCCGCGGGCGAAACGGTTAAACGGGCGAATTTTTCCGCCCTGACCGCACCGGGCCAATATCGGGTTAAGGTAGCGGGACTGCCGAGTTCCGCGTCGTTTACCGTCGGTGAAGATGTTTATTCCGACGTGCACAAATCCGCTATTAGAGGTTACTACCTCAACCGCGCCGGCACGACGTTGGAAGAGCAATACGCCGGCATTTACGCACGACCTGCCGGCCACCCCGATACTCGCGTAATGGTTCATGAATCCGCCGCGTCCGAGCAGCGTCCGGCGGGCACGATTATTTCCGCGCCCAAGGGATGGTACGATGCAGGCGACTACGGCAAATACGTAGTCAACTCCGGCATATCCACCTATACGTTGCTCGCCGCCTACCAGCACTTCCCCGATTTTTACCGGAACCTGGACCTTACTATTCCGGAATCGGGCAACAACCTGCCGGATATACTGGACGAAATCCTGTGGAACCTCGAATGGATGGAGGCAATGCAGGACCCGAATGACGGCGGCGTTTATCACAAGCTGACCACCCTGCGTTTTTCCGGCGAAATCATGCCGCATGAAGGTAAGGAGCAGCGTTATGTGATGCAAAAGGGTACCGGCGCAACCTTGAATTTTGCCGCCGTGATGGCCCAGGCGAGCCGGGTTTTTGCGCCCTTCGATGCGGAGCGCGCGGAGCGCTATTTAAAAGCGTCGCAGGCTGCATGGGCGTGGGCCAGGAAAAATCCGGGTGTGGTTTACGAACAACCAAAAGATGTTCGCACCGGCGCCTACGGTGATCGCAAATTTGACGACGAATTCGGCTGGGCTGCCGCCGAACTGTTCCTGGCAACGGAAAACCAGGAATATCTCGACGATTTCCTGAGTCGCAATTTAAATGCGGAGCCGCCCAGTTGGAATACAGTGCAGGCACTTGGCTACATATCGCTGGCGAAATTCGGCCAACCTCTGCTGAGTGCGGATCAGTACAGCGATGTGATCGGAGAATTGATTATCAGCGCGAACAATATTGTGAAGTCGTACAACGATTCCGCCTTCCGCGTGCCGATGGAGGAAAGCGATTTTGTCTGGGGCAGCAATGGTGTGGCAATGAATCGCGCAATGATCGCCCTGCAGGCCTACCATCTGACAAACAAGCGGGAATTCAAGAACGCAGCCGTGGGTTTGCTGGACTATGTTTTTGGCCGCAATCCCACCGGCTATTCCTATGTGACCGGCTTCGGTGACAAACAGGTGATGGGAATCCACCACCGCATTTCGCAGGCGGACGATGTCGGCGCACCGCAGCCCGGCCTGCTGGCGGGTGGAGCGCAAAGCAATAACAATCCCGATATAAAAACCGACGACCGGCCGGATGGCTGCGACTATCCATCGCGCAAACCGGCAAAATCCTATGTCGACCACTGGTGCAGTTACTCCACCAATGAAATTGCCATCAACTGGAACGCGCCGTTAGTGTATGTGCTGACCGCGATTCAAAATCCCTAAAGGCTTATCAGGTGGCAGTAATATACTGCCGCTGATGATGTAACGTAGGGGCAGCCCTTGCGGCTGCCCGGCTCTAAAGATTGGCCATCACCAGCAATATCAACCCGCCGGCAATTTGCAACAAGTACGTGGCCCCGGCACCCATTTGCCGCAAAATTCGAATACTGTAGAGCATACCAGCCGCGTGGAACACTCGAGCCACAGTAAAAACAATTGCAAGCGCCGCCAAATAAACCGGGTTTAAATTTGTATATTCCAACCCCAAAAGCAGCAATGCAAAAATAGGCACCTGTTCCATTCCGTTGGCGTGCGTGCGAATAGCCTTCAGCAGGGGTTTATTACCCCCATCGCCGTACGACACTTTATTTTTCAAACGCAGAATGGAAACGTTGGCCGCCAATGCCACAAGAATCAATCCGTTCACGGCAACAAAAAACGAAAACCAGTAGAGTTTTTCCATATCATTTTTCCTTCAAAAGTTGTTAGCGCAGTTGCAGGTCAGCTCGGGAGTTTTCAATTCCGCCTGCAGACTCGAAAATATTGCACTTTACGCCGGAGTGCAACTCCCCGGGTCGAATGTTTTTCCTGGGGCAGGCGGACATCTTCACTCAAAAAGCAGTGTTCGCGAGGGAATCAGAACCTATCTCAAAATTGTCTATGCCGAAGTTTTTGTGATAGCAGCTTGCAGAATCCCACTTCGACCGTCGTTTGCCATCGGGGGAAGGCTTCAAAACCGCATAAATACGTCCCTGTAGCTCCGACGCGCATGGAAGCGCTAATGCCGCGATGGCAGGATGCCATAGAGTGGCCTCAATTCTTCCCTGAATTGAGGGTTTTGAAACCTCCCCCCCGACGACAAACTCGCGATGCGCAATGCTGCGATTTTGAGATAAGTTCTAGTAATCTGAACCATTCGGATACCAGCCGAGTCGCTCAAGGTAAAATAGCATTCAGGCCATGGAGGTAAATGGTGGCTTGTCGGTGACTGAAGCACCTGCAAAAATTTTATTTACGCGAAGAAGCGCGGCAAGTAAATATCGACGACATCAGGCATGCCGCCGTTAACAAATTAACCGCTATTTAAATAGCCGCCTTACAAAATATCACCCAAATTCAACAGTTGGGTTTCGCCACTGTTATCTTCAACACCATCGTTATCATTAACGATCAGCACATCACCGTTGGGCAGCACGGCCGAACCTTCGATTTTTTCCGGGATCGATCCGCCGGGCGCCTCGAGGTCATTTATCAAATCGCGCGCAAGCGTTTTGGTTACAATGCTGTCCGCTGCCAAAGCCGGTAACGTCAAAGGTGTACAGGCGCTTGATCGCCGCAGGGGCCGCTTTGGTCCTTGTCGATAATAAACAGGGAAAACCCTTAAAACTCAATTCCCTTCTGCGCCTTAACCCCGGCATTAAATGCGTGCTTGACTTCCTTCACTTCACTCACTGTATCCGCCAGCTCCACTAATTCTGGAATGGCGGTACGCCCGGTAATAATGACGTTCTGCTTTTTGGGGCGAGCCTTTAACGCTTGGACAAACGGCTCAAGCGGAAGATAGCCGAAATCAAACATGTAGGTAATTTCATCGAGCACAACGAGGTTGATATTATTATTCGCCAGCGCCTGTTCGACAGGGCTGAAAGTTTTTCGGGCCGCGGCGATATCCTTTTCTTTATTCTGGCTGTCCCAGGTAAAGCCGGTGCCCATGGCGTGGTAAATAATCAGCGGGTGGTTTTTCAGGAATTTCTCTTCGCCGGTTTTCCATTTGCCTTTTATAAATTGTACCACCGCCACATGCTGCCCGTGGCCCACCGCTCGCAGCAATGTGCCGAAGGCTGAACTGCTTTTGCCCTTGCCGTTGCCATACAGGTAAATGACGATGCCGCGTTTTTCGCTGGCCTGTGCCACAGCCTGCCGTACCTCCTGCTGTACGGCTTGCATGGCTTTTTTATGTTCCGTACCCGATTCCTTTTTCTTTGGCATAACCCCTCCCGGCCTCCCTAAAAAGGTGTGGGCGCGATATTAAAAGTGAAACCTGGCGCCGATGTAAGCTGCACTGCCGGATGTATTATAGGTTGGAACTTCCTGATACTCTTCATCCAGTGCGTTTACCATGCGTAAATAAATTTCCGCATTGCCCCTCACCCGCCAACTGGCGTTGACATCCAGAACATCATAGTCCTCGATAACAGTGGATGCATTTTCAATCATATCCCGCGCACCCCGGTAGAGCGCCGCAAGACTGACACGATCCTGCCAAAGTTGATATTCAATGGAAACGTTATACAGGTGTTTCGGCCGGCGAGGGCGCTGGCCGGACATGCCGGTGGTTTCATCCAGTTCGGTTTTATTATATGTGTAACTCGTGCCTAAGGTCATGGCGTCAAGCAGATTGACCCTGCCACTGAGTTCCACCCCCTCTGATTCGGTGGTGCCTGTCGCCTGAAGGTATCCCGCGAAAGATGTCATATCAAAGAAAATTAGGTCTTCGATGCGGCTGTGAAAGAAAACCAGCTCCAGGCGATGCGAGTCCATTAACCATTCGATACCCGCTTCATAACCCTCACTGGTTTCTTCTTCCAGTTCCGGTGGAACAAGCGCGGGATTTGCATAGGGTCCGGCATTGTATGCCTCTTCATACAAAGAGGGTGCCCGAAAACCGGTACTGTAACCGCCCTTGAATTTTATTTCCCCCAACTGGACCGGCACCAGGTAAGCGGTGGAAAGGCGATAACTAGTGTGCTCGCCGAAATCGTCGTTGTCATCGTAGCGAGCACCAATACTGTAAAAGAAGTTATCCGTTACCTCCACTTGACCTTCCAGATAGGCGCCCATCTGGTTTCGGTCGCCATCGTTTCCGTACAGAAAATCCGTGTAGGTTTCTCTTTTGTTGTCCACACCAAATTCCATATTGAGAATAGGAGCAATTTGGTAATTGCCGAAATATTGCCACTGTTCAATTTCGCCTTCGTTGTCGCCAACAAGGACGTTTTCCGTCAGTTCCCGGTCAAAATTTTTGGTTTCGGTCTTCGAATAAGCAATTTCGTGACGATGTTTTTCCGTCTGATAGACGCCGTTAACCCGCCCACTGAATTGAGAGAACTCCGCTTCACAGGCGTGAGATACGCCCGTGCTGTTAAAGCAGTCATCATACTCCGTGTCCGCGTCGATATTGCGCAGTACCAAACCGACGCTCGCTTCATCTGAAACGGCAAAACCGGTATTTAGATGTACTGTGGTATTGTTGTAGCCATCCTCCTCTTCGGCTGTGTCCGCGTCCCGCGCATTAAAGCCATCGGATTCGATACCGGAGGCGGTCAGTGAATAATGCCCGCGCCCCTGCCGTCCCCGCACATTACCGCCGACACTGTGCGTGTTGTATTCTCCGGTTTCCAGACTCAGGTCCGCTTCAAACGGCCGGTCAGTCGTCTTGCTGAAAATACTGACCACACCGCCGGCATCCGCGCCGTAAATCAAGCCCTGGGGACCACGCAATACTTCCACCCGACCCAACTGACTGTTCAGTACATGCTCGAAACGCGGAAAACTCTGCGGACCGGACAAGTCCGTCACATTAATTCCGTCAATTAACAAAAGTGTACGGTAGCCTTCCTCTCCACGAATCCGGACGCTGGCGGCCTTACCGAGTCCGCCGCTTTCCGATACGCCAACGGCGGGGACTGTTCTCAACACATCGGCCAACGTAATACGATTAATTTTTTTCAACTCTTCCGCAGTAAGAACGGTAACCGACGATCCGACTTCGCGCAGCGGCCTTTCAGTTTTACTGGCGGTGATAGTCACTTCCTCCAGCGCGGGTTCATCATCCTGGGCGAGAGCAAGATTACAGGCGAAAACCAGCGGGAGCAGAGTTGAAATTTTTTTAGCGTTTATCATATTTTCCTCGAAAATATGATGTTACAGGCGGGATTAGCGGACTGTTCCAGAGCAAAGAAAGGAGGCCAGCCAACTGATGTCGCCCACCGCAACACCGTTAGTAGATGATTTTTCAGGCCGGTCTCCGGGCTTTTGGTTGTGCTGGATTTTAAACCGGGCACTTTCCGCAACACCTTCCCATATTCGAAAATACAGTGGTGTTTGTTGCGGATAAACCAATTACCGTTGCGGGGGCAGCGCTGGATTTGTGTGATATCCATGTGGCAACAGGGGTATGCACACGCACCAGACTTCCCGTTTAACCCCTTGTTTGAAAAAACTCGGGGCACCTGAAGAAAGTTTGCGCATGATAGAGGTTTGGCCCGACGGTGGCAAGGCATCAGAAAATGCATGTCAGGAAGTGGACGGCAGGTGGCGCCCGAAGTGTCGGACCATCGCTTACCCGCCCTGCAAACGCCGAAACCCAATAACACCAAAGAGAGTATTTACCGGGGTAAATAAATATTGCTACCCAACCGGGTAAACTGGTGGCCGTAAAGCTTGTTGAGCACATCGGTATTAAGCATGGTCTCCACCTGGCCAAAGCAGGCATCGCCATCACCGAAAAGCAAAATCAGGTGATCACAAAAGCGCGTCGCCAGATTGATATCGTGGAGCGTCATGATCAGCGCGCTTTCACTATTCACTACGATATCAACGAGAATTTGCAGCAAACTGATCTGGTAGTGCAGGTCAAGGTGATTTGTCGGTTCATCCAGTAGATAAATTTGCGGCATTTGGGTAAGAACAGTGGCCAGCGCCAGGCGCTGGCGTTCGCCGCCGGAAAGTGTATTGACGTCCCGTTCGGCCAATTGATCCATATCGGTGGCTTGCAAGGCCTCCCGCGCAATTCTGTAGTCGTTGTCGGTTTCGGACTGCCAGACCGAAAGATGGGGATGCCGGCCGATAAGCGCGGTTTCAAACACTGTTGATGGAAAGGGGTCATTCACATCCTGCAACAGTACACCGATCTTTTGCGCGAATTTTTTTCGCGGCCAGTTTTCCACAGGATTATCCAGTAATTTGATACGGCCGCTGTCGGCATTGCGCAAATGCGCAAGAGTATGAAGAAGCGTGGTTTTACCTACACCGTTTTTACCAAGTATCGCCCAGCGCTCGCCGGCTTTTATTTTTAAATTCAAGCTGCGACATATCTGCTTGCCCGCGATGGAAATGTCGAGCGCTTCGGCGGACAGTAAAGTCTCGCTCATCGGTTTACCCCGCCCCGGTTAAGAATAAACAGGTACATCGGTACGCCGATCAGTGCGGTGATGACCCCCACCGGCAATTGCTGTGGCGCCATCACCGTTCGGGCTACCGTATCCGAAAGGGTAAGCAGGCTGCCGCCCAACAACACCGCGCACGGCAACAAAAAGCGGTGATCGCTGACGCCGAGCAGGCGCACGATATGCGGCACCACCAGGCCGACGAAGCCCACCGTGCCGGCCACGGTAACCGCCGCAGCGGTTAAAAGGGAGGCAAGTAAATAAAGAAATAACCGCAGGGATTCAACCCGAACGCCCAACGCCGATGCCTGCAGATCACCCCGGGCAAGAATATTCAGGTTGCGGGCAACGGCAACAGCGGCAAGAAACCCCGCAATCAGAACCAGCACACTCCATGTAGGCAGTTGACTGTCGGAGATATCGCCCATCAACCAGAACAACATTCCGTGAATTTGCGTATTGGGACTGGTGGCCAGAATGAAACTGATAATAGCGCCCCAGCCCGCGGCCACCACCACGCCGGTTAAAAGCAGACGCAAGCTGCTCCAGCCGCCTTTGCCACGCGCCAGGCCGAACACCAGCAACATCGAGAAAGCCGCGCCGGCAAACGCGCTGCCCGAAAGCCAGATTCCGGAAACGCCAAAGCCGATACCGATCAACACCGCCACCGCCGCGCCGCCGGAAACGCCCAGGATATACGGGTCTGCAAGGGGGTTACGCAACAGGACCTGCATCAGGGCACCCGCCAGCGCCAGCATCCCGCCCACCACAAATGCCGCCAGGGCGCGGGGCAGGCGCAGCTCCCAAATCACCATGGAATGTGTGCTGTTAGCACCGGAAAAAAGCGCCTCAAGGCTTTCGGAAATGGATATGGATGCGCTTCCCAGCAGCACCGCCAGCAGCACCGCCGCAAAAGAAACCAGGAGCAAGGCGAATATCAATAGCCAGGCGAAGCGCCTCATGCAAAAACCGATATCGTTGTTGGCGCGCCACCACGTTTTTGACGCCTTTTATTTACGGCATGTTTATTCGTATACTCGTCGCTCATACCATCGCTATTCTTCAATTCAAACATGACACCAATACAACTTTTCAAGTCCGCGCTCACGCTGTTATCGCTTATTGTCCTGTGCGCATTTTCGCTTTCACTCCTCGCACAAACCGTTGTCGACGACAGCGGGCAGCGAATTAAACTGAACAATCCGGCAAAGCGCATTATCAGCCTTGCGCCCCACACTACCGAGCTGTTGTTTTCCGCCGGTGCCGGTGACCGGGTTATTGGGGTGGTGGAGTATAGCAACTATCCGGAGCAGGCAAACCATATTGCGCAAATCGGGTCCAGCAGCCAGTTTGATTTTGAGAGAATCGTCCAATTGCAACCGGACCTGATCGTGGGGTGGCAAAGCGGCAATCCCGCCAACCTGGTTGCACGCCTTAAACGCATGGGTTTCAGCGTTTATCTTTCGGAGCCCCGGAATATTGGCGATATCGCCTCGAATATCGAGCGGCTGGCGATTTTGGCCGGCACGTCGGCGCAAGCAAAAAAAAACGTTTCGGACTTCCGGCACAAGATGGATCGACTCCGCCGGCAGTACGAAGACAAAAAGCCGGTCACCCTTTTCTATGAGATCTGGAATGATCCCCCGATGACGCTGGGTGGCAAACATATTTTTTCCGAACTGGTGGATTTATGCGGAGGAACAAATATTTTTTCCGATGTATCCACCCTCGCGCCCCAGGTTAGCCGTGAAGCGGTTGTTGCGAGAAATCCGCAAGTGATCCTGGCCAGCGGCATGGGAAGCGAACGCCCCAAGTGGCTGGACGAGTGGAAAAAATGGCGAAACCTTCGCGCGGTAAAAAACAATCACCTTTACTTTATCCACCCGGATTATCTGCAACGCGCCAGCCTGCGCCTGGCTACCGGTGCCAAGCAATTGTGCACGGTTCTGGACTCTGCCCGTTAACGATTAACTTCAGACAGGATCACTTTATGAAGCTCTTCTACAGTACAACCTCCCCTTTCGCCCGCAAAGTTTTAATGGTGCTTCACGTCACCGGTTTAATTGACAAAACGGAGCTGGCGCTAACCAACCCGCTGGAAGATGAGACACTCCGCCAGACCAACCCGCTGGGGAAGATTCCCGCGCTGGTGGATTACAACCTTTCCCTGGCGGACAGCCCATTGATCTGTGAATACCTGGACGACCTGTCCATACAGAAAGGCAACACCAGCCTGTTCCAGAAGGGAGGGAACGACTACTACCGCATCCAGCTCATCCACTCCCAGGCGGACGGTGTTCTCGATGCGGCGGTGTCCATGGTGTATGAGGGCCGGCGCGGTGACGCGGAAAAATCCACCTACTGGCTCGACCGCTGGCGCAAGGCCATTATCAGTACCCTCGAAGTGCTGCAGCTTGATAACTTCGGCAATGCGCAAAACCCCCATATCGGCACCATCGCCATGGTGGCGGCGCTGGGTTATCTCGATTTCCGGCTTCCCGACCTGGACTGGCGCACGCTACGGCCCGACCTGGCCGAATGGTATTCCGCGCTTGCCGAATTGCCTTGGGTGAAAGATACGACGCCACATTGATACACCCGGGGCAAACCAGCGACCAGAGCGTGGCGTAAAAAGCTCGGATTGGTTCGGTATTTGCTCCCGATAAGCGGAATCAAGTGTAAAAACTATTGGTTTGGGCGACGGCAACAGTAAAAATTGCACCATATTGGTGAAAGGTGCGAAAAGACGCCCAACGATACGTAAGTCCGCTTATTGGTGCAGCGCTTATGGTGCAGGAATACATAAAAAGCGAGATCGCAAAACACAGACTCCCGGCGGATTTTATTGACACGGTGGAGCGCTGGTATAAAGCGGTGGCGGAAGATGTCGCCGCCCTGCATAGCCGGTCCGCGAGGCCCATCGTCCTCGGGGTGCAGGGCCTCCAGGGCAGCGGCAAAAGCACACTGGCATCTTTTCTCGATGTCATTCTGCGGCATGAACTCGGCTTGCGCACTGCCGTACTTTCCATCGACGACTTTTATCTCACCCGAAGCGAGCGCCTTGGTCTGGCGGAAACGGTACATCCCCTCCTGGCCACGCGCGGCGTGCCGGGAACACATGACGTAAACCTCGCGCGCGCAACTATCGATAAGCTGCTGGAAGGCAAACCTGGTCAAAATATTGTCATTCCGCGTTTTAACAAGGCGGTCGATGACCGTGAAGCGGAATCCCGATGGAATCGTATTTCCGGTCCTGTGAATATTGTTATTTTCGAAGGGTGGTGCGTTGGAGCGCGGGCACAACCCGATGAAGCCCTCCGCCAACCGGTAAACAGCCTGGAAAAGGAAGAAGATAGTAACGGTGTCTGGCGAACCTATGTCAACGATCAGCTGAAACAGGGTTACGCGGATCTTTTTTCGCGGCTGGATGCGCTCATTGTGCTTTCCGCTCCGTCGTTTGAATGTGTCTTCAATTGGCGTCTGTTGCAGGAACGTAAACTCAAGGAAAAATGGCAAAGCGAAAACCCGAACGAACCCAGCGGAATACAGACACCAGAACAGCTACAACGATTTATTTCCCACTACGAACGCCTCAGCAGGCATTGCCTGGCAACGCTGCCGGAAAAAGCCGACTGGCTCTTGGAGCTAAATGAAAATCACGCAATCATCAAACTGACGCGGAAGGCCGCTCCTTTTTTTATCGTTGCTACTGACCTCGACGGTACCCTGCTGGATCACCAGACTTACGCCTGGGCGCCGGCGGCACCCGCAATCAACGCGCTTAAAGCCCGCCGCATTCCGATTGTTTTCAATACCAGTAAAACGCGGGAGGAAGTCCTCTGCATTCAACAGGCGATGGCGATCGACGATCCCTATATCGTGGAAAACGGTTCGGCGGTTTACCTTCCCAAATCCTTGTCTGTCACCTGCCCCGATAACGCAATCGACTGTGGCAGTGCCTGGCTAAAAATTCTGGGCGTGGATCGTTCAATCATTGTTAAACATATCCACGCGCTAAGAAAGCAATTTGGCTGGCAGTTCGAAGGCTTCTCCGATTGGGATGTGGAGCAGGTGGTAGAGTACACCGGCCTGGACCGGCAACAAGCGATCGCTTCGCTTAAGCGTCAGTTTTCCGAACCTATCCTATGGAGAGACAGTGAAGGCAACTTCCGACTCTTTATGGAGGAAATCGAAAAATGCCAGTTGAAGCTTATTCGCGGCGGACGCTTCTCACACATCATCGGCAATTGTGACAAGGGATTGGCGCTCGCCTGGCTCGCAACCCGGTATCGAAATTCCACAAATAAAATGCTGAAACTGATTGTTTTGGGTGACAGTCCAAACGATATCGATATGCTGTCGGTCGCCGATTACGCGGTGACCGTAAAATCACCGGTGCACGGATATCCGGAATTCAATTTGAAGGGAAAAAAAATACTAACCTCGTACTGCGGCCCCGAAGGGTGGAATAACGCGGTGCTGGACATCATCAACAACTGGCGTACCGGCGAGGAAATGTGATATGGCGGATTTTTACCAGAACGGGATCATCACCACTCTGCACAATCTTTCCCAACGGCCGCTGGAGGAGATGGAAGAGGAACTGCGGCAGTTTTCACGAGTTCGTCCCATGTGCCTGGTGTTACCCTCGCTGTTTTCAGAACTGGAGGGCGATGCACTGCCAAAGATTGTGGACGAACTCAGCCGGGTCGATTACCTGACGGAAATTGTTATCGGTCTGGATCGCGCGAACGAGGAACAATATCGTTACGCACTGGAATTTTTTAAACCGCTCGGACAAAATTTCAGGTTATTGTGGAACGATGGCCCACGTTTAAAAGCCATCGACCAAAAACTTAAGGATGAAGGCCTCGCACCCATCGAGCCGGGCAAGGGAAGAAATGTCTGGTACTGCCTCGGCTATGTCCTCTCGTCTGGCAAGGCGCAGTCCGTGGCGCTGCACGATTGCGATATCGTTACCTACGACCGCGGCATGCTGGCGCGGCTTATTTATCCGGTGGCCAATCCCGGCTTTAATTATGAATTTTGCAAGGGTTATTATGCGCGGGTTGCCAACGGAAAAATTCACGGGCGGGTGAGCCGACTGTTGGTTACCCCCCTGATTCGCGCGCTGAAGAAAACCCTCGGCCATTACGATTACCTGGATTATATTGACAGTTTCCGCTATCCGCTCGCTGGTGAGTTCTCCTTTCGCACTGATGTTGTTAATGATATTCGCATCCCCAGCGACTGGGGAGTGGAAATTGGTGTGCTGTCGGAACTCAACCGCAACTACGCCAACAACCGTTTGTGCCAGGCGGATATCGCCCAGTCCTACGATCACAAACACCAGGAACTTTCCGCGGAAGATGCCGAGCACGGGTTGTCCAAAATGTCCATCGACATTTCCAAAGCATTGTTCCGCAAACTCGCCACCAACGGCGTGGTATTTTCCACGGAAACCTTCCGTTCCATCAAGGCCACCTATTTTCGTATCGCTCTCGATTTTATCGAAACCTATTGTAACGATGCCCGCATGAACGGCTTGAAACTGGATATTCACGCGGAAGAACAGGCGGTGGAACTTTTTGCCCGCAACATTCTGGAGGCGGGCCGCCGTTTTCTTGAGAACCCGATGGAAAAGCCCTTTATTCCCAGTTGGAACCGGGTTATCAGTGCCGTACCAACCGTTTTAACGGACATGCAGAAAGCCGTGGAAATGGATATGAACGAATATCAATTTACTCCGGCGCCGGAAATTTGTGCCTAGAATTTCTTTTCGGAAGCTTCCATGACACTCACACTGCAAAAAGACCTACGATTTCTTGTTGAATCTCATCTACAGTTTATTTATGCAAGTGAAGACTATCCGGAAGTAACGCATTCCGTTCTGGCGCGCCGTCTTATCCAAACCATGGGGCTCAATGAAAACGCCACCAAGCCTTCGCCGCACGAGAACCTGTGGAGTGAAAACGACATTCTCGTGATTACCTATGGTGACAGCATACGCTCGGATTGCGAAACTCCGCTCGACACGTTGAGTCGTTTCCTGCACGAACGACTGTCGGACGTGGTAAACAGCGTGCACATACTACCGTTTTTTCCCTACAGTTCGGACGACGGGTTTTCGGTAATTGAATATACCCAGGTCAACGACAGCCTGGGTGACTGGGACGATATCGAAAAGATTTCCGGCGATTTTAACCTGATGGCGGACCTGGTGGTTAACCACTGCTCCAGTCGAAGCCGCTGGTTCGACAACTTCAAACAGTGCAAACAACCGGGCGCGGATTTTTTTGTCGAGGCTGATCCCGCAACGGATTTATCCGCCGTGGTCAGGCCGCGCACGTCTCCGTTGCTGCGGGAAGTGGAAACTTTTGAAGGCAAAAAATACGTCTGGTGTACCTTCAGCCACGACCAGGTGGACCTGAATTTTGCCAACCCGGAGGTTCTTTGCGAATTTATTAAAATTATCAAAGCGTACCTGGACCGGGGAGTAAAAATATTCCGTCTCGACGCGGTGGCGTTTTTGTGGAAGGAAATTGGCACACCGTGCATCAATCACCCGAAAACCCACGAAATTATCCGCCTGATGCGGACGCTGATAGAACACCAGTCGCCCGATGCGGTCATCATTACCGAAACCAATATTCCCAACCAGGAAAACCTGTCGTATCTGGGTAACGCCAACGAAGCACACGCAATTTATAATTTTCCCCTGCCACCGCTGTTGCTCAACGCAATGGTGACCGGCAATGCAAGCCATCTCAAAACCTGGCTGATGAGCATGCCCCAGTCACAGGCAGGCACTTTTTATCTGAACTTTATTGCCTCGCACGACGGCATTGGCCTGCGACCGGCGGAAGGTTTGTTGTCTGAAGAGGAGATCGACACCCTTATCAATTCAATGCAGCAGTTCGGTGCCCGGGTTTCATGGCGGACAACCGATGGAGGAAAAAATAAACCTTACGAAATCAATATTACTCTGTTTGACGCCATGCTCGGCACCACCAAGGGGCCGGATCGCTGGCAAGTGGAAAGGTTTATGTGCGCGCATGCCGTTATGCTTGCTCTGGAGGGCTTACCGGCAATTTATATTCACAGTTTTCTCGCCACTAACAATTATATAGAAGGGGTGGAATTGACCAACCAGAACAGAACGATTAATCGCGTTAAATGGAATTATGACGAACTTAGCAGGAAGCTGGATGACGGATACAGCCATCACGCGAGGGTCTTCCATAAGTTGTGCTGGCTGATCAAAATACGAAAGAAGCAGCCCGCGTTTCACCCTAACGCAACACAGTTTACCCTGCACCTGGGGGATAATGTCTTTGGTTTCTGGCGGCAGAGTATCGACCACGAACAGACAATATTCTGTATTAATAACATCTGTGATCAGGAAGTTACCATTCCGTTGTCATCCATCAACCTGATTGGCGCGGATAGCTGGACGGATCTGGTAACCGGGGATATATTCGGCGACCTGCACAAGGATCTGGTGTTAAGGCCTTACCAGTTCGCATGGTTGACCAACGCTGCATAAATCCGCATTAATCAACCGCAGGGCGGGCAAGCTGCGCTTACTCTCCCTGCACGCCGAACTGTTAAAGCGCAAAACGATATTCCGCTTTCCCGGGAACATCCACCCGCACCTTGAATATCGCTCCCGAATGGGGATGCGCTTTCAGCTCCTCTTCCGGGCGGTTGCCAACACTGGTGACGTAAAGTGTTTTCAAATCTTCATCACCAAACGCCACCATGGTGGGGCATTTTACCGGCATCGGAATTTCGTCGATGATCTCTCCCCGGGGATTCAACTGAACGATGCGGCTTCCTTCGTACAACGCGGACCAGTAGTTTCCTTCCGCGTCCACCGCCGCACCGTCGGGGCGACCATTGCCGTGGGGGAACTGGTGAAACACACTGCCGTTGCTGATTTCACCGGAGTGAATATCATAATCGTAACGATAGATAACGTGTTTTGGAGTGTCGGAAAAATACAGTGTCTTATTATCCGGACTGAAAGCCAAACCGTTCGAAGTCAACAAGCCTTCCACCAGTTTCGTCACTTTGAGGTCGTCACCCAATGACCACAGGTTGGCTCCATCATGATCTTTCGGCGGGTATACAGTACCGGCAATAAACCGACCGTGTGCATCGCAACGGCCATCGTTAAACCGGTTCTTTTCCAACTCCGCTTCCGGATCGGCAATTTTGCGCAGGCGCGTGTCCCACTTATCCATAAAATAAAAACCGGTCCGCATCGCAAGCACAAAGCCTTCATTTTGGCGCAGACAAAAGCAACCCACTTCTTCATTAAAACGCAGAAATTCATCTTCCCCGGTTTTCGGATCGAACCGGTGCAATTCGCATTCGTTGATATCCACCCAGTACAGCAATTGTTTTTGCTCGTCCCAGCGCGGACATTCGCCCAGGTTGGCCTTGACGGCCAAGGCTATTTCTACCTTTTTCATGTCGCGTACCTCACGTCGGCAGTTGAGTCCCGGCCACCTTGTGTTCCCGACCGGCACTTCATAAAACCAGCAATGGTTATTATACTGCAGTGCAGCATAACTGTACCCAAAAATGTGTGAGTTTAAAGAAAGGAGCGCCACAGTCAATAAATAACCGGATGGCGCGGAAACAGGAAGATGTGGGTCGACTATACCGAAAGGCGAAACTGGCGGGGCGCGCCGGTATAGTTGTTGAACTGGGGCCTCAGGTACTCCATTTGGTCGCCCCGTATGCGGGTACTGTTGATTAGTGCCAGGTATTCCGAAGGGTTTGGTTTGTAAGGCAAGGCCAGCAGGTCCATTCCCACCTCGTTCAACAGGAAGTTGCCTTTTCTCTGGTTGCAACGTTTACAAGCGGCCACCACGTTTTCCCATTTGTCCTCACCACCCCGGCTGCTGGGGATAACATGGTCGCGGGACAGTTCAGAGAAGCTGAAATAGTAGCCGCAATAAAGACACTGGCAGTTGTCCCGGTAAAAGAGGGCCTGGTTGGTCAGCGGAGGATTGGTCCTGGCTCGCGCCAGGCGATCGCCGTCACAGGCCATGATCGCCGGAAGGCTGATCATGCTCTGTTGGCAGGTGACGCGGGACCGGCCGCCGCATACGTGTTTAACCACGCCTCCCAGGGACCAGGCCACCAGATCCCGGGCATACAGGCAGACGGCTTCCTTCCAGTGCAGCCATTCAATGGGCTGGCCCGCCATATTGAGCCTCAGGATTCTCGCTTCCGCCACATTCATGGAATCCATATCAACACCATTTCCGGCGATGGTGAATAACGCTCGGCTCCGCCCTGCACCCATAACGAAAAACCCCGCACTGGCTGGTCAGGCGGGGTTTCAGAATTCGGGGGTCGTTGATTTTGTAAGTGTCACGAAGCCATTGAGACGTCGTATGGTGTGACGACTGGTAGAGATAATAGTGGTAACAGCGAACGTGCCGCGACTGCTGTAAACGCTCCAGCGCGCTCTCCACTTGTCTGCCTAAATACTTGAAGACATAGCCCTCTATTTAGCGATCAAGTTTTCAATAAACCTGTTAATAATAATACGCTATAAACAAACGGAGTCAAGATGACCAGTTGAGATTAAAGCAGGGAAAAATGATGGTGCAATGACAGGAGCCGGAGAGAGAAAAATCGAAGGCTCCCAAACGTAAAACGCCGCGACAACCATGTCGCGGCGAACTCACAGGATTTCACCTGAAATCCTATCAGGCATTCGTGGCATAGTTCCGTCCTGATCCCTGCCCCACGTCCCTATGGATGCATCCCTGACACTTGTTATTCTAGCCGCCCCAGGTTTTTACGGTAGACGCAAATGTCTGCAATACTTGTAAGACATTTCCTACAAAAGCGGCAACGAACGCCAAATTTATGGATGCTATCCACAATTGCAGGCACTGCGGCTGTGGTAGCGGACAGGTTTTGTGAGATATCACCTGTGGGAAAAAGAATTATTATTTTCTGTTTCCCTTAAGTTGGGCGCTTTGACTACGGACAATGTGCTGAATCAGTGTCTCCTGGGATGTAACGCTCATGGAATAAAAGTCCATCCGCCAGTAAAACTGCCTGCTCCGCCCATCCTGCTCGCAGGAGACGATTCGGGCCAGCGTGTGTACCTGGGTTTCCGAAGGGAAAAGTTTCAGCTCAAGACGCAGACGCTCGCCCTCGGCTATGGGTTCATCATTCATAAACGCCATGCCGCAGGCACTGATATTGACCTCTTTCACTCTGTGGGCGATGCGATTCACAAGGTCATTTCTAAGCACCAGTTGGTCGGCGATACGATTCAGTTTCCGATGAAACAACACACCAAGCTGGGCAATTTTCGGGTTTTCGCCTTCAAGCGCTTTAATCAGTTTTTCTATCTGTTCATCGTATTCGAAAACGCGTGACATATCGCTGGAGAGGTATTCATCCCTTTTTCCCGATCCATCACCACTGTCGATGCGCTGGTAGGAGATACCTACCGTTTCGTTAATTCGAAAATAGCGTCTTCTCTCATCGTTCATTATTCTGGCCTCTAAAAAATCTCTTCCGGCTCCAGGTCGAACAGGTATTCGGGAGCGATATCCAGTTCCCGTAAGATGTCCTCCCCTTCCGGGTTTTCCTTGAGCAAATTGATATCCTCCTCCTCGAGCTCATCTTCCAGCCCCTGCTTGATCAGTATTTCCACCCGGCGATTGATCTCCCGGTTTTCCGGAGAACTGTTGGGCACCAGAGGCTGGGTGTCTGCAAATCCGGAAACCTCGAATCGCCGCTGCGACACATTTCCCCCTTTCATCAGCTCGTGCGCCACCGAGACGGCACGGGCGGAAGACAATTCCCAATTCGAACGAAAGCGCACCGTATTAATCGGAACGTCATCGGTGTGCCCCTGCACTTCAATTTTGCCGCGCTTGAGCGCCAGGACGCCTTGCACCTCACCCAGGGCATCCTTATACGCGGGTGCCAGTTCGGAGGACCCGGAAATAAAGGAACCCTTTTCGCGAATCCGGATAATAATCACGCGACCACGCGTCTCCACCTCCACCTGTCCCGCGGCAATCTGGGCGCTGAGGGCATTTGCCAGTTCGTAAGCATCCTGCTCGGTCTTGCTGATCAGATCTTCCAGGATCGCCTTCACACGGACTTTCGCTCCGGCATCGTAGCCTTCCTGTCCCTGTTCGATATCGAACTCCTGAGCCTCCCGGATATCGAGCGACATTTCGGTGAGATCATTGGTGTGCTGCCATATCTCACTGATCGGCGTTGCCTCGGGTCGACCGGGGCTGAACTCCTGGGCAATAATGCTGGTACCCTTGGGAATATCCATCACGTTCAGTCTGTTCTGAACGCCAAACGCCTGGGCCATGGAGCCCGCCAGGCGTTTAAATTTCATGGCATCCATCTCGGAAAAGGACAAAAGCAGGACGAAAAAACACATCAACAGCGCCATCAGGTCCGCAAAGGTACCCATCCACGGGGCCAGGCCGGGCTTACAGTCGCACGGTTTGGAGTCTTCTTCGTCGTTCATGCCTTACTCTGCTTCGGCCACTTCGCGTTTTTTCTCGGGCAGGTAATTTCGCAACATGGAATCGATCACCCGGGGGTTCTGCCCACCCTGGATCGCCAGCAACGCGTCTATCACCAGACTCTTGATCATGGCCTCTTCCCCGGCACGCAGTTTCAGCTTATCGGAAATCGGGGAGCAGATGGCATTGGCGATTACCGCTCCGTAAAGCGTGGTCAGCAGTGCAATCGCCATAGCCGGTCCAATAGCTTTCGGATCATCCATGTTTGCCAGCATCGCCACCAGACCGATCAAGGTGCCGATCATGCCCATTGCCGGCGCCACATCCGCCAGGGCGGCGAATATGGAGGCGCCGACGGAATGCCGCTCCTGGGCCTGGTTCTTGTCTTTCGACAGCAGGGCCTTGACCACATCGGGATCATGCCCATCCACCAACAACTGAATGCCTTTTTGCAGGAAGTCACTGCTAACCTCGCGGCCTTCCAGTGACAGCAAGCCACCTTTTCGCGCCTCATCGGCCAGTGTTACCACTTCGTCGATCAATTCGTTGGGGTTGGGAAGCTTTGAACTGAAGCTTTTGGCTGCAACCTTGAATGCACTCAGAAACTGCCCCAAGCCGTATTTAGCCATCACGGCAAACACCGAACCGCCGACCACAATAACGAGTGACGGGCCGTTAACAAACATGCCGAACTCACCGCTCATCAACATGGAGATGATTATCAGGGCCAATGCGCCGATCAGGCCGACGATTGTTGCTAGATCCACAAGTGCTTCCTCAATTAATACGCTACGCTTTATCCACCCGCGCCGGCCGGGGCCCGGCGGGCGCCTTTCTTCTTAAGTCTAGATCACGAACTCCCGAACAAACGGGACTATTTTTGCCACCATAAACGGAGTTGGCATTAACCGTATCGGCCGAAGGCCTGATTTTTGAACCTGATTTTATGAAAGCGTAAGTGCACTTGTGCGTTGACCGCCTGTTCCGCAAAAGGTACTGTTTGCGCTCAAATTGTTGGAGTAACCACCTTGGCCACAAAGAAAACACCTCTTGATTTTGAGCATTCCCTGGAAGAGCTGGAGTCGCTGGTTGCCGCCCTGGAGGAAGGCGACCTGACGCTGGAGGAGTCGCTGAAAACATTCGAGAAGGGAATCAAACTGACCCGCACCTGCCAGGCCGCGCTGAAGGATGCCGAACAAAAAGTGCATATTCTGCTGGAGCAGGATGGCGAACTGGCGTCCGAGCCGTTCGATCCCAGCTGCTGAGCCACCAATGCTGTCATCATTGAAGGAATTCCTGGCGCACTACCAGTCGCGCACCAATGAATTGTTGGATACATTGCTATCACAACAGTATCCGGCCCCTTACCCAAACCACCTGTATGATGCAATGCGCTACAGCCTGCTGTCCGGCGGCAAGCGCATCCGCCCGATATTGGCCTATGCAGCGGCCCATGCGGTGGGCCACGTAACCCCCGGCACGGATAAATGCGCCTGTGCCGTCGAGGCTATCCACGCCTACAGCCTTATTCATGACGATTTGCCTGCCATGGATGACGACGATCTGCGACGTGGAAAACCGACCTGCCATATAAAATTTGGCGAGGCGACGGCAATATTGGCTGGAGATGCGCTCCAATGCCTGGCATTCGAGTGGCTCAGCGAAAGTAAGGGCTTACAAGTGGCCGTTGTTGCCGAGGCGGTACAAGTACTCGCCCGGGCTGCCGGTGCCAGGGGAATGGTGTTGGGCCAGGCCATCGACCTGGCGGCGGTGAACCAACCCTTGACCCTCGACGCACTGGAAAACATGCATAATCACAAAACCGGCGCGTTGATTGAAGCGAGTGTGATCCTGGGCGCGCTTTCCGCGGCTGCGCCCCCGGCCGCGGTGGAAAACCTTCGCCTGTATGCCAGGGCGATCGGCCTGGCTTTTCAGGTGCAGGACGATATTCTTGATGTCACATCCGACACCCAGACCCTGGGTAAAAACCAGGGTGCCGATGTCAAACATAACAAGCCAACTTACGTATCGCTGCTCGGGCTCGAACAGGCCCGACAGAAAGCGGACGACCTGCACAAGGTCGCGCTGGACGCTTTGAGGGAGATGGATTCCAGCGCCGCGCCATTGCGCTGGCTGGCAAGCTATATTGTCGAACGCAAGTATTGAACCATGCCCATTGAACCATGCCCATTGAACCATGCCTATAGAACCGTGCCGGGAATTCCTGCCGGGAATTCATGGATTCCACCGGCAAATCCGGTAGACTATGCCCCTCATTTTCCACTGACATGGTCCTTGCCGTGACAAACAGCAACACCGCGGAAGCAAGCTATCTGGATGATATCAAATGGACGGCGGATGGCCTGGTACCAGCCATCGCGCAAGACGGCCATACCGGCAAAATACTGATGATGGCCTGGATGAACCGGGAGTCACTGGCGCTAACTGTACAGGAGGGCCAGGCCATATACTGGTCGCGCTCACGCGGCAAGCTGTGGCGCAAGGGCGAAACCTCCGGCCACACCCAGACAGTCAGGGAAATAAAGCTGGATTGCGATGCGGATGTGCTTATCCTGAGTGTCGAACAACGCGGCGGCATCGCCTGTCACACAGGCCGAGAGTCCTGCTTCTTCCGCACTTTGGAAAATGGCAGATGGATTGAAAACACCCCCGCCCCGGAGGGTCAAACAAAAAAGGAGAGAACGCATGAGTGATGTGCTGACCAAGCTGGCCGAGGTTCTCGAAACACGCAAGACGGAAGGTGACCCGCAAACTTCCTACGTCGCCCAGTTGCACAGCAAGGGGCTGAACAAAATTCTGGAGAAAATCGGCGAGGAAGCCACCGAGGTGGTCATTGCGGGCAAGGACGCGGAGCGCTCCGGCAGCACCGACCTGCTGGTGTGCGAAACGGCCGATTTGTGGTTCCACACCATGGTGATGCTGTCGCACCTGGGAGCCGGCGCGGATGCGGTACTGGAGGAATTGGCGAGGCGGTTTGATCTTTCCGGCCTGGAAGAAAAAGCGTCGCGCAAATCCTGACTATATTGATATTTTAAAGAGTGAAAAATTATGGGTTTAGGTGGCATTAGCATTTGGCAACTACTGATCATTCTCGTCATCGTGCTGTTATTGTTCGGCACCAAGCGTCTGCGCAATCTTGGCGGCGATCTGGGTGGCGCGATAAAAGGCTTTAAAAAGGCCATGACCGACGAAGACAAAAAAGACGAGGATATGAAAAAAGTCGAAGACGATAGCGAAAAAGAAGAAACCACGGCAACGTCAGAAAAAGTCAAGGAAAATTCGAAATAACCCCCGCTCCAACCGGCAGGCGAAGTAACATGTTTGACATTGGGTTCCTGGAATTGATGGTGGTGGCGATAGTCGGCCTGCTGGTAATTGGACCGGAAAAACTTCCCGAAGCAATCAGGTCGTGCGCGATGTGGATCGGTCGCATCAAGCGCGTGTTGCGCGATGCCCGCAGCGAGTTCGAGCAACAGATTGGCGCCGATGAAATCCGGCGGGAAATCCACAACGAACAGGTTCTAAAATCCCTGCAAAAGCTAAAGGAACAGCGAGAGGAAATTGAGCGGCAGATTCGCAGCGCCGCCGCAACCGAGGAAGAAAAATACGAGGATATGCATCTGGTTCACCAGGGCCGGGAGTCCCACGCACCCCTGCCGGATCTCGATGCGGTGACGGACGAATCCAGACATTCCAATGATCACCCATACTCCAATGATCACTCACCCCCCAAAGAGCAAAAAGCAACCGAAGAAACCACGGCGACCGAACCCGGCACCGAACCTTCGGCCGAGGAAATAAATAAACCCCATGGCGCCTGATAAAGATTCCAACCAGGAAACGGACAACGCACAACCCCTTGTCCAGCACTTGATCGAGCTGCGCTCGCGCATACTTAAATCACTTGCGGCCATACTGGTGATTTTTGTCGGACTTTTTACGTTTTCCAACGATATTTATCAGTTCGTTGCTGCGCCGATGATTGAACTGCTGCCCGAGAGCAGCATGATCGCCACGAATATTACGTCCACATTTTTAACCCCTTTCAAACTCACCCTGTTTGCCTCGGTGTTTATCGCCATTCCGGTAATCCTGTGGCAGTTGTGGAATTTTATTGCGCCGGCGCTCTACGCCAACGAAAAGAAAATTGCCCTGCCGCTGTTTATTTCCAGCGTAGTACTTTTTTACGCCGGTGTGGCTTTTGCCTACTACATTATCTTTCCACTTATTTTCAGTTTTTTTACCGCCACGGCACCGGAACACGTGGCAGTCACACCCGATATCGCCACGCACCTCGATCTGGTCATGAAATTGTTTTTTGCCTTCGGCCTCGCCTTTGAAATTCCGGTGGCAACCGTGCTGCTGATTTCAGCGGGAATTATTTCACCCAAAAACCTGGCAAAGAAACGCCCTTACGTTATTGTAGGATGTTTCGTTATCGGCATGCTGCTGACACCACCGGACGTCATTTCCCAGGCCCTGCTGGCACTGCCCATGTGGGCGCTGTTTGAAGTCGGTATTTTCTTCGGCCGGCTGGTTGTCAGGTCGTCCGGGGGCGAAGAAGCAGAAGAGATAGCGGATCAATAGTCAACGGACGGAAAAGGCAAAGCGCCACCCACCACACCTGAGTCAAAATAAAGCATGAATTCGAAAAAACAGGAGGGCGGGAATTATCAATCACTCTCCACAATAATTCCCTGCAGGTCATAATCGTCCGAAGCGGTAATTTCCACCGGCACCAAATCACCGGGACTGACTCCCGGAATACTTTCTACGGTAACAATACCATCTATTTCCGGCGCATCGGCATACGTGCGGCCGATTGTAATGTCGCCTTCAACTGAATCCACCAGCATATCCATTTCGTAGCCAACCCGTTCGGCCAGTTTTTCCCGCGATATTTGCTGCTGGGTTTCCATAAACCGTTCCCAGCGTTCTTTTTTGATTTCGTCGGGGACGTGATTTTCCAGGGCATTCGCGGCAGCGCCTTCGACGGGGGAATATTCAAAACAACCGACGCGGTCGAGGCGCGCTTCGCGCAACCAGTCCAGCAGCATTTGAAAATCGGCTTCCGTTTCGCCGGGAAAGCCAACGATAAACGTGGAGCGCAAAATAATATCCGGGCAGATGTCGCGCCACTTGTGAATGCGCTCCAGGGTTTTTTCCTGGTGCGCGGGACGGCGCATTTTTTTCAGCAGTTCCGGTGAAGCGTGCTGGAAGGGAATGTCCAGGTAGGGCAGGATTTTTCCTTCACTCATCAGCGGAATAATGTCGTCAACATGCGGGTAGGGATAGACATAGTGCAGGCGAACCCAGATTCCCAATTCGGAAAGCGCATCGCACAGTTCGTACATGCGCGTTTTCACCGGGCGGCCCTGCCAGAAACCGGTGCGGTATTTTAAGTCGACACCGTAGGCGCTGGTGTCCTGCGAGATTACCAACAGTTCCTTCACGCCCGCTTTTGCCAGGCGCTCGGCCTCGTCCAGCACTTCGCCCACCGGCCGGCTGACCAAATCACCACGCATGGAGGGAATAATGCAGAACGAGCAGCGATGATTGCAGCCTTCGGAAATTTTCAGGTAAGCGTAATGACGGGGCGTGAGTTTGATTCCCTGCGGTGGAACGAGATCGACAAACGGATCATGATTCATTTTGGGCGGCACCACTTCGCGCACCGCGCCCACCACCTGTTCGTACTGGTGCGGACCGCTTACCGCCAGTACCGACGGGTGTACCTTGCGGATCACATCTTCCTCCACGCCCATGCAGCCTGTCACGATTACCCGGCCGTTTTCATTGATGGCCTCGCCGATGGCATCGAGGGATTCCTGCTTGGCGCTGTCGATAAAGCCGCAGGTGTTAACCACCACCACATCGGCTTCGTGATACGACGGCACCACATCGTAGCCGTCCATTTTCAGTTGCGTCAGAATGCGCTCGGAATCCACCAATGCTTTGGGACATCCGAGACTGATAAAGCCGACTTTGCCCTGGCTCATAAAAAAAATAACTCGTAAATTTAATAGATTACTTAACGACTTCGCCGTGCGCCTGTTTGTCCGCATGATAGGACGAGCGAACCAGCGGCCCGCAAGCGGCATGCTTGAAACCGAGTTCGCGCGCGACTTCGGTGTACTCGTCGAATTCCGCCGGCTCCAC
The DNA here is from genome assembly GCA_964451365.1 of uncultured Cellvibrionaceae bacterium. Taxonomy (GTDB): domain Bacteria; phylum Pseudomonadota; class Gammaproteobacteria; order Pseudomonadales; family Cellvibrionaceae; genus CAYVIB01. Next base: position 68,589 of record CAYVIB010000012.1, read on the forward strand.
GTAGCGGACAACCGGCAGGTGATCGCGTGAGGGTTGCAGATATTGTCCAATGGTCAACATATCGATGGAGTGCTCGCGCATATCCCTGAGCACATCGAAAATTTCCTCCCTGGTTTCACCGAGGCCGACCATCAGGCCGGATTTGGTCAACACATCGGGCTTTCGCTCCTTGTATTTGCGCAACAATTCCAAGGACCATTTGTAATTCGCGCCGGGGCGCGCCTGGCGATACAGGCGGGGAATGGTTTCCAGGTTATGGTTGAACACATCCGGCGGCTCCCGTTCCAGAATGTCCAGGGCAATATCCATTCTGCCGCGAAAATCCGGCGTCAGTATTTCCACCTGCAACTCGGGCGAACGTTCGCGCGCCTCGCGAATACAGTCGGCAAAATGCTGGGCACCGCCATCGCGCAAATCGTCGCGATCCACCGATGTAATCACCACATATTTCAATTTCATTTCCGCAATGGCTTCCGCCAGGTTGCGCGGTTCGTTTACATCCAGCGGGTTGGGTTTACCGTGCCCGACGTCGCAGAAGGGACAACGCCGGGTGCAGATATCGCCCATGATCATAAAGGTGGCGGTTCCGCCGCTGAAGCACTCGCTCAGGTTGGGGCAGTTAGCCTCCTCACAAACGGTGGAGAGGGAGTTTTTGCGCAGCAGTTTCTTGATGCGATCCACTTCCGGGGACGCGCTGACCCGAATGCGAATCCAGTCCGGTTTGCGCAGCAGGTTATCGGTGGCGATCACCTTGACGGGAATACGCTCCACCTTGTCCGCATCGCGCAGTTTTTCTCCGGTTTTGATCCGGCGTGTGCGTTTTACTGGAATTCCTTCACTCATACCAATCTGATCTCTTTATCTTTGCACCGAGCCCTTCGGCAAACCCAATCCCTCACCAAACAAAGCAGCAAACTCCCGTCCCAGTGCCGCTATTTCAGGTTTCTCCTTGCCGGCCATCTCATCGACAATCTGTGTCATTTGCAATCCGGCATACCCGCACGGGTTGATCCGCGCAAACGGCGCGAGGTCCATATGAACATTGATGGCCACGCCGTGAAAGCTGCACCCCCGGCGAACCCGCAGGCCCAGCGAGGCGATTTTGCGACTGTACTCTTCCTCTCCCGCGCGCCTGACATAGACCCCGGGAGCCTCGCGCCTGGCGGAAGCGTCAATGCCGTAGGTGTCCAACAGCGCAATAACTGTATTTTCAAGCAGGCTTACCAGGTCCCGCACGCCCAGCCGCCGGCGCCGCAGGTCCAGCAGCGGATAGGCCACCAACTGGCCGGGGCCATGATACGTTACCTGGCCGCCTCTTTCAGTCGAAATAACGGGAATATCGCCCGGATCAAGCAGATGTTCAGCCTTGCCGGCCTGGCCCTGGGTAAACACCGGCGGATGTTCCACCAGCCACAGCTCATCCGCCGTCATATCGCCCCGCTGGCTGGTAAAGCGGCGCATATCCTCGAGTACCGGCAGGTATTCCCGCATGCCGAGCTCGCGAACCAGTATCTCCGGCGCGCAGGACTTTGATGGAGTGGCAGACACGGTTGAGGTGGCACTCATCGCCGTTTAGAGCACCAGCCGGGTGGAGGGATGCTTTTTCAGGTCCTCGAATATCGCCGCCAACTGCTTCTTTCCGGTGGCGGTAATAAATACGGTGAGGGACTGATAGGTACCGTTGCGGCTGTCCCGCACGGTGACTTTTTCCAGGTCGAAACCGGGCGCATGTTTATGGATCACGGTCAGCACCGCCTCGCGATAGGCGGCGCTGGCCTCGCCCATGATTTTGATGGGGTAGTCCTCACATGGGAATTCAATCCTGGGTGCCTGCGGGTCTGTCATCTCGTCCACCACCAATTTACTCGCCTTCAAACATCAGAAGAACAGAGTCCCAGAGACGTGAAAACAACCCGGCTTCCTTGACGGCGTGTGCGGCAACGAGATTGGTCTTGGCCAGTGTTTCGTCATCCAGGGAAATCACCAGTTCACCCAATACCTGGCCCTCTTCCAAAGGCGCCTCAATGAGGGTGTCCACACGTGATTCTGCCTTGATTTTACTATGGCTGCCGCGCGGAATAGTCACCTGGATGGTTTCGGGAACACTGAGCGATACCTGGTCCTGCAAACCTTTCCACACCTTCGCATCGCTGATTTTGTCGCCCGCGCTGTACAAAGTATGGGTCTGGAAGTAACGGAATCCATAGGCGAGCAGCTTTTGCGATTCCACCGCCCGGGCTTCTTCCGACCGCGCACCCATTACCACCGAAACCAGGCGCATATCCTGGCGTTTGGACGAAGCAACCAGTCCATAACCCGCTTCTTCAGTGTGCCCGGTTTTGATGCCGTCCACGGTGTCGTCACGAAACAGCAGGCGGTTGCGGTTGGGCTGGTTTATGCCGTTGTATTTGAAATACTTTTCCGAATAGATTTTGTAGTGTTCCGGGTGGTCGTGAATCAGCGCCCGCGCCAGGGTTGCCAGGTCGCGTGCGGTGGTCAAATGCCCTTCGGCGGGCCAGCCGGTTGAATTGACATAGCTCGTGCTGGTCATGCCGAGCATCTGCGCGTGTTGGTTCATAACACCGGCAAAGGCATCTTCCCCTCCGGCAAGGTGCTGCGCCAACGCAATTGAGGCATCGTTACCGGACTGGATTATCACCCCGCGCAACAGGTCAATCACCGGCACTTCCGTATTGGGCTCAAGAAACATGGTGGAGCTGCCGCTGGTGGTCCCACCGCGCCGCCAGGCATCCTCGCTGATGCGGACGAGATCGGTTTCGCGCAGGCGGTTATTTTTGATCTCCTCCGACACTACATAGCTGGTCATCATTTTGGTGAGACTGGCGGGCGGCAGTTGCTGGTCCGCGTTGTGTTCAACAATGACTTCGCCGGTATCGGCATCCACCAGAATATACGCATCGGCGGACAGTTGTGGCGGCGCGGGAATAATGGTGTCGGAGGTTTGCGCAACGGCAAGAGAGGCGGACAAGAAGGTCGCGCCCAGACAAAACAACAGCTTTTTTGCGAAAAATGACATGTTTCTAATAGTACCCTCGAATTTATGGCTGGAGACGGTCGGGAGTGTGATTATGGTCGGGATTGAGAAATCCCGAATTATATCAGCTCTTGGAACCTGTCTAACAATTGCCGATGGCTTGCTTTCGGCAGAACAGGCGCAAAAAACTCCCGAATTGGACCGATGCTCTTCGTTTTTTATCCGTTAATCGTGAACACATGTACTTTTAATCGCGAACCACATGTACTTTCAATCACGAACCACATGTGGTTCTGGCAAATTTGCATCCAACACTTTTTGCCTTAACAGGGCCAGATCCAGGTTGTCTTTTAACGGCCCGATGCGCACGCGGAAAAAGCGGTCCGCTTTATCGGCCAGTGCCCCGGGGCGATGAACAACCACCGGGTAGGCGGTGAGGTTTTGCAGTTTCTGCCGTAGTGCAAGTGCGGATTTTTCCAGTGTAAATGCCCCTACCTGAAGATAGGTATTCGGCGGAATTTCGTAGCCCGCTGAATTGGCCGGCGCGGGCGCCGGCGTTTCAGAACCGGTTTCCAATGAAGCCACCTTTACATTGCTATCGGCCGGTTTTGCGCTGGCGACGGTACCTTTCTGATAAGTTGCGGGATCAATGTATTCAACCAGTACTTCGGCGGTTCCCACTTTTTCAAAGCCCAGTTTTTTTGCCGCCGCGTAGGTCAGGTCAATGATCCGGTTGCCGTGGAATGGCCCCCGATCATTCACCCGGACAATGGTGGATCGGTTGTTTTTGAGGTTGGTAACCTGGACATAGCTGGGTATCGGCAGGGTTTTATGCGCGGCCGTCATCCCGTACATGCTGTAAATTTCCCCGTTGGCCGTGCGTCTGCCGTGGAATTTTCTGCCGTACCAGGAAGCTACGCCCTTTTCCCTGTAGCCGGTGGGGTCCTGGGTGATGTAATAGGTTTTTCCCAGAACCTTGTAGGGATTGCTGTTGCCGGCCCGGGTGCGGGGCTCCACGCGCGGCACCGGTTCTGGAATATGCGAAACATCCACCGGTGACGATGGGCCCCGGTCTTTTTCCTCGGTAATCACAGGAATGGACGGACTACTGGTACAACCGCCGATCAATACCAGATAAAGCAGTGTAAAAACACTGAAGAGAGTACGAGCTGAATATTCGTTATCCGGTGCTTTTCGATTCGTTATCCAATTGGCTGACATATTGGGATTTTATTTCCTGGCTCAGTTGGAACACTGCCATCGCGTACAGCAGACTTTTATTGTAACGGGTTATGACGTAAAAATTATCGAACCCCAACCAGAATTCCGCTCCGTGCTCTCCTTCATACATTAACGGAATGGCCAATTCGGTACCCGCAATGTTTGCGTCGACGGGTGTAAAACCTTTTTTGCCTAGCTCCGAAATGGTCAGGGAGGGTTTTTGACGGTTGTTTAGCGATGCCTTGTCGTAGTTATTTTCGATACGCGCCCGCAAGGCTACCCTCTGGCCGGCCTGCCAGCCGTGTTTCATAAAATAATTGGCGACGCTGGCAATGGCATCGTCCGGGTTGTTCCAGATGTCCGCCACCTTATCACCATCGTAATCGACAGCGTACGCGCGATAACTACTCGGGATAAACTGGCCGTAACCCATGGCACCGGCGTAGGAGCCCACCAGTTCCACAGGGTTTTGGTTCTGCTCATCGGCAAGCAATAAAAAATGTTCCAGTTCACCACTGAAGAAATCACCGCGCGGCGGGTAGTCAAAACCCAGGGTGGTCAGGGCATCGATGACACGATAGGAACCTTTGTGTTTTCCGTAACGCGTTTCCACGCCGATAATGGCCACGATAATTTCCTCGTCCACGCCATATTTTTCGCTGACCTTTTTCAGCGTGTCGCGGTGTTTTTGCCAGAACTCGACGCCCTGTTCCACACGGGGCCGGCCCAGGAATATTTTCCTGTATTCGCCCCAGGTCAGCACTTTTTCCGCCGGCCGCGAAATTGCATCAAGAATAGCCTGCTGTTTTTCCGCCTGGGCCAATATATCCTTAATTTCAGCCGGATCGAGGCTGTGCTTGGCCGCAATACGGCTAATAAACTCCTGCGCCTTCGGGTGCTGGGAATAATCCGCACTGACATTGAAAGCACATCCCAGGCCCGCCAACAATAAAAATGTAATGCCGAAATGTTTTCTATACCGAACCATAAACAACGTTTTTCTGTTTTTACTTCACAAGCGCGGTTACACCGTCACTTTTCGTTTTTCCGTCGAAACCGCCATTAGCAGTCCGAACCCCATCATTAATGTCACGAGCGCGGTTCCGCCGTAACTGACCATCGGTAGCGGCACACCCACCACCGGCAGTAAACCGGTCACCATGCCGATATTCACAAATGCATAGACGAAGAAGGTCAACGTAATGCTGCCGGCCAGCAGGCGGTTGAACATGCTTTGCGCATTGACCGCAATAAACAGCCCCCGCAGGATCAACGCCGAATAAAGCCCCAACAGAATCAGGACGCCTATCAGCCCAAAGTCCTCAGCCAACACCGCAATGATAAAATCGGTGTGGCTTTCGGGCAAAAAATCCAACTGGGACTGGGTGCCATTCAACCAGCCCTTGCCTGAAATGCCCCCGGAACCGATCGCGGTCTTCGACTGAATGATATTCCAACCCGCGCCCAGCTTATCAGCTTCGGGGTTGAACAGTGTGATCACCCTCTGCTTTTGGTAATCCTTCATCACGTAGTGCCACATCGGCCAAATGCTCGCCAGCAGGATGACCACGGTACCGAATATATAGCGCCACTGCAGGCCGGCGAGAAAAAGCACGATCAGGCCGGAGGTGGAGATCAGGATGGCAGTACCCAGGTCTGGCTGCTGCAAAATAAGCACGGCGGGCACCCCGATCAGGACCAGTGACCAACAGATGTGCTTGAAGCGGGGGGGAAGCGGTCGCATGGAAAAATAGGAGGCGATCATCACCGGCACGGCAATTTTGAGAATTTCCGACGGTTGGAACCGCATAAAGCCGAGGCTGATCCAGCGCTGGGCGCCCTTCGCATGTACGCCTATAAACGGTACAAGCACCAGCAGAATCACTCCCCCCAGGTAAAGCAAAATGGCCCAGCGGCTGAGAAAGTGCATGTTGATTTGCGCAACGACAAGCATGGTGAAGTAGGCAACGCCGAAATAAACCGCCTGTCTTTTTAGCAGGTACTGGCTTTCGCCACTGCCACTGTAAAGCACCATCAGGCCAAAAAAAGACAACGCAAAGAGAATAAGCAGCAACACCGGATCGATGTGAAGACGCTGCCATATGCCTGTGGGCCGGCCAAAATGCTGGGCGGAATCGGGAATGCGACGAACGAAGTCCTGGCTCAGGTAACTCATGATTCACCGCTGCCGCTGGATGGATTGTAGAGGGCCATGTAGGTATCGAACATTTTGCGTGTTATTTTTGCGGCTTCCGAACTTTGTTCCCCGTTCTCAATAATGACAGCAACGGCGATTTTTGGTTCGTCCGCCGGGGCGAATCCGATAAACAGGGCGTGATCGCGGGTTTTTTCCGTCAGACTTTCACTATCGTATTCCTCATCTTGCGCAATACCCACCACCTGCGCGGTACCGGTTTTGCCCGCCATACGATAGGGGGCGTCCAGGCCAATGCTTCGATGGGCCGTACCACGGGCACTGTGCACCACGTCCTCCATGGCCTTCAGCACATAGTCCCAATGATCCTGTTGAGCGGTAAATGTATTGACGACTTCCTTCTCCGTGTCGGCACCACCGATCCTATCCACCAGCCGCGGCTTGACCAGTTTCCCCCGTGTTGCCAGGGTGGCGGTCATTACCGCCAGTTGTAATGGAGTGGCCAGTACATAACCCTGGCCAATACTCATGTTCAGGTTGTCCCCCGGAAACCAGGGCATGCCGCGCGCACCGCGCTTCCAGGCGCGGGACGGCCACAGGCCCGGCCGCTCGCTGGGGATATCGAGCCCGGTGCGCTCACCGAGGCCAAAGCGACTGCCGAATTCGTGCATGCGATCCACCCCCATGCGATCCGACATGCCGTAGAAAAAGGTATCGCAGGACTCCACGATTGCCTGGTGCAGGTCCACCTGATTGCCGTGGCCCCACTCTTTCCAGTCGCGGTAGAGACGGTCATCGTTTTCCAACTGGTAATAACCGGGGTCACGGATAGTGGTTTCGTAATTGACGATGTGTGAGTCCAATCCACCCAGCCCCAGAACCGGCTTGATGGTCGACCCCGGCGGATATTGGGCCTGGATGGTGCGGTTGAACAACGGCAGGTCACTGGACTGGTTCAACGCGTTATAGTCCGCAAAGCTGATGCCGGTCACGAAAAGGTTTGGGTCGTAGCTGGGTTGGCTGACCATTGCAAGCACACCCCCCGTCTCTATCTCGATCGCCACTACAGCACCGCGCCTGCCCGCCAACGCATCAACCGCCGCCTGTTGCAGCCGGCTGTCGAGAAACAGGTGCAGGTCACTACCGGGCACCGGGTCGGTGCGCTCCAGGGAACGCAGAACCCGGCCGTGAGCGTTGGCTTCGACATTTTCCTGGCCCACATGACCCAACAGATCCAACTCGTAATAACGCTCCAGCCCGATTTTGCCGATGCTGTGGGTTCCGGCGTAGAGCTTGTAAGTGGCTTCATCGAATTCGCTCAATTCGCGCTCGTTAATCCGGCTGACATAGCCAACGGTGTGAGCGAACAGGGCTGATTTCGGATAATGGCGCACAAGCTGCGCTTCCACCTCCACTCCCTGCAGGGCGTATTCATTTACGGCAATTATCGAAATCTCCTTTTCGGTCAGGCGAAACCGCAGGGGCACGGATTCGAAGGGGCGCCGCCGCTGTTTGAGCAACTTGTAGAAATTGTCGACATCCGTTTCACTGACCGGAATCAGCTGCGACAGGTATTCAATGGTGGCATTGAGATTGGCCACCCGCTCGCGCACGATGGACAGGGTAAAGCTGGGCTTGTTTTCGGCCAGCAATTCACCATTGCGGTCGTATATCAGCCCGCGGTTGGGAGGAACGGGGCGGGTATGGATGCGATTGCGGTCGGATTGGGTGACATAGTCCTCGTAGTGAACCACCTGCAAACTGTAAAACCGCGCAAGCAGGACACACAACAAAATAAATACCAGCAACAACGCCGTCACCGCGCGCTGCATAAACAGGCGCGATTCGGAGTAGTGGTCTTTAAAATGGCGCAGTTCAGGTCCCGCCCAGTTCATCGCATTACCAGCTGTTCTTAAAACCTATTTGTGATAAGGATGATTTTGCAAAATCGTCCAGGCCCGGTATAACTGCTCGATCAACACAATTCTGACCAGGGGGTGCGGCAGGGTCATCGCTGACAGCGACCACCGCTCGTTGGCTCGTTCCAGGCAGGGCTGCGACAGCCCTTCAGGTCCACCGATCATTATAGTTATGTTCTGCCCGTGCATTTGCCAGTCGGACAGTTTTTTCGCCAGCGCTTCCGTACTCAGGCTTTTGCCTTTGACATCCATTGCAACAACGTGCTGTTTGACCGCAATGGCGGAGAGAATACTCTCCCCTTCCTGAATTTTTATGTTATCGACGCTGTTGTTCTTCGATCTCACCGCCAGTGGCAGTTCGACCAGGCTGCACAGATCGCGGGGCAGGCGTTTGGCGTACTCTTCGTAACCATGCTTCACCCAGGCGGGCATCTTGGTGCCCACGGCAACAATCTGTATTTTCACGGGCGTTTATTCAGAGCGGGACTTTCGCGTGGCCGGCTCCATCGACCAAAGTTTTTCCAACTCGTAAAAATCGCGCGTGGCCTGCAACATAATGTGGACAACAATATCCCCGAAATCCACCAGTACCCATTCGCCGGCCTCTTTGCCTTCGACACCAATGGGGCGGAACCCCCGCTCCTTCGCTTCCTTGATAACGTTGTCCGCCAGCGATTTAACGTGCCGGTTGGAGGTGCCGGTAACAATTACCAGGACATCCATCACGTCACTTAATTCCGTCACATCCAGAACGGAGACATCCTTGCCTTTTAAATCGTCCAGTGCGTCTTCGACGACTTTCTTTAAACCTGACTGCATCTAACTCACTCTTGGTTGTTGAACTCTTGGTTGTTGAAAAAAAGGGGTTACATCATATAGCTTGTGTTCGCGAATATACTCCCAAACCGGAGCCGGGATATCCGGCTCAACGGACTCACCCGCGGCAATCCTGCGCCGGATTTCACTGGAGGACACCTTCGTTTCCGGCGTTGTCAGGAGGCTGATTTTCCCCTTCGGGTGAGCGGACAACTGCTCCGGCTCAACCCAACGGCCGGCCAGCGATTCTTCCAATATGGGGTTGTTCAGATCAAAATAACCGGGTCGTTTGACGACAGCGATATTGGCGTGATCGAATATCTCCCGCCAGCGGTGCCAGGTATCCAGGCCCTGCAGTGAATCCCAGCCAATAATCCAAACCAGGCAGGCGAAGTCGCCGCAGTCCTTCCGCGCATCGCGCACCGTGTCGAACGTGTAGGAAGGTTGGTCCCGCCGCAACTCCCTTTCATCGACAACCAGTTCAGGCACGGCGTTGCAAAGGGCTTTCAGCATATTCAGCCGATGCTCCGCCGATGCGGAAGGCGTTTTGCCGTGGGGAGGGATATGACAGGGCAACAGGTAAATATGTTCCGCCATCAGAATCCGGCGGGCCTCCAACGCGGATACTACGTGACCATTGTGAATCGGGTCGAATGTCCCGCCGAGCATTACCACCTTTTCGGGCGGGCGCTTTTGTTGCTGGTCCGGATCGACCGTCAAGCCGCGTCACCGTTATTCACGTATGTGCCCGTCACCGAAGACAATCCATTTTTGCGAAGTAAGCCCCTCCAGGCCGACAGGGCCGCGGGCGTGAATTTTATCAGTGGAAATGCCGATCTCCGCGCCCAGGCCGTATTCAAAGCCGTCGGCGAAGCGGGTGGAAGCGTTGACCATGACCGAACTGGAATCCACCTCGCGCAGGAACCGGCGCGCACGGGTGTAATCCTCGGTAACAATGGTATCCGTGTGATTGGAACTGTACTGGTTGATATGCGCAATGGCCTCATCCATATCCGCAACGATCTTTATTGCCAGTATGGGGGCCAGGTACTCGGTTTGCCAGTCTTCTTCCGTGGCCGGAGCCACTTCGGGCAAAATCCGGCGGGTTTTATCGCATCCGCGCAGCTCCACATTCTTCTGAATGTAGGCTTTTGCCAGGCGCGGCAGGATGTCTTCCGCCGCATCGTCCGCCACCAGCAGGGTTTCCATGGCATTGCAGACGCCGTAGCGATGGGTTTTGCTGTTCAGGGCGATATCGAAAGCTTTTTCCAGATTAGCCTTATCGTCGATATAAACGTGACAAATGCCATCCAGGTGCTTGATGACGTTAACCTTGGCTTCGGCGGCGACCCGCTCGATCAGGCCGCGGCCGCCGCGCGGCACGATAACATCCACGTACCCGGCCATGGTAATCAGTTCGCCCACGGCCGCCCGGTCCGTGGTTTCCACCACCTGCACAGCGCTGGCGGGAAGACCGGCTTTTTCCAGCCCGCGCGCAATGCATTTGGCAATGGCCTGGTTCGAGTGCACGACTTCGCTGCCGCCGCGCAAAATAGCGGCGTTGCCGGACTTCAGGCACAGGCTGGCGGCATCGATGGTTACGTTGGGACGCGACTCGTAGATGATGCCCACCACGCCCAGAGGCACGCGCATCCTGCCCACCTGGATGCCGGAAGGCCGGTATTTCATATCGCTGATTTCACCACAGGGGTCCGGCAATGCCGCCACCTGCTTTAAGCCTTCGATCATGCCGTCGATGCGGGCGGGGGTCAGTTCAAGCCGGTCCAGCATCGCCGGTTCCAATCCGGCGGCGCGACCGTTTTCCAGGTCGCGGGCATTTTCCCCGGCAATGAACTTGCGGGCGCTTTCTATCTCGTCGGCAATGGCGTGCAGCGCGGCGTTTTTCATACCGGTGTCCGTCGCCGCGAGGATGCGCGAAGCGCGCTTGGCCTCACGCCCGAGGTTGTGCATGTATTCTTTAACTGTCATTCCGGTTTTTCCGTTAAAAGTTACGATTATACATTTCACCCGGGAATAGCACGAGCGACGGAGATTGTCGGTTACAAACGTGGGCCGTGGGTCAGGCGGTATGGGCTGCCGGCACGAAAAAGGATGTGCGGGCGAATTCAATGCGGTCCGCGATGCTCATTTTGTGGGGCCGGGAAAGCTGTTCAATTTTGCGCAGGCGCGGCAGCAATCCTGCATTGTTGGCAATCTGGATCGACAGGCCGGGGCGGGCATTCAACTCCAATAGCGTCGGCCCCATGTGTTTATCCAGCACCAGGTCAACACCCAGATAACCCAGCCCTGTCATGTCCGCGCAGGCGCAGGCCAGCTCCAACAACGCCGGCCACCGCGGCACCTGCAACTGGTTGAGCTTTTGACCGGTGTCGGGGTGGACGGTAATCACCTTGTCCCGCTGAACGGCATTGACCGCGTAACCGCTGCCGATATCCACACCCACGCCCACCGCGCCCTGGTGCAGGTTGGCCTTGCCGTGGGAGACGGCGCAGGACAGCCGCATCATGGCCATGGTCGGCACGCCCCGAAATACGATTACCCGTATGTCGGGCACGCCCTCGTAAGTATAATTGTCCAGCACCGGGTCGCCGATGATCAGGGTCTCGATCATCGCCACGTCCACGGCGCCGCCCAAGGAAAACAGCCCCGCCAGGATATTCGACACATGCCTTTCCAGGTCACCGGCCAACATTGCCTGACCGTTGGCGCGGTAATATTTGTCCTCGCCCACCCCGGTAATCACCAGAATACCCTTGCCGCCGGAGCCCTTGGCCGGCTTGATACAAAAACCATCGAAGCCGGCCACCAGCGAAGCAACTTTGCGCACGTCGTGCTGATTGTCGATTACGCCGATAAGGCGCGGCACTTTCACTCCGTGCTCAATCGCCAGGCGCTTGGTCTGCAGCTTGTCATCCACCAGCGGAAACAACGCCCGCTGGTTGTAGCGGCTGATATAGGAAATGTTGCGCCGGTTCATTCCCATGATGCCCTTGCGGGCCAGGATGGAAATGCCAAAGTCGGGAAGCTTCCAGCCCATCTAATGTAATGTCCTGCCTAAAACAGTTATTGAGTGGTTCTCAAATTTGTTGCAGCGAGGCGGATTCCGCAGGGAATGTCGGCTACCTTCCCAAGTCAATACCTTCGACACTACACTACCCCTCCCTCATAAACGGCTTGAAGCGGCGAATTTCGCTGAGCCTGTAGCCAGTGTAGTTGCCCAGGATCAACACCAGCGCCATAAACACCAGTTGCAGGCCGATGAAGTTAAAGGTGAGATGGCGGACGATTTCATTGGTCATCAACATATAGGCGATCAACGCCACAAACAGCGATCCGCTACCCTGGACGAGGACTTCCTTTGGGCCCTCCTCTTCCCAAAGGATGGACATTCGCTCGATGGTCCAGCTCAGGATAATCATCGGGAAGAAGGTGATTTTCAAGCCTTCGGCTAGCCCGATCTGGTAGGCAATTACCGAAAACGCGGCGATCATGACAATAACCGAGATAATCACCGCCGATATCCTGGCCACCAGCAGCAGATTCAACTGGGAAAGGTAACTGCGGATCATGAGTCCGATGCTTACAACCAGCACGAACCCCACCAGGCCGGTAACCAGGCTGGTTTGGATGAATGCCATGGCAATCAGCACCGGCATAAAAGTACCGGAAGTCCTCAGGCCGATAATAATACGCAGGAACACCACCACCAGTACGCCCACGGGAATGAGTAGCAAGCCCTTGAAGACGGTTTGCTCTTCCAGTGGCAGGCTGTGAATGGAAAAGTCGAGCAGCGGGCTCTCGCGGGTCTGCATCCCCAGCAACATGGTACTGGCGGGCGTTTCCTGCTCGATAACAGAGAAAAAGACAGTGGACCGGCTGCCGCCGATCAAATCCAGCAGCGCGCCCGAGTGGTATTCCCACATCAGTTGGTTTTTCGCCAGGCCCTGGCGGCCACTGTGAATATCGAACAACTCGTATTCATTGCCGTTGAACACCTGCAGGTAACTTTGCAACTGCTGGCGGCGGCGACCGTCCTCCAGCGTCAGGACAAAAACCTCGCGCGCCGGCACACCGGCTTCCATCAGCAAGTCAACCAGCCAGGCAGCGCGGCCCTGCCGCTGGGTCAACAGTTGGGAGTTTTGCACCTGGGTATCAAACTCACGGATCAGTTCGCGCGCCAGTGTATAGCTGTCGGCCGAACGCTCGCGGGCGTTTTGCAACAGATCCCGTGCGGCAGTGACATAAGGGCCATTGCCGCTCAATGTGGAGCGGAGCGGCGGCGGCATCGCCGTCTTTTCATCCCGCGACTCATCCCGCACCAACATGTCCACCCGATAGTACAGGGTCTGTTGACCCGAAGCCTGGCGGATGGACCACTCGGCCCGCCGTCCGGCTTCCGACTCCACGAAGTCCAGGCCGTAACCCGGGCTGGCGGTGTGTTCGGCCAGGCGCTCAAAGCCCGGCTGGGTATCAGGAATCGCCAGCGACACCTTGGCCGGCTGGTTCTGGCCGAGAAAATCTATTTTCGCCTCGATGGACCAGACGTGGCGTTTTTCTCCCGGCAGCCACGGCACATCCGACGTTAAATGGCGGTGCACCGAAAGGGCCAGCCCGCTGAAAATCAGCAATGCGATAAGGACATAAAATGGAATTCGGGATTTTTTCACGGGTATTGTTTACCGCTACTGTTGAACGGTTTGATTGGGTATTGTCTGGAGGCGATCCATTAGTTGCTTTTTGGAATGCGTAAATTGACGGGAAACATCGACCACCGCGATATCCCGCAAAAAGGTCCGCCCCAGCAAAACGGGGTAAACGGCGTTGTCCTTGTCCATCAGGGTAAATTCAGTGTCTTCAATTAAATCCCCAAGCTGTACTGTCAGGCTGACCACCGCCAGGCGATCCTTCTCGGAAGTTGATTTTACCTTGGCGTAGCGAACAAGCGGCGTCTCATAGGTCCTGCCGCTCTCGTCACCGACCAGGCTGAAACTCACCCATTTTTCGCCGTTTCGCTCAAAGGGCTGGATATTCTGCGCACTTATGGAAGAAATCAATATGCCGGTATCAATCCGGGCTTTCAGTATCTGGTTCAGCAAGTCTATCCATACCCACTCATTGCGCCCGACAACCATTTTCTCAACACCGTTTCTGGCCGGCTGCGGTTGGGCATCCTCTTCGTCATCGTTCGTTTCGCGCTCCACCACCGGCAGCGTCTCCAGCACCTTGGACGGAAGCGGCACACCCGCCGCATCGTAAGCCGCCAGCTCCTGGACCTGTACCAGGGTCTCCTGGATGTCCTTCAGGGTAGTTCCCAGCTCCTGTTGAAGGGTGGAAAGCTCATCAAGCCTAACAGATTGCTCCTGCAACACCAGTTGCTGTTGTTCGATCAGTTTAGCGTTGCGGTCGATTGACGCTTCTTCCACAAGCGTCTGGGACGGCTTGTGGAAAGCGCATGCGGTCATACCTACGGTGAGAAACAGGGCGAAAATCCGACAGATCATAAAATCCATTGTTATTCGTGTGCCATTGCTATTCGTGTGTTAGTGGCGGTGAAATATGACTTCCCGAATACCGCGTAAAGCCTGCCATGATACCAGTGTTTAATGCAAATCAGGGGGAATTACGCCACAACTGACGGCCTGTTCCACAGCAAACGCCGGTTAACCGGTGTGGTAATTCATTCATGGGCTATTGTTTATGCGAATTTAAGGGAAGGGCAAAATTGACACGTCGGTATGACATTTACTCGACGTCAAAGTGCGGATCATAATACCTAATAAGTTACAAAAAGAGGATGGTTTGAGCATGTTAAAAGGGGTTATTTTTGATCACGATGGCACCCTGGTGGACTCCGAAACGAGACACTACCGGATCTGGCGTGACGTGCTGTCCGATTTTGGTGTGGATTTCGCCGAAGCGGATTACGCGCGGGACTATTCGGGCTACCCCACCCGCCACAACGCGCGGACACTGGTGGACGCCTACCGGTTGGATATCGATCCCGAAACGCTGTTCCGGCTGAAGGAGGAAAAGGTGAATAGCCTGCTTACGGGGGAATCATTCGAGTTGATGCCCGGCGTGGAGGAGGTGATTACCGCCTGCCGCGATCTGGGCCTTGCGCTGGCGATCGCCTCCGGCGCGCGCAGCAATGAAGTTGCCAACACTCTGGAGGTTCACAATTTCACCGGTATGTTCAAAACCGTCGCCTGCAGTCAGGATGTCCCCCACCCAAAACCGGCGCCGGACGTTTACCTGCTGGCACTGGACAGGCTCGGGCTGACCGCGGAGGAGTGCGTGGCGGTGGAAGACAGTTACAGTGGTTTGCAGTCGGCCAAAGCGGCGGGGTTGCGCTGCATCGTCGTGCCCAACGCGTATTCCGTCAGTCACGATTTTTCCGGTGCGGATATTATTGTGGGGAATCTTGCCGGCGCCATCGACGCAATTGCGAAAATGCGAAACGCAACCGGCTGACGGAGCCGGTTACCGGGGAAGGAGTTGCCCCTAGGGAAACAGAAAGCCCACTACCAATATGCCGTTGACGGCAAAATGGGCGAGCACGCTGATTTCGACGCGGCGCGTTTTGCCGTAGGCGTAGGCGTAAATCAAGCCGGCAATAAAGATAAGTATCGCTTCTTCTATCGCCACGCCGTGAATATAGTAGCTCAGGGCAAACAAGACGGTTGCGATCACTCCCGCCAAGTACATGCTTTCAGTATCGCTATCGCCAAAAAAGCGTTCCAGCCGGTCCTGGACCAACAGGCGGAAAAATGCTTCGTCCGCCAAACTGATAAAAAACAGGTTCGCCATCAGGTAACGAACAACATCCGCATTGAATTTCAGGTCCGGCACGTACCACAGGATGGAGCCCAAAATAAAGTAAGCCAATATGAACACCGGTACTTTATTAGCTGCTGTCAGGGCATTGCGAATATCCGCCAGCGAACCGATACGCCTGGCCAGGGCGCAAAACAACAGAACACCGGTAAAGCCCCTGCCGAAGTGCAGGCGCAGGTTCGACGGGAAGACATTACTGCCGAAGATCGTATTTTCGTAAACGGAAACCGAGGCAAAGCCCGGCAATATACGGGTAATCAACAGAAAGCTCAGAATCAGGATAAAGGCATAAACCAGTTCCCGGGGCCAACCCACCAACAACCGCCGGTAAAGGGATACAGCGGCAAGCAGCAAAACCAGCCAGAACAGGGCCACAAGGTTAATCACCTGTGTGGCATAGGCGATGGGCAGCGATGCCGAAAGAAACAGAAACCAGAACGGAACCGGCTTGTGGATGTTGACCGGGCGATATTTGATGTAGGCCGAAACGGCCGCGATCACCAGTAAAGCGAAAGGTAAAGCTGTCAGCGCCATGGATATATGCCGGCTTCCGATCGTTATTGTCTGTCGCCCACTTCGGCCTGTCCGGAAGGGGTACTTTGCGCAAGGAGTATAACCGGAATCGCTTCAACAGGCGGTGATTGCGCCGGGAAACCGCCTGGGTTCAGCACCGATTCAGCTTGCGCGCATTAACCTGTTCCATACAACAACCTGTCTCCATGCCAGTGGAAGAGGAGCGCCATAATGAAATCCCGACTCGTGTTAACAACAATACTCATCAGCGCATTTTCGGCAAGCGCATTTGCCGGCCACAACCACCGCCATATGGATTATGCCCGTGTTGTCGCGGTTAACCCCGTATATCAAACCGTCGAACGACGAGTGCCACGGCAGGAGTGCTGGGTTGAAACGGTCAGGGAAGAGATGCCGGTGCATACCGCGTCTTCGGCCACCGGGACCATTGTCGGCGGCATCGTCGGCGGCGCCATTGGTCACGCGGTCGGTCACGGCAGGTCCAACAAAAAGCTCGGTGCCGTTGTCGGTACAGTGCTCGGCATGTCTGTCGGCAACGATATCAGCCGCGGGCACCGAGACACCGGTTATACAGAAGTAAGCTATCGCGATGTGGAGCGCTGTGAAGTGCGCCATGTAATTCAAACGGAAGAGCGGTTACTGGGCTATGATGTGACTTATCAATATCAGAACCAGCGCTACACCACACGCATGGACCACCATCCCGGCAAACGAATCCGGGTCGCGGTAAATGTGAGTCCCGCTGGCTACTGATTTGAGTCCCAACCTGACGTAGAATGGAGCCAGGCTCACGCAACCCGATACAACAAATGAAAGTAGTTCAGCGATTTTTTATGGCCATTTCGGTTTTGATCCTCGGTTTACTTTTAGCTTTGTCACCGGCGCTGGCAGGCCCGGCTTACGCGCGGGCAAAAGCACCGGAGGACGTCAGCATCCTTCTGGCCCAGGCCGGAATCAGCGAGGGACAGGCCGCGTCCATAGCGCGATCCCAATACGGCGGCAAGGTTTTGAGCGTATCAAAGTCCGGCAGCGGTGGCCGGGTAGTCTATCGCGTAAAGCTGCTGCTGGATTCCGGACGGGTGATTATTGTGACCGTCGACGGCCAGACCGGGCGTGTCAGCGGTTAGTTTGGGAGCGCCGTCAGCGCTCTTAATTTAGGAGAGCCTCATGCGTTTACTTATCGTGGAAGATGAACCCGCGATCCGTCAGCAACTGGAAGATTTTTTCAACCAGCAGAAATTTGTTATCAACAGCGCGGCGGACGGCAAGGAAGGCAACTATTACGCCACCGAATACGATTTTGATCTCGCCATTATCGATATCGGCCTTCCCTTTGTGGATGGCATTTCCCTGATCAGGCAATTGCGCGCGGCGGGAAAAACCTACCCCGTTCTGGTGCTTACCGCCCGCGGGCATTGGCAGGACAAGGTTAACGGGCTGGAAGCCGGCGCGGACGACTACCTGGTAAAACCATTTCATACGGAAGAGTTGAAAGCGCGGGTCAACGCGCTTATCCGCAGGGCTTCCGGCAACGCTTCACCCGAGCTTAAATTCGGGCCCATCAGCATCAACACCTCCGCCAAACTGGTATCGCTCAACGGCGAAAACATTGAGTTGACCAGCTACGAGTACAATACGCTGGAATATCTTGCACTTCATGCCGGCCAGGCAATTTCCAAAACCGAACTGACCGAGCACCTCTATCACCAGGATTTCGAACGCGACAGCAACGTGATTGAAGTATTCGTCGGCCGCCTGCGGAAAAAGCTGGACCCCAGCGGTGAGATTCAGCCCATTACCACTGTTCGCGGTCAGGGGTACCGGTTTCAAGTGAAATCGTAAGC
The DNA here is from genome assembly GCA_964451365.1 of uncultured Cellvibrionaceae bacterium. Taxonomy (GTDB): domain Bacteria; phylum Pseudomonadota; class Gammaproteobacteria; order Pseudomonadales; family Cellvibrionaceae; genus CAYVIB01. Next base: position 86,928 of record CAYVIB010000012.1, read on the forward strand.
GCCGCCCGCCGCAGATGATTTGCAGAAATTCACTCGCCCTTCGCCACATTGTCGCTTCGGTGGTGTTGCTGCCGGTTATTTTGGGGTTCAGCGCCTACGCACTGGATAAAGCCTTTCGCAGCAGTTTGCTGAGCGCGGAGCGGGAATCACTGCAAGCCCAACTCTACGTGTTACTGGGCGCCGCCGAACCGGGCGACAGTTCACTATTCATGCCGGACGCCCTACCCGAACCCCGCTTCAGTATTCCGCAATCCGGCTTGTACGCGCTGGTTCACGATGCCTCGGCCAGCGCCGTCTGGCGATCGGAGTCGCTGTCGCTTTCATCCATCGCGCTGAACATTCCCACCCTGCCCGGGATCGATTCCGGCGAAAGTTTTTTTGGCGAGCTGTCCTCTGGCGGGAAAGATTATTTTATTTTTATCTACAACACCATCTGGGAAATAAATGGCTCCGACCACGATTATAAATTCGTGATCATTCACTCCCAGGACTCCCTGCGCACCGAGTTAAAAGCGTATCGCGCAACTCTGTGGCGCTGGCTCGGCGGCCTGACCATCCTGCTTATCGTCGTGCAGGCCATTGTTGTGCAGTGGGGTTTGAATCCATTACACCGCCTGGCAAACGAGCTAAAGCGTTTTCAGGACGGGCAGACCGACAGGCTGGACGGCGATTATCCCGCTGAAATAAAACCGGTAACGGACAATTTAAACACTGTATTAAAAAGTGAGAAGCAACACCGGCTGCGATACAAAAACACACTGTCCGATCTGGCACACAGCCTTAAAACGCCGCTGGCGATAATTCGAAGCAGCCTGGAAAAAGACACCGTCGATAAAGTGGATAACGAAACCCGTCGCAATATCGACGAGCAAGTGGCGCGCATGTCGGAAATTATCGGTCATCAACTGCGGCGCGCGACGAATATCAGCACCAATGTCAATCAACGCACCACTGACGTTCACATCATTGTCGAGCGCTTGGGCAACGCAATGCTCAAGGTGTATCAGGATAAGGCCATCACGTTTGAAAACCGCGTCAGTAAAGACACCACATTGGTCGGCGATGAAAACGATATTATGGAACTGCTCGGCAACATTATTGAAAACGCCTTTAAATACGGAAAGCGCGGGGTGCGGGTGTCAGCCGCCAGTGAAAAAAAAATACTTGCCCTACATATCGACGACGACGGCGAGGGTGTGCCGAGCGAGCAGCAACGCACAATTATTTCCCGCGGAGCGAGAGCCGACACGGCGACACCGGGACAAGGCCTGGGGCTGGCGGTCAGCGTCGATATCATCAGCAGCTACGGCGGCAGCCTGGCAATTTCACGGTCGGATATGGGCGGAGCCAGGTTTTCTGTTTTGCTTCCCGCCAGCCTTCACCCGGTATAAGCGACGGGCAACGCGCCACTACTTTTCGTTTCACAAAAAGAGGTTCCCGCCCCCTTCGATTACCAGTTTTATTCCAGCAACAAAAAGTAATCCATAACAGGTCCAATAAAACCATTTATCGGAAACCCGGTGATGCAGGTATACCCCGAGCCTGACGCCAATAGGCGCCAACGGCAGCAGTATCAACGACGTTAACAACGTATCTGTCGTCAGTTGGCCGAACCAAGCATACGGAATGAGTTTGACATAATTCACCGTGGTAAAAAACAAAACGGTTGTGCCAACAAACACCGTTTTGGGTAACTTTTGTGGCAACAGGTAGATTGAAACGGGCGGGCCACCCGCATGAGCGACGTAACTGACATAGCCGGCAATGATTCCCCAAAAGCTTCCGCTCATCAAACCGGCCTTCTTCGCACTGACCCGCTTGACGATATGCGCTCCCCACAGATAATGGCCAACGAAATAGAGCGCCATAACGCCGACAATTATCCGGAGTGTATCGGCGCTCATATATTGAAATGTCAGCGCGCCCGCCACAATGCCCAACATCGCGCCCGGCAATAAGTACCTTAGATTTTTTCTGTCCCACGTGCCGCGAAAGGTCCAGATACTTACCAGGTCCATGGTACAAAGAATGGGTAACAAAACAGCCGCCGCAAGACGCGGGTCTATCAGTAGCGACAGGACCGGCACCGCGAGCATTCCAAGTCCGCCGCCAAAACCGCCTTTGGACAGGCCGACGAGTAACACCACCGGTACGGCGAGCAAATAGAAACCGAAATAATCGATCACGGCGCGGATCGCCTAACGAAACGAATATGCAAGAAGAGCGCTTACCAATCGAGAAAAACATCCTTGGGATCGAACTTATAATTTCCCTTGCTTTCCGACTTGAGCTGACGGATTTTGTTGATGCCTTTTTGTACCTGTACTTCCCAGACCGCATGGCGATCCGGCGTCACCTTAAACCCCCGTTGTTTTAACTGCGAGGCGATGGCGCGTTTGGCGGCAACGGCGTGCGGCAAGCTTTCGAAGGGTCCCTGTTCCACCTGCACGATTTCCTCCGGGCGTTTCAGCTCGCGTCCCATGCAGGCAAACAGAATTGATTTTCTGTCCGAGTCGGTTCGAATATGAATTTCCACCCGGCGCCGGGATTCCTCGTTGATCATCACCAGCGGCTCGTCACCGCCCGGAATGGAATCGTCGTAATCAAGTTTCATCAGATTTCCTAGCTCCCCAATATTCTGTCCTGCCGATACAAGCGAAAAGCGGCGAGAAGTAGTATTGCGGCTATCAATAGCGAACCGCCGACGGAGGTGTAAACATGTTCGGCAACAATGGTTTCGCCCTTGACCGCCTTGTCGATGAGTTGGTACTGGCTGAAAAACGGAATCAGCATGGTTTGGGCCGTTGACCTGATATCCGCGAACTGCCCCACCAGCAGCGGAATCATCGGCAGAATATACAAAATGCTGATGTAAGTTTGCGCCTCCTTGGCGCTTTTGGTAAACGCCGCGGTTGCTACCAGCATGCTGGTAATCAGGAAACTGCACGGCACAGCCAGCAGGAAGGCGGCAAACATGGTTACCAGATCAAAACGAATAAACAGCGTCAATTCTTCGAACGGAAGAAGCTTGAACAGCAGGAAAAGGCTGACGCAGGAGAGAAAGCCCGACAAAATAACAAAGCAGTAAACTGCGAGGTATTTGCCAGATAAAATCATCTCGCGCGACATAGGCAAACTCAGCAGTGGCTCCAGCGAATTGCGTTCCCGCTCTCCCGCAATAGCGTCGATGGCCAGGTAAAAACCGCCCATCATCATGGTAAAGACGATAATAAAATACATAAAAAAGCCGATGATCATACCGCCAAACCCTTCGCTGGAAAGGTCCTGCTCGATCACGTTAATCACCTTGTCGATCTGCGGGTCCAGGCCGCGCGCGCGCATACGCCAGTAACCAAGCTGTCCACTGTAACTGTGCAACACGGTTTTTAACTGGCGGGCAGCTTTACCCGAACTTTTGTCGGACTGATTGACATAGAGAATAAGCGGTGCGCTTTTCCCCTCCCGCAAATGCAATGCATACTCCGGCGGTATTTCCATTACCAGGTCCAGTTTTCCCTCGCGAACCAGTTCCTGGTAATTATCCGGCGCGTCAACCGCTTCCAGGTTGTTTTCCCGCATGTACTGAATGAGATTGGGTGCACGTTCCCTGCCAACCACTTTCACTTCACTGGTGGATTCAAAATCAATAAAACCGGTTTTGGCGCCGAGCAAAAGCGGCCCCACCATCATTAATGGCATCAGCACCGGGCCGTAAATAACAGCAAAGAAAAAGGATCTTTTATCCCGCAGGTTATCCTTGATTTCCTTCAGTGTAACAACCAGCATTTGCTTCATTGCGCTTTCTCCAGTTGTTCACCGATGGCAATCACAAAAGCGTCTTCCAGGTCATTCTGCCCGGTGCGTTGTCGAATACCGGCCAGGTCATCCGTCATGGCAATACGACCTTCGGAAATAATGGCAATGTGGTCGCACAGTGCTTCCACTTCCTGCATGATATGACTGGAAAGCAAAATGCAGTGCCCTTCGTCGCGCAGGCGCCGGATTATTTTTCGCAGGCTGCGGGTGGCCATTACGTCGAGCCCATTGGTCGGTTCATCCAGCATCAGCGTCTTGGGTTTGTGTACCAATGCCCGTGCCAGGCTTACCTTGGTCCGCTGCCCCTGGGAGAAGCCTTCCGCCCGACGCTGCGCGATTTCCTCCATATCGAGCATCTCAATCAACTCATCAATTCTGCTGTTAATTGCAGGCCCGGCCAGGCCACAGATTTTCGCGTAGTACTCAATATTTTCACGCGCGGTCAGACGGGAATAAATGCCGGAGTTGTGGGGCAGAAAACCAATCTGCCGGCGCACCTCCAACGAATGGGTTGCCACATTGTAACCATCAATGAGGGCCGTACCGCTATCGGGCTTAATCAGCGTGGCCAGAATCCGTAACGTGGTGGATTTACCCGCGCCATTCGGCCCAAGCAAACCGGTGATCCTGCCGTCAGCGGCAACGAAGCTGACGTCGGTAATGGCGTGCACTTTATCCGTTTTTTTTCGGCTTCCTTTTTTCTGGAAAGCCTTGCTTAACTGTCTGGCTTCAATCATGTTATGGATTTTTCGTCGTCAGGGGGCGGGACCGTTAAAGTCGAGAAAAAAAGGATTCGGCTCCTGCTTTTCAAGACATCCGGTTTCCAGGTCATTCACGGATGCCGTATCGATAAATTTAGCCATGATAATCGGCATGCACCCGAGATACGAAATGCCGTGGCCGTGGCCGGGAACGATGATATGTTTACTGTTGCTTAAATGCTCCGCCGCTTTTTGCGCATATTCCGGTGGTGTTATCGGGTCAGCGCCGCCGGAAAGCAGCAGTACCGGCTTGTCTGAATGCACGGCTTGCTTAAAGTCATCGTCGATAATGCCCCGAGGCCATACACGACACATGGCCAGCAGGGATTCAACCGCCAAGGATCCCATATAAGTATTTCGCAGCGCGGACATGTCCAGGGTGCTTGCGTCAATAAATGGTACATCTTCGGTGCAGACAACAGAATTGTGCATGCCAATGCTGATGGCGTTTTCCAATGCGCGGCTAAACTCCAGGGCATTGCGGGCCAGCGGTTCAAAATTATTGTTGGCGTACGCCTCGTGCAACACTACCGGCAGGATTGCCGCCGATGCCGGCGAATAAAGAGCGAAACGCACCACCGCCATCAAGTGCGTCTCGGTCAGCTCCATCGTCTCCATGCGGCCGGAGGAGAAATTATTGACTTCAACGGTGAGAGGCTTGTCTTTCAGTTGCGTAAACAGTTTTTTAATTCCCTGCTCAAGATTCGGGTATTGCTTGTGGCACGCTTCGGATGCCGCGCAACGTTCGATCAACTGTTGCAAGGCGCGCTGACTTTGCAGGGCAATGTCCGGCCCCAGATTCAGCTGCGGATAAACCACGCCATCGATAATAACCGTGCGTGTGGCTTCGGGAAAACGACGCAGATAATGCTGGGCCACCCGCGAGCCGTAGGAGACGCCGTATATATTCCACTGCTCGTAACCCAACGCTTCCCGTATTCGGTCCAGATCCTTTACCGCCACGCTGGTGGTATAAAATTCGGGGTCAGCGGAAAGCTGGGCGAGGCAGTCCCGAGTCAACTCCTGTATTTTTTCAGCGTCATAGTCAAACGCGAATTCAGTCAGCGAAGGGCAACGCAGCGGGTTTGATTTTCCCGTGCCGCGCTGATCGATTAAATAAATATCACGTTGCTGCTGGATCTTGTCGAAGCCCCTGCCGGGAAAAATAAAGCTTTCGCTGGGCGCACCACCAGGCCCGCCCTCAATCAGGATCAGGGGATCTTCTTTTGACTTACTGCCGACCGCCTTCAGCCGACCGATAAACAGTGTGATTTTTTTAGCTTCGGGATTTTCGTAATCTTCAGGAACTTCAAACCACCCGCATTCCAGATTGCGATGCCGGGTTCCGCTGGAATCACTGACACGGCATTCCCGGAATGGTATTTGGCCCACCCTGGTTGTCATCCCGGGGCTGGTGTAAACGACGTTCTCAAAATCGGGCCAGGATCGGGGCTCTATGCTTCCCATCGAAATTGACGGGGCCAGCAAAAGGATAAAAAAGAAGTAAAGCAGCTTCGACCGAGCGAGAATTGACACGTCATTCCCTTGGTTGGCATTTTTATTTGTCATTGGGCAAGAGATTATCACATTTAACCGGGAGCAATAAACCGAGTGTCGCATTGTGCATTAAACAACCACAGGCAACGAGAATTCAATGCAGAACCTTTTAGTTGTAGACCATCCGGGATGCGTTGCAACTTAATTGATCTCCATCATCAACGGTACCGGGTAAGAGAATAAAATAATTTAGCCGCCAACTTGCGAAGATTCTACCACACAGGCCTTTCCTCACTATTACGCCGCAACCGCAAATGGAAGGGAATCCGGTTTGGGGCGTCAGCGGGCTCGGGAAATCCAGGCGGCGAAGCACAAGGAGGCGGTTAAATGAGCTGATCCGACGCAACTTGCGTCTGAGTCAGATTCATGTGAAAAGGCCGGAATGTGGTCATCTTCGCGCAACGGAGATCCAGAAAACCCGAGAATGGCGGAGATTCTGGATGTCCGCTGCGCGAACATGACGTCAGTAAGAGAAATTGAACCCTCGAGGATTACCTACAAACAAAGGGCCAAAGTTACCCCAAAAATAAGAGCCGCAAGGGCTATCCCACAAATAAAAGGGTTACCCCGATTCGTCAAACAACGCCTTTATTTTTAATGAACATTACTTTAATTAGCACCAGACCGGCAAAGAAAAGCAAAGAGGATATACCGAGGATCGGCCCGAGGACACGTTCGCTGGCAAATCCGCCGTACATTAGAAATAACGAAATAATTAACGCCGCCGCGCCTACCTGGTGGTAGTAGTATTGAAGTCCCACCAGTTTGCCAGATGTGTTTGACAGCCATAATTTATAGCAAACACCGTAAATGAAAGACGCTACAAAACCCAGCAGCATAATGTTTGCGTGGGTAACAAGCTGGCCGTGATTTTTACTGCCTGCCATATAAATTCCCAGCAACAATCCAATTACCGCATAGCCGAAGGCGGTCATTACATACTTCCTATCCATACAATTTTTCTCGAAAAGTCAGTTATTTATTCCCGATTAAATCCGTTTTTTTAACGCTCCCGATAAGCCGCCGTTTATTCCACTTCTTGATCCTTGTCTATCAATTTTTTGTTACCTTACGAAGTCATATCCATTCCCTGGGGTCCAGTCGATAATAGTTTTTTAGCTGTTGGAAAAGTTCCGGATACCGATCCCGCATCAGTACCGGCCGTTCAAAGAACAACTCTGTAACAACAGCAAAAAACTCTGCCGCATTGGTGGCGCCGTAACTGTCGATCAGGCTGTCCTCGCCATCTTCCACCGACGCCTGTAGCGCCATGAATTCCCTACTGAATACCTGGGACCATATGCGATAACTGTCTTTGGTATATAGCAGTGGCGCGCCATTGGATATGCCGTCTTCCTGGTCCAACTGGTGAGCAAATTCGTGCAGGACGACATTGCGCCCATCCGAACCATTACCAATGCCATACTCTACATTGTCCCAGGCAAGTATTACCTTGCCGTTGTGCCAGGACTCGCCCAACAAGTGTTTTTTGGAGTGGGATACGATTCCGTACTCATCCTCCTCCTCCCGCCGGGCAATAAACGTGGTGGGATAGACATATATCCACTTCAGGCCCGCGTAACGCCTGCTGGGTCGGTTCAGGATAAGCAGGCAGGCCTCGGCCGCAATGGTCAGCCTGACTTCATCATCAATCTCCTGCCCCCGGCAGCCGACAAAGTGTTTCTTGTACAGAAAATCCTTTATCAGGTACTGCCATTTTTGCCGCAAGTCAGGATGTAATTTTGGATAGATCCGGAGTTTTTTTGATAGCAGTTCGTGCCACTCCGGCGGAAAGGGCTTTTTCATCTCACGCACATAAAGATAACGTTTTGACGAAAACCAAAGCACCGCAGCGGTAATACCGGCGGCGAGAATAAGATAGTAATAGTCAATATTGGACATACTTTACTAAGGCCTGCAAATACGGCTTTTTACCGGAGAAATTGCAGCGCCCACTGGACGCCGCAATCACCGGGCTAAGCGGATTCATCAGTGGATTGTTCAGCCACCCAGACACCTATTCTTTCTTCCAGAATATCAAGCGGCATGGCACCGGCTTTTAATACCTGATCATGGAGCGCGCGGATATCGAATTTGTCGCCCAGCTTTCGACGGGCGTTCTCCCGGGCGCCCGCTTTGTCATCCGCTTTTTTCTCAAGCTCGGCAAGATACGCAACAAGCTTTTGATAGGCCGGCGCCATGTCTCGGACCATTGCCTCTTCCGCTTTTTTGATCAGCGCCTTTTTCTGCTTTTCTTCAGTATCCAGGGCCGAGACTTTTTTATAAAAAATTGGTTTTCATTCCCAACTCGGTCTGGAATACCGGGCTGCGGGCAAGGTTTTCCTGAAGATACGTTCAAACAGCTGCTCCGCTTTTTTATTTTCATCCATCACGGCGGAGGCGGCTAAACCAAGGGCACAAAAAGAGGTCAAAAATATTGCTCTAGACAGCACAGGTTCTATCAGCATTGGCTTCACTCAATGGGGCTCGCAGGATTTAAACGGCTGTTTTAGGCAACCAGTATACCCATAAATTCGAGGAGCTTGCCATGAAAGCATCAGATTTTTTAAGGCAGTTTGAGCAACGCAGGAAGAGAAGCGAAGAACAGGAAAAAGAGCACACCCTTCAGGAGAATGCAAAGGAGCGCGCAAAGCACCCGGACCACCTGAATGTGGGGACGCCCTACGACTGGGAGGAGCTGGAGGCGTATAAAAAAGAGCTGGAACGCCTGGAGCGCGAAGGGCCCAGTCACAACGACGCCCAAAAATAAGACCTGCATTGCCCGACGATAACGAGCGAGGAAGGAAAACACCTGAAAAAAGCGAGGGAGTTATTGAGTGGTCCAGTCGAATAGAAATTTGTAACTGTTACTGAAACTGTTTTTCAAAATCACAAACTCCTGCGTATTCATATATTGAAAAACAATTCGATTGCTTTTCATATTTAAATTTTTAGCCCTGCAATTTAAAGGCTGTGTTCCCGCAACGGAAATAATAAACACATATAGAAATAAACCTGGTTCATCTATTCAGAAAAAACTGGCTCTATTTTCCCTTTGTTATAAAAACCGCGTAGACCGTTATACAGGTACCCCCTTAGAATTAAACCGGCATCACCCTGCGAGCCACTTTACCCAATAACTCAAGACCTATTGTTGTTAATCATGTTTGTCACATCCACTACTAGCAAGAGGAGATTTTTGCAATGAAAATTCCGAAGATCCGGCATGCCCTGGTGGCAATGCTCCTTTCCGGCACAACAACTATGCCTGCGCACGCCGCTTACGATATGGAAAATCTCGATCGCGGAACCGTTGCGATAAATCGCGGTGGCGGCGAGATTTTTGTCAGCTGGCGCTGGCTGGGAAATGAATCCGACGATGTGGGATTCAATATCTATCGCAACGGCACCCGCATAAATTCAACCCCCATTACCGATCAAACCAACTTTATCGACACTAACGGAAGCACAAGCGCAAACTACAGTGTACGCGCGGTTATTAGCGGCCAGGAACAGGCGGCATCTTCACCGGTGGGAGTTTGGAACAGTCCGTACCTGAGCGTTCCCCTGCAACAACCCAATGGCGGAACAACACCGGACGGCGTTGCTTATACCTACAGCCCCAACGATGCCAGCGTTGGCGACCTAGACGGTGATGGCCAATATGAAATTGTGCTGAAGTGGGACCCGTCCAACGCCAAGGATAATTCGCAAAGCGGTTATACCGGCAATGTTTATCTCGATGCATATGAATTGAACGGCACCCGATTGTGGCGAATCGACCTGGGCCGGAATATTCGCGCGGGTGCGCACTATACCCAGTTTATTGTTTACGACCTGGACAGCGATGGCCGCGCAGAGGTGGCGGCCAAAACAGCCGATGGCACGGTGGACGGCACCGGTAGCGTGATCGGCAACGCCGGCGCGGACTACCGAAACAGCAGCGGCTACGTACTGAGCGGCCCGGAATTCCTGACTATCTTTGACGGCCGCACCGGTGATGCGCTCGCCACAACCAATTACGTGCCGGCGCGCGGCAGCGTATCCTCCTGGGGTGACAATTATGGCAATCGGGTGGACCGCTTTCTGGCGGGAGTGGCTTACCTGGATGGGGAACGCCCCAGCCTGATCATGTCGCGCGGTTACTACACCCGTGCGGTAATCGCCGCGTGGGATTGGCGCAACGGCCAGTTAAACCAGCGGTGGGTGTTCGACACCAATAACAGCGGCAACAGCAGCTATGCCGGCCAGGGCGCTCACAGCCTGACCATTGGCGACGTGGACCAGGACGGCAGACAGGAAATTGTGTTCGGCGCGGCCACGATCGACGACAACGGCCTGGGGCTGTACTCCACTGGATTGGGTCATGGCGATGCATTGCATCTGTCCGACTTTAATCCGGGGAGGGCGGGGCTTGAGGTATTTATGGTCCACGAGTGCCCCTCCTGCTATGGCAACCACGGCGTGGAAATGCACGATGCCGCCACCGGCCAGATCATCTGGAGCGTCAACGGACTCAGCGAGGACATCGGCCGCGGCGTGGCAATGGACATCGACCCCCGTTATGCCGGCGCCGAAGCCTGGGGAATTCGCGGTGGCCTCAACAGCGCCGGCGGCCAGGCTATTTCCAGCACCCGGCCCTCCCAGGTCAATTTTGCCGCCTGGTGGGATGGCGATTTGTTGCGTGAACTGCTGGACAGCAACTACATCAACAAATGGAATTACAACAATAACTCCACCACCCGCCTGTTGAGCGGAGGCGATTACAGCGCCGCTTCCAACAACGGCACCAAGGCCACACCCAGCCTGTCCGGAGATATTTTCGGCGACTGGCGCGAGGAGGTGATCTGGCGGCACTCAAACAACCGCCAACTGTTGATTTTCTCGACCACCGAACCTTCCGACCACAAAATCCGCACGTTAATGCACGACCCGCAGTACCGGGTGGCGATAGCCTGGCAGAATGTCGGCTACAACCAGCCTCCCCACACCTCCTATTTTCTTGGTGAGGGAATGAGCATGCCTCCGACGCCGGACATCAATATTGTCGGCGGGCAAACCCCCACACCTACCCCGAGCCCGACACCCATTCCCGGCCAGACAATCACACTGCAGGAAAACGCCACCGGCTTCTGCGGCGTCGACGGCACCGTGGACAGTAATAATGCCGGATTTACCGGAAGTGGTTTTGCCAACACCGGTAACACCTCAGGAACCGGTGTCGACTGGAGAGTGAACGTGGAAAATGCCGGAACCTATACGCTGACATGGCGCTTTGCCAACGGCTCCGGCACAAACCGGTCGGGTAATCTTTTACTGAATGGAAATGTTGCGGGCTCGTCAATCGCGTTCTACGGTACCGGTAACTGGACAACCTGGAACACGGCATCCACCTCGATTTACCTGTCCGCCGGCACACATGCGCTGCGCCTGCAAGCAACAACCGGCGAAGGTCTTGCGAATATCGACAGCCTGAGAGTGGACGGCAACAACCCACGGGCGGCGAGCTGCGACACCACGCCATCCCCCACACCGACGCCGATTCCAAGTCCGACTCCGACGCCAAGCCCTACTCCAACACCAACACCAACACCAACACCAAGTCCGACCCCGGTTCCCGGCGATGTGGCGGTTTCGGTCAACATTAACAACGACTGGGGCAGCGGCTACTGCGCCAGCCTGGAGCTGACGAATAACACCGGTTCGGATGTCACCTGGAGCGTGTCCGTGTCGATCGAAGGCACCGTTAACAGTTTGTGGAATGGCGAGTACACCCAATCGGGCTCGACGCTAACAGTATCCGGCGTCAGCTGGAACGCGGTGCTGAATCCGGGAGAAGTGGATTCTTCGGTCGGATTCTGCGCTAATCGCTAAGCATCAGTAAGGCATTCCCGAGACGGAATGCCTTGCTTTCAATTGTTCTCCCTGACCCTCTTTTCATATAAACCAAATATCAATATGACCATGAATGCCCCACCGATTGGTTATATGCGTTATCCCGCTGAATGGATATTTTCTCACTCCCTCACCATGAAGATGAAATATTCGCCCGGTGATGCAATTCATTGCATATAAATTGTGAAGCACTGAAGTGTGACTGCAGTTAGATAAACGAAGTGACGCAGTAGAACTAATTGATTTCTGTTTTAATTTCCCGACCGAAATTTGGTGTAATTGTCACACAATTCACTTTCATCGGGTATAATTCCGGCGTTTTTAAACCGAGCAATATTCACAGGTAGATGATGAAGTTTTCCAGCATATTATGTTTTGCAGCTCTTGCATATTCGTTCAACGCACTCGCCCAGGACGATCTTGAAGAAGATAAACCCTTGAGTGCCGAAGTTACCTTAGGTGTGTTATTAACCTCCGGCAACACAGAAACACAATCCCTCAAAGGCTCACTTGACCTCAAGCACGATATGGCGATGTGGAGAAATCACTACGTGCTGGACGGGTTCAGCAAAAAAGACCGGGTTGAATTCATGGACGAAAGCGGTGAACTCATTTCCGAAGACAGACGAACTGCCGAGCGTTATTTTGGCTCCATTCAAACGGATTTCAAACTGGACTCGGAAAATCGTGGCCTGTTCGTTTTCGGCTCCTATGAGGAAGACCACTTCAGCGGATATGAATACCAGAGCACATTGGCTGCCGGTTACTCGGATCGCCTGTTTAAAACCCCGAATTCCAGGCTGGACTACAGTATCGGCCCCGGTATTTCGTTTACTGAAACGGAAGAGATAGTTGAAGAAGATGGCACCCTGATCGAAAGCGAAACGGACCGTACCGGCGTTCTGCGTATCTCGGCCAATTACCTGTATCGCATCAGCGAGACCACCAAATTCACGCAAACCGTGGCGAGCGATATTGCGCTCGAGTCGAATAAGAATTCCAAAACCAAAGCGGAAACCGCGGTGACCGTGAACATCAATAATGCGCTTGCGCTAAAGGCGGCATACACGGTGCTTTATAACTCAGAGGTTCCGGCGGATATCGAACATGCGGATACCCAGATCTCAGTGACCATGGTGTTCAGTCACTGAAAAAGTTCCGCAGGGCGGGTACACAGCGCCACCCACCATGGATGCAGCACAAAAAACCGGCGGGTGGCGCCCGAAGTGTCGGACCATCACTTACCCGCCCTACACCCGTCAGTAAAGTATCACCAGGTGATTAGGCAGTTCGTTTTTATCTCCCGTCGCCGGCACCTTTTCCTCCAGCAGGGCGCCACACCGGGTAATACAGCTCTTCAGGCCTTCGTGAATGCGACCGGCTTTCACCGCCGCAACAAACTCATCAACAATGGCCTGCCAAACCTGCTGGTCCACCATGTTATTGATTCCCCTGTCGGCAATAATCTCCACGTACCGCTCCGCCTCGGAAACGAAAAACAAAACACCGGTTTCGCTTTTAGTATGGTGCAGGTTGTTCTCCAGGAACTGCCGGCGTGCCATATTCGACGCCCGCCAGTGACGAACGGTTTTGGGAACTAAACGGATACTGATCGCAGGTATACGAAAAAGCAGCGCAAAAGCAATAAATACAACCCACTGCACAATAAAAATATCCATGGCGCCGAACCACAACGGCGATTTGATCATCGCCACCGGCGTCATCAACGCGATGGCCGCCGCCCACAGCAGGGGAATATAAGTATAGGTATCGCTTTGCCTTGCCAGCACGGCCACAAATTCCGCATCGGTGGATCGTTCCACCGATGCAATTAAATCCGAAATTTCCTGTTGCTTAATTTCGTCAACAATCGTCATCACCATCCTCCAGAGGCGCCACCGCCACCAAAGCTGCCGCCGCCACCGGAAAAGCCTCCACCACCGCCAAAACCGCCGCTGCCGCCAAAACCACCTGGATAAAAGCCTCCCCTGCGGTAACCCGACACACCTCCGCCTCCCATGCCTCGCAGCAGCATTAATATGATCCAGAAGCCGAGAAAAACCATAAACAGCCAAAAGCCAATGCCTTCCTCACCGTCGGATTTCCTTTCGACGGTTTGGTAGTCGCCGGCCAATGCCTGGATAATGGACCGCGTGCCCGCGCGGATACCCTCGTCGAACCGCCCTTTACGGAATTCCGGCAACATCACGCCGTGAACAATATTGGAGGCAATAGCATCCGTAAGCAGGCCCTCGAGTCCATATCCCACCTCGATTCGCACCTTGCGTTCCGATTTGGCCACCAGCAACAACACACCATTATTTTTGTCCTTCTGCCCTATTCCCCACTCGCGGCCCAGGCGATAACCGAACTCCTCGATGGTATAACCCTGCAGGTCATCCAGTGTGACAACCACCACCTGATTGGTGGTCGCATTTTCATGTTCGGTGAGCAGTTGGGTCAGTTCGCGTTGCGTATTCGCGTCAAGCATGCCGGCATTATCGACCACTCGTCCCGTGAGTTTCGGGAAAACAATTTCCGCCACACAATAAAAAGCCAGCAGGACAGTAAAAAAAGCAACGTTTCGCGGAAGAGAAATCGACATTAAAAATCCACCTGCGGCGCCTGATCGGCATTTTCCGCCGTTGCCTCAAACGTTTCCCGGAGCGGCAACTCGGAATAAAGCAGGCTGTGCCAGATTCGGCCGGGGAGAGTGCGAATTTCCGTATTGTAGCGTTCGACCGCGAGAATATAGTCGCGGCGAGCGACGGCGATACGGTTTTCCGTTCCCTCCAATTGCGACTGCAGGGCAAGAAAATTCTGGTTGGATTTAAGATCGGGATAGCGCTCAACGACTACCATCAATTTTTCCAGCGCGCTGGTCAGTCCCGCCTGTGCCTGTTCGAACCGCTGGATCGCCGCGGGATCGTTAATCACGCTTGAATCCACCTGAATCGAACCCACCTTCGCCCGGGCCTCCACAACCGCCGTCAGGGTTTCCTTTTCCTGGGCCGCATAACCCTTCACGGTTTCCACCAGATTCGGAATCAGGTCGGCGCGGCGCTGATATTGGTTTTGCACCTGTGCCCAAGCGGATTTAACCTGTTCGTCCAGCGTCGGGATGGTATTGACACCGCATCCGGAAACGGACAATAAAGCCAAAATAAAAATTATTTTGTAGTAAATCGATGATACAGGCATTTGCATATCACTCCCCCGTGTTCGTCGCCAGGTCGCTACAGTATATTGTTAAAAGGCATGCCAGGTGAAGTGGCATTCGCTCCCGCATTGTGTTGCCAGATGTAATGGAACAAGACGGTATGCACTCAAAGGCCCGAACTGATGTTCGGCATGCCGGCTCATGCCCACCGCGTTCCGGAATTCGAAACAACCGCTGGCATCGGCTGCCATATAACGACCCTCAGCAAAAATGGTGCGGTGTTAACCCGAAGCGCGGGCACCAGTATTGGTTACTGGTTGAAGGCAAGTCCGGGAAAAATGCGGATATGGTCATCTTCACGCAACAGGGCTCCAGCGATTTTCGAGTGTTACGGGAAGTGCTCTTTTGGATGTCCGCCACGCGAATGACATCCACTGGACGACAGGACGGATTTTACGAAGTACCACTTATTTACCGAACCTGTTACATCCCGATGTGGACAATAACTTTCCTCTCCGTTGCCATATGCCGGTGCTCCCACAAAAAAATCCCCTGCCAGGTCCCCAGCGCCAGCTTACCTTTCATTATCGGAATGGAAAGACTCGTAGCGGTCAGCGCGGATTTGATATGGGCCGGCATATCGTCATCCCCTTCAAGAGTATGGGTGTAAAGCGGGTCGCGCTCCGGCACCAGGCGGTTCAGCCAGCGCTCGAGATCATACTTCGCCGACGGGTCGTAATTTTCCTGGATCAGCAGGCTAGCCGATGTATGTTGTATAAAAAGGGTGCATAATCCCTCATTGATACCCGCGTCCTTTACCAAAGTTTGCACCTTTTCGGTAAACGCGGTCAGCCCCTGGCCTTTCACCGCAACATTAAGTGTTTTGATCATCGTAATACCCCTTGCTGACGAGGCGCCATCATAGCCTATCCGGGCTACGATTGGACTCATCGCTTTGACAATGGGGAATAGCAAGGGTTTTCCAACGAAAAAGGGCGGCCACATCGGTCCGCCCTCGGAGGAGTCGTGCCAATAAATCAGGCCGTCTTGGCAATCTGGATGGTGCCGAATGACTTCCTGCTGTCGCTTTTGCGTTTTTGTTTGTATACAAACGCCTTTCGCTCCGCGTGATAAACCGCTTTGGGATTGTCAAAAATCCTCTTCATATGCGCGAGTTCTTCATTGCGATAGGACTCCAGCGGTTTTTTCGCTTCGTCTTTTTGTCTTTGCGCGGCCTTCGCCTTCAGGAAAGTTTCCAGCCCGCCCTGGGCACTGAGTTTTTGACAGTATTCGCGCAGTTGGGCATGGTAAGCATCCCAATCCTCATCGAACATGCGATCCGCCATGCCCAGCTCCATCGCTTCGGTGGCGAGCATCGGCTGGCACTCGTTCATAATTTTCTCCGCCGTTTTACCGCCAACACGCTTGGGCAGCAGGTAAGTCCAGTACTCGGAACCGTAAAGGCCCATGGATTTATAATGTGGGTTGAGTACCACACCGTCCCGGATAATTACCTCATCACAGGCCAGCGCCATAATAGCACCGCCGGCGCCGGCATTGTTGCGCAGGGCGGCGATGGTCATTTGCCGGGGCGATTCAATCATTTCCCGCACTACATTATCGATCGCGTTGATGTTTCTCCAGGATTCCTTGGCCGGGTCTTCCGCCGCTTCAATACAATTGAGGTGTATTCCATTGCTCCAGAAATCCTCCCCTCCCATATAAACGATGTATTTGACATCGGAGGCTTTCAAGGCGACCAACCGGTCGCGCAACTCCATGCACTGCTCGGTGTTGGCCGCGCCGTTGTAAAAGTTGAAATAGACGTAAGCGATATCGCCCTGCCTTTCTATCCTTATTTCTTCCACCTCATCGTAACTGTCACCACTATCGAGTTCCGACAGGAAAGATTCGGGCAGGATTCTTCCCAGCACCGTGCTCGCCGGCAGTTTTATTGCCGGCAACCCGTCGTGACTTTTACACTTCATCTGACGTATCCAGACGGCGCCATCCACCGTCGCGCGACAACACGCGCCTTTGTGTATCGCGACAACCTCACCCGGTTTGCCGCCGGCTTTCGCGGCGAGACTCGCACCATAAAGGTTCACCTCGACGCCGTTAATCACGTCGCGCAACCCCGGATTGGTGCAAGCGGCATTAATTTTATTCACAATCTCCCGAGCGGTGTTCCGGCTCCAGTCTATCTCGCGATCGGCCTGGCGCATCATCGGTTGAAGCGTGCCTTTCACTTCGGGATTACCGTAGTCAAGCGGACGCGGAATAAAATGCCGGTCCTCAAAATTTTTCAATGCCTGCTTAATCAGCTCGATTGCGGCGGTACTGACCTCACGTTTGTAAATGCTGGTTTTACTTGCCTGCCGCATCGGGAAGTTTTTCGTGCCCCATATATCACCGGCATCCATTTCCGAGTCGGCCTGCAGCAGGGTTACGCCCCACTTCTTCAAATTGCCACTTATCGCCCAGTCCAGGGACGAGGGGCCGCGGTCTCCCTCAATACCGGGGTGCACCACCAGGCACAAATACTGTTTCCATACCTCTTCAGGAATGCGCTGGGTCAGGAAGGGACAAATTATCAAGTCGGGCCGAAATGTTGCGACCTGGGCCAAAAGTCGCTGCTCATCCAGGTCGTAGTGGAAATCCAGTTTATGTCCAAGAAGTGTTAATTCACGCACGACCCGCTGAGTCAAACCGCTAAACGCTGAAGACAGGATAAGTATTTTCACCGGTTAATCTCCTTGAAGCTGTTTTAAGTTGGCCAACGACGACGAAAACAGCAATCCGTTAATGGCAGGGCATTGCAGCGCAATATTGCAACCGAATTGAAAACCGATTATTTCAGTTTTAAATACTGCACTTACCGCAACCGAATAACGTAATTACGTTTCGCAATATTCTACGACAGGCAAGGGCCCATGCGTATACAAAATAACCGCTCGAGCCATTATAAAATTTTAATTCTTTGATGTGTGCCATATTTCAAAATTTTTTATACGCTTAAATAAAAAAATGGCACGTATTAACCCACAAGCCAATGCAAAAGCAAAACCTTGGAGGTTCAAACACAGGTGATGGGTTACATAATCAATCATCTGGCAGTTGCCGCTTGTGAATTTTTACCACAGGGTAGTGTGAAAAAAGCCCCGGCAAGGCAACTGCCATTTTTTTCCGATACAGGAAATTTATCCGCTGGCTTTACGCCAGCTGCGTTTGCTTGATCTCTTCCTCGTCATCGTCGTCCTCTTCCAGCTCTTCATACATGCGTTTTTGCAGCTGGCTCAGCGTTACAATCAGGGACAACACCAATAGCAGCATCGAGAAACAGAAAATAAATAAACCGAGAGTCAGCGGGTCCATCATTGAACCGGTTTCCACTACCTTGCCGTTTGGCGTCATCTTCATTGCCGCCATGCCAGTGTAATGCATGCCACAAACTGCTATACCCATAACCACGGACGCGGCAAGCATTTGCATATTGCCCTCGAGGTTAAACGCAAGCCATAGCGCCGCCGTTGCCGCAACCATGGCGATAACCACCGAAGCGATAAAAAGTGTCGGATCGTAGGTGATGTCCGCGGCGATTACCATCGCTTCCATTCCGGAATAATGCATACTGGCTACACCCAGCCCGGCAAATACACCCGCAACCAACAGGATCGCAACCGAATCGGGCTTTTTACTGAGGATATAAATCCCCACGCCCACCACAAAAACGGCGATGCCCAGTGATAAAAAGGTCAAACCCGGCGCGTATCCGACAGCCATTCCCGTTTCGTACGCGATCATACCGATAAAGTGCATGGTCCATATCGCCCCACCGCCCAGAGCGCAAGCAGCGGCAATAACCCACTTCAATCTGGCGTTGTCCGATGCGGTGCGAATACCCCGCATAAGCTGCAAACTGGTGTATGAACCAAACACAGCGACAAGAAAAGATAAACCTACCAGGATCCAGTTATGCGATGTTTCCAGCTCTGCTATTTGCGTTATATCCACCTGTTACCTCCAAAGGAATTATTCTTGGCGTAAGCCCGCCGCGGCCCTTCCGGCGAATCGCATTTCGCCGGTACCTATAAACCTTAGCTTTATGCCGTATAAAAACAATTGGCGTGATATTTTAGGCGACAAGAAACTGTGAACTGCTTAATAGTTTTTAAAAGTCGATATTCTTTCTATATTTAGTTAAACCACGGCAAAAAAGGTATAAAAAAGCGATCAAATAAAAATAACGGCGCCAATTAGTCAATTTTTACGAGATCCATGCCCTTTTTTAGAAGTGAATCAGCTAAGTTTATATGAATTTGGTTTTTAATATTATCAAAAACAGTACTTTCATCATGGGCTGAAAAATTTTCATCGACCATCTACTATTCCCGCGCCGTTGTCATATTCGGAGGCGCATCTAAACTGATATCTTGACGAGGCGACTTTTATCGGTTCTAAACAGACGTTTAAAAAAAATTCACTTATGGATATAAAGAAGTAAGCTGATGACAACAGAAAATGCCGTTAATAAAAACTCACGTCAGGTAAAACGCGTTTTTAAAGTCGGAGTGGTGGGTGCATCCGCCAACGAGTTCAATATTATTTCGCGTATTTTTACCGTCACCCAATATCGAACCCGCTGCTACCAACCCGAGGCGCTGGCGTCCGGTCAGCACAATAATGCAGGGAATATCGATTTTGTATTGATGTGTTCTAGCAACCCCACCGTCATCCAGGCTTGGGAAAACCGTCAAAAAAGCAGCAGGAAGAAAACGCCGCCATTAATTTTCCTCACACGCAACCAGTCCCCGATCGCCGGTAAATATCGCATTTCGTCGCCGGTCAATCCGGGGAAATTTATCAAGCTGCTGGACCACTACACCATTAAGGAACTCAACTTCTTCCCCGAGTTTGAAATCGGTCATGACACCCATGAATTGCAGAGTCTCGCTATATCCGGCTTAAGAATGCTGCGCTCCTCATCGGAAAGCAACAATGTAGTCAAATTGGATAAAACCGCGCGGGCACTGGTGGTGGACGACAGCCTGGCGGTACGCAAGCAAATGCAGATTGAGTTTGAGCTGTTACAGGATCACCTGGACGTGGTGGAGAATGCGGAAAGAGCCATGGAGGCCATCCAGAAAAGAACCTACGATATCATTTTTCTCGACGTGATCATGCCCGGCATGGACGGCTACAGCGCCTGCAGGCAGATCAAGCGAAGCAAGCTCAACAAGAACACGCCGGTTATTCTGTTAACGAGCCGGTCATCGTCGTTCGACAAAATAAAAGGCACACTCGCCGGGTGCGACGCTTACCTGGTTAAACCAATAAACCACAATGAATTTGAAACCGTTTACAACAAGCACATCAATAGGACAAAAGGAGAAACACATGCCAGCAGTTAGAGTATTGGTTGTCGATGATTCACCGGTGGAACTTCAACATCTTAAAACAATTGTTGAAAACGCCGGATATCAGGTCATTACTGCATCCAATGGAAATGAAGCCCAGGAGAAAGCGCGAACGTTCCGGCCCGACGTCATATTAATGGATGTTGTCATGGACGGCGTTGACGGTTTCGAAGCCTGTCGGAATATTACGTCCAGCAACGACACCTCGAACATTCCGGTGTATTTCGTTACCAGCAAAAACCAAAAGGCGGATCGCGTCTGGGGGGAACTGCAAGGTGGCAAGGGAATGATCTCCAAACCTTACACACCTGATCAGATCATACAGGCGATTGCCAAGGCTTAAAGGAAAAAACGATGGATGTACCCACTACGGAAGGCCCTTCCGCTCTCGAGGACAGAATATCGCTGACCAACACGCTGGCCAGCGCACTGGCCGCCGGGCCGGAGAACGCGGCGGGCAACGAGATACAATATCGTGCCCGCTGCTACGGCTTTTCGATAGACAATTTGAATTTACTGGCGCCCCAGGGACTGTATTGCGAGCTGTTGACGGGCAACCCGATCTCCCCGCTACCGAATTCGCCCAATCACTTTCTGGGGCTGACTAATGTTCGCGGCAACCTGGTGCCGGTTTACCAACTCGAACCCCTGCTTGAACTGGCGCCACTAAAATCCTTCTATACGCTCATTTTCGGCCATCCGGCAAATGCCGCCGGACTGGTTATCAGGAAAAAACCGCAACCCATGGATGTGACGGATGTGGAAGGAAAGGCCGCGCCGGAAGCCCTGCCGGATATTCTCAAAAAAGCCATCAACCGTTCCTGCACGATCAACGGGCAGGAATGGCATGTCATCAATAACGTTGTACTGTTCAAACAGCTGTCTAGCGCTGCGTATTAGAAAATGAGGAACCCCAAATGAAATTTTTATTTAATATGCGCATATCCCATAAAATCAGCACATTGATGATCGGGCTGGTATTCGGCTTTATCCTGATCGGTGTGACCTACTACCTACAGATCGGGATGAACGATCAAAGCCGGCAGCAGGAGCGGGAGGCATTCACCTACCAAAATGCGCTGGTGGAAATCGGGTTTTTACAAAGCAAAATGCAAACCGCGGCGAGCCAGTTTTTTGCCACCAAAAATCCCGTTTACGCTGAGCAGTACGAACAACACTTCAGTGAGATTGACGAAAAACTGAAGCAGGCCCGCACCAACAGCAGCACCTATCAGGTAACCAGGCCGTTGGCCGGTGCCGCCGATAAACTGAACCAGCACAAAGCCATTTTTACCGATGCCAAGAACGAGGTGGAACGCTACGGCGTATTCGCCTCATCCGGATTGCGCGGCCAATTATCCAATATTTCACGGGAGATAGAGTCCCTGCTCAAGCGCAATCCCGCCGGTGATACCTTGTCGGCATTCTTCGCAATTCGCCAGGCGGAAAGCGATTACCTGGCTACCGGGATGGAATTGGATCAGAACACGGTGGAAGAGCAGTTGACGCTTTTTGAAAATGTCATGCACTCGTCCATTCTTTCCCCGTCCGTACAAACCACACTGGAAAAAAATATTCAATCCTATCGCGAAACACTGACACAGATCGCGAAAGCGCTGGCATTTATCCGCGAAAAGACCGAAGAGTTAAACGCGATTGAAGCAAGCCTGACCCAATCATTTTCCGAAGCACTGACTATCAGTAAAAGCGCGATGGAAGGGATTCTCGAAACCGAAACCGCCAACACCCAGTTGGTAAATGCCGCGGTAACCGCAATCATCTTCCTGGTGGCGATGGGAACCGCGATCGGCATTTACCTGATTTACAAAAGCATTATTTTCCCGATGACGCACATTCAAAGCGTAATCAAGCGAATCAATCGCGGAAAAATGAGCAGCCGGGTGAAAGTGTTAAGCGACGACGAACTGGGCGAACTGGGTTCGGCATTTAACAAACTGCTGGACGAACGTATCCAGCAGCTTGAAGAACAGTCACGGGAAAACGAAAAACTCAACAACTCAATTATTTCCCTGATTCAGGCATTGGGCCGTATTGCCAGGAAGGACCTGACGATCAAGGTACCGGTATCGGCGGACATCACCGGTACTATTTCGGACGCGGTAAACCTGCTCACTTCCGAAACAGCAAAAACGCTGCATCAGGTGAAAGACGTATCGCGCGAAGTTGACGGTGTTTCCACCCAATTGCAGCAACAGTCCGAATCGGTTATCCAGTTCGCCGAGAACGAGCGGCGCCAGATTGTGGCAACCAGTAAAGCACTGGAAATCCTGGCCCGCGCGATGAACGATGTAGCCAAACGCTCCGAAATCGCGGACAAAACCGCGAACCAGGCGATTGAAAGTACCCAGGCCGCGCGGCAAACGGTGGTGGAAACAGTCAATGGTATCCGCACCATTCGGGAAACCATTTCCGAAACGGAAAAGAGAATCAAGCGCCTGGGTGAACGTTCCCAGGAAATTTCCGGTATCGTTAACCTGATTAACACCATTGCCGAACGGACTCACATTCTTGCGCTTAACGCCAGTATGCACGCAGCCTCCGCCGGTGAAGCCGGTAAAGGTTTCGCGGTGGTGGCGGACGAGGTACAGCGGCTGGCGGAAAGCGCCCGGGAATCCACGGACGAAATTTCCTCGATGGTTAATAATATCCGAGTGGAAACTTCCGATACGGTAACGGTAATGAACACCCTGATCTCCCAGGTAGCGGAAGGTTCGCGTCTGGCGGAACAGGCGGGTGAAAGAATGGATGCCACCGAAAAAGCCACCCGTCACCTGGTGGAAAACGTAAAAATTATTGCCGACCAGGCGACCCAACAGGCGGACGTGGCAAACCGGGTACGCGACCGCGCAACCATTATCCGCAACTTTACCGAAAAGACCGGCCAACAGCTGGCCGAGCAAAAACGTCACACCGACAGCCTGAAGTTTTATGCGGAGACACTGGTAGAGCGGGTGAGTGTGTTCGTACTGCCAGAGGACCTGGAGCAGGCGCCGAAAGTCAACCTGGCGCCCGTCAGCCAATTGCAGAGTGCGAGTTGATATTCCATTTGATTTTTAAGAGTGAGCCAAAATGGAAAATGCTGACACCAAGTCCAGCCCCAAGTCCAGTCTAAGCCTGGAGCAACAGGAAATTATCAATTTGTTGTGTGGTGAACTGGAGGATATTCATCACACGGACCTGTCCGGGTTTAAAAGTGGCGGCTGGGAAAATCAAAAGGCGCTGTTGGGCGAATTTGAACTGCGTCTTTCCCATATCGGTAAGGCGTTGCACCTGGCAGGGCTGGAAGGCTTGGCGGAATACATCGAACACCTTACGTCAAATTTTTCCGCACTGCACGGCGCCGACCAGTCGCTAAATGACGACACGGTTGAGCTGGTCAGTGCATGGCCGCGGTTAATTCTCGCCTACCTGAAGGATATCGAGTCCGGCGCGGATGCGTCCGTGTCATCGGTACCGGCTCTGCTGGATCTGCTGGCCAGGCCCGCCTGGCCATCGCCGGTAATCGATTCCACACGCGACTCCCTGGAAAAAAGCTTTAACGAGTCAAACATTCTGGTCGATGACGACGAAGTAATGTTTCCCTCCGTTGCGACGGAGGAAATGGTGTCGCTGGAATTGGGCACCGATGCCCGCCCGGAACTTTTAAACGATATGCTGATTGAACTGCCTGAACAAGTAAGGCAGTTCGAGGAGTCGGTCAATAATTACCTCGGCTCCGGTTCGATTACCCAGCTGGCGCAAGCGCAACGTATGGCACACACGCTTAAGGGCGCGGGCAATGTTGTGGGTGTGCCGGGCATAGCCAACCTGATGCACTACACCGAGGATTTGCTCGAAGTCGCCGCCAAGCGACCCGACGCGCTCCCCGATGGATTCGACGAATTATTGGAGGACGCTTCCGACTGTTTGGCGTCGATGGCGGAATTCCTCTGCCACTCCGGCGAGGTACCGGACAATGGCGTGGAGGTACTGCAACAAATTCTGGATTTCAGCCAGTTAATTCGAACGAACACATCCGGTACACCTCGCTCAGCCGCAACCGTTGAAGAACAACCTGCCGTCTCCGAAGAGCAGGATAATTCCGAAGTTATCGAGGAAGAAATCGAAGCGTTTGACGCCGAACTGCTGCAAAACGAAATGGATGAACTTCAACAACAACTGGACGGGGAGATGCCGGTCGGTGAAGTCGACGCTGACTTTGCATCGCTCGATGCCGAACTGGAAACGGAAGAGGAAAGCTCCCTGTTTGACTCCAGTTTTGATGAGCTGGAAACCCTGCTGGAGGATATCAACGAATCCGATTTATTCGGCGGGGCCATTCCTGCTGAAGAGCCAGTCCCGGCTAATGGCGCCGCTATCGAACCTTTTTCAGCCGCGCCCGACAACGCTATGCCGGTTGTTAAGGCCCCCGAAGTGGCCGTCGATGCTTCCTCACAAATGGAGGAGGACGAGGAAAAATATCACCTCAACCTGCCGGGAACCACCGCGCAGGAATTGTTGCGTATCGCCGGGGAAACACAGATTACCAACTCCCAGGTGATGGCGCAGATTGAAGCGATGCAGGCGAGCATCCAGTTAACCGAGCGCTATCACAAAATGATCCGCAACATGTCGATCGAGATGGAAGCGCTGGTGCAAACCCAGAGCGCGTTGCGCGCCACCTCCATGAAGTACGCCGATGATGAAATGGACCCGCTGGAAATGGAGCGCTTCAACGAGCTGCACACTTTCTCGCAACAGCTTCTGGAATTGACCACGGACTCCTACGAAGCGGTATCCCATATCGAAGACCAGATTCGGGAATTGAGCACCATTGCCCATGCGCAGAAACAGTTGAACCAGGATAACCAGAGCCTGCTGCTGCAATTACGGCTGGTGCCAGTTAAAACCATGAGTTCGCGATTCTCGCGCTGTGTAAAACAGGCCTGCCGTCTGACCGGTAAGTCGGCGCGACTGGAAATAACCGGTGAAGATCTGCTCATCGACAGCCGGGTATTGAACCGTATTGTCGATCCGCTGATGCACCTGTTGCGCAACGCGGTGGATCACGGCCTGGAAAAAAATGTCAGTGAACGCACGCAAACAGGCAAATTGGCGGAAGGCAAAATTTCCCTTTCCTTCAGTCACTCCGGTGAAACGATTACCATCCAGTGCCGCGACGACGGCAAGGGGCTGGACTACGATCACATCAGGGATACGGCAATTTCCAAAGGTTTGATTTCCGCGGACGAGGATGTCAACGAAGCCACCCTGACGCAATATATTTTAATGCCCGGCTTTTCGACACGCGACAAGGTCAGCCAAACGTCCGGGCGCGGTATCGGCCTCGATGCCGTGCAGGCGGAAGTACGCAATCTGAAAGGCTCTATGTTTATCACATCCGCCGCCGGCGAAGGCACGTGCTTTTCCATTACCGTGCCCACCAGTATTCTGACCGGGCACGCCCTGCTGGTTTACTGCAGTGGCCGGGAAGGGCATCAGGTATTGAGTGTCGTTACACGCAATATCGAGCAAATTGTCTACGTACAACCGGAACAACTGGTTCACAGGAACGATACGCTTGTGTTTATGCACAACGAAGATGAAATCCCGGTTTACGATATTGCCGACCTGACCAATATGTATGCGGCAGAAAACAAACGCACATCGGCGCTGTTGATCGTTCGGAAATCCGACGGCGAGCGCGTGGCGGTTGGGGTGGAATCCGTCACCGCAAGCCAGGACCTGGTAATCAAACCCCTCAACCAGTTCTCGCACCACCCGCCCGGTGTTGTTGGCGCAACCATTCTCGGTGACGGAACGGTTTCGCCGGTAATCGATATTCATGAGCTGCCCGGCATGAATATCGGTCATGAAGAAATGGCGCGCCTGCGCAGTCACCGCGCGAAAATTGCCGCGCTGGAACACGACAGCCGGCTCGATCCGCCGGTGGCCCTGATTGTCGACGACTCGTTAAGCGCCCGTCGTTCGCTCGCGCAGTTTGTCGCGGATATGGGGATGGAAGTGTATACCGCAAAAGACGGGTTCGAAGCGATCAACGTACTCAGCCAAAAGAAACCATCGTTAATGCTGGTGGACCTGGAGATGCCGCGCATGAACGGATTGGAACTGACCGCGCATATTCGCTCCCGCGACGATACGCGCGATATTCCGGTGATAATGATTACCTCGCGCACCACGGAAAAACATAAGAGCATGGCGCAGAGCGCCGGTGTGAGTTCTTACCTAAACAAACCGTGGTCGGATGAGGAACTGCTGAGTACGATTCAGAAGCAGATGGTTTCGTAGTGATTGCTTTGTAAGTCGGGTAAGCGATGGTCCGGCACTTCGGGCGCCACCGACGTTTCTACACAATGTCTACCGCAATCTCTACCACTCTCTACCACAATGGCGGGTGGCGCCCGAAGTGCCGGACCATTGTATCCGCCCTACAGGGCCTTCGCGTTCTTCGCCCGCTTTCTTTCATTTTCCGTCAGCAGTTTTTTCCGCAGGCGGATATGATGGGGCGTCACTTCCACCAGTTCATCGTCCTCGATAAATTCCAGTGCCTGCTCCAGGGTATGGCGGACGGGCGGAGTCAGCGTTAATGCCTCATCGGTACCGGCGGCGCGAATATTGGTGAGCTGTTTCGCCTTGGTGGGGTTCACCACCAGGTCGTTGTCGCGCGAGTGCAGTCCCACAATCTGTCCCTCGTATATTTCCACACCGTGGCCCAAAAACAGCCGGCCGCGCTCCTGCAGATTGTAGAGTGCGTAAGCGAGGGTTTTGCCCTTGACCATACTCACCAGCACACCGTTTTGCCGGCTGGAAACCTCACCGGCTTTGACCGGACCATAGTGATCGAAAATGCTGGTCATAATGCCGGAGCCGGAAGTCAGCGTCAGGAACATACCGCGAAAACCGATCAAGCCACGGGAAGGCACGAGGTATTCAAGTCGCACGCGACCCTTGCCGTCCGGCTCCATATTGCGCAGTTCCCCCTTGCGCAATCCAAGTTCCTCCATCACCGCGCCCTGGTCTTCTTCCTGGACGTCGATAACCACCATTTCAAACGGTTCGTGAATTTCACCGTTCACTTCCTTCTGGATAACCTCGGGTCGCGACACGCCCAGTTCGAAACCTTCGCGCCGCATGGTTTCAATCAGCACCGACAGGTGCAGTTCGCCGCGACCGGAAACCTTGAACTTGTCGGGGCTGTCCCCCTGTTGCACGCGCAGGGCCACGTTGTGAATTAACTCCTGCTCCAGGCGCTCCTTGATGTTGCGCGAGGTAACGTACTTGCCGTCCTGGCCGGCAAACGGCGAGTCGTTGACCTGGAAGGTCATGCTCACGGTCGGCTCGTCCACCGTCAGCGGCGGCAGGGCTTCCACTTTCTCCGGGTCGCACAGCGTGTCGGAAATACCGAGGTTGGCGATACCGGTAATGCAAACAATATCCCCGGCGGTGGCTTTGGGTGTTTCAATACGCTCCAGGCCGTGGAAACCCATCACCTGTAACACCTTCGCCTTGCGCTGCTTGCCGTCCTTGTCGAGCACCACCACCTGCTGGTTGGGCGACAAGCTGCCGCGGGTGATGCGACCGATACCGATCACACCCACGTAGCTGTTGTAGTCCAGGGCGGATATTTGCATCTGGAACGGCCGGTCAATCTCCACCTCGGGCGGTGCCACCTTGTCAACGATCATCTGGAACAGCGGAGTCATATCGTCCGCCAGTTGGTCCGGCTCCGGGCCGGCCACGCCGTTGAGGGCGGAGGCGTAAATAATCGGGAAGTCGAGCTGCTTGTCCGTCGCTCCAAGGCGGTCGAACAGGTCGAACACCTGGTCAATCACCCAGTGCGGGCGCGCGCCGGGCCGGTCCACCTTGTTTACCACCAGGATCGGGTTCAAACCTTTCTCAAAGGCCTTGCTGGTCACAAAGCGTGTTTGCGGCATGGGACCATCGACGGCATCCACCAACAGCAATACACTGTCCACCATGGACAGCACGCGCTCCACTTCGCCGCCGAAATCGGCGTGACCGGGGGTGTCCACAATATTGATGCGGTAGTCATTCCACTTGATCGCCGTGTTCTTGGCGAGAATGGTGATACCCCGCTCCCGTTCCTGGTCGTTGGAGTCCATAATACGCTCGGCCGCCTCGTCCCGTCGGTCGAGGGTGCCGGACTGCTTCAGCAGCTTGTCCACCAGGGTCGTTTTGCCATGGTCGACGTGCGCAATAATCGCGATATTGCGCAATTTTTCTATCAGGGGGTGTGTCAAGGGAAGAACCTCGGAAAGGTAGGGATGGTAAAAAAGCGACGCATTATAGTGGTTCTCCCGGTCCAAAGGTAGAGGAGAACAGCACACCGCTTACAGACAACCAAAGGATGCAAAAGTGACCGAACAAACCTTGAAACAGGCTAAAAACCGCCTACTGGCCCTACGGGCGAAGCTGGAGGAAAACGATGATTTCGCCGATGACTCCGCCAAACCCGTGGAACTGGACCAGTGCGTGATTGGCCGGCTGTCCCGCATGGACGCCCTGCAGCAGCAGGCGATGTCCCTGGAACAGAACCGGCGCCGGAAGGAGCAGATAAGGTGCATTAATGCCGCGCTCAACCGCATAGAAAATGACGACTACGGCTGGTGCCAGGACTGCGGCGAGGAGATAAATCAAAAACGCCTGGAAATTGATCCGGCCGCGGCTTACTGTATTCGGTGCGCGGATAAACATTGAATGTTTTTATTAACAGTACTTGTAAAAAAGTTGTCAGAAAAATGAAATATCAAGGCAGTTGCCATTGCGGCAAAATCCAATTCGAAGTGGAGGCGCCCGAAGCGCTTGAGTGCCTGGAGTGCAATTGCAGTATCTGCTCCAAGCTCGGTTATCTGCACCTCGTCGTACCCCAAAGCCGCTTTAGGTTGTTAAGCGGCGAGGATGCCATCGCCACTTACACCTGGAACACCGGCGTTGCCAAGCATACTTTCTGCAAATACTGTGGCGTCAAACCGTTTTACGTTCCGCGTTCAAATCCCGATGGCTACAGCGTTAATGTCCGGAGCCTGGATCCGTGGCCGGAGAATCTAATAATTAAAAAATTCGATGGCCAGAACTGGGAACAAAACGCCGGCAAAATTTCCCACTTAAGCAACGAGTAGGGCGGGTAGCGCTGGTCCGACCTACGAAACATCTGTTGTTGAATCGCATTCGATCGTTTCCGTTAAAGCAAACTTTCCATCCACTGCTCCAATACCTCGATATACTCCGCATGCTCCACCTGCCTGCCGAGCGGCGGCATGCGGTCGTCGACATTCGTGCTTTTACTGCGAATATACAAAATGGAATTGTCCTTATTCGACGGATCGATAACGAACGGCTCTTCCAACCCATAATCGGCAAAATAATCCCGCTGGTTTGCCAGCGGGCCATAGACAATGCCCTGTAAATTAAGCGGCGTTTCGAAGCGGGCGTCCCATTTACTCGCGATACCCTGTGGGCCGTGGCAGTTTCCGCAGTTTACATCCCAATACGAACGGACACGATGCTCCAGGCTTTTGGTGGCATCATCCAAGGCGGCATGGGCGGGGAAATTTTCCAGCTCTTCTTCCGTAAATGCCGCATCAAATAATCCAAGATTGATTAGCGTACGCAGCTGATTATCACTGACGCCGGACGGATAAAGCCAGGTTTTGTTAAGCGACGCGGTTTTTACGCCGAGAATATGTTTTGCTTCGGCGTTGTGACATGTCAGGCAATCTTCCGGCCCCGGATACGTCCAGGTTTGAGTCCAATTACCCGCTTCACTGTTAATCGTGATATCTTCATTGAGCACGGTGGTAAGCAAATCAGCGTCGCTGTTGTCTTCCCGCCACTTGTAAGTCACACCGTACACGCCACCGTCTTCCTGCACGACAACCAATCGCGTTTCCAGTCGCCGCAAAACATTTTGCTCGCTTTCATCCACCGGCAGAGCGAAATGTTTTACAAACACGGTACCGGCGGGCCACTCCCATTTGCCCTCTTCCGAAAAAATTATCCGCTCTCCCAGTGGAACGGAAAACCAGCGTTGCTTTTCCGCCCGGTCGGACCACAGGGGGGATATCACATCGTAGGGGATCATGTTGTCGCCGGGGGTCAATGCCGCAACATCGGTAAAGGCGCCGGTTTGCGAAAGCAGTGCCGGTACATTCGAATAAGTCGCATCCGGCGTATCCGGCATATTCAAATAGGCGGGACTGTCGGTTCGACACGCGACACCGTAGCTGGAGTCGGACTCGCAGGCCTGGGCAAAGGCAAGATTAAAAAACTGCAAATCGTCGGCGCCGGTTGAATTTGCCCGCAGGGACATTTCACCATCGCTTACAAGCGACACATACCGGCAATTGACGTAAGCTCGCAGGGAAACAGAACCCTCCGTGTTTTGTGTATATTGGAATTGCTGTTCAATGCCGATCGAGCCGGCAGTCGCGCTCAAGGGCTCCGCGTCACCATTGCCGGCGGTGACGTACAACCCGGAACTGACTGAACGAAGCGCGACTGCATCATCACCCGCATCAACAATTTCGAAAATCTCATTGTTTCCGGTTCCGGCATCCACCAGCGTAAGCGGACTGTTTGCCTGCGCGCTTACCACTTTGCCGCCGATACTTAAATTGACCGTGTCGCCAACGCCGAATGTTTCACCCGGCTCCGGCTGGCCACTCGGCCCATCACCCCGATATTGAACCTCCACCAGCATGCCGGCATTCGCCGGCATTGCGCAGCAATTTCCACCGTAACCCAATAGATAGAGCCGGTTATTATGCGGCGATACTTCCGCATCGATAATTCCAGCCAACAGCGAAGTATTCAACCACAGGCGCGGCGAAGGAATATCTCGCTGAGTGTCCACCTCATACATCTGGTCATTGTTAAAATTCCAATAAAGCAGGCGATTGTGGAAGTACGAAGGCAATTTGTATTCGTCATTAATTGCACTGTTCCAATGATAAACATCCGCCACCATAAGGGCGCGATGACTCATGGAAAACCACGCGGGAATCGCATCGGGCAACACCGTCGCGCCTGTGTTATTCGGCGAAAAATTTTCCACTTCAGTGGAATTAAATTTCTGCCCGGACATGCCCAGGCCGAAATCGTAATCATTATACGCCTGGTTGGCGCCGGCAAAATACGGCCAGCCGAAATTGCCGGGAACAGCGGTCCGGTTTATTTCATCCAGCCCGCCCGGCCCGCGACTGCTATTGGTGCCGCCCGCATCCGGACCGATATCGCCCCAGTACAAGCGGTCGGTGATTTTATCGACATGAATACGGAACGGATTGCGATGTCCCATGGTGTAAATTTCCGCCCGGTGCAAACTGTCACCGACAAATAAATTTCCTTCCGGAATGGAATAAGTGCCGTCGCCATTCGGTTTTATCCGCAGTATTTTGCCGCGCAAATCATTGGTATTTGCGGAGGAGCGTTGCGCATCGAAAACCTGGCGGCCACCGCGTTCATCGATAGGCGTGTATCCGTCGGACTCAAAAGGATCGGTGTTGTCGCCGGTGGCGATATATAAATTGCCTTCCGAATCGAACGCCATATCGCCAGCGGCGTGGCAACAGGTCATATCCACGCCGTAGCGCAACAGAATTTGCTCGGAGACGAAATCCAGGGTGTTGTCCGGATTGATCGTCATTTGCGAAACAATATGCTCGGCGACGGCGGGCGCCGTGTAGTGAAAGTAGGCGCGACGATTGGCGGTAAAATCAGGGTCCAGCGCGAAACCAATCAAGCCGCCTTCATTTGTGCTGTTTGTTGGGATAGTTGACTTTTCATTCAGCGAACCATTTTCCATGGCATAAAATTCACCGCGCCGCCCGATCACATAAACCTGCCCGGTCGGGGAAATTTCCATCGTCATCGGCTCGTTTATTCCGGAAGCCAACGCAGTGCTGCTAAAGTCAGTATCCGCTGGCGGTGAACCGGTCCAGACCTCAACGTTTTTATCCATGCGACCGGCCCAGAGCAATGCCCCCTCGATATGCCGCGCAAAATCCTGATTGTTGTACGCCGCCGCGGTATGACCCAGTCCGGTGTAGAAGGCACGCCCCGCACCCGCCGTGTGGTACCAGGCAATGGGATGATCATCCATGGCGCCCGCACCGGCGCTATATGAATTTTCATCCAGGGACAGCAACACATTCACGCTACCGCGCGGATTACTCTGGAAGTTGTACCACTCGTCAACGTGTTGCCATGACGAATTCAAATGCGCGGTGGACGGGTGAGAATTATTTTCCACCTGGACCGTTGCCGATTGGACCGCCGGGTGGGAATGGAAATACGCGCCCACCAAATCGCCATACCAGGGCCAATCATATTCAGTGTCGGCGGCGGAATGGATACCCACATAACCGCCGCCGTTTTCGATATAGCTCTCGAAGGCTGTCTGCTGGGTATTCGACAGGACGTCACCGGTCGTATTCAACCAGACAACCACATCGTAGTTGGCCAGGGAGCCCGGCGTAAAATCCGCGGCGCTCTCGGTAAGATAAATGTCCCAGCCGTTTTCCGTTGCGAGGTTTTGGAGCAGGTTTTTTCCCGCCAGAATGCTGTCGTGCCGATAGCCGGCAGTGGCGGAGAACACCATGATACTTCCCGTCGACCCCGCCTGGCTGGCGGCAAGCCCGGTCTTTTCGAGGGAACTGACCGGACAGGAATCGGTGGGTTTCGGGGTTGGACTTGGTGTTGGCCCGGATGATCCCGAGCCGCCACCTCCACCGCCGCAGGAGGTAATCAGTACGGCACACGCGACTAAAACAAAATATCGTATGCTGGCAGGGAGTTTATTAGTAAGCATCCGGGTAGCCTTTATTATTATTTGGGCCAAAGAGTTCAAGCCCTAAATATAGCCGATCCCTGAAACCGGATGTCACTTTCCATCAAAATACACATTCGTCCATGGAAGCGAACGGCAGCGGCACCTTCGGTTACCGCGCATCAGGTATCGATAAACCCTCTTTTCCCGTCAATTAACTTCGCCAATACGTCCCAATGTTCTTTGAGATATCCTTTTACCGTTAAACGGGCCAAAACCCCGATAGCGGACGTTCCTTTATTGTATGTCCTTTCAAGAATGCTGTTTATTAGCCACGCCTCGTCAAGACCCGCCCACTCTCCTGCAATACAGGACAGGTTGCCTCCGCAGACCGACGCTACTTCCGTTTCCAGAATGGCTTTTAATTCGCTTAAGGAATAAGGGGATTCCGCGCACACAGTCGCAATGGACTCATAAAAAAGCGTTATGTCAGTATCGAGAAAAAGGTCCGACAGCGCGAGCCAGACTTTTTTTCTTTCGTTTAGATCAGGTTTGTCCATGGGACGGATCGCCACAAGTCAGCAAGATTGGACCGGCCACGACCAATTACTCCACCAAACGCATTTTCTTACGGATAAGTTTTTTATTTACCAGAAAAAACACCACGGTAAATGAAATAAAGGATAATGCCAACAACAAAATTCCGCCTTCCAGTAGGCCCACAGGGAAGCGAAAGAGCATAATGGTAATGAGCAAAAGCAGCGCGAGAAATAGAATGCTTATTACGCTCGTTTTAAAAGCGATAACAACAATGGTCTTCTCAGCAAAACGAATACCCGCTTTTTTGCACAAATATCTTGTAATCAGGTAGGCGAGTATCAGGTGTGTTATGTAGAGGGCCAGCATGCCGGGATTTTTACCGGTGGTTGTGAAATAGAGATTGGCGGGTGGCGCTTTGCTTGCCCGCCCCGGATTCCGTACGTTATTGCCCAGCGGGCATTACAAATTAACAGCTACTCTCTTTCCGAGATAACAAGTTCGCCCGCTATCACCTGAAGCCGTAAAGGGAGAGGCGATTCCTGACTATACTCAATCACCTCATTTACCAGGCCATCAATATCTTCTTGTGGTACGTCATGCGCTTCGAGGTAGCAGATATATCCCGCCAGATCGTCGCGACCAAGCGGTTTACCGTCAATCAGCTGAAGGTTATCTCTGTTCAAAAGCCCTTTCGCGTCAATGGGAGCATGACCTACAAACGGCGACAGGTTTTGCACTTGATCAAGCGTCGGCAGCTGGCTGAATTTTTCCGAGTAAAGCGCGGCATGATAGGCATCGCGATTGAAATCCAATAAACGAAAACCCGAGACCTCTCCGTTCTCGCTGGAAACGGAGGCATAATAACCGCCCCAGGCGATATCTATATCCAGAATATTATTCATTTTTTCTTTCCCTTATTTGCTAATGGATCAGTTGCCATCACCGGGGATTATAGCTTCTTGGTAAACATCTGCTGGAACAAGCGCTCGGATTCCGCGATGCCCTCTTCGGTAAATACCACCGACTTGGCCTTGCCAACCGGGTTGCCTATAAACCCCTTCTCATGAAGCCTGTCCATGATATCCCAATCCAGGGATTTCCACGCCCTGTACCCATCGTGCAAGGTTAAATAAAGCAAGGCCAGTGCGGCTTCATCGATTTTCTCTTTGTCAATTTCCATAATAACCTCCGGAGATAACGCCAAGACACCGATAACGCCAAGACACCCATTGTAACGGTTCCCAATCAACTGGTAGCTCTTAAGAAATGTAATCGTGTATTTCTTTTATGTGGGTGTCCATGCATTTAACCTACATGTATCTGGCCAAGATTATCACACAATAAAGCGATGCGATTAGCGAATCATGACGGGAACACTGTATGTGTATTCTGAGCCGCATATACTTTCCAATAAACATTGTAATGATCATCCGTAAAGTAAATCTCGTCAAGATTATTGCTGTTAACGATAAGACGCGTTTTCCCCGCGGGTGCGCCAGGATAATTCCACACCATCTCTATGTACGGTGGATTATGATGTGTCTTGAGTGGCAAGGAAGTCAGAGCATCCCCATTCTGGATTGCTCTTTCTTGATATTTTGTGATTGTGTTACCACCGCTACCAAAACCCTTATGCGGCGTGTAATTATTGTGATGCGCATGCACATTCTGTCCGCTGAATATCTCGTTAGCGCGCCCACCCACGCTAAATGTCGTTTTTTTACCAAATGGGTAGTATGAATAATAGTTCCACATAGTTATCTCCACATATTTAAGGTTTTTGCCATGGGCGAAAGATGATACCAAGACTGATACCAAGACACCCGTTGTATAGACTGATACCAAGACACCCATTGTATAGGTTGACCCTTCGGCCTCTATACTGTACATTCAACCAGTAATTGAGAGTGTGAAAGGACTTCAACGTGCCCAAGCCT
>CAYVIB010000013.1:0-103503 GCA_964451365.1 uncultured Cellvibrionaceae bacterium
TCGAAGAGCAGGATGTTGCTTAACTGAGTGTGCGTATTTTTAGGGTAAGACCAAGCCGTCTCAACAGAATGGAACGGATTTATTTAATTCAGTGAAGCCCTGACCAACTGGTCAGGGCTTTTTGCATTAAGGCTTGCCGTTTATGCTGGCTTGTTTGCTAGCCCCCGGAAACGCCAGCGCATTAAGCAAATCCACCCCATCGCAGAACACAACACCATGTAACAAAGCCAAGCACAGCGACAGCTTTTCCGTTCCGGCTTCGCCTCCACTACAAAGCTGCGCGTGTTGGCGGCGTTAAGTGCTGGTGTATATTTTGCCTATTGTCCGAAACTAGAAACGGATAGGTAGCTTACTATGCAAATAACATCTGCAACGCAAGTTTTACGACCCTTAGATTACGGATTGCAAAACAAAGCCGGCCAAAATTTGCCGCATCGGCAAGATGTTGCCGTGTCAAATACTGCGCAAGCATATGACTTCAATAACATATCTCCGTGTGAAATATCTGAGCTAGTCAGATCCGGAGAAATAGAGCTTTCTCATTTTATTCTAGCCCTACCGGAGAGCGGAATAGACTTAGCGAAAGATGTCAGTTTGCAAATGGATGAAGCATTTCGTAAAAGAATAGATTTCATAGGCTTGCTCAAAGAACAAATTTCATACCGTTCTTCAGAAAATATGCCCGTTGAGCTCCACCGCAACCTATTTACAAGCATAGAAAGCATGCATGGTATGCCGCAAAATTAGCGGCGTCGATGAATTTGCATAGACACTTAACAAGGCGCTGCAGCCGAGCTGCATTGCGCCGCTTCGGTTTGTGGGCTCGCTGCACACATTTTCCCACAAACCTATGCTCTGCAATGCAGCCGCCTGAGCGCGGCGTTACATGTTTCGCAAACTGGAAATTCAGAGTATTTAGAAATAAAATTGGCATTCTGATTGCTGGGTACGGTTCAGGATAACGATTAAGGAGTCAGGCTATGCAAATTTCTGGAATATCGAATAACCATTACGAACCGATAAATACCTCTGTATCTTCTCAGTCCAAGCAACTAAATAATACTAATAATGTGCCTACTCGAGAGTCGAGTGTTACGCTTTCGCCGGAAGCTATGGCAGAATTTGAAAAGCTGGCAATGTACACGGAACAAGCTGGAGCGTTTCTGCCAAAAGTCACAGTATTGAACAACCCTGACTCTCATAAAATAGGTTATGGAGCTTGGGCTGAGGGTTTCCAGAACACTTTTAAAAACGAGCTAAGTGAGTATGGTGATAAATTTAAGGGTTATTACGAAGAAACCAAAATTGATCATGGCATATTCACAGTAGATGATCATTATGAGAAAGTTTTGAGCTTAAAAGGCGGAAACATTGAGTTTCAGCAAACCTTTGAAGATAAGTTGAAAAATGATCCAAGAATGCTTGAGTTAATGAGTATGTTGGGAATAAAACAGCCAGCATAATTTAAGTATTCCGGTAAATTGTTGCCACACCGGCAATGTTTTTCCACTGTACTAACCTGACACATGTAACAAGCAGCTGCACTGGACTCCGCAAACTGTCGCGCTTTTTGCTTTCGCAAAAACACGCACCAATTTGCTCCACCAGTGAGCTGGGCGTAGGCCGATCAATCATACGAACGAAGAAATGAGTTGGCTCCCAAATGACATTGTGAGTTTTGCATGGGGTTTGTTTATTGCCGGGATTGCTATGACCGCTACTGGCTTCTACGTGAAGCAGGGAAAGAACTATGGGGGATTCTAAAAAATAAACTGAAGCCACCTGCGAAGCCTCCGCCAGAGCCTGTCCAAGTCGATGACCGATTTAGACCGATAATATATTCTGAAGAGGATTGCCGATGGGTGCGCCACGAAAGCCTGTCCCGCTATGAACAAAACGGTTATTTTTACTACCCTCATCCTTCCAACGGTGGCAAGGTGGTTCGTGGTTACGGACGAGAGGCGAGTTATTTAATGGTCAATCCAAATGCAAAAAAAGAAATACATAGATACCCATAATTAAAAAATAAATCCAAAAATCGTAAACATTTTCGGTAGCGCTCTTTAGGAATCTATTAATTGGTAGTGGAGGCGGGCACGACAGTGAAAAAGCTGCCAAAAGTCCAGATTCGGGGCGGAGTTATCCTGGCTGGATTTCAGAGATGGTTGTGGGCAATCGGTTTCTTTAACCAAAACCTGCTTGCAGAGCGTGAGCCCAGGGCTTCGGCGGTAGCCAAAAACGCTGAGAGCTTTCTTCATTGAATGGTAGCTACCAATCAGCCCCTTGAACCGACTTTCAAAGTGCTTGCTCATGTATAGGAAGTGCTTTGGCTCAATTTCAAGTCGATCAAGAATTGGAGGTAGGTTAGCTGGAATAGTACCTCTTTTGTCGTCACGAAGGCTTCTACCAGTCCAATCGATGAGTTCCAGGTAGTCATCCAGTTTAAAGGGAAGGCCTTCTGGCATGGACTCTCGCGGATTGCTGACAAATGCCATTAAGTCGGTGGGTTGGACAACGGGGTATACAGTGTGGAGTTAGAATGTTCAACCATTACGATGGGTGTCTGGCAACTGGTCTGGCAACTGTCTTGTCTAGCAACTGTCTTGGACGATGAGGCCGACGGCGCCATGTTGAAGTCCATCGGCGACCGGTAGTCACAAGGATGTCCACACACAATAGAAACCGGTGCAGAAATTGAATGTCCAAATAGCACCAGGCTTACGCTTGGTAATAAATCATTCAACTTTCAAATTGAGGATAGCACCATGAAAAACAAGGTAGCATCGGGGATCATTTTAACTGCAACTGTCTCATCTGCTCTTGGCATCTCCCAAGTGTTTGCCGCAGAGCGGCCACCAGAAGATTCCAAGCCGTTAGTTGAAATCATCCAAATGTTAGAAGCACAAGGCTATGCCCCAATAACAGAGATTTCAATGGATGATGGATTTTGGGAGGTTGAGGCCTACAAGAATAACGAGGAGCGTGAGCTGAAGGTCAATCCATCAACTGGCGAGATAATTTCCGATCGAAAAGATAACTGATAGTTAACAAACCTAAACAAGCAAAGGCAGCGGACGCGACTTATTCAAATCGAAAGGGACTGGGCGGATGGCATCACCTGATTACACGATATGCGCGTCGAAATTGCCATGATGCGTACGCCGGACGGCCGTAGCCGGATCGAGCTGTCCTGCGTTATCGCGCCGCCCGGTGTTGTCGATCACCGTAGCGCGCCAGTGACAGCATTTTTTTAATCTTCCGACTCCCGACACGTTATCGCGAACTTATGCCGGGATTCGCAAAGCTCATCCCAACCTACGGCTAAGTCTTTGATTTTGGGAGAAAAGCCGGTACCGAAGCGTTCGGTCACATTTTTGCGATAAGTCCACTCGGGCGCCATTTTTCAAGTTCCACGCCAACATGCCTTGCAATGGCATAGTTGTAATATTAGGCTGTAGCACCCCTCCCCACTATAACTATCCATAATCATGCCACCGGCTGAATCGATCGACCAAATCGAAGTAAGCATATTGATTGTGTGCTACAAGTCAGAAAGGGATATCAGCGTGTGCCTGGAAAGCATTTTCAGGCACGTTACCTGCCGTTTCGAAATTCTGTTGTTGGATAATTTCGGCGATGGTACGGTCGCTTTGGTAAAGGAACAATTCAAAACCATCCGGGTAGTGGAAAACAGCGGCAACATCGGGTTTGGTCCGGCAAACAATCGTCTGGCAGCTTTTGCCCGTGGAAAGTACCTGCTGCTGCTGAATCCCGACACCTATATGGACTATGACGCTGTTTCGCCTTTGCTTCTGGCAGCGGAACGTTATCCAAAGCCGGGTATTTGGGGAGGGTTTACCTGCTACCCCGATGGCAGCCCGGAGCCCAGCTCGCAACAGTTTTCCCCCACGCTAAAAAACGAATTGCTGCTGCTCGCGGGCTTAAAATCAAGAATAAAAACGACTACGCCACTGGATGACAATTATGATTCCAATGAAATTGCCTCCGGCGCCTTCATGCTTGTTTGCCATGCCTTGTGGCGGGATTTGAACGGATTCGATACCTCATTTTTTCTGTATAGCGAAGAAGTGGATTTTTGCCTTCGCGCGAGACGACAGCGCAACGCGCTGCCGGTACTTGTCAGGCAGGCAAAAATATTTCATCACGAAGGCAACAGTTCCAGCAATGCCGATCGCATTATTTATACCTTTCGCGGCAAGATGCACCTGACGCGAAAATATCGCGACCGTGGCTACGTACTGCTGTTGTTTATCGTTTTGTGGCTCTACGTCACATCTCGTGCAATCCTGGGCCTTTTTCTTCCGGGCGAGCGCGGGCGAGAAAAGAGGGAGCTGTATTCAAAGGCCGCGACCCAACCCATGTCCTGGTACTTCGGTTATAGGTAAATATTATGCTTACAGTCATTATCCCCGCGTATAACGAAGAAAGTGTGATTGATGCGTGTCTGGAAAGTATTTTGAACCAGGAAGGTGATTCAGAATTCGAAATTATCGTAGCCGCAAATGGTTGTTCGGACCGAACCATGGAGCTTGCTACAAAGCGGCTTTCCAACAACAGTAAAAACCTGCCATACACCATTTTGAATCTTTCGGAAGGAAACAAAAATAAGGCTCTGAATGCCGCCGATAAAATTGCAAAATACGCCGCCCGGGTTTATCTCGATGCCGATGTCGTGTGTGGAAAAAACCTGCTTGCGGAACTTGACAGCATACTCGAATGCAAAAAACCCGTTTTTGCCACCGGTACCATGGAAATCGATACCGGCCGCTCGTTTACCGCCAATTCCTATGCAAGGATCTGGCGCGCCACGCCTTACATTCAGGAGTCGATTCCCGGATGCGGGTGCTATGCGGTAAACGAAGCCGGTCGAAAATTATGGAAAGAGTTTCCAACCATTCACTCGGACGATAAGTTTGTACGGCTTCTGTTTCCCCGGGTGGATCGGCTGCAGGTCAACGCAAAATATTTTTGGCCGATGCCCCAAGGGCTGAGAAATTTACTGAAAGTTCGAATTCGCTGGATACGTGGAAACCGGCAACTGGCTCACCGCCACCCGGAGGTCCTGGTCAATGACAGCGCCAGGTTCAGGATGAATACACAGTTTTTCCGGACCATGATAAAACATCCGGTTTCGACAGCGGTCTTTTTTACCGTGTATACGCTTGCCGCTTTGCGGGCTTACATGGAACCGGTGGGGGATTACGTATTTTGGAGTCGCGCGAGATAAACGCGTGCGGGCATAACGTAAGGCGGCTCCGCCATCAGCCGGAAAATTCAGGAAAAGCCAGGAAAGAAATTGGCCTGCCGGATGCATAATTTTAATGCCTGTGGGAAGTCCGTGTGGTAAAGGAGATGTGTATGGCGGACCTGACCAACCTGACTCAAGTGCTGGATCATCTTGATGACAAGGCCGATGGCGACAAGCTGACGGTGGGCGCCATGTTGAAGTCCGTCGGCGACCGTGGCTTCGGACCGCTGATTCTGGCCGCGGCGCTTATTGAGATACTGCCGACAGGGGCGATACCCGGCGTTCCCACGCTGGTGGCTATCGCCGTTGTTATTTTATCCTTTCAGCTGGTGCTTGGAAGAAAATGCCCCTGGTTACCCAAAAAGCTGCGCAGCAAAGGGTTCAGCAGGGAAAAATATAATAAGGCGCGGGAAAAATCCAAGCCTGTAACCACACGTATCGATCGCGTTTTCAAACCTCGCCTTCACGCTCTGACCACGCCGCTGGCTTCCAAAGTTGTGGCTGTGGCCTGCATTGTCCTGGCAGTCACCATGCCGCCCCTGGAGTTTGTGCCGTTTGCGAGTTCGGTCCCGTCCGTGGCCATTGCGCTGCTTGCCATTGGCCTTACCGCGCAAGATGGTCTGTTTGTTCTGCTGGGGCTTATTGCGACGATGGGCAGTTTGCTAACGGCGATCGTGTTGCTGGTTGGATGAGGCGGACAAAGGTGGAATAGGGCGGTCCGACCGGCCCGCCCAACAGAATTTGAAAGAATTACCTTAGTTGAAGGTACAGCTGACAGGCGGCACCTGCGCGCTGCCGCTGCCGTTTGTGCCCTGGATACCGACCGAAACTATCTGGCCGGGCAGCACACCGTTGTTCCAACCGGCACCGGTGACGGTATACGGATCGTCGCTGATCATCGTGCCGTTCCAGATATTGGTGACTTGCGAACCGTCGGTGTATTCCCAGGTGGCAGTCCAGCTTTGAATCGGGGTGTCACTGTCGTTGTGGACGCGTATTTCCGCAACAAACCCCTGTCCCCAGTCATTGAGCACGGCGTACTCACAGTAGGGGCCTTCCGCTTCGCCTGGTAAAACCTCGATGGTAATGCTCGCAGTGGAGTAAGTGGTGGAGTTGCATTGGTCGGAGGCGTAGCCGACACCGGAGGTAACAGTATAAGTTCCGGGCTCCGTAAACGTGTAGCTTATCGTCAGAACATCCTCGGCGACCCGCTCGCCTTCAACGTTCCAGTTCACGCTGTCCCATCCACCGGTGCCCGGCACGGTGCTGAAGTTTACCGTCAGTGGCGCGGTGCCCGAGGTAATATCCGCCGTCAACTGGTGGGGTGGAGGCGGTGTGGGGGTGGGTGATGGCAATGGATAGGGAACAACCACATCCTGTACCACCGTATCGCTGGCACCGGCGGGATCGGTAACGGTCAGGCTCACCGGAACGACATCCCCGGGCGCAGCCTGCATTTGCCGGGTTACCTTAACGCCGGTGGCGGTGGCGCCGCCGGGAAACGCCCATTGGTAATCCAGTTGATCACCGTCCGGATCGTAGCTGGTGGAGGC
The DNA here is from genome assembly GCA_964451365.1 of uncultured Cellvibrionaceae bacterium. Taxonomy (GTDB): domain Bacteria; phylum Pseudomonadota; class Gammaproteobacteria; order Pseudomonadales; family Cellvibrionaceae; genus CAYVIB01. The sequence continues at coordinate 6,823 of CAYVIB010000013.1, forward strand.
GTCGAAGATAAGCGCCTGCAGCGTGGTACAGAGGCGGGTGTCCTGCTCGTAACTGAAATCGGCCACCGGTGCGGAGTTGGTGTCACCGGCCGGCACGGTTACTTCAACAGATTGGTTTACGAGATGGCCGCCGGTGGAATCCGAGCCATTATCCATCGCCCGCAAAGTGACTGCATACGTGCCCGCTTCCGCGTAAGTGTGAGCTTCCACATCGGTGGCTTGTGTAGCCTGGCTGCCATCGCCCCAGAAGAACGTCATATTGATGTTGTCGCCATCCGGATCACTGCTGCCGGAGGCATCGCACACCACGTCCAGCGATCCGGGTTCGGCTGCGCATACCAGCTCCAGAGCCGGCGGCAGGCCGTTGCCAATGGCATCGAAGTCGATGGTGGCACTGGTGCTCAGGCTGGAGTCGGGATCTTCAACCGTCAGGGTAATCGAATACGTGCCGGATTCCACGTACTCGTGGGTCGCGGCTGACGAACTTTCGGTGGTCGAGCCGTCTCCCCATTGCCAGAAGTATTGCAGGGGCGCCGCGCCGGTATCCCCGCTGCGCGGGTGGTAGACGTCGACCGAGCAGGCCGTCAGCCGGCGGGAGCCCAGAAGCTGCGAAGCGAAATCGTCAACGTACATAACGGTGTTTTCGCAGCTGAATCCCAACTCGGCGGTATCGTCTTCCGCCAACACATACGTTTTGGTCAGCGATTTAATGTGGCTGCCGTCGCCGATATGCAGGCGGACAGTGTATTCTCCCGGCGAATCATAGGTGTGGCTGGATGTTACGCCGTGAGTCACCACGTCCGTCTCCCATTCCCAGGCGTAAACCAGGTTATCGCCGTCGGGATCGGTGGTGGCGGAGGCGTCGCAACTGATCGCGAGGTTTTCAATGTCGGTGGCGCAGGTGAAATTAACTTCCGGCGCCTCGCCGATACCAACCGCCTCTATTGTGTGGCTGCCCGATGTTTCATTGGTGCCATCGCCTACCGTGCCGATTACGGTGTAGCTTCCGCTTTCGGTGTAGGTGAAACCATAAAAGCCGCCGGTGGCATTGCTTTCCGGCTCCCGACCGTCGCCATAATCGAAGGTATAGCTGAGCGCATCACCTTCGGGGTCAGTGGCTTCGATCGTGCAAAAGTTTTGCGGAAGGGTAACGGAAATTCCAAGCCTGAAGTAATCGCCCACCGATGTGGAAGAGGTGCAGCTAAAACTTTCTATCACGGGAGCCTGGTTCCCTTCCGGTTCCGTTGCGCACGCGCCGCCAAACTCGGGAATTTCCAACTCGCCATCCGTTTTTTTCAGTTGCACGCCGATCGAAATCGACTGCCCCGGTTGCAGAATCAGGTTCCACGATGGCCCGGAAAATGTGTAGGGATTGTTGCCCGTTACGCTACCGTTCCAAACGTTGGTCACGCTGACCTGCGTTCTCCATTCGCCGATGATATTCTCAACTTCCTCGGGCTCGGTACCGGTGTTGGTAACTATAATTTCCCCGGTTCCGCCGGTGCTCCACTCGTTGGTGATATGGAATTCACAGCTAAGGCCGGCAAAAGCGCGGACTGTAAAACCACATAGCAAAATCAGAAACAAAGTACGCGGGAAAAAGAATCTGTGCGAGCTTTTATGCTTTTTGACCATTATCCTTACCTCTCTATTTTTGGTTTGTCTTTCAAACATGAAAAATCGCGGTAATGATTAAACGAATTGCAACAAATAACCGTCGGCGCGATTCAAACGACTAAACGTCTGTTTTTCTGATGTCTCCGACGAACAGGAATCGAGCTGGCAGGACAAGGCAGTCGAAATACTTCCATGACGGAGGGGAAATCAGATGCCAAATGCACGGCATCTACAACGACCGTCCTCATCATAGCAGCATGTTTGATAAATTAAGTATTTTGAAATCGCATTTTGAATCTGTAGTTTTGTCACTGAAATTTAAAACAGCGCCGCCGTTTGGTTTGCGATTCAGCTGACGCGAAAAGAGTATGAAAGGGAATGACAGGAGTGGGCGTCCGGCAAATATTTCGTGAAAAGATACTAACCCGGCGGGCAAATCTCTCTTTCTGATATAGTTGCCCGCCACCCCTTAAAAATCCGGGATTTGGGGTTCGCGCTGGCCCGTCGGCCAGCGGCGGTGATCTCCTGCACCCGCTATTAACCCGGCATATTTATTGCCGGGTTGGTAGTTAAAATAAACGCTAAATACAGGGTTGCGTTCCGGTATGTCTCGATCAATGATGAAGCTCCTCCTGCCCGGATTGCTCTGGCCAATACTGGCGGGCGCCGAGATGGATGCCGGCTGGCAACTGCGGGTCCGGAATTGGGAGGACTCCGGTTTCAAAGAAAATGGCAGTAAACCCATAAGCCGCACGGAGTACGCTGCCGGTTACCGTTGGCAAGCCGGGGAAGTAAAACTGGGCGCGTACTACGCTCATCAGCCTGTCCTGGTTCGCGATGGCGAACCCGCTCACAATGGCTATTTTCATCAGCTGGATATTCAGGCCCTGCGCGGATACGCCGGGACGAAAGTGCGGATAGAGGCGGGTATCCATGGGTCATCGAACATGTTCAAATACGGTGACTTTCACTGCGGGGCGGCGATTTTACATTTCTCCGTCTTACATCCCGTAAAATCGATTGACGCGCATATTGGGCTGGGAGGAGATCACCGGTTCGGTCAATTCAAACTCTATCCCCGTTTTCGCCGGGAGTATGAGCTGCGACAAAACAGTAAAATAACTTTCGATCTTCCAATTGCAATAGCGTGGCATAATGAGAAATGGCGTGTCGGCATCGAAAAGTACGGCAATAAATGGGCTGCGCTGGACAAGGAGCGAGAGGTGGAATCCGCGTTTTATTTGCAGGAATGGCGCTTAAATGGACGCAGGCAAACCGACTCCGGCATCTATGTTGAGATGGGATATAGTTTCGATACTCAGGTAATATATCGGGACCTGTTTGCCGGCCGTCGGGAAGAGGACCTCAGTGATTCCTTTTACCTTGCGTTGGGGCTGCAGACCTTTTAATAAAAATTACGAACGTCGTGTCAAATTATTAATAACCAAAAATCAACAAGGAAACAGCCATGTTTAAACCTCAAGCGATCGACCTTATCAGCACAAGCCGCTCCAACCCAAAGATGTTTCTAAAGGCCATATTTGACGGGCTGAACTATGACGGCTTTCGTTTCCCCACTTCCGGCAATGACGGATGTATTGATACCGCATGCATTTCCAAGGCACTTGCCGTTGTTATTCCGGGCAGTACAAAGCGCATTGCGCTGCATTTGAACTTTATGTGCACGCCGGGAGGGTACGACGGGAGTAGGGTCAATTTTAATATCCGGCATTTCCACCTTACCGCCCGCCCGTTGGCCGGCCAGACGCTTATTAACACGGCGGGGCCTTCGATGCTTACGGCAGCGGAATCGATTCATATAAATCGCAACGGCTCCTGGGGGCGGGACGATAATATCGAGCTTATGGCGCAAAAATTGGACCTGACCCGCGAGGAGCTTTTGAATTTGCTGACAAGAACGGAAGGTTACACACAGCAGTACATGCGAATGGCGGTTGACGGCATAAAGCGAGCGATTCAAACCACGGTGGGAATCAATGCCGGATCGACCACGGTTACCTGGAGTGGTAGCGATACAACATTTTTATAAAGAATAAAATCCATAGTCCCGGTCTTGCCAGTATTGTCCTGATGCCGCCCTTCTGTTTGGTGCCGATACCGAAAAGCGGGTAAACAATCTGGGCCCGCGCGAATATGTCCGGCACCGGGACTGGAATGGCAGCAAACAAATCATAGCCGCACTGGGTGCAAACGGAGCGCACAATGGTTACAAATAGCTTGTTGTGGATCGTCGCCATCAGCAGCGGCCTTATGGCCGGGATTTATTTGGCTTTTTCAGCCGGACAGGTTTATTCCTGGCGTGTGTTGAACAGTTTTAAAACACGATAAGCGCGCATTATTATTCGGCGACCCTGATACAGCAGATTCCGACAATAATTTCCTTTTCATAGAGGGGGTGTTGTAGCAAGTCAATCGCACTTCAATCGGAGTTGCTGAAATTCTACCTGCACCACAAATCAAACCCAATCTGGCGCGAATTGTTCATTCCTCTTCATTCTTGTGTTTTGCCGCACAGTGGTTGCACCGTCTGGTGTGATTTATTGTCAGGCAAGCTCAAGAAGCTGTTGTATCGGAGTGAACAAATTGAAATACAAACTTGTAGTCGCCGTAGCGGCGGTCGTTATTCTAAGTTCGGCCTACGCTTTTTGGCAGAACGATAAAAGTCCCTTACCTGTTGTTGCCGGCAACGGAACCAATCAACCCGCGCAAGCGGTAAATCAGTTACCGGGTGCGCCACAGTCAGCGAATCAAAAACCTCAAGTGGTTGCCGGTGTGAGTAAAAAATCCAAATCCCCGAATACCTCACTGGATTCCCTTCCCGTTCCCGCACCTGTCGATGATTCCACGCAAGCCCTGCCGGACACTGTGCACTTGTGGCAGCCGGAGGAAAATGACCCGAATACCACCGTTGACGGACTCCCCGCCACGCGCCTTCGGGTCGATCCGGAACGGCTTCGCCAGTTTCACGTGGGGCAGACGTTGACACTGGAGATACCGCAAGAGGGCACTGCATTCGAAGCGCAAATTACCAGCACGCATAACAATCCCACGGGTGTAAAAGTGTGGCGGGCGGATATCGCCGACGCGCTTGAAGAGGCGGGAGTGATTATTACGCAAGGCAAGCTCCAGACGCATATGGTCATTGCTAGCGAGCAGGGCAACTATTCGGTGGTAATCGATAACAAAACGGGCGAAAGCACGCTGATTGACGAAAGCGAAATCAACGCCCGCCAGGCACCGTTTGACGATGGCATTGCTGTCGGGCCGCCCGAGGAGTCCACTCTTCCGCCAATAAATTAACAGTAACAACAAAGCAGTAACCAAAAAACAAAAAGGTAGTACCCATGAATATTAAAACCCTGAAGCGCCTGACTGCCGCCACCGGCCTGACCGCGTGCACTCTGGCGAGCACAACCGTTGCCGCCGAAGTCGTCGATATACTGGTGCTGTATACGCCCGAAGCACTGCAAACGCGAAACGGCGCGGATATCGATGCACGCATCTCGTCATATATCACGTACGCCAACGATGCTTACAGCAACAGCCAGGTGGATATGCAATTACGCCTGGTGGGCTCGGCGCTTTTGGATGAGCCCTACGACTTTGTCAACGAATCCAACCTGAGTAACTTCCGCAGAAATTCGACGGTGGCGAACCTGAGGCGCGAACACGGCGCCGACGCGGTGGTTCTGCTGAACCTGCGCCAGGAAATGTCCAACGGCTATGTCTGCGGTATCGGCTACATTCCGTCCGGGGATAGCGGCAGCGGCCAGTTGTACAGCAATGCGTCATCAGTCGCCTACAGCCTGGTGGGTATTGACTGCGGCGTTAATACGTTCGCGCATGAGCTTGGCCACAACATGAGCCTCGGCCACTCCTATGTGCAAGGCAGCAACGGCGGCGTCTGGCCGTGGGCGCGCGGCCACGGGGTGCAGGGCTTGTTCAGTACGGTGATGGCGTACCCCCACGCCTATGGCACCTACCGCCAGCTGCCGGTTTTCTCCAACCCTCGAATCAACAGCTGCCAGGGGCAGGCCTGCGGCGTGGACAAAAACCAAAACGATGGCGCGGACTCGGCAGCGAATCTGACCGCGCTTGCATCACAAATTGCCGCGTTTATGCCGACCGTACACGTTATCGATGACGGCGGCGATGATGATGGTGATGACGATACACCGCCATCCAATACCCCCTGCGAAAAAGATCCGGTAGCGGGCAACCTGTTGGTGAATGGCGAATTCGATTCACTTGATGGCTGGCAAAGCGGTTTCGGCCTTTCCTCCCTGAGTATTAAAGCGCTGCCCGCCAGTGGTTGTGTCGACAATGCACTTGTGGTGGGTGATCGCACGCAGTATTACAGCAGCGTCTATCAGTCCACCAGTGGCAAATTAACCGTAGGCAACACCTACCAAATGAACGCGAAGTTCGGCATTGCCGGCGGTAGCCGGGAAACGGTTCGGGTGGCCCTGCGTGTAAGATCCTCCTGGGGAAGTCGCTATGCTTACCTGGACCCGATTTCCGTCACCGCCAGTGAGCTGACCTCCTATCAACAAAGTTTCACTCTTAGTTCCGGCGATGTCGATGGAATACTGATTTACGGTCCGGCCGCGGGCGTGGATATCGTGATGGATAGCCTGTCGATCGTGCCGGTAAACAGCGCGAATTCGGAAACAGTAAGAGGGTTAACCGAGGCAGTTCAGGTGGTTAACGAGCAATTCGAATTGAGCGCCAACGGCTGGCGATCCTACTACGGCGGCAAACTGGCTTACACCGCAGATGCCAGTACCGGTAAATACAGCCTGCGGGCGAGCAAACGCAAAAGCGAATACGCCGGTCCCGCACTCGATGCAACCGGTGCATTGCAGGCGAATGCCAGTTACCAATTAAACGCTTCGGTTAAAGTGTTGGGCTCGACTTCGCAACAACCGGTGCAGGCGTGGCTTTACTACGTGGACAACAGCGGCGGTCATTGGCAGAAACTCGCGATGGCCTCGGCGCCGGTGGGTGTTTGGCAACCCCTGGAAGGACAATTCGCGATTGATGCCGATGGCGATATCTCCCGCGCGCGCCTGCACATTCTGGGACCCGAGGCGAAGCACTCGATTCAGCTGGATAACCTGGTGATTGAACGTCTTTAGGAAGTTTTGGGACAGGGAGCGTCCGGTTTCCGCTTCTCCATTTGCGGTATTCCAGCGCCCCAAAAGTGCTGACATTTATTGTCAGCAAGTTGCAAACGGGATGTAGGACCGGATTTACCGTTACGTTATTCTTACAACCTAAGTTAGTTTGCTAAAGGAGACAAACGCGTGACGATCGATACTAATTTGTTTATAAGCCGCTCCGCCACCTTGCGCGCCAAAAAGACGCGTGTTTGGGAGGTGCTTACCCATCCCGACTTAATCAAACAGTATCTTTTCGGAGCGAAAACCGTTACTGACTGGCAGGTGGGAAATCCAATAGTCTTTCAGGGTGAAGTACAGGGGCAGGTATGGCAGGACAAAGGGACGATTCTGGAAAATGTTCCGGGTGAGCGCATAAGTTATAGCTACTGGAGTGGTTACTGCGGCCTTGAAGATGTGCCTGAAAATTATGGAACGGTCGTCTATACGCTTGACGAAGTTGCCGAAGGAACCGTTTTAAATGTCACGCAACGTGGTTATGTCGATGAAAAATCCCGCGACAGTTCGGACGCCGGCTGGAAACAGGTTTTGGACCAGATAAAAAAAATCGCGGAAAATTGACAGCGCAAAAATTTAACGCTGTTTTTGGCCGCTTTAACTATTCCTCCGCATCCCATCCACCCCGCCAGTTCAATAACTGCCCGCTTTGGCGTAAGCCTCCTGCGCCCCCTGGTGATTGCCCTGCTCTTTACGTGCATCCCCCACCAGGGACCAAAGTTGCTTGCGCAGGTACCCGTCATTACTCGCGTAGCTGTTGCCACGCAGCGCCAGGCTTTCGGCTTCGCGATAGTTGCCTTGCGCGTAGTTAAGTTCCGCCAGCTCTTTCCAGAGATGGCCATTACCGGGCTCAATACGCAGCGCCCTTTCCAGGGCGGAACCGGCACTTTCAAAATCGCCGCGATTGCGATGTTGCCTGGCGGTATCGACAAGCGAAATTACCGCCTGGTTGGAGGAAACAGGATTTTGTACCAGCGGCATCGTGGTGGAACAGGCGTACAAAGACGCTATGAATATGGCGAAGAAGACTCTTTTGTACAATTGCAACATGGTGAATCCCGGAGTTTAAAAAATTCTATCAATCCACTTTTTAAAAATATTCTTTTTCCTGCCCGAGCAGTCAACGCTGTTTGTTGGCTCGGAGCCGACAATAAAAGGAAGTCTCAATCCCTCATCGCAATTTCGGGTCGGCTGCCCGGTTAATTTGTCGACGACGGCATAGGTGATATTTTCAGGCACCTGGTGTGCCAAAGGCGCGGGATCAAGTTGCGCCATCATATCACCCCAGACGGTAAGCGCGCCGGTAGCGCCCGTCAGGCCCGTGGATTGGTTTTGGTCATTCCCCACCCACACCACGGCAACCTTGTCACCGGTGAAACCGGCAAACCAGCTATCGCGAAGATCATCGGTGGTACCGGTTTTACCGGCTGCATTAATTTCCGCTGGCAAATAATTATTCAGGCTTTTACCGGTACCTTCGCGTACCACTTGTTGCAATCCATGGGTAATCAGGTAAACAGACGCTGCCGATGCCGCCTGTTCTATTTGCAGCGGGTAGCGATTCAACGGCTCGCCGTCCATGGTCAGGACTTCGCGAATGGACCGGAAGGGTACGCGAAACCCGCCGTTGGCGATGGTGTGGTACATCTGCGTGACTTCGATCGGCGTAAGCTGAACCGTGCCCAACAGCGTGGAAGCGTAGGAGGGCAATTCCCGCGTTATTCCCAGGTTCTTCGCCGAGGCAATAACCCGGTCGACCCCGATTTCCAGACCCAAACGAGAGGCGGCAACATTGTACGATTCGGCCAGGGCGAGCCAGAGCGGTATATCGCCGTGATATTCGCGGTCATAGTTTTGCGGCTCCCATGCCTCGATGCCCGGCTCTTCCCACGTTAGTGGACTGTCGTCCAGCGTGCTGGCCAGCGTGTATTTGTCGGGTTGCGCCAGGGCGGCCAGGTAGAGCGCCGGTTTTAGCAAAGAGCCAATCTGGCGCGACGCGTCCAGGGCGCGATTGAAACCCTGGTACTGCGCATGCCGCCCTCCCACCAGCGCCGTCACTTCACCGTTTTGAATGTTGGTGATGACAATGGCACCTTCGAGGGTGTTGTCCTCCAGTCCCCGGGCGCGCTCAAGTTCATCCAGTCTACCGCTGAGGCTGCGCTCGGCGGTTTTTTGGATGACGGGGTCGAGTGTGGTGAATATTCTCAGCCCTTCGGAACGCAGGTCTTCCTCCTGGTAATCCCGTACTAACTGCCGCATCACCAGGTCTAAAAATGCCGGAAATTGCGATTGCCCGAGGTTCGGCTCAGGAACGACATCCAAGGGTTGTGCCTTTGCGGCGCCGGCTTCTTCATTGGAGATATAACCTTGCCGGGCCATTTCAGTGACGACCAGATTGCGGCGCTCCAGGGCGCGCTCGGGGTTTTTTCTCGGGTTGTAATAGGCGGGGCCTTTTAACAGGGCGACCAGCAAGGCCGACTGATGTAATTCGAGCTGTTGGATATCCCGCTGGAAATAAAAGCGACTCGCCAATCCGAAGCCATGTATCGCGCGATTTTTATCCTGGCCAAAATAGACTTCGTTTAAATACGTTTCGAGAATTTCGTCTTTTTCATACCGTCGCTCAAGCAACAGCGCCATCAGCATTTCGGTAAATTTGCGTTTCAGCGTTCTTTCCGGTGTCAGGAAAAAATTTTTAACCAGTTGCTGGGTGAGGGTACTTCCTCCCTGCAGGCGCTCGTCGCTCACCAGCGTGGTAATGGCTCGGGCGATCGCTTTGGGATCGACACCTCTGTGGGAATAATAGCGCTGATCCTCAATCGCGATCAGCGCATCAATAAGATGTTGTGGTGTTTGCTCCAGCCTGATAAGTTTGCGATCTTCGCCTTTGCCGGGGAAAAAACCGCCAATATGCAAGGGGTCCAGGCGTATCAGGTCCAGTGGCGTATTGGTATCGAGGTCTGTCAGTTCAATGACCTGGTTTTCCCGCAGCTTAACCCGGACGCGTTTTGCCTCCTGGTGTCCATCCCAGTAATGAAATGGCCTTACGCTTATAGTGAAGATGTTATTTTGCTGGGAATATTCTCCTGGCGAATTCGGTACCGGTACGGGCCGATACTTCAAAAAATCAAGCTCGGTTCGAAAATCCCCCGCTTTCAGCGACATGCCGGCAAACAACTCCAGCGGCCGGGCGTAAACCCGCGCGGGCAGTGAAAATCGCTTCCCCTCAAATTGTTCCCGCACTTGCTGGTCAAGATGAACGCAATAGATCACTAACGGTACAGTGATAACCGCTAGAATGAGAAGTGTGTATTTGAAGATACGAAAAATGAATCGGCGCCGATTTGAAGAAAGCAAGAATTAAACTCGTCCAAAAAAATGCGCAATTATACCCGCCGATCCAACCGGCGCAGTATTATCCTGCATCTTCCGATGTTGTTCCGGTCACAAAAGAGCAATGAATTACTCTGCCCGGTGAATCGCCACACAGATTACTGATTTTATTTTTTTGTGTGCAGCAATCGCTGTAGGTTTAACGGCGCACACTCTCAACCGTTTTAACCCCTCTTGTACCGGAGCTGCTTCCGCCCGGGCGCTGGTTATAACCACGTAAAGCGCCAGTGAAAGCGAAAAGCAAAACACCACAAGTTTAACCGCCAAAATAACAGGATAAAGTTTGATCATGCGTCCATCCCCCCCTGATTGGACTGAGCGCAAATAGCTTAGGGAGCGGGGATGGGGACCGCAGTGATAAAAATTCCTTGAGGTTGGTGAAAAAATCACTGACGTAAGCAAAAGGCGTCATGTTCGCGTAGCTGACATCCAGAATCACCACTTCCAGAATTCCCGGATCTCCGCTGGGCGGCACCCCGTCTCGGCTTTGGCTCCTGCGCTGCCCCAACATCGGGATGCCGCACCACTATATCCCTATAGGCGATGCGAAGATGACTCCCTTCCGACTTTTTCACAGGAATCAATTCCCTCGGCCGTCTCTTCCCCATCGATGATGTTATTCCGGACAGTAGTATGCAAAACCGACGGAATAAAGACGGAATTGAACTAACGCTTGCAATGATAGCCCAATAGTCTAAAATTCTTTCGTTTTGCAATTTAAGGTTTCGAACCAATCCCTCCGATGCATAAACGAAACACCCAGCAACGCCGCCGGGCGATCATCGATACGCTCAACGAACAGGGCGAAGTCAGCGTGGAAGCGCTGGCCCAGCAGTTTGTGACGTCGGAAGTCACTATTCGCAAAGACCTGGCTGCACTGGAGAGCAACGGGCTGTTGTTGCGCAAGTTCGGTGGAGCCGTTCCTTTGCCCCAGGAGTATGTCGCGGACCACTCGAACGAAAAAGTTTCGAAACGAAAGAAGACTCTGGCCAAGGCCGCCATCAGCCTTATCCGCGATCACAACCGCATTATTATCGACAGCGGCCATACCACCGCCGCGCTGCTGCCGGAACTCACCGCCCGCCAGGGTTTGGTGGTAATGACCAATTGCCTGCATATCGCCAATGCGCTAACCGAGCTGGAAAACGAGCCCACTTTGTTGATGACCGGCGGCACCTGGGACCAGCAATCGGAAGCCTTCCAGGGCCAGCTGGCCGAGCAGGTGCTGCGCTCCTACGACTTCGACCAATTATTTATCGGTGCGGACGGTCTCGATACCGAACGCGGCACTACCACCTACAACGAGCTTTACAGCCTGAGTCGGGTAATGGCGGAAGTGGCACGCGAGGTGATTGTGATGGCTGAGTCGGAAAAGGTGGGTCGCAAAATCCATAATGTCGAGCTGCCCTGGAGCGAGGTGGATGTGCTGATCACCGACGACGGACTGCCCGACGAGGCGAGAAAGAAAATTCAAAATCACGGCGTGAAGGTTATTCGCGCGAAAATCCTTTAACGAGAATCTGGGAGACGAGCAATGTGTGGAATCGTAGGCGCCGTGGCGCAACGTGACGTGGTGGATATTCTGGTGGAAGGCCTGCGCCGGCTGGAGTATCGGGGGTATGACTCGGCCGGTGTTGCCGTAACTAATAACGGTGGTATCCAGCGCCTGCGCCGACTCGGCAAGGTAAAAGAATTGACCGACGCGGTAATGCGGCAGCCGGTTCCCGGCGGCACCGGCATCGCCCACACGCGCTGGGCCACCCACGGCGAGCCGAGCGAGCGCAACGCCCACCCCCATGTGTCGCGCGACCAGATCGCGGTGGTCCATAACGGCATTATCGAAAACCATGCGGTTTTGCGCGGGCGATTACAGGAACTGGGCTACCGGTTCGACTCTGATACCGACACCGAAGTAATCGCTCACCTCGTCCAGGAGGAGCTCAACAACAGGGGCAGCCTGCTCAAAGCGGTACAGGCTTCGGTCAAGGAACTGGAAGGTGCCTACGGCGCGGTCATTATGGACAGTAACGATCCCTCCCACCTGGTGGTGGCCCGTTCCGGCAGTCCGCTGGTAATCGGCCTGGGTATTGGTGAAAACTTTGTCGCCTCGGACCAGTTGGCCCTGTTGCCGGTCACCCGCCGGTTTATTTTCCTGGAAGAGGGCGACGTGGCGGAAATCACCCGCCACAGCATCAACATCTACGACAGCGAAGGCAAATCGGTGGAACGCGAGGTTCAGGAATCCACCGCCAGCTACGATGCTGGCGACAAGGGCCAGTATCGCCATTACATGCTCAAGGAAATCCACGAACAGCCGGATGCGGTGATCAGCACTCTCGAAGGCCGTCTCGGCAGCGAGAATGTATTGGATGAAACCTTCGGCACCGGCGCGGTCGAGCTGTTCAAAAGCATCAAGCACGTGCAGATTATTGCCTGCGGTACCAGTTACCACGCCGGCATGGTTGCCCGTTATTGGCTGGAATCCCTGGCGGGTATTTCCTGCAACGTGGAAATCGCCTCCGAATTCCGTTACCGCAAATCCCGCGTTCACGCCGACAGCCTGTTGGTTACCATTTCCCAGTCCGGCGAAACCGCCGACACCCTCGCCGCCCTGCGCCTGGCCAGGGAGCTGGGTTACCTGGGCACGCTGACGATCTGCAACGTCGCCGGTTCCTCCCTCGTACGCGAATCGGACCTGGCGTTTATGACCCGCGCCGGCACCGAAATCGGTGTCGCTTCCACCAAGGCCTTTACCACTCAACTGGTCGGTCTCGCCATGCTGGTGCTGGCACTGGGCAAATACAACGGGCTGGAAAAAGAGCGGCAGGGGGAAATGGTGCAGGCCTTAAAGAGCTTGCCGGCAAAACTGGAAGAGACGCTGTCGCTGGCCGAAAAAATTGAAGCACTGGCGGAAGAATTTGCCGACAAACACCACGCCCTGTTCCTCGGTCGGGGAGACCAGTATCCGATCGCAATGGAAGGCGCGCTCAAGCTGAAGGAAATTTCCTACATCCACGCGGAAGCCTACGCCGCCGGCGAACTGAAACACGGCCCGCTGGCGTTGATCGATGCCGATATGCCGATCATCGTCGTTGCGCCCAATAACGACCTGCTGGAAAAACTGAAATCCAATGTGGAAGAAGTACGCGCGCGCGGTGGTATTTTGTATGTCTTCGCCGATGTGAACGCGCATTTCCAGTCCGACGACACCATGCGGGTCATCAACGTGCCCCATATTCACGAATGGCTGGCGCCGGTGATTTACACCATTCCGTTGCAGCTGCTCTCTTATTATGTGGCGATTATAAAAGGAACGGATGTGGATCAGCCGAGGAATCTCGCCAAATCCGTTACTGTTGAATAAAGGAAAAAGTCGAATTACAACAACAAATGGAGGGGCCGATAGGCCCTCATTCGACGTAGCAAATCAATTTTCCCGTTAGTACATTTATTGCGTAAATGCGTAATTCTTTCCCACCAGTACAACAACGACGGCTGGCCGAAAAACCAGCCTACGATTCACCGGGAAGCTTACGGAATCGCTTAGCGGAAGCGAATCCGCCGAAGTACTCGGGTTCCTGATGACGCAACCGCAGACTCCGCAAATTGAAGCGGCTGTCAGGGCCGAAATCGATTGGTTCCGAAGCCCCAACACTTACCTGGCCGACCACACTTACGATAGCTCCGTGGAAGAAAAAATTGTTTATAAGGCGGGAAGTAAAATGTGGTATCGCTTTTACGATTTATATTCCAACCGGGGTTTCTTCAGTGATCGTGACAGTCGTAAGGTGTACGATATTATGGAAATCTCGGAAGAACGTCGCAATGGTTACAGCTGGGGTGGTAATTACGGAGCGAAGACTATTTCCTACGCTGACAGCGTTGGTTACTAAGTTAAGAATTATCCTCGTAAACCAACGATCTCCTCTCCGGTTAAAAAAGCCGGAGAGGCATCAAAAAAGTCGAACCGCCACTGTTAACAGCGTCACATTTCGACCTCGCTCGTGGCGTGTAATTTTAAAGCCCCGCCTTTCACATTTCTTCCACAATTGAAAAATTCCATTCAGGTTACATTAAGCCGCCGTCGCCAAGAATGGCACCAGCTCAAGGAGCTTTTTCACTAACTGTTTTTAAGAGGAAGAAAAAGAATGAAGAAATTGATTAGAAACTCGTTATCCGTAGCCGTTGTTTCCCTGTTGTCCGCGTCAGCGTTTTCGGAAATGTATATCGGCGCCAGTGTCGGTCAGACTGATCACGATCTGGACGGACTTGACAAGGGAACCTCTGTTGAACTGAAAGGTGGTTATAAATTCAACGAATATGTTGGCGTAGAAGGCTCCTATTTGGACCTGGGGGATGCGGATGTCAGCGGTGGTAGTGGCTCAGTCAGCGTGGACGGTTTTAAAGTCGCTGTTGTAGGCTTTATCCCTGTGGCTGAAACAGTTGATATCTACGGCAAACTCGGCCTCTACAGTTGGGACGCGGATTACCCCGCCGGGAGCGACGATGGCAGTGATATCAACTACGGCGTTGGAGTTGCCTGGGGCGTGGCGGATAATGTGAAGGTCAATCTTGGTTACGATATTTACGAGCTTGATGAAGAAGACGCCAATAACGTCAACCTCGGATTAACCTATTCATTCTAAGACGTAAGCCGGAACTTCTCCCTTTCGTTACAAATCCCAAAAAGCCCCCGGATACCTTTCCGGGGGCTTTTTTTATACACTAGCCGTTTAACGCGTCACCGCCACGGGAGTTCCGATGCCCGAAATCGAATTTTCCAAAGAAGAAAAAGCCGCTATCGTTAATAAGATAAAGCTTTATTTCACCGAAGTGCTGGACCAGGATATAGGCAGCTTCGATGCCGAATTCCTGCTGGACTTTTTTGCCGGGGAGATCGCCCCCTACTTTTATAACAGAGGGTTGTATGATGCCCAGGCAGTACTGGAAAAACACCTCGAAGGTATCGGCGAGGCGATTTACACGCTGGAAAAGCCGACCAATTTCAGGCGATAGCGCCAATTTCCGGAGAAAGTGAATAAATGTCATTCGATTGGCTGTTAGGGCCCATTATCTACACGCTTACCACCTATCAAATGAACCTGATAGCCTCGGCCATTGTTGTTGTTATTTATCTTCTGCTGACAAAGCTGGTACTGCCGAAGATTGAGCGGGGGGTTGACCGCAGCCGATTCAAACAGCAATCAGCCGATAAGGCACATCACACCGTGCAGTGGATAGGCGGCTTTATCGCCGCCGCCGCATTGCTGTTGATATGGGGGGTGGACTTCAACGGCCTGCTGGTGATCTCGACCACGGTGATTACCCTTACCGGTGTCGCTTTATTCGCCAACTGGTCAATTTTGAGCAATATCACCGCTTTTTTTGTCTTACTCATGCACCCATCCTACCGGCGGGGAAATTTTATCCGCGTATTCGACGGGGACAACTACCTGGAAGCCTATATTTCCGAGATAAACCTGTTTAATGCCACCATGATTACCGAAGATCGCGAAATAATCGTGTATCCGAATAATTTGCTCCTGGGCAGACCGGCCATTATCAATCCGCGCCGGCGGTTCCGCGTGGTCGGAAAACTGACCGACTTCCATGTGTCCGGCGAGGAGGGGCAACTGGTGATGCCACCGGACTATCCTGGAGATAGATAGTCCTGGAGATAGATAGCCCTGGAAATAGATAGTTCTGGAGACGAATAGTCCCGGAACATAGTCGAAAGGCAACCAAAAATTCACCGGCACAGCAAGCAATAGAGTATTTATATGTCCGATGAAGAAATTGAAAACCTGCAGGAACCCGATGAGCACCGCCTGGTGCTTCGTCACCTGCGCCCGGAGGATTTTTCCGACATCAAGGATCTGATGGACGATATATACGGCCGTGTTGGCGGTGCCTGGCCGGAAAAAAAATACCGGGCCCAACTGCTGACCTTCCCGGAGGGGCAGATCTGTATCGAAGACAAGGGCAAGGTCGTTGCCGCCGCCTTCGCGGTCATTGTCGATTACGAGCAGTTTGGCGATAAGCATACCTACGATGAAATTACCGGCGATGCCTACCTGACCACACACGACCCGAACGGCGATGTGCTTTATGGCGTGGATGTGTTTGTATCGTCGGAATATCGCGGATTGCGCCTGGGCCGCCGACTGTACGAAGCGCGCAAGGAGTTGTGCCGCAACCTGAACCTGCGCTCGATCATGGCCGGCGGCCGTATCCCCGGTTACAAAGACCATGTCGATAAGATGTCGCCTTACGAATATATCGAACAGGTGAAGTCGAAGGATTTCTACGACCCGATTCTCACCTTCCAGTTATCGAACGGTTTTGAAGTCAAGCAGGTATTAAAAGCGTATCTGCCGGAGGACAAGGATTCCCGGGGCTACGCCACGCTTTTGCAGTGGCACAATATTTATTACGACCCGGAAAACCCGAAACTGATCGGCGCTGTAAAAACCAAGGCCCGCATTGGCTGCGTTCAATGGCAGATGCGTTATTTCCAGAACGTGGCCGAATTGCTGCAGCAGGTGGAATATTTTATCGACGCGTTGTCCGACTATAAATGCGACGTGGCGGTATTCCCCGAGTTTTTTAATGCGCCGTTGATGGGTTTGTCCGACAACGAGGAATCCATTGATGCCATCTGGCACCTGGCCACGTACAGCGGTGAAATTCTGGCGGAAATATCGCGTTTGGCCATTTCCTACAACATCAACATCATCGCCGGCTCAATGCCGATTATCGAAGACCAGGAACTGTATAACGTCAGCTACCTTTGCCACCGGGATGGCCGGGTGGACAGCCAATACAAACTGCACCCCACGCCGCACGAAAAGCGCGACTGGATTATGCAGGGCGGTGACGAGCTGCAGGCCTTCGACACCGACTTCGGCCGCATCGGTATTTTGATCTGTTACGACGTGGAATTTCCCGAACTCACCCGCCTGCTGGCGGAAGAGGAAATTCAGGTATTATTCGTTCCTTTCTGGACCGACACCAAAAATGGCTACCTGCGCGTGCGCCGCTGCGCCCAGGCGCGGGCGATTGAAAACGAATGCTACGTGGCGATCGCCGGCAGCGTCGGCAACCTGCCGAAGGTGGATAATGTGGATATCCAGTACGGCCAGACAGCGGTATTTTCACCGTCGGATTTCGCGTTTCCGCACGACGCCATCGTTTCCGAAACCACGCCGAATACGGAAATGACCCTGATCGTCGACCTGGATTTTGAAAAACTGAAAGAGCTGCAAAACGAAGGCTCGGTGCGCAATTACCTGGACCGGCGCCGGGATTTGTACCGGGTGGAGTGGATAGGCAAGAACCCGATCAAAACCAGCAAAATAAATAATAGTTAATTAAGAAGTAACAATAAAAATAACGTTAGAGGAGAAAACGGATGGATGTATTTTCCATGATTGTGGCGATCGTCGCCATTACCGCGGCGGGCAAGGCGATTAGCGATATCACCAAAGCGCGACAGAAGTCGCGCGACCGGGACAGCGAGTTGAGCGAGCGGGTCGAACAGCTTGAGGAACGAATTCGCACGCTCGAGCAGATTATTACCGACAAGAAAAGTCGGCTGAGAGACGAAATAGATTCACTGTAAGCCACCTATTGGGGAGGATATTGGATGGAAAGGAAAGTGCAAAAGCTGATTGTGCCTGTTCTGTTTTCGGCGGTGGCCATAGCCAACGCAAACGACATTCCCGCCGGCCCCGACGACGAGCACCGGGAAATTGTGGAAACCGTCTCGCACCCGGATTATTGTAAGGACAAGCACGGTAAACCCATTGCCGGTAATGACTGTATAAAAAAATCCGTTCACGAAATCCATGGAGATTCCAGAAAAAGCGCGTCGGAATCAATCGCCGAAGGTATCTCTGAAAACCTGGAGAAAAAACGAAAGCCTGTGACGGAAAAAGTCAAAAAAGAAGATTCCATCGTTAAACAACAACAGCAGTGATGCGCTTTGACTTTATCCATCTCAATTAAAACCGTCAACAGCAGCGGAATCGAAAAATACCTGTCGGACCTCGCCTGCCTGCGCATAACCGTGTTCCGCGAGTATCCCTACCTCTACGAAGGAACCGAGGAATACGAACAGCGCTATTTGCAAACCTATATCGCCTCCGGCGCGGCAATGGCGGTTCTGGCTTTCGACGGGACAAAAATTATCGGCGCCTCCACCGCCGTGCCAATGGCGCACGAGACGGCGCAGTTCAAACAGCCTTTCATCGATAATAATATCGACCCCGAAACCCTGTTTTACTGCGGCGAATCGATTTTATTACCGAAATATCGTGGGCGGGGAATCTACAAAATTTTTTTTGCTGAACGGGAAAATTTCGCCCGCAATTTCGGCACTTTCACCACCATCGGTTTTTGCGGGGTGGTCCGGCCGGACGATCACCCGATGCGGCCGAATAACTACCAACCACTGGATGATATCTGGCGACACTTCGGGTACCGGCCGCGACCGGACCTGGTCGCGACTCTTCCCTGGAAGGAAGTGGGCGGCACGGAAGAGGTTTCCCATCCGATGATGTTCTGGTTGAAATCTCTTTAGACTCTGTTAATTGACACACCGCCGTCGGCAAGCAGCGCGGTACCCGTGGTAAAACTCGATGCATCGGAAGCAAGATATAAAGCGGATTTGGCGATCTCCTCCGGCGTGGCGATGCGCTTTAGCGCGTGAAGTTTTTTGACAAACTCGATGGCTTCCGGTGAACCGTTTACCTCGCGAGCCATGGGCGTATCCGTGCCGCCGGGCAACAGTGCGTTCACTCTTATATTTTCCGTTCCGTGTTCCACCGCCAGTGTCTGCGTCAGCCCGATAAGGCCGGCTTTACTTGCGGCATAGGCGGACATGGTGGGCATGCTTGCGGTATAACCGATAAATGACGAGACAAAAATAACCGAACCGCTCCCGCGCTTTTGCATCGCGGGAATCTGGTGTTTGGCGGCGAGAAATGCGCTGGTTAAATTTGTTTCGATAACCTCCTGCCATTGCGCTAGCGACATGTCTACTAAGCCGCACAGCCTTCCCATCGTGCCTGCGTTGTTAACGGCAATATCCAAACCGCCAAATTCGGTAACAGCCATTTCAACGGATTCGCGATGCAAGTTCTCATCCCGTACATCACCGGCCAGGGCGATGGCGACTCTTCCGTTTCCGTTGATATCTTCAATCAACTGATCGAGTTTTTCGCGCCGTCGCGCAATAGCAATAATGCGTGCGCCTTGCCGTGCGAATAAACGAGCCGTTGCGTAGCCAATACCTGAACTTGCGCCGGACACAATGGCGACTTTGCCGGATAAATTACTCATTTGAAAAATCTCCTGTTGTTAAAAATAAATTAACTATGGAGATTTTGTTGTTGCTAGGCGAACCGATTCTTGCGGAATTAGAGATGGCGGGTGGCGCCCGAAGCGTCAGCCCAGTAGAGGTCCGTGAGGGAAATGGAAGGGTTTCGGCGTTTCCATTGTTATTGTTTAAAATTGTTCGAGATGGTAGTGGTGTCCTTTCCCACAACGTACAATAGCGCGTGAGTCCGATTCAACCCAACATGGAGTTGACATGATCGTCATGAACGGCAAATTGCAGTGTTTCCTAGCGGGTTTTCTTCTCACACTGGTGGCAACCGCCCGTGCCGAGTCGCCATCAAGCGCTGACGGGCCCGACGCCACCGACATCGTTAAACAAGCCATCGACGCCTGGCGCGGCAGCAGCTCCTATTCCGAAATGACCATGACCATCCACCGCCCCGACTGGCAGCGGTCCATGTCCATGCGCGCCTGGACGCTGGGGGAAAAACATTCACTGGTGCGCGTCACCGCGCCGAAAAAGGACGCGGGTACCGGTACTTTGTTGATCGACAACGCCATGTGGACTTTCTCGCCCAAGGTTAACCGGGTCATCAAAGTGCCGTCGTCGATGATGGGCCAGAGCTGGATGGGCTCGGATTTTTCCAACCGCGATATCGCCAAATCCGACGACATTGTGGAAGAATATACCCACACACTGCTGGAAACCCGCGAGCAGGACGGCCATACCGTTTACCAAATCGAATCCGTTCCCCACGAAACCGCCGCCGTGGTGTGGGGGCGCCAGGTGCTCACCATCCGCGACGATTTTGTCATGATGCGCGAGGAGTTTTACGACCAGGACAATGAACTGGTGAAAGTGATGGAGACTCTGAATATCGAGGAGATGGACGGTCGTGCCGTGGCGCAGCAGCAGCGCATGGTGGACATGGAAGAGAAGGAAAAATGGACCGAAGTCACCGTGCAGGAAGTGGATTTTGAGGTATCGCTGAACGATAACGTCTTCACCCTTTCCAACCTTCGCAACCCGCGGGACTGATTCATGATCGGAATCCGCCTCGCCTGGCGCAACCTGTGGCGACACCCGCGCCGTACCTGGCTCACCACCGGGGCGATGATTTTTTCCAATATCCTGCTGATCTTTATGGTGTCCATTCAACTGGGCACCTACCGCATGATGGTGGAAAACGGCCTGCGGGTGCTGTCTGGCCACCTCCAGATACAGCACGACAAATACCTGGACGAGCAGCGCATCAACCACAGTTTTGCCGTGAGCGGTGAGTTTATTCAACAGCTTCGCGCCGTGCCGGGCGTCGCGGCGGCCGCCTTGCGGGCGGAGGGTTTTGCCCTGGCTTCCAGCGCCGAGCGCAGCTACGGCATCCAGATTATTGGCGTGCAGCCACAACAGGAAAAGGCGGTGTCCAACCTGCCGGGCCTGGTGGTGGAGGGACGTTACCTGAGCGACCCCAACGCGGACGAAGTAGTGCTTGGCAGCGTGCTGGCGCGCAACCTCAAAGTGGCGCCGGGAGATGAGATCACCATATTCGGCAGCGGCCGGGACGGCTCCACCGCCGCCGCCATTCTCACCGTGGTGGGGATTTTCGAATCCAATATTACCGAGCTTGACCGGGCGCTGGCGCAGATGCCGCTGCAAAGCTTCCAGTCCGTTTTCAGCATGCGCGACGAGATTCACCGGGTGGTGATCATGACGCGCGAGCTTGAACAGGTGCCGCTGGTGGAAGCGGAAATAACACGGCTTATCGACCGGTACCTGGAGGAAAAGCAGCCGGATATCCGCGTGCTGGACTGGGATGCGCTGCAACCGGAACTGAAGCAATCCATCCAGGCGGACATGATCAGCAGCTGGTTTATGTACGGCCTGTTGATTGTGCTGGTGGCCTTCAGCGTGCTGAACACCCAGTTGATGTCGGTGCTGGAACGCACCAGGGAGTACGGCATTATGATGGCCCTGGGCCTTAAGCCCGGCCGCCTTGGCCGCCTGGTGATGGCGGAAACGGCATTGATGGCGCTGCTCGGCCTGCTGGGGGGCGTGCTTCTCGGTGCGGCCCTGGTGGCGTGGCTGTCGCAGGTGGGTTTCAGCTATCCCGGCATGGACGAGATGTCGGCCAAATTCAATCTGCCCAGCCGTATCTATCCGCCCCTCAGCTTTATTTCCGCGTTTGCCGGGCCGGTGTTTATCTTTGCCGCCAGCCTGCTTGCCGCGCTGTACCCGGCCCTGCGGCTGCATCGCCTGCGACCGGTGCAGGCCATGGAGGCGCCCTGATGAAAGTGGTGATCACGCTCGGCTGGCGCAACCTGTGGCGCAATCACCGGCGCACCATCATTATCCTGGCAGCCATCTCGCTGGGGGTGTGGGCCATGATTTTTATGACCGCCCTGATGCGCGGCATGGTGGGGCAGATGGTGAAAACCGGCACCGAGACCTTTGTCGGCCACGTGCAGGTCCACCACGCCCAATATCGTAGCGACCCGAGCATCGCCAACAGCATGCCGCCGCCGGGAGAGCAAATGATGGACGGGCTGGACACCGCCAAGGCCTGGACCACCCGTGTGCGGGTGCCGGCGATGATCAGCAGTGAGCGCGAGTCGCGCGGCGTTACCCTTATGGGTATCCGGCCTCAGCGCGAGGCGCCACTTTCCTTTATTGCCTCCGGCATTTCCGCCGGGCGCTATCTTGAATCTCCCTCCGACGACGGCCTGATTATCGGCCAGCAACTCGCGCGGGAACTGGATACCGAACTGGGCAAGCGCGTGGTACTGATGAGCCAGGACCCGCAAAACAATATCGTCGACCGCGGCTTTCGCATCGTCGGCATCTACGAAGCCTCGCTCAATGCCACCGAGGAACTTTACGTTTTCATCGGTATGGAAGCCGCGCGAAAATTCCTGGACATGGGCAGTATGATCTCGGAAATTGAAGCGATCGGCGACGATTATCGCAATACCGACAACCTGTATCGGCGCATCAGGGCGGCGGCGCCGGACGCGCTGGAAGTGCTACCCTGGTATGAGCTGGACGCTTACCTGGGCATCATGCTCGCCACCATGGATGGCTTCGTCCTCGTGTGGATGGTGGTGATTTTCGTCGCCCTGTCGTTCGGCCTGATCAACACCCTGTTTATGGCGGTGTTCGAGCGGGTGCGCGAAATCGGCCTGATGCTGGCGCTGGGCATGCGGCCGCGCCAGATACTGTCGCAGATCCTGGTGGAGGCGCTGTTCCTGCTGGCGCTGGGGCTGGCGATTGGCACCGGCGCCGCGTGGCTGGCGATTAAACCCCTGGAAGATGGCATAGACGTGTCGGCGGTGGCCCAGGGCATGGAAATGATGGGCGCGAGCAGTGTGCTGTACCCGTCGCTGCAAATAAAGGACATCGTCATGGCCAACCTCGTCGTTATCGTGCTTGGGCTGCTGGCCAGCCTGTTTCCGGCCTGGGTGGCGTCGCGTTATAAACCGGTGGACGCAATGACCAAAACATAATTTACCCGTGATGGCGGGCGGCGTTTTTTACCCGCCCCTCAAAACGAAGAAACTGGAATAAAAAAATGAGCGCGGTTGAATGCAAAAACCTGGTGCGAAAATTCATCCAGGGCGAGGCCACCATCTACGGCCTGCACGGCGTGGACCTGATGGTGGAGAAGGGCGAATTCCTCTGCTTGTCCGGCCCGTCCGGCTCTGGCAAAACCACCTTGTTGAACGTGATCGGCGGCCTCGACAAGCCGGACGAGGGCAGCGTTTACCTGGCGGGGCAGTACCTGGAAAAGCTCAGCAAGAGTGAGCTCGCCGACCTGCGCCTGAACCATATCGGTTTCGTCTTCCAGGCCTACAACCTGGTGCCGGTGCTCACCGCCAAGGAGAATATCGAGTTTGTCATGCAACTGCAGGGCGTGCCGGCGGGAGAGCGAAGCAAAAAAGTGTCGGACATCCTGCGCGAAGTCGGCATGGAGGGACTGGAGAATCGCAAACCCAAACAGCTCTCCGGCGGCCAGCAACAGCGTGTAGCGGTAGCCCGGGCTATCGTCTCCGAACCGGCCCTGGTGCTGGCGGACGAGCCAACGGCCAACCTCGACTCCGTCACCGCCGGTCACCTGATGGACTTGTTCGTCGAACTTAACGAGCACCACGGCATCACGTTTATCGTCGCCACCCACGACGAGCGCGTCATGCAGCGGGCGAAACGACTGATCAAAATGGTGGATGGAAAAATTGTTTCGGATGAAGCGCGCAAAGGCTCGGAATAAATTTGCTCTGTTGATAATGCTGGCGATTGTCGCTCTGCCGGCGCGGAGTCAGTCCGACTCCGCCGATATCGACTGGTCCGGCCATTTAAAATACCAGGCCGCCTACACCCGCTATCCCGCCGACAGCGTATTCAGACAATACGCCGGTAGCGATGCGCTCGACCATACCCTCGACTCCCGCTTCAATTTTTCCGCCGCGCCATCCGGCGATAGCCGCTGGGATTTCAATGTGGCCTATCAACTGATGGGAGTTTATGGCGACGGCCGCGAATTGCCCGCGGCGCAAACCGGTTTGCTCGGCACCGCGCCGCTTCCGTCCGACCGCACACGCCTGTTCGATCTGGCTGACACCATTGAGGAGAACGACGACTACGCGCTGGTCCACCGGCTCGACCGGTTTAACGCAGGCTACACCGGCGAAAAATTTGTTGCCCGCTTCGGTCGCCAGGCCATCTCCTGGGGTAACGGTTTGCTGTTCACGCCGATGGATATTTTCAACCCCTTCGACCCCACCTTGTTCGACAAGGAATACAAAACCGGCGACGACATGTTGTATTCGCAGTACCTGCGCGACAACGGCCACGATATTCAACTGGTCTCCGTGTTTCGCCGCGATCCGTCGAGCCGCGATGTGGAAGCGGAACAGGGTTCGCTGGCCGTTAAATATCATGCGTTGCTTGGCAGCTCAGAGTTTGGTGGTTCCGAACTGGATTTGCTGGCTGCATCGCACTACGACGACACTGTGTTAGGCATCGGCGGCAACACCGCCTTGGGCGGCGCCGTGGTAAGCGGAGATATTGTCTACACCGACACCGGCGAAAATGCCTATACTTCCTACGTGGCGGGCCTGTCCTACTCGTGGGTGTGGTGGGAGAAAAACTTCAGCGGCATCGCTGAGTTTTATCACAACGATTTCGGTCTGTCGGATATCAACAGCGCAACCGACCTGTTGGCGCGACCCGACCTGCTCGAACGAATAGAACGCGGTGAACTGTACGCCCTGGGCCGGGATTACCTGGCCATGTCCGTCACCGTGGAGTTGACGCCGCTGTTTTTGCTTACGCCGAATATTTTTGCCAATTTGCACGACTCGTCCGCATTGGTACAACTTTCGGCGCAGTACAATTGGAAGCAGAATTTACAGTGGCTGTTTGCCGCCAGTATTCCCACGGGCAGTGACGGATCGGAATTCCGCGGCATCCGCACCGGTGTGACGGACCAATATTTTTCTTACGACGCGCAGGTGCTCGCCAAGCTGTCCTGGTATTTTTAAAAATGGGTTTTGTTCGTCGGACGGGTAAGCGGTGGTTCGACACTTCGGGCGCCACCCGCCAAATTTTTTACGGTTCGGCGGGTGACGTTTCACTTACCCGCTCTACAAAAAGAAAAGGGTTATGGAAAAATTACTACTGTTAATTTTAATTTTATTATCACCTGCAATATTCGCGGACGAAATTTACAAATGCATCGACGAAAAAGGCAAAACCCTTTTCAGCCAGCGTCCCTGCGGTGACACGGCGGAAAAAATCGAAGTGCGCGATGCCACCGATGGTATTAAATTCGACAGCGAAGGCAATTGGGACAACGTCAAATACGCAAACAAGGAACGTGAAGTAAACCGAAAAATTGAAAAGCACCAGGAAACACTAGGCCGCCTGCAGGCGGAAAGAGAAAGGTTGATTGCCGAACTGCGTTACCAACGGCAATTTGCCGCGAAAAACATTGCCGGTAAAAGATATGAAAAAAAGATCGATCAGGACATCAAGCGAATTGACCGGGAATATACAAAAAAAATTAAAGCGGAGAAAACCGCGATAGAAAATCTAAAAAAGGATTTGGAAACGAATTGGAAATAATCAGGAATAAATAACCCCACCCCAACCCTCCCCTTAAAAAGGGGAGGGAGTTTATTGCTCCTCCCCCATTGGGAAGGGGGTTAAATGCTCCTCCCCCTTTTCAAGGGGGAGGCCGGGAGGGGGTTATAACTCCGTTAAACAACACAGAGCCAAAACATGCCCCCCCAACGCCTGGACTCCCTGCTGGTGCAAAAAAACCTGGCCACCTCCCGCACCCAGGCGCAAAAAATGATTGCCGCCGGTCAGGTGGAAGCTTTCTCCTCCGGCCAGTGGATAACGCCAACCAAGCCTTCGCAAAAATTCGACGAAGCAATCGAACTTAAAGTCACCCCTGGCGAAGAACAAAAATACGTTTCCCGCGCCGGCCTTAAACTTGAGGGCGCGCTGCAAACGGTACAAATTGATGTAACAAACAGCACTGTCCTGGACATCGGCCAGTCCACCGGCGGCTTTACCGACTGTCTGCTAAAGCAGGGCGCCGGCCTGGTGGTGGGTATCGATGTCGGCCACGACCAACTATCGCCAACACTAAAACAGGACGAACGGGTAGTGTGCCTGGAGGGCATCAATGCCCGTGACCTGCCGACGGACCAACTCCTGTCCCACTCACCCCGGGGCTTCGACCTGGTGGTGATGGACGTTTCCTTTATCTCCCAAACTCTCATCCTGCCGGGCATTCCATCACTGCTGCGCCCGGGCGGCCGGCTTGTCAGCCTCGTTAAACCGCAGTTCGAAGTGGGGCGCGACGGCATAGGCAAGGGCGGCCTGGTCAGGGACGCGGCCCTGTACCCGCAGGTGCGGCACAAAATATGCGAGCAGGTTTCCTCGCTGGGCCTGCGGGTCGAGAACTACTTGGACAGTGTCATAGAGGGAGGCGATGGCAACCGCGAGTTTTTTCTCGTTGCCGGCAAACCGTAAGCGTTTCCTTAAACCAGTCGCTATTAATCCCCCGGCTTTTAGCCTATGGTTAAAAAATGTCTTAAAGAAGGAAAGCTGTTTAATGCTGCGTTTACCGCATCCACTATTTTCAAAGAATTACCTGGCGGTTGGCTTTTTGGTTTTTTTGGCAGGTTGTGGCGGCGGCTCCGGCAGGGATGCGGCGGACACAACTCCCAGGCCGACTCCAACTCCTCCACCGTCACAGGCTTGTACAACCCCGGAACCCGACACGACCCCGCTGAACCCGGCGGCGGATGTTACCATCAGCGGTTTCATTACCTATGAATACGTACCGCACCGGGACACCAACGGCGCTCTCGATTATCTCGCCGCCGAACCGCGCCCGGTTCGCGGCGCCACCGTGCAGCTACTGAATGCAAACGGCGAAGTGCTGCGTGAAACCCGCACCGACTCCAACGGCCAGTACAGCCTGGGCGCGCCGGAAAATACCGATGTGCGCGTGCGCGTGCTGGCGGAAATCAAAAGTAGCCAGGGCGCGCACTACTGGTTCCGCGTTACCGACAACACCGATGGCAATATTCTGTACGCCCTGGATGGCAGCCTGATTTCCAGCGGCACGGTGGACAGCGGTCGCGACCTGTTCGCTCCCGCTGGGTGGGACGAAAGCACCAACGAATATGTTGCCACCCGAACCGCGGCGCCGTTTGCCATCCTCGACTCGCTCTATACCGCGGTCGATTTACTTACCGCCGTTGATCCAACCATCGACCTTTGTTACGCGGAAGTGCGCTGGAGCGTGGACAACCGCGCGGTATCGGGCGAACCCTCCATGGGGGAAATCGGCACTTCGTCCTATTTCCCGAATGAAAACGCTATCTACGTGCTTGGCCATGCCGACAACGATACCGACGAATACGACCCCAGCGTTATCGTGCACGAGCTCGCCCACTATCTCGAACACACAATCTGGCGGGCCGACAATATCGGTGGCAACCACAGCATTATCGAAGATTTCCTGGACCCGCGAGTGGCGATGAGCGAAGGGTGGGGTAACGCCTTTTCCGGCATTGTATTGGATACGGAATTTTACGTGGATTCCGCCGGCCAGGGGCAGAGTATCGCCTCGCGCTTTTCCCTCGAAACGAACGCTTTCGACTCCCAAGGCTGGTACAACGAAAATGCCGTGCAACAGATACTGTTCGACATTTTCGACCAGAACAACGAAAACGCCGACGATGTCTCGCTCGGCTACGCGCCGATACACGCGGCCATGACTTCCCCGTCATTCCGGCAAAGCTCGGCGTTTAACACCATTTATCTTTTTATCGACGAGCTAAAAAAAGTCACCAATAGTGAGATTGAGGCGGAAATTAATAACCTGATGGAGAGTCATAGTATTTTCGGAACCGGCCCGTTTGGTGAAAATGAAACCAACGATGGTGGCCTGGATCGCAACCTGCCGGTGTACCGACGACTTAGCCTTGGCGAAAATATCAGCTTTTGCACAGGCAACCCTTACGGCGAATACAACAAGCTGGATAACCGGGAGTTTTTCCTGCTGCCAATTGACCAGGCGGGAATGCGGGAACTGCAACTCTCTTTCCTTAACCGCACCGGTGGTAACGCCAATGGCACGGTTGTTGTTTACTTTGCCGGAGATGTTGTTGAAGTAATAGATTTTTCCGCCAGTAGCAGCGTAACCAGAATGTTCAATCCCGCCAGCGCGGGTGACTACGTTCTGGAATATTACGAAGATCAGAATATAGATGATTCGGGTTCCGGGGGGACGATATGTTCCAGTATTACGATAAACTGATTGATTCCCTGCGTATGCGGCGATCCCTTGTGTTGCTAATTATCCTGTCGGTACTGGCGCCCGGTTTATCCAACCCGGCATTCGCCATTGGAAAACCTTCCGCGCCAATTTACATTACCAGTGTAAAACAGTTTTCCGTCGAGCCGGATATCGAAACCGAAATCAACGTTCAGCTGGACGTCTCCCATTACGACTCGGGAATACTGGCGGTCACCCTCGAGCCCGACGACCAGATTGTGTTGGTGGATACCGATACCGAAAATGAATTTATCATTGACACCAACACCCGGCAAATAGACATCCCCGTCAAATTCTACGCCACCGCGCCCGGTCGTTATTACCTGATGCTAACGGTTGCCCTGGAGGATGAAAATTTCAATATACACGCCAAATCGATGGGGGTTGTGATCAACGTCGGTAGCGAGGCGATAGTGCAGAAGCAGATGTACCAGGATGTGGAAACCACCACGGCTTCGGAAGATCGGGTGAAGGTGATGCAGGCGGAGGAAATAATTTACTAAAGCCAAAATCCGCAGATTGGTCACGATTTTTATCTCGGCTTAACGGGCTATTACAGTGCGGGCTTCGTTGGGCAACTTTAACTTTTTTCCCGGTTGTCTCCGACTATCAAATAATCGAAAGGGTTCTTCCCTCCCTCGTACCCGCCACGAGTCAGTATCCAGACTCGTTCGGCCACTTTATCGGTAAAAGTAAGCAAAAAAGAAAATATGTCTGGAACAGACTTTTTGTTATGCGTGTCATGTTTGCGGAGCGTTATGTTTGCGGAGCGGACATCCAGGCGATGGTGGCGGCATAAGCGCTGCTACAGTAAAAGCGATTGCATGTAGCGATTTTCGATGCCAGCAAAAGCGGCCCATCCGCTATGTTACAACCGATCTCTATATTAAAATTCAATGTGCAAAAAATGCCGGACAGACCCCCTCCGGCAGCTTGGCTTTTGACCCAAATGGAGGAGACCACAGTGAAAATCTCCCATAACTCGGCCACGTTTTTACTCTGCTTGTTCGGTTTAGTGGGATACGCTTACTCTGACTCTTCTGTTACAAGCCCTCAAGATACCAACGACGAGTGCGAAAGTGCCAGATACGGCGAATTGGATGTCTCCCAGCTTGAATCGAATATCCCGGCGCAGAACTCCCACCTTTTTGCCTGTGCGGTTTCCCTCGTGGTGCCGTCGGCCGGTGAATCGGAAGAATCAATTCACGCGCTGGTCCTGAAAAAAGTTCGCCTGGCGAATTCGCTTGCCGCCAGAGGCCTGAATGTAGGCTATCGGGATAAGCACGGGAATACACTGCTTTCAAGTCTGGTGCTTTCTTTCCTTCCCGTCGATTGGCGTCGGGAAAAAGCGCAAGCGGTAATTGCCCAGGGCGTGGAGATTGATCTGGCCAACGCCTACGGCCAGACGGCTCTGCAGTTGGCAAGAATGAAAGGGGATCAGGAAATGGTGGAACTGATTAATTTTACAGTTGTGAACAGTTCGCCCTAAGGTAGGTGTGGATAGATAATGGATATTGAAAGAAAAATCAAATACTGGAGCATAAATCCGGACGAAGATTTTACGTCGCCGAAGGAATATAAAATAGAGCGCTCTCGGATAATGTACATAGAGAATAAGTCCCGCGGACTGGAAGGTGATGCGCGTATCGGTCGAGTGTATTTCTCTAAATCCGGTAAGACCTTATACTATCGTGGTCTTAGATTTCAAAGTCTCAAAGGCGCGGGCTTTAAATCCAATTACTATGAAGTAACAAGCGGTGAAGAGTATTGGATATCAGGTCCGAGAAAAGACGAAAATAATAGATTGTACGGTGGTAATCGTGGCGTAGTCATAGATGAAAATATTAAATCTGACTATCTCCAGCTAATCAAATAAGTCGAAGAATGTATGAGAAAGTTATTACTATTAGCAATCTGTCTTGCGCTGTGTTCCTGCGCTAGCACCCGCAGTATCGATAAGCCTGAACGTGAAGCATCCAAGCCATTGAGTAAGGAGGAAAAAGCTTATATCTCTCAAGTCGAGGCTGATGGTCGGCTGATATACGAAAAAGATATACGCGCCGCAAACGCAACAGACCTTTTGC
Source organism: uncultured Cellvibrionaceae bacterium (assembly GCA_964451365.1). GTDB lineage: Bacteria > Pseudomonadota > Gammaproteobacteria > Pseudomonadales > Cellvibrionaceae > CAYVIB01. The sequence goes on from CAYVIB010000013.1 coordinate 37,303, forward strand.
TTAGCCAGGTAAATCCCGCTGATTACCCAAACTTTGTTGGGTGGGTGACGCATTCTAATGGTGATGACTTCACCGTATCGTTTTATGAAAAAAATAACGAGAGTTTTTCCGTTTTCGCTGATGTCATATATTCAACGACAAGATCTCCTGTCATAAATCTGGAACCATCCAGAGAGCCTTCTGAAAATGAAATATCAATGATCAAGGCACGAATTGCGGCGCTCGAACAGGGAGCTAACTCTTGTTCTGAGCGATTTAACACTGTTGTTATACCGTCCCAAAATAGCGAAATCTGGGATGTCTATGTGCTGGCTGCAACGACGGACCCTAAGTTGGTTCAGGTTGGTGGCCATGTAAAGGTAAGTGTAACCAAGGCCACGTCAGAAGTTATAGACATAATGCCGTTATCAAAGTCGTGCCTTGTGCTGGCCAAATCCGGGAATGAACTGCCTGAAGGAGCAACTATTTCGGCATTAACAGTTACCCATATAGTAAGCCCTATGCCTGTGGCAATTCACCCATATCTCAACTTGTTGCACAAAATCGATCTGGCAATAGCATCGGACCGTGGTGTTTGGATGGTAAGTTCAGGGAAAATTAAATTGTTGTTATAAGGTGACAGCTTAAAGATTCAATACTTTCATCTTTCCGCCACATCAATAAGACTACGAAGCTCAATATTGTAAGAGTGAACATAGTAAAAATTATACTCGTAGCCAGACAATTTTAAGCCAATGTCCTCTATGTATGACTCGAATCCGCACCAAAGACCCGTATACGGCGCGTAAACTTTAAACTCACTTTCCAGCTCCGATTTTTTGATACCAGGAATATCACTTTTAAACTGCTTAAACCTGACATCGCCGTTATTGAAATCATTAGTTGCGTCTGATTTTCCCCGTTCTATAGAGGCAATGGGATCTTTAGCACTTTCTATTAATTCGTAGCTCTTAATAAATTCCTGATAGCTCCAGAATATGAGTATGAAAACTATGGCCGCTCCAAGAATCACCGTATTTTTGGTGTTGTTATTATACATGTTCTATTTCTGATGCTCGTAATTCGTAAGAAAGTGATTCAATACTTTTTTGCTTCGGTTGGACAATAGCTTATCTTGGCCATTTTAACGCTGTTTGGGTATTTTAAGCTTTAACTTCCTCATAAGCCCTGCCTCCGCAAAGCTAAAGTACTTCCCGTTGCCGATAATGATGTGGTCGTGGAACTCCAGGCCGAGCGAGGTCGTGTTAATCAACAAATCGGAAGTGAACTTCTTGTCGCTTTCGCTGATTACGCCTGCCATTCTTTGCTATACATTATTTAACGAGTTTAAAGCCTTCTGCATGATCACAATCGCTCTGAATTTCGTGGTAGTCATATATAGAAACCTTCGCCCCGGAAGCGTACGCTGTTAGTGCCATGCTAAAAGCCCTGTTGAAGATTTCGGGGCTGCCTGCGTTGCTTAGCTTAAATCGTATTTGTTGGTTTGCGCAGGGGCCCGCTCCTCCACTTGTTTCAACGTAAAATAAATCCGCGTTGCCCGCTGTATTTCCTATTTCAACGACAGTTGCATCTGTGACCAGATATTCGGCAGCTGCAGCCTGTGAAATAAGTAGTATGCAAAGCAGTAATTTTCTCATTGTTATATTCCCTTGGTTAAAGGCTCTCGGTTAATTAGACACCTAACGTCACTCATCTGTCACGGCTGCGCCGTACCCGTCGCAGTATCTATCTTAAACTTCCACTGATCAAGAACCGTCCCTTCAAGATCCAAACGACTCGCCAGGTAATACAACCGACGCGTGGCTTCGCCATCGGGTGCCAGGTCGAAACGCTGGTTCAGCCAGTAGGGCGGTATGGCCTGGTAGTACATCGTGGCTTCCACTGTAAGCGCTATACCTCGATACTGCGCGGGCAGGTCGACGCGGTACTGCAAGGAATCCTTGCCGACGAAACCGGCGCCCTGGTCCCTGTAATCAGGATCGTCGCCGACAAAGTGCGGGTCGGTGGCTTCCATAAACTGGTACATCACCTCACCCTGGGGTTTGAAGAAAGAAGCCGTGCGCCAGCCATCGGGCAGCAGCCGGTTATCCTTTACGATATGCACGCGGTGAACGAAACTGGTGGTGAATTCCTGCTCTTTGTTCCGATTCAGCTCTTCGTATATCTGCACTTGTTTATCGCTGGTGATGACCTGGTGGTGCGCCTGGTAGCAACCGGCGGGAACGTTTTGCGGATACCCGCAGTCGCCGTCGGGCAGGAATTCGGTGGGCAGGGGATTGCCCGCATTATCCACGATAACGCCGGCATCGTTGGTCCGCCCTGAACTCCAAATGACGGTATCGCCGTCTTTAACCAGCAGTTCGATAAAACCACGACGGAAGGCCACGCCGCTGGGGAAGCGGTGGCCGACTTTATTCCTGACGGTGACATCGACCACCAGGGTATTACCGTCGAATTCGAGTTCGTCGATGCTCATGGCGACAGTATCGTCGCGCGCCTGAATTTTCATGCTCTCCAGGGCAAGGTCAACGCCGGCATGGGACGCGCCCGTCATATAGCTTTTCGGTGCAACACCGAGAATGGATTCGAACTGCTTGAACATCGTCAACAGAAAGGCGTTCAGGCCAACGTGGGTGTGACGCTTGTAATCCTCGCGCAGCGGCACGTCGAGTTCGTCCGCGGGCAGGCTGTGGTCCGCTTCGGGATAAGTGTTGTCTTCGATGGTGGCGATTTTTGTGGCGAGGCTTTCAATCTCGATATCGCCATCGTAGGTGTCGAAGCTGGATGGCATATGGCAGTCCTGGCAGCTTTGCGCGGTGTCGCCGCTGGCGAAGGCACTGTTCTGCCATTCCAAAAAAGTCGCCTGCTCAATGGTGTGCGGATACTCGGCAAAGGCTGGGTTGGCTTCCGCCGCCTGCAACACCGGCAAACTTGTATCGGTGGAGCCGATATTGGGCAGGTTGATCGTGTGGCAAGTGCCGCACAATTCCGATTGTTTAATAAAATCGTTTTTCGTCGGCGTGATATTAAGCGCGTGTTCCATCGGTTTTTGCGCAACGTCGAACGGGCCGTACAGCGTGTCGGCGTTGGCGGTGTCGAAACGCCCCGTGGAATTGTGGAACAGTAAATACGCCAGTTGTTTATCGGGAATGGTGGAATTCACCCAGCCCTTGGGCGGATTCCAACTCGCCACGGCTTTCGCGTCCGGCTCCTGTATGCGATGGCAAACCATGCAGCTGATACCTTCGCGTGCCAGCTCGCCGTACTCGTGATATTTCTTTTCCTCGGCGCTTTGCTTCTCCGACTTGCTCAACTGTTCGGTGTAATAGAAATAATCGACCTTAAAATTTTCATCCAGGTCCAGCCCGTTATGCGCGTCGATGGTTAATTGACGCTGGCCCATCGCGCCGTGGCAGCTCAGGCAGGTATTGGTAACGGCTTGCTTGGTTTCTTTTACCGGACCTTTCAAACCGGATTTTTCTGGATGCTTCCCGTCCTCGTCCAGTATCGCCATTTCGCTTTCCAGTTGCGCGTGGAAAATGGGATCCCGTCCCGCCAGGCCCATCGGCGACCAGCGCCACTCGCCGTATTCGGAAATATCAAAGCCATCGCCGTAGTTCGGGCCGGTGGTAATAAACATGGTAGTGCCGAAGGTATCGCCGCTCAATCCGCCGTGACAGCCAATGCAATTATCCGACGTAACATACTCCCGGGGCTCACCGCTTTTCTGCACCACATGGTCGAGCCACTGCCGCGGGAATTTTTTAATCTGCGACGCTTTCAATTCCGGTATCTGCGGAAAGGCTTTCAGGAAAGCGTTATTAACGTAATCCTTTTTGCCAGCGTTATTTTTTGCGGCGATCTTCGCGTCAGCCGTTTCCAATATCGCATCGCGATCATGCTCGCTAAACGACGCATCGACGGTCACACCCTTCACACTTTGTTGCGTGGACCACGGCAATTGTTGCGGCGGGATATCGAACACGGCCTTCAGTTCCGGATCTTTCAATAACAGCGATAGCGGATAACTGTCGAAATGGCTGGCGGTGCGCCACGAACCGTCATCCAGAAACCGCAGTGGATCGCCTTCGGCGTTAAAACCCTGAATATTGCGCAGGCTGGAAAAGGTCAGCTCGTTTGCCGCCGAGGCATGACAGCGCAGGCAGGGCATGCCGAAGCCGGACAGCCTGACGCCGTTGTTCGCCACATACGAGCCCGCCTTATCGTTATTGGCGCGGGTATCCAACTGGGCTTGAATCGCCTCCCTCTTGCTTTGCAACTTGCCGTTTTTCAACGTCGGCGCGGAGACGCTGCCCCAGAACCAGCCATCGCTGGAGGCTTTGCTGTCCTTGACCATCACCGTCCAGTCAGAGAGCTGTTGCAGTCGCATCTTCTCGTATTCCTTATCGCCCTTGATGCGCTGGATATCGCGGTAAATCTGCGCCGGCGCGCCGTACATTTCCTTAATGATCATCGCGCCATCGGGAATCTCGCCATCGATACCGTTCTCGCGGTCAATCAGCCATTTCATCACCTCGGGAGAATAATAAATCAGCACCGCCGGATGCGTGCCGTGGTATTGCCCATCGACAAACGGACCCGTATCGCGCACTTCCTTATCGTGGCACCAGCCCAGATTGGCGTACTTGCGGTGCAGTATCCAGGAGTACAGCTTTTTCTCGTAATCGACCAGGGGCAGGGAGCCGGGCAACGGCAGCCCGGTGGAGTCTTTCGCTTTGGGTTCGATAGCGCAGTCAAGTGATTCTATATCGACATCAATCCTGTTCGCGGTACTGTCGGTATTTTTTGCTGTCACTGAGGATGAAATAAGCGCCAAAAAAAGGAATGCGGGCAGGGTTGGCTTGATTAGTCGGTGGGCGATCATGGTGATTCCTTGTTTTAAAATTATTGTTATATTTTAGTCGGAACCTGGAATATTGCCTGTCGGCACGCGAATTAATCACCGGGGAGTTTTTGGTACGGATGTCCGGCACGCTGGTGTCGAAGTCGAGAGGACGAGCTGTTGGAAAATTACTATCAACACGCCCTAACGCTGCAGGCGATTTATGGCAATCCCGCTGCACGCAATGCAGCGCTTGAGCGTCGAGATGTTATTTACCTAAGTGCCTCTCAATTTCTCCAATCACACTTGCTGCATAACTACTACCGATATCCAGCAGCTTGTCATCTATTTCTACCTCAGTGCTCTCAACCGGGGTGCCGAATTCTTTGTTCAAAGCTTTCGCAAAGCTCTCGGAATCCTTTTTGTAGAAAGCAAACGCCTCGTCAAGCTTATCAAGATCAAAACGAATAAGATCGGTGTGTTGAGTAAGCAACCGGGTAACTACGCCACGGGCGTCCAGCACCGATGCGTCTGTGGTATCAAGCGATTCCCGAAGTTGATTATTGTATTGCTGCGCTGCCGTTCCCAAACGAACATCTTCGCTGGCGATATGACTTACACGATTATTGCTTAAAAACTTTTTTGTATCCTCCAGAAAGCGGCTTTGTTTATCGTCTTGATACGCAACGCCCTGATTCAATATATCGGTCAACGCGGATTCTATATTTTCCGGTGCGTCAATAAAGTCAATGGCAGCCCTGGCTTTCTCTATCGAGTAGTTAAAATGAAGAACATCATCAACGGACAACAAAATATTCTCCGACGCGCTTAATGCATCGCGCTGGCCTTTGGCCCCGGCCACGTCGATGGAACGGCGTTGCCGGGCTTGGGGGCGACGGTTATCGGCGGTCATCGCGACACGCACTTCTCGTTTTTAAAGAATGTCCGGCCGGGGATCGTTTGCGAATTCAGAATGTCCAGGGGGAGTGGAAAATCTATTTGGTCAGTGCGGCGGATGTGGTCGATTCGGCGAAAGCGCCGCTTGCCTATTGGCCGGAGGAAGATTCAGTTTGGTTGGTGACCTGCTATCCGTTTGATGCGATTTCGCCTGGCGGTTCTTTGCGATACGTAGTGCGTGCGGATGTGGAGACGGTTTCGAATATCGTTCAACTATAGGAGGTGGCGATAAGCTATCGCCCCGGATGTCCGCTTCGGCTTTGGCTCCTGCGCTGCCCTAACACCTATGTCTTATAGGCGACGCGAACATGACATCTGTCGTGGGGGAGCTTTGTAAGGGAGTGTTTTGCTCTGGTACTTTGCTTACCTAACGCAACCAAAAAACTGGTAGCATAAGCGCTGTCGTTTCTCTCCGTTGGAAGATCCATGTCTGTTCTTTCTCCTCAGTGGCAAATGCCGCCGACTCCGCAGTGGCGAACGCCACAAAACCTGCTGCTTATCATGATGTTCGTGATGTCATTTTGCTTCGGGCTATGGCAGGTGTTGTTAAATAATTTTGTTATTGAGCGCGCGGGTTTTACCGGCGTGGAAATAGGCATCTTGCAAAGCCTGCGGGAAGTGCCGGGTTTTCTGGCGTTTACCGCCGTATTTTTACTGTTGGTGATTCGCGAGCAGCATTTTGCCTTGCTGTCGTTGGGGGTGTTGTCCGTCGGGGTGGCGGCCACCGGCTTTTTTCCCACGGCGATCGGACTGTATGTAACGACCGTGGTCATGTCGATCGGCTTTCACTATTTTGAAACGCTGAATAAATCCCTGACACTGCAGTGGCTGGATAAAAAAGACACGCCGCATTTTATGGGGCGGGCGCTGGCGGTTAAAGCCGTTGCATCGCTCTCCGCTTACGCCATTATCTGGTTGACGATGGATTATTTCGGTGTGGATTACAAGTGGATGTATCTTCTTGCCGGCGCCGGCGGATTGCTGGTGACGCTGTTTATCGCGGGAGGTTTTCCCGACTTTGGCCATAAGACCGAGCAGCATAAAACGCTGATCGTGCGCAGGCGTTATTGGTTGTATTATGCGCTGGTGTTTTTCAGCGGCGCACGACGACAGATTTTTGTGGTGTTTGCCGGATTTATGATGGTGGAAAAATTCGGCTACAGTGTAGGTGATATCAGTGCACTGTTTATCATCAATTACGTATTCAATTTTTTCTTTGCCGCCAGGATTGGCAAGTGGATAGGCGTTGTTGGCGAAAGAACCGCGCTGATTGTCGAATATATTGGCCTGATATTCGTTTTTGCCGGCTACGCGCTGGTTACCAATGCCACTGTGGCCGCGGGACTTTATGTAGTCGACCATTTGTTTTTTGCCATGGCTATCGCCGTGACCACATACTTTCAGAAAATCGCCCGGCACGAGGATATTGCCGCCACCGCCAGTGTCAGTTTTACAATTAACCATATTGCAGCGGTGGTGATTCCGGCGATACTGGGGATGGTGTGGATCGTCTCCACCAGTGCCGTATTTTTTGTCGGCGTGGCCTTTGCGGTTTGTTCCCTGATTCTTTCATTCAACATCCCGCGACATCCGGCGGAGGGGAATGAAGCCCGGGTCGGCTACACAAGCCCGGTTCCGACACCGGTACAACGGGTTGATGCAACGTAATAAAAGCGGCGCAAAACATGCAGGTGGTTCTATTTTATCCATTGGACAGGGGGTTAATATGAATAATGTTGTTGTTACCGGTGCAAATCGCGGCATTGGACTTGAACTGGTGAAAACCTATCTGGCGCGTGGCGACAAGGTATTCGCACTGTGCCGGGAAAAATCCGATGAACTGGCCGGGACGGATGCGGTGGTTATCGAGGGCATTGACGTAATGGCCCCGGACCTGGCGGCAAAACTGCGGGATGTCCTAAGGGGCGTCGAAATAAATATCCTTATCAACAATGCCGGCGCGCTGGTTGACGATACCCTCGGCAACATTGACTACGACGGCGTGCTCAAGCAGTTTGAGGTGAACGCGGTCGGTCCGTTGCGGGTGACGGAAGCCCTGCTGGACAATATGAAAACCGGCTCCAAAATTGGCATGATCACCAGCCGCATGGGGTCCATGTCCGACAACACGTCCGGTGGTCACTACGGTTACCGTATGTCAAAAGCGGCGCTGAATGCAGCGGGCGTATCGCTGGCGCGGGACTTGAATCGCAAGGGTATCGTGGTGGCGATGTTGCACCCGGGGTTTGTCCAGACGCGGATGGTGGGTTTTAACGGAGATATCGGTCCCGAGGTTGCGGCCGAGCGTCTGGCAAAACGGATTGCCGAAGCGAACGTGACCAACAGCGGTACCTTCTGGCATTCGAAAGGCGATGTACTGCCCTGGTAAAGCAAAATTGCCGACAGCAAAAATAAACGGAGAGTGTTTTGGAATATAAAACAGCGTTGATCACCGGCGCCTCGGCGGGCATTGGTCGCGAAATTGCCCGCCACCTGGCGGCGAAAAAGCTTAAATTGATTCTGGCTGCGCGACGGCGGGAACGTTTGGATGACCTTCGGCGCGAGTTGGAAAACAAAACCGAAGTAATCACCCTGGCGATAGACGTCAGTGACACCGGTGCCGCAAGGGCTGCGCTGGAATCCCTGGGCGATTTACTCGAAGAAACGGATATTCTGGTGAATAACGCCGGCCTCGCCCTGGGGCAGGAAGCCGCCCGGCAAACCGACTGGCGGGACTGGCAGACGATGATCGATACCAACTGCGCCGGTTTGGCCCTGGTAACGCACACCGTGCTGCCCTTTATGGTGAAAAACAATCGCGGCCACGTTATCAATCTCGGTTCCACCGCCGGGGTTTATCCCTATTTTGGTGGTAACGTGTATGGCGCAACCAAGGCCTTCGTCCGGCAGTTCAGCAAAAACCTGCGCACGGATCTGTTGGGAACCCGTGTCCGTGTGACCAATATCGCGCCGGGTATGGTGGGCGAAAGCGAATTTTCCCAAGTTCGCTTTCATGGGGACGAAACCAGGGCCAGCGCCGTGTATGAAGGTGTTCAGCCACTAACGCCGGCGGATATCGCCAATTGTGTCACCTGGGTACTGGAGCAACCGCCTCACGTCAATATCAACGAGATTGAGTTAATGCCCACCGCCCAGGCCGCGGGTGGGCTCGCGGTTCATCGGGATTCCAGGTAAAAGCCCCTCGTGTCCATCACCATCAATAGCTTTTTATTTTGATTCTCGTGCCGTGGCAGCCGCGGCAGTGGTTGCTACTTGTCGTTGCTTGTCTACACTGAGGAGTAGGTGCAAGCATTTAACGGCCATATCGTATCGCGATGGCTGTTCGAATGATTAAGGCTGTCGATGTACGAAAAAAGTGAAGGGCCAACAGCGGATTCCACTGCGGTCGCGGATTTTACAAGGGATCACCAGTTTCTTTCGATGTTGATGGAAAACATCACCGACAGCATTTACTTTAAGGACCGGGAGTCCCGCTTTTTGTACATCAGCCGCGCGCTCGCCGAAGCTTTTGGCCTCGACGATCCCCGCCGGGCTATCGGCAAAACCGATTTCGATTTTTTTTCCCACGAGCACGCCCGAAAGGCCTTCGAAGCCGAGCAGGAAATTATCCTCACAGGTAAATCGATAATCGACCTGTTGGAAAAGGAAACCTGGCCCGATGGCAGAATTACCTGGGCATCCACGACCAAAATGCCATTTTACAGCGTCGAGGGCGACCTTATTGGTACGTTCGGCATCAGCCGCAACGTGACGCAAAGAAAGCAAATGGAAGAGGAACAGGAAGCGTTCCAGGCCCGTCTCCAGCACGCCCGAAAAATGGAGGCTATAGGCCAATTAGCGGCAGGTATCGCGCACGAGATCAATACGCCAACACAATATGTATCGAATAATCTTTCCTTTCTCGTCAAGGCGTTCATACAGCTGACTAAGGCTATTGAAGCGGTTAAGTCGGTTGACGAACAGCAGCTAAGCCAGATACAGAAGTTGGAATTACCCGACATAAATCGCCTTGATTTTGTGGTGCGGGAAATACCGCGGGCGTTGGATCAGTCCATGGAGGGATTAAAACGGGTAACAACTATCGTCAATGCCATGAAATCCTTTGCTCACCCGTCCGATGAAGCAAAGCAGCAAGTTGACCTCGGGGAGGCCATTGAAGTGGCTGTGACACTGGCAACCGCCGAATGGAAACACAAGGCGAACCTGGAGCTCGATATCGATCCAGACCTGCCGTTGGTGCCTTGCGTGCGGGACGAAATCAATCAGGCGATCCTTAATCTCATAGTCAATGCCGCTCACGCTATCGAAAGTACGCTGGAACCGGATGTTCGTGATATGGGTAATATCCGTATAACCGCTCGCCACAACAGGGAGCACGCCGTTATTAAAATCAGTGATGACGGCTGCGGCATTCCCGAAGAGGTGCAAAGTCGCATTTTCGATCCCTTCTTTACCACCAAACCTTTGGGTAAGGGCACCGGCCAGGGGCTCAGCCTGGTTCATGCCATTATCGTCGACAAGCATGCCGGTGAATTGATAGTGGATTCGAAGCCCGACGAGGGTACGATCTTTACTATCCGGCTTCCGCTGAAGGAAGCTGATGTTAGTGTAACGGGAATGCCGGGCACCTCCTGAATATTAAATAAATTCTTGCGGAAGCAAGCGCCTGGACAGGTGAATTTTGGCGCCATATATCCCAAAGTTATTTCAAAGAACGGCTTGTATAACGTATACATTCGGCTAGTCTAGTAAGAAGAGAGTTCACAAATACCAAATACCTCTTGTAAATCAGTTTTTTGGAGGGGTGACAGATTGGATCGACTCGGAAGGTTCAACGATACCGTCGGGATCGTAGGCTATGCCTGAATTTTGGCGTTTTAAAGCTGTGGATGAAACGCTATACACGGAAATTCCGGGAGTACATAACACACTGCTGGTCTGGCTTTCGATCGCAGTCGCCGCGCTGGCGACCTATGCGGCGTTGACCGTACTGGAGCGGATCTGGGCCGCGGCATCCACCAGTACAGGCGGCCAGGCGCGTAACTTCTGGCTTTGGTTTGGCGCCTTTGTGATGGGCGTAGGCGTATGGGCCATGCACTTTACCGGCATGCTGGCTTACAACCTGCCGATGCCCATGTCCTACAATGCATTTCTTACCCTCATCTCCTCCCTGCCGGCCATAGTGGGCGCTTATGTTGCCCTCAGGCTGCTGGCTGATCAGCGTTTCGGCTTCTGGTGGATACAGGCCGGTGCGCTGGCGCTTGGATTGGGTATTGTCACCATGCATTACCTGGGAATGGCGTCTCTCCAGGTGAACGCTGTTACCCACTACGATCCCGTCATCTTCATTGCCTCCGTTGTCACCGCCCATGTGCTCACCCTGATTGCCCTCTATGTTCGTGTGCTGGTGGAGACGACGGAAGATTCCAGCCTGCGCCCGCGACTGGCGAGCGCCGTTGTGATGGGGGCGGCGGTGGCGGGCACGCATTACATGGCCATGGCCTCGGTCAGCTACTACGTCGCCCGCGCTACGGCGCTGGCGGAGGTGACTATATCGTCGCAGTCCGTGGTCCTGGCGCTTATTGTGGGAGCCTTTGTGGCGATTTTTGTCGGTATCACCGTGGTCGGGGCCGTGGTTGATCGCCGCCTGGAACAAGCGGAGGAAATGGCGAAAAAGAGCGAGTTGCGAAAAAAGGTGATCCTGGAGACGATGGCTGACGGTTTGGTGGTTATCGATGAAAACGGTCGGATAGAAACGTTCAACAGTGCTGGCGCCGCCATCTTCCGCCGTCCGGCTGTCTCCGTTATCGGACAGCCGATTGAAATGCTGATGCCTTCCATCAGTTACCGGAATTTAATGGAAGATGCCCATCGACCGATCAAGAACATCATCGGCAAGACGATCGAGGTTGACGGTGTGCGGGCCGATGGTGAGACTTTCCCGGCGGAAGTGACCTTTTCGCAGATGTTTCTCGAATTCAACGTGGTGATTCGCGATATTACCCGGCGCCGGATGCTGGAGCAGCAGCTAAGGCAGTCGCAAAAGCTCGAATCCATTGGCCAACTGGCGGCGGGCATCGCCCACGAAATCAATACACCCACCCAGTATATTTCCGACAACACCGCCTTTTTAAAAAAAGCCTTTGCGCGGACACTCGAAGCACTCCACCTTTTCAAGGCGCTGGTGGAGTCGGACGAAGGCACCGCCGATCTTGCGCGGAATGGTGAAGCGCGTGAGGTATTGAAAAAAATCAAACTCGACTTTCTTGCGCGGGAAATTCCCCGTGCAATCGACCAGTCCATGGAAGGCCTTAATCGTGTGGCGAGTATCGTCAGCGCGATGAAATCCTTTTCCCATCCGGGAGAACAGGAAAAAGTCCTGCTGAATCTAAAGGACGCCATTGAAACGACCCTGACCATTGCCCGCAACGAATGGAAATACGTGGCCGATGTGGAAGTGGATATCGACCCCGACCTGGCTCCGGTGCCGTGCCTGCGAGATGAATTCAACCAGGTAATCCTGAATATGGTGGTCAACTCCGCCCACGCCATTGCTGAAACACTGGACGCCGGGGAAAAGGAAAAAGGCAAAATAAAAATCGCCGCGCGTTCGGACGGCGACAGCGTCATCATTACCATCGCGGATGATGGCAACGGTATCCCCAGGGAGATTCAACAAAAGATATTCGATCCATTTTTTACCACCAAGGCCGTGGGCAAGGGTACCGGGCAGGGGTTGAGTATTGTTTACTCGGTTATTGTGGATAAGCATGGCGGTGAGGTTTCGGTGCAGTCGGAAGTGGGCAAGGGTACAACATTTACCTTACGCCTGCCGCTGCAGGACGAAGCCCCCGAACAGACCGTGGGAGTAATGGCGTGAAAATACTATTTGTCGATGATGAACCAATGGTGCTCAACGCAATGGAACGGGCGTTGTTTGACACCGACTGGGATATTCACTGCGCTACCAGCGGTGAAGAGGCTCTCGATTATTTGGCCGGTAACGAAGTGGATTTTGTTGTTTCCGATATGCGAATGCCGGGAAAGGATGGCGCGGAGTTGCTCGAGGATGTTTACAACCTGTATCCGGATGCCGTGAGGATTGTATTGTCCGGGCACGCGAACAAGGAAGCCTCTTCCCGCGCCAGTCTGGTGGCGCATCAGTGGTTGGACAAACCGTGCAATCCGGAAGTTCTCCGCTCGACGCTGGAAAAAATCGACAAAGCCCGCCAAATGTTGCCGAAAAAATCCGTGCGTGAAATTGTCGGTCGCACCAAGGCCCTGCCGAGCCCACCGCGCACCTATGCCCGCTTGCGTGAAGTGCTGGACGAAAAAAACCATGACATCAACGATATAGCGACTATTATTTCAGAAGACCCGGCGTTAACCGCCAAGGTGTTGCAACTGGTGAATTCGTCGTTTTTCCTGCGCATGAATTCCATCAGTGATGTTACCGACGCGGTCGTCAGGCTGGGGGAAGAGCTGGTGAGCAGTGTTGTGTTGATGACGGAAACCTACGCGAAACTACCGAATGTCGAGGGATATTCCCTGGCGGACGCGCAAACGCACAGCGTCAGTGTGGGTCGCCTGGCGGCACGGCTGGTTTCGCCGGAAATGAAACAGAACACGATGTTGGCTGGTTTGCTTCACGATGTCGGCCAGTCCTTGTTGTTTTTGACGTTTCCCGGTTTAACCAGGACCTATATCGAAAGTGGCAAGAATGATTCGGAAGATGACAATGCTATCGATATCGAGCAGGATATTTTTGGCGTCGACCACGCGCAGATAGGCGCCTATCTGCTGCATCTCTGGGGTTTTCCCTACCCGCTGGTGGAAGGCGTGGCATTTCATCACATGCCGTTGAAACTCGGAGGACGTGAAATGGGCCCCGCCGCGGGAATATACGCCGCCGACAGACTGATACGCAAACTGCCGCTGGAGGCAGAGTTTATAGAGTTTTTCTCCGTTGCAGATAAACTGCCCCGCTGGGAGAAATTTGCGAACGATCTAACTGACTGAGGATTTGAAAAAGTGAGTAGCCTGCCCAAAATTCTGTGCGTCGATGATGAACCGAACGTACTGGATGGACTGAATCGCGTTTTATTCAATTACTTTGACGTGACCACCGCGACCAGTGGCAAACAGGGATTGAGACTGATGGATGAACAGGACTTCTATGTGGTGGTCTCCGACATGCGGATGCCGGAAATGAACGGCGCGCAATTTCTTTCCCACGCCAAGGAAAAGTCTCCCGACACAGTCCGGCTTCTTTTAACAGGTCATTCCGATGTGGACTCGGCCATTGCCGCCGTAAATGAAGGCAATATTTTTCGTTTCCTGTTCAAGCCCTGTCCGGAAAAGCAGCTGATCGGACACCTCAACGATGCGGTAAGAATGTACCGCCTGATCAAAGCGGAAAAAGAACTGCTGGAAAACACCCTCAAAGGGTCGGTCGATGTGCTGATAGAAGTGCTCAGCATGGTTGCACCGGACGCCTTCAGCCGCTCCAACTATATTCGCGATTACGTCGCACACATGGTCAAGATGACGAAGCAGAAGGAAAGCTGGGAATTCGAAATTGCCGCCATGTTGTCGCAGATTGGCAGTATTATTCTGCCGCCGGATGTTATCAAAAAAGCCTTCAGCGCACTGCCGTTAACCGACGAGGAAAAAGCCATGGTGGATTCCACGCCGGCCGCCGGTGGGCGCTTGCTTGCCGCCATTCCCCGGCTGGAACAGGTGGCTCTTATGATCGAAGCGCAACGCATGGATATTGATCTGGACGTCTCCAAACTCCCGGCCAACGTGGAGTTCGGTGCCCGCATGTTGCGCATCTCCAACTTCCTCGATCGCATTGTCGTGCGGGAGAAAATCAGCGTGCAAAATGCCCTGTCCGCCTTGGGCTCGGTATTCAATCACCCGGTGGATAAAACCCTGATATCGTGCCTGAATTCCTTCCAAACGGACGAAACGATGGAATCTGTCAGAAACCTGCGGGTAAAGGAATTGAGCGCCGGCATGATCCTGGATGACGATGTGGTCACCAGCAATGGTGGCGTGGTACTGCGCCGGGGCCAGAAGCTGAACGGACCACTGATCGATCGCCTGATTAATTTCGCAAGAGGCGCCAACATTCGCGAGCCCATTCGAGTAATCGTGGCGGAATAGATTTTTCCTTTTCCACCTTTGATATTTGTCAATTTGCCTGACAACTAAAGTATTATAGTCATCCTCAATTTTGATGCGTGGGGGTGACTGTGAAACTGTCCGTATTTATCGCCACCAGTGTCGATGGGTATATCGCCAGGAATGATGGTGATATCGGCTGGTTGAACAACAACGAACCCGGAAGCAACAGGGAAGACTATGGGTATGCCGGGTTTTGGGGTTCGGTCGACTGCATG
The DNA here is from genome assembly GCA_964451365.1 of uncultured Cellvibrionaceae bacterium. Taxonomy (GTDB): domain Bacteria; phylum Pseudomonadota; class Gammaproteobacteria; order Pseudomonadales; family Cellvibrionaceae; genus CAYVIB01. The sequence goes on from CAYVIB010000013.1 coordinate 52,528, forward strand.
GTCATGGGGCGCAAAACGATGGAAAAAGCCCTGACATTTCCCGAATGGCCCTATGCCGGTAAAAAAATCATTGTCCTGAGTCGCACCCTAGCCGAGCCGCCGCAACAAATACAGGACGACATGGAAGTTTACTCCGGCGATTTGCGGTCGTTGAGAGGTAGACTTGCCGAGGAGGGATATCACCACGTCTATGTTGATGGCGGGCAGACCATTCGTTCCTTTCTCGATAATAGTTTAATTTCCGATATCACCATCACCACCGTGCCGATATTGCTGGGTGATGGAATCCGTCTGTTCGACAATTTGAAATGCGAAGTCAAGCTGTTCCACATCGAAACAGTGACTTATCCAAACGGATTTGTTAAATCCGTGTATGAGGTTGAAGGGGAGCGGCCGTAAAACCCGCTGACAGTTCTCACGTGCCAGCCGGCAACACAAACTGAAACGTGGTTCCTTCGTTCTCCCGGCTCCTGACGTCGATATTGGACTGGTGCAGAGCGAGCAGTTTTTTTGTGATCGCCAGCCCCAGGCCGCCGTGGGCGGTATTGCCGCGAACACTGTTGCCCGCCTTGTAATGAGGATCGAACACGTGCGGGATATCTTCCTGCGGAATTCCGATGCCGTTATCCGTCACCTCCACCGCAACGGAATGTGAAGCGGGAGAAAGTCGCACTGTAATGGTCCCACCCGACCTGGTATGGCGAATGGCATTGTCGATTAAATTGGTGAATACCCGGTCCAATTTCTCGATATCACCCAGCACTTTAATGTTGCTGTCCCGCGGTGTCACACTCAATTGAATTTGCTTTTCCGATGCCACAATTTGAAACTTTTGCAATACATCCTGAACCAACTCGGCAATCGAAAACCGTTCCCTGTTAACCTGCACATTGCCGCTGTCCAGGTAGGCGAGTTCAAACAATTGCTCTACCAGGTGCGAGATTTTCTGCGCATTTTTTTTTGCCGTGGCGATATACCGCGCGCTTTCCTCGTCCGAAACGTTATCCCGGTTCATCTCCCAGGTTTCGAGGTATCCCAGCAGGGAAGCCAGCGGCGTGCGCAGGTCGTGGGAAACGTGTGACAGCAGTTCCTTGCGCAGTTCATCAATGGTGATAACATTCTTGTACTGCTCCCGCAGTTTATTCAGCAGGTCTTTAAAAGCACTTCCGAGCGAGTGTATTTCGTTGGCGCTGTCAGGCCGCCAGGCCTCAAGTCCCCGGCTGCCGCTGTTCAACTCGTCGCTGTCGAACCCGCCTTCTCTTACCTGTGTAACCTGGCGGGTGAGCAGGCGCAGCGGCCGGGTGATCACTCCGGTGAGCCACAGGGTTGCCAGCAGGCTGAAGGCGAGGCCGAGAATGAAAAGCCAAAGGCCCCACTGCATCATTTTGCTTTGGGTCACCAATCCGGCGATATCGTCGTAAATTTCACTGCCCAAAATAACGTAAAGATAACCGCGCAGCTCTTCTCCATTATAAATGGGAGAGGCGGAAAATATCTTTTCCCGCAACGTGGATCTCGGGTCTTCGCCGTACAGTGGCCTGCCCGGTTTTTCCGCATTAATAAAAGCTTGAATTGGCGCGATGTTGACCGACTGCCGTTTGATTTTTTCCGGCTGAGTGGAATACGCCAGGATGTTCCCCTGTGGGTCCAGCAGATAAAATTCGAAGTTCGGCCCCAGTATCATCAAATCGTGAAAAGTATGCGCCGCTGCTGACAGGTCCGGTTTGCCATCCTTAAAAAGAAGATAATGTGATGCAACGTGCCGAGCCAATTCGCGATGCATGATCTGCGAAATTTCGTGTTGGTAGGCGCGGGACGAACGAATAAAAATTAATGTGGAAAAAAGGCCGATGAGAATAAAACTGATAAACAGGATGGTGGCGAGGCGGCCGTAAAATTTTTCAAAGAACTTAGTGATCACTGAATTTATATCCGACGCCCCACACAGTTAAAACAAACCTGGGATTGGCGGGGTCGATTTCGAGCTTCGCGCGCAAACGGTTGATGTGGGAGTTGACAGTGTGCTCATAACCGCTGTGCTGATAACCCCAAACCGCATTTAGCAGTTGTTCGCGGCTGAAGACCTGGCCGGGAAAACTTGCCATATACAGCAATAAATCGAATTCCTTCGCGGTGAGCCGGATGTCGTTGCCCTCGACTGATACACTGCGTTTTTGCTTGTCAATGATCAGTCCATTACAGGAAATGGTATTCGGGCTGGTATCTCCCGATTCCTGGGACATAAAAGCGACCCGCCGCAATGGAGCCTTTACCCTGGCTTGCAACTCGCGCACGCTGAACGGTTTGGTCAGGTAATCGTCGGCTCCCACTTCCAGGCCCACAACCCGGTCCGCTTCGGATTTTTTTGCGGTGAGCATCAATATGGGAGTGTAAATACCGCTTGCGCGTATCTTCTGGCAAATTTGCAGGCCATCCACGTTCGGAAGCATGATGTCGAGAATCATCAGGTCGAATTGATTGCTCCGGGCCTGGTTCAGTCCCTCAAGCCCGTCCAGACAACGAGTGACTTCATAATTGAGGGTTTCCAGGTTCATGGCGACCAGCTGGCAGATGTCTTCCTGGTCTTCGACCACAAGTATTTTTTCGTGCATAAATTTATTGGAGTTATTTTTAAGATCCTGACAGGATTTTACCCATCGGGCGGAGAATTATCCGCCCGATGTTATCTTTTTACTGTGTACGCGTCACCGTTATCAGCATGCCGCCGTTATCAAAGCGATGGATTCCTTCCAGCGCCGAATCGGTTAATCCGTCGGCTTGGGTAACGACGCCGGGATGATGGGCGACAAAATCCACATCGTCCCTCGCGGCATTATATCCTTCGCCTCCGGCGGCCGGGCCGGGAACCGTGGCCGCGGTTTCGGTGTTGGCTTCGGTGCCGGCATCATAAATGGGCGCCAGCAGGTCCTCGCTTTGTCCCACTTCGAGCGAGCCGACGTACAAACCCGCAGTGCCGGTAAAGGCGTCGTTGGTGTTTACCAGCATTGATGTCACGGTCATGAAAAGATTATTGAGTTCTCCTTCCACGGTCAGTGTCGTACTTCCACCAGGATCGATGGATCCCGAGCCGATGGCACTGTCGATAACCGTGGCCTGGGTAACGAAATCATCGGCAGTGCCACCCTCGGCCAATATTTCCAGGCCGGTGGAAGCCGGCGAACCCACCTGCCACATCACCACCGAGGCGTCGTGCAGCAACAGCGCTGGTGGAGACAGGGGCTGGGCGTGCGTGGTATTGACGATTTGCACTTCATAAGTCGCGGCCACGGGCTCCGGTGAAGGTGTTGGTGTTGATGTCGGTGTTGGTGTAACACCCGGTGTCGGAGTCACGGTGGGTGTGGGCATGGGTGTCGGCGTGACTGTCGGATCGGGTGTTGGCGATGGTGTCGGTGATGCGGCCGGCGTCGGTGTCGGATTGCCTCCGCCTTTGTTACCGCCGTTACCATCGTCATCCCCTCCACCGCCGCATGCGGCGAGGGCCAGCGTCAAACACATTATTGCCCCGCAGGTCGATCGTCTTAAGTAATTCATGGCATTTCCCCCGGGTTATTGAACGGTAACAACAACTTCGGCGACAGGATTCAGCCAGCGGTGTATCGTACTGTTCAGGTCGCTGGTCCCTCCGGTGGCCATGGAGTCACCCAAATTGCCGCGGTGGATATGGACGGTATTATTCCCTTCCGCAGAGGTGACGCCGGTGCCACCTGTTCCACCGTTATTGCCCGGGTTGGCGGGAATACCCAGGACGCCGATACCGCTGTCGGGGACCAACAATTCATTGTTGGCCTCGGTACCGGCATCGTAGGCGTTGATTGAAAAAATATAGGAGCCCGGTTCCGAAGGAATGGGCCAGGAGTCAAGGCCGACAAAACCATCGTTGGTGGGAAGCAGCATCGCCACAATGCTGAGGCGATCATTGTCGCCGACGCTCATTGGTTCGGTTACCGCCGTGGCTCCCGGAGGCAACATGCCTTCGGCCGGGTCGGCATCGCTGACCGCGGCCCAACCATTGGCCGTGGTTGTCAGGCCGGATATATCGCCCACTTCCGCCATTGCCTGTAATTCAACACTGGCGTCTGTACCGACTTCAAAAAGATGATTGTTTTCGGTATGAGCGGTAACCAGCAGCGGCGTGAAATACATCCCCTGGGTTAAATTGGTGATTTCCACCGTAACAGTTTGAGCAGTCGCGGCACCTGCCACCGAACTCAACATAAAAACTGAAATCCAACTTTTAATATTCATCGTTTCACTCCTCTATGATTGACGCGCAGAGGAGGCTAATACAATTTATATACCAGCAAGAATACAGTCAGAATGTCAGGCTTTTATCACGGATTTATCAAATTTCTATCATTTCGTGGTGAAAAAGAATTTTCTCCGTGAATGTTCGGCAAAATCAGCTTGTAAGTTTTTCAAGTAAAACCGCGATGAACTTTTATAAAGCCATAATCGCATCGGCTTCAATCTGCGCGCCTTTTGGTAATTCATTTACGCCGATGGCGGCCCGCGCGGGATAAGGTTCCTGCATGAATTGCCCCATAACCTCGTTAACCAGAGGGAAATTTTTCAGGTCTGTGAGATAGATATTCAATTTGACGATATTCTGCAGGCTTCCGTCCGCCGCTTTGCAAACGGCTTCCAGATTTTTAAAAACCTGCTCGGCCTGGGCCTTGAAGCCGCCTTCCACCATTTCCATTGTTTCGGGTACGAGTGGAATCTGGCCGGAAAGATAAACCGTGTTACTGACTTTGACAGCCTGTGAATAGGTTCCGATGGCTTTGGGAGCTTTGTCGGAATGAATGATTGCACGGTTAGGCATAATTGGTCCTTAATATAAATTAATTGGAAGAATCGAATTAGCTTTTTGCCCGGTACACGCGCTCCACCGAACGCATGATCCGCACCGAGCGCATCACATTGGCAAGATGGATTCGATTATTGACGGCGATGATCAGGTTGATCACACTGTTTTCCGCATCGCGCTCGTCAACCTGGATTCCCTCGATACTGGTTCCTGTCTGCGCGATACGGGTGGCGAGCGTGGCGATGATGCCGCGTTCGGATTTGACTTCCACCCGGATTTCGGAAAGAAACTCGCCGTTAACATGGGCGGACCAGTTGATATTGGTTACGTTTTCCTTTTTGTTGCGCAGATCGCTGACGTTCTTGCAGGTTTCCCGGTGAACCACGATTCCCTTGCCGGTACTGAGATGGCCCACGATCGGATCTCCCGGTATTGGACGACAACAGCGGGCAAAACTGATTAACAGGCTGTCGGCGGATTCGATAATAATCGGCGCGGTGGTAAAACCGTCGTCGTCAATATCGGGCTGAAGGATCTTGGCCACGGTAAAAGCGGTTTTCTGGCCGAGGCCGATACTCTCGTACAAGTCCTCCACGGAATTCGAGGAGGTCTGCTCGCAAAGTATATTAAGTTGTTCGTCAGTGATTTTGTCCGGCGGAATATCCAGGTTGGCCAGGGCGCGCATCAACATGCGCTTGCCCAGTTCCACCGATTCCATATGGCGCTGTGTTTTCAGGTAGTGGCGAATTGCACTGCGCGCCTTGGCGGTGACCACAAAGTTGAGCCAGTTGGGATTGGGTTGGGATTTTTCCGAGGTAATGATTTTGACTTTTTGTCCACTGTGCAGCGCCTGGGAGAGCGGTGCCGGCCGATCGTTCACCCGGCAGGCGACACAGGTATTACCCACCTGGGTATGCACCGCGTAGGCAAAATCCACCGGCGTGGCGCCGGCGGGCAGTTCAATAATTTCGCCCTTGGGCGTAAATACGTAGACTTCATCGCGGAACAAATCGATTTTTACGTTTTCGACAAACTCGACCGAACTGTTGGTGTGCTGCTGGATTTCCAGCAGGCGCTTAACCCACCGGTTGGCGCGGCTGTAGCTGCCGCTGGTGATCTCGGTATCGTCGGAGGACTTGTACAGCCAGTGTGCGGCAACGCCGCGGTTGGCCAGTTCGTCCATTTCCTTGGTGCGAATCTGCACTTCAATGGGCACGCCCTGGGTGCCGATAACGACAGTGTGCAATGACTGGTAACCGTTTTCCTTTGGAATGGCGATGTAATCCTTGAACTCCCCGGGCTTGGGTTTGAACAGATTATGTATCGCCCCAAGGGTGCGGTAACAGGTATCGATGTTCTCCACGATGATGCGGAACGCGTAGACGTCCATGATTTCCTTGAACGACTTGTGCTTGCTGCGCATCTTGTTGTAGATGCTGTATAGGTGTTTTTCCCGCCCGATCACCAGGCCTTCAATTTTTTCCCGCTGCAGGCGCATTTCAATGGCGGACTGGATTTTTTCGACGATGGCCTTGCGGTTGCCGCGCACGTTTTGCAGGGAGGCCTGCAAGCGGCTGGCGCGTAGCGGATACATGGCGGCAAAACCCCGATCCTCGAATTCGATCCGCCAGTCATTCATGCCCAACCGATGGGCAATGGGAGCATAGATTTCCAGGGTTTCCTTGGCGATGCGGCGCTTGCGCTCGGGGTCGAGCGCGCCCAGGGTGCGCATGTTGTGCAGCCGGTCGGACAGCTTGACGACGATAACGCGCAGGTCCTGGGCCATGGCCATGGCCATTTTCTGGAAGTTTTTGGCCTGCTTTTCCGCCTGGGTTTCATACTCGATCTTGGCGAGTTTGCTGACGCCATCGACAATGTCGGCTACCGTGTCGCCAAACTGCTCGGCAATGGCCTTTTTGCTGATGCCGGTGTCTTCGATGACGTCGTGGAGCATGGCCGCCATCAGGCTCTGGTGGTCCATATGGACCGAGGCAAGAATGTTGGCGACCGCCAGGGGGTGAGTAATATACGCCTCGCCGCTGCGGCGATACTGGCCGGTATGGGCCTGCTCGGCGTAATAGTAAGCCCGCCTGACGCGGTTTACCTGCGCGGGCTCAAGATAGGAGGAAAGCCGGTGGCTCAGGGATTCTATGGTTAACAAGGCTTTCCTCTTGCTGTATTAAATCTCGGGTGAGGCGTTCTCATCGGGCTCCGGATGGACAACCGGCTCCTCGACCATTTCTTCTTCCGGTTCGTCGAGAATACTCGCATCGATCAAACCTTCTTCAATTTCTCGCAACGCCAGCACAGTGGGTTTATCGTTTTCTTCGGGAACCAGAGGCTCTTTTCCTTGGACCGCGATCTGGCGTGCGCGTTTACTGCCTACAATAACAAGTTCAAAGCGGTTGTCTACGTGATCCAAGCAATCTTCTACGGTAATTCGTGCCATATTTTTCTGTCTCGTTGGGTTTCGGAGAATAAGTATATAGTTAGCGTCCTTCTGAAATAAAAAAGCGCGGTTTTTTATTTCTCGCAAATCAATCGATGAGCGATTGATTCTGATAGCGCTTCCCTGTGCTGTATTGGTGTCCTTCCGGAATAAGGTTGTTTTCTGGACAAACACCAACGCATCGCGGTGCAGACCGGAAATGGGGCCGGCAGTGTACGCAAAACGCGCGGCTACGACAATAGGCTCTGCAAGAGAGCCTGGTGGTTTACCTGTTGTTTTGCCAGCCGGAGACGTTGGGCTGTGACAATTGCCCGAAACTCCGTCAGTGCCCGCTCAAAATTGTCGTTGACGATCATGTATTCCGCTTCCACATAGTGGGAAATCTCACTCTTGGCCTCGGCCATGCGGGCTTCGATAACATTTTCGCCATCCTGTCCCCTTCCCTTCAGCCGTTCGCGCAGGCATTCACGCGAAGGCGGCAGGATAAATACGCTGACAGCGCCTTCCACCAGTTTGCGTACCTGTTGCGCGCCCTGCCAGTCGATTTCCAGGATTACGTCCATACCCTGGCGCAACGAGTTCTCGACCCACTGCCGGGAGGTGCCGTAAAAGTTGGTAAAGACCTGGGCGTGTTCCAGGAAATCGCCGCTGCTGACCATCTGTATGAACCGGTCGTGGCTGACAAAATGGTAATTCACACCGTCGACTTCGCCGGGCCGCTTCTCCCTTGTGGTGTGGGAAACCGAGACGCGGACGTTGTCGGTGGAGTCAACCAGTGCCTTGACCAGGCTGGTTTTGCCGGCGCCGGAAGGGGCCGACACGGTAAACAGAGTGCCTTGAGTTGCCATTTCACCTATTCGATGTTCTGTACTTGCTCGCGCATTTGTTCAATAAAAACTTTTAAATCCACGGCTGTTTGCGAGGTTTCACTGGCGATGGATTTAGAGGAAAGTGTATTGGCTTCCCGGTTGAGTTCCTGCATCAAAAAATCGAGCCGGCGACCGATGGGCCCTTTCTGCTTTAAAGTATGGCGTACTTCCGTTAGATGTGCATCCAGCCGATCGAGCTCTTCCGCTACATCCGACTTCTGGGCGAAATAGACCAGTTCCTGCTGAAAGCGTTCTTCATCGAATTCCACCTTTAGTACTTCCAGTCGCGCGCGCAGCTTTTCGTGGTGCTGGTTGAGCAACGTGGGCATGGCCTCGCGCACGGCCGCCACCAGTTCGGCGATTGCATCCAGCCTCAATGCAATAAACTGCGCCAGCTCCTCGCCCTCCCGAATGCGATTATCAATAAGCTGTTTCAGCGTGGTTTCGAAAAGCGCATTGGCGGCGGTATTAACCTCGTCCACATCCGCTTCCGCTGTCTGGATTACCCCCGGCCAGCGCAGGATATCCATGGTATCGATGGGCGCGGCGTTGGCAATTTCGCTGTTTATCCGGCTTGCCATGTCCGCCAGTTGTCGGGCGAGTGAAAGGTTGAGGCCCAGCTGCGCGCCGTCCGCGCTACCCTGTTTGAAGAAAATGTTCGCTTCAATTTTGCCCCGGCTCAACTGTTTGCGCAGAATGTCCCGCAACCGGGGTTCGAGGCTGCGCAACGATTCGTGCAGGCGAATAGTGGGTTCGAGGTAACGGTGGTTAACACTGCGAATTTCACAGGAAAGGTTTCCCCAGGAATATTGAACTTCGTATCGGGCAAACCCGGTCATACTGCGCGGCATTGGCGTACCTTCAGAACGTTATTCGACAATAGCCGCCAATAGTAACACAGTGGTATCGCTTGGCCGGAAGCAAAACTATAATGGCCGCTGCTAAACGGGGGCCTTCTCGTTACCGTCGATAGCTTCTGATTTTTCATTTTTACAATCGAACAGGTGATTTATGCAAAGACCCAGCGGCAGGCTGCCGGACCAGTTGCGCGAGGTTTCGCTCGTCCGTGAGTACACCAGGCATGCCGAAGGTTCGGTGCTGGTTTGTTTTGGCGACACCCAGGTTATTTGCACCGCATCGGTGGAGGAAGGCGTGCCGCGCTTTTTAAAAGGCGAGGGGCGCGGCTGGATTACTGCGGAATACGGAATGCTGCCCCGCTCCACCGGCACCCGCATGGGGCGCGAGGCCGCCCGGGGAAAACAGGGTGGAAGAACGGTGGAGATCCAGCGTTTGATCGGCCGCTCGTTGCGCTCCTCGGTTGATTTGTCGCGGTTGGGCGAGCACACCATTACCGTTGACTGTGATGTGATTCAGGCCGATGGCGGGACGCGCACGGCGTCGATAACCGGCGCCTGCGTGGCGCTGGCGGACGCGCTTCGCCACATGCAGCGAAATAAAATGATTGCCGCCGACCCGTTGCTGAATCTAGTGGCTTCGGTCTCGGTGGGCATCTATGGCGGAGTGCCGGTGCTGGACCTGGACTATCCGGAGGATTCCACCGCCGATACGGATATGAATATCGTGATGACGGAAAGCGGCGGGTTGATAGAAATTCAGGGTACGGCGGAAAAGGAGCCCTTTACCGAGGAGCAATTCGCCGCGATGTTCGCACTGGCAAAGAAGGGAATCGGCGAGCTAAATGCCCTTCAACGCTCCGTGCTTGCACAGTGAGTTCAGTAACAGTCAGTTCAGTATAAGTTCTGTGATGGATGTATGGCAGGTACGTGGTAAAAAAGGACACCTGTTGCCGAAGATGAAGAAATCATATCCGCCGGAAAGTACGTAAAATACAGATCGTTACAATTTTATCATTGGCATAGTATGTGCTAAGCCATATGATCCTTCCGTTGCACATTTGGGAGGCTTACCACTTCTACAAAAGGCAGGAGTGGTAGCTTGGCTTCACTCAAATTTAATACCGGGGCAAAAAAAAATGACAGGCGTAAACAAATTTAGCGTAATGGTTGTTTTGGTGGTGTTAATGATCGGTCTGGTGCCTCGACTGTGGGCCGAAGGCTTGACAATATCAGTGCCTGCGGTGTCCGATACAGGTGCTTTTATCGTCAAGCTGGTTACAGACGAAGGGGCTATATCATCCAGCTTTAACAGGGAAGTCGAGTTGTACCGCAACAAGGACGGTGGTGAGTACAGCATGATAGCGTCCGGTCCGCTGTTTAAGGCGGTTTCCCAACTGGTCAATCACAACGGTGTCTACGGCTACAAAGTCCGTTGGAAAATTTCTGGCGAGGAGCGCGCGGAAAGTTTCAGTGACGAAGCCTTTGTGAAAGTCAACGCACGGGTAACGCAGGAAGATTTTGTCCGCTCGGACGAAGCGCGTTCGAAAGATGTCCGGGTAGTGTCCGCCGCCAGGTAAATGTAGATTCGGGAAAGGTTACTTTTGGCAGCGGATGCAGTATACCGTGGTCCTTTGGCCAATCCGCTTTTCCGTTAAAGGCTTTACACACTTGATACAGGGCAGGGTTCCTCGCCCGTAGACGCTCAAGTCCTGGGCGAAGTAACCGGGCTTACCGTCACTGCCGACAAAATCCCTGAGGGTGGTTCCGCCCTGCTCAATGGCGCAGGCAAGAATTTTTTTAATCTCTTCCGCCAGGGCATGGCACTGTTTGCGGGTCAGGGTCGAGGCCTTTCGCAACGGGTGAATGCCCGCCTGAAACAGGGATTCGTTGGCATAGATATTCCCCACCCCCACCACGGTTTTGCTGTCCATGATCCAGGTTTTGACACCCTGCCTGCGCTTGCGCGAACGGGCGTACAGGTAGTCGCCATCGAAAACCTCTGTCAGCGGTTCCGGCCCCAGGTGGGCAATCAGAGGGTGTTCCCCGACAGGCCGCCCGGTCCACTGCACCGTGCCGAAGCGACGGGGATCGTTGTAGCGAAGAATGATTCCCCCGCTGAATTCAATATCCACGTGGTCGTGCTTACCCGCCGGTCGATGGTCGGTAATGATCCGCAAACTCCCCGACATGCCCAGGTGCCAGAGCAGGGTTCCATTGGAAAACGCCAGCAGCAGGTATTTACCCCGACGATCAACCGCGCGCACCTGCCTGCCTTGAATATGATCGGAAAGCGTGGCGGGAACAGGCCAGCGAAGGGCACTGTTGCGGACGGTTATCCCGCGGACTTTTTTGGCGAGAATATGTGGCTGGATGCCGCGCCGGGTGGTTTCTACTTCTGGAAGTTCGGGCATGGGTTGATATCGGGCGGGGACAAAAAAGCCCGGCGTACCGGGCTTAAATCAGGAAAAGGAAAATGCCTTTACTTGATTTTGCCTTCTTTATAAAGCACATGCTTACGGGCAACGGGGTCGTACTTCTTGATCTCCATTTTGCCAGGCATGTTGCGCTTGTTTTTGTCGGTGGTGTAGAAATGGCCGGTACCGGCTGTTGAATTCAGTCGAATTTTGTCACGCATGGTGCGCTCTCCTCAGTTATAGCTGCTCGCATTTCGGGCGATCAGGACTTTCTCTTGGACTTTCCCGCTCTTAGACTTTCTCGCCACGGGCCCGGATATCGGCCAACACGGCGTCGATTCCGTTTTTATCAATGATTCGCATACCTTTACTGGAAACACGCAATTTGACAAAGCGCTTTTCCGACTCCACCCAAAAACGGTGGCTGTGCAGGTTTGGCAAAAAACGACGTTTGGTGTGGTTTTTTGCGTGGGATACGTTGTTGCCTGTTACAGGTTGTTTACCGGTGACCTGACATACCTTGGCCATTGTGTTGCCTCATTTAATTGCTATTCCAGCGGATTGGATGACAGTAACTGTCAATAAGCAATAAGCCGGAAACTCACCAAAATTCGGGGTTAACTCGGTCATTCGCGCCACTTGGGCCTGCGCGACCGAAAAGAGGCGCGATTTATACCAAAACGGGTTCCCGATGGCAACAGCAAAGTCGTCATCGGGCCAATTATTTCGTCGGGAAAAGCCGTTTTGTGCCCCGCCTACCGCGAGCGGTTTTTCTCCAGCATCACCTTGCGGAAAAATTCCCCCTGCTCGGTAGGCGTGTAGTCCCAGTCGGAGATCATCTGGGAGGGCCAGTCCGGGTCGAAGCACCAGACGGTCCAGGAAATACCTTTTTTGTCGAAGTATTTAACCAGGGTGGGGCCATAGGTGCCGGTGTCATCGATCACCGGTATGTGGGCGCCGGGCTTGTCACTGCCCATAAAGCCGATTTCGGTGGCGATAACCGGGTAGGTATTGGCCACAAACCCCCAGCTTTTCTCCCAGTTTTTCGGCCAGGGTTTGTCCGCCTTTTGCGGATAAGGATGGGCCGCGTAGGCAACACCTTCGTGGGCGATGGGCGCCGTGGCCACCGGTGTCAGGTCATAGGCCCAGTTGAACCCTGCCACCAGCGGAATCACCTTCCGGTCGTGGGCATAGATAATATTGATAGCCTGTTCATTAAAGGCCTTCCATTCGTTCCAGTCCGCCTTGCCCAACTGGCCGACGAAATCCGTCGGTTCATTGAAGATTTCATAGACAGCGATGGTGGGAATGCCCTGGTAGCGGTGGGCTACGGAGCGCCAGAAGTTAAGGGTTTCAGCTTTGCTCGTGTTGTACATGGGATGCTGGAATACACCGGTTTCCAGATTGCCGATGGCGTGCCAGTCGATAATGAGGTAAAGGTCCAGTTCATTTGCCCAGCGAACCGCCTGGTCCAGCAGTTCAAAGTACTTTTCCTTGCCCTGCTTGCGCCAGGCGACCGGATGAACCGGGATGCGTAGTACATTGGCGCCGAACGACTTTGCCTTTTCAAAATGTGCTTTGTTCCAACGGCCGTTATGTACCAGTTTATCGGGATCGGAAATATTGACTCCCCGAAAAATGAATGTCCTCCCATCTTCATCAACAAACCGGTTGCCCTTGACGCTGATAAAGTCGGGTTCATTTTTCAGCTGGCTTGCGTCGAATGTCGAGGGGTAAGGTTCGTTCCACCATTCTTCCGGTGACGCGGCTTTGTTTTCGGTGACGGCAAACGCATGGCATGCCAGGGTAAGGATCAGGACAAGCAGGTGTTGGTACTTCATCATTTCTTCCTTTGGAGAGGTCTGATTATTTTTCCTAAACGGAACCGAAGTCATTGTATCTATCATGGGAAACGTTACAACTTGAATGCCCTAAAACTCCAGCTCACAACAGGCCCCGTTCGGCAAATGAGACCACGCTGTTATCGCCGACGATCAGGTGGTCCAGGGTCCGGATATCCACCAAGTTTAGCGCTTCCTTCAGTCGATGCGTGATTGCCCGGTCGGCATCGCTGGGCTCGGCAATACCGGAGGGGTGGTTGTGGGCGAAAATTATGGCGGCGGCGTTGTGGCGAAGCGCGTGCTTGACCACTTCGCGCGGATAGACGGAGGCGCCGTCGATCGTGCCCTGAAACAATTCGTCGCAGGCGATTAACTGGTGCTGGCTGTCGAGAAACAGCCCTACGAACACCTCGCTCTGGCGGTGGCGAAGCATCGAGCGCAGGTAGTCCTTGACCGCTGTGCTGCTGGTGAGCGACTGGCGCGTACCGAGGCTGGCGGCGAGATGGCGGCGGGACATCTCCAAAACCGCCTGCAATTGCGCATACTTGGCGGTACCCAGGCCGTGAGCCTGGCAGAAATTGTCGTGCGACGACTCAAGTAACTGGCGCAGGCCACCGAAACGCAGTAGTAAATCGCGTGCGAGATCGACAGCGGATTTTCCCTTGCACCCGGTGCGAAGAAAAATCGCCAGCAGTTCGGCATCGGAAAGCATCTGCGCGCCACGCGCCAGGAGTTTTTCACGCGGGCGTTCATCGGTGGGCCAGTCGGTAATTGCCATGGACGTTTCCTTGTCTGTTGATATCCAAATGGAGTGGTAACGCTAATTAAGCTACTGAACTTTCACCGTTTCATTCGAATTGGCGAAAGTGGTATCTTAGCGACGTACTTGTAGTTTGCCAACCCAGCCAGCCAGCCAGTTAGTTAAGTGGTATAAGTTAAGTGGTTAAGTAAAGCCTCATGAATTCCCTGACCAACAAACGCATCCTGCTTGGCGTAACAGGCGGTATTGCCGCCTACAAGAGCGCGGAACTGATTCGGCGCCTCAGGGATGCCGGCGCTTCTGTTCGGGTCGTGATGACCAAGGGAGCACAGGAATTTATTACCCCGCTGACCATGCAGGCGCTTTCGGGCAACCCGGTGCATACGGAGTTGCTGGACGCCAGGGCGGAAGCCGGCATGGGGCATATTGAGTTGGCGCGCTGGGCGGACCTGGTGTTGATTGCTCCTGCTTCCGCCGATTTCATCGCCCGTCTGGTACGGGGCGAAGGTTCCGACCTGCTCTCCACTCTCTGTCTTGCCACCCGGGCGAAAATCGCCCTGGCGCCGGCGATGAATCAAGCCATGTGGTTGAACGGGGTCGTCCAGCAAAATGTCGCCGCGGCGAAAAGCAAAGCCATCGAGATTTTCGGGCCGGCCGAAGGCAGCCAGGCTTGTGGCGAGGTGGGCCCCGGACGTATGCTTGAGTCTGTGGATTTGGTGGTGCGTTCGGCGGCGCTGTTCCAAAGCACCGCGCTCAGCGGGAAAAAAATTGTTGTCACCGCCGGCCCCACGCGGGAAGCCATCGACCCCGTGCGTTATATCAGCAACCACAGCTCAGGCAAAATGGGCTATGCGCTGGCCGAGGCGGCGGCCGAGGCGGGTGGGCGAACGATACTTGTTTCCGGCCCCACCAATCTGCCGCCACCGGAACGGGTCGAGGTTGTGCAAGTGACTTCGGCGCAAGAGATGCATGAAGTGGTCATGGCTGAAGTGGTGGATGCCGACATATTTATCGGTGCGGCGGCGGTGGCGGATTATCGGCCGGTGGAAGCCAGGACCTCCAAGATCAAGAAATCGGAAAACGCGTCGATGGTGATCGAACTGGTAAAAAATCCGGACATTATCGCTGAGGTGGCGGCAACACAAGGCGCACGAATGACGGTGGTGGGATTTGCCGCGGAAACCGACCACGTCGAAGAGTACGCCAGAAGAAAACTGGTCGACAAAAAACTCGATATGGTTATCGCGAATGATGTATCGGTTGCGGATATTGGGTTTAATAGTGATTACAATGCGGTAAGTGTCGTAGAGGCGGACGAGACCACAAGAATTAAAGAAACAAGTAAATCGCAACTGGCCAGAGAGTTATTGGGGTTGATTGCAAAAAAAATAAAAGACTAAGGACTGATCCGTGTTTTCTCGATCCAGAAAAACCATCGGGCCGGAAAGCCAGAAAAAGAAGAACAAGGTAAAAAACAATCGACCGCCGGTTTCCAATGAAAAAAAGGCCGCCCTTGCCGGTGCGTTAATTTCGTTGGTGCTGGTTGTTGCGCTGGTGTTTCTTCTCTACCAGAGCTTTATTGTCAAGGAGAGGAAACAGCAACTTGCGGATTTGACCAGGCAGCGCGCCGAATTGGCTGCCGATAATATCGTTGCTTACCTAAAAAAAGTTAATGACAGCCTCGAGTTTTACACCAGTAAACCCATACTGGCCGCCGCGGTTGCCGCCGGAGATGCCGGTACGGTGGAAAACTATGAAACAACCATTCTCTCGCAAGTCGACAATGTGATTGCCGCGCGGATTATTCCCGCGGGCACTGCCAAATTGGTAAGCGAATTTCCTCCCATCCGTTTTTCCGAGCTGGAAATGATCCGCCGTACCGAAGAGCGCGAAAACGTCTTTCCGGAATTGGCGCGAATCGAAGGCAACTGGTTGATGACCGTAACCAAACCCGTCCCCGCCGATACGGAGCAAAAGGCCTATGGTGTGCTGGTGGCAACCATGGACATCAGCGGTGTTATCGAGAGCATGGGGCGCAGCGCGGAAAACTATGGCAAGGCGACGCTCGTCCAGTCCTTTGACGGAATCCAGTCCCAAACGGTTGCGGAGGTCGGTAGCAGTGCCATTGCCGAACAACAGGGTGCCGACGTGCCGGAGAGTCACTGGCGGGTTTTGTTTGATCCCTCGCAACGTTTAGCGGAACAAGCGTATGTGGATGCCACCCTGATCTATATCGGTATGGGAGTGGGAAGTGCGTTGCTGCTGTTATTGGGTATTGGCGGTGGCAAGTTGCTGGGTAGAAAGCTGGACGTCCGCGCGGGGTTTGTCGGGCCGGAAGGCGTAGCCGGAAAAACAGGGGCAGTCGATCAGGCTGCATCCCGACCCGTGGATATTCTCGACATTGAAATCGCGGAAGAGGACGAAGCGCTACTCGGCCTGGATGAAGTGGAGACCGCGACCGCGCAACCACAACCCCCCGCGCCGATCGAAGAAGACCTGGAAGCACGGGCCCGGCAGGAAAATGTGCCAGACTTTATTTTTCGTGCGTACGATATTCGCGGAATTGCCAAAAAAGAAATTACCAATGAGCTGGCGAAAAAAATTGGCCAGGCGGTTGGCAGCGAGGCAATAGACAATAACGAGGAAACCCTGATTGTCGCCCGGGATGCGCGAACCCACAGTCCCGAGCTGATGGAGTGGTTGGTTCGCGGCATTTTGAGCACCGGCTGCAACGTGTTGAATATCGGCACGGTGCCTACACCGCTACTTTACTTCGCCACCGAAACCCTGGAGGAAAGCCAGAGCGGTGTAATGGTAACAGCCAGCCACAATGCGGCCGAGTACAACGGCTTCAAGATTGTCATCAAGGGCAAGTGTCGATCGGAGCAGGACATCAAGGCAATCCGCTCGCGTATACTGCGTAACGATGTTTATCATGGTGAAGGCCTGGAAAAGAAAATCGATATTGTGCCCGCCTATATCGATACCATTTTTTCGGACGTGGCGCTGGCAGGCGATGTTTCCATTGTTGTCGATGCGGCCAATGGTATCGCCGGGACTGTCGCGCCGAAGTTGTTTGAAGAGCTGGGCTGCCAGGTTACTCCGCTGTTTTGCGACCTGGACGGCAGCTTTCCCAATCATGAGCCCGATCCTTCGGTTGCGACCAACCTGTCAGCACTGATTGCCAAAGTGCGGGAAGTGGAAGCGAACCTGGGGGTGGCATTTGACGGCGACGGCGATCGCCTGGTGGTGGTAACACCCAAGGGTAAAATTATCTGGCCCGACCGGCTATTGATGCTATTTGCCAAGGACATTGTTTCCCGCAATCCCGGTGCGGATGTGGTATTCGATGTAAAAAGCACCCGACATTTGAATCAATGCATAACCAATTACGGTGGCCGGCCCATCATGTGGAAAACCGGCCACTCGCCCATGAAGGAAAAAATGATGGAAACTGGCGCCCTGGTTGGTGCTGAATACTCCGGCCATATTTTTATCAAGGACAGGTGGTACGGTTTCGATGACGGTTTATACGCGGCGGCGCGCTTGGTGGAAATTATCAGCCTCCAGGGTGAGGATTTGGATACCATATTTGAAGAATTTCCCGAATCGCCTGCGTCGCCCGAAATTCGGGTCAATGTCAAAGAGGAAGAAAAGTTTGGCATTATCGAAAAGCTGATTGCTACCGGGGACTTTGGCGACGCGAAAATTACCACCCTTGACGGCCTGCGCGCTGACTACAAAAACGGTTGGGGCCTGATCCGGGCCTCGAATACCTCCGCCAACCTGACCATGCGTTTTGAGGCGGATGACGAAGCGACACTGCACCAACTAAAATCGCGTTTCGTCAGGGAGCTGCGTAAAGTTGACATGAAAATAGTGGTTAATTGGGAATAAGCATTCTATGCAATCATCAGAACAGGCTTTAAAGGTGGCGCAGGTACTTACCGAAGCGCTTCCGTATATTCAACGTTTTATTGATAAAACCATTGTCGTTAAATTTGGCGGCAATGCCATGACCGACGAAGCGCTGCAAAACAGTTTTGCGCGCGATATTGTGTTGATGAAAACCGTGGGAATGAATCCGGTCGTAGTGCATGGCGGAGGACCGCAAATCGGTGAATTGCTGACAAAACTGGGAATCGAGTCCAGCTTTGTCGACGGCATGCGCGTAACCGACAGCCAGACGATGGATGTGGTGGAAATGGTGCTGGGTGCGACGGTCAACAAACAGATTGTCAGCCTGATCAACCGTAACGGCGGCCAGGCGATAGGTATCACCGGAAAGGACGGGAACCTCATTCATGCAAAAAAAATGGCGGTGACCCGTAACACGCCGGAGATGAATGCTCCGGAAATAATCGATATCGGTCATGTGGGGGAAGTTAAATCAATTAACCGTGCCGTAATCGATCTGTTGATCAGAAGTGATTTTATCCCGGTAATCGCCCCTATCGGCGTCGGTGCCGACGGAGCGTCGTATAACATCAATGCCGACTTGGTGGCGGGAAAAGTGGCGGAAGTTTTGATGGCGGAGAAGCTGATGCTGCTGACGAATGTCCCCGGCTTGTTGGATAAGGATGGAAATGTTCTCACCGGACTCACAACGGAAAAAGTTGACGCCCTGATAGCGGACGGCACGATTCATGGCGGTATGCTGCCAAAAATCAGTTGTGCGCTGGATGCGGTAAAGTCCGGCGTGGTAAGTTCCCATATTGTCGATGGTCGTGTTCCACACGCTGTGTTGCTGGAAATATTTACCGACGCCGGTGTTGGAACGCTCATTTCCAATAAGTCGTAAAGTGGTTGTAATGACCTTGTTACATGTCACGAAAGGCAATTTAGTGGTTGAAGCCGGCGACCGGCCGGATAAAAACATGATTTTTGGTATACCGCTAAAGTAAAAACGTTGATGTGGGCAGAAGATAAGGCTACGATAGGCTATCGCTTCAAGTCAGTTCAAATAATAATCACTCAATCCCATAATAAAGTTCCGTTTCAAATCCATGAACAGCCAGAATAAAAAACCCAGGCGACAACAGATTCTTGAATCGCTGGCCCGTATGCTGGAAGCCAGTCCCGGAGCGCGCATCACCACAGCGGCTCTCGCCCGGGAGGTGGGAGTTTCAGAAGCGGCGCTTTATCGTCACTTTCCCAGCAAATCGAAAATGTTCGAGGGATTGATCGAATTTATCGAGGAGACGATTTTTTCCCGCATTTCCATTATTTTGTCCGAGGACCTTGCCGCGCTGGCGCGCTGCGAAAAGATACTTTACCTTTTGCTGGCATTTTCCGAACGCAATCCCGGAATTACCCGCATCCTTACCGGAGATGCATTGGCGGGGGAAACCGAGCGGCTGCGTAAAAGAGTGGTTCAGCTATTCGATCGCCTGGAAACCCAACTGCGGCAAATCCTGCGTGAAGCGGAACTGCGTGACGGTTTGCACTTCGGCATGTCGGTAGGGCTGACGGTAAACCTGCTGATGGCTGCAATGGAAGGGCGAATAGCGCAATTCGTTCGCAGTGATTTTCGAAAGCGACCCACCGAGTTCTGGGAAGACCAGTGGCCGTATCTGGTAAATGGTTTTATTGTGGAAACTGCCTGACGACCAGCACCAGGTTCGGGCCGGCACCTGCGTAGGGATTAGCGATGCGCGGTATTTTGTTGCTCCCAGGTTTGCCCTTTCACAAATGTGGTGACATCTTCCTGGTATTTTTCCTGTATTTCCTTTTGCTCGATCAGGCGTTTGTTCAGCAACTCCTCGGCGATGGTAAGTTCGGTGCGCGTTGCGCTGATTTGTTCGAGTAGATAAGGCGGAACATTTTTCCCGGCTCTTTCCGCGTCGGCGGCTTTGCCCATGATGCCCTCAAGTTGGGAATTCAGCCCGCTGATATTGCCGCGAATAATGGAAATACTGGTTTCTATGGTTTCGAGACGACGGTTTTTCGCCGCTTCGATATCCTGCAAACTGCTGTAGCGGCGTTTCAGGTCCTCGTAATGTTCCAGCATTTTGCGCCGGGCTTCCATCGCCGCCGCCTCCTCCTCGGAGGGCGCCGGCTGAACAACCTTGATCACCTGCCCCGATTCATTCAGGATTTCGTAGCCATTTTGCGCGTACTTCGGTGGGATGGAATGATGCAGTACTTTGACACCGTTCTCGTTGGTGTATCGATAGAGCACCCGGTCCTGCGCATAGGTATTTGATCCCTGGCCCGACAGGGCCAGTGTTATCAGGCCGGCGATAAAATATTTATCTATCAACTTCATACCAACTAAACACCATATTTATCTCTGTAATCTTTCATTGTTTCTAATGTGCTCGTTTCACCGGTAACTTGCAGGTACTCCATCACATTCTCAAGGTTAATGATGCTCACCACCGATACACCGCATTCCCGTTCAAGCTCCTGGATTGCGGACAACCGGCCCTGGCCCCTCTCCTGCCGGTTGAGCCCCACGAGCACCGCGCTGGGCTCTGCTCCCGCGGCCCTGATGATGGACAGAACTTCGCGGACCGCGGTTCCCGCTGTAATTACGTCATCGACAATTGCAACTTTTCCTTTAAGGGGGGAACCGACGAGGATTCCCCCCTCTCCGTGATCCTTGGCTTCCTTGCGGTTAAATGCATAAGGCACATCCAGGGAGTGAGCATTTGCTAACGCTATGGCTGTCGCCGCCGCCAGAGGTATCCCTTTATAGGCCGGCCCGAACAACATATCAAAAGGGACCTTGGACTCTATCAAGGCCTGAGCATAGCATTTACCGAGCACGGAAATTGCTTGTCCTGTGCGGAATTCTCCGGCGTTAAAGAAGTATGGACTAACACGCCCAGACTTGAGCTTAAATTCTCCAAAGCGTAGCGCATCGCACTTCAGCGCTAGGTTAATAAATTCCGATTGATAACTGTGCATTTAAGAACCCGGTCGTCGTTTAGGGATTTTGCTTAATTATTCGATACAATATCTGACCCGGCTATTATACGACTAATAACATCAATGGGTTGGTGGGCATATTTTATCGGCACGCGATGAATGGTGCCTGAACCTACTCGATAATCTGTTAAATAACAAACGGTTAGCTGACAACCAAAGGCAATAGGCTGTATCATAGCCGGTCTACCACAAGGGGCGAACATGAGAATAATCAGTCTCTGCGTTGATGGTATTCATCAGGCAGCGCAACGGGGTCTGTACGACTGGATTGCGGAGCAGGATGCCGACATTATTTGTCTGCAGGACCTGAGGGCACTGGAGTACGAATTAGACGCTGAAATTTTTCATCCTGAAGGCTATTTTGCCTATTTCTTTGACTCCGGAATCAAGCATTACAACGGAGTGGCCATCTATACCCGCTTTTTGCCCAAGGCGTTGATTTACGGTTTGGGGTTTTCCAGTGGTGTCGATATGGAAGGCCGGTATCTGCAGATTGACTACGAGCGGTACTCCATCGGCTCCCTGCTGGCGCCCACCGCCTTTTCCCAGACCGAATCGCAGGAAGTGAAAATCAAGTTTTTCGATGATTTTCAGGCCCTGTTGCACAAGGTTACCCACAAGCGGCGCAGCTTTATTTTTTGTGGCAGCTGGGCGATGGCGCACACCAAGAAAGACGTGGAAAACTGGCAGAAAAATATCGGCCAGTCCGGCTTTATGGAACACGAACAACAGTGGATGGACCAGCTTTTCAATCAGTTGGACTACGCCGACGCGTTTCGCCTGGCGGTGCCTGAGGGGGGTGAATACTCCTGGTGGCCGTCCGGCAACGTTGGCGAGGGAGACGGCTGGCGAACGGATTATCAGGTGATTTCCGGGGAAATTGCCCGCCGGGTGGAATTCGCGGCGATGTACAAAACCAGGGACTTCTCCAGTCACCTGCCGGTCATCGTCGATTACGACATTGACGATTTGGTTTGACCTGATTTTTACATATTTAAAATAAGATTAGCTCTGCCCTTCTTACAGATAAACATTATGAAAACAAAAGGTTCGCTTTTAATCGCCGGATTGATGCTAATGGCCTCCTGTGGAAAAAACCCCGGCGACTTGCGCAATACCGGGGAGGCAGTCGATAAACAGGCAAACACTGAATATGGCAGCTGGGTAAGTATTTTTAACGGCGAAAATCTGGAAGGCTGGACGCCCAAATTCACCGGCTTCGAGCCGGGGGAAAATTACAAGAATACCTTTCGGGTTGAAGACGGAAAGCTCGTTGTTTCCTACGACGAGTACGACTCCTTTAACGGTGAATTCGGTCACCTCTTTTACCGGGACAGGCTTTCCCACTATCGGGTCCGGCTGGAATACCGCTTTGTGGGTGAACAGGCTCCCGATAGCCCGGAGTGGGCGATTCGCAACAACGGGATAATGCTGCACAGCCAGGACCCGCTCACCATGCGAATTGACCAGGCTTTTCCCGTAAGCATTGAAACCCAGTATCTGGGTGGGTTGGGAGAAGGCGAGCGTTCCACCGGTAACATGTGCTCGCCTGGATCGCATGTCGTTATCGACGGCGAACTGGTGAAGGATCACTGTGTTCTTTCCACTTCCCAAACTTACCACGGCGATCAGTGGGTGAAAGCGGAAGTGGAGGTTCGTGGTAGTGAGTCGATCAAACACTACATCAACGGCGAGGAAGTCTTTAGCCTGACTCATCCGGAATACGATGCCGACGATCCCGACGCTAAAAAATTTATTACCGTCGATAATAAATTGATTCGCAACGGCTACATCGCCTTGCAGGCGGAAACCCACCCTACCGAGTTTCGCAACATCGAGTTAATGTTGCTCGATCCGAACGAATAGTTCAGCCGCGGGTACTCAGGGCTTTTTTGGCATTGCCCACCGCCCGCCTGACTTGTTCGGGCGCCGTGCCGCCAATGTGGTTGCGCGCGGCAACCGAACCCTCCAGCGTCAGCACATCGAATACATCCGCGTCAATTTGACCGGAAAATTGTTGCAGTTCCCGCAACGTCATTTCCGATAAATCCTTGTTATGGCTTACACCGTAAGCCACGGACTTGCCGACAATTTCGTGTGAATCGCGAAATGGAATCCCCTTGCGCACCAGGTAATCCGCCAGATCCGTGGCGGTGGAAAAGCCGCGTTTTGCCGCCGCCTTCATTACCTCGGGTTTGGCTTTTATCGCCGGCACCATGTCGGCAAAGGCGCGCAGGCAGTCCTTGACGGTGTCGATGGTGTCGAAAACCGGTTCCTTGTCTTCCTGATTGTCCTTGTTGTAAGCCAGCGGTTGTGACTTCATCAGTGTGAGCAGGCTGACCAGATGGCCGTTGACCCGGCCGGTTTTCCCCCGCACCAGCTCCGGCACATCCGGGTTTTTCTTTTGCGGCATGATGGACGAACCCGTACAGAAACGGTCCGGCAGCTCGATAAAGTTGAACTGCGCCGACGTCCACAACACCAGTTCCTCGCTGGCGCGCGACAGGTGCGTCATCAGCAGTGCGGCAAAGGAAGCGAATTCAATGGCGAAATCCCGGTCACTGACGGAATCGAGAGAGTTGGCGGTGGGGGCCGAGAAACCCAGCAGCGCCGCTGTCTGCGCACGGTCGATGGGGTAGGTGGTACCCGCCAGTGCGGCGGCGCCCAGCGGGCATTGGTTGACGCGCTTGCGGCAGTCCATCAACCGGCTGTAGTCGCGCTCCAGCATTTCGTACCAGGCCAGCAGGTGGTGACCGAACGTCACCGGTTGCGCGGTCTGCAAATGGGTGAAGCCGGGCATAATTGTCGCGGCTTCCTTTTCCGCCAGTTCCAGCAGGCCCCGTTGCAGGCGGGTCAGTTCAACGGCAATCGCATCAATCTCGTCACGCAGGTACAGGCGGATATCGGTTGCCACCTGATCATTGCGGGAGCGGCCGGTATGCAGCTTTTTCCCAGTAATACCGATGCGTTTGGTCAGCTCCGCCTCGATATTCATGTGCACATCCTCGAGCGAAACAGACCACTGGAAGCGCCCGGCCTCAATATCCGCCCGGATTGACTCCAGCCCTTCGATAATGGCTGTTTTCTCATCCTCGCTGAGCACACCCACCGACGACAGCATGGTGGCGTGGGCAATGGAACCGGCGATATCGTGGTGGTACAGGCGCTGGTCAAAACTGACCGAGGCGGTAAATCGCTCCACGAATGCGTCCGTCGCTTCGCTGAACCGTCCGCCCCAGGGTTTTGCCGCGTTATCTTCTTTGCTCATAGTTGTTGTGCTACTTTTTTGTAGGGTGCCAATTGAATTGTCGGGCATTATACAGAAATACAGAAGCGACCTTGCAAAGGAGAATCACAATCAAATTCCTGAACGCGCCAGACAGCCACGGGGATTTCCTGCCGGACCTTTGCAACCTGCAAGCCGTGTTCACGCTTATTGTTGTGGGTGAGCTGCTTGCTTTTGCCCTGGTAATCGCGGCCGACGGATTAAACGGTTTTACCTGGCTGCGCTTCGGCATGGTCTCCTTTATCATCCTCTGGATCACTTTATGCAGCGCGGCACTGCTGTGCGCCCTGCGGCCGTGGTTAAACCGCCAGAACTCGATCAAGGCAGGCGCCGTCAGTTATGTCGTGGTGCTGCTTTTGACAGTATTCTTTTCCACTGTCGGTGGATGGATTCAGGTTTCCACGCTGTCCCTGGATATGGACCTGATTGTCAGCAACCTGATTGTCGCCGCCATCTTCGCTGGTGTCGCCCTGCGTCACTTTTATCTTCAGCAGCAACTCAGAAACCAGCAACAGGCGGAGTTGAATTCGCGGATCCAGGCGCTGCAGTCGAGAATCCGCCCCCACTTTTTATTTAACAGCATGAACAGCATCGCCAGCCTGATCGAGGTGGACCCGAAGGCGGCGGAACGGCTGGTGGTGGACCTGGCGCATCTTTTTCGCGCCAGCCTCAATGCGCCGGGGCTGGTCTCCCTGAAAGATGAAATCGCCCTGTGCGAGAAATTTGTCGATATCGAACAGCTGCGCCTGAGCCACCGCTTGCGTGTGGAGTGGGAAAAACGTGGTGGTTTCGAAGAGCAAAATATACCCAGCCTGTTGCTGCAGCCGTTGGTGGAAAACGCCATCTACCATGGTATTCAACCCCGCTCCGGGGGGGGGGTGGTCAAAATTGCCATCGCGGTTGACAACCGATATGTCACCCTTTCCGTCACCAACCCGCTCAGTCTTCCCTCGAGCAGCGACAGTATTTCGTTTGTTGCCGAGAAACCGGGGCACGGCATCGCGCTCGATAACATCCGCCACCGCTTGGCCGCCCACTATGGCGGTGCGGCTTCTCTTGTGATTTCGCGGGAAAATGGCGAATTTAATGTAATTGTGCGTTATCCCTCAATCGGGGCGAAAGTCAGCGCCTAAACTAAAATAATGAAAGAGAGAAACCGGGTAATAAACATGCATGTCCTAATCGTTGATGATGAACCCCTGGCCCGTCAGCGACTGGCGCGGATGGTGGCTGCGCTGGACGGCTATGAGGTGGTGGGTGAGGCGGCCGACGGTGCGGAAGCCGTGGACGCAATTGAAAAGCTGGACCCGGACATCGTGCTGTTGGATATCCGTATGCCCGGTGAGGACGGGCTTGCGGCGGCGAAACTAATATCCGATATGACCGATCCTCCCGCCGTGATCTTTTGCACCGCCTACGATCAATACGCCCTGCAAGCATTCGAAACCCTGGCGGTGGGCTATCTGTTAAAACCCGTACAGGAAGAGCAGCTTGTGGCGACGCTGGAAAAAGCCACCCGCCTGAACAAGGTGCAAAGATCTGCACTGGAGGAAAAGCCGGGTAAGGCCGAGCCCAACGCGCAGCGCCAGCATATATCCGCCAAAACCCGCCGCGGGCTGGAGCTTATCCCGATCAGCGACATCCATTGTTTTATCGCCGATCAAAAATATGTCACCGTCGTCCATCGGAGCGGAGAAACACTGATCGATGACACGCTCAAGGAGTTGGAACAAGAATTTCCTGAGCGTTTCGTGCGCATCCACCGCAATGCCCTGGTCGCCGTCAAGGAAATTGAAGGCATGGAAAGAGCCGGTGGCGGTCATTACGAAATTAAGTTGAAGACGTCAGAATTCCGTCCGGTTGTCAGTCGGCGTCATGTGGCCGACGTTAAGGATATGTTGATGCGTCTCTGAGCCAACGAGGCGCCGCAGTTATCTCTTTGCCGGATTCCACGTTCCGGTCTGTTATCATTCCCCCCAACCAAGACCTATCCCGGGGGCAATACCGAATGAATACTTTGCGTATCGCGACCCGCCAGAGTGCGCTCGCGCTCTGGCAGGCCGAATTTGTTAAGAGCCAGTTGCAACGCTTTCATCCCGATCTCGCCGTCGAACTGGTGCCCCTGGTGAGCCGGGGGGATAAAATCCTGGATGTTCCCCTGGCGAAAATCGGCGGCAAGGGCCTGTTCGTCAAAGAGCTTGAACACGCGCTTCTGGAAGGCACGGCGGACATTGCTGTCCATTCCATGAAGGACGTGCCGATGGAGTTCCCCGAGGGGCTCGGCCTCGCCGTGATTTGCGAGCGGGAAGATCCGCGCGATGCCTGGGTATCGAATAAATATCCTTCTCCGGATTCACTTCCGGGGGGCGGCGTGGTGGGAACTTCAAGCCTGCGCCGACAGAGCCAGCTGCTGGCGGCGCGACCGGACCTGGAAGTGACTTTCCTGCGCGGCAACGTCAACACCCGCTTGGCAAAACTGGATGCGGGTGAGTACGACGCCATCGTGCTGGCGGCGGCCGGTTTGAAACGCCTTGAAATGAGCGATCGTATCGCCAGCTATCTTTCGGTCGAGCAGAGCCTGCCGGCCGGGGGGCAGGGAGCCATCGGCATCGAATGTCGGGTGGACGACGAAGCCACGCGTGAATTACTGGCCCCTCTTCATCATCCACTGACTGCCGAACAACTAACCGCTGAACGCGCCGTCGTACGCCGGCTGGAAGGTGGTTGCCAGGTGCCGATCGGTTCCTACGCCATTCATCGCGATGGAGAACTGTGGTTGCGCGGTTTGGTGGCAAACCCGGAGGGGCATGAAGTGATCCGTGGCGAAATCAGTGGCAAACCCGAGGACGCCGATGCCATGGGAATCGAGCTGGCGGAACGTCTTTTGAAAGCCGGAGCGGACCGAATCCTGCAGGCGGTTTATGGCCAACAGGTTTAACCGGCGCATTCTCGCCTGCCGGCCAGCGGAGCAAAATATTCACTGGCGGCAAAAGCTGGAGCAGGCAGGGTTCGAGGTGCTCGACATTCCCATGATGGAAATTACTGAGCTGACGGATAACGAGTCAGTACGGAAAATCAAGAACCGCATTCTCCAGCTCGATACCTATGACGGAATCATTTTCGTCAGCCAGAATGCGGTTGCGGCGGCTTTTGACTGGATCGAGAATTATTGGCCACAACTTCCGGTAAATATCCGTTTTTACGCTGTCGGAAAAAAAACCATGGAAGTTATAGAACAACGTGCCACGCGCATTGATTCCGCCTTGAGCTGCGGTGCCATTGCGGCAACTACCTGCGTAACGATGGACAGCGAAGCCCTGCTGGCACAGCTTACGCAACAAACGGAAATAAAGAACAAAAAATTCTTGATTTGTCGGGGAGTCGGCGGCCGGCCCTTGATGGGGGACGAGCTTACCCGAGCGGGTGCGAAAGTGGATTACTGTGAGCTCTACCGGCGCCGGCTTCCGGCCACTGCAGTGGATAAAATCAATCAAGTTACGTTCGATACGGCGCGGGACGTATTCCCGGTTTTCAGCGGCGAAACGCTGGACAACCTGATTACTGTACTAAAACAAAGTAAAGTTGCAAACTGGGCAAGCATTCCCGTTTTGGTGCCGGGAAAACGCGTTGCCGAAAAAGCGCGTGCAAGCGGCTTTGCCCAGGTAGTTGCCGCCGAAAACGCAACAGATGAAGCCATGTTAAACACGCTGATTGAATTTATTTCCTGAGCCTGATTTCGAACCTATTTATTTTCGAGAAAAGAACATGACTGAAAAAGAAGAGCAGAAGAGGTTGCCGGATCCAAGTTCCCGGGACACGGCGGGCGAACCGGAGACAGATAAGGAAAAAGCCGAAAAAAATGAAACGGCCTCCGCGGAGTCTTTCGAAGAACCTGTCAAAACAGAAGATCACGCTGGTGAAAAAAGTGAAAGCGACAAATTAACTTCCCCGGCGGAAACACCTGCTGAGGAACCTAGCCCCACCGTTACCAAACCGAGAAGATCCCGAAAGACAAAACCAGCTTCCGGCAGCGAGCCACCGGAAAGTTCAAGCCGCGTGAGTTTTTATTTTTTGCTGATTTTAATAGCCGCGCTGTGTGGCGTACTGGTGTATGGCGCTTACTGGTTTTGGGATCATTACAATTCGAGTGAACAATCCCGAACTTCTTCCATCGACGAATTAAGGCAGCAAATTGAAAGCCAGCAACAGTCCCTCGCCGCTATTGAAAACTCGCAGGACCGAATTGCGAACAACCTGAGGCAACAGCTCTCGCAGACCCAGCAACGGTTGCAGGCTGCCGAGCAGCGCTTGGCCGCGCAAAACAAACGGTTGTTGTCCATGTCCACTGTCTCACGCGAGGACTGGCAACTGGCGGAAGCGGAATACTTATTGAAACTCGCCAACCAGCGGGTATTGATTGAGCGTAGCGCCGAAGGCGCGGACGCCCTGCTAAGCGAAGCCGATGTCATCCTGCGGGATCTGGCGGACCCGGATCTCTTCCCGTTGCGTCAAGCCATCGCCGATGATCTTGCACAGCTCCGGCTGGTCAGGGAGATCGATGTTGAAGGTATATATCTCGCGCTTCAGGCACTGGCTTCCCGCGTCGATGACCTTCCCATACGTCCCACCCGTGAACAATTATTGGGTGAGGACGCCGAGAAGGAGTCGGTGTCCGGTGAGGAGCAAAACCGGGCTGAAGAAGGCTGGTGGTCCGGGCTGAAAAACAGTTTCAGCCGCTTTATCGGCGATACCGACAGATATATCCGCGTGCGGGATCATTCGGTAAAACCCCGACCCATGTTGCCGCCGGATTCAGAGGAATACCTGCAACAAAATTTACGCTTGATTCTACAGCGGGCCCAGCTCGCCCTGTTGCGCGAACAGCAAAAAATCTACACCGGCAGCCTTGAGCAGGCCCGGGAGTGGGTGACTCAATACTATCCACCTTCAGAGGAAGCGCAAAAATTCCGCCGGCAAATCGAGGAGTTGAAGAGTCGGGAAATTGTTCGCGAACTTCCGGATATTACCCAGTCACTGGAACTGGTTCACGCCTACATCGATAAATTGCACCGCCTCGACGGAGTTGAACCGTCCGTTGACCATTCCGGGGAGCAGCAATGATAAAGCTATTGATCTATACGTTATTGTTCCTGGTCGGTGGCGCCATATTGATGGAATCGATCCGGCGCGATTCCGGCTACATTCTTGTTAGTTATGGATCGAACACCATCGAAATGAGTTTCTGGTTCGGCGTGCTTTGCATTATCGTTTTTTTTCTGCTGCTTTGGTACGGATTTAAATACACGCGCAAGTTGATCTACGCGCTGGAGGGCACCGTATCGTGGCTGTCGGAAAGCCGGGGAAAGCGCGCGGAACGACGCACCCAGTCCGGCATGATTCATTTTATTGAAGGCAACTGGCGGGATGCGAAAAAAGACTTGCTCAGTGCCGCCAGGGCGAGCGATAAGCCGTTGGTGCCATATCTCGCTGCTGCGCGCAGCGCGTACGAACTGGGTGAGCTGGAGGAAACCACATTTCTTCTGCAGCAGGCGGAGAAAATTGCGCCGCGGGATGAACTGGCAATTATCCTGACCCAGGCGCGAATGCAACTGACGACGGAAAAATATGAAGAATGCCTGGTGACGCTGGAGCGGGCAAAAAAAATTGCGCCGGATAACCCGGTCGTTCTCGACCTGTATCGACAGGTGTATTGGTGCTTGCACAATTGGGACGCTCTGATTCAGTTGCTTCCGCAACTCAAATCCAGCAAACAATATTCAAAAGAGCAGGAAACCGCGCTGGAGGAGGAAATTTATACCTCCTATGTGGCGCAGTTTGCAAAACGGTACACTGGTAAGGAACTGGTGGATCAGTTGGATAACTCCTGGGGAAAAATCCCCAAATCGTTGCGTAAAAATCCGCGCCTGATAGGAATTTACGCACGCGTACTGATGAATGAAAAGCAACACAATAAGGTCGAGTCAATCCTGCGCACGGTGTTGAAAGAGCATTGGGATCATCACCTGGTTGAATTGTATGGTCTTGCCGAGTCGGAACAGAAAAAAGAGCAACTGGCGGTTGCGGAGCGCTGGCTGCGCGACCGCCCGTCCGACCCAGCCTTGCTGCTGGCGCTGGGTCGCATCGCCAGGCGCAACGAATTGTGGGGCAAGGCGAAGGACTACTTCTCCGCCAGTCTGCGTTTTGCGGAACGCCCGGACGCCTATGCGGAATTGGCTTCGCTGATGGCGCAACTGGGCGAACATGAGGAAAGCACAACGCTTTATAAAAAGGGCTTATCATTAACAGCAAGGTAAGGAGTATTTGTGAAAAAGAAATTGACTGGGAAATGGGCGCTTGTCACTGGTTCCAGCCGCGGAATAGGTCAACAGATTGCCATTGGTCTCGCCCAATTGAACTGCAATGTTATCCTGCACGGTCGTGTATTGGAGCATGTGCGGCAAACCCGGGAGAAACTGCAATCGTTTGATGTTCAAGTGCATGCAGTCGAAGGCGACCTTACATCGGCGGAGGGGGTTCAAGCCGTTATCGACGGGGTAAAAGCAGGGCCCGGCGGTGTGGATATTCTTTATAACAACGCCGCGATAAGTTGCGATTCAACACCGGTGTTTGAATTTAATATAAGCGTCTGGCAAAAGGTTTTCCAGGTGAATGTTTTTGCGATTACCGAACTGTGCAAGGCGTTTGCTCCGGCGATGAAGGAGCGCAATTGGGGCCGCATTGTTAACGTCACTTCCGGTATTGCCGACCAACCCGACCTGGCGCCTTACAGTGTGTCGAAGGCGGCGGTGGATAAGCTGACCCGGGATTTGGCTTTCGAATTTAAAGACACGGCTGTTCGCGTGAACTGTATCGATCCCGGCTGGATCAGAACCGACCTCGGCGGTCCCAACGCCTGGGAAGCGGTTGAATCTGTTTTGCCGGGCATGCTGGCGCCGGTGATAGTCGATGATAAAGGCCCCAATGGGTGCCTGTTCAATGCACAGGAATACAAATATTTTGATTGAAAAATTTATGGCAACTGGACCGGTATTGTGAAAAAAGTGGTTCTGATTACAGGTGCCAGTCGGGGAATCGGTGCAGCCACTGCAATTCACCTCGCCAACCAGGGTTATTCCATTTGCATCAGTTACAAAACCAACCGGGCGATGGCGGAAAACCTGGTTGCCGAACTGGCGTTTTTGGGAAGCCACGCCATTGCCGTGCAAGCGGATATATCCCGCGAAGAAGACATTCTTCGACTTTTTAAAACGGTCGATGAAGAACTGGGCCGTCTCACACACCTCGTTAACAATGCGGGTATTCTACTGAGACAAATGGAAGTGGAAATGATGACCTCTGACAGAATTAACCAGATTTTTACGACGAATGTCACCGGCACTTTTATTTGTTGCCGCGAAGCCATTAAACGCATGGCGATTAAAAATGGCGGCAACGGGGGCGCGATTGTCAATGTGTCTTCAGTCGCATCGCGCACGGGTGCCGCGGGCGAATATGTGGATTACGCCGCGTCGAAAGGTGCGATAGATACGCTTACCAAAGGACTTTCACTCGAAGTCGCACAGGAAGGTATCCGGGTAAACTGCGTTCGCCCCGGTTTAATTTATACGGACATTCACAGCGCTGGCGGGGAGCCGGATCGCATAGAGCGAGTGAAACCGAAAATTCCAATGAGGCGGGGCGGCCAGCCTGGGGAAGTTGCCGCCGCCATTGCCTGGCTACTTTCTGATGGGGCTTCCTACACAACAGGAAGCTTCATCGATCTGGCCGGCGGGATCTGAGAATATTTGCGAGGTGTGAGTGAAATTTACCTGTTTGTCGGATTATCCATCCGCCCTTCCCGCAATCGCCAAGTGGTACTTTGATGAATGGGGCTATCTCAAACCTGGCTCAAGCGCGGCAACTATTGAAAAAGAACTTGAGCCTTACCTTTCTAAAGCAGAGCTGCCGCTCGCGATCACCGCTATCGATAAAGGTGAAATAGTTGGTGCTGCTCAGCTAAAATTCCGCGAGTTGGACATTTACCCCCAATATGAACACTGGCTTGGTGGCGTCTTCGTCGTGCCGAATTATCGCGCCAAAGGCGTAGCCAGCGCATTGGTGAAAGAAATAATAAAAGAAGCGCAAAAGATGCAGGTGGAAATTCTTTACCTGCAAACTCAGAATATGACCGGGGGGCTGTATCGGCACCTGGGGTGGGAGCCGATAGAAAAGGTAAACAACCGGGGAATAGACGTTTTAGTCATGCGAAACACATTACGCGAATAAAGCAAAGATAATCTGCTTTCGTCCAGGACCAAGTTACTTCAGTATCTCCAGGTCGTCCCAAATCGAATCAATGTGACGCTTCACATCGGCGCTCATTGAAATCGCCCTGCCCCACTCCCGGTTCGTTTCGCCGGGCCACTTACTGGTTGCATCGATACCCATTTTTGAGCCGAGGCCGGAAATTGGCGAGGCGAAATCCAGATAGTCGATGGGCGTATTGTCGATCAGGGTCGTGTCGCGGCTGGGATCCACCCGTGTCGTCAGTGCCCAGATAACGTCCTTCCAATCGCGGGCGTTGACATCATCGTCCGTCACGATAACAAACTTAGTGTACATAAACTGCCGCAGGAAGGACCATACGCCCAGCATCACGCGTTTGGCGTGACCGGGATATTGCTTTTTCATCGTTACAACCGCCATGCGGTAGGAGCAGCCCTCCGGTGGCAAATAAAAATCGCGGATTTCGGGAAATTGTTTTTTTAGCAGCGGTACAAATACTTCGTTCAGGGCAACGCCAAGAATGGCGGGTTCGTCCGGTGGCCGGCCGGTATAGGTACTGTGGTATATCGGGTTTTTCCGGTGAGTTATTTTGGTGACTGTAAAAACCGGAAAGCGCTCCACTTCGTTGTAATACCCGGTGTGATCGCCATAGGGTCCTTCATCAGCCGTTTCATCGGGGACGAGATAGCCTTCCAGGATAAACTCCGCCGAGGCCGGTACCTGCAGGTCGTTGGTTTTGCTTTTTACCAGTTCGGTTTTACTGCCGCGCAAGAGGCCGGCGAAAGCATATTCACTCAGGGTATCCGGTACCGGAGTGACCGCGCCTAGAATGGTTGCCGGATCCGCGCCAAGCGCCACGGAAACGGGAAAATTTTCGTCGGGAAACGTTTCCTGCCATTCCTTGAAATCCAGCGCGCCGCCGCGGTGACTCAGCCAGCGCATGATCAGCTTGTTTTTCCCCAGCAACTGCATGCGATAAATGCCCAGATTCTGTCGTTCCTTGTTCGGGCCCTTGGTAATTACCAGTGGCCAAGTAATCAATGGGGCGACGTCGCCGGGCCAGCAGGTTTGAATAGGCAGTTTGGTTAAATCGACGTCGTCGGTATCAAGAATGGTTTCCTGGCAGGGCGCTTTGCCTACTTCCTTCGGCGCCATGTTGAGAACCTGTTTAAAGATGGGCAGTTTTTCCCACGCATCCTTCATTCCCTTGGGCGGTTCCGGTTCTTTTAAGAAAGCAAGCAGTTCACCGACGTCGCGCAGGGCTTCCACTGACTCCTGCCCCATT
Source organism: uncultured Cellvibrionaceae bacterium (assembly GCA_964451365.1). Classification (GTDB taxonomy): domain Bacteria; phylum Pseudomonadota; class Gammaproteobacteria; order Pseudomonadales; family Cellvibrionaceae; genus CAYVIB01. Next base: position 86,336 of record CAYVIB010000013.1, read on the forward strand.
CCCAACGCAACGCGTTCAGGTGTGCCGAATAAATTTCCCAGCAGGGGAATATCGTGACCAGTGACATTTTCAAAAAGTAAAGCGGGACCGCCCGCGCGAAGCGTGCGGTCACAGATTTCGGTAACTTCAAGATGGCAGCTGACGGGGTGGGTAATGCGTTTAAGGAGATTTTTCTTCTCAAGCAGGGCGATAAAATCCCGCAAGTCCTTAAACGCCATAACGGGCTACCTTATTTGGACTTCATCGACATAAAGAATTCGGCGTTGGTCTTGAAGCCTTTGAGCCGGTCCGCAAGAAATTCTGTTGCCTGGATATCTTCCATATCGTGCAGCAGTTTACGCAAAATCCACACGTGTGACATTTCGTCTTCGCGCATCAACAGGTCTTCCCGTCGGGTACCGGAACGGCGAATGTTAATTGCGGGGTAAACGCGTTTTTCCGCGATTTTTCGATCCAGGTGCAGTTCGAGGTTGCCTGTGCCTTTAAATTCTTCGTAGATCACCTCATCCATCTTCGAGCCGGTATCGATCAAGGCGGTGGCAACGATGGACAGGCTGCCGCCCTCTTCGATATTTCGCGCCGCGCCAAAAAACCGTTTCGGTCTTTCCAGGGCGTGAGCATCGACACCACCGGTCAGTACTTTACCGGAGGATGGAATGACTGTGTTGTAGGCACGGGCCAAACGGGTAATCGAGTCCAGCAGGATGACCACGTCCTTCTTATGTTCCACCAAGCGCTTCGCCCGTTCGATCACCATCTCGGCCACTTGCACGTGACGCGAGGGCGGTTCGTCGAAAGTGGATGCCACCACCTCGCCGCGCACGGAGCGTTGCATCTCGGTCACCTCTTCCGGTCGCTCGTCGATAAGCAGTACGATCAGGTGACACTCCGGGTTATTGCGCGTAATCGCCTGGGCGATATTCTGCATCATAATGGTTTTACCGGCTTTCGGCGGTGCGACGATGAGTCCACGCTGGCCTTTACCGATGGGTGATATCAGATCAATGATGCGTCCGGTCAGGTCCTCGGTTGAGCCGTTGCCGGTTTCCAGAACCAGGCGCTCGGTGGGGAACAGGGGGGTAAGGTTTTCAAACAGGATTTTGTTGCGGGAGTTTTCAGGTTTGTCAAAGTTAATCTCGTTAACCTTGAGCAGGGCAAAATAGCGTTCGCCTTCTTTCGGTGGTCTGATTTTGCCGGCAATGGTGTCGCCGGTGCGCAGGTTGAAGCGCCGAATCTGGCTGGGCGATACATAAATATCATCCGGCCCCGCCAGGTAGGAAGCCCCCGCGGACCTGAGAAAACCAAACCCGTCCTGCAGTATCTCCAGAACACCATCGCCATAAATATCTTCACCACTGCGTGCGTGGCGCTTGAGAATATTGAAGATGACGTCTTGTTTGCGCGATCGCGCCAGGTTTTCCATCCCCATTTCTTTGGCAAGTTCAATGAGCTCTTCGATGGGTTTGGTTTTTAGGTCGGTTAGATTCATAAGGTTATTTGGGTTGATAAGTTAAAGGATTATCCGGCGAATTGCCGGGTTACAGGTAAAAGAGTCAGTTTTGGGTTATTCAATCAGGTATGTTTTGATTCTGCTTTTATTGGCTTTGTTGCTCGAAGGCATCATTAAAACTGACCACGTGCCTCTTCTTTCTATATAGGGTCTTGCTGTTAGTGTTTTACGGTTAATCCATCAATACTGATTACAACTCCAATTCGTATCCAATTCTTGCGTGTATGGGAATAAATCCGAAGGGGAGTCAACATTTTCGATCATCGCATAGTAGTGAGTCGGAGAGATGGTGCCCGAAATACCCACGGCTAAATGCAGTGGCTACCAATACAAAGGGGGATGAACGAAAAAGCGTGTATTTGGACTCTGTGTATCGATCTGGGTTTTAGTATCGATATGGATTTTACGTTAAAGCCACAAATTCTTGATAAAGCCAGTATAGCCACAAAAATAAACCAGTGCAAAGCGAAAATTCGCTTGATTACCCGCTGTATATCCGGCTTTCCCACTCTTGGAATAGCTTAGGTGCCGAATGTTTGAATTGGTTCACAGCATTCCTTCTGGAAGAAGCGCTTGCGGCCGCCGCCTGAAATCAAGAAAACCCCTGTATCGCTCCCGCACTAACAGTGCCAGGGAGCTTTTTTCCGGCAGTCGGTATCGCCTGCCGGCCAGTAAAAACAAATACTTATATGGTTGCGTCAATAAACTCTTTGAGTTGTTGTTTTGACAGCGCGCCTACCTTGGTGCCTTCCGCGCTACCGCCTTTGAAGATCATTAACGTGGGAATACCGCGAATATTGAACTTGGCCGGTGTTTCTTTGTTGGAGTCCACGTCCATTTTGCAGATCTTGAGCCTGTCGCCATATTCCTGCGCCAGTTCATCCAGGACAGGAGCAATCATCTTGCAGGGGCCGCACCACGTTGCCCAAAAATCAACCAGAACCGGCAGGTCCGCGTTAAGCACGTCTTCTTGAAAGCCTGCGTCACTGGTATGCACGATTGCATCACTCATGTTTTTTCTCCAAATCCGGTAAGACAAATGTTCAGCTAATAATATGGACGGTGCCTCCGGGTTACAAGGCCCATAATGGCAATAATGGTTGGGGTGGTCAGCCCGCGAGCTTTTTCAGCAACTCCGCCTGGGCGTTCATGCCATTGGGCTTATCCACCCGGGTATAGCTGCCACCGGAGTTCAGTTCCCAAGCACGGCGGGTATCATCTACATAAAGTGACAGCTCGTCCACTACCCGTTGGGTCAGGTCGGGTTGCTCTATCGGGAAGCAAATTTCGACCCGGTAATTCAGGTTTCGTTCCATTAGGTCGGCGCTGGCGCAGTATACTTGGGGTTGGGAGTTGGTAAAGTAATAGACCCGGGTATGTTCCAGGAAGCGGCCGACAATGGAAATAACCCGGATGTTGCTGGAAAGGCCTTCCACGCCGGGGCGCAGGCAACACATGCCTCTGATAATCAAGTCAATTTTTACCCCCGCCTGCGAAGCCTTGTAGAGTGCCTGGATAATGCGCGGTTCGGTAAGGCCATTGCACTTGAAAATAATGCGGGCCGCCTTCCCTTCGGCGGCGGCCTTGGCTTCATTTTCGATCATTTTCAGTAATTGCCGCTTCATGGTGAAGGGGGCGTGCAGAATTTTATCCATGCGCTCGGTTTTACCCATTCCGGTTAACTGCTGAAAAACCCGGTGGACATCCTCACCGATTACAGAGTCGGCCGTTAATAGTGAATAATCTGTGTACAGGCGGGCATTGCCGCTGTGGTAGTTGCCGGTGCCCAAGTGCACGTAGCGTTTTAGCGTGCCGTGTTCCCGCCGGACGATCAGCAGCATCTTTGCGTGGGTCTTGTAACCCACCACGCCATAAACCACCACCGCGCCCGCTTCCTGCAGGCGGCTGGCCAGTTCAAGGTTCTCTTCCTCGTCGAAGCGGGCCCTCAGTTCCACTACCGCAGTCACTTCCTTGCCGCTGCGGGCGGCATCGATCAACGCATCCACTACCGACGACTGGTTGCCGGTCCGGTACAGCGTCTGTTTGATCGCCACCACACCAGGATCCTTGGTGGCCTGCCGCAGCAACTGGACCACGGGTGTGAATGATTCGAACGGGTGCAACAACAGGTAATCCTTTTTTGCCACAGCATCAAAGATGTTGTCCTTGCGGCTGAGTCCCTTGGGCATGCCGGGGGTAAAAGGCGGATACATCAGGTCCGGCCGTGCCACCAGCGCGGCGACATCCATCAGTCGTTTCAGGTTTACCGGGCCGCTGACCCGGTAAAGGTCCGCCTCGGTCAGGCCCACCTCGTTGAGTAAAAAAGTAGTGAGTTCCTCGGGGCAGTTGTCTGCCACCTCAATGCGCACGGCGGTACCGAAACGGCGGGAATGCAATTCGCCCCGCAGCGCGCGCGCGAGGTCGGCGATACCTTCCACATCAAAATCCAAATCGGCGTTGCGGGTGATGCGGAACTGGTAGCAGCCTTTAACCTCCATGCCGGGAAACAGCAGGTTAGCATGGGCATGGATCATGGAAGACAGAAAAACGAAGTTGTGGCCGGGTTCGCCCATGCCGTCGGGAAATTTAAGCACGCGCGGGAGCGATCGCGGTGCCGGCACAATGGCATAGTTCAGGTCGCGACCGAAGGCATCGTTGCCCTCCAGTTCCACGATAAAATTCAAGCTCTTGTTTACCAGTCTGGGGAAGGGGTGCGCCGGGTCGATGCCGATGGGACTCAGGATGGGCATGACCTCCTGCATAAAATAAGTATTCACCCACTCCACCTGCTCATCGGACCACTGGCTTCGGCGCAGGAAGCGGATACCTTCCCGATCCAGTGCGGGAATCAGAATATTGTTGAGGGTGTCGTACTGGAGTTTTACCGTTTCGTGACAGATCTCGCTGATGCGGCGCAGTACCTCCGCCGGGTGCATGCCGTCGGGCCCGCGCGTTTCCCGTTCGAACTTGATACTTTGCACCAGTCCGGCGACGCGGATTTCAAAAAATTCATCGAGGTTCGAACTGAATATCAGCAGAAAGTTAAGTCGTTCCAGCAGTGGGTGGGACTCGTCCAGCGCTTGGGCCAGCACCCGCTGATTAAACGCCAGGTTGCTCAATTCGCGATTGATGTAGTTGGCGGTATCGTCCGACAGGAACTCGCTGTTCGCTGTGTCGTCTGCCATATATTTGGGTGGTTGCAAAGGGTCTAGCATTATTCAGTTCCATTTAAGCGATTAAGCGCTTGTATTAATAATAGTATTCTAAATCTACTCGTGATTGCCGATAGCTTTCCTGCCTCCCAACCCCGGGCGTCTGAATCACGCTCGGCGCCGAGTGGTACTGTGGCTGCGTGTCCCGATGGTGAGCGATGGAGCGCCGCCCGCCTGGCTCCAATCTTTGATGACCTTGTGAAAGCTGGCAATTGTGGGATAGGTTCTACATAAACGCCGCTAATACATTGTTAAGAAACCGCTGGCCCAGTAGAGTGGCGCGCAGAGTTTCATGGTAGTCTTCCAGCAGATTATCGCCGACAAGTTTTGACAGTTTTGTTTCAATCGTTCGAAGTTCCACTCCCGTTCTTTCTTCAAACAGCTTTGCCGAAACACCGTCAATCAGGCGCAGGCCGTTCATCATGAATTCCAGCGGCAGGTTTTCCTCGACTATGACACGTCGGGCCGCGGTAAAGTTTTTCTCTTTCGTCATGTAGTCCGCCGGAAGCCGGGTTTTGTTGTAGCGAAAGATGCCTTCCGTTGTCGTGACTTTTCCGTGAGCGCCCGCCCCGATAGCGAGATAATCACCAAACTCCCAATAGTTGAGATTGTGCTTTGCCCGCCGCCCCGGCTGTGCATATGCGGATATTTCGTACTGCCGGTAACCGGCCTGTTGTAAAAGCTGGTGTCCCCGGTCCTGGATATCACACAGGGTTTCGTCCTCCGGTAGCACCGGCGGTTGGCTGTAAAAAGCGGTGTTCGGCTCGATGGTGAGTTGGTACCAGGAAACATGTTCCGGTTGCAGGGAGATGGCCCGCTCCAGGTCCGACAGGGCCTGCCCGATGGTCTGATCCGGCAGGCCGTGCATCAGATCCAGGTTGATATTATCGAAGCCGGCATTTCTGGCCAACTCAAATGCTGTCACCGCCTGATTGCTGTCGTGAATCCGCCCCAGCCGCTGCAGTTGGTGATCGGTAAAACTCTGGATGCCGATTGACAGGCGATTTACTCCCTCCGACCTCAACGCGCGAAAATTTCCTCGCTCCGCAGTGCCGGGATTAGCCTCGAGGGTAATTTCCACATCGTCCGCAAAGTGGAAATACTGTTCCGCCCGGGCGATCACTTCGCCGATGGCGCCCGCCGGAAACAGGCTGGGTGTGCCGCCGCCGAAAAAAATCGATTGCAGCCTGCGCCCCCAGGCCAGATGGGCATCCGCCGCCAGGTCATCCAGCAGCGCCGCAAGATACTCTGACACGGGCAATGTTTCCGGGTGCGCATGGGAGTTGAAATCGCAGTACGGGCACTTTTTCACGCACCACGGAATGTGGACATAAAGGGAAAGAGGTGGGAGAGTTCCGGGCATTGAAGATTACGGCATTGGAATATAGAGTGAATAGTCCATTGTTATGAATGGCGTCCCGGCGTCATCTTAACCTGAATGTGACCGGCGCAATATCCGCACCGGCATGGGAACACTACAATTTGACGCTGAATGACGACAAGCGGTTCATTTAGAGCAAAAACTATTATGGCGAAAGCAGTGGGCAGGACAAAAATAGCATTCCCGGTTTGGAGAGTGCTGCGTTGGGTGGGAGCGGGTGTTTTGGGTTCAGCGCCGGTCCTGTCCCATGCGGTCAATTTCGGGATCTACGAATCGCGTGCGATGGGCATGGGCGGCGCCGCCGTTGCCAGCGCCAATACTGAAAATGCAGTGTATTACAACCCGGCGCTAATGGCATTTCACGATGAAAAAGAAGAAGCGGGCCGGGATGGCCGGTTCTTTTTCCCGACGCTTTCGGTACAGGCGCTGGAGAATATTGAAGATGCGGAGGACGCCTGGGACCGTAACCTGGACGCGCAGCTGTCCGCTTCCGTGGATGCGTTTAACGCCGATCCCAACGCGGCCAGCGCCCAGGCGGTGGCCGATTCGATCCAGGAATTAAATGGCGTTATTGAGGAACTGGGAAATGAAGACTACCTGGTGGATGCTTTCGCCGGTTTTTCGGTGAGCGAACCGGGCGCGCGTGAGGGAGGGGGTTTTTATTTCGGTACGCGCGTGGTGGGCGGTGGTCGGGCCAATGTCACCCAGGAAGACCTGGACCTGATTGATGATTATGTGGAAGCAATGAATTTTGTCGCCTCCGGTGGCGCCAACGGTGAAGCGCACCCCGAGTTGTTTGATGCCGACGGTAACCTGATTGATCCGGAAGAAACTCTGGGTTCCACCGTGGATGTCGGTGCAATTGCACTGACCGAATGGGGTGTTGCCGCCGCGAAGGAATTTTCCATTTTCGGGCGTCCAGTCGCCCTGGGTATTACGCCCAAGGTTAAGCGGGTGGATGTGTTTCGCGAAGCCCGGGGCTACAGCGACGGGGATATCGACCTGGATGAGAATGACCGTACTTATCTGTCACTTAACGTTGATGCCGGCATGGCAATGGAAGTCGGTGAGCATTTCCGTTTCGGCCTGTCGATCAAGGATCTTATTCCGGAAAGTTTCGAGTCCGGCACCGGCCGGGAGATCAACTTGCGGGCGCGGCCGCGCATGGGCGTGGCCTACGTCAACAGTTGGGCAACGGTGGGTCTGGATGTGGACCTGGCGGAGAACGAACCGGTGGCCGGTGAACTGCCGAGCCAGGATGCCAGCCTGGGAGTTGAGCTGAGCCCGTTTTGGGATATTGACCTGAGGCTGGGTTACCGCCACGACCTCAGCGGCATACGCGAGGACATTGTGTCCGCCGGATTGGGATATCGCCTGGGAAGGTTTGTTTTTGAGGCCGCTTACGCCGAAAGCAATGAACTGAAGGGCGCCGCCCTTCAGTTGGGCATGACGTTCTAAAAAAGCTCCGCTTCCCCGTCGGCCGGCAGCGAGTCGGCCAGAATGGTGCAGTTTCGCCCCCGGTTTTTGGCAGTGTAGAGCGCCTGGTCCACGCGCCGGAAAAGCGACTCGAAGTCCTCATCGCGCTCCGCCGTGCCCACGCCAAAACTGGCGGTCATGGTAATGGGCTTGTCCTGGGGGCCAAAGGGATTGGTGGCAATAATATCGCGAATTTTTTCCGCCAGGATGTAAGCATTTTTTTCATTGGTTTGTGGGCAGAACAAAATAAATTCCTCGCCACCCCAGCGGGCCAGGCTGTCCTTCTCCCGGATATTCTGGTTGATAACATCCGCCAGCTGAACCAGCACATCGTCGCCCGTCTGGTGCCCGCGCCTGTCGTTGATGCGTTTGAAGTGATCCACATCGATAAGAATAATTGACAGTTTATTCGTGTCCGTCCGCTGCTTGAACGCGTTGTCAATCACCAGATTAAAACCGAGCCGGTTATAGAGGCGGGTCAGCGAGTCGGTAGTGGAGAGCAGCTTGTATTTATCAGCGTCGCTCTTTAAATCGATATTGTCCTGAATCAGTTCGCGGATGCGCTTTTCCCGCCGCTGCTCCCGCCTGTTCAGGTAAATAATCCGCTGGGTGGTAATAACCGCGATTGCCACCATCCAAAAGATGAGAATACTCAGATACAGGTTTTCACCGGAAATCCAGCGCCCCGTAAACCTGAAGTTTTTGATTTTCACTTCGTGCGTCCCGGGCTTTACGGGTGTGGGGAAATCCAGGGTCAGCGACGTCACATTGCTAAAACTCGGGTGTGACAACTCCCGGGGGATATTGAACATTTCCAGCCACCAGTCGGCCGGGTCCAGATCGGCCAGGTTCAGCACCAGGGTCCGGTTCAGATCCGGCCTGCGAAGGTTGACAGTATTGAATTTGGCGCTGTTGTAATCGTCCGGATTGGAAAACAGCGGGTTGTAGTCGCGGATGTGCAGGCGCAGGACCTCTGTCGGTCCGCTGTACTCGATCTCCATTTCCAGCGTGTCAAAAGCTGAAAGATCAATACCATCGGTCCAGTCCGAGCCCCGGGACAGAACAAAGGTATAGCCGCAGTAAGATGACTCCGCGTTCCCGCGCAGGTCGCACTGCCAGTGGCTCTGTTCATCGTTCAGCAATTTATTGGTGCTCGTTCCGCCAATTTCCTGGTCGGAAAAAAGGAAGATAACGTGCTCATTTTGGTTGGGTACCAGCGTGTATACCCTGGGAGGCAGGAAGTTATGGGCAACTGTAACAATAATGGTGACGAGGACTGCCAGCAGATACAGCGTGTTGGTGGTCTTGCTTTTCATTTCGCGAAGCGGGTACCCAAATGCAGGCGGTGGCCGGGAGTTGGCGCCTATTTAAACATAAGTAATAAGCTCCAGTGTAGTTACCAGTCAGCAAATTTGCTGGGAAATTAAACAGCCAGAGAGGCCCCGGAAGGCATAGGTTGGCGTGGAGCCCTTGCAGTACAAGGGCTGGAGGGAAGCAGAAGGAAATAGCCGTTCGTCGGCTAGGCCAATGGGCGTCGGGAGAATTCCGCCAGCAGCTGGTTCAGCGCGATAGCACGGTGGCTTATGGCATTTTTCTCGTCTTTCGGCAGCTGGGCGGAACTGCAGCCATGTGTGGGAACGTAAAACAGGGGGTCGTAACCAAAGCCGTTTTTGCCCATCGGCTCCGTCAGAATGCGTCCCTCCCAGCTTCCCTGGCAGATCAAAGGTGTGGGATCGGCGGCGTAGCGCATAAATACCAGTACGCATTGATACCGCGCGGTGCGCAGGTGCTCCGGTACATCGGCCAGTTCCCTCAGTAACTTGAGATTGTTCTTTTCATCCGTGGCGCCGTCGCCGCTAAAACGCGCTGAGTAAATGCCGGGCGCGCCGTTGAGGGCGTCCACCTCGATTCCCGAATCGTCGGCGAGTGCGGGCAGTCCGGAATGTTCGCAGGCGTGGCGCGCTTTGATAATCGCGTTTTCCACAAATGTCAGCCCGGTTTCGTCCGCGTCGTCGATACCGAATTCCTTTTGTGGGCGCACGTCGTAATCGCAGCCCTTCAGCAGCACCTGAAGTTCTTCCAGCTTGCCGGGATTGTTGCTCGCCAAAACGATGGTTTGCATGCTCTTTATTCCGCGTACAGTTTCTTGGTGAATTTCAGTTCAAGGGGCACGGTCTCGCCTTCGATCCGAATATCGATATCGAAGTGGACAACCTCCTCGCCGCTGACTCTAACCGGCGCGATATAGTAGACCGTGTTTTCCTCCTTAATGGTTTTGAACTTCAATGGTTTCTGTTGCTGCATCAGGTCGGCAACCGTTCCCGACAGAGTGACGGGAATGCCGCCGTGCTCTCCGTTTTTGCTGACAACGATATTGATAAGGGATTCATACTTGCTGCGTTTGATACCGTAGGCCTTGGCAATTTCCGGCGCAATGAACGTACTGTTGAAAACCGTGTAGTAAACGGTGTGGTTGTTGAATTTTTTAAATTCCTCCCCTTCCTGTGCTGCCGATGTTGCTGCGAAAGTAAGGAAGATTGCAAACGATAAAAATTTTTTGAAAATCATTTTTTTACTCGATTACTTTGTGTTACTTGTTCCAAAAATGGTATTTATGAGGGGTAGAAATGCTGACGCCTCAGTTTCTTTTACAGCCGTCATGTTCGCGCAGCGGATATTCAGGAAAAAGCTCTCCGTCATCCGGGGTTTTCTGGATCTTCGCTGGGCGGCACTCCGCTGCGCGAAGATGACAACGTTCTGGCTCTTTTACATGAACGCGCTATTTTTGCTAGTTCCGATCAAATTGGAACGTTACTGTTTGATAAATTCTTTCCTCTCCCGCACCCTAAGTTCGTTACCAAACAAGTTATTTAGTAACGCGATAAAGCGCCGTCTCACCAAACAGGTTCGGGTGTGTGTGATGCAACAGGTTCCCCAGCGTACGGCTGGCCACCACCTCCCGGTTAAGCACCGCAATTTTCAAATCCTTGCACAGCACCTCGAAGTCCCTGAAGGTGCAGAAATGAATATTGGGCGTGTTGTACCACTCGTAGGGCAGCAGGTCCGACACCGGCATGCGTCCCCTGAAAAACAGGTGCAATCGGGCCCGCCAATGGCCGAAGTTGGGGAATGTGACAATACACTGCTGGCCGACCCGGAGCATTTCCGCAAGCACTTTGTCCGGATGGTGCATGGTCTGAATCGTTTGCGACATGATCACGGTATCGAAACTTTTGTTGTCGAAATTGCTCAGGCCCTCGTCGAGGTTCTGTTCGACAACGTTCACGCCGTTTTCCACGCAGCGCAAAATATTTTCCGAATTGATTTCCACGCCATAGCCGTGCACGTTCCTGGTGTCCGTCAGCAGTTTGAGCAGGGTACCGTCGCCACAGCCCAGGTCAAGCACGCGGGAGTCGGGTTTGATCCAGTCGAGAATGACATTGTGGTCGATACGGCTCACGTCACACCTCAATCTTGTTCATATAACTGGAAAACAGCTCCCAGTAACGCAATTGGTTGGGCACCAGAAAGGCATCGTGACCATAAGTGGATTCAATCTCCCCGTACACCACATCGCGGTCGGCGCGGATTAATGCAGTGACAATTTCACGCGAGCGGGTCGGTGCGAAGCGCCAGTCGGAGGTAAACGACATCACCAGGAACTTACACGCCGCGTGGCGGAAAGCTTCCGCCGGATCGTCATTGTACTCGCGCGCCAGGTCGAAGTAGTCCAGCGCCTTGGTCATCAGGATATAAGTATTCGCATCGAAGCCCTCGGCAAACTTTTTGCCCTGGTAACGCAGGTAACTTTGAATCTGGAATTCCACCGGCTCTTCCGTGCCCTGCATAAAGCTGCCGGAGCGCAATTCGCGGCCGAATTTCTCCCCCATGCCGTCGTCTGACAGATAGGTTATGTGGCCGATCATTCTCGCCACCGATAGCCCATGTTTGGGAAACGTATTTTGAGCCAGGTAATCGCCATCCAGGAATTTGGGATCCGACAAAATAGCCTGTCGCGCGGCTTCGTTGAACGCAATATTTTGCGCAGTGAGTTTCATCGCCGAGGCGATGACCACACAGTGCCTTAACCGCTGTGGATACTCCAGCGACCAGCGCATGGCCTGCATGCCGCCGAGGCTGCCGCCGATGACCGCCGCCCAGGTGTCAATGCCGAGCCGATCGGCCAGCCGGGCCTGGGTGTGTACCCAGTCGCGCACGCGCAGTGGCGGAAACTCCCGGCCCCAGGGTTTGCCGGTGTTGGGGTTGATGGAAAGCGGTCCGGTGGAACCGTGGCAACCGCCGATATTATTTACTGACACTACAAAAAATTTATTGGTGTCGATTGGTTTGCCGGGGCCGATGTAGCCGTCCCACCAGCCAGGTTTTTTGTCGTCCACGGAATGGTAACCGGCGGCGTGGTGGTGGCTCGATAATGCATGGCAAATTAACACCGCATTACTTCCGGAGGCGTTAAGTGTGCCGTAGGTTTCAATAATTAATTCGTAGCTTTGCAGGGTGCGCCCGCACGCGAGCACGATTGGCTCGTCGAACTGGATTATTTCGGGGGTCACCAAACCCACCGAATTGTCAGGAAAAGGTGCGGACATTTTTATTGATCGGTTGTCTGGTCGCTTATAGGGTCACTTTTACGGACTGAGGCTTTTTCCGGAAGTTTGGTGGGCGATGATATTTCAATTATTTTGTAACGCGAAGTCCCGCCGCAAATTAATTGCACGTTTTGTTTTGCCACCCCGAACTGCCTGCTCAAAAATTTAACCAAGTGTGAATTTGCCTTGCCGTCCACCGGCGGTGCGGTAATGCGAATTTTGAGTTTATCCGCTTGGACTCCAACAATATCATCGGTAGACGCCCTGGGTTGCAGCTGGCAGTGCAGTACCAGTTTTTCGCCCTGCCAGCGGTAGTGCCCTGCCATTAAATTCCAATGACAAGGTCGGGGATCACGCGCAAAGAATAGGCAAAGCCATCCAAAAACATCTGCAGCACGTAAATGCCCATACCCAGGAACAGCACTGAAAAATCCAACCCGCCCATTGGGGGAACAATTTTTTGAATGGGGGTAAGAAGCGGCTGCATCAGTTGGCGCGTCAGTGAAAGCACCGGATGGGTACTGTAAGGCGCGACGAAACTGGATATCACGAGAATAATAATTCCGCCGATCAGGACATAGGTAATGAACTTAAAGGTGGCCAGAAATCCCCATATCAACAGGTAACCGGGGTTCACGAACTGACCCGAGACGATGACTGCAACTATTTCGCCAAAGATCACCTGAATTGCCAGTGCGAGAATCAGCGAAGCCAGGTCAATACCGAACAGACCGGGAATGACTTTGCGCAACGGCAGCAATACGGGATTGGTCAGTTTTACAATCGCCTGCGAAAGGGGGTTGTAAAAATCCGCCCGCGCCAGTTGCAGCATAAAACGCAACAGTACAAACAGCAGATAAAGGCTGATGAGTGTCTCAATGATGTAGATAAGTGCCTGGGTGACTGTACTCATAAAAATCCGTTCGGTTGTTTTGGTTTTTCAGGCGCTTCCCAGTTCCACCGCCAATTCGCGCGACCTGTCGGCGCAAGCCTGCATGGCGGCGGCAAAAATATCGCGCAGTTTATGCTCTTCGAAAGAGGCGATCGCCCGCTCGGTCGTACCGTTCGGAGACGTGACCCGTCGCCGCAGTTCGGCCACGTCCACGTCGCTCTCCCGCGCCAGCCTGGCGGCACCCAGCGCTGTTTGTATGGCGAGTGATTCCGCTGTCTCCCGGGTTAACCCCTGTTGTACGCCGGCGTCGATCATCGCCTCCATCACCAGGAAGAAGTAAGCCGGCCCGCTGCCGGATACCGCGGTAACGGCATCGATCAGACTTTCATCTTCCACCCAGCTTACGGTGCCGACGGCGGAGAGGATATTCTCCGCAACTTCCCGTTGCTGCGCGCTGGTGGAAGCGTTGGCAAATAGCGCGCTGGCGCCTTCCGCCACGAGCGCCGGGGTATTGGGCATGCAGCGGATGATGGACTGCCTTTTGCCGAGCCAGCGCCCGAGGCTTTCGCAACTGATTCCCGCGGCGATGCTAATGACCAGCGCGCCGACGGGAATATGCCCCGCCAGCGCCGTGGATACTTCGCGCATCACCTGGGGTTTTACCGCCAGCACGACCACGTCCGCCTGCTTCACCGCAGCGACGTTATTTTTTGCGGCGTGAACGCCGTAACTTTTTACGACCTTGTTTAAATTCTGTTCGTTAGGATCGCTGGCGAAAATATTTCCGCTTGCCGTGCCGTGGGCAACCAATCCACCAATTATGCTGTTGGCCATGTTGCCGGCGCCGATAAAGCTGATGTTTATATTGTTCAAAGCAATCTCCCTGATAATTTGGGCGGGTTAGTATACCTCAGCTGGGTGCTTGGGGGTTTGCGTGGCTTAACCGCGTTCACCAAATACAGCGGTGCCGATTCGCACTATGGTTGAACCACTCGCTATAGCTGCTTCCATATCGGCGGACATGCCCATTGATAATGTGTCCATATCCGCCAGACGCGGATCTGTTTTCAGGTCTTCGAATAACTTCTTCAGGCGAAGAAATGGGTTTTTGATTGCGTCGGGTGCTGCTGCGTCGGGAGCGGGGATTGCCATCAAACCGCGCAGTCGGATTCGCGGCAGTTCGCTTATCAATGTCACCAGTTCGCGTACCTCGCCTGCCGGCACGCCCGATTTGGTGGCTTCATTATCGATGTTTACTTGAATACAGACGTTTAACGGTGAACAGGAATCCGGTCGTTGCTCACTCAGGCGTTGCGCGATTTTTAGCCGGTCCACCGAATGCACCCAATCGAAATGATTGGAAATCGAACGGGTTTTATTCGATTGTATCGGGCCGATAAAATGCCAGTTGATATCGAGATCGCGCAGCTGCTCGATCTTCTCCAGTGCTTCCTGCACATAATTTTCCCCGAAGTCTCGCTGGCCGGCATCGTATGCCTGCCGGATTTTTCCGGCCTGTTGGGTTTTGCTCACCGCCAAAAGTGTGATGTCGTCGGGGTTTCTGTCCGCGTCGAGTGCAGCCTCTCGTATTCGGGAGCGAACTTCATTTAGTTTGTCTTCAATCTTGTGCATATACTTAATAAAGTGTTTGCCCGCCGCTGGGGTCGGCGGCAATAACAATAAGTGTTCAAATTATCTGCAAAGGGTTATCTATGGATATTACAGAGCTTCTCGCGTTCTCCGCAAAACAGGGCGCTTCGGATTTGCATTTGTCCGCCGGACTCCCCCCGATGATCCGGGTTGACGGCGATGTTCGACGAATCAACCTGCCGCCCATGGACCACAAACAGGTGCATAGTCTGATTTACGAGATTATGAATGACAAGCAGCGCAAGGACTACGAGGAGTTCCTGGAAACCGACTTTTCATTCGAAGTGCCCGGCGTGGCGCGTTTCCGGGTCAACGCCTTCAACCAGAACCGGGGCGCGGGCGCGGTATTCCGGACCATTCCATCCAAGGTATTGACGATGGAAGAGCTGGGCATGGGCCAGGTGTTCCGCGAAGTGTCGTCAGTGCCAAGGGGGCTGGTATTGGTTACCGGGCCCACCGGTTCGGGCAAGTCGACCACGCTGGCGGCGATGATGGATTACATCAATGAAAACAAATACCATCACATCCTCACTATCGAAGACCCGATAGAATTCGTACACGAAAGCAAGAAGTGCCTGATTAACCAGCGGGAGGTCCACCGCGACACGCTCGGTTTTGCCGAAGCTCTCCGGTCCGCCCTGCGGGAAGACCCGGACATTATTCTGGTGGGTGAGATGCGGGACCTGGAAACCATCCGCCTTGCATTGACCGCGGCGGAAACGGGCCACCTGGTGTTCGGCACCCTCCACACCACCTCGGCGGCCAAAACCATCGACCGGGTGGTGGACGTTTTTCCCGCCAACGAAAAAGCCATGGTGCGCTCGATGTTATCGGAATCGCTCGAAGCGGTGGTGTCGCAAACCCTGCTGAAGAAAAATGGTGGCGGCCGGGTGGCGGCACACGAGATCATGCGCGGCACTTCGGCAATCCGTAACCTGATCCGGGAAGACAAGGTGGCGCAAATGTATTCCGCCATCCAGACCGGTGGCGCTGTTGGTATGCAGACCATGGACCAGTGCCTGGCGGATCTGGTGGAGCGGCGCATTATCTCCCGCGAGGTGGCAAGGGAAAAAGCCAAAATGCCGGATAACTTCTAACTACCATCAAACGGTCAATTCTAATGAGAATGCAACATTCAGGAGCAACTAATGGATTTTGATAAATTACTGGCCCTGATGGTCGAGAAGGGCGCTTCCGACCTCTTTATTACCGCCGGTATTCCGCCGTCGATAAAGCTGCACGGCAAAATCGTCCCGGTCACCACCACGCCTATGTCACCGGAAAAATCCCGCGAGACGGTGCTGAGCGTGATGAACGAAAAGCAGCGCAAGGAATTTATGGAAACCAAGGAGCTCAACTTCGCCATCAGCGCGCGGGGCGTGGGTCGCTTCCGGGCGAGCGCTTTCTACCAGCGCAACCTGGCCGGCATGGTGTTGCGACGGATCGAAACCAAAATTCCTAAAATTGACGAGCTTGGGCTGCCGGAGGTTATCAAGGAACTGTCCATGACCAAGCGGGGCCTGATCATCTTCGTGGGCGCCACCGGTACTGGTAAGTCCACTTCGCTGGCGTCCATGATCGGCCACCGCAACCGCAATTCCAAGGGCCATATTATTTCCATCGAGGACCCGATTGAATTTATTCACCAGCACCAGGGGTGTGTGGTTACCCAACGTGAGGTGGGTATCGATACGGATTCCTTCGAAATCGCCCTGAAGAACACCCTGCGGCAGGCGCCGGACGTGATCCTGATCGGGGAGGTGCGCTCGCGTGAAACCATGGACCACGCCATTGCCTTTGCCGAAACCGGTCACTTGTGCCTGTGTACCCTGCACGCCAACAACGCGAACCAGGCGCTCGACCGGATTATCCACTTCTTCCCCGCGGACCGGCATACCCAGTTGTGGATGGACTTGTCCCTCAACCTCAAGGCGATTATCGCGCAGCAGTTGATTCCCACACCGGACGGTAACGGCCGGCGCGCCTGTTTGGAAGTGCTGCTCAACACCCCGTTGGCGGCGGATATTATTCGCAAAGGCCAGGTGCATGAGTTGAAAGAATTAATGAAAAACTCCACCGAGATGGGTATGCAGACTTTCGACCAGGCGCTGTACGATCTGTACGATGCCGGCGAGATCACTTACGAAGATGCGCTTGCGCATGCGGATTCCGCCAACGACCTGCGCCTGATGATCAAGCTGGGTTCGGAAACCGATGCGGAGTATCTGTCCAACGCGGCGAACGAACTTTCGATTGAGGAAGACGATAACGACCGTCGACGGTTTTAGGGCCTGTTAACGCTAATTCGGTTGTCGTTGTTGTGCCTAAAAAGCCGCCAATCCAGTGGTGCGGCACTCCGACGCGAGGAGTGTGGTTTGGTCATTCCAAATGAGCGACGAGCAAAGCTTACCGCTCCTGCTTACGCTCCTCATCGGAGTGC
>CAYVIB010000014.1:0-26343 GCA_964451365.1 uncultured Cellvibrionaceae bacterium
AAAGGCAGCTTCATGCAGAAAAGTCACGAAATGCTTACCAATGCCCGCCTGAACAAGGGCACCGCCTTCACCCGCGAAGAGCGCGAAAAATACGGCCTGACCGGCCTGCTGCCGCACGTGGTCAGCACCATGGAACAACAGGTGACCCGATCACTGACCAACTTTCGCCGTAAGAACAGCGATATTGAAAAATACATTTACCTTGCGTCCCTGCAAAAGAGAAACGAGCGGCTGTACTACCGCCTGCTGATCGACCACACCAAGGAGTTGATGCCTATTGTGTACACGCCGACGGTGGGACAGGCGTGCCAGGAATACGCCAATATTTTTCGCGAAACCTGCGGCTTCTACATTTCGCTGGACGATCGCGGCAAGATCCACGATCTGCTCGGCAATTGGTCGGAGGAGGACGTGCGCCTGATCGTCGTCACCGATGGCGAACGCATTCTCGGCCTGGGGGACCTGGGCACCAACGGCATGGGAATTCCCATCGGCAAGCTGGCGCTGTACTGCGCCTGCGCGGGCGTCAACCCGGAGCAATGCATGCCGATTATGCTGGATGTCGGCACCGACAACGACGAAGTCCGCAATGATCCGCTGTACATGGGCCGGCGGGAAAAACGCGCCCGCGGCAAAGCCTACTACACCTTTATCGACGAATTTATCCAGGCGGTCAAAAAGCGCTACCCCAAGGCGCTGCTGCAGTTCGAGGATTTTGCCACCACCAACGCCGTCACCCTGCTGGAAAAATACCGCGACGAATTGCTTTGTTTCAACGACGATATCCAGGGCACCGCCGCCGTCGCGCTCGCCGGCCTGGTTGCCGCAACGAGGATCAACGGCAAGAAATTGTCGGAGATGCGCTACTTGTTCATGGGCGCGGGTTCCGCTGCCACGGGCATCGGTCATTTGCTGGCGATGGCGCTCGAACAGGAAGGGTTGAGCAAAAAGGAAGCGTATGCGCGCTCCGCCTTTATCGACAGCAAGGGCCTGGTCACCAAGTCGCGCGACGATGTGACTTACCATGCCGCTCCATTCGCCGTCGAAAGCGAGCCGATGAACCTGGAACAGGCCATCGACGCTTTCAAGCCGGAAGTCCTTATCGGCGCAACCGGGCGGCCCGGCATGTTCACCCAACCGGTAATCGAAAAAATGGCGGCCATCAACCAGCATCCCGTAATCTTTGCCCTGTCCAACCCCACCTCGAATGCCGAGTGCACCGCCGAGGACGCCTATCGCTACAGCGACGGCCGCGCGATTTTCGCCAGCGGCAGCCCTTTTGACGTAGTGCATATCCACGGCGAAATCCGGGTACCGGGCCAGGGCAACAACGCCTATATTTTTCCTGGCCTCGGCCTGGGGGCACTGGCCTGCGAGGCGTCGTGCATTACCGATGATATGCTGATCGCGGCCACCCGCACACTGGCCGATTGTGTATCGGAGCACCAGTTAAAACAGGGCTGTCTGTATCCACCGTTGCACGAAATCCGGGAGGTGTCGGTGCAAATTGCCCTGGCGGTTTCGAGGGTGGCCAGCGAGAAGGGGCTTTCGTCTCATGTGATTGACGAAAAATTCGAGGTTCGGTTGAGACAGGGGCTTTACGATCCACATTATTAATTGATGGCGGGTGGCGCCCGAAGTGTCGGACCATTGCTTACCCGCGCCACCAACACGCGGCGACTATTTTCGGGAAGTTTCCTTACGGGAAGCGTTGTTCAGGAAGGTTTCGGCAAACTCCTCGGCGGGAAGCGGACGACTGTAGCGGTAACCCTGGGCGAAGTCGCAACCGAGTGCTCTCACGATTTTAATCTGCTCCTGCCGCTCGACACCCTCCACCAGCGTTTTGAATCCAAGGCTGCTGGTCATTGCCAGTATCGCGCGTACAATGTCCCGGTCCGCGTTGTCGCGCTCAATATCCTCGATAAAACTTTTATCGATTTTTATCACATCCACATTAAAACGTTTCAGGTAGGCAAGTGACGAATAGCCTGTGCCGAAATCGTCGATCGCGAGACGGAACCCCATTTCACCCAGGCGATTCAAGTGGCTTTCCGCGCTCAACGATTCCTGCAGGAAAGTGCCCTCGGTGATTTCCAGTTGAATCGCGCCGGGATCGATATTGGCGAAGTCAATCATGCTTGTCAGGTCCTCGACAAAATCGGGGTTCTGCAATTGATGCGGCGAGACGTTGACAGACATGTACTCCATGGATGAATCCAGCGTTTTCCACATATGCAATTGTTGCAGCGCCGTTTTGTTTATCCATTTACCCATTTCGTAAATCAGGCCACTGCCCTCGGCCACCGGAATAAAATCGATCGGCGAAATAAATTTCCCATCCTTGCCGCGCCAGCGCATCAATGCTTCGCAGCCGATAACCTTTTCCGTGCTCAGGTCCACAATCGGCTGATAATAAAGTTCAAACACTTCCTCACGGATGGCTTCGCGCAGCAGGTATTCCAGCGTAACTTTTTTGTTGAGCGCGTCCGACATACTTTTTTCGAAAACAGTGATGTCGTTTCGCCCGCGCATTTTGGTGCTGTACATGGCCAGGTCAGCCGACTTGATCAGCTCCACCGCGTCCTTGCCGTCATCGGGGAAAACACTGATGCCGATGGACACCTGGGTATTTACCGCGGGACCGTCCAGCAAATAAACCGGGTCCAGCAGGGAGCGCTGGATCTTCGCCGCTATTTTTTGCGCTTTTTCCAAGTTGTCCATATTCGGCACCAGTATGCCGAACTCATCTCCGCCAAGGCGGGCAAATGTGTAAGATGACGGAATTATCGGGGTCAGCCGACGCACCAGTTCGATCAATAAAGAATCACCGATCAGGTGGCCAAAACTGTCGTTGAGGTCCTTGAAGTGGTCGATATCCATGACCAGCAAACCAATTTTTTTACCATCGAGACGCGCGATTTTAATGGCATTTTCCAACTGCTGATAGAAACTGGTACGGTTGGCTATTTTGGTCAGTTCGTCGGTGTAAGCGATTTCCTGCAGTTTTCGCTCGGACTCCACCTGACGGGTAACATCCCAATTCATCCCCACCACACGCACCACATGGCCGGCTTCATCCGTTATCACCCGGGCGTGAGCACGCAGGTAGCGAATGGAATCGTCAGGCCAGACAATGCGAAACTCGGACATGGTTTCCTTCTTTCGCTTCACCATATCCCGCATTTCTTCCTCCACGCGGGTACGGTCATCCGGGTGGACCCCGCGATCCCAGATCTGGTTCAGGCTCAGGCCGGTATCGCTGGTATAGCCATACAGTTCATAGGCTTTTTCATCCCAGTACATTTCGTTTTCGTTAACGTACCAATCCCAAACACCAATGCCGGCACCGTCCAACGCGAGGTGAAGGCGCTCGGTCACTTTTTCCACTTTTTGTTTGGCGATGGTTTCGCTGGTAATGTCGACGAACGAGGTCAGGACACCGGTGACGATCTGCTTTTGCCTGTCCCGCACAATTTCCGAATTGATTCGCGTCCATCGCAGCTGGTTATCGTCGGTGGGAATGCCGACGGTGAGGCCTCGATGGGACTGCTGCAAACGCAACGCTATAACAAAAGGAAATTGATCGGGGCAAATTTCTTTCTTTTCGGCATCAACATAACCAATGCAAAGATCCGTCAGGTTTTTACCGAGCATTTCCGGTAGCGACCTGCCCAGTATTTTTTCCGCCGCGGGGTTGGCCAGTTCAATAAGGCCCTGTGCGTTTTGATAGATGATGCCATCACCGAGACTTTCGAAGAGGACCGAGTGAAAGTTGCTGTCGACGCTGTCGATATCGGCGTGAGCCGGTACTTCCTGAAGCTTCACAAGTACCCCGTCAATACTGCCGTGGTAGGGTTCGGCGCACAGTTCAAGATAACGCTCGCTGCTGTTCCGGCCGGTGGAGTACTGTTGAACGAACTCATTAATTTTGCCATTGAGAATATTTTTAATACCGTCTTCTAAATCGACATCATTACCGTGCAGCGGGCAGCAGCGCACGTAAGGCTGCCCGATAATTTCCTCTTCCGAAGGCCAATGGTTTTCCCTCGCCAAATTTGTCCAGGCACGATTAACAGCTTGGATGATGCCGTTTTTGTCCACGAGAGCGACGCCGGATATAACATTATCGATGCGTTCTTGTTCCGACCAGGGGATCATACTCTCTAAACCTATGGGACTCTTTACAGTGTAGGAAACATTCAACTCCAAGCAAGCGGATGCCAGCCCTGAAATGGCATTAATCCTTCCGCGATACGGTATAATGGCCGCCTGATTAACACTATCATCGGCCTCTTATGCGAATACTTTATATATGTACCCACAATCGCTGTCGAAGCATTCTATCGGAGGCGATTACCAACCATTTGGGCGGCAGTATGCTCATAGCGGCCAGTGCGGGCAGTCAACCGGAAGGGGAGGTCCATCCCTTAACCTTAAAGTATCTGGCGGAACGTGGTGTCTCGACTCACGGTTTATACAGCAAGTCGTGGGACGACAATGCGATAGCGGAATTCAATCCCAGTGTCGTCATTACCGTATGTGATTCCGCCGCAAAGGAGTCCTGCCCGCTGTGGATGGGCAACGCGACCTTGTTGCATTGGAGCTTGCCGGACCCCTCCAAGGTTCAGGGCACTGAACAGGAAAAGGCGGACGCCTTTTACGAGGTGATGGATGTCATCAGCGAGCGGGTGAAAAAACTGATCGGCCTGGCCCGGGAAGGCTTGTCATCCTCCGAACTCAGCAGCCGTTTGCGATATACCGCCAAGGAAGAGCGGGTAATCGAAGACGCCTGATATAAAAAACCGGCAGCCAGCCGGTTTTTTTAATTCCTACAAAAATGCGCCCTAATGTGTCGCATCCGGTTATTCGGACGAATCTTCTCCGGCATCGTTCGCCGCGGCAGCCTGGCTTGCCTGAGCGTGCCTGCGCGCCAGTTCGTTCAAGGCGGAAATGGAATGCAGGTGAGCGTAGGACCAGGCAATCCACCCCTTTTTGAACCACTCGGCGATTTCCGCGTCATCCAGCTGATTCAGTTTTTTCTCATCAATGGCGTACATCGCGCCGATTTCAATCGAAAGATTTTTGAACCTGAGCTTGGTGTTGAAGCGCGTCAATAGATCCTTTTCCGTGAGAGCTTTGCAAAAGTCCTCGGTTCCTTTGTAGGAGGCGTTTACCACTTCCAGGAAGCGGACAATTTTCTTCAGCGTTTCGCTGGCCTCGCCCTCGGCAAACAAATCTTCTCCGTCTTCCGCGGCGAAATGTTCGGCTTTGGAGTCGATCACCACCATTCCCTCATCGGTCAGGGCGAACGGATAGCGACGCACGAAAGCGGGCACATACATACCATCCCAATCCGCGCCCAGGTCATTTCCCTCCCGTTTTAACGACAACAATACCAAAGGCACGAACGACCCACCGGAATTCTTGTAGAACAGAACGGGGAAATAGCGGCTGGCGGCAAAGATTTCGCTACCGGCTATGGGAACGGAGTTGGCGCTCTTGGCAAATTCAAGCGACTCGGCGGCTTTGAACTTGAGGTTGGCGTGCTTCTTCTTATCCAGAGGCACGGGATCTTGGTAAAAAATTAACGCTGACATAACTTGTTTTCTTTGGCTTTGGTTGGAGTGGTAGCGCCGGAGAAACAGCCGGAATTTGAGATAGGTTCTGGTTGTAACGAATGGCCGGCCACAAGGACCGGCGATATTAGCAATGTTTGCGGGACAGCCGCAAGCGAAAGGCGGCTCCTGACGACTGCGAGGATATACTACTGTTCGACGAATGCTCGCTCGATAACGTAATGGCCCACGTCGCCGTGGCGGGTTTCACTGAAGCCCAGATTATCGAGGATGCGGCAGGTGTCCTTAAGCATGCTGGGGCTGCCGCAAATCATAAAGCGGTCGTTTTCCGGGTCGACCCTCGGCAATCCCAGGTCGCTCTCCAGCTTTCCGCTTTGAAGGGCGTCGGTGAGGCGCCCCTGGTTTCGATACGGCTCGCGGGTCACCGTCGGGTAATAAAGTAGCTTGTCAGCCACCATTTCACCGAAAAACTCATTGTTGGGCAGCTCATTCCGGATCAGGTCCTGGTAAGCCAGTTCACCGACATAACGCACGCCATGGGTCAGTATCACCCGGTCGTAGTGTTCGTAGATCTCCGGGTCCTTGATAATGCTGATAAACGGTGCCAGGCCTGTACCGGTGCTGATCAGCCACAGGTTCTTGCCCGGCAACAGGTTATCCGTCACCAATGTGCCGGTGGATTTGCTGTTCACCAGTATCTGGTCGCCCGGCTTGATATGCTGCAACTGGGATGTCAGCGGGCCATCCGGCACCTTGATGCTGAAGAATTCCAGTCTCTCTTCATAGTTGGCACTGGTCAGGCTGTAGGCACGCAATAGCGGGCGTCCACCTTCCTGCTCCAGGCCCATCATGGTGAAATGGCCGTTGCGGAAGCGGAATCCGGGATCGCGCGTGGTGGTGAAGCTGAACAGGCTTTCTGTCCAGTGATGTACGTCGAGAACTGTTTCTCTTAATAAGGTGCTCATAAATACCTTCGTCCAACAAAAAAGCTGTTGCCTCTAGTGTAAACACTCCACTATATTGGTAAATCAGTTAATTCCTATATAGATAATCGGTTTTACAAATATGAAATACTCCCTTCGCCAACTGGAAGTTTTCGTTGCCATCTCTCACTTCGAGAACGTTTCCCGCGCCGCCGAGTCGCTTTCCATGTCCCAGTCCGCCTGTAGCGGTGCGCTCAAAGAGTTGGAATCCCAGTTTGATGTGGTCCTGTTTGACCGCATCGGCAAACGCCTGCAAACCAATGAAATCGGCCGGCAACTGCGGCCCAAGGCCGAGGCGGTTCTGGCGCAGGCCAGGGAGCTGGAGGAAGAGTTGATCAGCCACCAGAAGGTGGGTCGCCTGAACCTGGGGGCCACTCTGTCCATTGGCAACTATCTCTGCGTCAATCTGATCAACCGTTTTATCCAGAACGAGCCCGGCGTTCAGGTAAAACTGGAAGTCGCCAACACGACGCGCATCGTCGAAGAGATTCTCAACTTCGATATAGATCTGGGTATGATCGAAGGCGAACTCAACCACCCGGAACTGGACATTATTCCCTGGCGGGACGATGAACTGACCTGCTTTTGCTCGCCAGAACACCCCCTGGCGAAAAAACAGCGGCTGGACGAGAAAGACATTTTGAACGCCAATTGGATACTGCGGGAGCCGGGATCCGGCACACGGCAGACCTTCGACCGCGCCTTTCACGGCCTGCTGCCCCACCTGAATGTGGTGCTGGAACTGCAGCATACGGAAGCTATCAAGCGTGCGGTGGAAGCCGGAATTGGCATATCCTGCCTGTCAAAGATAACGTTGGCGGACGCGTTCGAGCGAAAAACCCTGGTGCCGCTATCGGCGTCCGCCTTTGATCTTCGGCGCAAGCTTTACCTGGTTCTGCACAAGCAGAAGTACCGTAGCGGTGGAATTGTCCGGTGGATGGAGCTCTGTGGGATAAAGCCGCAATAAAGCGGCTCTACAGGCGAACTAACGAAACTGGCCAAGTTCCTCGAAATAGGTGTAGCCTTCGTTTTCCAGCTTTATCAACAGGTCAGTGCCGTCCAAGTCATAGTAATCCACAAGCCGGTCAAGGGAACCAAACTGATTGCGCAGCTTTTTGTTGACTATGCTCATCAGCATGATTGGATTCATGTCTTCTATCAATACTTTATTAAGGTCCATGCGCTGCTCTTCTTAAACTGTGCCTGATTAAACGGACAAAGTAAGCTCTCCGCCGATTTGTTTTTTTACCGCTTTATAGCGCAAAAAACGTTGCCACAGCTTCTCATGAAAAAAATATGCCACGGTGTTAACAGCCGGCTCAATCAGCGCAATCACGCCCCCCACCAGCACGTCGCCCGTCAGCAGCCAGGCCACGGTAAACGCTACCGAGAAATGCGTTGCCGCAAAAGTTAAGGTTTTAGTCATAAATTGTCACCTCCAACACCTTTGGTTCATCCGCAAATGATAATGATTTTCGTTTATGTAAAACAATTAATCATTGCTAAGCACTTCATTGCTTTTCCCTATGAGCACAGGTAACGAAAAAAAAACGGTCTTCATGCAACCGATTCCTCTCCCGGCACGTAACGTCAAGACGCAACCAATGAATAATCTCTACTTTCTACTGCCGATAGTGGCTCTCTGCCAGGCCCTGTCGCTGCCAGCCCACTCAATCGCTTTCCCGCAGGATTTCCCTTCGCCGCCGAGGCACTACCTCCCGGGCAAAGCGCCGCGTTTATCGAAACCGTGGACGAAGGTAAACATCTGGAAATTTTCCAATATGGCGCTGATGTGGCACTGACAGTTGTCGGAAGATTTTTCTGTACTGTCGGAAGCCTGTACTAAACGCCACAACGAATCCAAAGGCACGCCGAAAACGGATTTCGAAGTGGGTGATGTCATGGGCGGCGTGGTAACTCGTGTACCACTGTTATACCGGGACACGCTTATGAAATCGGGCCTGTTCACTCTACTTCTTCCATTGATGTTTTTTTCTGACCGCCGAACTTTTCACGCTTGCGGACGCAAACCGGAACTTTCGGGTGAGTCTGGCTGCGCAGCACGGCGATGGTGACTGGTGAGGACAGGCGATATTTATCAATTGCCTCTGCGCTGATACCCGATTTTACCGGCCCTAAGGGTTTCTCTGCGGAGCGGACTCTTTCGTCCGAAAAAATAAAGAAGAAATGCTTCCTGGCTGGCGCCGCCATGAAGGATATTTCGGCCGACAGTTTACTTCCATTTTCACCCGCGGCCACATCCGAATAAGCCTTCACCGTCACTTTTCGCCTTGCCTGCTAAATTGACCCAGGGTGTTCCTCTTTCCTCTATAATGCCTTCCCTTTAACTGGCACCGGAGCGTTCCGGATATTACTCTTGTTATATGAGCCAACCCGAAAGTCCTGTTTTTGACCCCGAGAACCACAGCCACCGGCGATTCAATCCCCTTACCGGCGAGTGGGTTCTGGTATCCCCACATCGCGGCAAGCGGCCCTGGTTGGGCCAGACGGAGACGGACCAGCCTGCCGAGGCGATTCCCTATGACCCGGAGTGCTATCTCTGCCCAGGAAACAAGCGGATCAACGGCGAACGCAATCCCGATTACAAAAGCACATTTGTTTTTACCAATGATTTTTCCGCCCTGCGGGATGAAGATCATGCCGAAAGTGCCGGCGATGACCCGCTTTTCGTCGCCCGGCCGGTTCGCGGCACGTCACGGGTTATTTGCTTTTCGCCCGATCACGGTAAAACCCTGCCACGGTTGTCTGTAGAAAAAATCCAGTCGGTAATCAAATGCTGGCAGGAACAAATTACCGACCTGTCCGGGCGCCATACCTGGGTGCAGGTTTTCGAAAACAAAGGCGTGGTAATGGGTTGTTCAAACCCCCACCCCCACGGGCAGATATGGGCACAAGACCGCCTGCCCACCGAGGCGGAGAAGACCGATCGCCACCTGCTGCGTTATCAGCAGGCACACCACTCCAACCTGTTACTGGACTACGCCTTCCGGGAAGTGAAAGCGGACAGGCGCGTGGTGGAGAAGAACAACGACTGGGTGGCTGTTGTACCTTACTGGGCCTGCTGGCCCTTCGAAACACTGCTGATGCCCCTGCGCCACATACGCCACTTGAACGAACTCGACCACCCGGAAAGCCAAAGCCTGGCGCAAATATTGAAACGCCTGCTCAGCCGTTACGACAATTTGTTCAAGTGCAGCTTCCCATATTCCATGGGCTGGCACGGACAACCTTTTAACGGACAGGAAAACACTCACTGGCAACTGCACGCCCATTTTTATCCGCCGCTATTGCGCAGCGCGACGGTTAAAAAATTTATGGTGGGCTACGAAATGCTGGCCGAAGCGCAACGGGATATCACACCGGAACAGGCTGCGGAAAAACTCCGGCAGTGCAGCCCGCAACACTATCTGGAAGTTTAGTTAATGAAAGAGATCGCAGATAAAACCATCGAACTGTTCAAAAAAAATTTTTCCGCGCCACCCGACTATGTTTATTACGCCCCCGGACGCGTAAACCTGATCGGCGAACACACTGACTACAACGGCGGATTCGTCTTCCCCTGCGCAATCGACCGCGGCACCTTCCTCGCAATCACGCCCAGGCCGGACTCCAGCGTCAATGCCGTCTCGGCCAACTTTGACCAGCAGGGCAGTCGGTGGCAGACGAATACGCCTATCGCCCCTGACAGCAATCAACCGTGGGCCAACTACCTGCGCGGCGTCAACGATCAGTTTTTAAAGCAGGGAAAAGTAATTCAGGGCATGGACATACTCGCTTACGGTAATGTGCCGCAGGGTGCGGGGCTGAGTTCGTCCGCTTCGTTTGAAGTGGCTTTTGCCACCGCGATCAATGACATTAACGGATTTAAGCTAACCCCGAAAAAAATTGCCCTGTTGTGCCAGGCGGCGGAAAACCACTTTGTCGGCTGCAATTGCGGCATTATGGATCAATTGATCTCGGCCGCCGGCAAGGAACAGCACGCACTGCTTATCGACTGCAAATCTCTCTCTTTTCACCCCATCGCCCTACCCCGGGAAATGGCCATTGTGGTGGTGGACAGCAAGGTCAAACGCGGCCTGGTGGAAAGCAAATACAACGAACGCCGCCAGCAGTGCGAAGCCGCCGCGGCCAAAATGGACGTTTCCTGCCTGCGCGACGCCACGCTGCCGCTCCTGGAAAAAACCCAACCGCGGTTGAGCGAACTGGAATATAAACGCGCGCGACATGTTATTACGGAAAACACCCGCACGGAAAAAGCGGCACTGGCTTTCCAGATGGGCGACTATCGCCTGCTGAGCCGACTGGCAGCCGAATCCCACGCTTCCATGCGCGATGATTTCGAAATGACCACACCGGAGCTGGATTACCTGGTGGAAATAATCAGCGGGGTTTTACAGGAAAAGGGCGGTGTGAGAATGACCGGCGGTGGCTTTGGCGGCTGCGTTGTCGCGATGACGCCGAAACATCTTGTCCAGGCAATAAGCGACGTTGTCAAGAAGAAGTATACCGGCCAAACCGGCCTGGTTGCTGAAATTCATACATGTGTCGCCAGCGCCGGTGCCCATCGCTATCAATAACTTTCGCCGTCGCCTGTCAGAGCCAGTTAAAGGCTGTCCACCCGCTTGGGCCACATGGCGCTGCCGCCAAGACTTTTTTGCTCCTCGCACAGCAAACCGTTTTTGCCCTCGGTTTTAACCCGGTACATCAGGTGGTCCGCCACTTTCAGCGCATCATCAATATCGGCGGGAGCGTGGTGAAAAACGGCGACACCGATACTGAAACCAATCGGCCAGCCGCAGGAGCCCACTTCGCGCATCAGTTCCTTACGGATCCGCTCGTAGGATTTTTTGACATCGGCGTGCTCCACCTCCGGCATAAAAATAGCGAATTCATCTCCCCCCAGACGCCCGACCACGTCCGCCGAGCGGATGCAGCGCGTAATGGTGTCCGCCACGGTTTTTAATACCAGATCCCCTTCCGAATGGCCCCGTTCGTCGTTAATGGCCTTAAAATTATCGATGTCGATGTAACCCAGGGCCGTTGTGTGGCCATTGCGCGCGGCCAGTTGCAGTAGCCTGGCGGAAACATCCTTGAAAGCGCGGGCATTCAATACCTCGGTCAAACCGTCTGTTCGCGCCAGTGCCACTTCCTGCAATAAGCGCTGTTTAACTTCGCCCAGCAGATAGCCCGTCACCAGAAAAAATGCCAGGCGAGCGGCAGCATTCCAGACCGCCACAAGCCAATGGCTGTAGGTTTGGTCGATAGCGTCAACCACCAACCACACAAGCGCCGAAACACCACCGACTGCAAAGCCCATTCTACGGCTGCCATACCAGGTGGTATAAGCCACCGGAATGAGATAGAAAATTGAAAAAGAAACTTCGATACCGGTAAGGTAATCGGCAACACCAAACACCCCGGTAGCCAAAAGACCGAGGAAGGCAACTTTTACCGGTGATGTACGATCTGCCAAGCCGTTGGGAAGCCCTAACATACCTCTTTTGCCTCACTTCATACGCTTAACGCGGGGAATCGACCGTGGCCGAACCGGAATAGTCTACAACATAACCTTTAAAGCTTTCGAGGGATTATTACCCCGAAGCCAGCCCTCACCGGGCTGTCGATAATGTGGGGGATATGTTGGGCTATTGACTGGTTAAGACATCAGGTCACTGGTTAAAATATTAAGCAATCGTACGTAGCAATTGTCACGCCACTGCCAGATTTAATGGCGCTTGAAATAATACAAACCCGCAAATCCGCCGGCTCGGGATTGTTGTCTCCCGTTAAAGCGAAAATGTCATCGGAAGTTAAGCGTGTGTTGTTGAAGGGAATACCTTTCAAGCAGTGAATAATTTACATCGTTAACGGCGCCGGACCACGGTGGGACGGCGCGCCAACAAAAAAATTAGGCTGTTTGCTTTAGCGCGGCCCCAAAATTCCTTCAGAGTATGCCTGCTGTCGATGAAAGCCAAGATAGTCCCAAAGATTTGGGAACGCGTTGATCAGGTTGTATGGTGAAGGAAGCTGATCCAGATAGTCCAGCATCGGGATCAGGTATGCGTCACACAGGGTGAATTGCCGCGCGGTAAAAAACGGTGAGGTTCCCAATGCATCGGCAACCCAGGCAAGCGCCCTGTTCGCATCGGCAATATTCCTGTCCACCACATCGAACCGGATCTTTCCCTCGTCTCCCTTTGGGAATGCAAATTCCAGCAATACATTACGAATCAAAAACTGATGAATATAGAGTGAAATAATGCCCGCCGACGAAAGCACCTTCGCCCGGTCCGCAGCGTCTCCCGGGATAAAACCTGGCCCCGGTTTGCTTTCCAGATAAAGTGCAATCGCCATGGTCTCCGGTATCACAAGCGAGCCTTCGATCAATACCGGGAGCTTACGGTAAGGGTGGAGTTCCGCGTGCCGGTCACTGAAAAACGGCATTTCCTCGCCAAACGGTGCGGAGGTTACTTCATGGCTTATTCCCTTAAACCGGCAAAGCTGCCTCATCGCCCGAAGGTAGTAGGAAAAACCCGGTCCGTATAATTTTAGGGTCGTCATCACACTCTCCTTTGGTTAACGTTTTCTTATCATTACTAACCCGAATATTTCACCAAAACGCTCCTAACCTGGCCTAAACCTACGGTCGGCGCGGATTGGGGTTCGGTGACATTTTGTCACCATCCACCGGGTATTTTGCCAGTCGCGAACACGCTCACAAGTCTCCACCCGGCGCCAGCAACTTCGCATTTAGTGAAATATTCGGACTAGGTCATTAAAAAAGCCAGGTAAAATATGTTCAAGAACATATTTTTGAAAGCCGTTAAGATGAGTAAACCAAAGGGGGTTGCCGCATGCCGTGGAATGCCGAACACAAAGCCGTCTCACGCGAGCGAATTCTTGAGTCCGCCGCCAGACTATTTACCCACCACGGGTTCGACGCCGTATCCATTGACGATGTGATGAATGACGCGGGCCTGACGCGAGGAGCGTTTTACGCCCATTTCAAATCCAAATCGGACGTTTATAACCAGGCAATTCTTACCGGCGCCAGCCTGACCAGGAAATTCTTCCGCAACAATCCCACAGCGGGCGTCATGGAATTTGCGCGGCATTACCTGCATATTGGTGACAACGGCGCAAAATACTGTCCACTTGCATTCCTGGTAACGGATATCGGCCATCGCGACAAAAGCATCAAAACCACGTACACGCGAATGTTAAAAGGCTATCAGGAGATTCTTGCGTCACTGGGATTGACGCAGGATAACGCCATCAAAGCCAGTGTTATTTTGATCGGCGGGCTGGCGCTTTCACGGGCCGTTACCGACAAGGCAATGAAAGAACAGATCATCGACAATTGCCTCGAAAGCATTCGCCAACTTATCCAAGCTTAAAGACCACATTCAACAGTGCATTCAAGCGCGCATTGGGCGTGACGAGTGAGTACAGGAACCAGATGGCGGATAGCGCGAAGAGGCTTTAATCAAGAACCTATTGTCAATTGTCGACGGGAATTTCAATCGTGGCGCAACAACCTGGTGAATCCGCACGGATATATAAAAACAGAATTGCGTTACGACTAAAGATCCCGAAAATCAGATACAGATTATTCGTTTCAAATATCGCGTTTTTACCTGCTCCGGGAGATTAAACGGAAGGATTTATTCTCTGGAAGGCCGCAGTAGGTTGTTCATTGTCGAACAGATTTTTTTCCTGATGCAATTCAAGCTAGACAACCTATGTTTTTTGTTTAGATAAATTTACTGGTATCGGTATCCGATACAATTAAATCATAAGTAGGCGGAAGCCGGAGTGGGCATATATGCATAAGCTTTCGAGGTCAATCAGCGTTGAGCGCTAATTTAACGATCTGGTCTGACAATTTGACCGTTGTGTTAACTATTTAAGCTTTTTCGGTGTGAAAGCGATATCCCCGGGATTTTACCCCCGGCCTGAAAAAAAATCCGTTGCTTTTCAGGACGAACACCGTGCTGCCCACACTGGAAGCAACACTATAGAATTGCCCCGACCATCATAGTAGCATTACGTCCGCAGTATTAAAAAAACATATACTTCAATCATGTTTGGTGACTAACTATGAAAACTCTCTTAACACCTTACCTTTCAAGGGTGGTGTGGGGGGCGGGATGGCTCATTTTCGCCTCCTTCGCTCACGCCGTTACCTCCGGCGCCGGCGAAGCCACTTTGACGGTAGACAATAACTGGGGCAGCGGTTACTGCGCCAGTGTCAGTATCAGAAACAACGGCAACTCCAACATAACCAACTGGACGGTAGTGCTGGACCTCGCCGGCGCAAGCATCAATAACCTGTGGAATGGCAACCGCAGTGGTAACACGGTTACGCCCGTTTCCCACAACACCACCATCTCCCCCGGCAGCAACGTATCATTCGGCTTTTGCGCCAACGGTTCCGGCACGCCCTCCATTGCGTCGCTGGATGTCACCGGAGGCGGCAGCGGCAGTTCGTCGTCGAGCTCTTCGAGCAGTAGCTCCAGCAGTTCATCAAGCAGCTCTTCCAGTTCCTCCAGCAGTTCGAGCAGTTCGTCGAGTAGCTCCAGCAGTTCATCAAGCAGCTCCAGCTCCTCGTCCAGCAGCAGTTCGACCAGCGGCGGTCAATGCACCAGCGCCTGTAACTGGTATGGCGAAGTTCGGCCACTGTGTCAGAACCAGAATTCCGGCTGGGGTTGGGAAAACAACCAGAGCTGTATCGGTATCGATACCTGCGAAAGCCAGTGGGGCAACGGCGGTGTTATCCAGAACTGTGGAAGCAGCTCGTCGAGCAGTTCCAGTTCGTCAAGCAGCTCCAGTTCCTCCAGCAGTTCGTCATCCAGCTCCTCGTCAAGCAGTTCTTCAAGCAGTTCAAGCAGCTCGTCCAGCACCAGCGGTGGCCAGGGAAGCTGCAATGGCTACGCAACCCGCTACTGGGACTGCTGTAAAGCCCACTGCGGTTGGAGCGGCAACGTGCCCAGCGGCGTCGACACCCTGCCAAGCTGCTCCGCCGGTGACCAGCCTCTCAGCGACATTGATGCCGCCAGCAGTTGCGACGGCGGCGGCGCCTATATGTGCCACAGCCTGATACCCTGGGCTGTCAGCAACACACTGTCCTACGGTTTCGCGGCGACTTCCAGTGGCGATGTCTGCGGGCGCTGCTTCCAGGTCGACTTCACCGGCACGTCATACAATGGCGGCAATGATCCCGGTTCGGCGGCACTGCAAGGCAAGCGCATGATCGTGCAGGCCACCAACATCGGCTTTGACGTGGGCGGTGGCCAGTTTGACATCCTGGTACCCGGCGGCGGCGTGGGCGCATTTAATGCCTGTTCCGATCAATGGGGTGTGTCCAACGACGAACTCGGCGCGCAGTACGGCGGCTTCCTGGCGGCGTGTAAACAGGAACTGGGCTATAACGCCAGCCTGCAGCAATACAAAACCTGCCTGTCGAACCGTTGCGACAGCGTGTTTGGTTCGCGCGGCCTGACCGAGCTGCAACAGGGCTGCCAGTGGTATGTCGACTGGTTCGAAGCCGCGGACAACCCGGCCCTGAAATATAAGGAAGTCCCCTGCCCGGCGGAAATCACCTCCCGTTCCGGCGTGGATCGCGGCTTCCTCAACGATATCGACAACTCCTGTAACTAATTTACAGCGACTTACTCGACCGTCACCGGTTAACTCCGGGGCGGTCGAGATTTCCCACCCGCTTCACCCAAACCTTCCTGCGTTGCAAAACGCCAAGTCCACGGCCTAAACCCTGACATATTGTGTGCTAATATGGTTTTTATCTATTTTTAGTCTCTATAACAAAAATGATATTAACGCTATGCACCTGGGAGCGCCTGAGTATTAAATTAATTTCGCATATCCCGCCTTGGTGTCTGCAGGTAATCTTATTAACCTGGTCCACCAGCCTTTTCGCGGCAAAAACAAAACCCGAACAAGATCCACTTATCGTCAAGCACGCCAGTACGCACTATGAATATTTCATGCACCGGGAAAGCTATTTTATCAATCTGCTCACCCTGGTATTGGAAAAGTCCGGCGTGCCGCATAAGAGGGTACCGGTCAACCTGACCCCCCTGACAGAAAATCGCAGCATTCACTATTTGCAAAGTGGCACATACACCATTCACTGGCTCAACACCAGCAAGCAGCTCGAACAAAAGCTTCTGCCGGTTCGCATTCCTCTTTTTAAAGGGCTTATCGGTTGGCGGTTACTGTTGATCCGAAATTCGGATGTCGACCTGTTTAAATCGGTCAAGACAGTGGAAGACCTGAAGAAATTCAGGTTCCTTCAGGGAGATGACTGGCCGGACACACCAGTTCTGATGGACAACGGTTTCAACCTGGTTACCTCTTCAGATTTCGCCACCCTGTCAAAAATGCTGGGGCGCGGGCGCGGCGATGTTTTTCCGCGTTCCATTATAGAGGTGTGGGAAGAACTGGATTATTATGCGGACCTGAATGTAACCATTGAAAATAACCTGGTGCTGCATTATCCCGCGGCTTATTATTTCTTTGTCGCACCCGGAAATACCGCGCTGAGGGATGCGGTAGAGAAGGGCCTGAACATAGCCGTGCGCGACGGCTCTTTCGATATTTTGTTTACGCAGTATTTTGGCGATGTTATAACTCGCGCGAATTTAAGTCAGCGAAAGGTTATTTCATTGCCCAACCCTTACATGTCCGACCAGACTCCCATTGAGCGTAACGAGCTGTGGCTGAATATCCGCTAAATTGAACCCTCGGCAGGAAATGGCGCCAAATACTACTATACTATTAATCGGGCCATTAAATGGATCGTCCTGATCTATTTAATTGTCTCCAAAATCTGGTGGAATTGTGTGAAACCGAGCTGTCGAACCGCCGGGCCATTTCAGCCAATGCTGCATCACACCATTAACCGCGACATTTAAATACGGGCTAATCGCCGGGAAGAACCAGCAAGAAGTTGGTCAATTGCATGACCTTGTTGTTAAAACCTGTTTTACCGCCGAACGCGCTGTTCAAACGATGGGGGCTACCGGCATACTTGATGTTCATTCTTGCCATTGCGGCCACCAGCGTATTCGCTCAGGCACCAACACCGGCTCCATCCCCATTAATAGTCAAATATGCGAATGTCGAATTCCAATCTTTTAAACGACGCGAAAGCTACTTTATCGACCTGATGGTCATGGCCCTGGACAGGGCCGGAGTACCTTATAAAATGGTACCGGTAAATCTGGACTCCCCCACCGAGAATCGCAGCGTCCATTACGTACAAAACGATGTCTATAGCGTCCACTGGCTGAATACCAGTAAACAACTGGAGGAAGAATTGTTGCCCGTGCGCGTTCCATTGTTCAAGGGGTTGATCGGGTGGCGGCTGTTGCTGGTTCGCAAATCCGAAGCCCATCTGTTCAAAAGAGTCAAAACAGCCGAGGATCTCAAGACATTTAAGGTCCTGCAGGGAGATGACTGGCCGGACACCCTTGTTCTGGAAAATCAGGGCTTTAATGTCGTTACCTCTTCTGATTTTGACTCCCTGTTCAGGATGTTGAACCGTGGACGCGGGGATATTTTTCCACGCGCGGTCACGGAGGTTTGGGAGGATCTGGAGTCCTATTCCGGCGAGGGGACGACTGTTGAAGAACATCTGGTGTTGCGCTATCCAGCGGCTTATTACTTTTTTGTTGACCGGAGCAACCTGGCATTAAGGAACGCACTTGAGAAAGGACTGGATATCGCTATTCGAGACGGTTCCTTCGATAAACTTTTTAACCGGTATTTCGGGGATATCGTGGCACGATCAAGACTGGAGGAACGAAGGATAATTTCGTTACCCAATACAAATATGTCGGATGAAACTCCTTTGCACCGACGGGACCTTTGGATGGACGTGGAATAAAGACCATCAATATCTGGCCCACCCATCGCGGAAACGGCAAAGATTAAAGAACTCTCCGGCGACTTAACAAATTCTAACCACAGCAACCACCCGCTGCCCCACATGCCGCAGCCGCGCCACTTACTCCGGCACCGGTTGCCGGGCCACAACACGAACCTTCAGCACACGCGCCACCGCAGACACCGTCCTCGGGATATTCAAACTCAACTTTATTTGCCGCCTCAATATCACCGCAAACGTAAGCACAGACTGAACGTACCTGCTCGTATCCGGACATCAGGAAAAAATTCTGTGCCCGGCCGTGACTTTTCATGCCCACAACATAGTAATCCGGTTCCGGATGCAGCAATGCTTTATAACCATGGGGCGCGGGAATGGCTTCACCTCGTGCCCCCGCATCGACAATCAGTTGGCTAACGCCGACCGGGCATTCAAATAAATGATCGTATTGCAACTGTAGCTCCCTGGTCATTGCCACATCCGGCCGACATCCCGTGGCGACCACCACCCGGTCTGCTTCCACCAGTGATTTTCTCCCCTCGCGTATTCCGTTGATAAACAATTTCCCATTGCCCGTCTCGCTTATGTTCTGGGCGTAGAAATTATTTATCAATCGAATCTCTTTCTTCTCGTATAAAGATCGAGCTCCGGATTCCAACTCGCCACGACCCGGCAATATGGCTGGTTTACAGGCGCCACCTTCGGTATTATCGGACCTGACCACCCAGGTCACCTTTCCACTACCGGTCTGGCGTTTTAGCTCGACCAAATCATTTATTACGGCTATCGCCGAATGACCCGATCCAATTACAACCGTGTCCTTTCCCAAATATGTTTTCCGGTGTGACTCGAGGACGTCCGGAATTCCCGTGGCGATATTCTCATTCTCTTCGCCCGGAATTTTATAGCCGAATCCGCCCAGGGGAGAAGGTGACTTCCACGTGCCGGAAGCGTCGATAACTTTAGCCGCGTAAAAGCGTTCCGCCTCCTGTGTTTCAATATTGAGAGCGTTAATAACAAAAGGGGATGATGAACGATTCGTAAAGCGTTTTCCCAACTGTCGGGAAATATGTCTTACCTTTCGATTGAGTAAAATGCGTGGCGCTATTCGGGGAAGTTGCGAAAGCGGTTTAAGGTAATCATTAACCAATTCATTGCCAGTGGGAAATTTATCGGGATCACTTCGCTTCCAACCGGCAGAGGAAAGCATACTGGCCGCTACCGGATCCGTGTTCAGCGACCACGAAGAAAACATTTTAACATGACCCCACTCAGCCACGGAGTCCCCCACGCGCACGCCTTCTTCCAACAAAAGAAAATCCATGCCCCGCTGGCACAAGTGCGCAGCCGCCGCCAGCCCTATCGGGCCGCCACCTATAATGATTACCGGGTACATTTTATCCATGCGATGTCTTAGACCTATATCAAAGCCGGGTGACTGTTCAGAAGCTGCTCATCAGCGCAGGATTCATCGTCGACATCGCTACGGCCAACAACATCTGAAATCTGTGAAATACATTTGTCAAGCGTTGTCCATGCCAATGCCGCGCATTCGATGCGGGAAGGGACTTCAAAAATCTTGCTGAATACGACAATTTCCGAAAGGTGTGAAGACAAATCCGCTTTGCTTCCCGTATTAAGCATGTGTAAAAATTTGGCGCTCAGTTCGGCTGCTTCGGAAGCCATTTTTCCGGAAATGACAGCAGTCATCATTGACGACGATGCCCTGCAAATCGCACAACACGCTTCGCTATCGAAACGCACGTCCTGTAATTTGTTTCCATCCAGCTTGACATATATCGTCAGATGATCGCCACAAATCGGACTATCTCCCGGCATGACAACATCGGCATCTTCATTCTTGCCATATCCTTCAGGGGAGCGTGCATGACGAAGAATGTCTTTCTGGTATAAAATTAATCCATCACTCATATTTAAATAAATCTTATATTCCGATAAATCATCTATTACCCGGCGACTGTCAACGCCGGGACAATCGCACTCAGGAAAAAATTGTCCGCACTTCTTTTATCGCATCGACCAATGCATCCACTTCCTCGAAGGTGTTATACATTGCAAAGGAAGCTCGCGCGGTCGCCGGCACACCAAAGTGCTCCATAACAGGTTGCGCACAGTGATGGCCAGCCCGTATCGCAACGCCAAAACTGTTTAAAATACTACCGATATCGTGCGGGTGAATATCGCCCATAACAAAGGATAAAACTGATGATTTTTTTTCGGCACGTCCAATCACACGGACCTCATTAATATGGGACACCTGTTCATGCGCATATTCCAGTAGCGCTTTTTCATGTTGCGCAATAGCGGTAAATCCCACATTTTCTATAAAATCAATGGCTTCACCCAGACCAACAGCGGCGGCGATAGGCGGCGTTCCGGCCTCAAACTTATAGGGCGGTTCGTTATAGATGGTTTCGTCGAATGTTACCCGCAAAATCATATCTCCACCGCCGAGATAAGGCCCCATATGCTCATGCATTCTCTGGTTGGCGTAGAGAATACCGATACCTGTAGGCCCGTACATCTTATGACCGGAGAATGCAAAGAAATCGCAGTCCAAAGCCTGTACATCTATCCTGGCATGCGGAACGCCCTGCGCTCCATCCACCAGCGTTACAGCGCTGTATTTTCTTGCATCCGCCAACATTTGCTCCAAAGGATTCACCGTGCCGATGGCATTGGATGTATGTGTAATCGAAACAATGCGTGTTTTGTTATTCAACAGTTCGACATACTTGTCATAGATGACTTCACCTTTTTCATTGATAGGCGCGACGCGCAAAATACATCCCTTATCCTTACAAAGCATCTGCCAGGGCACTATGTTCGAATGATGTTCCAGCGCGGTAATGAGAATTTCATCGCCCTGCTGCAGATTTTTGCGGCCGTAGCTTTGCATCATCAAATTAATGGAGTCTGTGGTGCCGCGGGTATAGATAATTTCCTTCTCGGACTTCGCGTTCAGGTATCGCGCCACTTTGGCTCGCGCGCCTTCGTAGCTTTTGGTTGCCTCTTCCCCAAGCGTGTGAACACTGCGGTGAACATTGGCGTGCTCAAACTGATGATAATTATGCAATCGGTTAGTTACGCTGAGAGGTAACTGGCTGCTTGCCGCATTGTCCAGATAGGCCAGTTTGACACCGCCATTTGCAGGCCTGTTCAAAAGAGGAAATTGGCTTCTAATACGCTTGATATCGAAATCGATTTTATCAACGACCGGCGCCTTCTTAGCTAGCATGGTTTCCATAGTCTTCTAATCTCAAACTGTTGCACTTGGGACCAGCGTGCCAGGTCGCCGGACCTGGCAGGCGCCAGTAAAACGCGATGTAAAATACACTTCAGTTATCTAGCTGGCTGTACGTCAAATCCGGTAACAAAAGAGCACAGCCAGGGCATTCAGGTCAGGGCCGAAAAGTTCAGGAATAGTGGTACTGATTCCAACTTTTTCCAACGTCGAGCTGGGTGTCCTGGCGAAGCAAACTCGTTCGAATATTACGTACGGCCCACTAGCAACCGCAAGTGCCACACCCTGTGTTACAACATTCAGTACCGGTTGCCTTGGCTTCGGTATCGCATGGACAGCATTCCTCCGCCGCTGCGGCGGAACTGGCTGCTTTAGCCGCAGGCGCCGACGAGGTGCCGCAAGACGAACCCGTTCCACACGAAGAACCGCTGTCGCAACAGGCTGACGCCGCCGCGGGCTCCGGTTTTTCCGGCACAGCCAACTGTTCCGGGGAACAACCACAACCAGCAGGTTGTTCGATCGACATGGGATCGCAACAAGGGCTGCCGTCCGCTTTGGGCTCATTGTTGTCGCAACACGGTGTGGCCTTGTCCTGCGGATCGCAGCAGGGAGATTCACGACGCCCGGCTTCCGCGGCGGGAGCAGTACCGCAACTGGACCCCGGGCCGCACCCGCCACCGGTTCCACACGACGATGCCTTGCGGGCAAGTTCGGGAATATCCAACACCTGGAACGCTTCCTTGTAGGGGCCGAGCCTGAGTTTCGCAGCCGTGTCATCACAGACCTCAACCGGAGCAAAACGCTTGAAGGTGTGCCCTTCCTCGTCGGACACGCTCGCATACGGCCCCATGTAAACAGCAATGTGGCCACCGTAATTGCAGTCTTTTGCCACGGGGAGTTTATAGGCGCACAAGGTTATGGAGCCGAAGTTGTAGCCCTGTAACTCCCGCCAGGACGATTCGTCCAACTGGGTCAGGCCCTGAAAGCCGACATCCTGGTAAGTAGGTACCAGTTCACCAATAGGGATCGCACCGGTATAACACTCCGCCCATAACTCTTCGTTATCTTTATCTTCCTGGTCAATTTCACGATCGACGACGATGTCCGAAATAATCATGCGACCACCGGGCTTGAGCACGCGCAGGATTTCCCCCAGCACTTCATCTTTCTTGGACGATAAATTAAGTACGCAGTTTGAAATCACCAGATCCACGCTATCGTCTTCAATCGGAAGATCTTCAATATAGCCCTTGCGAAAATCCACGACATCATAACCAAGTTTCCTGGCAACGAGCCCTTTAAACTTACCGGCTTCATCCAGCATATCATCGGTCATGTCGACACCAATAACCTTGCCATTTTTGCCGACGAGCTTTGCCGCCACAAAACAATCGATGCCGACTCCGGAGCCAAGATCAACGACAACTTCCCCCTCCTGCACACTGGCCTTGAGCAGCGGACTGCCGCAACCGTAGTTTCTTTCGAGCGCCTCGGATGGAATATGAGCGGTCAAACTGTTGTCGTACGATTGGGGACAACATAAACCGGCCGGTCGTTTTGCCGCGTCACCATACAAGGATTTGACGGCCAACTCCTTATCTTCTTTTTGCACTGCTTCGTTCATTGTCTTGACTCCTGAATTAGATCTTGTTCATACAATGCAGCTATTTAACCGCGAATTACGGCTCGTAGCAGTTGCAGCGGGAAAGATTATTAGCCACTTCAGCAGCGCGAATCGCACCCAATACGTGCATGGTTACCTTGCCGTCCACACCGTCTACATTGA
This sequence comes from uncultured Cellvibrionaceae bacterium, assembly GCA_964451365.1. Lineage (GTDB taxonomy): Bacteria > Pseudomonadota > Gammaproteobacteria > Pseudomonadales > Cellvibrionaceae > CAYVIB01. The sequence goes on from CAYVIB010000014.1 coordinate 23,540, forward strand.
CACCCTCCAGGCGGGCAGCAAAATCCTCATCGCAACAATCATCTTCACAGCCAGAACCTTCAGGACCGCATTTGGCCGCCATCTGCTGCATCTTATCGACCTTGATCTCCTCTCCCTCAACCCGGACATCCACACCTTTATCGGTTTGTTGCATATCTGTTACATTTTTAGTCAGGTTCATCTCGATTCTCCTTAAGCGTTAAGCTTATTTTTTTAAATAATTGGTTATTACAGTTCAAACAGGGAGATATCCCACTTGTTACCTTCGGGGTCTACCGCTACCAGCCCCGGAGACGCATCAGAACCGGGTTCCAATACCGCCTTATAACTCAATTCCGAAAGCCGCTCCCGGATAGCGTCCAATTCGGATTTGGCTCTGGACTGAATACCATAAACCCCGTCGCCGGTCGCATTTTTTGGAACCTCGTTAAGCGATATGTTCAACGGCGGCTCCTGAAGATCGTACTTAATATAACCTTCACGCGAAGTATGAGGCTGCTTGCCAAACAGCTTTGAGTAAAATTCTTCAACATTTTTTACACTCTTGACGTTGATGGCTATATGAAATCTGGTTTTAGTTGGAAAATCCACAACGCTGTCCTGTGCGCCCTGATTTTCGTTAATGGTAGCCCAAAGACTGTTAATCATTTTTCATCATTCCTCAAACTAGTTGCAGCCTTCCGCTTCACATGCACAGCTGTCGCCACATCGCACTTCGGAAGTATTTTCTCCGGTTACCACGAATATCTCCCATTGATGTCCATCGGGATCGTTAATCCAGGCTTTATTCGCAACCGAAAAGCAACACGCAGATTCGGTTTCCTCAATGTCCACATGATATCCGGCTCCCTCAACGCGAGAGCGATACCTGGTAATTTCCTTACTGGATTTCAACTGAATACCCAGATGACCTTCGCGCGGCTTGACATCCTGTGCCGATCTCAACCTGATATTGGCAGCAGGATTGTATGGATTGAATATGGCTACATCCTCTGTTACATGACTGGCGCGCTTGTTAAACAGCGCCGAATAGAATTTTATCGATTGCTGCAGGTTTGATACCGGGATATCCACCTGCGCGCGAAGTGTCGTCGGAAATTCCAATGGATTTATTGAAGATTCGTGTTGAATACTTTTTGCTGCATTTCCCATAACGATTCTCCGCTTTATGTTGAGATACTATTTTAACCAAGCTGGTTCGATTACCAAGCTGTTCAAAAGGACGGGCTACCGGCCGTTGCCGCGCTTTTTTGCGATTATGCATAAGCCGGTATTTATCGGCCCGGATTTCACTTTTTTCTGTTTAACAGAAATTTCCGAAAAGCCCGCCGATACAAGGCATTCGGTTAAATACTCCGTGGAATGAATTGAGTACAATCCCGTCTGAGTCATACTTATTTTGTTCATTTCCTCCTGGCTGCCGATAAACAGAATCAGCTGCCCCTCCGGCTTCAGCACCCGAAAAAACTCCTTGAACTCAACTACCGGAGCCTTCCAAAAATAGCTGACATGTATACAGACCACCCGCGATACGGTAGCGGTAGACAGTGGAATGTCATTCGCTGACGCCAGCATCAGTTGCATTCGACCTGCGTCGATAAATTCTTTATTTGCCCTGGAGGCGGACTGAAGCATAGCCGGCGAGCGCTCAATGCCGAAGATCTCCAGTTTTGGGTAGCGCTCCGCCAGCGCATTCAATCCGTATCCCGCGCCAAAACCAACTTCAAGCACTCCCTGGTCGGGAATGCCTATTTCATCCAGAATCCACTCGTAGGCATTGCGGTTCATTTTCTTCATCGCGAAGCCAAAGAACTTACCAAATATACCGCTTGGCAAAGATGCATGCCGGGCCAGAAAATGCGGGATACCGCCTCGCCGCCGCGGTTCTTTCACCAGGCTTTCGGTATTTGTCTTTTCAATAGCGGTCATATTACTCCTCAAAAACAAAAATCCAGCTCGTCGTTGTGATCCACTGAAACCGGTTTTCCGGTTTAAGGTAATTTTTCACCTGAAGATCCATCGGACGCCCGGCAAGTCCTGTTAAAATGTGATTACCTGCAGAAAACACCGGATAGCGAACACGGTTTTATTTTGAAGGAGGGAGACTCAGCTACAAGCTGGTCAAAAGGACAGTCAAACCCGTCGGATTTACGGGAATCCGTCGACACGGATACAGTCAGATATATACAGTCTTTCGCGCTACACTATAGTTAATGATCGACAACAAAAGGTCTCTTATGTCAGAAAGCGATAAAATCGAACACGCCTGGAATGAATACAGGTCAAAGTTATTGCACTATATTTCAGCCCAGGTCGCCTCGCCGGCCGATGCGGAAGATATTTTGAGCCTGGCATTTACAAAACTTATCACCCACGAGAAAACCAAAGGCATGCCCGACAACGTCGTGCCCTGGCTTTACCGTGTCGTTAAGAACACCATCATAGACTACTACAGGGGCAGAAAGGAGCTGGACGAAATATCCGAAGATGCCATTGATAGCCAGGAACCTTCGGGAGACGCAATTAAATCCCTCTCCTCTTGTGTGCAGCCCATGATCGCGCTTCTGCCCGAGCCGTACAGGACGACATTATTCTTCGCCGATATAGAACTCATGGACCACAAGCATATCGCCGAAATAACCGGAAAATCCCTTCCCGCCACCAAAGCCGAGGTCAGGCGCGCCCGCAGCCAGCTTCAGGAGGTTATAGCGGATTGCTGCCAGGTAAAAGTCAGCGAGTCCCGAAACAAGGTGCTTGATATCGAGCCACAAGCCACTACCTGCTGTAAAAAATGTGACCCCTAG
>CAYVIB010000014.1:26443-102752 GCA_964451365.1 uncultured Cellvibrionaceae bacterium
GGGACTCAGCGAATAGAAAATCCACTGCTCTCTCCGAAGGGTAATTACCATTCCGATATTCCGCAGATACCCAAGCTGACGGGAAACTTTGGGTTGCGATTCTCCCAGCTTATCCACAAGCTCACTTACCGATATTTCTCCCTTTTCCAGCATTAAGTACATGCACTTTAGCCGGGTGCCATGGCTCATAGCCTTAAAATACTTTACGTTTTCTTTTAGACTACTTTCAGTCGTTTTTGCCGTACCTCGCTTGCCAATCCTGTTTGATTTAGCATCCGGCATGTCTAACACTTCCTTGCGGAGTAGATTCATACTCATTCAAACCCTCTCTTTTGGCGCGAATCGCTGCTATTACCACTCTATAGGTTGGACACTGCCCGACGACGATTCAAAAGCTGCCATAGCAATCGCTTAATGTTTTAAAAGGCGTATCTAAGCTCCAGAAAGGCCCGGGCGTTGTCCCGGTAAACACCGTATAGTGAATCACCGGCCCCCCGGTACCCCTTGTAACCTGCGCTTACATTCACGTAATCATTAATCGAATATTCACCTTCAATTTGATAAAAATAGCTGTCATCGACAAAATAGTAAATTGAAAATACTTCTGCTTTCAGGTAGCCGTTTCTCCAGGCGTCGGCCAAACGAAAACTCATTCCACTCGTATTTTTTTCCGGTGCGAACTGGATGAGGTCATTAAAAAAGCCAACCAGGTCATCGCCGCTACCACTTTTCCTGCCCAGCTTTCTGTTATACAAATACTGGATATTCAGGTTTAAATAATCGCCGAACTTACGCTCAATGCCAGCGACCAGGTTATAGTAACGACCGAACCCTGAAGCCCCTGATGAATTCCCATAATCTTTAACGGCCATTTCGGCGCGATAGGTATAGCGGCTTATGGCTCCGGCAAAATCCAGGCCTACCATATTCAGTTCCGGATAGCGCAACAACAGTAACGGCATTACCGTTTCTTCCAGGGCATAAGCTTCGGGCGTGGAGCTATGACCTTTATAACCGTATACCGACCAATCGAGCGACTTCAATGCGCCGGATATCTTTACCGCCAGTTCCGGCCTGTTTACCGAAACATCCACATTATCGTTAAGCTGAAAATCAACCCCGAAGCTTTCCGGCAGAACGATATCCGATGGCTCGAAAGTCACTACCGCAACGAGGTCCAGAGTTAGGTCATACGGTAAAAAATAGCTGACGCCCAATGCATCGCTGCCTTTGCGTTGATCCGCCGATTCAGGCAGTAGCGTCAGGTAGTTCTTTGAGGAGACGACATCCACGGGGTTAATTCCATCGGCCTTTCCCCAGGAGAATACTTTTCTACCGGCGGTAATATCAAAAGTATTACCGCTGTAACGTAAAAAAAGTTCGCCGAGTTGGGAGTTTCCATATCCTTCTCGTTTCACATCGTCGGTTCCCACCCTGCCGTCCATGACTATACTTAGAGATTCGCTCAGGATCGCTCGTGACTTCACCTGAAACGTCGATCCATAGAAGTCACTCGTGTTATCCAATTCCTCATTTGAAGTGGAATAAACCGTCCTTACCGCGTATTTACTGAGCAAATTTACCTCGGCGCCAGTCGTTGGAGCAATAGTGACGACCGATGCCAGAATCCATCGTTGCCATATTCTTTTAGTGCTTAGCATTAATGCCCTTAAAAACGTTCGAGATTTCTTTTACTAAACGTGCGCTCGGAAAGGGCAAAATCAGTAGTGAAGTCGACAACCTTGATAAGGGTCCTGTGACCGGTTTGGAGATTATTCATACTGCGACTCGTCGCCAGCCACCTGTTATCCCGTTCATGAATTAACTTCAGTTCTTTTACTTCCTGGACCTTTAGCAAGTCCGACCGGTCATCGTAGTATTCAACCTTGATCTCGTGGAAGCTTTCCTTATCGATCCACATCTTCTTTAAAGAATAGCCATAGTCTCTGAGGATGCCTTCGTTTGTCGGCGTCGCTTCGACGATGTAGCAGTCAAAACCCTCCACGGATTCCGCTCCGAGCATCTTGTAGGTATAGCGTGCGACCTTGGGTGGCAACATATCGCCGTACGCAAAATCGGAACCTATAAAGCTGTCTTTTTTATTACTTGAAACAAGTCGCCGGGACTTGAACAGTGCGGGCAGGTAAATCCACAAGTCGTCTTCCGCGCTACTATGCTCCAGTTGAAGGAATGCCGTCCCCCTGACATCCGCCGGTTCCATGAAGCGAACCAACATGTTGGAATCAATACCGTTTTCCTGAAGAGCCGATACAACATTGAGTTTCCGTTCCCGCACCTCGTTGCGACTGTTTACCAGCTTCATTTCTACCGTCTGCTGAATTTTCGGCAGCTTCGAGGAATAATAGTTTTTTTCCATAATACTTATCGCATCCGGCGGTGCTTCGGCATGCGAGACGATACGCAGCATTATCCCTGCAACAAATAGTGTGAAAGCCAACCAATGTTTCATGCCTGAGCCACCCTCTCGCTTATCGGTTGTTTGTAATCGACGAACATGAACCTCGGCCTGAATATCACTGTCATGGCGCGCAGGAAGATAATTGCGGTAAAGGCACTGACAAACATGGTGGCCATCACCATAATTCCAAGTCTGGAATAAAAAGCAAAGCCGGAGGTAAGGAGCAGGGAATAGCCAGCTGCGATTGAGAGAGCCACATAAATAATAGCCTTACCCGACGTTGTCAGTGAATTATGGGTGGCCTGCCTGAGATCCCCCGTTCTGCTGATTTCCTCCCTGAAACGAAAAAGCAGGTACAGCTCATAATCGGCGCCAATACCAATGGCCATGGCCGCGGTCGTCATCGTACCCATATCCAGGGGCACGCCAAACCATCCCATAATGCCGAAGTTTGCCGTTACGACAACCAGTAAAGGCAGCGTCACAAAGATTCCACCAACGAATGACTTAAGAATGAGCGTGCTCAGTACGAAAACGACAATTGCCATCTGCGCGACATTTTTTAACTTGCCTACAGTCAGAGCGTCGTTACCAGCAATAGTCTGAGGCAAACTTCCTCCCATCCGCACGGTCACATCCGCCGGAAAGTGGGTTTCAATGATATTCGATACCTGGTTATCGATGCTTTTCACATAGTTCGTACTATCCGTTTTGAGGAAAACCCAAATCGCGGCACTTGAATAGTCGGAATTGACATAACTGTCAAAATCCTGGGGACTACCCGACAAGCTGTAAAGGAAGAGATACTGGGCGATCAGGTCCCGCGTCCCGGGAATGCTCAGGTAAGCATCGCTGTCACCATTCATCGAATAATTGATCCGTTTGACCAGGTCGGCAATGGACTGGGTCTTACCGACTTCTTCCTGCTGGTTAAGAAACTCCTGGAGCTTTGCAATTCCATTCAGGACAGCCGGTTCCTTTAACGCGCCCTCAGGTCCCTCCACGAGGAAATATATGGTATTTGTTCCCCCAAATCGTTCATTAATCGCTGAATCGTGAATACGGACGATGCTCGATGGTTCGCTGTAGTTCTTGAGGCTGTTATCAATCTCCAGGCGAATCGCCCCCAGGGAAATGACCCCTAGGACCGCCAGGCTGATCGCAATCACGTATACGGCCTGTCCACCCGATATTTTCTCGGCAAGATAGGCCAGCGCCCTGGTCAAAACACCATCTTCTTTTTGGGTCTCCAACGATTTCATCTTCGGCGGGGGAAGCAGTGCCCGCAACGCGGGTACAAAAGTCATTTCCAGGATCAGAATAGAAATTATCCCCGCGCCGGCAAACACACCGAAGTGCTTCACCACGGAAACTTTGTAGGTGGCCAGGGTAAAAAAGGATATGGCGGCGATCAATCCGGCAATGAACATAACCGGACCTACCCGAGCTATCGATTCCACGATGGCGAGCCTGCTGATATCCCTGGCGTTCATCCCATGGTAGGTAGAATTGCGGTGAAGCTTCTCATATTCTTCATAGTACCGCTTGAGAATCTGGATGGCGTGCCCGGCGGCGACAGCCATTATCAATATTGGCGTTGTGGTATTCATGCCGTCCATATGAACGCCAATGAGCCCCATAAATCCAAGGGACCACAATACACTGAGAATCGCGGTTACAATCGGCAGAATCATCCCCTGGAAACTTCTGAAAGATATGTACTGGATTATCATGATCAGTAACATCGCGGCACCGAAGAACAGCGGCATCTTCATCATATGATGCTCAAACCAGGCGAAATCCACCGGTAAACCCGCCATATATATATCAACCAGATCGCTGTCGTAGCCGGCCACAATGTCATCGAGTTTATTTTTAATGACCGTGTAGGTGGGTTTTGCCGGATCAATTTTGAAATCCGCAATGATTGCCGCGGCCTTGCCATCAGGAGAAACCAGCGAATTTATATAGATGGGATTATTGTCAATCCTGGCTTTGAGAGCGGCCATTTCCTGCTCGGTCCGCGGAACTGTTTCCATAACACGTTCAACGACCAGTTCGTCCCCGTTTCCGCGGATATCTTTTACTTTCTTCGCCGCGATACTAAGAATATTGTGCCGTATCGCCTCCGGCATGGCTTCAATTTTCCGCTGCAGGTCATCAACAATGGCCAGCACTTCCGGCTGATAGATATCGCCACTTTTGGGTACCACGCTGACAATGAGCACGTTTCTCCCGCCAAAAACTTCTTCCAGTTTTTTCGTAGCCTGGACGTATTCATGTGATTGTGGGATCCAGGTGTTCTGGTCCATATCGATTTTAAGATCCATCAGATTGGATGCCAGGAAAACAGTAGCCAGGAGAACCAGAAATATCGTGGTATATCGATACTTGATTACTTGATTGACATAGGCTTTAAAAGAATCACTCAACATGGTTATTTACCCAACTGGTTCATTGCAATGGAATTTAGTCGTAGGCCAGATACGTTCTGGCGATCTCCGTCTTGGGGCGTTTGAAAAAATTGCTTACTTTGTCAAACTCAACCAGCTTTCCGTGTCCGTTCATTTTCCAGAATAACGCGATATAATCCGCAACCCTTCTGGCTTGGGACAGATTATGGGTTACCATGATGATCGTCATTCGCTTGGCCAGCTCCCTGGTCAGCTCTTCGATCTTCTTGGTCGCTATCGGGTCCAGGGCACTGCAGGGTTCATCCATTAGAAGGACTGTAGGTTCGAGTACGAGCGCCCTCGCCAGGCACAGCCGCTGCTGCTGTCCCCCGGATAGCGAAAGCGCGCTGTCTTTCAATCGATCTTTTACCTCCGACCAAAGCCCGACGTCTGACAGAGCTTTTTCGATTCTTACAGCGGTTTCGTATTTGTCGCTGATACCGTGTTCCCGCAGTGGAAACTCAAGGTTTTTCCAGATGGAAAATGGAAAGGGATTAGGCTTTTGGAACAGCATACCCACATGTCTTCTCAGAAGATTCGCCTTTTTACTGTAAATATGCTTATCCCATTCAAACTGGATATCCCCTGTCACAACACAGCCCGGAACAAGATCGGTAAGCTTGTTTATGCAGGACAAAAAACTCGACTTTCCGCATCCCGAAGGACCAATAATTGCTGTGATAGCGTTGCTCATAATCTTTAATGATATCCCTTCAATAATTCGGGTTTTTCCGTAATCAATACTTATATCCTGCAGTTCGATACAACAGTAATCGCTGGGCATGCAGTTGCTGCAGTCCTGGTTGACGAGAAGATCACGACTCCCACAGGTAACACTTCGGTGATGCCTGGTATCCGTTTCGAGCTCCGCCGTTCCTATCTCCACTTCTTGTAGATCCATATTCACTACCCTTTAATCAGTCTGCCTTGCAACCAACTGATAATTAAGTTTATTAAAATGCTCAAAAGAGCCAGCACCAGGAGCAACACAAAAGCCGCTCCGTATGCGGCTTCAGTACCACCGGGGACATTGGTTGCCAACTCGTAAATGTGAACGGATATCGATCGACCAGAATCCGCAATTCCGCTGGGCATGCGGTCAGAGTATCCGCTGGTGAAAAGTAATAATGCAGTTTCAGCGATTGCGCGCGTTAAGCCTAATATTGTCCCGGCAACAAGGGCGGGCAATACCACAGGCACGGTAACCTTAAACAGGATCGATACTCTCGACATGCAAAGTGCCGCTCCAGATATTCTGTATTGATCACCAACCGAGGTCAGGGCGGAGCACATGCTCCGGCACAACGTTGGCAAAATCATGCAAGCAAGGGTTAACCCTCCCGCCTGGATGGAATATCCCATTTCCAATGTGCGGCAAAAAAATGCCAGGCCGAACAAACCAAAAACCACTGATGGAACACCCGCCAGGATATCGAGACTCGCCCGTACCGCAATGGCAAACTTTGATGTGTAGTGAAGATACTCGGTGAGAAGAACCGCCGTAAAAAAAGCAAGGGGCACGGCCGTAGTCAGGCTGACTGACACTATCAGCGATGTCGATACCAATATTGATTTAATTCCGCCGGAACGGCCCGAATCGGTTGGGTTGGTCAGGATAAAATCCAACGATATTTTCTTATATCCATGAGCAACAATTTCCAATACCGGAAGAAGGAGAATGCCGATAATGACAAAGGCAAGTGCGTAAACCGCGATGGTTTCAACACCATTACGTGTGATACTGATCCCGCGAATTGGCGAGACGGAGTCACTGATTACCAGCAAAATTTAAATCCTTCTGAGCTTTATGTGTCATCAATTCACACAGTACGACAAGCCCCGTAACGACCAACAGCACCATCAGGCCGGTGACAAACAATGAGGACCGATGATCCCCCATTGCATAAGGCATTTCCAGCGCGATGTTAGCCGTCAACGCGCGTCCCGAATCAAAAATGGAACCCGGCAGCTCGACAACGTTTCCACATACCATCAGCACCACCATTGTCTCTCCGACGGCACGGGTAATTCCCAATATGACCGCCATGAACACACCGGGTCCCGCGGTAGGCAAGGCAACTTTTTGTATCAGGGGAAGCTTCCGGACTCCCAGCGCCACGGCTCCCTGTATATGCGAAAAGGGAACCGCCTTTAGAGCACTTATTGTCAAAATCGCGATTGTTGGGAAAACCATTATTGCCAGCACAATAATGCCCGAAAATAAACTTACGCCCGGCGCCTGGATCTTGTTAACAAGGGGAACTACAACGACCAAACCCCAAAACCCGTAGATTACCGTGGGTATGGAGGCGATGACATCGACCAGCCTTGTCAATATTTCCTTGAAAAACCCCTGGGCGTAGAAGACATTGAAAACCGCATAGATAACCGCAAGCGGAGTTGCCAGAACAACCGAACCCAAGGTGACAATCAGGCTTGCCACCACCATTGGCAACAAATTGTAATCACCGTCAAGGGGCCACCAGCCATCGCCCGTGAAGAACGCCGACAATCCTTCATTGGTTAGAAAGCTCCAACTTTCGTAGATCAAAAACCAAAGAATTAGCAGCATTATCAGTGACGCCACGATGGCGCACAAAACCAGGACTCCGAAAAAGCTCTTATCAATAATCGCCTGACCAAGCAGACCAGTCTTGAAACGTTCTCCTACTGTTTCCACGGGCCTCTTCATACTCTATGCTTTCCCGGCCTATAAGCTATTCTGCCGACGAAACCAGTGGCTCGGCATTATTTGTCTTAATAAAATAGTGTGCATTGAATATCGGAGCCGTCACTTCGGAGTTCACGTAGTCAATAAATTCACGCGCCGCGACCGGAAGGTTCTCCTTATAAATGAGGTTGAGTTCGCGACTTATGTTGTATGAACCATCCCGGAGAGTGGCTGTTGAAGCCTCGGTGCCGTTTAGTTTCAGGATCTTTATCGCGGCATGGTTTGAAGTCGCCTCGTATTCAGCGGCACCGATGGAAACATAACCAATTGCGTTTGGATTACCCGCAACAGTCTGAATGCCCTGCTGGTTATCGCCTATAACAACATTTGCCCGAATCTCCCGATTGTTCAGGCCGAAGTGCTCCGTGAATATTTCCAGCGTCGAGCGCCCTTCCGCTTTGTTCACAACAGTGATGTTCCCATCCAGGCCACTCAAGTCCGACCAGTTTGTAATATCTCCCTTGTAAACCGCGACCACATCCCGGCTGGATATATTCTCCAAGGGGTTGGCACTGTTCACAATCAACGATATTCCATCAATCGCAATAGTGGAAAATCTGACATCCGATTCGGAATCCTTGAGCTTGCGGCTGACCATGCCAATATCGGATATACCTGTTCGCACATCCATCAGCCCCTTCGAAGTGCCGCCTGATTGCACATCTATCCTTATCCCTTCTCTGGTTGCCTCATACTGTTTGGCTATTTCAGCAATCAGCGGCGCAATCGTACTGGAACCGGTAATAGTGATAACCTGTTCATCGGATTTGGATCCACATCCAACAAGTGGCAGGCTTGCAAAAACGGCAAACAAAATTCCTATTATTCTCATTTTATTCCCCGGTCAAAATAGTACGCTCAAACTCCTGATGGCAAATGCAATCCGCGCCACATCCCTGATCACTTTCAGGATTGGTGGTTACGAATATCTCCCAACGAGTGCCATCGGGATCGGCAACCCAGAGCTTATCCTGTACCGCATAGCAGCACTCGGCGCCTTCCTCTGTAATAATCTTGAACTTCGAATCACGCAGCTTTTCGAACATTTCCTGCACGACCCGTGTACTCTTCACCTGGATACCCAGATGCCCCTGAATGGTCGTATCACCCGGATTTTCATTCAGGGATATATTGAGCGGAGGCTCGGTCAAGTCGAACTTGGCATATCCTTCACGATACTTAACCGGATCCTGCCCAAAGAAATGACGATAAAACTCTACTGAACTGTGAATATCCGAGACATTCAGGGCGACATGAATTCGCTCTTCACCAGGAAAGTTAGCGACACTTTTCATATACTTTTCCGGGGTAGTGTTTTCTTGTGCTGCAGTCATGGCATAAATTCCTTTCAGAGTAAAATTGATTTAAGCGCGCTTTTTCCAATTACAACCATCTGTCTCCGGGTCGTAGCAAATGCAGGTTAATCCACACCCCTGCTCCGCCTCGTTATCCGTGACGACAAAGAACTCCCAATGATTTCCGTCCGGATCAACCACCCATCCTTTATCCTGTACCGCGTGACAACACGCAACCTGCGTTTCGGTGGCTTCGACTTTCAAACCCGCTTCCGATATTCTCTTGAGCGCCGCGCTCACTGCTTCCACACTTTTCATTTCAATGCCGAAATGACCATCATTGTCGACAATTTCCTCCGAATGTTCATTAATGGTGAAATTGACTGATGGAACCTCCGGCTCCCATTTGGCGTAATCGTCCTTCATTACTTTAGGATTTTGATTAAAGAGAACGCGGTAAAATGCTACCGAGCGTTTTAGATCACGGACATTAATACTTAAGTGAACCCGGCTGTTATTGGGAAAATCGACAGCGCTGGGTTTGTGCTGAACTTCATCCCCAAGAGGTTGTGGACAACATCCTGTTGAAGACTGCGCTTTTGCCTTGGCATTTTTTTCAATTTGGGATACGAGCATTACCAGCTCCTCTAAGAATGAAAACAAGAAGTGTTATATTTGCAACTCAGTATATGGTTGCCTAAAAACCCGGGGAACTGTCCGTTTGGGTAGGTAGGAATTCCATCGAAAATTAAAAAAATATGCGGGCACGATCAGTCTGTTCGCACAGAAAAAATGAGGATGATCCAGCTGCCAGAAGCAAGTTTATTGGCAAGGATGATCGCACCAAAATGATGCCATCCGGCAAGGGAAAATGTAATGCTGAAAATTATACTTCCAGGATATTACACTGAATTGCCTTGGTTACAGCCTGGGCCCTATTGATTACATCAAGCTTCTTATAGATATTTTGCAAATGGAACTTCACGGTCCGCTCAGAAATGCCGATAATTTCACCGACTTCCCACCCGCCTTTCCCTTGGGAGACCCAGGTCAAAACCTCTTTCTCCCGGGGGGTAAGTTTAATTTTTTCATTTTTATTCGGGTTTTTATTTTCGTCTTCCTGCGATTTAAAGCGATAGAATGCCTCGCTGATATAAGGCAACAAACTGTTAAACATCTGATCACTACTATCACTAAACCGTTTATCATCGGCCAGGGAAACCAGGCATAAATCATCCTGCTTTTTACACTTGCCGAGACAACCACGTTCAGCTGCCAACTCTATGGCATTTTTGACAATTTCTTCTATCGAAGGTCGCTCCGGATTACTCGCGCATTCAGCACTGACTCTGCTATCGGGAATTACATTCTTTTCTTCCTGGTTTCTGATATCGGATTTTAAGTTGTATAAACCCGTACTCTCTTCCAGACGAAAGTTTTCATTATTTTCGCAGATATTATTTTTGGAACAATTCCTGGTATTTGGCTGGCCGCAATAGAGTAGTCGTGCATCATCCTCTTCAAACACTGCCTCATTTAACGTGCTAAGAGATAGAATAAGCTCTTCAGGACTTTTTGCGGAACGTATTGAAACAAAAAAATTTATTATCGCCTCAAGCGAAGTTTTAGGCATGCTACTCAATATTTTTGCATCCATCGAGAATCCCTCTTTACCTATTTTTTCTCTTTACCTCTCCCTTCCCTAAGATACGCATTTAGCATGAGAGGCATTCGGACGCAGAATAACAAAAAAATATTATGGGCTCAACATGTCGGTTTGTGCATATGTAACCTAATTACTTGAAGCCGGGGAGTTCATTCCGCGCGAGCGGAAGATTAAGCATTAATTAAATTAGTTTCCGTGAAATATTACCCTTCCGTCATTTTTTTCCATATTAAAATGACATGCAAATACTCTCTGGTTCGCCTCAATCCGCATAGACGTGATTTATCCCATCCTGCAAATCAAAAAATTAAATTATTTAAGAAATGTTTAAGCTGCCAAAAAATTTCCGACCATTAGTAAAGATAACTATACGGCCAGAAGATCTGGTAGTACCTATAACTATTTTCAACCGGCAGACCCTGGAAAAAATTCCACCCATCCTTATCGCTATCTGAAATCAGACCATCATTATCGAGATCCACCGGCGATCCGGCAACATCCAGTTTATGCTGTCCTTCAAAACCTTCCCACATGTTATGAACGTTCGTATAACCGTTCTTGGTTAACAGGTTGGCCGCCTGTACGCTTCGAAACCCGGATCGACACATCGTAATGATATATTGATTTTTGTCCGGTATCCGCGCGGTTACATAATCAACAAATTCAGACATGGGAATAACGCCAAAATTCTCCATAGTCTGCGCAATATCTTCATCCGTGGAAATGTCGTACCCAGTAAAATCCGTGTCGTCGAAGGGTTCATCCGGATTGCCAGTGATATAGGGGAACGGAATGTTTATAGCACCAGGGGCGTGACCCTGTGTGAACTCTTCTACTTTTCTTACATCGATTATTATGGCCCGACCGGACTCATGAAAATGTCGATGTGGAGGAAAACGACGACCGTCCAGATAAGCCTTTGCGGCGCTTATTTCACCTTTATACAGGCGCGTCAGATCATATCTGTTACCCTCTGCTCCAGCCTGCATGGAGAAAAGTGACGCGGAAAATATTATTGGGATCAAAATCAGCCAATTGATACGACGTTGTTCGCTTTTCATCGACACATCCTTAATTTTTATCGGGCACGTTGTGAAGCTTTTTGCCAAGGAGCTTCAGGGTCAGCAGGCGTTATTTTTTGGTTAATCCATTATCGATTTCGCGATAAGGGAAATCGGTGCGCCAGGTACTGCAATAGGAAGCTATTCATCCGGTAGCGGTTGTATATTTTTTTGGTTCACGGCCGCAATCTGCAACTAAATGCAATCAGGTACATTGCCCCGGAAAAGAGGAAGCATACTAAGTCATGTAATGTGTTAAACAAACCTGCCAAAACGGACAGTCAAAGCACTGGCATGCTTGATTTTAATGTTTGTGAATTGATCTATCCGTTTTGTAGGTACAAGCGACATCTTCTGTTAACCGCAACAGGATGAGCCGGGCGAGGGGACACAACATTTACCTTCAGGGTCATTCCTTTCCAGCGCTTTGGGCACGCAACAGGAAACCTGGTCACCTTTTATTTCCACTCCGCCGCCACAGTGTTCCGATGTTTCCGCTTTTGTGAGAAAGGATTCCCACGCGACACCTTGGGGATCCAGCGTCCAATGTTTATCGGATTTTGCGTAACAACAAGAGGTGCCCTGCTCTTCGGTTGTAGTAAAGCTGGCTCTATCGAGATTGTCGCGGATCTCACTCAACTCATCTTGTGTCTCTACCTGGATGCCAACATGATCAATACCGGTTTTGCTTCCTCCGGTTGAAATCGCCAGGTTGACATTCGGGTCCGGCAACTCCCACTTTGCGTAATTGTCTCTCTCCACGGTTGGGCTTGCGTTGAACAGGCTCGAGTAGAATTCGATGCTCTCTTCAAGATTTCTAACTGCAATATGAATGTGTATACGTTTCATAACTTCGTCACCTCGGTTTCTGCTATCTTCACTATCACTAAAGCTCCTTCGGCCGTAACGCCAGTCAGCGCTGGCGAACAGCCGTTGTATTCCTATAGACGATCGAGGGATTAAAAAGATACTTTTTTTGCGCGACAGCGCCCAAAGGAACCGCTGATTAAGCCCCGGTACCGGAAGGCGCCAGCATTTACATTGGAAGCTCAGGTTTTTCTCGAAGTACCAGGAACAACTGCATTGCCGGAGGCTGATCCACGGGAGGATGTGGCGCCGGAGCAGCTCTTATGTTTTTGAAAATTTGGGCAAGCCCGGTTTGATCCTTGCCAGATCCTCCAGCACCATATAGAAGCACGGCACGATTACGAGAATAATCGCGCTGGCAAAAATAATCCCGAATCCGAGCGATATTGCCATGGGAATCAATTGCGCCGCCTGGCGGGAATTTTCCAGGATGATCGGTGTAAGACCCCCGAAAGTGGTTAGCGTTGTCAACACGATCGGCCGAAATCGCCGGATACTGGCTTCGTGAATCGCATCCAACGCCGAAACCTCATGCCTTCGCTTGTTGGCGTAATCCACCATAATCAGCGCGCCGTTTACCACCACCCCCGAGAGGGCGACGATACCCATCAGGCTGACCAGGGAGAGATCGTAGTCCAGCAGCAAATGGCCAATGACCACGCCGATAACACCGAAGGGGATGGATATCATCACAATCAACGGTTGCAGATAACTGCGAAAGGCGATGGCGAGCAGCGAGTAAATCACAAACATGGCCATTGCAAACCCGCTCCACAGCACGGCGGTGGATTCCCGCATTTCCTGCTCGCTGCCGCGAAAGGTCCAGGTAAGGCCGGGATATTCCGCGCGCAGTTGCGGCAGCACTTCCTGTTTCATCGCGGCGGACACCTGGCTGATCGCACTTTGCGGTTCCACATCCATGCCCACATTAATTACCCGCCTACCGTTGCGGCGATTGAGTGAGTTGAAGGATTCCGCCAGTTCGGCATCGGCGACATCCTGTAACGGCACTTCAATGCCGTCGGGCGTTTGGATAACCAGGTTTTCCAGCGTGTAGTGCTGCTGGCGCTGTTCCAAAGGCAGCTTTACCCGCACTTCGATTTCGTTGGTGCCGCGCAACTGGCGCATGGCGACAGCGCCATAAAAAGCATCGCGCACCTGGCGACCGACGTCGGCGGGCGTCAGCCCGGTCAAGCGGCCTTCCGGCAGCAGGGTGAAGTTGTACTGCAGTTTGCCTTTTTCGTAGTTGTCGTTGAGGTTACGGGTGTTGGCGAACTCGTCCATGCGAGCCTTGAATACCTGGCTCGCCTCGGCCAGCCGTTCGGTATCCGTATGGCTGAGGTCCACGCTGATATCGTCCTGCCAGCCGCCGGGGCCACGTTCGGCTTCGAAGGTAATCTGGTCCACGCCTTCGATATCGCCGATCTCGTCGCGCCACAAATCGATCACTTGGGCCGCGCTCATGTCGCGCTCATCCGGCGGCTTCATAACGATTTCCACGTCAATAAAATTCTGGACGCGCACGTTGGTTTTGATGCCCTCGGCCACGCGGAACAAATCGTGTTTTTCGAACATGGCGTAGGTGGAATCGGTAATTTCGGTGGCAACTTTTGCCGCCTGCTCCAGCGTGGTTCCCACTGGCAGGCGCACTCCCCCTTCGATTTCATCCGCCGCCACGCGCGGCATCATAATCATACCCATATGGTCGCTGGCCCCGTAGGCACCGGCGATAATCAGAAAAGCCAGGGCCGTGCTGATGGTAATGTAGCGCTGGCGCAGGCACAGTTCGATAACGGGCCGGTACCTTTCATTGATAAACCAGTCGAACTTGCGGGCAACAACCTGCTGCCGGTCGTATATCGATTTACCCAGCCGGGATTGGGTGGCGGGTTCACTTTGCGCCAGGTGCGCGGGCAGAATGTATAGCGCCTCGATCAGTGAAATCACCAGCACAATAATCACCACCACCGGAAACGGCCACCAGAATTTACCGGTGGTGCCCGGAATAAACATAACCGGCACAAAAGCGACAATGGTGGTGAGAATGGTGAAGGTAACCGGCGCGGCGATATCCTGGGTGCCTTTGATGGCGGCCGTCATATGGTCGTAACCGCGCTGGCGATATTCATGGATGTTTTCGCCCACCACAATCGCATCGTCCACCACGATCCCCAGCACCACCAGGAAGGCGAACATGGAAATCATATTGATGCTGACATCCACCAGCGGCAGCATCAGCATACCGCCGATAAAGGAAATGGTCATGCCCATCATGATCCAGAACGCCAGCCGCAATTCCAGGAACAGGGTCAGGATGGCGAGCACAATCAGCACGGCCATCGCGCCGTTTTCCAGCAGCAACATCAGGCGGTCGCGAAAGTCCTCGGCATCGTTGCTGTCGATGCGGTACCGCACATTCGGCGGCAGGGTGGTTTCCAACTCCTGCAAAACGGTTTCCACCGCGGCGGAAATATCCAGCGGCGACTGGTCGCCAACCCGATAGATCTGCACTTCTACCGACGGCTGGAGGTTGAATTGGGAGTGAAAACCAGACTCCTCGAAGCCGTCATAAATCGTGGCGATTTCATCGAGCATTACCGTCGCGCCGCTTTCCGCCGTGATAATGGGAATATTGGCGAACTCCTCCGCCCACTGTTTGCGCTCGTTGAGGCGCAGGAGAATTTCACCCTGGCTGGTTTCCACCGCGCCGGCCGGCACATCGCGACCAGACTGTTCAATAATACGGGCAATCTCACCCAGGGTAAGGTTGTAACGGCGCAGCTGCTCCCGGGGCACCTCCACGTGGGTCACATAATCGGGGATATTGCCCAGGTCCACCTGGGTGATGGCCGGCTCGGTCAGCAGGCGGTCGCGCAGTTGTTCTGCCAGCTTGCGTAAGGTCCAGATATCCACGTCGCCAAACAGGCCCACTTCCATCACCTGCCGTTGCTGCGCGCGTATGCGGACTTCCGGGTCCTCGGCATCGTCCGGGAAGGTGCGCACGCGGTTGACCGCCTGGTCCACCTCCTGGAAGGCTTTCATACGGTCGGTGCCGGCCACCAGTTCCAGGCTCACGCGGCCCGAACCCTCGCGCGCTTCGGAAGTCATTTCCTTGATACCCTGCACGCCGCGCACGGCCGCCTCCACCGGCTGCAGAATGCCTTGTTCCACCTCCTCGGGCGAGGCGCCGGGGTAGGTCACGTCCACGTCGATAAAATCCAATTCAAATTCCGGAAAAACTTCCTTTTGCACCTGGAAGGCCATGAAGATGCCGCCGCCCAGCAGGATGATCATCGCCAGGTTGGCAGCAATGGAGTTGCGGGCCATCCACTCAATGGGACCGCCCCAGTTTTTCCTTGCGCCGTCCGTATCAGCCATCGCCGGCCGCTCCGGCAAGTCGCAATTCCGCTCCCTCGGTCACGGCGGACAGGCTGGTGGTGACGATTTTGTCGCCCGCCTGCAGACCTTCGCGGATGTAAGCGAACTGCTCGTCACGCAGCACGATTTCCAGCGGGCGGATGGAAAGGGCATTATCCTCCATCACCCAGACGGTACTGTTTTTGCGCACGTACTCGCGCTTCAGGCGCACTACATCAGGCACGGTTTCCGCCTCGATCCGGCATTCCACAAAGGAACCCACCATCAGCGGCATCTTGCCCCGATTGCCCCTGTCCAGCGCGAGAGGATCTTCCACTTCGATAATCACCCGCGCCATGCGTGTCTGCCCCTCCAGTTCGCCGATCACGCTCTGCAGGCGCCCGCGGCGAAATGCGTCCGCCGGCCAGGCGGTTCGGTTGCGGACAATTACATTCGGCTCCGCACCGCCCACCTCCAGCCACCGCAGGCGGTCCAGGGGCAGCGTCGCTTCGACCCAATAGGTTTGCACGCCCACCAACCGCGCCAGATTCTCGCCGGGCGAAACCTGGGACCCGACATTCACGGACCGGCTTACCACCTGGGCGTCGAACGGAGCTTTTATTTGCGTGCGTTCAAGATCCAGCTCCGCCTGCCCCACATTCGCCCGCGCCGCTTCCACCCGCGCCCGCGCGGCATTCAATTGCGGCTTGCGCAGCACCAGCGCCTTTTGCATCTCGCTCAGGTTTTGATTGCTGAGCCGCTGGTAATCGCGTTCGGCAATCGCCTGTTCACCCATTTCGATTTCCAGCGCGGTGGTGGCCTGGGTAAGTTCGCTACGCCGCTGTTGCAATTGGTTTTGATAGTCCGCCGGGTCCACCCGCAACAGAACCTCGCCCTTTGATACACGGCCGCCGGGCACAAAATTTTCGCTGATGTCGATAACCTGCCCGCTGATACGTGGTTGTAGCACTACCTCCCGCGCGGGAATCACAGTGCCCATGGCGGTAATGGTCGGCCGAAAATCCCCGGCCTCGGCGGCAGTCACGTCAACCAGCATGGCGGATTTTTTGGTGGCGGCCTCCCGCTGGGCCTCGGGCTCGGTGCTGAATATAACAATGGTGAAAAAAGCAGCCGCAAGCAGAATTGCAACGCTGACGATGAGTGTGTATTTGGGGGAGGTTTGGGATTCTTCTGGAGACATAATAAGAGTAATTCTCTCACAGTGAAGGTGCATTCTACGGCAAAACGCAGATTCCTGACCAACCCGGTACTTAAACGGCAGTTAACATGAACCGCAATTGGTGGTTAAATTAGTTCCGCAACTGATACAAAGAACACCATGACCACAACAGATCTACTCCCTGAAGGTCCGGCTCAATTGGCACCGGACTACTACCTGAAAAATTTCCGGTTTTTAATTGACCACGTAGTGGATCAGTACGCGGATTTGCTGTCCGATACCGAAACGGCCTTTTATCGCGCGTTCACCCGCGCCGGTTCCGACGCGCAAAAGCTGTACGTCCGGATGCTGATACGCAAAGGCGACCTTTTTCGCGCCGACAGACTGGTGTATCAGGAAATCAGGAATTCCTCCGCTGCCGCGGACGAATTAAAAGCATCCAGGCTTATTAATATCAATCCACCCATCGCAACCGGAGAACTCCTTCCTCTTTTCAGCAAGCAGGAGTGGCTGGAAAAGCTGGGCCGGAGAGAGGAATATCATTCGTGGGTAACCGCGCTGCGGAAGCTCAAGCGGGAAGAATTCAACCTGCTTCTCGCTGAACTGCTGGTCGATATCGATATTTTTTCACTGATAAAAGACGATATTTATCAACTAGCCGATTCCACTATT
The DNA here is from genome assembly GCA_964451365.1 of uncultured Cellvibrionaceae bacterium. Lineage (GTDB taxonomy): Bacteria > Pseudomonadota > Gammaproteobacteria > Pseudomonadales > Cellvibrionaceae > CAYVIB01. Next base: position 44,145 of record CAYVIB010000014.1, read on the forward strand.
TTTGACACCTTTAAGTTACTTTTTTTTGGCAATCTCAGTCAGGATTTAACCGAGTTTGTCTTGAACGATCTCGGCCTGTATCGCTATGAACCTTATCGGATCGACAAATCCTCACGATTGTTCAACAGCCGGAAACAGATTGAAAAACATCTCGAGTACTATTTACTGCGGGATGTATTGGAAGACTGCCTCGCCGCCGGCAGTGAATTCATTCTTGAGCTTTACAACCTGTTTCCCTTGCCCTGCCCCGGCGACGCCGTGCTGAACCGGCGCATTCAAAAAGTGTTTTTAAAAATGGCACGCCAGCTGGAGCGGTTGGATTGTCTCGACCACGCATTGGAAATTTACCGACAATGCGATCTGCCGCCGGCCCGGGAGCGGCAGGCACGAATTCATGCAAAGCGAAATGAATTCGACACGGCGCTGGCAATATCCAGGGAAATTACCGACGAGCCATTCGATGAAGAAGAGCTGTTATTCGCAACCGGTTTTGGCCAGCGCATCGCGCGAAAATGCAATCAACCCTGGGAGCAGACCACGAACTATCAGCCCGGTTCGGAAATATTAACCCTGGACAGGCACGAGTCGGTCGAGCTTGCCGTGGCGGAATATTTTTCCGCTTTGGGCGAATGCCACTACGTGGAGAATGCCCTCTTTTGCAGTGTCTTTGGGCTGCATTACTGGGACGTTATTTTCGCACCGGCTCGCGGAGCCTTTTCCCATCCATTTCAGGCCAGGCCACACGATTTATATGAGCGGGATTTTCTTAACTCCCGTTCAACTTTATTTCAAATAGCGCAGGAACGACTGAAGGACATTTCCTTACTGACTCACGATTATCTTTCCCTTTGGCAGTTGAAATACGGCACCCTTTCACCCTTCATTTACTGGGGCGCGCTCAATGAGCTTATTATTACCACGGCAGTCGAACGCATCCCCAACGCGCACTGGCGGAAAGTGTTCGAGCGCCTGTGGCAGGATCCCAAAGCCAACAGTTCCGGCTTTCCCGATCTGGTGCATTTTCCTTCCACGGGCGGCTATGAATTAATCGAAGTCAAAGGTCCCGGCGATCGCCTGCAGAAAAACCAGTTACGCTGGATGCATTACTTCCATCGGCATGGCATTCCCCACAAGGTGATCCAGGTTGAGTGGCGGCAGTAAAACAACTATTACGCTCAGCGTCCGGGACCTGGTCGAGTTCAGCGCACGCCGGGGAGATTTGTTTTTCGAGTCCATGAGCGGCCCGACGCATCTCGAAGGTATCGCCGGTCACCGGCGGCTGCAAAAATCCCGTGGGCAGGACTGGCAGGTGGAATATGCACTCAAGCAAACGTTGACGATAGAAAATTATGCGGTAACGTTGCAGGGCCGCGCGGACCTGATCAACGCAACAAATTCACCGGTTATTGTCGAGGAAATAAAGACGACCTATTTTCCACCCGAACGCCTGGCCGCTGAAAAACTGGATCTTTACCGGGCGCAGGCAAAAGTTTACGCCTACCTTTACCATCTTTCGGAAAAAATCGAGGCCAGGCGTTACGATATTCACGTTAGTCTGTTCAACCTTTTGGATGGGAAAGTACACACTGAAAAAACAACCACCCGCATCGACGAACTGGAACACTTTACTTTTTCCCTGCTGCAGATTTACCTACAATGGTACGACCTGATCACCCGGCACAAGGAAGAAGTCAGGCAATCCGCCCGCAAACTGGAATTCCCCTATTCCGCCTATCGTCCCGGTCAATACCGGTTAGCCCGCTACATTTACCGCACCCTGCGCGACAAACAACAACTGCTGGTTCAGGCGCCTACCGGCACGGGTAAAACAGTAAGCACATTATTTCCCACCATCAAGGCTGTGGGGGAAGACCTGGTTGAGCAGGTGGTTTACCTTACCGCCAAAACATCGGCCCAGATCAACGCGGAAACCACCATTGTACTTTTACAGGAGAAAGGTTTACAGATTGATTTTCTTACGTTGTCCGCGCGGGAGAAAACCTGCCCTTGTCGGGCACCGGATAAAAATAGTTCAACAACGCTGATTAACGAAGACGGCCGCTGTTGCCGGACCATCGGGTTTTATGATCGGCTGCCGGACGCCAGAAGCGATTCACTCAAAGCATTCAATCTGCCCACCGCGAGATTAAAAGAAATCGCCGAAGTGCATCAGGTGTGCCCGTTTGCACTGGCGTTGCATCTGCTGCCATGGATGAGCATCGTTGTTTGCGATTTCAATTATTTTTTCGACCCATTAACCAAATTAAACGCCTTTGAAAACCAGGCGAAAACACGCGCACTGCTTGTTGATGAAATTCACAACCTGCCTGACCGGGCGCGGGAAATGTATTCAGCGAGGATTTCAACTGATCTTCTGCGGGAAATTCGCCAGCATCCCGGCACCACGCATCCAAATGTGAAAAGCGCCGCAAGCCGGCTTTCCAGGGTATTATCCACTGCTGCAAAAACAGACCAGGTGATACATGAATTACCACAGAACCTGATCGATTCCGCTGGCAGGCTTGTCGAGGCGCTTATGGCTGTCGATACGCTCAAGGCTGTCGATACGCTCAAGGCTGCGAATAAAAACGATTCAAACATCGATATGTTTGATAGCGCCGGAGACAAACATAAAGAAAACCTGCGTGAGCTGCTACGGTTTTACCTGATCAGCCAGATGAATAGTGCCGCTCATAGAACATTATTGAATGCCAGCGGCACCGGAAAATATAAAAACATCACGCTCACCCTGCTTTGCCTGGATGCCTCCTCTTTCCTGGCGGAAAGCTATAAAAACGCGCGCGCGTTAACGGGTTTTTCAGCGACGTTAACCCCCCTGGAATTTTATACCCAAATGCTTGGCTTCGATCACAAATCGTGTACTTACACGTTGCCTCCGGCCTTTCCACCGCAAAACCTGTGCGTGCTTCGCAGTGATTATATCGACACGCGCTGGCAATCCAGGGAGCAGTCGCGCCCGGCGCTGATCGATTTGATTGCAGCGGTTTATCAGGGCAAAACCGGAAAGTATCTGGTATTTTTTCCGTCTTATGAATACCTGGATCAAGTCTACACAAATTTTCGGGAGATCCATCCGGACATTTCTGTCATTAAACAAGAGGCCAGCAGCAGCGAGGATGAACGTAAAGATTTTCTCGATGCTTTTTTTATTTCCAATCAGCCCGCGCTCGGGTTTGCCATTCTTGGCGGTGTTTTCGCCGAAGGAATCAATTACGTGGCGGATGCGCTACACGGCGCGATTATTATCGGCACCGGCATGCCCCAACCGACGCGGGAAAGAAAGTTGATGCAGGAATATTTTGAGAGCAAAAACTTAAGTGGCTTTCAATACGCTTATCAGTTTCCGGGGCTTTGCCGTGTATTGCAAACGGCCGGCCGGGTTATTCGCTCGGATAAAGACCGAGGCGTTGTTGTGCTGGTGGACCCGCGATACAAACGACCGGACTACAGACGGTTATTGCCAAAAGAGTGGAACCCTGTCGGATGCGGTTCCCTTCAGGATGTGGAGCGCATATTGCGGAATTTCTGGCCGGTTATTTAAATTCCAGTGGCGGCAATTATTTTATGGAAACGAGCGAACCGCTACCGTTGTTGGGCGTAGCCAAACATGAACATGAGTGACTTAAGGAGCCCCCTGATCAAGTCCCCGCGGTCTCTCGGCTCTGGCTTCCGAAATGTCGGACCATTGCGTCGCCCTACCCGGTATCAGCCCGTGGAGGGGTTTCATTTAGTGTATAAATTTCCCCCGCTTTTACCAGTAGATGCACCGCTGGCAGCGGTTTCGAGGCCGCAATGACAACTCCAAGAAGACCACTATTGGAAACCGACGGCCAAATTCAATAAAATATGCCGTTACCATTGTCACGTTTCCGTTACCTGATTACCCATACGTGACGCCAAGTGGGACCCTCGTCACTGGCATCAACGCCACCCACAATCACTCAAACAGCAAATCGAGAGCTATGGAAAAACTACCTGAAACGCTCAGAGATAACGTTCGCCTGCTGGGCGATTTACTCGGGCAAACCCTGCTGGAACACGAAGGCCCGGCGGTATTTCGTAAAGTGGAAGAAATCCGCGCCATGGCCAAATGCCTGAATCACAAGCAAAACGGCGGCTACAATGCACTGGTTTCACTGCTCAGCAAGGTGGATGACAAAGATATTCTCCCCATTGTGCGGGCATTCAACCAGTTTTTGAACCTGGCCAATATTGCTGACCAGGAGTACTTCTCCAGCGCCGCCGCCGAAGGTTCGGACGGCCTGGACGAACTCCTCCAGCAGTATCTCGGCAATGTGGGCCAGGAAGGCATCTCCAATCTGTTGAAGGACCTGCGAATTGAGCTGGTATTAACTGCCCACCCGACCGAAATCACCCGTAGGACCCTGATCCGCAAGTACGACAAGATCGCCCGCTCACTGTCGGACCGCAGCCGTAATGACCTGCTGACATTCGAGTCCGATAAGATCGAAGGCCGCCTGCACCGTTTGATCCAGGAAGTCTGGAATACCAACGAGATACGCAGCGAGCGGCCGACTGCCGTGGACGAGGCCAAATGGGGCTTCGCCGTTATCGAAAACAGCCTTTGGGACGCGGTGCCCGATTTCGTTCGCCACATCGACCGCCTGAGCCGCCGCCGGTTGGGCGAACCGCTGCCGCTGAGCACCATGCCGTTCCGCTTTTTTTCCTGGATGGGTGGCGACCGGGACGGCAACCCCAACGTTACCAGCAAGGTAACCGAGGAGGTGATTCTGCTGGGGCGCTGGATGGCGGCGGACCTGTACCTGCAGGATATCCACAACCTGGGCGGCGACCTGAGCATGCACGAGGCCAGCCAGGAGCTGTTTGACACCCTGGGCTACCAAAGCGCCACACCCTATCGCGACCTGCTGCACTCCCTGCGCAACCGGCTGGAGGTTACCTTGCAGTGGACGGAAAATCACGTGAAAGGGAACAGGCAGTCAGAACCCAAAGATACTATTCGGCAGGCGAAAGATCTGCTCGACCCGCTGTTGCTGTGTCACCGTTCACTCTGTGAGGTGGGGCTTACGTACATTGCAAACGGTCCGCTGACAGACACCATTCGCCGCATTTACGCTTTCGGCATTAACCTGTCGGCGTTGGATATTCGCCAGGACGGGGATCGCCACGTGCAGTTACTGGACGAGCTCACCCTTTACCTGGAGCTGGGCAGCTACCGCGAATGGGACGAAGAAAAACGGCGGGCATTCCTGCTTGAGCAACTGGCCAGCAAACGCCCACTGATTCCGTCCAAGTGGTCCGTCAGCGAGGAATCGGCGGAAGTCCTGGAAACCTGTCGCATCATAGCGCGCCAGCCACGGGAAACACTTTCCCAGTACGTCATTTCAATGGCCCGGCAGCCTTCGGATGTACTGGCCGTGGCGCTTATTCTAAAAGAAACCGGTGTGAGTTGGGATATGCCGATTGTCCCGCTGTTCGAAACCCTGGACGACCTCGATCGCGCTCCCGGAGTGATGAACAAGCTGTGGCAACTGCACTGGTACCAGCAGTATTGCAGGGGCAACCAAACCGTCATGATCGGCTATTCCGACTCCGCCAAGGATGCCGGCAAGTTCGCCGCCACCTGGGCGCAGTACAAATCCCAGGAAAAGCTGGTGAGCCTGGCGGAACAGCACGAAATCCAGCTTACCCTGTTCCACGGCCGCGGCGGTACCGTCGGCCGCGGCGGTGGCCCGGTGGAAAAAGCGATGGCCTCGCAACCGCCCGGCTCCGTCAAGGGTCGCGTTCGCGTTACCGAACAGGGGGAAATGATCCGCTACAAATTCGGTTTGCCGCGCGTGGCTTTTCGCAGCCTCAATATTTACACCTGCGCAACGCTGAAGGCCACCGTCAACCCGAGCCCCGCGCCCAAACCGGAATGGCGCGAGCTGATCGAAAAAATGGCCGCTGCCAGCCTGGAAACCTACCGCAGCGTTGTGCGCGGTCATGACCATTTTGTGCCCTACTTCCGCAGCCTGACCCCGGAGCAGGAACTCAACAAGCTCGCGTTGGGTTCCCGCCCGGCCAAGCGCAAGGCCAGTGGCGGCGTGGAAAGTTTGCGCGCCATCCCTTGGGTGTTCGCCTGGACGCAGGTGCGGCTGAACCTCCCCGGCTGGCTGGGCACACGCCAGGCACTGGAGTACGGGTTGGAAAATGCGCCCGAAATCCTCGATCAAATGGTGGCGGACTGGCCATTCTTTTCCAGCTTCCTGGATTTGCTGGAAATGGTAATCGGCAAGTCCGACGAGGACATCTGCGGCCATTACGAAAAACAACTGGTGGATGAACAATATCGCGAACTGGGTGTGCGCCTGCGCGAGGACCTGGTGGCTATTGCAGGCCTGCTGAACAAGCTGAAAAAGCAGGGCGAACTGCTGGAAGGCGACCCCCTGCTTCACCTGTCGATCAACGTGCGTAAACCTTACATCGACCCGCTCAACTACCTGCAGGTGGAACTGCTCAAGCGAGAACGCCGCACCGGAGAAATTCCCCCGGAGCTGGACCAGGCGCTGAAGGTAACCATGGCGGGAATCGCCGCCGGCATGAGAAATACCGGTTAGGCAATTAAAACGTAGGGCAAGCGTAGCGCCACCCGCCGTTGTTTTACCGTGGTCTGGCGGGTGGCGCTACGCTTACCCGGCCTACAGCGCCCCACAGGGCATTGTCATCAACCTTTAAAAAAGCCGGGCTAAGGCCTACAATTGCCGGTCACGCTCGGGCAACCGGGCCAAACAAAACCGGTTGTAGAATATTCAATGCCAGATCAAATCCCCATCAAGCGCCCGATTACGCCCCTGTTGGACCAGGTTAACGTTCCGGAGGATGTGCGCAAGCTGGATGAAAAACAGCTGCCGCAATTGGCTGATGAATTGCGCCAGTACCTGCTGTACACGGTGGGACAGACCGGTGGACACTTCGGCGCGGGGCTGGGCGTGGTTGAACTTACCGTGGCCCTGCATTACGTATTGAACACACCCGACGACCGCCTCGTGTGGGACGTGGGCCACCAGACCTACCCCCACAAAATCATCACAGGCCGCAAAGAAGCCATGCAGAGCATCCGCCAGATGGGCGGCTTGTCGGGTTTCCCCAAACGCGGCGAAAGCGAATACGACACCTTCGGCGTCGGCCATTCCAGCACCTCCATCAGCGCAGCACTGGGTATGGCGCTGGCCAGCGAAATGAAGGACGACCCGCGCCAGACGGTGGCGGTGATCGGCGATGGGGCGATGACCGCCGGCATGGCCTTCGAAGCACTCAATCACGCCAGCCATACCAACACCAATATGCTTGTCGTGCTCAACGACAACAATATGTCCATCTCCAAAAATGTGGGCGGGCTGGCCAATTACTTCTCCAAGATCTGGGCGAGCAAAACCTACACCGCGTTGCGTGAAGGCGGCAAGCGCGTGCTGACCAAAATGCCGCAAACCGCGTGGGAAATCGCGCGCAAGACCGAAGAACATATGAAGGGCATGGTCTCGCCCGGCACCCTGTTCGAGGAACTTGGCTTTTACTACGTAGGCCCCATCGATGGCCACGACCTGGGTCGCCTGGTGCACGACATTCGCAACATGCTGTCGATCAAGGGCCCGAAACTGCTGCACGTGATTACCCAAAAGGGCAAAGGCTACGCGCCAGCGGAAGACGATCCCGTGAGTTACCATGCGCTGACCAAGATCGAACCGAAAACCAAAATCTCCGTTACCACGACGCCGGAAAAACCAAAAAAGAAAAAATACCAGGATGTTTTCGGCGAGTGGCTGTGCGATATGGCCGACAAGGACCCGCTGCTGATCGGCATTACTCCCGCCATGTGCGAAGGCTCCGGCATGGTGGCGTTCGCGGAATGCTATCCCGACCGCTTTCACGACGTGGCTATTGCCGAACAGCACGCGGTTACCTTTGCCGCCGGTCTTGCCTGCGAAGGTTTTAAACCCGTCGTCGCCATCTATTCAACCTTTTTACAGCGCGCTTACGACCAGCTGATCCACGACGTGGCCCTGCAAAACCTGGATGTAACATTCGCCATCGACCGCGCGGGACTGGTCGGCGAAGACGGCCCCACCCACGCCGGCGCATTCGACATCTCCTACCTGCGCTGCATTCCCAATATGATTATCGCCACCCCCAGCGATGAAAATGAATGCCGGCAACTGCTGTACAGCGCCTACGACCATGCCGGCCCTTCCGCCGTGCGTTACCCTCGCGGCACCGGCCCCGGTATCGAAACCGTTTTTGAAAACGGGAATTTGGAAATTGGTAAAGGCAGAACAGTTCGAACCGGTAAAAATGTGTCAATCCTGAACTTCGGCGCGTTGTTGTCAGACGCGAAAACCGTGGCGGAAAAAAATAATTACAGCCTGTGCGACATGCGCTGGGCCAAACCCCTCGACGAATCACTGGTACTGCAACAGGCGGCAGACCACGAGTTTATCGTCACGCTGGAAGAAAATGCCATTGCCGGCGGTGCCGGCAGCGCGGTAGCGGAAATACTTAGCGCGCACGGAATTGTAAAACCCGTTCTACAACTGGGCCTGCCGGACCTGTTCTATGAACACGGCAAACGTAGCGAATTATTGAAAAAAGCAGGCCTTGATGCCGATTGCATCACCAGCGCCATCGCAAGATGGATTGAAACCATAGCGATGCATTCGGAGAAGAATGCCAGTTTGCTTAGCCTCTAATCCTCAATAGTCACACCGTCGACGCCGGGCACACCCGGATTGCTGCGCACTTGTTCCGGGCTGTTTGCAGGTTCTCGGGCGCTAAGATGCGTTCCAGTAGGTGACTTTCCAAGGCTGGGAACAAATCCGCTTCGCTTGTCAGGTAGGAGCGCGTTCTGAAATTTTTGACAACGGGCTGGGACTTTTTTTACAGCCTCGTTATCCACGAAGGGGGAGATCGTGACTGAATGTCCGGCATGCAAGATCACTCATGTTGAGATTCAGAGGGAGGATCACGGCGAGCAGCTATTTGTTGAGTGCGGGAGATGTGGAGATTTCGAGGTAACCCGTACCGCATTAAGAAAGTTAGAAAGTCTGGTCGAGCCTTTGGTATTTTCGGCTTGGCTCAGGTCTCACAAAGAAATGGGGAGCAAAGCACCTGAACTTCATAGCTGAAATATTGAAAACATTGTCAAGACAATTCCCGATTACTCTGTTTCAGAAAAACAACTTCTTCTGTTGAAGGCCGCTGAACGGAGGAGCAAATTCCCCGGTTCATCTGTTCAGTTGTTAGCTATAACAGATCATGTATTGAACTTTTCAATCAATGAGGAAGAGTTCAACTACCATATTGATTCATTGGTCGAGCGGAAGCTGTTAAAGGATAATGATGATGCACAATCCTCCCTCAGGAAATTGATAATTATTCCGAATGGGTGGAGCTTTCTGTCCGATGCAAATAGCAGGTTATCACAGTCCTCTCGATGTTTTGTGGCGATGTCGTTCCCCCAAATCTTGATGAGGTTTGGACGGAGGCAATTAAACCTGCAATAGAAATTGCCGGATTTGACCCACATCGTATTGACCGAACTCCACATAACGAGCGCATAGACGTGAAGATTATCTTTTATTTGTGGACTCTGGATGCTCGTTCTGCCAAGACATTTTGTGTGGGCACTCATTAAATACCAGCTCTTTTTGTTCAGGTACTTTTCGTTTAAGCTGCTATTCCCATTTTCACCCGAGGGGAAATTATGAGTAATATTCAAGGAAAGTGTCTCTGCGAGAATATCGAGTACGAAATTCGTGGTGCGCTGGGTCCAATATACAACTGCCACTGCTCCAAGTGCAGAAGATGGCATGGCGCACCATTTCGTACAAGGGCGTCCATCGACCTTTCGCAATTCAACTTGCTACGCGGCGCCGAATACTTGTCGTCTTTTAAGTCCTCGGATAATGTCACGAAATATTTTTGTAAGATCTGCGGCTCTCCATTGCACAGCACCTATGCTGACAGGCCGAATGTGGTCGGTATTGCCTTGGGCGCATTGGAAGGTGTGGAAGCCGAGCCGGAAGCCAACATCTTCACTGGCTCGAAAGCCACATGGTACAAGATTACGGACGGGCTTCCTCAATACGAGTCATGGCCCGGTAGCGAGGCTCGTGTCAGGGAAACCAATGCATAAAGGCCAACCACGGCGACAGCTTTTCTAGTGCAGGTCCAACGCCTCCACCAGGACCCCGTTCGGGCATTCACACTTACGCTGCAGCCCCGTATTTGAATATTAAAATCTATTGCAACGTAAAAATTACACAGGTTGTAGACTTCAAACAAGGAGTAAATTATGAAACGTATCTACATTTTTATCACCCTGTTGCTTCCGATTCTAACCATGAGCAGCAACACTTGTGGCCAGGATATACCCCCAGTCGTGGAAGGCCCTTATCTCGGGCAAAAGCCTCCGGGCTTAACTCCTGATGCTTTCGCTCCCGGCATTGTAACGACTGAGCATTATGAATATAGCGGTGTTTTCACGCCTGATATAAACGAGTTCTATCTCATCAGGAACGGCGGTAAATATGAAAAGCCTTCATTTGTTGTTTTTCAAAATAAAAATAATCGATGGCACGAATCAGTTATATCGCCCTGGATGGGGCAACCCTTTATTGCTCCTGACGGCAAGACAATGCATTTGGGCAGACGGTATATGGAGCGTACCGGGGCTGGCTGGTCAGAGGTAAAAAGTCTTGACTCCCCCTTCAAGGAAATGCCGATTATGCGCCTTACAGTTTCCTCTAAAGGAACTTATTTTTTTGATGAGTTCAAATCAGATAAAACGGGTTCCATTCGCTATTCACGATTAGTCGATGGCAAACATGAGGAACCGAAACTACTCAGCAAAAAGATTAATAGCGGAAAAAGCTTCCACCCCTTCATCGCGCCGGATGAGTCGTACCTTCTATTTGATAGTGAAAGAGACGGCGGGTACGGTGATTCTGATATCTATATCAGTTTTCGCGCGAAAGATGGCTCATGGGGGACGCCCATTAATCTCGGCGACAAGATAAATACAGGCGCCTGGGAAGCGTCCGCCAGCGTGACACCAGATGGAAAGTACCTTTTCTTCAATAGAAATACGGGCAAGGACAACTACGAAAATGTGGACATATTCTGGGTGAACGCACAATTTATTGAGACGCTCAGGCCCACCCAATAACCATATAACAATCGCGGGAAGAGCGACGCCAAAGGCGGCGCGCCTTCCGTGGGTGTTAAGTGGCCGAGTCCCCAAAATAAACACTGCGTTCCACTTAATACCTGTCACGTTTCGACCGATACCGGGCGTTCAACCTTCCCCCACTTTCGCAGCGCCCTGTTAAGCTCTTCCAGGTTCACCGGCTTGGTCAGGTGGTCGTCAAAACCGGCAAGCGCACTTTGTTTTCTGTCTTCCGGTTGCCCATACCCCGTCAGGGCGATCAGCCGCATCTTATGCAACCCGGTATCGGCCCGGATCGTCCGCGCAACATCGTACCCGCTCATGCCAGGTAAACCCAGGTCGCACAGGACAACGTCCACATGGTCGGCGCGGAGCGCTTCGATGGCTTCCGAGCCGCTGCCCACGGAAGCGACGTCGTGGCCCAGCATCGCCAATAAATCATGCAGCGTTTGCCGCGCGTCAAGGTTGTCTTCGACGATAAGAATGCGGCGGAATTCAAAATCGGTTTTTCGTTCCGGGTGCTGTTCGACAGCGGGAGCCGAGGTGACCGGCAGGCGCACTTCAAATTCAGCCCCGGTTCCGGGCCCTTCACTACGCGCCACGATGTTGCCACCGTGCAATTCCACAAGCCCTTTTGCCAACGCGAGCCCCAACCCGAGGCCGCCGGCGGCGCGGGCAATTTCCTGGGTCTCCTGCTGGAAGGGTTCGAACAGCCGCTCGAGCATTTCCGGCCGGATGCCCGTGCCGGTGTCCGAAACCTGGATAATGGCGCTCCCCTCACGCTCTTCCACGGTAACGCTGATACCGCCGGGGCTATCGGTAAATTTAATGGCGTTACCGAGCAGATTGTCGAATACCTGGGCCAATCTCACATGATCGGCATGCACCCAGATGGGCGCCGAAGGAAGAATGTAATCCAACTCCAGGCCCTTGCTTTCTATTTTGCCGGCCTGGTCCTGCACAATGGCATCGATTATCAGGCGCAGGTCCAGCACATCCTGATCGAGGTAAATTTTGCCGCGGGCGATGCGTGATACCTCCAGCAGTCCATCTATCAGGCGGGTCATGTGCGCAAGCTGCCGGTCGAGCACGTCATACATTCGTCGCGAACGAATATCGTCGTCCGGTGCGACGAGCTTCATCAGGTCGGTGGCATTGCGTATAGAGGCCAGCGGGTTGCGCAGTTCATGGCCGAGCATGGCGATGAAGTCGTCCTTGCGCCGGTCCGACTCGCGCAGTTGGGTGTTGAGCCGTCGCAATTCCCGCTCGGCCTGTTTGCGATCATTGATATCGGCAGCCACGCCCGCCACGCGCACCGCGCGTTGGGGCTCGCCGGCAAATGCCGTTCGGGCGCGGATGGATAGCCAGCGCGCCTGCCCGTCGGGGTGGACGACGCGAATTTCCTGTGACAGCTCCCCACGACCGGCGGGGTCCACTGCCCGCGTCACTGCGGCGGCATATCGTTTCCGATCAACCGGGTGAATGGTGCTGGGGGGCGATTCCGGACTGAAGCTTTCATCCGGCGTGAGCCCGAACAGGGTAAACATCTGGCCATCCGCTTCGGTCCGGTGGCCGGCGGCGTGCCAGACAAATGAACCCATGCCGGCGGCGTCCAGCGCCAGTCGCAACCGTTCTTCGCTCTCGCGCAACGCCTGTTCTGTTTGCTTGCTCTCGGTGATATCCATGGAGGCGCCGTGCAAACGAGCGGTATCGTGAGACTCACCGCGCCACACATCTCCGCAGGTGTAGAGCCACCTGACACCGCGTTCCGTTATCAGCCGGAAAGTAAGTTCGAGGGGGCACCGTTGGCCGACGCAGGTTTCGATAGCCGTGCGCAGGGCCTGCCTGTCGTCAGGGCATACCGCCTCAACCCACTGCTCTTTCGATATAACGGGCCGATCGGTGGGAAGATCCATAAGCTCCGCCATCTTCGGCGAAATCCTGCATTTACCTGTCGCGATGTCCAGATCCCAGGTGCCGATTCTGCCAGCCTCAATTGCCAGACGATGAAAAACTTCGCTTCGCTGCAGGGCGCCTTCGGCCTTCGCCCTTTCAACGGCCTGCCAGGTACGCTCGGCGGTTTCTTCCACCAATTCCACTTCGTCTTGTGTCCACATGCGCGGCAGCCGCTGGTTAACCACCAGGTAGGCCACCAGCCGCTCCGCCTTAACCAGCGGCACAACAATATAAGCGCCTATGGCAACGGATTGATATGCTTCGAGGTTTTCGGGAGAATGCCGCGGCATCCGGGTAACATCCTCCACAGCGAGAGTTTTTCCCTCGCGCAACGCGGGAGTAATATAGTCTCCGTAGTCGTCGAAGCGGTGCTCGCGGGTGGCGGGCGGCATATCGCTCCGGCGGTAGCCGTCGCGGATAACAAAGCTGTCGCCAGAGGCTTCTTCCACCTCCGCGTACATCACCCGGTCCACACTCAAGTGCTCGCCCAACAAACGGGATGCATTGCGCTGGATTTCAGTGGTGTCCGCCAAAGGCCGCAGCGTGTCACTGAGCTGAACCAGGAATGCCTGCCGCTCCAGCAGGCGTTGCAGTTCGAGACGGGCGCGGACCTGGTTAGTGACATCGATGGAAAAATTCAACACACCGATTACCCGCCCATCCGCGTTGCGCACCGGCTCGTAGCGGATATTGAACCAGCCGCTTGCCTCTCCTTCACCCCAGCGGTTGAAGCAAGCCGGTGTCTCGGGGGAAATCCACGCCTGTCCGGTGGCCATCACCTCATCGAGCCGCTCCAGAAAAATGCCGCGGCCAACCACTTCCGGATAGGCTTCCCCGGGCGTCAGGCCAGTCAGGGTCCGCCCTCCACACATAGCGCGGAACGCATCACTGACGATGGTGAAACGGTGATCCGGCCCCAGATGCAAGGCCACCGGCGCCGGCATGATCCGGATCAGATTACGATAGCGCTCTTCACTTTCGCGCAGAGCTTGTTCCGCCTGTTTGCGTTCGATCAGGTCGGCGGCCTGCCCGCTGTAGAGATCCAACTGACGCAAAGTTTGTGATTTCGGTCGATGAGGCGATTTAAAATGAGTTGACACCATCCCCAATGGTTTGCCCTCACGGCCAAACATGGGAACGGAAAGCACTGCCCGGTAGCCGGCTGAACGCGCAATACCGCGCATGGCCGCGCAACCGTCGTCCGCCTCGATATTTTCAATTAGTGTACGTTGCCCGGTGCGCAAAGCCCGGCCACAGGCAGACTCATCATTCGCGCGAACTTCGCGAAAATAATCGAGAAAATCCTGCTCGAATCCCCGCTGCGCAACGATTCTCAGCACATCGCCATAGAGCAGTTGAATATTTCCCTTATCGGCGCCGACCAGTTCAATTGTCGCATCCAGAATTTCATCGAGCCCTTCCCGCAGGTCGGACACGCTCCACAGGCGCGTATTCAGATCGTGCAGTCTCGCCAGAGCCCCTGCCTCTTCAGCCAATTGTCTCTCGCTTTCATAAAGCGCCTCTTCCACTTTTTTCCGCTCGGTCACATCCCGGCCAGCGGCATAAACCAATCCTTCTTCCGGTACTGGCGCCGCCTCCCAGGACAACCAGCGATAGCTACCATCCTTGTGTCGATAGCGATTCTCGAACTGGATCGTGGGCTGCCCTTTCGTCAGATTTTCAAGCTCCCGCGCCGTCCTTTCCAGATCTTCGGGATGCACGAAAAACGAACCCGGATTGGCGAGCAGTTCTTCCTGGCTCCAACCAAGCACGCGGGTAAACGAGGAATTCACCCGGCGGTATCGGTTATCAGTGCCGGCCACCGCAAGTAAATCGTGGGACAGCTCGAATGTACGGCGCAAATCCCGTTCAAGCCGGACGGTCTCGGTTGTTTCCTGGAAAACATTCAGCACCCCCACAATGTTTCCAGCGTGGTCGCGAATGGGCGTGAAGGAGTAATCGAAAAACCGCTCTTCTCTTTGTCCGCCCGGCTCCAGCACGAACGACTTTCCCTTATTGAAAATGGATTCACCCCGCTGCACCACGCGCTCAAGCTCCGACGCCACCTGTTTCGATATTTCCGCCCAGACTTCGTGCTTGGGCCGGCCGAATGCCCATGGATGCCTGGCGGAACCGAGCACCGGCGGATAGCCTTCGTTATAAATCAGGAGCAACTCGGGACCCGCCAGCACCGCCATGGGGAAGTGGGAATCGAGGCATAAGCGAATTGTGCTCCACAGACTTTCGGGCCAGTTTTCCACCGGCCCCAACGACGACGAGGACCAGTCGAACGCGCGACCCAGCGCATGGACCTCATCCGGTCCGGAAAAAAGCCTGGCGGCTCCTCCATTTAGGGGACGCTGTTGCTGGCCAGATCGTTTCACTGGCAGACTCCTCTTAGTCGCAACTGAAACAGGGGCTATGAGTCCCACAGAATTTTTTGTTGGCGATCAGGTCGAATAATGCAGCAATACCAGGACAGACAACGATCGCGTGAACAGGCCATTTTCTTTCTATTATTCTGGCAATTCATTGGGGAATTTTTTCAGATGGGGAGAATGAAATTTCAATTACCAAATGTATCAGTTCCAACCACTTATCATCAAACCCGCGTCCATATTTCAATGACACTGGCCGATAACATTAATTCCACGATGTTAGCAGGGTTTAGGTACCGAAGAAAATATCTGCATCGTCGCAAGAAAAAAAATTGGCACCGCTATTCCCATTTTTCCCGGGACCGAACGCAGAACATCAACTTCAGCCTTTTTTGGGATTAATTTTTGCTGCTATCGGCACTAAAACTTTTAAACCGCAACGATACTTGTGCCAAATGGAAAGACGTCGGAAACAACCCAGGAATCCCACCATCGCAAAAGCGATTGAACACAGGGAATTGCTTTCATTTATCTACAACGGCCATCCCCGACTGGTTGAACCGCATACCTACGGAATATCATCAACAGGCAAGGAGTCTCTGCTGGCGTACCAGATAAAAGGCGGGCACTCTTCCGACCATCATGAGCCGTGGCATTTATTCAGCATTTCCAAAATGCTTGGAGTAATACCTACCGGGCAAACCTTCGCGGGGCCCCGAAAGAGCTATAAGCGAACCTGGCCGCCAATGCGAACCATCTATATCCAACTCTGAACAACATCGAACAAGAGTGTGAACAACAATCCTGAACCGCGTTATTCGAACGCTTGATTACCGGCACGATTCTTTCAATGGCCGGCGGGGCATAATCAGCAGCCAAGGCTCAACACAAAGCGGGCACCCGAGCCATCCGGAAGGTTTGACGCGGACAAGGTTCCTCCATGGGCACGAACGATTTCATTTACAATATTCAACCCCAGCCCGGTACCGCCCGACCCACTTGTGTCGGCGTGCCAGAAGCGCGCAAACATCAGGTGTTTTATGCTCTCGTCAAAGCCATTGCCTTGATCGGTGACTTCAAAACCATTGTCGAGGACCCGAATTGAAATACATCCACCATCCGGAGTGGCCTTAATCGCATTTTCCACCAGGTTTTTCAGCGCGGTAAATAACGCCGCCCCGTCTCCCCGGGAATACTCCGGGTTTCGTCCGCTCAACTCCAACACCTTATCCGCCAGATCCGGAAAGCCCGAAAAAGACTGCTTCACGTCCCGGGCAATGGAAAAGAGGTCAATCCGCTCAACATAATAATTACGTTTATCCTGCGCCTGAAGCAGATGCATCATCTGCCTGACCTTACGGTTCATATCGTCGATATCGATTAACAGTTTTTCCCGCAGAGTTTGGTCCGTATTCAGCTCAACCTGCGCTCTCAAAATTGCAAGAGGCGTTTTCAGTTCGTGAGCGACATTGGCAACGAACCTCTGCTGCGAGCGGAAACTTTCCGCCAGCCGGTCCAGAACCTTATTAAACGCCACAACCAGCGGGACGAGTTCACCTGGCGCGGAAGCAACATCCAGACGTACATCGAGTGCCTCGGGATTAATATTTTCCGCGGCGCTGGAAACATCGGATATCTGCCGCACCGCGGCCCGAACGGCAAAATAAAGCGCAACAAAAAACACCAGCAGCGAACCCAATACCAGCACTCCCGCCGTTTCAAACACCGCCGGCATAATCGCCTCCTCCGCCAGCTCGCTAAAACGATCGCTTCGCGCGGTTTGCACGATAAAGTTTTTGCCGTCTTTTTCGAAATGGAAAGCACCCACGTAAAGCTCACCGTAAGCCGTCCGCAGGGTGAAATATTCCGGCAGTTTGTCGATCTCCAGCCGGTAACCGGGCAGCAATCTGTCTCCCTCCTTGTCCGAAGATGCCAGTAAATTGCCGTCGCCATCCAGGACTTCATATTTCAGGTTCGCATAAAACGCATCGTACGCCCACTGCATCGGTTGGTGCATGTGAACGTTGATCGATCCATTACCGCCGACAACAATATTCGCGGCAACATCCTGGGCCTGGCCGTAAAGTCCATCGCGAACCATCACATGCGTGTTGGAAAAAAATATCCAGAACAGGATGAGAAGAATAAATATCACCCCCATCCCGGCCGCCCCCAGCATATAGCCCGCGAATATTCTCAGAATGGATTTATTTGGTTTGCTCAAGGATATAGCCCATCCCTCTGACGGATTTAATTGCAATGGAAGCTCCCGCCGAAGACAACTGCTTGCGCAGGCGGTGAACCAGGACCTCCAGTGCGTTTGGCGAAACGGCTTCATTCATTCCGTAAACAATATCTTCCAGGCGTTGCCTGCTGCATATTCCCTGCGTGCGCAGCAGGCATTCCACCGCGGAATATTCCCTGGCGGACAGGGCGAGCGGAATATCCTTGACGGTTACGATCCGGTTTTGCCGGTCGAGGCAAATATTCCCGCGTACGATTGATTCGCCCAGCCATTCGAACGGTCGACGCAACAGCGCGTTTATTCTCGCCACAAGTTCTTCCATTGAAAAAGGTTTGGTCAAGTAATCGTCGGCCCCACTGTCCAGCCCTTTCACCCGGTCTTTCAGCGCATCGCGGGCGGTAAGAATTAAAACCGGCAGCTTTTTCCCCCGCCGCCGGAACTTGCGCAATAAATCCAGTCCGTCCCCGTCGGGCAGTCCCAGGTCGAGAATAACCAGGCCGTATTCAAATGAATCCAAGGATAGCTCGGCGGCACGCAAGGCCGTTACAACATCAATGGTAAAGCCGCTTTGCGTGACTCCCTGCTCTATGAGGCCGGCAAGCCGGTTGTTATCTTCGACAAGTAACAGACGCATGGTCAACCAGATAAATAATCAGAATCGATAAAGATATCCCAGGATCACCCTGGGTGAGCCGCTTTTTTCAATCAGCGGGCTGTTTTTAATTTCCGAATCATAGACCCGGTACTTCACGCTGGCGATAATCTGGTGACGCCCGCTTAATTGATTAACGTAATCCATGCCGAGGTCCAGGTTAATTGCCGAGCCGGGTTGATATGCTGGCCGATCGGGATTTGCCTCGGCCGGAGTTACACCATAATAATAACCGGTGTAGTCACTACCGTAATATTCCACGGCTATTTTAGGCACCCAGGATCCGATGGGGCTATCAATATCCCAGTAACCGCCGATAGAACCGTAACCGCCTTCGGCGTCGCCACCCGCCGATTTAAGCCCTTCAACAACCATGTTTACCACCGGCAATTTGTACTCCAGCCTGAAGCCGCCGTAAACGCCTCCTTCCCTATCCTCCATCCCCTCGTAATATGCATCGTCCTTTGCCTCGAAGCCGTCAAAACGTCCCTCGGCTTTCAATGAGATTAACAGGTTTTTGTCACCGTAGAGCGTGACATCGAGCTGGTTGGCGAAAAAGCGAAAGTACTTGCTCGACAAGTAAAGCACCGGCTGCGCGTTTACTTCGCCGCTGATATTTCGATAGCCCTCACTTTCGGCCAGCGCGCCCACGCCCAACCCCGATTCAAAACTGTCGGATCTCAACGTGGGAAAGCGGTCCTCGCCATAAGCGGCAAATACATGACTTGCCAGAACAATCGCTGCGACTGCACCTAAACGTTTCATAATCAGCACCTTTCAATTTAAGTCCAGGCGCTATTGTTGCGGGGAAAACTTACTGAAAGCTTACGTAAAAAAAACTCTCATAATTGTAGATGGCTTAGATAAGACTGCTAAAAGTCCGAACCGGCGGCATTCCGACGCGAGGTGCGTGGTTTGCTCGGCTTCCCATTAGATGGTTGACGAATCGGGCAGGGGTAACCCTTGCGGTGTGTTTGTAGAGGTAACTCTTTGCGGTTACCCCGGGCAGCCGCAAGGACTGCCCCTACGCGATGCTCCCGGAGAAAGTATGGAAGAGGCTAGAACTTGCCGCAACGGCGAACTTCTTTGTCCATCCGCCCCAAAAGCATCAGGAAGAACATTTTGAAGTCCGCCATCAGCGACCACAGGGGATATTTAAATGTCGCCGGCTTGTTTTTCTCGACAAAAAAATGGGCATACCAGGCAAAACCGTAGCCCGCGAAAGGAAGCAAAAGCAGAACAGTTAAATTGTTTGCTACAGCGAAAACCGTCAGTGGAAATAAAGAGGCCGTACCGATAAAGTGCAGCCACCGGGTGAGTGGTTTGCTGTGCTCCCTGACATAAAAAGGCCAGAACTCGGCAAAATTGGTGTAACGCCCGGCGTCATTCATTTGCTTTACCTCCCGCGACTATTGTCTTTCCTTATTGTCGATGGCGCCAAACAAATGACCAAGCTTGCCTTTCTTGGTTTCGAGATAATTGGCGTTGTGGGGATTGCGACCCGTTTCGTGCGGCAGCCTTTCAACCACCTCAATGCCAAGATCTTCAAGCGCTTTGACTTTTCGCGGGTTGTTGGTCATCAGGCGCACCCGCTTGATTCCCATTTTCTCGAACATGGGTTTCAGTATGGAGTAGTCGCGCATGTCGGCGCCGAAACCCAGTTGTTCGTTCGCCTCCACGGTGTCCGCACCTTTGTCCTGCAAGTGGTAGGCGCGGATTTTATTGATAAGTCCGATTCCGCGACCTTCCTGGCGCAGGTAAAAAACCGCACCGCGCCCTTCCAGGGCGATGCGATGCAGCGCCGCCTGCAACTGCGCACCGCAATCGCAACGCAGACTGAACAAGGCATCGCCGGTCAGGCATTCGGAGTGCAGGCGCACCAGCACCGGTTCGTCCGTCGCCACGTCACCCATGCTCAATACAATATGTTCTTTTTCGCCGCTGTCGTCTTCGAAACCGTGCATTTCAAACATGCCCAGCGAAGTTGGCAGTTTCGATGACTCGACGTATCTAACCGTCACACTTTATCCTCTGTACCCGTGCCCGTTTCGGCACATTTTTAAACTCTGGCCGTAGTTAAAATTTTGCCTGTAACACCAGAACGCCGTCGTCCACTTTCATATCAACCTTGCCCAGGTAACTGTTACCAAGCAGTATATAGTCCCGCGACATGTCTTCCATCACCACCGCTTCTACATTGTTGACGACCACACTACCTACCGAAACGCTGTTCAGGTTTATCCTGTAGGCCTCGGTGGTACCGTTGGCGGTACCGACCATCATCACTTTGCCCCGGCGATACTGTATTCCCAGCGCATCGGCCTGTTGCGTGTGCATTGCAATTGAACTGGCGCCGGTGTCGACAACAAAGTTGACCGGGCGGTTGTTGATTCGCCCCGGTGTAAAATAGTGGCTGTTTTCACCCCGCGCGATGCGTACTTCCGGTTTTTCCGGTTCGGCGTAGGTGCCGCCGATTCTCTGGTCAAGCAGCAGCTCTCTTCGCTGGCCATCCACTTCCGCCACCGCTTTCGAGCTGTCGGCGCTGATTAACAGTACCCCTTCGGGCGAGCGCTTGCCGACTTTCAACATTCTCTGCTTGCCGTTGATTTCGGCGATGGCGCCGTTTTTAAACAAACCCTTAACGATAATTTCCGTTTCGCACCAGGCAAAACCGGAAATAAAACCCAGGCAGATAAATGCCAGAACTTTTGTCACAACAGACCTCCGTATACCAGGGTCATCATGCACATCCACGAGGCCACTCCCGCCATCGCATCGTCGAGCATAATACCCAGACCACCCATCGTTTTTCTATCCACCACCGAAATGGGCCAGGGTTTGATAACGTCAAACAGGCGGAAAATAACAAAACCTATCAGCACTGTTTTCCAATTTACCGGAATCAACAGCATGGTAATCCAGTAGCCGACAAACTCATCCCACACAACTCCCGCGTGGTCGTGCACCTGCAATTTTTTGGTGGCGTGATCGCAGATATAAACGCCGGCGGCACAGGCGAGCACAATAACAAGTAAATAGCCAATCAGCGGCAGGTGCGCAAGTAAATAAAAAAAAGGGACCGCCGCCAGGGTGCCGACGGTACCGGGCATTTTAGGGGACAGGCCGGAGCCGAACCCGAATGCCAGCAGCATAACCGGGTCTTTCAATAACTCGGTCGGCGTGGGATTTTTTTCAGGAATTAGTTCAGCCAAAGTGCTGGTAACCCCCCGTCAACGGCGTCTCCGCCTGCCCTTCCCGACAACAATTTACCGCGTTGCCTTTCACTATTTTTCCGATTGCGGTCGCCGATATTTCTCCGGCGTCAATCAATGTTTCCAATTCGGCAACCCGGTTTTGCGGCACGGTAAAACAAAGCTCGTAATCGTCTCCACCGGCAAGCGCCCAATTTTCCCGCTGCCTTAACTCGCATGCCGCGCGAATACCATCGAAAAGCGGCAGTTTTTCAATATCGATCACCGCGCCGGCACCGCTCGATTCACAGATATGCGCCAGGTCATTGACCAGTCCGTCGGAAATATCGATTGCGGCGGACGCCAAACCGGCAATTTTGAACGCTTCATTAAACCGCGCTTCGGGACGATAAAAGCGATCCAGTAAATACTGCTTCGCGGGTTCGTCCACGGTAATTTGCTTTTTTATTAATGCAAGCGCGGCCGCGCCGTCACCCAGGCACCCGGTAACATAAACAGTATCGCCGTCACGCGCACCGCTTCGTAAAATGGCGTTACCATTTGCCACGGCACCCATCACCTGTATGGAAACAGTCAGTGGCCCTTTTGTTGTGTCGCCACCCACCAGGTTGCAACCATAGCGTTTCGCCGCGCGAAAAAGCCCCTCGCTGAACCGCGTCAGCCACGCCTCGTTGGCTTCCGGCAGGGTTAGCGCCAGGGTAAACCACAACGGTTTTGCACCCATGGCGGCAAGATCGCTTAGCGATACCCGCAGGGCGCGCTCCGCAATCAACTCCGCGTCGGCTTCGGCGGGAAAGTGAACATCCGCCACCAATGTGTCGACGGATACAACCAACTGCGAATCGGGAGGTAGCTGCAACACTGTCGCATCGTCCCCCACGCCGCACACCACGCCTTCAACTGTCGCCTGGCTGCGAAAGAAACGATTAATTACCTCGAATTCATTCAACCTTTGCTTTCCCGCTTATTTATTGCCCGTTTGTTTATCGCCCGCCTGCTTTTTGGCCGCGTTCACTTCCGTTGCTCGCAGGCTTGCCGCCACCTTGTCCAGCACACCGTTAATAAATTTATGGCTGTCGGCCGCGCCGAACTTTTTTGCCAGGTTGACGGCTTCGTTAATCACCACCTTGTACGGCACATCAATCCGCTCCTTGAATTCGTAACAGGCCATCCGCAACAGCGCCAGGGTAATGGGGTCGAGTTGCGCCAGCGTCATGCCTTTCAGGTAGGGAACGAAATAATCATCCAGTTCATCGATTTGCGCCGGCACGGCGTGAAAGATTTCATGGAAATAATCGACATCCACCTTGCTCATATCGTTGTCGGTGTGAAACTCGGCCTCGATCACATTGAGGGGATTGGATGTCATTTGCCATTGATAGATGGCCTGCATGGCAAAATGCCTCGCCCGACTTCGTGTGGCGGCGGATACTTTCATGAGATTACCTGATACTCAAATTCACAATTCATCTACAAGGAGCGCAATAAAATCGCGCCATTAAAGGTTTTGCAACAGCGATACCATTTCAATGGCGGTTGTCGCGGCTTCCGCGCCTTTGTTGCCCGCTTTGGTGCCGGAGCGCTCGATTGCCTGCTCGATGGTATCCACCGTGAGCACACCAAACGCGACCGGAACACCGGTCGCCAGCGACACCTGGGCCAGGCCTTTGGTGCACTCGCCGGCCACGTATTCGAAATGCGGCGTACCGCCACGAATCACCGCGCCCACGGCGATAATCGCGCTGTACTTTTTCGACTCCGCCAGTTTTTGCGCAACCAGTGGGAATTCAAACGCGCCCGGCGCATAAATAATGTCGATATCGCTTTCCTGCACGCCGTGACGTCGCAGCGTGTCGAGCGCGCCGCCTTTCAGGTGCTCGACCACGAAACCGTTCCAGCGGCTTACCAGCAAGGCATACTTGCCGCTGACGGATTTAAAATCACCTTCGATTACTTTTATTGTCATGGTTGTTCCTGTTGCTCGATATTTAAAATTTACGTTCGCGGGATATATTCGACCACTTCGAGGTTAAAACCCGATATCGCATTGAACTTGTACGGTGCGCTCAGCAACCGCATTTTCTGCACGCCCAGGTCCTGCAGAATCTGCGAGCCGGTGCCGACGCGCTTGTAGGCCACATCGGGATTCGGTCGCGACTGTTTGCCGGCGATCAACCAATCGATATTTTCATCGATTTCGTCGGTGGTTTCGGTGTGGCAAATCAGCACCAGCACCCCTGCGCCTTCTTCCGCCACCCGCTGCATGGCCGAGCGAAAATCCCATACGCGACCCGCCGGATCCCCATCCTGGATTGTCAATACATCGCGCACGGTGCTGCCGACGTGCACACGCACCAGCGTCGGTTCGCCCGGTTTTATGTCGCCTTTCACCAGGGCGAAATGTTTTTCGTCGCGCGCGGTATCGTGGTAGGTTTTGATAATGAATTCGCCGTGCTCGGTCAGCACTTTGCGTTCGTTGGTGCAGACGACGGTTTTTTCATTCACCGCCCGGTACTGAATCAGATCGGAGATGGTGCCGATTTTCAGGTTGTGCTGTTGCGCGAACATTTCCAGGTCCGCCCGCCGGGCCATGGTGCCGTCTTCATTCATCACTTCCACGATAACCGCCGCCGGCTCGTAACCGGCCAAACGCGCCAGATCGCAACCGGCTTCCGTGTGGCCCGCGCGGTTCAGCACGCCGCCCGGTTGCGCCATCAATGGGAATATGTGACCGGGCTGGATCAGGTCCTTGGGTTTGGCGTCCCTGGCCACGGCCACGCGAACAGTGCGCGCGCGGTCGGCAGCGGAAATACCGGTGGTTACGCCTTCGGCCGCCTCAATCGATACGGTGAAATTGGTGGAGTACTGGGTGTGGTTGTCGCTGACCATCAGCGGCAGGCCCAGTTGCTTGCAGCGTTCTTCCGTCAGCGTCAGGCAGATAAGGCCGCGGGCATTCTTTGCCATGAAGTTGACATCCTCGGCGCGCACCTGTTCCGCCGCCATCACCAGGTCGCCCTCGTTCTCGCGGTCTTCGTCATCCATCAGGATCACCATTTTGCCCTGGCGGATGTCGTCGATAAGTTCATCAATTGAATTCAGTTCCATAGCCTCGCGCTTATGTTGATCAAGCTTTGGGTTTACGAATGGGGATAGCCGTTGTCCGCCAGAAACTCCCGGCTGAGGTCGGCGGCTTTATCAATGGATTGCGCGGCATTATCGCCCATTAACAGTCGTTCCAGATAGCGGGCAATGAGATCCACTTCCAGATTGACTTTGGTGCCTGGGCAATATTCGCCGATGATGGTTTTTCCCATCGTGTGGGGAACGATGTTGAGATCAAACTCATTGTCCTTGACCGAATTGACGGTCAGGCTGATGCCGTCAACGGTAATTGAACCCTTGTGCGCGATATATTTGGCAAGCTCCGCCGGTGCGCGCACCACCAGCCGCTCCGAGCGCGCCTCCTGGTGGCGGGAGAGGATCTCACCCACCCCGTCCACATGACCGCTGACAATATGGCCACCCAAACGCGACTGCGGTGTCAACGCTTTTTCCAGATTGACGCGAGTGCCTGTTTTCCAGTGACCCACAGTGGTCAAGCCAAGTGTTTCGATGGAGACATCGGCATAAAAACCGTCCCCGGGCAATTTAATGGCCGTGAGGCATACGCCGCTGGTGGCGATGGAATCACCCAGTGCCACATCGGACCAGTCCACGTCGGTGGAGCGCACATACAGACGCACATCGCCGCCGTGTGTTTCAATCGATACAACCGTTCCAACGCTTTCAATGATGCCTGTAAACATATATTTTTTTCCTACCCCTCGGGATCGGGCGTGGCGGTGATGCGGAAGTCGTCGCCCACCGCGCGAATATCCTGGACGGTCAGCGGGAGGCGGCCGCTCATGGTGCCGATCGGCAGGTCGAACAGCGGCCGCGCCTCGCTGCCCAGCAGTTTTGCCGCCATATAAATCACAAATTCATCCACCAGGCCCAACCCCACGAAAGCCCCTGCAAGGGTTGCACCTGTCTCGATCAGTACCTCGTTGCAGCCCTCTTCCGCCAGTTTACGCAACAAGGCTTCCAGGTCCACCCGGCCGGCCCGCTCCGGCAGCACCCAGGCCTCGAACTGGCTTTTCGCCCCGGCCCCGGCATCGCAACAGGCGATTACCGTGCGGCCAGGCAGGGTAAATATTTCCGCCTCGAGCGGGGATTTTACCTGACTGTCCACGATTACCCGCAGGGGCTGGCGCGACAGTTCATCCAGGCGCACCGTCAGTGCCGGATTGTCCTGGATTACCGAGCCCACACCTGTAAGTATGGCGCAGCTTCGGGCGCGCAGCCGCTGGACATCCTGTCGGGCGCTGGGCCCGGTAATCCACTTGCTTTCGCCGCTTTTCATGGCGGTGCGGCCGTCCAGGCTCATGGCCATTTTCAGTCGTACAAAAGGCAAGCCAACTGTCATACGCTTGATAAAGCCGGGATTCAGCGTCCGGGCGGCTTCCTCCATCAGCGGGCCGTCAACCTCAATGCCTGCCTGGCGCAGCCTTGCCAAGCCTTGTCCGGCCACCCGCGGGTTCGGGTCCTCCATTGCATAGACCACCCGCGTTACGCCAGCTTTGATCAGGGCGTCCGAACAAGGGCCAGTGCGACCCTGGTGGCAGCAGGGCTCCAACGTTATATAAGCCGTTGCTCCCTTTGCCTTGTCAGCCGCGTTGTCCAGCGCGATTACTTCCGCATGCGGTTCGCCGGCCTTGCGGTGATACCCCTCCGCCAGCACGGTTCCGTCGCTGTCGGCCAATACACATCCCACCCTGGGGTTGGGTGTGGTGGTATTCAGGCCAAGCTCCGCCAGGTGTAGAGCCCGGATCATCGTTTGGCGATCGATGGAGGTAAAGGACATGAATTTAGGGCCTGTTAACACCAATTCGATTGCTCCTGCCGGTGGCCATTTTTTTGTCCGGCACAGCAGGGCGAGCATGGGTTTGGTTGTTTCAAATAAGCGAAGCCTGGCGCCGTCGGGCGGAATCCCGGCCCCTCGGGTTGTGGCTGAAAAAAAGCCACTCTGCGTCGCTTACATGGATGTAATGGTGCGGCATTCCGATGAGGCGCGAGAGCGGGAAGCGGTAAGTTTTGCTCATCGTTCATTAAAATTATCAAATTTCTTTCTTCGCTTCTTGATTGGCTTTTTCCAGTCACAACGTGAGCGATCGAACGAGTGTTAACAGGCCCGTCAGGTCTCCGCCTTGTCGGGGCGGGCCTGCAAACGGTCGATTTCCTGCTGGAATTCGCTGAGGTCCTGGAAACTGCGGTACACGGAAGCGAAACGTACATATGCCACCTGGTCCAGGTTGCGCAGCTCGTCCATCACTTTTTCACCGATCACCAGTGACTTCACCTCCCGTTCGCCCATCGCCTGCAGGGACAGCTTTACATTGTTCAGCGCGGATTCCACCGCTTCCACGCTCACCGGGCGTTTCTCCAGTGCGCGCTGCAGGCCATTCCGTAGCTTCTGCTCATCGAACGGCTCGCGCGTGCCGTCCTGCTTGATTACCTTCGGCATTAACAACTCGGCCACCTCGAAAGTGGTGAAGCGTTCATGGCAGGTCTGGCATTCGCGCCGGCGACGCACCTGGCCACCATCGGC
The DNA here is from genome assembly GCA_964451365.1 of uncultured Cellvibrionaceae bacterium. Taxonomy (GTDB): domain Bacteria; phylum Pseudomonadota; class Gammaproteobacteria; order Pseudomonadales; family Cellvibrionaceae; genus CAYVIB01. The sequence continues at coordinate 71,441 of CAYVIB010000014.1, forward strand.
CACCAGGCGGGAGTCGATAACTTTGGTGTCCTGTTCGCTGCAAAACGGGCAGTGCATGGATATATATCCCCGGGGGAATCAAGGAACGCGCATATTAGCATAAAGTGGCGGAAATCCGCGCCCAGCAACGGATGCAGCGGTTTTTCGCTGCACATTTGCTTTGCCGTGGTATCTGATTCGCACTCGCTCCCCGCGTTCGGAACGATGTAGGGGAAGGCCACCATACGCAAGCAAATTCCCGGTGTGGCGGGTTGGGGCTGCCGCGCAGGTGAATCCCAACACTTTATCGCGGGTTCGCAAAGCGCATCCCAATCCACGATTTGCTTTTCGCAAAAACGCCTGGCGCAAAATTCACAACCAATTTTATACACGCCAGAAATTAAAATGTCACTTTGATTTTCACGCCTCCTAATCTTTCTTTACGTTCCCTAACTTGGTGACTGCTCTCCCCGATGTGATATTTCAGACCCGCTCTTCCATAAAAACTTTGAAACAGGGGAAGCAGGTAAATGGGCAAAGTAATTCTTATTGCGTTATCAATTGCTGTCGCTTTTATCGCGGGAGTTCAGTTTGGCGCCACGCCAAATCATTCCGACACTGCCGTTGTTGCTCACAACCAGTGCGACGACATAAAAACAAAAGGCGGTGTTGATAAATCGCACATTCAACATCCTACTTTGAAAAGCAACAACAAAAACGAGCCAGGCGTTGCATACAAACCTGACAATCAAAAAGAAAACGACAAAACCCTGGAAGAAACGCAGACAGCTGAGCTGCCTATCCCACCCGATTCCACATTAAGGGCAAGCGCGGAGAAGTTTGACCGCTGGCTGGAAGAAAAGATTGAGCAAGACCCCGCATTCAATATCGGCGGTGCGATGCGGGAAAAATTCGTGCAGGAAGAGCGGGATTATGCCTGGGCCGAAAAGGAAGAAAACATGCTTTCGGCTTTGTTTTTTGAAAACCCGCATCTCGAGGGGCTCGCCCTGCACGGCGTTGAATGCAAAGCGACCCAATGTGAACTGCAAATCGCCGTAAATAACCTTGAACAGGCCAACGATACGACATCCAGATTACTGGAAGCACTGGCCAGCGAACAGCAATTTCGCCAGCTCGTGTCCTCGCCGGACATACAGAACGGCATCACCACGTTTTATTTGTCTCGCGACACCAAAGGCCTGTCGCTGACTTCCCTCGACTGAATCGATAACACGAAGCGTTATTGACCGGACAGGAGTTCGGTTGTTGCCCGCCAACGCTTGTTGGCTTCATTCGGCAAACAAGGGATTGATTCGCTGAATGTTAATTAATAAAACCAAAGGAGAGAAATCCGTGAAGTATCTAAAAACAGCAATACTTTGTGTATCACTCGCTGTCGGAATGCTTGCATTCGGTTCGGTGCATGCAAATCCGTACGCGGTACAAAATTGTTCCTGGGTAACAACCAGCAGCAGTTACGATGGCTGGTATATGAGAACGTCGCAAGCCTACCGGTGTACCCTGGTGCAAAACGGCAATCAGGTAACACCGCTGACCCGGAATATTGAGCAGCAGACCAGATCAATGGGAGGACCTGTTCCGCCGCCAAGCTGCAATATTCAGGCTCACGGGGTATACAGCTACACCGGCACCTGTTGGAGTCCTACGCTGGTTGTACCTCAGCAGCCGAGTAGCAGTTCTTCCAGCAGCTCGAGCGGTTCAAGCAGCTCTTCAAGTAGCGGTGGTTGCGGACCAAACGCAGGTCAGATGTGGGGAACAGCCATCATGGCAAATCTGACGCAATCGGATTTCAACAGTATCAACGCCTATTGCGGATCGTGCGGCTTTAATGCCCAACCCATTCCCGGCTCTTATCCTGTCCAGCATGTGATACGGTGTAACTATTAAATTAGTCCGGTAATTAATCTGGTTAAAAAGGGAATAGAGAAAAGAGGGGAGAATGCTATGCGCACGACCCGTTGTGCGCATAGCTACCGGGAAATTAATTAGCCGCCGTAAACCGGATACTTGCCACAAATATCCAGCACCTTGGCTTTAACCTCTTCAATCACTGCGTCCGCGTTACCTTTTTCCAGCGCATCCAATACATCGCACATCCAGTGGGTCAGCTGCACGCAGTCATCCTCGGTAAAACCGCGCGTGGTAATCGCCGGTGTTCCAACACGCAAACCGCTGGTAATAAAAGGTGAACGGGGATCGTTGGGCACGGCGTTTTTGTTGACGGTAATATTGGCCCGGCCCAGGGCTTCGTCGGCTTCCTTACCTGTGTACTCCTTGCCGATCAAATCCACCAGCATCAAATGATTTTCCGTTCCACCGGAAACAATCTTGATTCCGCGCTCGTTAAAGGTACGGGCCATCGCCTTGGCATTCACCACTACCTGCTTCTGGTAAGTTTTGAAGTCATCGCTCATGGCCTCCTTGAAGCACACCGCCTTGGCGGCGATCACGTGCATCAAGGGTCCGCCCTGGCCACCGGGGAAGACGGCCGAGTTCAGTTTCTTTTCGATTTCCTCGTTGGCTTTTGCCAGAATCAGGCCACCGCGCGGACCACGCAACGTTTTATGCGTGGTGGTTGTGGTGACATCGGCAATTTGCACCGGCGACGGATAAACACCGGCGGCCACCAGGCCGGCCACATGCGCCATATCGACCAGCAGGTAGGCACCCACTTCATCGGCGATATCGCGAAACTTCTGCCAGTCCATAATCTGGCTGTAGGCGGAAAAGCCGGCCACGATCATTTTGGGTTTGTGCTCGCGCGCCAGGCGCGCCACTTCCTGGTAATCCACCTCGCCGGTCTCGGGGTTCAGGCCGTACTGAACCGCGTGGTAAACCTTGCCGGAAAAATTCACCTTGGCGCCGTGGGTCAGGTGACCGCCGTGGGCGAGGCTCATGCCCAGGATGGTATCGCCGGGCGCGCAGAGGGCGGCGTAAACCGCATTGTTGGCCTGGGAACCGGAGTGGGGCTGGACGTTGGCATAGTCCGCGCCGAACAGCTGCTTCGCGCGCTCTATGGCCAGTTCCTCCGCCTGGTCGACGTATTCACAACCGCCGTAGTAACGTTTGTGGGGATAGCCCTCGGCGTACTTGTTGGTCAGCTTGGTCCCCTGAGCCACCATTACCAGTGGGCTGGTATAGTTTTCCGAGGCGATAAGCTCGATATGCTCTTCCTGGCGGCGCCCTTCGTCCTGGATGGCCTGCCAGATGTCGGGGTCAAATGATTCAAGAGTCCGGGTTTTGTCAAACATGGGCGTCCTCAAACTGTCGGATGGATGTCAATGAAAATAGAAGGATTGATGCGCGGAGAAAAAGAGACGAATTGTACATTAATCAACGACTTTTCTCATGCCCGAAAATAAAAAAGTTCATCCCGTGCGTGCAGGGTAGGTATGATTGAAATCGCCCACGCCTTCCGGTAACGTTCCGCCCATTCCGGCCGGCCCGGCTCTTTCGTCCTATTACCCAGTGAGGCATCCAACAGCATGGCACAGTACGTGTACACCATGAACCGCGTCAGTAAGATCGTCCCGCCCAAGCGGGAGATTCTGAAAAATATTTCCCTGTCCTTTTTCCCCGGCGCCAAAATCGGCGTGCTCGGCCTGAATGGCGCGGGCAAATCCACCCTGCTGAAAATCATGGCCGGGCGCGACAATGACTATAACGGCGAAGCGCGCCCGATGCCTGGCATCAAAGTGGGATACCTGCCGCAGGAGCCGCAACTGAACCCCGAGAAAAACGTGCGCGGCAACGTGGAGGAAGGCATGCAGGATGCGGTGGACGCCCTGGCCGAACTCGACAAGATTTATGCCGCCTACGCCGAACCCGACGCCGACTTCGATGCACTGGCCAAGCGCCAGGGCGAACTGGAGGATATTATCCAGGCCTGGGATGCGCATAACCTGGACCACACGCTGGAGGTGGCCGCCGACGCGCTGCGCCTGCCGCCGTGGGACGCGGATGTGACCAAGCTTTCCGGCGGCGAGAAACGCCGTGTGGCCCTGTGCCGCCTGTTGCTGTCGCGCCCCGACATGCTGTTGCTGGACGAGCCCACCAACCACCTGGATGCGGAATCGGTATTCTGGCTCGAGCGTTTCCTGCAGAGCTTCAACGGCACCGTGGTGGCCATCACCCACGACCGCTACTTCCTCGACAACGCCGCCGGCTGGATCCTGGAACTGGACCGCGGCCACGGCATTCCCTACGAAGGCAACTATTCCTCCTGGCTGGAACAAAAGGAACAGCGCCTGGAGCAGGAGGAGCGCACCGAGGCGGCGCGGCAGAAAGCCATCAAGGCTGAGTTGGAATGGGTAAGACAGAACCCGAAGGGGCGCCAGGCCAAGAGCAAGGCGCGACTGGCCCGGTTCGAGGAGATGCAGTCGCAGGACTTCCAGAAGCGCAACGAGACCAACGAGATCTACATTCCGCCCGGCGACCGCTTGGGTGACAAGGTCATCGAATTCAAGGATGTCAGCAAGGGTTTCGAAGGCAACCTACTGATCGATAAGCTGTCCTTTTCCATTCCAAAAGGTGCGATAGTCGGTATCGTCGGCGGCAACGGCGCGGGTAAATCGACCCTGTTCCGCATGATTGCCGGAACCGAAAAGCCTGACGCCGGCACCATCGACATCGGCGATACCGTCAAGGTCGCCTACGTCGAACAAAGCCGGGAGAACCTCGACAACAACAAAACCGTGTGGGAGGAAATTTCCGGCGGCCAGGACATTCTGCGCATCGGCAACTACGAGGTGGGCTCGCGCGCCTATGTCGGCCGCTTCAACTTCAAGGGCAACGACCAGCAAAAACGGGTGGGCGAATTGTCCGGCGGGGAGCGCGGCCGCCTGCACCTGGCCAACACCCTCAAGCAGGGGGCCAACGTGCTGTTATTGGACGAACCGTCCAACGACCTGGACGTGGAAACCCTGCGCGCGCTGGAGGAAGCCATCCAGAATTTTCCCGGCTGCGCGCTGATCATCTCTCACGACCGCTGGTTCCTGGACCGCGTGGCCACGCATATCCTGGCCTACGAAGGCAACAGCGAGGTGGTTTTCTTCGAGGGTAACTACACCGAGTATCACGAGGATTTCGTCAAACGCAAAGGTGAGAACGCCCAGCCCAAGCGCATGAAATACAAGCCGCTTAAAGCCTGATCTATACTGTCTTAGACGGCGGCGCGACAAAGTGCGCCGCTCCTTCCATAAAAAGATAAACATGGAGCTTACTATGGCAGCCAATCCTTACCAGTCACCGGAAGGTGATCTCACCGTTGATGAAGATGGTTTTGGGGAAATCCGGTTTTTTTCACCCAGCAGCCGTATCGGCCGCTTACGTTATTTTTCCCACGGCATGCTTATCACCATCGCGTTTTATGCCGCGCTTATTCCCGCCGCCGTTTTGTTTGCGATGGGCGATGTGGCCGCAATTGTTGGTGGCCTCATTATCGGCATTGCTTATCTCGCCGTGATTGTAATCACCGTGATTTTGATGATTCAGCGATTGCACGACCTGGATAAGACAGGCTGGATGGCATTATTGATGTTTGTGCCGCTGCTGAACATTTTCTTCGCGTTTTATATTTTATTCTGGCCGGGCACGCGCGGCACCAATAACTTTGGCTTAAGGCCGCCGCCCAATAAAACCTGGCACTGGATTGTTGTCCTCGCCATACCGGTTCTACTGGGTATCCTTGCCGCTATCGCGATTCCGGCATATCAGGACTACGTGGAGCGGGCCCAGGCTGCCCCGCCGATAAATGAGAGTTACGAATAATTAAGCGTTACGAATAATTAAAAGTTCCAACGCCCATCTTAAATTGCCGCATTGCACATAGCGAGGCTGTCGTCGGCGGGAAGGCTTCCGCCGATGACAGGCGACGGTCGAAGCCGAATACTTTATAAATTGCTACGTCGATAAACCGTGACCCAGGCAATTTTGAGGATAGGTGCGAATAAATTTCTGACCAGTCGTTAATTGCCGCTATACAGGCAAACGCAGTTGCGGCCGGAATGCTTGGCCTGGTACAAACCTTTATCGGCGCGCTCGATCCACTGCGTTGTGGTTTCAATACCCCGGGTCAGCTCCGCCACGCCCAGGCTGATAGTGAATCGGATTTTGCTTTCATCCGACTCAACAACACACCTTTCCACCTGCCTGCGAATACGCTCGGCAACCACTTTTGCTCCCTTGATTCCGGTATCCACCAGCATGAGCGAAAACTCCTCGCCACCGTAACGCCCCGCGATATCCACACTGCGGATACTTTCCATTAATAACCCCGCGGTCTTGCGAATCACTTCATCGCCGGCCACATGACCATGGGTATCGTTGATTTCCTTGAAGTGATCGATATCAAACATCAGCATGCAACTGGTGCGGTTGTAACGCTGGAACCGCCCGAACTCCTCACCCACTTCCTCTTCCCAGGTTTTGCGGTTGAGCAGCCCCGTCAGCCCGTCGGTGCGGCTCATCAGGTGCAGGCGCTTGTTGGCCTCCTGCAAGCGCAAACGGCTTACCGCCACCTCGGTTACGTCGTACAGAATCAGGCAGATGTGTTCCACATTGCCGCTGGTGTCCTTCAGCGGAATAATGGTGCTGTTCTGGTACATGAAATCCGCCAGCCCGGTAACAGGGCGATAATTATCGAAGCGGAAAAGATACGGCCGCTGTTCCCAGGTGGTAAAGGCGGAATTGTGAAGCAGGAAAACCGATTCCACCTTGCGCCGAAACCAGGCTTCGGGCAATTCCGGGAACAGTTCAAAGATATTTTTATCGATAACGTTGATGGACGGTTTGGCGCTGTGATTTTGCATAAAACCGTTCCACAAACGGATAGTGAACTCCCTGTCCAGAATCACCAGCCCCACGTCGATATTCTGCAGCACATCCATGAGCCAGTGGAATTCATGTAAAAAATCTTCTTCTTTCGGGGTGGACATAGTCTTTAATCATTCTTTCGCCGAATCAGCTCAGCAGGTAGTCCAGCTTTTTCACCAGCCGGGCAATGGATTGGTCCGTCATGATAATCAAGAGGTTGGCGTTGACGTTGTACCCCTCGAGTCGATAGTTGATTTCGATCACCAGCGCCTTTTGCCACTTCACATTTTCCGCATCAAAAATCTCCGACACTTTCTGGTGCTGGCCGAGAACAGTGGGCGGGCCAAAACTGAAGTCCATATCCAGTTGCTCGGCAATGCCTCTGAGACACGCGCCAAACAACACGTTGGTGGTGTCCATCAGCAGTTCGCGCTCCGCTTGTTCGTCCAGTTCATCGTCGTAGTTCATCAACAATGCCAGATCGGCAAAACTGGTGTCGTCAAACAGCAGCATCGCCTCACCGGAAATCCCGCCGCCGATAAAGCCCTGGCAGACACCGGACACCGACTCGGTACTGTCCACCGAATAAAGCGCCATGGCGATATCGGACGGCTCCATCAGCGCGATATGCGGTATCGAGAGCACTACCGGTGTTCTCAACAGGCGCGCCAGCCGTTCTCCCGCTTTTCCCATGGCAACATTGGCCACTTCCTGCAGACAGTCGCGTTGGTCTTCGCTGAGTGGAGTCACTGATGTCATCTCATTTTCCGTGGCGCTTCTATTATTCTAGGAGCTTCCCCACCGGCCTGCCGGGACAAACCCAAACTTTGTCCCCCAGGGTAAACCCGATATTGCGCCAGATCGCACCAACAATTTAACTTTGCTTCCTGTTTCAAGTATATTTTCCCCAACTTTCAGTCATCCCGGCGGCCGGCCCGCAATCCGCGCAATCGGGTTGACCCTCTCAATTCCTTGTCGGAAGTGGTTATGCAGTACCGAATCGTTCCCGTTACACCCTTTCAACAAAACTGCTCGCTGGTCTGGTGCGAGGAGACCCGCGATGCCGCTGTGATCGACCCCGGCGGCGAAATTGACCGCGTGCTGTCCGCCGTGGAACAGGCGGGAGTGAACCTGAAAAAAATCTTTCTCACCCACGGCCACATGGACCATGTCGGCGGCACGGCGGAACTGGTCTCCCGCCTGAACCTGCCGATCGAGGGCCCCCACCGCGACGATGCCTTCTGGATTGACGGGCTGGACACCCAGGCGCAAATGATGGGCTTTGCACCGGTAAACGGGTTTACGCCGGACCGCTGGCTGGAAGAAGGGGATACCGTGCGGGTGGGGAACGTGGAATTCCTGGTCCGGCACTGTCCGGGGCACACGCCGGGCCACATTATCTTCTTCAACGAGGGCACCGCTACCGCGTTTGTCGGCGATGTAATATTCAATGGCTCCATCGGCAGAACGGATTTCCCGCGCGGCGATTACCAGCAGCTGATCAGCTCCATTCGCACGCGTTTATGGCCGCTGGGAGACAATGTCACCTTTATACCCGGACACGGCCCCAAGTCCACCTTCGGGTACGAGCGCAAAACCAACCCCTTCGTCGCGGACAGCCGCTTTGGCTAGGGCTGGCGTCCCCAAAGGAGATACCCATGAATGATGAAGTTGTGCCCGGCAGTGATTTTGACGAAAACTATAACCGCTTTATTGAGGAGGCACTGGCCACCGGCTGTGTCTGGGGCCTGGAGACCGGCGATGGCTGGGCGCTTTGCCCCAGCAACGGCAACGAAGGCATCGACGTGATGCCGCTCTGGTCGCAGCCGGAGTACGCCCAGCGGCACTGCGTCGACGAGTGGTCCGAATATGAGGTTATTCCCATTTCCGTCGAGGAACTACTGGATGACTGGCTGCCCGGGCTGCACGAGGATGTTATTTTGATTGGCCCCAACTGGAATGGTGAGTTGGAAGGGCACGAAGTGGAACCGCTGGACCTGCTCGAAGAGATGGAGCAGGTGCTGGAATGAACTGGCTGGCCGGAAGATTGGATGACCCGGCGGTAACGTCTCGGTTGAAGTCAATTGAAAGAAAGAAATGGCCCCGGCTGGGGCTGCTCCTCCCCGAGATAGCGGTGGAGAATATCGATCATATTATCCGTCGCGTAAGCCTCAAGTTCCGCCTCACTGGCAAAAACGGGGGTCAGCTTCTCGGCGTTTTCGCCTTCGCCATCCACCACCAGGAAATGATCCAGCGTGTTCCGCCCGGCCGCCTGGCGCCTGACAAGACAAAGGCCAAAATCCCTGCTCAGCTTGTGCAGACTGGGATAGTCCGGTTCGGGATTCGCGGGTAACACTTCGGAAAATTGACTGCGGGACATGGAGGCCAACCTGTATCTCGAAAATTTTCGTACAAACCTTACAGACTTATCGAAACCTTCCCCCTAGTTGCCCGCGGCACAGGAAAATTTTTTTAAACTTAGAGTCAAGGCAACTATGAGGTCGTTCTATAACTTTAGCAGTTATTTTTTGATCAGCCATGCTATCCGCTATCATTTCTTGAGTTGATTCCGGCGACATTGCCAAATTCGTGAACACCGTCACACCCTTCGACAGTGAATCTGGCGTGCGGTAGTCATACCGCTGCTGGAAGGGATTTATTCAGACAGGCCCGTCAACTTTGTTACAATCGCGCGTCCTCAGCCAACGAGAAAGGCCATACCCGACGATCCATGACAGATATCACTCAAATCGAAGCCGAAGAAACACTCCCTTTAAGCCAATTTACTGAAAAAGCCTACCTGGACTACTCCATGTACGTGATCCTGGACCGCGCCCTGCCCAATGTGGGGGACGGGCTCAAGCCGGTTCAGCGGCGGATCGTGTACGCCATGAGCGAACTGGGGCTCAAGGCGAGCGCCAAATTCAAAAAGTCCGCCCGCACTGTCGGTGACGTGATCGGTAAATTCCACCCCCACGGGGACAGCGCCGCCTACGAGGCCATGGTGCTGATGGCCCAGCCCTTCTCCTACCGCTATCCGCTGATCGAGGGCCAGGGCAACTGGGGCTCGCCGGACGATCCCAAATCCTTCGCCGCCATGCGTTACACCGAGTCGAGGCTTGCGGCTTTTACCGACGTGTTGCTGGCCGAACTGGACCAGGGCACGGTGGAGTGGCAACCCAACTTCGACGGCACCCTGGACGAACCCAAGGTACTGCCGGCCCGCGTGCCCAACGTGCTGCTCAATGGCACCACCGGTATCGCCGTGGGTATGGCCACCGACATTCCGCCCCACAACCTGCGGGAAGTGGTCAACGCCACTATCCACCTGCTGGAAAACCCGAAGGCCACCGCCGCTGAGCTGTGCGAGTTCATTCCGGGCCCGGACATGCCCACCAACGCGGAAATCATTACGCCGCGTGATGAACTGCGGAAGATTTACGAGACCGGCCGCGGCAGCATGAAGATGCGCGCGATCTGGACCATGGAACAGGGCGATATCGTGATTACCGCCCTGCCCCACCAGGTGAGTGGCGCGAAGGTGCTGGAGCAGATCGCCGGCCAGATGCAGGCGAAAAAGCTGCCCATGGTGGTGGACCTGCGGGACGAGTCCGATCACGAAAACCCCACCCGCCTGGTGGTGGTGCCACGCTCGAACCGGGTGGACAGCGAGGCGGTAATGAACCATCTGTTCGCCACCACCGACCTGGAGCGCAGCTACCGCATCAACCTGAATGTTATCGGTATCGATGGCCGTCCGGGAGTGAAACCGCTGGACAAAATGCTGGGCGAATGGCTGAGCTTTCGCATGGTAACGGTGCGCCGCCGCCTGCAGCACCGGCTGGACTGGGTCGCCCGACGCCTGTATTTGCTGGACGGTTTGTTAATTGCCTTTTTAAACCTGGATGAAGTGATTCATATCATCCGCACCGAAGACAAACCGAAGGAAAAATTGATCGAGCGATTCGAGCTGTCGGAAGATCAGGCCAACTACATTCTCGACACCCGCCTGCGCCAACTGGCCCGGCTGGAGGAAATGAAAATCCGTTCCGAGCAACAGGAACTGGAAAAAGAGCGCAAGGAACTGGAAAAAATTCTCGCCTCGGCCCGCCGCCTGAAATCATTGATCCGTGACGAGTTGCTGGAGGTGGCGAAAGTTTACGGCGATGATCGTCGCTCCCCCCTGGTACGGCGTGAAGAAGCCCAGGCATTCAGCGAGACGGAACTGCTGACCAACGATCCCATTACAGTCGTGCTATCGGAAAAAGGCTGGATACGGTCGGCAAAAGGTCACGACATCGACCCCGTTAGTTTAAGCTACAAAGCCGGCGACAAATTTAAATTCGCCGCCCGGGGCAAAACCAACCAAAACATCATCCTGCTGGACTCCACCGGCAGAAGTTATGCGTTGCCTTCCCACAATCTTCCCTCCGCGCGCGGGCAGGGCGAACCGGTCACTGGTAAATTGAATCCGCCAAGCGGTGCTACTTTTGAAGGGTTGTTGTTTGGTGACGATCAGCAAAAAGTATTACTGGCCAGCGACGCGGGTTATGGTTTTGTAGCAAAAATGGAAGACATGTTTACCAAAAACCGGTCCGGCAAAGCACTTTTAACCTTGCCAAAAGGCAGTCGCGCGCTTTCTCCAAGCATTATCGAAAACGCAGATTCATTTTTGGTGGCGGTTACCAACGAAGGGCGCATGCTGGCATTCAATATCGACGAACTGCCGGAGCTTGCGCGCGGCAAGGGTAACAAAATAATTAATATTCCCAGCGCGCGAGCTCAGGCGCGGGAGGAATATGTTTTGGCCCTGGTGGTAATAACGGAATCCGATTCGTTAAAAATAAGTTCCGGGAAAAGGCATTTAACCTTGAAAAACAAGGATCTGGAACATTATTTCGGTGAACGGGGCCGGCGCGGCAATAAATTGCCACGCGGTTTCCAAAAGGTGGATGGCGTGGAGGTTTTAAAATCGTAGCGGTAATAATCGGGATGACTACAGGCAAGTGCGCGACAAGTTAAATGTTCCCGGCGCCAATGTTTTGGTTTTAGTCACATATCCCTACTTCACGCGCTTGAATCCATTTGAATCTGGTGACAAACTATTGCCCCATCTTGTAAAGCTGTAGTTGAGGACTCCGTTATCCGGGGTTGATTGGAGATGTCACCGTTCAGAAAACACGGCAGAAAGCTGGTTAAGTGCGCAGTCAAGCTGATTCACCGCGAAATAGGAGAAGTGGTTACAGAAACCCGGGATATTTCCGACACTGGCGTTTTTGTTACCTGTCGCGATCTGGTTCACTACATTTCGATTGGTGACGAGTTGGAAGCAAGGCTGTACACCGACTCGGAAAATTCTTCCACCGCGTTATTAAAAGTTGTACGTCTGACTGATGAAGGTGTAGGACTTTCTTTCGATTAAAATCACGGAAAAAAGTCCCAGAATAAGACTTTTGTTTGACCTGCCAAAATAATTTTTTACAGCGTTTAACTTATTTATTTTCCCGCTGTGCCAGTTCCGTTGCGTATTCCTCCAGGTTATTGTCGACAATAATCGACCTGACTTCCCTGACATAACGTTCGCGCCGTTCGGAATAATTTCCCAAAGCCGTTGCAAGGCTTAAACCCGTTAACGGTTGCCCCGCTTCCGTCAGTTGGCTGCGCAATTTCCGCAATTCTTCGTAGGCGGGATGGGTATTTATATTTTTAAAATATGAAAAAACCGACTGCGCCGGAAAGCTGAATTTTCTCACTTCATGGTATGCGCCGGTCGGGCGCTTTTTCGGCACGATTCCACAACCCTCGGTAAAACACCACTCGCCAAAAAAATTGTTTCCCTGGCGGGCAAACCGCGACCTTCCCCAGGCGGATTCCTTGGCCGCCTGGGCCAGCACCAGGGACATCGGCAGGGTGTTAACGCGTTTTTCCAGTTCCGCCAGTTGCTCACTTACCGGAATATCCTTTGAGACGTGGTAATTTTCCAGCAGCCAGTTCAGGGTTGCCTGTTCCCGCCGGCCCAGTTTCCCGTCCGCGTGGTACTTGCCGGTGAGGTCGATCACCTTTGTCCTCAACGCGATAAGCGTGTTGTTTTTTTGCTGGATGATAGGGGCAAAGTAATCGAAGAAAGCCTGCTTGCGCTGGTCGATATCCTCAATGGCTTTAAAGTCCGGCGCATACGTTAAAACGAAGCCGGTTTCTTCCTCAATCGAATAGTGGGTTAAAAATAAAACCAGCAACAGACTAAAAACAATGTATGCAGTAAACAGGGCCGCAAGGATTTTTTTTGGTAACGAAGTCATCGGTGAGTCAATTATTGTTTTATATTTTTAGCGATTCCTTCAAGGCGGCAATTTTTTCCCGCGCCTGCTGCTTGGACACTGGCTGTTCGACATGGTCCGCGATTTTCGGCACCGCCGGCGGCTTCAGTGTTTCCCCCTGGCTGACGCGCTGCCTGATTTCTTCATAATTCTTTTTAAATATCGGAAAGGCCACGGACTCGGGATTACTCTGCAAAAAATACCAGTCGCTCGCCTTGCCGGCATAGTAAACCGCCAGGTGGCTCCAGCGGTACTCCGCCCTGGGTGACGGCGCCCGGCAGGCTTCCACGTAAGCCGCGTGAACTTCCGGCAGGCCGCGATCGTTGGATTTCTCGCACGCCTCGATCATGGTGTGCAGGGTGGGAAGAAATTCGCTGCTTTCAATAACGTGTTTTGTCGCGCGAAGAATGGTTGCCGGTGAATAGCGGCTCAAAGTTTCCAGCCAAAAGCGCTTGATGGTGTTCAGGTTGGTCTGGTTGCTGAACGCCTTGAAAAACTGGTTGTGGTAATTCAGTTCCAACAGGGCAAAAGCCTGGTTGATGGCATCGACATGGGCTTCACTGAATTTTTGCTTTTTACCATCGCCAGTTTTACTGGGCCCAACTTCTGTCGGTGAGTTTTTCTTCAAGGGAAATCTCTCTTGTTGATCTGTCGGTAGTCAAATCGCCACCCGCCATTGCCAGCGAATGCCGCCGCGCCCACTGTTTTTTGGCATGCTGCAAAAAGCGCGTGTTCCACGACGTGTGCAATTGATTACTGTCGCGCCAGTATATAACAAATTCCGGCAGCAATTCCCGCGCGAACTGGAGATCGATATTCGCCAGGCGCAATACATCGTACACATCTTCCGACGGTTGCCAGTCGCCGGAAATCGGTTTCGGGTCGGTGCTGTGCTCAAGCGCCGAGTGATACTTCTTCCACTGGATTTTGACATGCTGGATAAACTTGCTGTTCCAGGTTTTGGTCACATCGCCGCGCTCCTGCCAATACAGAATAAACTCGGGAATCGCATCCTCGATAAAATCCCGGCTTACCCCCGCCTGAACAACCAGCACATCCATGGCATCCGCGCTTGGCCGCCACTGGGGATGCATGGCGATTTCCTGCTCCTTTTGGTGCTGTTGCGCCTCGTAATTGCGCCACTTGAACAAAACGTGTTGATGAAACTTAGACTCCCACGAACGGTGCGCCTCGCGGCGGTCCCGCCAGTAGGTGACGAACTCCGGCACCTGCGCCAAGGCAAAGTGAGATGGAATATTGTGCTGCGCCAGTTGCGCCAGCGTGTCCGGGTGCGGCTGCCAATTGGGGGCGATATAGTTTTTACCAAACGGCGGCGCCGCGTGTTGGTTCGGCTTGTCCGCCGGCCTGATCCGTCGTTCCGGCTGGGGTGCAGGCGGCATATTTGCCGGCGCCGCCTTTTTCTCGTCCGGCTTCACTACCTTTTCGTTAAAGGCGAAGCGGAAAGTCGCATCCGCCCCGAAAGCCGAGGCGCCGATCAACAATACGCCCTTGTCGCGCAGGCTGTTGCATACCCGCTGGATGTCGTGCGCCTGCCAGAACGGCAGCGCTTCCCGGCAGCACCCGGTTTCCAGCGCGTACCAGGCATACCCGTTGCGAAAACTCGACGTTAGCCCCTGGGTCAGGTCGGAAAACACGGACAGCAGGATGGCTTCGTCCAGGCCAACGGTGTTGGCGAGAGAGGGGTATACCAGGATGGGTTTTTCAGGAATCAGCGAACTTTTCATTTAACGTTATAACTCTGTATCGGGGCGGTACTCTACCATTTAAGGAACGCTCCGCACAGGCGGCCTTGCCAATCCGGAGGTACGGTTGCTTCGCTTACCCGCCCTGCATACCAGCCAGCATCCCACTTTGAGTTAAAGCAAAAAAGGACGTAGCATTGGGAGCCTTTTTACCGTCCCGGCCAGACTATGTTCAAACCCAACCTCACCTTCGAAAACGCCCTGCGCTTTTCCCGTTTTGATGAAGAGGACCTGTTGTCCACCTTTTCACCGCACCCGATCCTGCTGGAAGACCGGCACTGGCCGACAGTGGAGCACTATTTCCAGGCGCAACTTGCGGCAGGCAACGGCCATAATATCGCCCAGGCGGAAAGCCCCCAAGAGGCCTACCGGCTCGGCAACCCCTGGTTCCGGCGCAAGCGCAAGGGCTGGAAGAACCTGCGGCGTGTGCTGATGACCCGGGGCCTGTACACCAAGTGCATGATGTATCCGGAAGTGAAGGAATTCATTCTCGCCAGCGGCGATCAGTTAATTACCGAAACCTCCGCCTTTGACCACTACTGGGGCATCGGTCGCGACCTGCGGGGTGAAAACATGCTGGGTAAAGTGTGGATGGACATCCGTGGCAAATTGCGCGGAAACCCGTCTGAAATGGCAACTCAAAAATACGGCACCTCCAAAATAGAGTAGGAAAATTCATTGGCCAAATCAAAAACAGCATTTGTCTGCAACGACTGCGGCGCCGACTTTGCCAAATGGCAGGGGCAGTGCACCGAGTGCGGCGCATGGAACACCGTCAAGGAAGTGCGACTCGCCGGCGTGGCGAAAACCGGCGATCGCTTCCAGGGTTACGGGGGGGGCAGTGCCAGCAAGGTTATCCCCCTGGCGGATATCAACCTGGAGGAACTGCCCCGCTTCTCCTCCCGTATGGAGGAATTCGATCGCGTGCTTGGCGGCGGCTTTGTCCCCGGATCGGTGGTGCTGATTGGCGGTCATCCCGGTGCGGGCAAATCCACTCTTCTGTTGCAAACGTTGTGTCATCTGGCGGAACAGCACTCCGCGCTGTACGTGACCGGCGAGGAGTCCCTCCAGCAGGTGGCGATGCGCGCCCAACGGCTGGGACTGCCGACGAAAAAACTCCAGATGCTTTCCGCCACCGACGTGGATGCCGTTATCGCGGCGGCCGACCAGGTGCGCCCCAAAACCATGGTGGTGGATTCCATCCAGGTGATGCACCACGCCGATATCCAGTCGGCGCCGGGCAGCGTCTCCCAGGTGCGGGAATCCGCCGCCGCCATGACCCGCTTCGCCAAGCAAAGCGGCACGGTACTGATACTGGTGGGTCACGTGACCAAGGACGGCAGCCTTGCGGGGCCAAAGGTGCTGGAGCATATGATCGACTGCTCCATCATGCTGGAAGGCTCCCACGACTCACGCTTCCGCACGCTACGCGGCACCAAGAACCGCTTCGGCGCCGTCAACGAGCTGGGTGTGTTCGCCATGACGGAGTTGGGCCTGAAGGAAGTGTCGAACCCCTCCGCCATTTTCCTACAACGGGCGGACGAGGTTTCTTCCGGATCGGTGGTGATGGTGGTATGGGAAGGCACCCGACCGCTGCTGGTGGAAATCCAGGCGCTGGTGGATAACTCCAGCCTGGGCAACCCGCGACGGGTGGCGGTGGGGCTTGAGCAAAACCGACTGGCAATGCTGCTGGCGGTTCTGCATCGCCACGGCGGCATTATGGCCGGCGACCAGGACGTGTTCGTCAATGTGGTGGGCGGGGTGAAAATTGTCGAAACCAGTGCCGACCTGGCCCTGTTGCTGGCGTTGGTGTCGAGCTTTCGCGACCGCCCTCTGCCGCGCGAACTGGTGGTATTCGGCGAGGTGGGACTGGCGGGGGAAATCCGCCCGGTGCCCAGCGGCCAGGAGCGCCTGCGCGAGGCGGCCAAACACGGCTTCAAAAAAGCCATCATCCCCCACGGCAACATGCCGAAGGAACCGGTGCGCGGAATGGAAGTGGTTGCGGTGAAAAAACTGAGTGAGGCACTGGAAGCGATTTAATCGGGTGCCGATAAGAAAATTTCCCAGGCAAGTCGCATAAAAACGGTATTAAAGTTCGCTATTAAACGAAGATTAAAGCATCCTGGTACAAATTCGGAATCAACCGAATAACCGCGGCAAAACCTTAGACTATTTTCGTATAAATATTGTGATTTTGTAGTTCGAAGGAACCCCCTTTACCTCTTAAAATAGGCCCGGGCGGATTTACCGGTGTCTTTACCTTGATCAAACGAAACAAAATATCATCCAGTCTCATGCTTATTTCCGCAGTGCTTATTTGCCTTACCGCGGTGCTGATGTATCTCACTTACAACACCAACCAGGTTCTGGAAAATGACCCCTATCTGATCAATACCGCGGGCATCGTACGGGGCGCCATTCAGCGCCTGACCAAACTGGAACTGGAAGGCTGCGACCAGGTCTGCAGCGATATTTCAAAAACCGTTGACCAACACATTAAGGACATCATCGACAGCGGGGGAAACAGCGCAAGCGATTACTCGCGGAACGTTTTTATTCAACGGATAGCCAAGTTGAGAAGTATCTGGCAGGAACTAAAATACCTGCTTCGCGAACACCAGCTCAATCCCTCTGCCGAACTCAGGGACGAAATTCTGCGCTTGAGCGAATACAGTTGGGAAATTGCCGATTCAGCCGTGCTCCTTGCACAGGTGGCCACTGAATCAAAGATGAAGAATCTGAAACTGTTTTACCCGGTGGCGACGCTCATTGTCATTATCAATATCCTGACAATCGTGCTGGCTTATGCCGATGTGCGAAAGAAGCTCGAATACCGGGCGACTGTGGACAGCCTGACCGACGTGTACAACCGTTACACATTCAGGAAGTTTTTGCACGACGAACTATTGCGCGCGGAACGGTTTGGTCACCAGTTTGCTTTAATTTATTTCGACGTTGATCATTTTAAAGTGATCAACGATTCGTTTGGTCACCAGGTGGGCGATACCGTACTGCAGGAACTCGCCCTGATGGTGAAATCCTCGGTAAGAAAACTGGATACCATCGCGCGTATCGGTGGGGAAGAATTCGCCATCATCGCACCGGAAACCGACCGCGAAGAAGCGATGATCCTTGCGGAAAAACTGCGACAGAAAATTGAAAAGCATCCGTTTCCATCGGTGCAAAAAATTACCGTCAGCCTGGGCGTGACCACGTTCCGCAAAGGGTACACAGTAGAAGACATGATCGGCCAGGCGGACAAGGCCTTGTACCGGGCCAAGGAAAAAGGTCGCAACAATGTGGTTTATTTTCCGTACCTTACGAGTATTTCCTGAATCCGGCACGTTTCGTTTCGCGGGCTGCCGATAAAAAACTTACAGGTTTTCCTCGATCTCCCTGATCACGTCCCGCAGCCGCCGCTCATCCTCCTCGGAATTCGGCTTACATTCCAGCCCGATATAGTGATCCTTAACGTGGGCGACATGGCCGTGAGCCAGTATTGAATTTCCATCACTCAAAGCAATCTGCAGGGTGACCGCCTGTTCCTCATCAAGATTATGGGGATCCAGCAAGGCAACAAGAGCGCCTTGCAACGAAATATTAATGATATGCGCCGCCCAACTTGATTCCGACGTGATCAACGTGCCATTACCACGGTGGGGCAGGCGTTCGCTTTGTCGTCTTTCCAGATAGATTTTTTGGCTTACTGGCTTCATCACAGGTACCTCTAACGGCGAGCAACAAGCTCCTCGAGAACACGTTCCGGCGCGACCGGGTCATTCATATTCAATTCAATCAATCGGCGCAGGTGGCAAATGCTGTCCATATCGAGGCTTTCTATCCTGAACCCCTGGATATGATTGCTGCTATGGATCAATTGCGAGCGCATTTTAATGACCGCGTTTTCGCTGAGCGTAATCACGATCTCGGCGGGTTGGTCAGCGCGTATCTGGTAGGTGTCGGGCGTATCCAAAAGGATGCCGTTGAGCGAGACATCCACGATGCCCGCCTCGTAACTCAAACCACCCTGGCGGACCCATGCTTTCGCGTGAAATTCCACCCGCGTGTATTTCCGGCGATCAGGCTGGGCTGTTTTATCGTAGGACTGCATAATTCACTCTCTCGGCCTTGTGTCAAAGCTCCCCGGGGGCCACCTCTTTCAGGCGACTTTCATTCTAAGTGTAGTCGCTCGACCGGATGTTTCATAAACGGGAAGGCAAATTCGGCCCTCGGGCGCCATCCATTTATATTTTTTTAACCCGGTGTATCAATCGTCTAAACTTAAAATATTTGTCGTGTTTTATTTCTTTTCTCCCATAAGATGCGGTAGGCTTGCCACTGTCGGCTTTGCAACCAAACAACTGGAGTTAACCCGTTTTTATAACGAAAAGATTGGCCGCCTGAAAGCGGTTAAAAAATAAGGACTCATGGAAACTACCGCCAACCTCATTACCGATACCCGGATTGCCATCGAAACACCCGAAGGGGCCGATCTTCCCCTTGACCCCGCCGGAATCGGGTCGCGGATGATGGCCTGCATGATCGACTGGCTGATCAAATTCGCCATCAATATAGCGCTCTCATTCGCGCTCGCCTTCAGCGGAAAATTCGGCGCCGGCCTGGGGATGATCGCTTTTTTCCTGCTGCAGTGGTTTTACCCGGTGTACTTTGAAGTCTGGCGCGGCGGCGCCACCCCCGGTAAAAAGCACATGAAGCTACTGGTGGTTAACGATGATGGTACACCGGTCACCTTCGCCGCCTCGCTGTTGCGCAATCTGTTGCGTGTGGTGGACTTCCTTCCTTTCGCCTACCTTACCGGGGTCATTGCCTGCATTTCCAATAACAAGTTCAAACGCCTCGGCGATTTTGCCGCGGGCACCATGGTGGTTTACGCTCACCAGAATCAACCCAAGCCGGTTATCGACATCACCGGCAGGCAACCCGTTCCGGCCGGCTTCAGTACCGACGAGCAGCGCGCTCTTTTAGCCTTCGCCGAACGCAGCCGTCTTTTGTCAAATGATCGGCAGCGGGAACTGGCGCAAATTCTCCAGCCGGTAATTAATACCAATGATCCGGTAAAAACAATCAAGCAAATGGCGAATACAATGATAGGCGGTGCGGATAAATAGATGAAACAGGGACAGTTCGAAAAACTTTACGGCGACGCCTGGGTAAAATTCGAAGCGCTACTCGATCAGGCGGAAAATACCGGGAGCAGAAAAAAAACGGCGATCTCCGACAGCGACATCGGCGAGTTCACTCAGCTGTATCGCAAGATCTGTCACTTCCATTCACTGGCAAAGGAACGCGGTTACAGCAGTTATCTTGTCGATCGGCTGGGCGAGCTGATCGTCCGTGGTCACCAGCAGTTATACAAACGCAAGCACCACCTGCGGCAGACGTTTATCCAGTTTTTTCTTTACGAATTTCCCGCTCTGGTAAGACGCGAACAAAAACTGATTTGGCTCGGCACCTTACTGCTGTACGGCCCCGCATTGCTGTTGTACTTTTTTGTTCTCTGGCAACCGGAACTGGTATACACGGTGTTGAACCCCATGCAGGCGGTTGAGTTCGAGGAGATGTACAATCCGGCCAACCGCATTGTCGGCAAGGCAAGGGACGCGGAAACCAACTGGTACATGTTCGGGTTTTACATCGCCAACAATATCGGCGTCTCGTTCCAGACATTTGCATCCGGCCTGCTTTACGGCGTAGGGTCCATTTTTTTCCTGGTTTATAATGGCCTGTTGTTCGGCGCGGTGGCCGGGCACCTGACCCAGATCGGCTACACCGAAACATTTTTTACTTTTGTAATCGGCCACGGCAGCTTTGAACTGACGGCAATCGTTATCGCCGGCGCGGCCGGTTTGAAACTTGGGTTAAGCCTGCTGGCACCCGGCAACCTCACCCGAATCGAATCCATGCGGCGGGCGGCACACGTTTCCATCAAACTGGTTTACGGTGTGATCTTCATGCTGGTTGTGGCGGCGTTTATTGAAGCTTTCTGGTCCTCCAACAACGCACTTCTCGCCTGGCAAAAATATTTTGTCGGTAGCATCTTTTGGGCCTTTGTTATTCTGTATTTTTTCCTCGCGGGCAGGATAAAACATGAATCTCGATAAACTCACCATCGAAATTCGCCCGCGCCGCGCCTGGGAGGCTGTGGACCTGGGTGTGCTGATGGCGCGGCGCTGGTGGTGGCCGCTGACCAAAGTGTGGTTGCTGGTGAGTTTTCCCGTGTGGGTTTTGCTTTGCCTGCTGCCGCCACATCTCATTTTTCTCCAGTCATTGGTTATCTGGTGGTTAAAACCTCTTTTCGAACGCCCCCTGCTGCACATACTGAGCCAGACGGTATTCGATGCGGGACCGGGAACGGTGGAAACCGTCAAGGCCTTCCCGCGCCTGGCGGGCATGCAGGTATTCGCCAGCCTGTTGTGGCGGCGCTTTAGCGCCACACGGTCAATGGATCTGCCGGTGATTCAACTGGAAGGTTTGAGCGGCAAGCGCCGACAGGATCGCCTGCGGGTGTTGCACCGGGAAGATTCCAGTCCCGCGCCCTGGATCACCATTTTCGGCATGCATATGGAAATGTTTATTGTTATTGCCGTTTATATTCTTGTACTGATGTTCTGGCCCCGGGTACTTGAGATGGATTGGGGCGGATACCTCCTGGAGCAGAAATACCACTGGTTTAACCTGCTGCAGAATTTTGTCGTGTTCTGCTCAATGGCCCTGGTCGCCCCGTTTTACGTGGCAACAGGTTTTGCGCTTTACCTCAATCGACGAATCCGGCTGGAAGCGTGGGATCTGGAAATCGCCTTCAAAAATATTGTGCAGAAAAGACAGTCGGCGACACGCCGGACAACGATCGCCGCCACGCTATTGTGCGCGATATTGATCGCCGCCGCCCCGCCGGAAAGCTTTGCCGGCAACGAGTCCGCATCATCGGAGGCGGCCGAGGAAATCATGCTCGACCTGAACGGGCAAAGCTCGCGCAAAATAATTGAAAAAATTAAAGCCGACGACGTTTTTCACCAGAAAAAAACGGTCAGGGTTCCGGACCTTTCCTGGCTGGAGCTTGATAACGAGGAAGAAAAAGCGAATGACGATTTCAGCTTTCCGCGCAGGTTTTTCGGTTTGATTGCACAGTTCGGCGAATTGATATTGTGGATTACTGTCATTTTTCTCGTGCTGTTCGTTGCCTACCGTTACCGCGACTGGCTGGGGGAAATTATTTTTGACAAGCCTGTCCGCCGCCGGCGTGAAGCGCCAAAAACCCTTTTTGGCCTTGACGTAACCGCGGAGTCGCTGCCGGAAGACATCAGCGCCGGCGCGTGCGAGCTATGGAATCAAAACCGCCATCGCGAGAGCCTTTCCCTCCTTTATCGGGCCAGCCTCCTGAACCTGATTCAAAAAGGCCTCGATATTCACGATGGGGATACTGAACAGGAGTGCCTGGAATTTACCAGGCAGCACAGCGCGCAACTGGCGCTCAGCAAAAGCTGTATCGATTATTTTACGGTATTAACGCGGTTGTGGCGGCAGTTGGCTTACGGGCATATTTTGCCGGACGAACGCGAGGCGAAAAATCTCTGCGCCACCTGGAACAGTGTCTGGATACCGGAGCAAAACAGTGGCCGATAGCAGTGGTGACAAAACAGCAAAAATTTTCGTTATTACCGTGGTGGTCGCTGTTATCGGTTTTCTCGTGTATGCGTATTTCTACCTGCTGAAGTGGAAAGAGGAAGAACTGGACATGGGCCCAACCCGTGAAGCGAGAAAAAATCCCTTCCTCGCGGCGGAAATGTACTTACAACGGCAGGACATGGACACCGAGGTTACGCGTAACTTTTCCCTGTTCGACAACCTGGAGCTGGACGGCAAACAAGTGGGCGACCAGGACACCGTCGTTATAATCAACGGCCGTGGCGCCGTCAAGGAAAAACGCTTTGACAAATTACTTCAATGGGTTGAGCGAGGCGGTACGCTTGTTACATCGACGGCCAATCCATTTATCGGTTTCACCGCTGGAGATGATCCCATACTGAATGCGCTCGGGCTGGAAGTTGCCGCCCTCGACGGGAAATCCGAAGAGGTAACCGCGCTGGAGGATGACGTACCGGAAGATAGCAGCACCGAGGAAAAGAACAATGAAGAAAAGGACAATGACGAAGAAGAGCCGAACCTGGACTCGCTGAGCGAAATATTCGAGCACGCAAATCCCGATCCCTGCGACACCGAAGCAACCACGCAAATCGAATTTGAAAGCGAGGAAGAAACGTTACTCGCGGATTTTTACCCGGACAACACGATCCTGTTTTACGAAGAGGAACCGACTGCCTGGGTATCCAACGACGATGGTGTGGTGATGACCTATCACGAAGTTGATAGCGGCTACATTTACGTTACCGTGGATAACCAGATCTGGACCAACGACAGAATCCACTGTTTCGACCATGCCTACGTTCTCTGGCAACTGGTGAACCCGCGCGGCAAAGTGTGGTTCGTGATGAACCAGGACGCGCCGTCACTGGCAGCCATGATCTGGGCGGCATCCCCCGTCGCGGTGCTTGGCGCCGTGCTCTCG
Organism: uncultured Cellvibrionaceae bacterium; assembly: GCA_964451365.1. Lineage (GTDB taxonomy): Bacteria > Pseudomonadota > Gammaproteobacteria > Pseudomonadales > Cellvibrionaceae > CAYVIB01. The sequence continues at coordinate 94,921 of CAYVIB010000014.1, forward strand.
TTGTTGCTGTGGCTTTGGAAGTCCGGCGTTCGCCTCGGGCCGGTCCATCATCCGCGCAGAATCGAACGCAGGCAGTTTGCCGAGCACATCCACGCCAACGCGGTTTTCCTGTGGCGCCACCACCAGCAGGAGGCACTGCTCAATCAGCTTAAAAAGGATATCGCCTTCAAAGTGACCAGGCGCGTCCGCCATTTTGACCAGTTGCCGGAAAACGAACAACTGGACCACCTGGAACAATTATCGGGGCTCGATCGCACCGATATCGAATTCGCTTTTTTCCGCCCGCTGGAAAAAAGAAAACAACAGTTTTTATTCGCATGTAAAATTTTGAAACAGATAAAGGACAAGCTATGAGCGATGACCATAACGAAAAGCCTGCCGCCGGAAATAATTTTGAACAGGCTACCGCCCTGGCCCAGGCGATAAAAAATGAAATCAAAAAGGTCCTGATCGGCCAGGACGATATCATTGAACAGGTGCTGGTAGCGCTGATCGGCTGTGGCCACATTCTTATAGAGGGTGTTCCCGGTCTCGGCAAAACCCTGCTGGTACGCGCGCTGGCAAAATGCTTCGGCGGCGAATTTTCCCGCGTGCAGTTCACACCGGACCTGATGCCCAGCGACGTCACGGGTCACGCCATGTTCCACATGGGCAAGCAGGAGTTTGAAATAAGAAAGGGGCCGGTTTTCACTAACCTGCTTCTGGCCGATGAAATTAACCGCGCACCGGCAAAAACCCAGGCGGCACTGCTCGAGGTTATGCAGGAGGGCCAGATCACCATCGAAGGCGAACCGTTTAAAACCCTCGAGCCCTTTATGGTGCTGGCCACCCAAAACCCGATAGAACAGGAAGGCACCTATCCCCTGCCCGAGGCGGAGCTGGACCGGTTTATGCTGAAGGTGCTTATCGACTATCCCGATGAAAACGACGAGCAGGATATGTTGGTTAAAATCAGTCAGGGCAGTTCACCCTCCGGTTTCGACCTGGGTTCACTCAAAACCCTGATCCAGGCGGGGCACATCAAGAGCCTGCAAAAAATTGCGCAGAAAATTACAGTCGATGACGAGATCATAAAATACATCGTCAAACTCGTGCGCGCCACGCGAAGCTGGAGCGGTGTTGCACGCGGCGCCGGCCCCCGGGCAACCATCGCCGTCCTCGCATCGTCGCGCGCACTGGCGCTGCTTAACGGCAATACCTACGTTACACCGGATGATGTCAAGCAGGTGTTACTGCCGGCCTTGCGCCACCGCATTCTGCTTGCGGCCGAGTTGGAAATAGAAGGTGTGCACCCGGACGATGTGCTGAGAGACATTATGCGTAACATCGATGCGCCACGGTCATAAAACTCACGTGAATATTTTAGACGGCAAAAAAATTGTTCCTTCGGCCGCGGCTGTTAAATGGTTGTTAGTTTTTGCGCTTGTGTTGTTCGGGCTGGTCGCCCTGGCCACATGGCGGGAATACGATACCGTTGGCCGCCATCTGCAGCAGTTTTCCATCGCCGCCCTTATCGCATTTGTCGGTGCCGCCCTGCTGGATGTTCTGATGGCGGTCCGGCAGCCCAAGGTTCTCGTTGAGCGCCGACTGCCTCAAAGCCTGGCAGTCAACAACTGGAGCCATGTGGAACTGAAAATCCGGCATCGGTTCAGTTTTCCCGTCAAGGTACAACTGTACGACAGCATTCCGGATGAGATACAGCATCAAAATATGCCCGCGACCATTTTGCTTCCACCGGGAAACTATTCCCGCCAGCGCTATCGAATCAAACCGCTCAAGCGCGGGCCGTTTGTTATCGGTCGCTGTCACGTAAGAATTCCGAGCCCGCTGCGGATATGGAATACGCAGTATCTTGTCGCGGCGCCTTCGGAGATAAAAGTCTACCCCGACTTCTCCAAAATCGCGGCTTATACCATTCTTGCCACCGACAATCACACCAGTCAGATTGGCATCAAACGTAAGCCGCGCCGGGGCGAAGGCCTCGAATTTTTGCAGCTGCGCGATTACCGCATTGGCGATTCATTGCGGCAACTCGACTGGAACGCGACATCGAAAAGAAACAAACTGATTTCAAAGGAATACCAGGATGAACGCGACCAGCAAATCGTTATGGTGGTGGACAGCGGTCGACGAATGCGCGCGGCCGACGATAATCTCAATCATTTCGATCACTCGCTAAATGCCTTGCTGCTGGTAAGTTACATCGCGTTGCGGCAGGGCGACAGCGTCAGCGTAATGAGTTTCGGCAAAAGCCACCGCTGGATTCCGCCGCAAAAAGGCAGCGGTAAAATGAAAACCATCCTCAATGGCATGTACGACCTGCAGGCGGAAAACTGTGCCCCCGATTATGTTGCGACGGCGGAAAAACTCTCCGCCCTGCAAAGAAAGCGTTCGCTGATTATTCTGGTTACCAACTCCCGCGACGAGGAAGTGGACGAACTGACCATGGCGGTCAACCAACTGCGCAAGCGCCACGTGGTGCTGCTGGCAAATATTCGCGAATCCGTTATCGACCACCTGGAAAACAAACCAATACACAATCTCGACGATGCGCTCGATTACGCCGGTGTGCATCAGTACCTCGCCACCCGGAGACAGGTGCATCAAAAGATTCGCGACAAAGGTATTTACGCAATCGATTGCCTGGCCAACGAACTGGCGGTGCGGGTGGCGAACAGCTATCTTGAAATCAAACGGGCGGGCGTGCTTTAGACAGAGCTTTCCCCATGAAAAGCCGGGTAAGGCGCCGGGAATTTACCCGAAGCGAAGCTATACTTTGTTTAGGACCGTCTGATCAGCAACCCTGGAGCACATTATGATGTTTTCGCGCAAAAGCCAACGTCCAGGCATGCCCGAGATGGATGCCTACACCCTGAGCGGAATGGGCAAAGCGGGCAGTGATGATGCGGGAGTTCACATCAAGAACCTTGAAGCAAAAGTGGAGCGCCTCACAGCGCTGGTGGAAGCCATGTGGTCCATCCTGGAATCCAAAAGCTCCCTGAACCACGGTCACCTGAATACTTACCTGGAAAAGGTGATGCAAACGCGCAGCCATCGAAGCGCGCCGCAGAACACCTGCCAGAAATGCAAGCAAAAAAATCTGGCGTCAAAAACGCAGTGTGTCTATTGCGGAGAGCCCTTACCCACAACTTCCAAAGGTCAGGACAACCCTTTTAATTTCTGACCTGGCTAAAACAGCTTTAATCCGATCCAAAAGCCATGTTACGGCTCACACTTCGGGTTCGACTTCCAACAATCATTCGAAATAGTTTCCCGGCAGACATCAATTTCAGGTATTTCCTTATGGCGTGGCAGCGCGCCACCGCAGGATTATTACTGGCCCCGGATACGGAACACAAAAGCTGGCGCCGAAATTTTCAAAGCCGGTCTTTTTCGCTGAGACCTGCAAATCAATTTGGTTTATGCTGGCGGTCGGCGATGCCTCATGCAGTAAAAGCTGTTGCCAAGTAAGTTCTCTTCATTTTAACGATAACAGGGGAGTTCAATGTTCGCGGCAGGCGGGCTCGATTAATACAATACAGAAAATAATTACCCTCGCCCATGCGACGTACTCTCTCCTCCAAACGCAGGGACAAAATCATGTTTGATACGAAGATTAAATCCATCACGACCAGGTTGTTCACGGCATTACTTTTTGTTTTTATCCACACTGGAGCCGGCGCCGCCATCGAGTGCGACTTCAACCTCACCCACAGCTGGGGCTCGGGCGGCAACGCGCAAATTGCCATTACCAATACCGGCAGTTCGTCGGTCACTCTCGATCCAATTACCGCCGAATTTTCGGCCGGAATCACTGTGACCAGCAGTTGGCATATGGCACTTACCGGCAGCAACCCCTATACCTTCACACCCTATGGCTGGAATGCCTCGATTGGCGCGGGCCAAACCATCCATGCAGGCATGTCGCTGAACGGCAATGTGAACAGCGGCACAGAAGCCATTCTTGGCGGCGCCTGTGGTGGCGGCCCGGTGATAAATACACCGCCCGATGCCGCGCTGAGTTGCGAATCCGTTACCGTTATTGCCGATGCGCCTCCCGGCGGCGGCCCCTCGATTGAAACCTATCTCGTCTATTGCACCGATGAATCCACCGATATGGAAGGCGATGCGCTGGAGGCAATATTCGACTGGGGCGACGGAACCCCGGTCGGTCCGGAAACCACGCACACCTATGTGGAATCCGGCGTATACACCATATACATGACCGTGAGCGACGGCGAATATTCCGATACCACTTCCGTCCAGGTAACCGCGACGGGCAACACACTGCCACCGGTGGCCGAACTGGATTGCAAAGTGAGCGCCGGTAGAACTGTATCTTGCGATGCCAGCCAATCATCGGACCCGGACGGCGATCCGCTGGGATTTATTTTCCAGTGGGGCGACGGTGAGTACAGTACCGGTGCAAATACCGCCACGCATTCCTACGTTGAAAACGGCACTTACACCGTCAGGCTCAGTGTGACGGACGGCCATAATGCAGCCAACGCCAGCGCCACTGTCGTGATCGATGACACAACGCAACCGCCGCTGGAAGCCGAATTTTCCTACACGGTTGATGGCCTGAGTGTAGCTGTGGATGTACCTTACGATGTTACTGCCGGCATCACCCACACCTGGAACTGGGGTGATGGCTCGGCCGAGTCCACCGGCTTTCCGCAAAGCCATACCTACGCCCAGGCCGGCACCTATACCATCACCCTGACACTGCGGGACGAGGCCGGTCGCACCGGCAGCGCCAGCCATCAGGTTACAGTAACGGATGAAACGCCGACCGGAGCGCAGGCAACCTGCACCCTGTCCGCCAATAACTTCAGCAGCGGTTTCGTCTATAGCATCACTTTGGCCAATCGGGGCGAATCGGTTTTATCGGGCTGGGAAGTATGCCTGTTATTCGATGATCAGACCAAAATCACAAGCCAGTTTAATTCCCGCCCTATCGTTCCCGCCGTCGAGGATGGAAATTGGGCCTGCTTCGGCCCCATGTCCTGGAATTACAGCCTTAATCCGGGACAGGCCTCCGCTTTTGGATTTCAAGGCACCGGACCCGGCACGATTCTCGATATCTCCGGCGCATGTGACAGTTTGGAGTGATCAGGGAGAAAGCAGCACATAAAAAACCGTGGAGGCGCGCGTTCCTCCACGGTTTTTTTGTACCGCCGGATTGCTATTGCGGGTGTTTGACAAATTGACATGAGGCTATATTTGCCTCCGACCCCACGTACCAGACATCTACTCCGGCTTATGAGCGGAAAGGATTTAGTCATTGTTTTTTTAATCGGAACTTAAAGCCCTTGCAAATGGGGAGGAGACCATATACGGGTAAGCGTACCCACCCTACCCCGGCTGCGACTTATAACGCAGGCCCAGGTTTTTTACCCTGACCACGTAATTCTGCGTTTCCTTATACGGCGGAATACGATTGCCGTACTTTTTTACCGCATGCTCACCGGCGTTATATGCCGCCAGGGCAAGGTCCAGATTACCGTCAAACATATCCAGCAGATCCCGCAGGTAGCGGGTTCCGGCCTCCACATTCTGCTCAGCATTCTGCCGGTTATATACACCGTAGCGCCGCGCCGTGCCCGGCATCAGCTGCATCAGGCCCACCGCGCCGGCATGGGAAACCGCGTGGGGGTTGTAATAGCTTTCGGCATGGATAATTGCCTGGATCAACCACGCGGGCACTTCGTATTTTTCCGAAACCGCTTTCACCAGCGGCCTGTACCTGGCCAGGTTCGCCTGATAATTCGCAATGGGGCGGGGCTCCCGCCAGCCCTTCCAGGTTTTTTCCAGTTTCACATAACCATCATGGGACGGCCGGTCGGTGTAGCGGACGTGGCCATTCTTATCCACAAATTTATAGAGTACGGAGGGCCCGGAATCCGCTTTAACTCCCACGCTGACACTCAAAATGCCACAAAACAGCCCCAAAAATACCCAAAACCGGCGGTTTATCGCCATATCACGCCGCATGCCCTTCACTACCCTCGTCATCTTCTTCTGCCTGATTTTTAGCCTAGCAGAGATTTTGTGACCTGCTTAACAAAGAGGGCTATCGGCGCCGGTTCAACTCTTTAGGCTGATATGGTAGGGCCATCCGTTACATTGTCAGGTTGCACGCGCCAAGTTGAGCTACACTTTTTGAAAGTCTGGTGATTTTGCTATCAACCTGCCGCCTGGCGTCCGGAGAGGGGTTAACCCGCATCCGGGCTAAAGATGGGAGGGTTGGGGACGATAAATATCTATCTCGTCTGCCCGACAGGCCGGAAAAAATGCAGGTGGGGTTGACCGAACAAGAAAGGTAATCGCGGGAATTTAAAAACATGTTATATAAAAGATCACTTACAACGAAACTGATGGCCGCCTTGACCGTGAGCATTCTGGTAGTTGCGGCGCTGGTACTTTTTGTCAGTTATCAGATCATCGCCAAAAACCAGCAGCAGCAGTTCGAAGCGGATACGAAGGCGCAGATAGAATTGATCAACTCTTCCATTCTGGAACCTGTGTTTGCCTACGACTTCAGCCAGATCGAAGCCATCGCCAAGTCACTGGTGAATACCGGGCTGGTGACAGATATTATGATTACCGACCACCGGGGCAAGGACCTCGCCTCTGTCAGCGACAAAACCGCTGAAACGGACAAGGCCAAAAGAGTGGAGATGACCGATATCGCCATCGTTCGCGACGGTGAAACCATCGGCAAGTACAAAATCACGTTCTCCAAGGCGCAAATGGAAGACGTACTCGGCAGCCAGGTGCTGCTGAGTATGAGTGTGATCGCCGCGCTGATGGTATTCAGCCTGGGCACCGTTTACCTGTTGACCAAGCGGCTGGTGGTACGGCCAGTATCGGACGTCAGCCGTTCGCTGGCGGCGATTGCCGCCGGTGGTGGTGACCTGACCCAGCGGTTGCCGACCCGTGGCGGCGACGAAGTGGCCGACCTGGCCCACAACTTCAACCTGGTAATCGAGCAGATTGCCGGCATTATCGAACGCGTGGTGGTGGTTACCGGTAAAGTCAGCACCAACGTCAACGCGATGGCGGTGGCCACCGAAAGCACAGTGTCGTCCACCACCCAACAGCTTAAAGAGCTGGAACAGGCTTCCACCGCCCTGAACGAACTGACCGCCTCTGCCGAGGAAGTCGCCCGCTCCGCCGGCCAGACCGCCAACCGAACCAAGGACACCAGCCGCGCCGCCGAGGAAGGTTCCAAAACCGTTAAATCCTCCGAGGAAACCATTCGCCGCCTGACCGGCCAGATTGAAGCAACGGCAGAAAAAATCCTGGTGCTCAAGGACAACAGCGAAAACATCGGTTCCGTAATGGAAGTAATCCGCTCAATCGCCGAACAAACCAACCTGCTGGCACTTAACGCGGCCATCGAGGCGGCGCGCGCCGGTGAGCAGGGCCGCGGTTTCGCCGTGGTGGCGGACGAGGTCCGCTCGCTTGCGCAGAAAACACAGACCTCCACAGAGGAGATCGAGTCGATCATCCTGCAACTGCAAAAAGCCGCCGACGAGGCGCATCAGTCGATGAACGTCAGTATTAATTCGGTGCAGGAAACCATCGAAACCTCAAGCAAGGTGGCTGATGCACTGGATCTGATTACCAACAACGTCACCACCATCAACGACATGAACCACCATATTGCCAATGCCTCGCAGGAGCAAAGCTCGGTAGCCAACGAAGTCAGCAAGAACATCACCGCCATTTACTCGCTGTCGGAGCAGGTGTCGGAAAACGCGAAGATTGTCAGCGACAACGCTTCCCAGCTCGAAGAGGAAAGCGCGGAACTGAGCCAGCAAATG